>NZ_QBKR01000001.1 GCF_003054245.1 Melghirimyces profundicolus
GAGGAGTCGATTGCTCGAAAACATGATTCTCCTTGGGCCGAAAAGATCCTTCCATCAAAAGGGATTACTGTATATGATCGGGGTTATCTGGATCTTGGGCGACTGGATGGATGGGAAGATCAGGGACACTTGTTTGTGGTTCGCCTTCGAGACAACACCGTGGTTTCCAAGCAAAAAGGGCTGAAACGGCTGCCGGTGGAGGGTTCCAATGTTATGGGAGATATGAGTGCGCAACTGGGTCGGGTAAAGAAAACGGATCATCGATTTCGAGTGGTTACTTTTCGCGACGGACGCGGCAAGCCGATTCGGGTGGTCACGAACCTGTGGAATGTACCTGCGGAAACCATCGCTGCGCTTTACAAAGAGCGTTGGCAGGTGGAGCTCTTTTTTCGTTGGATCAAACAGCATTTACATGTGAAAAAACTCTTCGGAACCAGCCCAAATGCAGTCTACAACCAGCTTTACGGTGCATTCATTGCTTATCTGCTGTTGAACTGGCTTTACCAACAAACCCAGCCTGAATGGCGTACCGTCAAACTTTCATTTGTTCGCTTTGTTCGAAAGCTTTGTTGGCGGCAATTACCGACAGAAGTTGAACTATCCGTTTATGAGTTATTAGACAGATACCGATGATTTTGGTTGATTTTCCCTAATCAACAGGCCTGATAAATGACGTATATAGTGAAACACCTTATCAACGGAGAGGCGAGGTGCATCGGTTTTGTGTTGGAGAATCACGATGGAACATGGGAAGCTTTTAACAATTCCGGCGAGCTTCAAAGATGGGTTTTGGAAAAAGCACCGTTTTTTACGCTGAAGATGGATGTGTGATGTGTCTTTTTGACGGGTAGTACTTAAACTGGTTGAAAAGTGTGGAAAGCCGGAAAGCGGAGTGGAAAGATGAAAATAAGACAAGTATTAACGATACAAAAAACTTTGTAACCGGGGATAAGCATGGATGCTGAGAAAATCACGTTGAAATGTTTGAGAGTAGAACGTGGAGGGAGATTGGGAAAGGGGGTGATGCGTCTCAGACGCTTGGCCTCCTACTTCACCTGGTATTACCCCTTCAAGCCCACCGGACCCGATGAGGGTCCTTTTTCTTGTATAAACATTAAAAATTTAGAATGGAGTGAGGGAAATCACCTTCAACACACATCCACTGTGGTGGGTGAACTGCAGATGACTTATGAAAATATTTGTATATTGACAGTTATCATATTATTTGATAATTTGAACGAAATGAACGTGTTCATAGAAAGAACATGTTCTTGATTTGAAATTGATTAAAGGCCTTACTCATGTCGATAGAAGAAGGTTTACATGATGGAATATGCATGACTGACTCCCCATCAAATGAATGCTGGAGACTTCTGGATTAACGGCTTGTTAACCATTCAGGGAGGGTTAAATGATCAATGGATGCAGACATCGCAGTGATTGGCGTTGGGTCGATGGGCAGTTTTGCCCTGTGCGAGCTGGCTTCAATGGGAGTGAATGTGATCGGTTTTGAACGATATGCGCCCGGGCACGATAGAGGTGCAGGACACGGGGAATCTCGCATCTTTCGCACTGCATACGGGGAAGGGACTGACTATGTCCCGTTTCTACAGCAGGCACGAGATCTATGGAAGCATCTTGAATCTATGACAGGTATTGATATTTACACTGAAACGGGAGGCATGATGATTGGCAGGCCCAATGATGGCTTTCTTGAAGAGGTGTTGATGAGTGCAGAGGCGTACAATCTACCGCATCAAGTGTTAGATGCTGAAGAAGCGCGGGGCCGATTCCCACAACATCGGTTTGATAACGAAGACATTGTGTTCCTGGATCCGTTGGCAGGTGTGTTGCGGCCTGAGCTTGCAATTCAAGCTGCATCAACCCTCGCAACGGAAAAGGGAGCACGGCTTTATTGCGGGTGCCCAATTACGGCCCTTGAACCGCATAGTGCCGGTGTGACGATCCATTGTGAAGGGGAAAAGTTTCACGTTGGCCATGTGGTGATCTCTGCTGGTGCTTGGACGTCTCGACTGCTACCGCAACTCAGCCTACCGGTTTGGGTTGAACGTCAAATCATGTTCTGGTATCCCGCAGGAAACCCGCGGGAATTTGTACCGGATCGGTTTCCAATCAGCATTCGAATCACCGACGGAGATGCATGGTATGCCCTTCCTACCCTTGATGGGAAGACGGTCAAGGTTGCCCTTCATACCGAAGGAGAGCGGGTCGACCCAGATACCATAGACCGTGCAATCCATACAAAGGACAGCGAGCTCTTATCCCAATTTGCCCAGAAATATATTCCGGATCTCGATTCTGAGCCCGAAAAGGGGAAAGTCTGTATGTACACGAACACACCAGACAACGACTTTGTTCTCGGTTCGGTATCGGGGGTTCCTCATGTCACATTACTCGGCCCCATGGGTGGACATGGATTCAAATTTGCGCCAATCATGGGCAAATTGGCTGCCGAGGTTGCCACTGGAATTTCTCCATCGCTCGCCATCGACCTATTCAGTCCTGATCGGCTGATTGGAGTGAAATAAACTCTAGTCTATATGGTTCAGTAACATGTTGTTGGTTACCTGGCACGAATGTTACTGAACCAAACCATTTAATGATACGAAGGAGGCTCCCACGATGTCCAAGATCTTGACGATGGATGATGTTCCATTAAACAAGTTTCATAAACGGGTCGCGGTATTTACAAGCGGCGGATTTTTTTGTGACGGATATATATTGGGCTTAACCGGAATTGCGCTTGCACTTCTGGTTCCAGATTTAAATGTCAATCCATTTTGGGAGGGGATGATCGCAAGTTCCGCTTTAATCGGATTATTCATTGGAGGTTTAATCTTCGGTTGGGTTACGGATCGTATCGGTAGACAGGTTGCGTTTGTGATCGATCTTGCAGCATTCATTGTCGTTTCCATTCTACAATTTTTTGTGACCGACGCGATACAACTCTTCATTCTCCGATTAATCATGGGTATAGCCATCGGGGCAGATTATGCTATTGCACCAGCATTACTTTCGGAATTTTCGCCAAGAAGGGTTCGGGGAATGTTTCTCGCTTGGTTAAATGCGAGTTGGACAATCGGATTTGTGGTAGCTGTTTTTGTTAGTTTTTTAATGCAGCATTATGGCGGTGCGGATGCATGGCGTTGGATTCTTGCAAGTAGTGCGGTTCCTGCATTGATCGTGCTTGGTTTGCGATTAGGAGCACCGGAATCACCACGATGGTTAGTGAAGCAAGGAAGGGTGGAGGAGGCCAAACGCATCATCCATGATTATCTGGGTCCCAATGTCGCCATAGATGATCTCTTTGTAGAAAAAGATACGAAAACACATTACCGGGAGTTATTTACAAAGAAATGGCGAAAACGGATTGCTGTAGGAGGAGGCTTTTGGTTTTGTCAGGTGACTCCGTATTTTGCGATTCTCACATTTGGTCCGTTGGTTTTGAGTCAAGTGGGTATTCAAAATGAATTTGCCGGGACGTTAGCAATGAACCTTGTCTTGCTCATCGGAGCGATGGTCGGTTTATGGATCGTCGATCGAGTACCTCGAAACAATTCCTGATGTCTACCTTTTTAATCATGGCACTACCGCTATTGATATTAGGTAAGGGCATCGGGTGTCGGTGTATGCACAGCGATTAGCCGAGTGGGTGCTGCACTAGGTACGTTTCTACTTCCAATATCGATCGACTCCATTGGAATCGGTAGTACACTGATGATCGCTTGTGGAATTTGTATAATAGGCTTTTTGATGACAAAAGCGTGGGCCCCAGAGACAAAGGGGTTAAATCTCATTGATGCATCGACGATTCATACAACCACTGAGATTACTGGCTCCGGCATAAAATTGCCCAAATGAATCGTTCCAGAAATACCTGCCCAATGTTCGCGCGATGTTGTGTCCCATATGCCGTAAGAATTTGGGTAGAGGTCTCATCCCTTCTGATCATAATACCAGACGCTGAACTCAGTCATGCACTTTTACCACCCTTTCTCCCCAGAAGGGGAGATTGTCTTTTTTACCGAATTATATTCAGCAACTAGCGATAGAGAGAGCAAAAATGAAGGGTGATCAGTTTGAGTCGAAAAGAGATACAAACGAAACGGATGTGGATGTATTTTGTAAATGCAACCGTTGAGATTATTGAAAAAGAAGGCATTGAAGGCGTTACGGCAAGAAAAATTGCTGATCGAGCAGGTTATACAAGTTCTACCATTTATAATTACTTTGGAGAGCTTTCCCATCTTATTTTCTTTGCCTCTATGCGATTTGTTAATGACTATATACAAGAAGTCCCTACATACATGAGTAAAGGAGTGAACTATTTAGAAAAATACTTGTTAAGCTGGGAATGTCTTTGTAAACATTCTTTCACTCGACCAGAAATTTATCATGCGGTTTTTATAGCTAATTTAGGTGGAAAACCCCAAGAACTACTGGATCACTACTATTCTGTCTATCAAAGTGATTTGATCGGTTTTCCGGACGATCTAAAACCATTAATTCTTGAGCACAACCTAATCAAGAGAAATCAAGCATTGTTGGAAATGGCGTCAAAAGAAAACATCGTAAGACCCGAAAACATAGAGGAAGTGAATGATATCATCATTCTCATTTGGGAGGGAATGATAACGACATTACTGAATCAAAGACGTGATTATGAACTGGAAGAAGCGATAGAAAAAACGATGAGGTATATTAATAAAATCGCTTCCAAATTACTTTAGATTTATTCATAGGGACGCATTTCCCGCGATAGGGAGGAAATGATGCACTCCCTGATCACAGTGCAGACTTTTCCACGCTCCAATGGACTGCATCGAATAATTCGAATGGAGGGTGACCGCATGTTCGGCAAAGATTATTTTTATCTCGCTTTTGGCAGCATGATCGGCATCGGGTGGCTGGTATCCGTCCCTTTTTGGATCGATCTGGCAGGAAGTGTCGGGGCAATCATTGCAGTTCTCCTGACAACCGCCATCGCCATTCCCATCGGCTTTGCTTACGGTGAGCTGACCGCCTCCCTGTCCGTTTCCGGGGGAGAATTCGCTTATACCTTGAAAACATGGGGGCGATTGCCGGGGTTTATTTGTGGATGGTTTTTGTGTTTGATGTATATCATGATTCTTCCCTGGGTCGCCATTGCAGTGGCTGTGCTCATCAGTTATTTGTTTCCTCAATTAGATGCTTTTCCTTTGTATACGATATTGGATTATCCGATTTATCTGCCCCACCTTCTGATCAGCTTGCTCATGGTTTTTCTCATCGTCTATATGAATATGAAAGGTGTAAAGTACACAAAGATATTTCAAAATGTAGTTACCATTCTCATGATTACGATCTTTGTTGTTTTTATCGTAAGCGGATGGTTGTTCGGTTCCGTGGAAAATACCCATCCGCTGTTTTCGCCCAAAGGTGAAGTGAATGGAATTCTCCTCGGCATCGCTTCTATTTTGTTTTTTATGAATGGCTTCGACACGATTCCGAAAATGATGGAAGAAGCGAATCAAAAAATTAAACGATCCCGCTTGGGATGGGCTATCGTGGGTACGATCCTGGCCGGGGCTCTGCTCTATATATTAATCATCTTAGCTTCGAGCATGATGATGTCTCCCGGGCAGATGGACAAGCTCGGAGACCTGCCGCTGGCTGCCGCTTTTCAAAAAGCGACCGGTTCTTCAGTATTATCCGGTATTGTCATCTTTGGGGCATTGGCTGGTGTTGTTACCACGTTTAACGGTTTTCTAATGGCGGGAAGCCGCTTGATTTCCTCTTTTTCCACGGCTGGGTTTTTACACCCCGCATTTGGAACTCAGCACCCAGAATATCGGACACCTCACGTTGCGCTATGGGTGATGGCGGTTTTCTCTATGTTCGGAATCCTGTTGGGAAGAGGGGTACTTCTTCCTTTTATCATCTTGGGCGGGGTTTCGCTTCTGATCGCTTGGTTTAGCGTCTCCTTGAGTGTCATTCGACTGCGTATGACCCATCCGGAGATGGTTCGCCCTTACAAGATGCCGGGTGGAATCTACATGGGTTACTTGGCATTCGTTCTTTCCGGTTCCTTTTTGATCATGATGTTGATCCCGGGCACTCCGGTTTCCCTCGGCAAGGTGGAATATTCCCTGTTCCTCGCTTGGGTGGTATTTGGAGGGATGATCTATTTCTTTCAGTCAAAAAAGAGACTGTTTTCTCCAGAGAAAAAATCGGATGAAGGCATGAGTTGATTGGAGGAGATCATTATGAAAAAAAGCACATTAGGTATCCTGGGATTCCCTTGGGACGGAGGCGCCACATTGGGGAGGCCCGGTTCCCGTTTTGCACCTCAAGCGATTCGTGAGGCGCTCCAATGGTTCACCAACCGGATTGGTGATCAAAAAGTGTATGATGTAGAGAAAAAGAGGCTGGTCGACCTGACCAAAATGGAATTGAGTGATTACGACGATATCGATATCGCCGCGTACAGCACGGAAAAGACGTTTCAAAACGCCGAAGACTCAGTGCGGGAATTGTTGAATTCCGGTGTGTTTCCATTAATCCTCGGCGGTGATCATTCCATCTCGTATCCCATGATCAAAGCCCTGCACGATCAGACCGAAGGAAAAGTCGGTATTATCCAGTTGGACGCCCACTTGGACTTGGTCGACGACTCCCCTGTACAAGGGCGGTTTTCCCAGAGCAGTCAGATGCGCCGGGCTTTGGAGCTCTCACGGATCGAACCGGAAAATATCGTCCAGATCGGGGTTAGAGGCTACAATTACCCTTGGTATGAGACCTATTTGAAAGAGACGGGTATCGTTCAAATCACGGCCGCCGAAGTACATCAAACGAAACCTAATCAGGTGATCGAGCGTACCTTAGCCGCCTGTGAGGGCGTGGAAAAAATCTATCTCACCTTTGATATCGACGTGTTGGATCCGGCCTTTGCACCAGGGACAGGCGCCAATGAACCTGGTGGCTTAACGCCTGTACAATGCTTGTCAATCCTGGAAGGGCTCTATCCCCACATCAATGCGATGGACATTGCGGAAGTCAATCCGCTCTATGACCATCATGGAATCACCAGCAGCCTCGCCGCTCGAATTGTTTTCGATTGTTATACGGCATTGGCTTGTAGGGGTAACTAATGTCATAAGGTAAATATGCTCAATAAATGTGAATTTGTTTATACCGGGAACTCTCTCGGTCATATTTCTCTTGTTGGATCCATCATTAAAACTAGATTTTGACAAGTTGCTCTAAAAAAAGATGGTTAAATGAGATACCATGCTTCCATTTTCTCTCATCGTGAATAACCGAAAATACTCAAAAAATAAATCCGGGGGGTACACTTCCCCTCGAAAGAATAAAGAACGCTTAGAAACCAAATTTCGAGGCCTGTTAGGGGTGATATGACCACTTCAGTTTCACACTCTGACTGGTCAGCTCGTTCAACAGGCTCAATTGATGCCGCTGCTTGGCAAAGTCAATATCAATCTCCCGGGCATAGTCTTCATGGCAGACCTCAATAATTTTTTCGTTCGCCTAGCGCAGTTGTCACTTGGGACAAATCGTTGGCTTCTTTTTTGGCAACCTGGTCCAGCAGCTATCCAAATACACCCCGATGGACGGCGACAAACATAAAAGCATCTTCCACCCGACTGAGGTGGAGTACAATTGAAAGCCAGACAAAACGCACCAAATGTAAGGGAGAGATTAGAATCGTATTATAAGTCAGAGGTTACGATACCTGCGAATAGGTGAACTTTGAACGGATCTGAGCCGAATGAGAAGCCAACCTTGTGTATGTATGGAGGGGAAAGTCACAGTGGTATTTGATAAGGAGGGCGATGTAGTTTGAAAATGGCTTAAGCCCGAAGGTAAGGGGTGCGAAAGGATGGATTGATGCTTCATATGATGGTATCGAAAAGTGCGAATGAAATAAGCAGAGGTCAAGGAAAATGGACGCTTTCTTTTTACGAACCGGAGAACAGGGAAATCATCCTTCAGCCCACATGGCCAATGGTATACGCTTATCTGTACCAGGTTGATGGAATTCATTTAAGCCAACTTTCCCTGGATTTAGAGGGAACAGGGTCTTTATGTTTGGGTGGAGGAAACGTTACCGATGAATTTGATGATCCACGGCTTGACAGGGATGTCCGGCATTTCTGCCTGATTTATTTTGATGATCCACCCGATGGGGTGGGAGTAACCCTAATCCGAAGAGACCATCTTTTCGATCCCGATGAAGAAGGTTACATGTGCTTAAATATCACTTGCGGGACCGATATCCCACTATATATGTGTGTTCCCTTGCCAGAAGTATTGGAGGCTTTTCGATACTTTTTTCATACCGGAAGACGATCACCGCATTTGTCATGGGAAGATTAAATCACGTGCCGCGCCCCAAATACCGATATGCCTACTTTTGTATGAGGTACACCCCCTTCCCATGAAAATAAATTTCAAGCCTGTACAAGGCCAAATAGAAGCCCTGAGGGGCACTCTTGGAGTTGTTCACCAACCTCCCCGAGGACGGCCAGCTGTTACTACCTGGTGGTAAAGTGTCCGCGGCGAGTTACCAGTGGGTGTCGGGGTGATCGCCGGTGTCGCCCCGGGTGTCATAGGGTACGGGCCGATTCGGAAAGTTATTGACAAGTATACGCTTTGAATCGAAACGTACCGTCCTTGATGCAGACTCGTACGTTTCGGGAAAAAGCTGGTTGACGCGGCGAGCAGTCCAAAAGACCATGCAAAGATGTCTAGAGAGTCGTGTAGTATTGAAAAATCTACTTTGTTTCGGGAAGGGGGAATGGGTACGACATTGATACCTTGATCTTTACTGAAAAAGTCCTTGAAAAATCACACCTTTTTCCTTTTACTCTTGAGGCTGGTCCCAGGAGTAAGTAGACCACTTTCGTACCATCTTACATTCCCGGCGCTTCTAGTGGCGACATGACGACCAGGCCGGAGACAAGCTGGCACAGTTGGTCGCTGCCAGCCACCAGTAGATCATCCTTATTAAAACAGATAAAGAATAGAGGTTAATGAAATCACCTTGATCGATGTGTTGGGGACAGACCGGGACGAGATCGTGGAGACTGTCCAATTGATGATCGAGAAAAGGAAGATATACGGCCATCTGCACATTTTGGACGAAAGAGAGCAGGAAGTGATCAAAAGCCGGTTCGGCCTCTCCGGCGGCAAAGAAAAAACCCAGCGGGAAATCGCCAGGGAGCTGGGAATCTCCCGGTCCTACGTTTCCCGGATTGAAAAAAGGGCCCTGATCAAGCTGTACCACGAGTTTTACCGGGTGGGTTCCTGAGATACGGGGGAGATCCGGCGATTGTCCCTGCTCTTCGCAGCGGCAATCGCTGTTTTTACGTTTTAAAAAAAGAGAGATCCCGTTATTCCGGCTGTTTTAACAAAAAAGTCGGTTTTATTTTCTTCATAAAAGTTTGACAGGAAGGGGTAAACCGATTTAGAATACCAGTACGTACTGGTACAGACGATCTTACTCTTTGGAACGGATCAGCGTAGAAACTGGTGAGAAGATGTTTTTTTCCGCACTCCGTAAGGCCCATTGACGATGGGCGGGCCGGATCTTCCGGATCCTTCGTGCGGAATTGTCGAAACTGGGTTTGCGGACCCGGAGGTTCAACTTGTATCACAGGCGATGATGGGGGCGATGAAGGGGCGGGAAGATTGATCCTGAAAACGCTTGGCCTGTTTTTGCCGGACAGAGAATAGAAGCTTGTGATTGATGGTCAGGCTCAGAAGAGGGGAAGCGCTTACCCGAGACAGGGACTTTGCTGTCCTGCCCGGTGGAGAATCAGCCGGCAAGGGCGTTCAGGGGCAAAAGCTTCTCTGTGTTGCATCCGCAGGCGTTGGCCCCTGCCCGCAGCAGGAAGATTCGGAGCGGCTTCGGGTCGATGCTGCCGCTCACTTTTTCACCATACTTCCGGTGGTGAGGAGTTTTGTTGATTTAAGGCTGAAGGGAACGGCAGGTCCATCGACGCTTTCGGTTCCGGTTAATACCAGTACGTATCCGTATTTATTTCTGAATTGAATTGTTGGAATGTTGGTTATAGAGTGAAGATGCCCGCGAAAAAGAGACGGGGGAGGGTTTTGTCTTGATTTCCTTTCAACCCACGGAAGAGGAAAGGGCGTTTGTGGATCTGGCCAAGGATTTTGCCGAAGAACGGATCCGGCCGATGGCAAGGGAGTGTGAAGAGAAACGGCAAGTGAGCCCCGAGCTCGTTGAAAAGATCAACGAACTGGGGTTTCTCGCACTGGAGCTTCCCGAGAGTTGGGGTGGACTGGAAATGCCCTTGATCTCTCAAGTGCAGATCCTGGAAGCTCTCAGTTTCGGGGATCTGGGTGTGGTGCAGGGGTTGCCCGGCGCCGGCGAAGCGGCTTCGTTGATCCGCCTGATTCCGGAACATTCCGTTCTGAATGTTTACAGGGAGGCCGGCCGGGAGGGCTCCCGGCCGACCGTCGCCTTTCTTCACGCTGTCGATAACGGGACTCCGCAAGGTTTGAAGGTCGAGGCGGAGGGAGGCGGCTATGTTTTAAACGGCACCTCCCAGCCCGTCAGGCTGGCGGCATTCGCGGATTATTTGGCCGTGTCGGCTGAAGACTCCCGGGGCGAACCCCTGCTCCTGTGGTTGGACAAAGCCGACGGTCGATGGCACGCGGAGGAAGGGGACTATCGTCTTGGATTGCTGGCTTCGGGTTGTGCCCGGATCCGCTTCGACAACGAACGTGTCTCTCAGAATCAGGTGCTCGCCAAAGGCGATGAGGCACAGGGGATGCTGTCAAAAGCGCTCTCCCGCATTCGGGTGTTGGAAGCAGCCAAAGAAGTGGGATTGATGGAAGCCGCGTTGTCTTACACCACCGGATACACCGCGCAGCGCAAAGCCTTCGGCCAGGAAATCGCCAAGTTCCAAGGGGTCTCCTTCGCTCTCGCCGATATGGCCATCGAAACCCAGGCTGCCCGTCATCTCGTCTGGCGATCGGCGACGAAAACAGACCGAGGCGAATCCGACGCCCGTGATTCTTCCTTCAGCCTGCTGTCCCGGGTGCACCGATCCCTTCGCTTTGTGACCGATTCCGCTGTCCAGCTGCTCGGTGGACACGGATACGTTCAGGAATTCCCCGTGGAGAAGTGGATGCGGGATGCACAGGCGCAAACGGTCCTTTACGGCCGGGAGGGTGATCTTTTGGTCCGCTGCGGCGAACAGTTGCTTAATGAACGAATTCCGACTGAAGTTTAAGGAGGACAACCGATGATCTCGTTTGAAATGTCATCGCACCAACAACAGGTGAAGGACGTGGTTCATTGGTTTGCCGAAAACGAAATGCGGCCGATTTCCATGGAAGCGGACAAAATGGGAAGGGTCCCGGATGACTGGCTCGAAAAGATCAATCAGCTGGGCATTCAATTGAGCACGTCCTCCTTCGACGGGGGGGAACAAAAATCAGAAAAAAAGGAAAAGAAACGGAAATCCGAGCGTCAGGGCAACCGGCTGGCGGTGATCGCCTCCGAAGAACTGGGTTGGGGAGATCCGGCGATTGCCCTGACCCTCCCGGGCCCGGGACTCGGGGGGCCGCCGGTGCAGTCAAGCGGAACGCCGGAACAGAAGGAACGTTTTCTCTCCATCTTTTCAAAAGATGAGCCGCCCCGTTGGGGTGCTTACGCTTTAACCGAGCCGGATGCCGGATCCGATGTCTCCGGGATCCGGACCACCGCCAAAAAAGTGGAGGGTGGATACGTTCTTAACGGACAAAAGATTTTCATCACCAACGGCGCACGCGCTTCCTGGGTGGTCGTGTTCGCCACTGTCGACCGCAGCTTGGGACGCGCCGGGCATCGGGCATTCGTCGTCGAAAAAGGAACGCCGGGATTCCGCTGCACCCGCCTGGCCCGCAAAATGGGCATTCGTGCTTCTGAGACGGCGGAGTTGTTGTTCGAGGATTGCTTCGTGCCGGAGGAAAACCTCCTGGGCGGCGAGGCGTACTACGAATCCCGGGGTTCCGGTCCGTCGGGTTTTCAGGTTGCGATGAAGACCTTTGACAATACCCGTCCCATTGTGGCGTCCATGGCGATCGGGATCGCCCGCGCCGCCTATGAGTATACATTGGATTGGGTCCGTCGCGAGTACCCCAGGCACGGACGCTTTTACCATCGGGCTTCGGAAGTGTTGGCGAACGCGGAATTGGACATCGAGGCGGCCCGCCTTCTGACATGGGAAGCGGCTTGGAAGGCCGACATTGGTCAGCCCAACGCCAAGGAAGCTGCCATGTGCAAGGCCTACTCGGGAAAAATCGCCCTCGATGTGTGTGCCAAATGCCTGGAACTCCTCGGCCCCGCCGGGTTGGAGAATCACATCCTCGAGAAGCTCTACCGCGATGCCAAGATCTTCGACATCTTCGAAGGCACCAATCAAATCCAACACCTGGTGACGGCCCGTCAACTGTATGAACCCCACGGGGTCCGTGTGTGAAGAAGGGGGAAAAGCGAGCCGGGAACGGTGGAGGATCCAGTAACCAGGTGTAGGAGCCGTGTTTTGCCGTAGCGAGACCGGCAAACAACTCGTTTGCCGGGAAGGATCACAATTTTGGAAAGGGGAATGGAAAATGGCGAAGAACATTCAGGATTACACCGTGGAGGAAGCCTGGGAGGAGATCGAAAAGAATTTGAATGAAAATCCCGAACCGATCAAAGGGATGAACGTTGTTTATCAGTACGACATTTCCGGAGACGAAGAAGGAGCCTATCAGCTCCACTTGTCCGGTGACAAGGCGAAGGTGGAGAAAGGAACCCCCGCCGAACCCGATTGTACGTTGCAGATGTCAGCCGAGGACTTCAAAGACTTGCTGGTGGGAAACCTGAACGGAACCGCCGCCTTCATGTCCGGGAGGCTGAAGATCAAAGGGAACATCGGGCTGGCGATGAAATTGGAAAGCCTGCTCCGGAGATATGACACCAGTCAATATCAATAATGGATGGACCCGGTTCGGCTCCCCCGGACCGGGTTGCTTTTTGATCGAAAGCCCTCTCAACCTGCGGCTCAAAATTCGCAGATAACAGGGAGAAGGATTGGCTGAGGAGGGGTATCTGCCACCAGCTGTCTCTGAACATGGGGGAAGGGGGAAAACAGGGGTCGACAAAAAATCAATGTTATGTCAAGATGCTTTTGGTGTGTGATGAGCATGGATGGATGCGTTACCATCCTGAAGATCAGTTGGGGGAGGGTCGAAGGAAAAGAGATTCGGACATGATATTCAGCGAAGAATGATTTCCCTCTATTTCCAAATAAAGTCCATTCCCGCAGACAAGAAGATCCGGGCGTTCGGGGTTTCCCTCTTCCCAAAGCGGGTAAAGGGATCGCAAGAATCCGAAACAAATTTTACCGAGTGGGCTCAGCGAGATATAATAGAGGGCGAGGATCCCCATGGTGCGGAAATGGTGGGTCCTTGCCTTTTGGGTGTTTACGGATTCATTTTTTAAATGGATGCTAAACGGGACACCGCCAGTGAATTTTAAATAAAAAGCAGTTGGAGGTTCTTTGGATGTCAACAGGGAAAACCGGAATGGGAACTCCATGGAAGGGCGTCCACAGCCACAACCTGGCGTATCTTCTGGACCAGTATGACCGATACAGCCAGGATCCGGAAGCCGTGGATCCCGAATTGAAAAAGCTGTTTGAAGAGTGGGGACCACCGCCGGCAACCATCGGGGATGCCGCCGATTTAAGGGGGGTCGCTCCCGTTCAACCTTCCGACGCCCCGGCTACCGTCCCCGATTTGAGAAAAGTCGTTTTGGCCGAGAAACTGTCCCACAAGATCCGGACGTACGGTCACCTTGACGCAAAGATCGATCCCCTCGGGGTCCACGGAAGCAAACCCAACCCCCTCCTCGACCCGGCCGAGTACGGGTTGACGGAAGACGATCTGAAAGCGATTCCCGCTCATGTGATGTGGGAAGAGGAAGATGAAGAAATTCAGACGGGACTGGACGTCTACAAACGTCTCCGTCAAATTTACACCCAGTCCCTCGCTTTTGAATTCACCCATGTGCACAACCGGGAGGAACGAAGATGGTTGCGCCACATGGTCGAATCCAAAGAATTTCTTCCCTCCCTTTCCAAGGAGAAGCGGGTGAATGTGCTGAACCGCCTGGTGGAAGTGGACGGTTTTGAAAAATTCCTCCATAAAACCTTTGTGGGTCAAAAGCGTTTCTCCATTGAAGGCGTTGACATGCTGGTGCCGATGCTGGACGAAATCATCCATCGCAGTGTGCATGGCGGAATGAACAACGTCATGATCGGCATGGCGCACCGCGGCCGTCTCAATGTGTTGGCCCATGTGCTGGGGAAACCCTATGAAACCATTTTCTCCGAGTTCCACCATGCGCCCAACAAGGAGTTGGTCCCCTCTGAGGGTTCCATGGGGCTCAACTACGGCTGGACCGGAGACGTGAAATACCATCTGGGCATGGATCGGGAAGTCGACGAAAGCGACACTCACCATACCCGCCTGACCTTGGCCAACAACCCGAGCCACTTGGAGTTTGTCAATCCCGTGGTGGAGGGTTACACCCGGGCGGCCCAGGAAGACCGCAGCAAAGCCGGCTATCCCGAGCATGACGTGGAGAAAGCGTTGGCCGTACTCATCCACGGGGACGCCGCCTTCCCGGGGGAAGGCATTGTGGCCGAAACCCTCAACATGAGCCGTCTGAGGGGTTACCACACCGGGGGAACGATCCACATCATCGCCAACAACCAATTGGGCTTCACCACGGAGCATCTGGATTCCCGCTCCACCACCTATTCCAGTGATCTGGCCAAAGGCTTCGAAATCCCGGTGGTCCATGTCAACGCAGACGATCCGGAAGCCTGTCTGGCGGCGATCCACCTCGCTTATGAGTACCGCAGGCAATTTCACAAAGATTTCCTGATTGACTTGATCGGTTACCGCCGTTTCGGTCATAACGAGATGGACGATCCCAAGGCCACCCAGCCGCAAATGTATGCCAAGATCGAGAAGCATCCTCCGGTAAGGGACCTGTATGCCGGGAAACTGAAATCGGAAGGTCTGATCACCGACGAGGAATTGAAGAAGCTGAACAAAAAGGTTCAGGATCGGTTGCAAAAGGCGTATCAAAAGGTGAAGGAAAGCCGGGAAAAGGGTGCGGAAGATGAACGGAGCTCTGAAAAAGTTCCGGGTCCCCTGCCGGAAGTGGATACGGGTGTACCGGTCGACACCCTTCGGGAAATCAATGAAGGGCTGTTGAAACGGCCGGAAGGATTCAAAGTCTATCCCAAGCTGGAGAAAGTGTTGAAGCGGCGCGCGGGCGCCCTGGACGGGGATGGCAAGGTGGACTGGGCTCTGGCGGAAACCCTTGCTTTCGCCACGATTCTGGCGGATGGAAAGGGAATCCGACTGACCGGACAGGATTCGGAGCGGGGAACGTTTGCTCACCGTCACCTGGTCCTGCACGATCCGGAGACCGGGAAAACCTACTGCCCTCTGCACGGTCTGCCGCAGGCCAAGGCCTCATTCGCCATCCACAACAGTCCGCTGTCCGAGGCGTCGGTGCTGGGTTTTGAGTACGGGTACAACGTACAGGAACCGGAAGCGCTGGTTCTGTGGGAGGCGCAGTTCGGCGACTTTGTCAATGCCGCCCAAGTGATCATCGACCAGTTTCTGGCTGCCGGACGCGCCAAGTGGGCCCAGCGCTCCAGCCTGGTGATGCTGTTACCCCACGGTTATGAAGGACAGGGGCCCGAGCATTCCAGCGCTCGTCTGGAACGCTTCCTGCAGTTGGCGGCGGAAAACAACTGCGTGATCGGCAATCTGACCACCGCTGCGCAATATTTCCATATCCTGCGCCGTCAGGCCGCGTTGGCCGGAAAGGAAGAAGCCCGGCCCTTGATCCTGATGACACCGAAGAGCTTGATCCGGAACAAACGCTCCGCTTCGAGCGGCGTGGAATTTGAGTCCGGCCGATTCCAACCGGTGATCGAAGAGCCCCTCCTGGGATCCCGTCCGGACCGGGTGGAACGGCTCATCCTGGCCAGCGGGAAAGTGGCCGTCGATCTGGAAACGGAATTGGAGGACATGGAAGAAATACCGGATTGGTTACACATTTTGAGGGTGGAACAGCTGTATCCGTTCCCGAAGAAAGAAATCCAGGCGGTGATCCACCGGCTGAAAAACCTGAAGGAAATCGTGTGGGTACAGGAGGAACCCAAAAACATGGGCTCCTGGTTCTACATGGAACCCCGGCTTCGGGAAGCCGTCCCTTCCCGTTTGAACATCCGCTACGTCGGACGTCCGGAACGGTCCAGCACCGCCGAGGGACAACCCGATGACCATGATCGGGAGCAAAGCCGTATCCTGACCGAAGCCCTCAACCCGGAAACGATCAAAACCGAAACCATCGCGGGAGGTAAATGAAATGCATGAAGTCAAAGTGCCGGAGTTGGCCGAATCCATCACGGAAGGAACCATATCCGACTGGATGGTCAACGAGGGAGACTCCGTCAACGAGGGGGACGTCCTCCTTGAGCTGGAGACGGACAAAGTGAATGTGGAAATTCACGCCGAGCACAGCGGCACCCTCCAAAACATTCAAAAACAAGCCGGCGAAACCGTGGAAGTGGGCGAAGTGATCGCCTACATCGGAGAAGGTACGGAAGAAAAACCCGCTTCCGGGGCTGAAGAAACCGCGGATGACCCGAAAGGGGAAAACCGGAAGGAGGAAGCGGCTGATTCCCAACCTGAGGAGAAGACGGAGCCGGAAACCCCGGGAGACGATATCACGGCTTCCCCTGCCGCCCGCAAACTGGCCCGTGAAAAGGGAATTGACCTCCGCCGTGTGCGTCCGGCCGATCCGATGGGTCGGATCACCGTGGACGACGTGAAAGGTCATACGGAAGAACCCCCCGCGAAGAAGGAAACACCCCGGCAAACCCAACCGGCCGCACCCGCCTCCCCGGCTCAGGAAGCGGATCCGGCCAAACCGGTGGAACGCGTTCGCATGTCCCGACGCCGGCAGACCATCGCCAACCACCTGGTTCAGGCTCAACAGAACGCGGCGATGCTGACCACGTTCAACGAAGTGGACATGAGCGCCATCATGGAAGTGCGCAAGCGGCGGAAGGAAGCGTTCAAGGAAGAGCATGAAGTCAGCCTCGGTTTCATGTCTTTCTTCACCAAGGCCGTGGTGGCGGCCCTGAAGAAGTTCCCGATGCTCAACGCCGAAATTGACGGTCAGGATATTCTGTACAAGAAATATTACGATATCGGTGTGGCCGTGGCGACCGACGAGGGACTGGTGGTTCCCGTGGTGCGCAATGCCGACAGCCGTTCCTTCGCCGAAATCGAACGGGATATTGCCCAACTGGCCAAAAAAGCCCGGGAAAACAAGTTGTCCCTGTCCGACCTCCAGGGTGGTACCTTTACCATCACCAACGGCGGTGTTTTCGGATCGCTGATGTCCACCCCGATCCTGAACGCGCCTCAAGTGGGGATTTTGGGCATGCACACCATCCAGAAGCGGCCTGTGACCGTGGACGGCGACAAGCTGGAACACCGTCCGATGATGTACATCGCCCTTTCCTACGACCACCGGATCGTGGACGGAAAAGAAGCGGTCAGCTTCCTCGTCACCGTCAAGAAACTTCTGGAAGATCCGGAGCTGCTTCTGCTGGAAGGATGACAACCGAACAAAGAGAAAAGCCGCCGTCTCGGCCGGCTTTTTTTACAGAGGGACGCGGAGTCCGAGTCCGTCGTCGCGGTGTCGGGACGCCGGATCAAAGAGACAGGGGGGGACATCGAAAAAAAACCCCGCGGGGGGAATCCCGGCGGGGGAGGGGATCAGTTTGCTTTTCGGACGGTGATGTCGCCGTCTTCCACATCCACGACGATCGCTTTCACGTCTTCTTCTTCGAGCAGCAGATCGGCGATGCCGTCTTCCACCCGTTCCTCGATCACCCGGCGCAACGGACGGGCACCGAAGGAGGGACTGTGACCCAGTTCCGCCAGTTTGGTTTTGGCATCTTCGGTGACGGTCAGGGTCAGCCCCTGTTCCTCGGCGGCTTCGTGGACGTCTTTCAGCATCAGTTCAACGATCTGAACCAGATCGTTCCGGTCAAGGGCGCGGAAGGGGATGATCCCGTCAAACCGGTTCAGGAACTCCGGCCGGAAGTAGTCGGTCAATGTGTCGATATCCGTCGGGGCCGGGGTATCCGGATCCTTCCCGAATCCGATGCTGGCTTTTTTAACACCGACGCCGGCGTTGCTGGTCATGATGAGGACGGTGTCTTTGAAGCTGACCGTGCGCCCCTGGCTGTCGGTGAGCCGACCGTCCTCCATGATTTGGAGGAACATGTGTTGCACGTCGGGGTGCGCTTTTTCGATCTCGTCCAGCAGGATGATGCTGTAAGGTTTCCGGCGAACCCGTTCCGTCAGCTGTCCGGCTTCCTCATGGCCGACGTAACCCGGAGGGGAACCGATCAGTTTGGACACGGAGTGTTTTTCCATGTATTCACTCATGTCAAGGCGGATCATGGAGTCCTCACTTCCGAACAGTTCCCGTGCCAGACTCCGGGCCAGTTCCGTTTTCCCGACGCCGGTGGGGCCGACGAACAGGAAAGAACCGATCGGACGGTTGCCCCTGCGGAGCCCCGCGCGGTTGCGACGGATCGCTTTGGCCACCTTGCGGACGGCTTCGCCCTGACCGATCACTTGGCTGTTGAGGCGCTCGGAAAGGTTTTTCATTTTCTCCTGTTCGTCTTTTTGCAGCTTGCGCACCGGGATGCCCGTTTTGTTTTCCACGATCTGTTGGATGGTCTCCACGTCGACGACGGCATTTTTCGCTTGCCCGCCGTCGCCTGCTTCCTTCAGTTTCGCTTCCAGCTGCTGCTCTTCATCCCGAAGGCGGGCTGCCCGCTCGTACTCTTCTTTTCGGGTGGCTTCCTCTTTTTCCGCTGCGATCTGCTCCAACCGGTCGCGGAGTTCCGCTTCGCCGCCGGTTTCATGGATGAGGTTCACTTTGGAGCCGGCTTCATCCATCAGGTCGATCGCTTTGTCCGGCAGGAAGCGGTCCTGGATGTAACGGTTGGAGAGCGTGACACAGGCCCGGATGGCTTCATCGGTGTACCGGACGCCGTGGTATTTTTCATAGTTCTCCCGAAGCCCTTCCAGGATCCGGACCGCTTCTTCGATGGTGGGTTCGTTCACCATCACCGGTTGGAAGCGGCGCTCCAGGGCGGCGTCTTTTTCGATTTGGCGGTATTCTTTCAGGGTGGTGGCGCCGATCACCTGGATTTCACCCCGGGCCAGAGCCGGCTTCAGAATGTTGCCGGCGTCGGAGGAACCCTCCGCGGAACCGGCTCCCACCAGTTGGTGAATTTCATCGATGAAGACAATGACGTCTTTTCGTTCCTGCATCTCTTTGATCAATTGTTTCATCCGTTCCTCGAACTGACCCCGGATACCGGTGTTCGTCACCAGGGAAGAGACGTCCAGGAGATAAATCTGTTTGTTTTTCAGTTTACGGGGAACCTCTCCTTCCGCGATCCGGAGGGCCAACCCCTCGGCGATTGCCGTTTTTCCGACCCCGGGCTCCCCGATGAGGACCGGGTTGTTTTTATTGCGTCGGTTGAGCGTTTCGATCACGCGCTCCACTTCGGCGTCCCGGCCGATTACAGGGTCGATCAGGCCGGCGTTGGCCGCGTGGGAAAGGTTTTTCCCCAGTTGGTCCAGAAGTCCGCCGTTTTGGCCGCTTTGTCCTGCCGTCATCCCCTGGGACGGGGAAAATTGCGGATTCATGCCGCTGCTTTGAGGTCCCATCATGTGACGGAACAGTTCATCAAAGGGGGAGCTTCCCCCGAAGGCCATCCCGGCGGGGAATTTCATCTGACTTTTCACTTTCCGGTAGCATGCCCGGCACAGCCGGAGATGCTCCACACGGTTGTTCATCTGCAGATGAAGTTCAACCGTGGCCGGGTTTTGTTTACATTGATTGCAACGCATCCTGCTTACCTCCTTCTGTCGTTGTTTATGGAATTCCAATTCAGATTCGTTATCCAAGGGCGATTTGACTTTGACTATCCTTGACCTTTCGGTTTTTATTATACATTGACCTTTCCTGACTTTCAAGGGGGGGGCTTCATGGCCGTTCCCCCCTGTTTCATCTTTCCGCCTCTTTCCCTGATGAAGGGAAATGGAGAGTGATGTCGCAATATGTCGGATTCAAGCCTTTTGGTCTATTGTTTTGACAGGGGGGATCGGATAAACTGTACATAGAATAGAAATGATATTCAAAAAACTCTTTCTTAATATGCAAAACGGAAACTGATCAAGGAGTGAGTCAACAGCATGAGGATTATCGGGGGCAACTACCGCGACTGGAAATGTCTCACCTGGAAAGAACAGGTGGAGCGGTTCAACCGGGCCAAGGCGGACTATTACGGCAAAATGGCGGGAGAGGCGTGCGAAAACCAACCCTTTGCGTCAAAACTCGTCGATTTCAGCGGACTCCACCATTGTTATCCCATGCAAAAACCGATTCTGCACTGATTCGATTCTTCATTTTATTTTTTTTCTGTATGGCTTCGTTCCAAATATCCGCTGTAAGAAAAGCCGTCCTTCCTTCGGGCGGCTTTTTCATATGATGAGGTCAGCCGGTGGGTGAAGGAACGTCTGCGGAATAACAGAAAACGGACTGATCCGCCTTCCGGTCGCATATCCTTTAACGGACGATCATGGACCGGAGGGGTTGGATGGTTGTGAGAAGCGAGTTCAAACGGGCGCTGGAGAAAGCCCACATGTACGGATTGTTGGCTGAGTATTACAAGTTCAGGGATCCGGATCTTTATATGTATTACTATCAAAAGCATTACAAGTATACGAAAAAAGTGGCTGCCCTGGCCCGCGGTGCCGACACCCGCATGACGGGTGAAGGAAGGAACGAATCCGTCCCTGTCAGCCGGAGGGAGCTGGAAGAGGGGGATCGGAGACAGGATCCGGCCCGGATCCGGGTGCTGCATGCTTCACCGGATGCTCCCGCGGTGGATGTGGTGATCAACGGCCGCACCCTGGCCCCCAATCTCTCCTTCGGCCAGGTTTCCCCGACCCTGGCTCTCCCGGCGGGAAGTTACCGGGTCGATCTCTTCCGGGCGGGAAGGAGGGGGACCCCCCTTTACTCCGAAGGGATCACGCTCCAACCGGGTCGGACCTACACGGTGGCGGCGGTGAATCCGCTGGACAATCTGGATCTGCAGGTGATCGAAAGTGAGCCGGAAGTGCGGGAAGGGATGTCCAAGTTCCGTCTCATCCACTTGTCCCCCGATGCTCCGCCGGTGGATCTGGCCACAAGGGAGGGGGATGTGCTCCTTTTCAACCTGAGGTATCGGGATGAATCGGAATACTACGTTTCGCCGCCGGCCACACAGGATCTGGAATTGAGGGCGGCAGGATCCGAACGGGTCCTTGTGGAGATTCCCAATGTCCGACTGGAACCCAACCGGGCGTACAGCATCTACGTTCTCGGGCGGGAAAGGCGGGCCCCCCGGTTGCGGGCTGTGGTGTTGCAGGATTGAATGGGAAGACCCGTTGTTTGCGGGTCTTTTTTTCTTGCGAAAAAAACGGGTAAAACTTATAATGGCTTATATTTGCTTAAATCATTGCTTATAAAAACTTAAAAACCCCGGAGGGATGGATGTGTACCAGGAAGAGCGGCTGCTGGCCATCCTGAAGTTGCTGAAAGAACAGGGACGGGTCAGTGTCCGGGAACTGTGCGACCGGTTCGGGATCTCCCGGGATACGGCGCGGCGGGATCTCGTCCGGTTGGATGAACAGGGAGTCATTCTCCGGACGCGGGGCGGGGCCATCCTGCGGAAACTGTCCGGGGAAGTGAAAAGTTACAAGGAACGCCTCGAGGCGGAACCGGCCGGGAAACGGGAAATCGGACGGATAGCCGCCGCGCTGGTCCGGCCCGGGGAACACCTGATCATGGATGCGTCCACCACGGTCCAAGCCGCTGCCTCCTTTCTCGAAGGTGAAGGGATCACGGTGGTAACCAACTCCATTGATATCGCCGATATCCTGGTGGACCGGGAAGGGGTGACCGTTCATTTGTTGGGCGGACGGTTGCACCCCCGGCACCGTTATGTCTTTGGGAGCACCACAGTGGACCAATTGCGGAACTACCGGGTGGATCGAGTGTTCCTCGGTGCCGGCGGGGTGACCGGGGAGGGATTGTTTTATCCGTCGGAGGAAGACGGGTCCGTGATCCGGGAAACGATCCGATGTGCTTCGGAAGTGGTCGTGTTGGCCGACGCCACCAAATTCGACAAACGGTTCTTTTTCCGCGTCTGCGGCTGGGAGGACGTCGATCTCCTGGTGACGGACCGGAAGCCGGATCAGGCACTGCTGGAATCCATCTGTCAGGCCGGAGTGGAAGTGAAAGGGTGGGAGAAGGAATGATTCGTCTGATTGTCTGCGATCTGGATGGCACTTTGCTGGATGAGGAAAAGCGGGTGAGCAAAGAAGACCGGGAAGCTTTGGAGAAAGCCGTCGACCGGGGGGTGGAGATCTGCCTTGCATCGGGGAGGATGCAGGCGGAACTGGACCA
Source organism: Melghirimyces profundicolus (assembly GCF_003054245.1). Lineage (GTDB taxonomy): Bacteria > Bacillota > Bacilli > Thermoactinomycetales > DSM-45169 > Melghirimyces > Melghirimyces profundicolus. Next base: position 22,655 of record NZ_QBKR01000001.1, read on the forward strand.
GGTGGCCCGGGAAATGGGGATTCCCGCTCACGGGGTGAGTCAGAACGGCTCCTTTGTAAGGACGAAAGAAGGGGAATCCCTTCACCACACCGTTTTCCCACTGGAACTGGCCCTGGAGATCTTCGATCGCACCCGGGGGGTCGATCTGTTTTCGATCGTCTGTTTTGAGCACCACTTGTGGTCTCCCGAAGATCACGCTTACGCCGGGGTGGTTCGGGAGCGTTTGTTTGCTCCTGTCGAGGTGGTGGAGAATCTGCGGGATCAACTCAACGGGGGGCTCCTTCCCTGCAAGTTCAGCTACTTCGGTGACCTGGAAGCATGCAAAAAGCTGAAAGAAGAGCTGGACCGGCGCTTTCCCGGAGAGATCGACACCTTTATTTCGGATCGGGATTGCCTGGACGTGATGCCGGTGGGTGTCTCCAAGGGTAACGGACTGAAGGCTCTGATCCGTCATCTGGGGATCGGTTCCGATGAGGTGATGTGTATGGGGGACGCTTTCAATGACGTTTCCATGTTCCGTTGCTTTCCCCGGCACAGTTACGCCATGGATCACGCTCCGGAGGGCGTGCGCCGGGAAGCGGCCCACACGGTCCCCTCGGTCGCCGCGGCCCTCGACCGGGCCTTCGGGGACTGAGGGGAAAAGTGGACGGACAGGGAAAACCGGAGTAAGGTCCGCTCCCGGGTTCATCCGCAAATAACATGCCCGAACCGGGTTTATCCTCCCGCCGATGAGGGAAAAAGGATACTGAAAAACCGAAAGAGTTCAGGTTTCGCGATATTCTCCCTCGAAAGGGGTTGGTCCTGTGATTCGTTCCGTATGGAAGAACCTGACGGGGAAACGCCGGGTCCAAATTCATTCCCGGGTGATCAAGCCCTTGAACCACCGGGGGATCTACGAATACCGCGAATACCTGATGCACCATGTGAAAGAGGGTCAAAGGAGTCTTCCTCCCGTTGTCTGGACCGAAAAAGAACGGGGGGCATAGATTAAACAGCAGAAGAAAAGCCGGGCCGGGATGGGTCCCGGCTTTCTTTTGTGTTGAAAAAATGGCGAAAGGAATTGATTAAAATTTAACTGATTTCTGATAATATAAAGAGAGACCAATCATGTCACAATATATAGGGACAGGAGGGGTCCGAATGGCCAGATGTTTTGCCGGGCAAAAAGCCGTTGCCGTCGCCCTGACATGGACGCTGTTGACGCCGGCGACGGCCCTGGGGAGCGAAGCGCCGCCGGAGCCGACGATCGAACCGAAAGCCGCGGTCAAGAAAGAGGTGAACCCGATGGAGAAGGGTCAGCCGGCCTACGGGGATCCATTTCCCTGGGACGAACCCGCCCCGATCAGCCCCCGGTTGCATCCGGGACACCCTGCCTCCGCCGGGATGAAGGAGAAACCCTTGAAGGCGATCGATCCGTTCATGGAGCAATCGGTTGAGAGCGGGGTGATGCCGGGATCCGTGGTTCTGGTGGCCCGCCGGGGAACAATCGTGAAACAGGAAGCTTACGGGCATGCGGCCCGGTACAAAGATGATCGGGGGAACCCCTTGGAACACCCGGTACCGATGAAGGAGGACACCATTTTCGATCTGGCTTCGATCAGCAAGGTGTTCACGACGGTGGCCGCCATGAAATTGTACGAGCAGGGCAAGTTCAAACTGGACGACCCGGTTGCCAAGTACATCCCGGAATTCGCGGTGAACGGGAAGGAAAAGGTCACCATCCGACAGCTGATGACCCACACCTCCGGGTTTGAGCCGTGGATTCCGCTGTATACCATGGGGGAAAACCGGGAAGAGCGGTTGCAGATCGTATTTTCCCACCCGCTGGCCAACGAACCCGGCACCACCTACACATACAGCGACCTGAATCTGATCACCTTGGGAGCGTTGGTGGAACGGATCTCCGGTCAGCGGCTGGATCGCTTCGTCCGGGAACAGCTGACGAAGCCTCTGGGGATGAAGGACACCCTGTACAACCCTCCTGCCTCGCTCAAGCACCGGATCGCCGCGACGGAGTACCAACCTTGGACCGACAGAGGAATGGTGTGGGGCAGCGTCCACGATGAGAATGCCTGGTCCCTGGACGGAGTGGCGGGTCACGCCGGCGTGTTTTCCACGGCGAAGGATTTGGCTGTCTTCGCCCATATGCTGCTCAACGACGGGAAGTACGGCGATGTCCGGATCCTGAAACCGGAGACGGTGGCACTGATGGAAGAAAACCGGAACGCCGCGTTCCCCGGGGAAGATCACGGCTTGGGATGGGAACTGAACCAGGGCTGGTACATGGACGCCCTTGCCGATATCCACACCATGGGACACACCGGTTACACCGGAACGTCCTTGGTGGTGAGCCGGGATAACGGAGTGATCGCGATCACGCTCACCAACCGCGTGCACCCCACCCGGAACACCGTTTCCACCAATCCGGTCCGTCGCCAGGCAGCCCGGCTGACGGCGGATGCGATCCCCGTGAGCATCCCCGGGAACGGGACCGCATGGTTCTCCGGCTACGGAGACCATCTGGATCGGTCACTTGCCAGCGGGAAGCTGACGGACCCCGCCGGAAAACGGACCCTCACTTTCGAGACCTGGTACCGGGTCGAAGCGGAACCCGACTCCGGACCTCCGGATTTCGGCGTGGTGGAAGTCTCCTCCGACGGGGAAAACTGGTCGGCGATCGGAGACCCCCTGAAGGGGAACAGTAAAGGCTGGAAAGCGATGAAACTCACCGTCCCCGCCGACACCCGATACCTCCGGTTCCGCTATCACACCGACGGCTACGCCAACGGCCGGGGCTGGTACGTAAAAGATCCCGCTCTCAAAGATGCCTTCGGCCGCACCCTGGACGTACATTGGTCCGGGGACGGATGGGAAAAGAGAAACTGGTGAGTGGAACAGACGACAAACCCCGCCCGGGCGGGGTTTTAACTTTAACATGGTTCTGACTCCGGTTAGACCCTTTCCCCGAAGGTGTGAAGCCGTGTCAATCGGCCGCTTCCCGTTGACGGAGGACTCGGGGGGCGGATGGGCGCAGAGGGACGGATAAAATCTGATCGACGCCTGCTGCGGAGTCGGCACCATCGGCTCCCACCTGGCGAAAGACGCCGCAGGATCCTCGGTGTCGAGTCTCCCCAGGTCGTCGAAGACGCCCGGCTGTGCGAAGGAAGGCATCCGGCCCGACGACATCGTCGTCGACCCGTCCTGCTCAGCTGAAGATCTCAATCTGACGGCTGTCCCGAAGGGTCCGGAGGGTTAGGGTTGAGCAGGGACCGTGCCGTAATACCATCCCCGGCCGTTGGATCAAACAGTCCGGGTAACACCGCCGTTGCTTTGCCCGGGCTTCGGGGGTGTGGTATAGTTAGTGCCGATGAATCATGTTGACGAGGTGGAGCCGTGTTAAAACGGATAGTGCCGGACGAATTCGTCCAGTCGGTTTATGAAATCGATTTTAACGCCCTTCAGCGGCGGGGGGTCAAGGCGGCCATCGTCGATCTGGACAACACCCTGGTGGAATCGAACCGGCCGGAGGCCACCCCGGAACTGATCCGTTGGCTGGATCGGCTGCAGGGGATGGGGTTCAAGGTGATGATCGTCTCCAACAACAACCGCACCCGGGTGTCCCGTTTCGCGACACCGCTCAGGGTTCCGTACATTCACCGGGCGCGCAAGCCCCTGTCCGCCGCTTTCAAAAAAGCGATGCGCCGGTTGGAAGTGGGTCCGGGTGAGACGGTGATGGTCGGAGACCAGCTGTTCACCGATGTGCTGGGAGGAAACGCTCTCGGCCTGCATACGATTCTGGTGGTGCCGGTCTCGGAAGCGGAAGGATTTTTTACCAAGTTGAACCGGCTGTTGGAACGGGTGGTCTTTCGTTGGATGAAACAGCGGGGGTTACTGGGTTGGGAGGAGCAGCAAAAGTGATGGAACGGGAAGTTTGGTGTGAGGGTTGCGGCGTCGAGCTGCAGACGGAGGATCCCAAGCGGCCGGGATATGTACCCCCGGCTGCTCTGGAAAGGGAGAACGCGATCTGCCGGCGCTGTTTCCGGATCCGCCATTACAACGAGGTGGCGAAAGTGGAGCACGACCCGGACGAATACCTCTCCATGCTCCGGGAGATCGGAGATCGGGAAGCCTTGGTCGTCCAGGTGGTGGATCTTTTTGACTTCGCCGGGAGTTGGATCCCCGGCATCCAGCGGCATATCGGGGGAAACCCGATCCTGATCCTGGGGAACAAGCTGGATTTGTTTCCCAAATCGGCCAAAGTGGGGCGGTTGAAAGAGTGGGTGTACCGCACAGCGAAAGAGCTGGGCGTCAAGCCCGCCGACGTGGTGCTGACCAGTGCCGTCAAGGGGCACCGCATGGACGAAGTGGCGGAAGCGATTGAGAGATGTCGCCGGGGACGGGATGTGTATGTGGTCGGTACAGCCAATGCGGGCAAGTCCACCCTGATCAACCGCCTGTTGAAAGAGTTTGGCGGAGGAGAAGAAATGATCACCACCTCCCCCTACCCGGGGACGACCCTGGACACCATCCACATTCCCTTGGAGGACGGCCGGGAGATCATCGATATGCCGGGAATCGTCCGGAAGGACCGGATCAGTGAGTGGGTGGAGCCCGATGAACTGGCCGATGTTACGCCGAAAGACGAAATCAAGCCGAAGGTCTACCAATTGAACGATGGGCAGACCCTCTTTTTCGGCGGGCTGGTCCGGATGGACCATGTGGAGGGTGAACGGCAACCCTTTGTCTGTTATATGGCCAATTCCCTTTACATTCACCGAACCAAGCTGGAAAAGGCGGAGGAAATCTGGCAAAAACACCGGGGTGAGCTTCTGTCTCCGCCGAAGGACCCTTCTTCCCTTCCACCGCTTACGCGTCACTCCTTTCATTTGAAAGGGAAGCAAAAAGAGGACCTGGTCATCTCCGGGCTGGGCTGGATTGCAGCGGGAAAGGAACGGAGCCGTGTGGATCTGTGGGTGCCGGAAGGAATCACAGTGGAAATCCGTCCTTCGATTCTTTAATGTCCGATTAAGAGGAAAAGGGAGGGAGAGGCTTGCAGATCGATGCCAACACGATGAAAACGGGCCTCCTCGGTCATCCCGTCGGCCATTCCAAGTCACCGGAGATGTTGAACGCGGCCTACCGCAGGGAAGGACTTCCTTTCGTCTATCTGGCCTTCGACGTCGCCCCCGGCGATCTGGAAAGTGCCGTCACCGGGTTGCGTGTTCTGGGATTTAAGGGTTGGAATGTCACCATCCCCCACAAAGTGGCCATCATGGATCATCTGGACGACATCGAGGAAAGCGCACGTGCCATCGGAGCGGTCAACACCGTCATCTCCGAGGGGGGACGGCTGATCGGAACCAACACCGACGGGGCGGGTTATCTTCGGTCCCTTGTGTCGGAAACAGGGATGGACCCCGTGGGACAGCGAGTGGTCCTGCTCGGGGCCGGAGGAGCCGCCCGGGCGGTGGGGTATGCCCTGGCCCGGGCGGGGGTGGAGAGAATCACCGTCGCTAACCGGACGGAGTCTCGTGCGGAAGCCCTCGCCTCCCATCTCGGCCGATGGACGAAAACGTCCGGGATCGGACTGTCACGGGTGGAGGATGCGATCCGTGAAGCCTCCCTGCTGATCCAGACCACTTCCGTCGGCATGCATCCGGACTCCTCGGCCTGCCCGGTTGATCCCGGTTGCCTCCACGGGGAGTTGCTCGTGAGTGACCTGGTGTACCATCCCAGAGAGACCCGTCTTCTGAAAGAGGCCCATCGCCGGGGGGCCCGCGTTCACGGGGGGATGGGAATGCTCGTCCACCAGGGGGCCCTCGCCTTCCAGCGGTGGACCGGACAGACTCCCCCCGTGGCGACCATGTGGGACGCCCTCGAAGAATCCCTGAAGGAGACGGAATCTTGAAGAAACGAATCGGTATTTACGGGGGTACCTTTGATCCGGTTCACATCGGCCATCTGATCGTGGCGGAGCAGGCCCGGGCCGAAGCGGGATTGGATGAAATCTGGTTTGTCCCCGCTGCCAGCCCTCCCCATAAAAGCGGAACCGTCGCTTCTGCCGAAGACCGTTTCACCATGGTGGAGCTCGCCGTGGCGGATCATCCGGCTTTTCGGGTTTCCCGGGTGGAGATGGACCGCGGAGGGCCGTCCTATACCATCGATACGGTGAAGCATTTCGCCGACCGTCATCCGGGTGCCCAATTTCATCTGATCGTGGGCGCCGATATGGTGCTGGATCTTCCCCATTGGTATAAAATAAAAGAAATCACGTCCGCCGTGGATATCATAGGGTGGGTCCGGCCGGGCTACACGATGGATACCGATCGGCTTCCCGAACATATTAAAAACAGGCTGACCCTGATTACGGAAGGGGTTCGGATCGACCTTTCCTCCACATGGATCAGGGAACGGGCAACCAACGGGGAATCGGTGCGGTATCTCGTCCCCGAGCCGGTCCGCCGATACATGGAGGAGCATCAGCTGTATGAACCGAAAGGACTTGGCTGAAGCAGTCAGACAGGAATTGCCGAAAACCCGTTGGGAACACACCCTGCGGGTGGTGGATACGGCACTGGAACTGGCGGACCGCTTCGGCGCGGATCGCGAAAAAGTCGATCTGGCGGCGTTGTTGCACGACTTTTGCAAGTTCTGGCCCGAAAAGCGGATGGAAAAGGTCATCCGGGACCGGGATTTGCCCCGGGATCTGTTGGAACACAACGTGGAACTCTGGCATGCTTTTGTGGGGGCGGAAGCGGTTCGTGACCGGTTTGGGATCGAAGACGGGGAAATTCTGGACGCGATCCGTTATCATACCTCGGGTCGGCCGCATATGTCTTTATTAGACAAAATCATTTTACTCGCGGATTACATCGAACCGGGAAGAAAGTTTCCGGGGGTGGAGGAAGTCCGCCAACTGGCCCGGGAGGATTTGGACAAGGCGGTATTGAAATCCTTGGACAACACTTTGGTGTTTCTGATTCATAGAGGTCAAAAAGTGTATCCCCTGACACTGGCTGCACGGAACGACATGGTGGATCGGGTCCGCCAACCAAGATCGAAGGAGGAATCTCTTTGAACCTGGTGGAAATCGCAAGGCTGGCGGCCACAGCCGCCGAGGAAAAGAAAGCCCAACGTGTCAACATCCTCGATATCCGGGGGCTGTCCATCATCGCCGATTATTTTGTCGTCTGTCACGGCAATTCCCAGACCCAGGTACAGGCGATTGTGGATGCGGTCCGGAAACGGATGGAGAAAGCGGGCGTTCAACCCCGGTCGGTCGAAGGAATGTCGGATGCACGGTGGGTGTTGATGGATCTCGGCGATGTGGTTGTTCACGTGTTCCACAAGGATGAGCGGGATTTCTACGACTTGGAACGTTTGTGGGGAGATGCGGCTCAGGTGGAAGCGCAGTAAAAAAAGGGCAAACGGATGAAACAAAAAATCGACAAGAAACGTTGACACATGCCCAAGCGGTTGCATATAATGTAAACTAAATTATTTCAAGAGCAACATGCAGTGTGGAAACACCGACATGATCAGGCTATGATGGGGAGCAGTAATCCGTGACAGTCCTGCCCAGAGAGTCGGCGGAGGGTGAGAAGCCGATCAGGACCGGCGGGTGAACTCGCCCCATCGCCTCGGAGGGGAACCCTTTCAGTACCCTTCGACGGTTGATCCCCGTTAACGGATGATGGAAGAGGGCATCGCAGGCCGGTGCCAATCAGGGTGGTACCGCGGGAGATTGTGAACCAACCTCTCGTCCCTAGCAACAGGCTGGGGGCGGGAGGTTTTATTATTTTTCGCAGGGTTGGAGGAGTTGCCGATGGAAAAATACGTGCCTTCCGATCTCGAGCCCAAGTGGCAAAAAATCTGGAACGACCGGAATGCATACCGGACACCGGAAAACGAAAAAGAGAAACCCAAGTTTTACGCTTTGGAAATGTTCCCGTACCCTTCGGGGGAAGGGCTTCACATGGGTCACGTCCGCAACTATTCCATGGGGGATCTCGTTGCCCGCTTCAAACGGATGAACGGGTATAAAGTGATCCATCCGATGGGGGCCGACGCCTTCGGCCTTCCGGCGGAGAACGCCGCCATTCAGCGGGGGGTCAATCCGCGGAAGTGGACCCTTTCCAACATGGAGAAAATTCGGGAAGAACAGGCCCGTCTCGGGCTGTCCTATGACTGGGACCGGTACGTGGGAACCTGCACCCCCGAGTATTACCGGTTCACCCAGTGGTTGTTCCTGCTCTTTTACGAACGGGGGCTTGCCTACCGGGAAAAAGGAGCCGTCAACTGGTGCCCGGATTGTCAGACCGTGCTGGCCAACGAACAGGTGGAAGACGGTCGCTGCTGGCGTTGTGATTCCACCGTGGAAAAGAAGGACCTGGAACAGTGGTTCCTCCGCATCACCGAGTATGCGGACCGCCTGGTGGAGGACCTGGATCGTCTTCCGAAGTGGCCCGAACAGGTGAAGACGATGCAGCGGAACTGGATCGGCCGGAGCGAAGGGGCGGAGGTCCGATTCACCATCCCCGAACTGGACGATGAAGAGGTGGCTGTCTTTACCACCCGGCCCGACACCCTCTTCGGAGTGAGTTACCTGGTGTTGGCCCCCGAGCATCCCCTGGTGGAAAAATTGATCCAGGGCAAGCCCAACGAGGCAGCCATCCGCTCCTTCATCCGGGAGACGAAAAACCAGTCCGAGCGTTCCCGGACCGGTGCCGATGTGGAAAAGACAGGGTTCGACACCGGAGCGAAAGCCAAACACCCTTTGACCGGCGGGGAAGTGCCGATCTGGGTTGCCAACTACGTGCTGATGGATTACGGCACCGGGGCCGTGATGGGCGTTCCGGCCCATGACGAACGGGACTTCCAGTTTGCGGATCAATATGGCTTGCCGATCCGGACGGTGATCCGGCCCAGGGATGGGGAAGCGACCGAGGGAGAGCTCCGGGAAGCCTACACCGGTGAGGGTGTCCTGATCAACTCCGGACCCTTTGATGGGATGGACAGCCGGGAAGCGATCGGGGCCATCGCCGACCGGTTGGCTGAGGAGGGGAAAGGAAAGAAAACCGTCTCCTACCGACTCCGGGACTGGCTGATCTCCCGGCAACGGTACTGGGGTTGCCCGATTCCGATCGTGTATTGTGATTCATGCGGCACCGTGCCCGTCCCCAAAGAGGAATTGCCGGTGAAGTTGCCGGAGGATGTGGTCTTTGACGGAAAGCGGAACCCGCTCACCACCTCAGAGAGCTTTGTGAAGACCCGCTGTCCTTCCTGCGGAGGTCCGGCACGCCGGGAGACCGACACGATGGACACCTTCATCGATTCTTCCTGGTACTTCCTGCGCTATACGGACCCGCACAACACCGAGAAACCCTTCGACGCGGTCAAAGCCAATGAGTGGATGCCGGTGGACCACTATATCGGGGGGATCGAACACGCCGTGCTCCACCTCTTGTATTCCCGTTTTTTCACCAAAGTGCTCCATGACGCCGGTATGGTGGATGCGGTGGAACCCTTCGAGCATTACTTTCCGCTGGGCATGGTCTTAAAAGACGGTGCCAAGATGTCCAAGTCGAAAGGCAACGTGGTTTCCCCGATGGAGATCATCGACCGGTACGGGGCGGATACCGCCCGCCTGTTCATTCTCTTCGCGGCTCCGCCGGACGGAGAGCTCGACTGGAGCGATTCCGGGGTGGAAGGGAGTTTCCGTTTCTTAAACCGTGTCTGGCGCCTCGTTCACCGGCACAAAGATCTCTTCCGCGACCGCCCCCCGGCACGGCCCGAGAAGGGAGCGGCCAAGGACCTGTATCGGCTCCTGCATCAAACGATCAAAAAGGTGACCGCCGATGTGGGGGATCGCCTCCAGTTCAACACCGCTGTCAGCGCCATCATGGAGCTGGTGAACGGGATCCATTCCTATCCAAAAGAAGCCGACCGGGGAACCCTGGCCGAGGCCATTGAGAAAACCGTGATTCTTCTCGCTCCCTTTGTCCCCCATATCACGGAAGAGCTCTGGCACCGGCTGGGACGGGAGGGCAGCATTCACGAACAACCCTGGCCCCGGCACGATGAGAAGGCGCTGGTCCAAAGCGAAGTGGAAATCGCCGTCCAGATCAACGGCAAGGTCCGTCACAAATCGGTGGTCCCGGCCCGTGCCGACAAAGAGGAAGTGGAAGAACGGGTGATGGCCGAGGACAAGGTGAAGAACCTCCTCGAAGGCAAAACCGTCCGCAAAGTCATCGTGGTGCCCGGAAAACTGGTCAACATCGTGGCCAAATAATCCACAGAGGATTCACCACCTGAAAGGATATTCAGGTGGTCTTTTTTTATGTCTGCCCGGAAAAGGCATGAGTGAAGGATATCCTTCATATTTTAAAAAACCGGAGGGAAAAAGAGGTGGTTCGGCACGAAGGGGACTTATGCAAACTTTCCCCTTGATAATAGGGGTTTAGGAGTTGAACAAATGGATTTAACAAGTGTATAATGAAATATATATTTCTTTTACAGGAATATATGAATGAAATATTTCTTTCAGGAGGATGAGACAGATGGCAACACCGGCCAAGCCGGTTCATCCGTTGCTGGATCGTACGCGGCGTTCCGCGGAATTGTATGAGGAAGCAGCCCGATACATGCCGGGTGGGGTCACGGCCAATATCAAGCACTTCGATCCGTATCCCCTGTTCATGGAGTCGGCTTCGGGGGCGCGTCTGTACGACGTGGACAGCAACGACTACATCGACTATAACCTTTGTTACGGTGCGTTGATGCTGGGGCACGGGCACCCGCAGGTCCTGGAAGCCGTCCGGGAACAACTGTCCCGGATGGGGACGCCTGTTTTCGGTACCCCCCATGAGATGGAAGTGGAGATGGCAAAAAAACTGGCAGCCTTGGTCCCCGGGGTGGAGACCGTCCGTTTCACCAACTCCGGGATGGAAGCCACCCTCTTTGCCCTCCGGTTGGCCCGGGCATGGACTGGAAAACGGAAAGTGGCCAAATTTGAAGGCCATTACCACGGGGGTTATGATCAGGTATTGGTCAGTGTCAGCACCCGGGAACGGAAGCGGGGAGCGCCGCCGGAAGCCCGCGCGGATTCCATGGGAGTGCCGGAGGAAATCCGGGAGCAGACGGTGGTCCTCCCTTTCAACGACTGGGAAACGACGGAATCGGTGCTGGACCGTCAAGCGGAGGAACTGGGAGCGGTCATTCTGGAACCGGTTCAGGCAGGGTTTATCCCCCCGGATCCCGAATTCCTGAGTAAGTTGCGGGAATACACCCATCGGCACGGCATTCCGCTGATCTTCGACGAAGTGAAAACCGGTTTCCGGATGGGGCTTTCCGGTGCCCAGGGAAGGTTCGGGGTCATTCCCGATCTGACGGCTCTCGGCAAAGTGTTGGGCGGTGGTTTTCCGATCGGTGCCGTCGGCGGCAGGAGGGAGATCATGGAGCTGGCCTCGCCGGTCCGCTCCGGTGATATCCTGGGGGGGGATAAGGGAGCGCAAGGCAGTGAGGTCCTCTTCCACAGCGGCACCTACAACGGCCATCCCACGGTTCTTTCCGCCGGACTGGCCACCATCCGGGTGTTGGAGAAGGCGGGCGCTTTTGAGGCGGTTGAAAAAGCGACGACGAAACTCAGGCAGGGGATGGAGGAGATCCTTCTCCGAAGGGGGTTTATCGCTCAGTCGGTGGGTACGGGAACGATTTTCAACCTCGTCTTCGGAGATCATCCGGTAAGAGAGGCGCAGGATGTCCTTCGTTCGGATCTGACCATGCGCCGCCGCCTGGATCACCTGCTTTTGGAACAGGGGATCTACATCAAACCGTTGAACCGCTTCTCTCTTTCGACGGCTCACGTGGATGCTGAAGTGAACGAGACACTGACCCGATTCGAAGCGGGGGTGAAACAACTGAGGAGAGGATGATGGCCGGTGAAGGAAGATGTGTACCGGAGGATCCGGGAGCGGTCCGGCGAGTTGAGCCGGGCCCAGAAGAAGGTGGCCGCTTATATTGAAAAGCACCCGGATGTGGCCCCGTTCCTTACAGCCGCCCGGATGGCGGAGAAGTCCGGGGTGGCGGAAGCCACCGTGGTCCGTTTTGCCGTGGCGCTGGGTTATTCGGGGTATACGGAGATGCAGCGGAGCCTGCAGGACGGGATACGGGAGCGCATCACCACGGTGGAAAGGCTGGATCTCGCCGATAATCTGTACCCGGAAGAGTCCAGAGTGGCTTTTGAAGTGCTGAGCGACGATATCAACAACCTGCACCAGACCATGAGCCGTCTTCACGGTGAAACCTTTGCGGAAGCGGTGAGGCGGATTTCCACGGCGGGAAAGATCCGGGTGATTGCCTTCCGGAGTTCCCACGCTTTGGGATATTTCCTTACTTTTTATCTTCAACTGATCCTGCAGAACACGGAGTTGATCGACAACTCCGACACGATGTTCGAACGGCTGTCGGTGTTGGGAAAAGAGGATCTCGTGATCGGCATCGGGTTCCCCCGGTACACGCACCGGACCGTTCAGGCTCTTCAGTTTGCCCGTTCCCGGGGGGTGCCTTCCATCTGCCTCACGGATACGGGCAGCTCTCCTTTGGCCCGGGAAACGGATGTTTGCCTCTTGGCTTCCAGCCGTCTCCCCTCCTACGTGGATTCCTTCACTGCTCCCCTGAGTCTGCTGAACGGTCTGTTGACGGCGGTCGGCCGGGACGTGAAAGAACACGCCTCCCGGCGCTTGTCTGAAATGGAGGGGTTGTGGGAGAGGGAAGGGATTTATTATCCGGAAGAAAATTGATCCTCCAAAACAAAAAATCGGGAGAACCCATCCGGTTCTCCCGATTTTTTTCGGTTGTGGTATACTAAATTTATCCATCAAGGAATGAAATAATGAAACCCGGGTTACTTTTTCATTTTCGGAAACAGAGAATTCTGCACTTTTTCGATGTCGTCTTCATATTTGGCGTGCGTCAGGCGGATCAGTTCGTTAAAAACGGGCCCCACATCCTTCTGAAGGAGGTTGAGCCCCTCCCGGGTGATCCCGCCGGGCACCGCCACCCGTTCCTGCAGGGTCTCCAGCGTGAATCCGCCTTCCGTCAGCAGGCGTCCCAAGCCCTCGGCCATACGGGTGACCAAAGACAGTGCCGTTTCCCGGGGAAGGCCGGTTTCTTCCACCGCGGCGTCGGCCAGCTTCTCCATCAGATGGGCCATGAATGCCGGGGCACAACAGGCCAGATCCGAAGCGACACGGGTGTGGACTTCCTCGACCATCAGGGGCTGGCTGATAGCACCGAACAGGTCCCGGAGGTGATCCCGGTTTTCCCGGGTGAGCCGGGATCCGGGGATAAACAGTGAATTCCCGGCACAGGCTGCGTTGGCGATACTGGGAATGATTTTGGCGATCCGGGCGGAAAGCCATGCCTCCAAATCCGCGACCATCACCGGACTGGTGATGGAAACGGCGATTTGATCCTCCCGGACCGCATCCCGGATTTCATCGAGCACATTCCGGAATTCTCCGGGCTTGATGCAGAGAAAAAAGACGTCCGAGTTTCGGACCGTTTCCCGGTTGTCGGAGGCCAACCGGAGACCGGGGTAAGACTTTGCCAAGGCTTCCGCTTTGGATTTCGTTCGGTTGCTGATGATCAATTCGGACGGCTTCAGCTTGCCGGACCGGATGAAGGCTTCGATCAGAGTTCGGCCCATGTTGCCGGTGCCGATAAAACCGTATATCATGGATTTTCCTCCCCGAAACGAGAGTCTATGGAACCGTGCCCGCCGAGCGGGATCTTCTTTTTATCCATACGCCCGGGGATGTAATTATATGAGGAGACGAAAACCAAATCGAAAGGGGGTGAGTCAAGTGTGGGAAGATGGATGGACCCTGCGGGAAAAGATTCTGGTCGGGGTGGCGGGAGTGATGACCCTGGGGCTTCTGGGGACGCTGGCCTTCCTGTGGACGGGGGAGGAAGAGCCGGAGGACGAGCCCGGGCTGGCCGCTTACGAACCCCGGGCCGAAGCCGCCCCCGAAAAAGATCAGAAGAAAGAACCCCCCGCCGAGATCGTGGTCGATGTGAAGGGCGAAGTAAAGAAGCCCGGGGTCTACCGCTTCGCTCCCGGAGCCCGGGCGGAAGAGGCGGTCCGGAAGGCGGGCGGGCCCGGAAAAAAGGCGGACATGGACCGGGTCAATCTGGCGCAACCCCTCTCCGACGGGATGGCCCTCTACATCCCGGCCGAAGGGGAGGAGGCGCCGGCCGCCGGGGTGTCGCCGGAGAACGGGGGACCGGCGGGGGTGAAGATCAACGTGAACACGGCATCAGGGGAAGAACTGCAGGAGTTGAACGGCGTCGGTCCGTCCAAGGCGGAGGCCATCATCCGTTACCGGGAGGAAAACGGCCCCTTCACCTCCGTCGACCAGCTGACCGAGGTGCCGGGCATCGGGGAGAAGACCCTGGAACAATGGGGGGATCAAGTAACGGTGAATTGAGTCGGCTGCAACTTGTCTTTATCTCCTTTCCTAACCTTGTACGGTATGTACCGTACCATCACCATCATGGTATCTTACATCCTCTCCTTGACCGCAAAAAAAAAGAACCCGATGGCGGGTCCCTTTTTGTTGATCCTTTATTTCAACACGGAACGGATTTTGTCCAGTGCCCAGTCCAGTTCTTCCCGGGTGATGATCAGCGGCGGGGCGAACCGGATCGTGTTTTCATGGGTTTCCTTGCAGAGGAGTCCCGCGTCGGACAGAGCTTCGCAATAAGAGCGTGCCGGTTCAAAAAGCTCCATGCCGATGAAGAGGCCTTTCCCGCGGACTTCTTTGATCACCGGGTTTTGAATTTTTTTCAGTTCATCCATGAAGTATGTTCCCAACTCCCGGGAACGTTCCACCAGGTTTTCTTCTTGGAGGACGTCCAGCGCGGCAACGGAAACCGCACAGGCCAGCGGGTTGCCCCCGAAAGTGGAACCGTGGGAGCCCGGATCGAAAACGCCCAGAATTTCTTCGTCCGCGGCCACGGCGGAAATGGGCATCACGCCGCCGCCCAAGGCTTTCCCCATGATGTACATATCGGGCTTGACGCCTTCCCAGTCGCAGGCGAAGGTCTGGCCGGTCCGGCCGAACCCGGTCTGAATTTCGTCGGCGATGAAGAGGACTTGGTGTTCCTTGCAGATGGCGGCGGCTTCTTTGAGGTAGCCTTCCGGCGGGACGATCACTCCCGCTTCCCCCTGAATCGGTTCCGCCAGAAACGCGGCGGTGTTGGGGGTAATCGCTTTCCTGAGGGCTTCGGCGTCGCCGTAAGGGACGATTTTGATCCCCGGAAGCATCGGTCCGAATCCCCGTTTGTATGCGTCCTCGGAGGAAAGGGAGACAGCCGTCATGGTCCGGCCGTGGAAGTTGTTTTCACAGGCGATGATTTCAGCCCGGTCTTCCGGAACGTTTTTCACGTCATAGGCCCAGCGCCGAACGGCTTTGACGGCGGTTTCCACCGCTTCGGCCCCGGTATTCATGGGAAGGACCCTCTCTTTGCCCGTGATGTTCGCCACTTTTTCATAAAAGAAACCGAGTTGGTCGTTGTGGAAGGCGCGGGAGGTCAGGGTCACCTTGTCGGCCTGCTCTTTCAGCGCCCGGATCAGTTTCGGGTGACGGTGCCCGTGATTCAGCGCGGAATAGGCACTCAACATATCCATGTAACGTTTGCCGTCGGCATCTTCCACCCAAACCCCCTCGGCTTTGGAAATCACAATGGGGAGCGGGTGATAGTTCCGGGCTCCGTATTTGTCGGTGATCTCGATCAATTCTTTGTTTCGCGACATACGCTTCCTCCTTTTCCAGCGCTTTTCATGCCTCGGCGCGGCGGTTTCACCTCCATTAGTTTATCACCCAGGTCTCTCTTGTAGAAGGTTTCGAAGCAAAACGGATAACATTGAACCCGCTTACATAAATATTCCGGCAGGAAGCGGATTTCAGATCAATTGGTGGTTGACGGGGGAGGCAGACCCCCGTTATAATGAAACACAAGTTTTCAGACTGGAAGCACGAAAACATCTTCATAAGGACGCTCTTATCAAGAGAGGCGGAGGGACTAGCCCGATGAAGCCCGGCAACCCCGGCCACCGAGCCGGAAGGTGCCAATTCTTGCAGAAGCTTGGTTGCTTCTGAGAGATAAGAGAAGGGTCTGTGTTGATTGAAAAAGCCTCTTCTCTTATCGGGAAAGAGGTTTTTTAATTTTTAAAGGAGGCGTTCCCATGAGCTTCGATTCCCAAGAAAAAACGTTCCGTCCCGAAACCTTGGCCGTCCATGCGGGCCAGGAGCCCGATCCGGCGACCAACGCCCGCGCGGTGCCGATTTACCAGACGACTTCCTATACCTTCAACGATACGGAACATGCGGCCAATCTTTTTTCTCTCGCGGAGCAAGGCAACATCTACACCCGGATCATGAATCCGACTCAGGATGTGTTTGAGAAGCGGGTGGCGGCCTTGGAAGGCGGTGTGGGAGCGCTCGCGGTCAGCTCCGGACAGTCTGCCACCACGTACGCCCTTCTGAACATCGCAGGTTCCGGCGATGAAGTCGTCGCCTCCAGCAGCCTGTACGGCGGAACCTGGAACCTGTTTCGGCACACGCTCCCCAAACTGGGCATCCGGGTCACTTTTGTCGACCCCTCAAATCCGGAAAATTTTAAAGATGCGGTTACGGAAAAGACCAAAGCGATTTACGCAGAAACCCTGGGCAACCCCAAAGTGGATGTGCTCGACATCGAAGCGGTGGCAAAAGTGGCCCATGAAGCCGGGATTCCGCTGATCGTCGACAACACCCTGGCCACGCCCCACCTTTTAAGGCCCATCGATTTCGGTGCGGACATTGTCGTCCATTCTGCCACCAAATTCATTGGCGGACACGGCACCTCCATCGGCGGGGTGATCGTCGATTCCGGGAAGTTCGACTGGACGAACGGGAAATTTCCGGGGCTTGTGGAGCCGGATCCCAGCTACCACGGGGTTTCCTACACGGAAGCTCTCGGGGAGCTGGCCTATATCACCAAAGCCCGGGTACAGCTTCTCCGGGACTTGGGCTCGGCTCTTTCCCCCTTCAATGCGTTCCTCCTGTTACAAGGGTTGGAAACCCTTCACCTGCGCATGGAGCGCCACAGTGAAAACGCCCTGAAGCTGGCCCGTTGGCTGAACGATCACGAGTTGGTCGAGTGGGTGGATCATCCGGGGCTTCCGGATCATCCGGATCACGACAAAGCGAAGAAATATCTCCCGAAAGGGCAAGGGGCTATCTTCACTTTCGGAATCAAAGGAGGACTGGAGGCCGGCCGTCGTTTCATTGACAGCCTGCATCTCTTCTCCCACCTGGCCAATGTCGGGGACGCCAAGTCCCTCGTCATCCATCCGGCCAGCACCACCCACCAGCAACTGACAGGGGAGGAACAAAAGTCCGCGGGCGTCACGCCCGAACTGATCCGGCTTTCCGTCGGCATCGAATCGGCAGAGGACCTGATCAGAGACCTGGATCAGGCCCTGAAAAAGAGCCAGGATCCCGCTCTGGTCTAAGCGGGACCTTCCCCCCGCCGGTGAAAACCGCCCGAAAGCAACGGAGGGTGAATCATGCACAAGGAGACACAGCTGGTGCAGATCGGAAAAAATAAAGATCGAGGAACCGGGGCGATCAGCTATCCGGTTTACCACTCGACGGCATACCAACATCCGGGTCTCGGGGAGAGCACCGGTTTCGACTATAGCCGGACCGCCAACCCGACCCGGACGGTCCTGGAAGAGGCGATCGCCCGCCTGGAAGAAGGCGATGCGGGGTTTGCCTGCTGTTCGGGGATGGCGGCCATCCAAACGGTGATGGGACTTTTTTCCCGGGGAGACCATCTGATTGTCTCCCTTGATCTTTACGGCGGCACGTACCGTTTGTTTGAAGAAGTGCTGACACGTTACGGCCTTTCCTTCAGTTATGCGGACCTCCGGGATCCGGAAGCGGTGGAACGGGCAGCCACTTCCCGCACCCGCGGAATCTTCATCGAATCGCCGACCAATCCCTTGATGCGCGTGACGGATCTTGCGGTGATCTGTGGAATGGCCCGGAAACACGGTTGGCTTTCCATCGTGGACAACACGTTCATGACGCCTTTCTTCCAGCAACCTCTCGCCCTCGGCGCCGATGTGGTCGTGCACAGCGCCACCAAATACTTGGGCGGGCACAACGATGTCCTTGCCGGACTGATCGTGACCGGCACCCGGGATCTGTCGGAACGGGTGGCCGATCTGCACAACGCTGTCGGAACGGTTCTGGGGCCGCAGGATTCCTGGTTGTTGATGAGGGGGATGAAAACCCTGGCTCTCCGGATGGAGAAGCATCAGAAAAACGCACTGGCCCTGGCCCGCTTCCTGGACGATCATCCGGGGGTGGAAGCGGTTTTCTACCCGACGCTCTCCCCGAAGGATCGGGAGGTGCAGGACCGGCAGGCGTACGGTTACGGCGGGATGCTTTCCTTCCGGGTGAAAGATGCGGAAATGGTGGCTCCGTTCCTGTCGTCCCTCCGGTTGATCTCTTTCGCGGAGAGCCTCGGTGGAGTGGAGACACTGGTCACCTACCCGGTGACCCAGACCCACGCCGATATTCCGGAGTCGATCCGGAAGCGGGTGGGGGTCTGTGACCGGCTCCTTCGGGTGTCCGTCGGAATTGAGCATGCAGACGATCTGATCGAAGACCTGTCCCGGGCGTTGGACCGGGCCCGGGTCACGGTCTGATTTACCGGAAAGGAGTGGAGAGGATGAATTTCGGAACCCGGCTGCTTCACAACGGAAACGAAATCGATCCCTATACCGGCGCGGCCAGCATCCCCCTGTATCAGGCGTCCACCTACCACCAGCCGGACATTGACCATCCGGGAGCTTATGACTACGCGCGCTCGGGTAATCCCACCCGGCAGGCTCTGGAGCGGACCATTGCCGAGTTGGAGGGGGGCAGCCGGGGATTTGCTTTCGCATCGGGGATGGCGGCCATCTCCACGGTATTTTTCCTCTTCTCCCAGGGGGATCATCTGGTGGTGTCCAACGATTTGTACGGAGGGACGTTCCGGGTCCTGAGCGATGTGCTTCCCCGCTTGGGGATCCGCGCCTCCTTCGTGGACACGACCGATCCGGATCAAGTGGAAGCGGCGATTCGGCCGGAAACCCGGGCGATCTACATCGAAACCCCCTCCAATCCGACCCTGAAGGTGACGGATCTGAAGAGGGCGGCCCAACTGGCGAAGGAACGGGAAATTCTCACCATTGTGGACAACACCTTCATGACTCCCTGTCTTCAGCGGCCGCTGGAATTGGGAGCCGATATTGTCGTCCACAGTGCGACCAAGTTCATCGCCGGTCACAGCGACGTGGTGTCGGGGCTGGTGGCGGTGAAAGATCCGGAGGTGGGGGAACGGCTGTTTCACCTGCAAAACGCCCTGGGTTCGATCTTGGGAGTGCAGGATTCCTGGCTGACCATGCGGGGGCTGAAAACCCTGAAGACCCGGATGGAAGTCTCCACCGCCTCCGCTCACCGCATCGCCCGGGAGTTGCGCCGCCTTCCCGAAGTCCGGCGCGTTTTCTACACGGGTCTCGAAGATCACCCGGGACACCGTTTGCAAGCGTCCCAATCCGACGGTCACGGGGCGGTCCTCTCCTTTGATCTGGGAGATAAGGAACGGGTCAGGGAAGTCCTCTCCGCCGTAAAGATTCCCATCGTGGCTGTCAGCTTGGGAGCCGTGGAGAGCATACTCTCCTATCCGGCCCGGATGTCACACGCCGCGATGCCTCCGGAAGAACGCACCCGAAGAGGGGTGACCGACGGGCTTCTGCGCCTGTCGGTCGGCCTGGAGGACCCCGACGATCTGCTCGAGGATCTGGACCGGGCCATCCGAGGCCGCCGGATCGCCGCGGCCGGGGTGGAATGGCGGGCCTCCATCGTGTGAAACTCTTCTTTTCCGGTAAAAACCGTTGGACCTGATCGGGTCCGGCGGTTTTTGCTTGTCCCGTTATGTTATAAAATAGATGGGAGCAAATCATAAAGGGGAATTCGCTATCATGACGATCAAGTCCGATAAATGGATCCGCAGAAAAGCAAAAGAAGAAGGCATGATCGAACCCTTCGTGGACAGCAATGTCGGGAAAGGGGAAGCTGTCAGCTTCGGACTTTCCAGTTACGGATACGATCTTCGGGTGGGGGACGAATTTAAGATCTTTCACAACGCACTGATGCCCGTCATCGACCCCAAAGAAATCAGTGCCGATTCGTTCCTCGACTACAAGGGGGATGTTTGCATCATCCCTCCCAACTCCTTTGCTCTCGCCACGTCCGTTGAGTATTTCCGCATCCCGGAAAACGTGCTGGCGGTCTGTGTCGGGAAATCCACCTATGCCCGATGCGGGATCATCACCAACGTGACGCCTTTTGAGCCCGGATGGGAAGGCCACGTCACTTTGGAAATCTCCAACACGACGCCATTGCCGGCGAAAATTTACGCCAACGAGGGGTTGTGTCAGGTGTTGTTCTTTGAAAGCGATGAGGCCTGCGAAGTTTCTTATAAGGCCAAACAGGGGAAATATCAGCACCAGCGGGGTATCACTCTCCCCCGAATTTGAGAATCCGACCGCAGCAAGCAGTCACCCGCCCGTGCGCGGGTGTTTTTTGTGCCTTCCAAATGACTTTTTGTCAGAGGTCGTTTGGACTGAGGGCGAAGGGGGGAGAAGTTGAAACCGAGAGCGTTGTGATTGAATGTTCGTTTCGAGAAAAGGGGAAGCGTTTATCCAAAATCGCGACTTTGCTGTCCTGCCCAGCGGAGAATCAGCCTGCAAGGGCATTCAGGGGCAAAAGCTTCTCTGTGTTGCATCCGCAGGCGTTTGCCCCTGCCCGCAGCAGGATGATTCGGAGCGGACCGTGCAACCATCTCTGCAGGACAGCATAGCGAGACCGGGGAGCGCAAGCGACCCAGGCGAGACTTGTGCTCTGTGAGTGCAGCCGGAGCGGCTTTGGGTAAATGCTGCCGCTCACTGGTTTCACAACGCTTCAAGTCTTTCTTTTAAAACGAAATAATTCAAAAATTGGTCAAACAAGTCACGCTTCAAGCGGGTAACGGCATATTAAAATAAAGGTGTAAACCGTAAAACAAAGCCGGACAATTGCAAACTTCAATATTCCGAATATTAAACCTTAATGTAAAGGAGGATTCTCCATGGCTAAATATAGAGGCAAATACGTGTTCGGAGGTGTCGCGTCGGGAGAAGGGATGGATCATCTCCGGGCCGGGGACGAGCTTGCCCTGATCGGGGCTTTCGGCAAGGTGAACAACGTCAAGATCCTCGAAACCTACCGCTATAAGGGTCGTCGCGTGTATGTGACCGACGGCCTGGGGCTCATCTACGCAGACGAAGTGGTGGCCGTCAGCATGCCTGCCTGGAAAAAAGGATCCGCGGGCCGTCGAGCCAAGGTGGTCTGAGAGAGGTCCCGGCCAAATGAAAAGAGTCCGCTCGATGGAGAACCCGTCGGCGGACTTTTATATTGGGGGAGTTCAGTCCCTCCGGAAATAACCGAGGACGTCCACTGTCTGTGTGATGTTGACAAAAGCGTGGGGATCGGCTTCCCGGATCATCCGCTTCACATGGGCGAGTTCGTACCGGGAGATGACCGTGATCAGGACATTGCGCCGTTCCGAGGTGTAGGCGCCTTCCCCGTCCAACACCGTGATCCCCCGGACCAGATTGGAAAGCAGCTTCTTTTTGACTTTCTCTCCCTGTTTGCTGATGATCATCAGCGTCAGTTTGATATGCCGGGTGTGGACCGTATCCACCACTTTACCCGTCGCATAGATGGAGATCATGGTATACAGGGCGAGGTCCCAGTCGAAGACAAATCCCGAAATAAAGACCACAATCGCGTTCATGGCAAAGATGAGAATGCCGAGGGGCAGTTCTCTTTTCCGGGTTAACACCATTCCGATGATATCGAAACCGCCGGTGGAAGCGCCGGACCGAAAGATCAGCCCGGTGGCGGCCCCCACGATGACCCCTCCGAAGACGGCCGAGAGGATGGGGTCGTCGGAGATCCCCCTGAGAGGGATGACCTGCAAGCTGAGAGAAGTGACCACCACAGAAAAAAGACTGTACAGGATGAACTGTTTGCCCAGGCGCAAGTAACCGATAATAATGATCGGGATATTGAGCAGGAAAATAATCGAGCCGGTGTTAAAGGGAGTAACCAAACCGAAAATCATCGCGATTCCGGTGATCCCGCCGCTCAGAATTTTCTGTGGAAGCAGGAACATATTGAATGCAAAAGCGATCAGGACGGACATCATGAAGATGATGAACAGGTTCAACAGCCGATAAACCACGTGATCCCTCCTTTCTTCTGATATCTTTTACAAGATCCTCCCACTCAGCCAGAAAGCGCCCTGCAAAATCCCGCCCGCTTCGGGTTGTTGATCGGGAAGAGCCGGATCGGCGACCATGTCCACCGTTCCCCCACGGGTGCGGACCAGACAGTGAAGAAAAGCCACTTCACCCGGACCGGTGAGCGTTTCCGCCGAAAGCACCCTGCCCGTGATTACCGCGGTGGATTCCGTTTCCTCTTCTTTTTTGTTTTCTGCCAAAACCAAACCGGAGGAAACAAAGGATTCCGGCTCAAACTGGATCCCGTGTTCCTCGCGGAAGTTGTGGTAGGACGCTTCGTCCCGGAAAGAGTGGAGTTCATGAGCGAAAGCGGTGAGCTGGACGACCGCCGTTTCGGGGAAACGAATCCGGCTTTTCACCCGTTCGTAATCCGGCACGTCGAAAAGGAATGGGTAAAGCCCCGGTCGGTCCGGATCCTCTTCCGGCGCGGCCCAGGCGTAAAAGCTCCCTTCCAGGGGGATTCCGGAGGGCTCCGTTCCCCTGTACAGGGAAACGTTGAGACGACCGTCGCCGGCAAAATGGGGGTTGACACCGGTGACCTCGCCGGCGGGATTACACTGGACCCAAAGTTCGCTCCGTCCGTCGGCCGACCAGTGGACATAGCGTCCCGACGGCGTCGGATACGGTTTTCCTTCCCGGAGAGCCCGGGCGATCCAGGGGGAAAGGTCCGCTTCCGAGGCTACGCGGAAACCGACATCGGTGAAGTGGTTGGACATGACCGGCTTCTCCTTTCTCCAAAGGCGGTAACATTCTGTCTTATGCTACCACCGGGTTCCGGATTTCTGCAATCATTTTATACCCGGGAGGGACCGCGGTTGAACATCAGAGTGGAACCATATAAAAACGCCGGCCAAAGGCCGGCGTTTGGCGGTTATCGGAAGCGCCGTTTCAATTCTTGCAGGGTCAGTTTTGAGGTGTCGGAAACGATCCAGTCCGCTCCCTTCATGGCCGTTTCGGTTCCCACTCCCACGGCAAACATGTCGGCCTCCCGGATGGCCCGGATGCCGGCTTCGGCATCTTCAACCGCGGCACAGTTGGTACGGGGAACGCCCAGCTGTTCCGCCGCCGTCAGAAAGATTTCGGGATCGGGCTTTCCTTTGCTCACATGGGCGGCATCCACGATGGTGTCAAAGAAAGATTCGATCTTCAACTGTCGGATCACGGTGCGGGCGTTTTTGCTGGCGGAGGCCAGGGCGATCCGGATGCCGTTTTCCTTCAACTCCCGGAGCAGCCGGCCCATGCCCGGGAGAAGGTCCTCGGGCGAGATCCTTTGGATCCGCTTCCTGTAGTGCCCGTTTTTCCGGTCGGCCAGCCGGCGTTTTTCCTCTTCGCTGAAGCTCTTTCCGCCCTTCTCCAGGATCCGGTCCAAAGAGTCCATCCGCCCCAGCCCTTTCAACTCTTCGTTGAAGTCCCGGTCAAAGGGAATCCCGAGCTCATCGGCCAGTTGTTTCCAGGCTTGATAATGGTATTCCGCGGTGTCGGTCAGAACCCCGTCCAGGTCAAACACGACCGCTTCCAGTTCCCGGGTGATCCCGGCGGAAACGGGTTGACTCCCTGTGAGCCGGAGGGGGCGTCCCCGGTGGTGAAGGGTCAACGGTTCCCCTTCCAACAGCGTGTAGACCGCCTCCCGGGGACGGACCTGAACCTCGATCAGACGGTTACGATACTGGAGGCGGAAGCGGTACTCCTTCCACCGGGAAGGGATGGTGGGGGAGAAGAAAAGCTCTCCCCCGTTTTCGCGGAAGCCGCCGAAGCCGTGGACGATGGAAAGCCAGGTTCCCGCCATGGAAGCGGTATGGATCCCGTCTTTCACGTTTTTGTTGTAGTCATCCAGGTCCATCCGGGCCGTTTGCATGAAATAGCGGTATGCTTTCTCCCCGTAACCCAGTTCCGCGGCCAGGATGCTGTGGATGCAAGGGGAGAGGGAAGAGTCATGGGTGGTCAGGGGTTCGTAGAAATCATAGTTCCGCTTCTTTTCGGCCAAGGTGAACCGGGAGGACTGCAGGAACAGCGCCAGCACGAGATCGGCCTGCTTCAACACCTGGTGCCGGTAGATATTGAGAGGGTGGTAGTGAAGCAGGAGCGGATATCGATCTTTCGGTGTGTTTTCGAAATCCCAGGGAGCCTTTTCCAGGAAGGAATCATCCTGGGGAATGATTCCCCGTCCCCGGTCACGGGGGATGTACATCCCCTCCGCTGCTTTTTTCCAGCTTTGCCGTTCTTCCTCGGCCAGGCCGATCCGTTCGGCCAATGCCCGGTATTGTTCGGGGTGTTCCCGTTCCATTCTCCGGGCCGACTCTGCGGCGTATTCCAGATGATCTTGAACCATCAGGTTGGTGTAGGCGTTGTTGTTGACGATGGCGGTGTACTCATCGGGCCCGGTCACGCCGTTGATGCAGAAGCCTTTGTCCGGGATCCACTCCCCGAGGTCGACCCAAAAGCGGGCGGTTTCAAAGAGCATCTCCGCGCCGGCTTCGAGGAAAAACGCCTTGTCCTCCGTCGCGTTCATGTATTTTTTCAGGGCGTACAGGATGTCGGCGTTGATATGAACCTGTGCCGTTCCGGCGGGGTAATACGGGGAGGTTTCCTCCCCGCCGATGGTTCGCCAGGCATAGAGGGCTCCTTTGTGGGAAAGTTCCCGCGCCCGCTCTCTGGCCTTGTCCAGGATGTGAAAGCGGTATTGGAGCAGGCTTTTGGCGATCGATGGATGCGTGTAGAGGAAGAAAGGCAGGATGTAGGTTTCGGTGTCCCAAAAATAATGGCCTTCATACCCTTCGCCGGTCAGCCCCTTGGCTCCGATATTCGTCTTCCCGTCGCGGCCCGCCGACTGAAGCAACTGAAAAGCGTTGTACCGGATTCCCTGTTGCAGGGCGGGGTCGCCCTGAATTTCCACGTCGCTTCGGTACCAAAAACCGTTCAAAAATTGTTTCTGCTCTTCCGCCAGTTTTGAAAATCCGAGATTTTTGCCTTCGGTCACTTCCCTTAAAGCCCGCGGCAGAAGTTCGTCTTCCGGGTAGTCCCGGGAGGTGAAGTAGGCAATCGTCTTGGTCAGCGTGACCGGAACTTCCCGTTTCGCTTCCAGATTCCAGCGGACACTCACGGTCTGGTCCCCGGTTTCCGTTTCCGGTTCTGTCGGTGACTGGCATTCCAGCAAGTTTTCCATGGCGCAGACCAAAGAGAAGCGGGTTTGCCGGGTCCTTTGACGGATGGCGCCCAATGTCGCTTCCGCTTGAAGTTCTTCCGTCATCAACACCTGTCCGGAGAAGGAGGAGCCCGCACGGGGGTCCCCGGTACTCACTTGGTTGCGGACGGCTCCGTTCAGACAGGACTCCAGCTGGATGGAGCCGTCGAAATTGAGCGGCGTCACTTCAAACCGGATGATCGCGAGGTGTTTGCGGGAGAGGGAAACCAAGCGCCGGATCCGGACACGGACCCGCTTTCCCGATGATGTTTCCCAGGTCACCTCCCGGGTCAATATCCCCTCCCTCATATCCAGGGTCCGCCGGTAGTCCCGGACCGCACCCTCAAACAGAGTGAAGGGTTCCCCGTCCACCCGGAGGCGGATGATTTTGGCATCGGTCACATTGAGCATGGTCTGGCTCTTTTTGGCGTAACCGTATGCTTCCTCCCCGTAGATGATCGGTTCCGAATCATAGAACCCGTTGAGGTAGGTTCCGTTTACCGAAGTTCCCTCCGGTCCGCCGTATCCTTCTTCGAAGTTGCCCCGCATGCCGATATAGCCGTTTCCGGTGGAAAATATCGTTTCGTTCCGCAAGTTGTTTTCGGGGTTCCACTCCGTCTCCGTGATCCTCCAATCCTCATAGGGGTAAATGGGTTGGATATTTGTTTCGCTCATCAGCCTTCCCCCGTTCGTCTGATCCATCTGTGTCTTCAATTGGGTCGGTTTTCATATTCGGAAAACGTTTTCCCGGAAAGTCAAAAGAAAAACGGCTCAAAGGCGGGGGAAACCCACGCCCTCCGTTGCAGTCATTATATCGAAAACAAGGAGTAGTCTGAACCCTGAAAGCGTTGTGATTTCATGTTCGTTTCCAGAAAAGGGGAAGCGTTTACCCAAAATAGCGGACTTTACTGTCCCGGTGCAACCATCTCTGCAGGACAGCATAGCGAGACCGGGGAGCGCAAGCGACCCAGGCGAGACTTGTGCTCTGTGAGCGCGGCCGAAGCGGCTTTGGGTAAATGCTGCCGCTCACTTTTTCACACGTTTCTAAGGGGAAATTCAGAGGATCAGAGGCGGCGGTGCCGGCAATGGGCGTTCACATTTTTGACACATCATTTTTGTGCCGTTTCCATCTCTCCGGATTTTCCAACATATGATACAATGTTTACGGGAAAGAAGGAGGGTTGAGGCGGCCATGAACAAAGGATCGCGCCTGGGTCTCAGATGGGATTCGTGGTGGACCCCGGAGCGGAGACGGCGCATCTTAAAAGGTTTTCTTTTTACTTTTTTGGTAATATTTGTTCTGTTTGTATTCGGGAGCATGGCCACGGTGGGGGCCACGGCGGGGTATGTGGCGTCCCTGGTCAATGAAGAACCGATTCGTCCCCAGGAGAAGTTGCAAGCCAAGATCACCGGTTGGACACAGACCAGTTATGCCTACTTCCGGGACGGAACTTCCATCGGGAAGCTGAGTGCCGATGCCGACCGGAAAGTGGTGACCATGGACGAGGTGAGCCCTCACCTGATTGATGCCCTGATTTCCACCGAAGACCGGGAATTTTATTCCCACAACGGAATCAACCCCAAAGCGATGATCCGGGCCGCCTATCAGATGGTGAGCGGCGCCGAGGATCAGACCGGGGGGAGCACCATCACTCAGCAACTGGTCAAAAACCTCTTCCTCGATTACCGTCAACGGACGGTGGAACGCAAAGCCAAGGAGATCTTCCTGGCCATGCGGATGGAACGTTTCTTCAGCAAAGAAGAAATCATGAACGCGTACATCAACAGTCTCTACTTCGGGAAGAATGCCAGCGGACGCAATATGCTGGGCGTGCAGGCGGCAGCCAAGGGTTTGTTCGGTGTGGATGCCAAGGACCTGAACCTTTCCCAGGCAGCCTACATAGCGGGGATGGTCCAGCGACCCAACGCCTATAACCCCTTCCGCGGAGAGGAGAACCTGAAAAACGGGAAGAAGCGGATGCGGGAAGTGCTCTGGAATATGGTGGTCAACAAGAAGATCACCGAGAAGGAGTATCAAAAAGCACGCAAGTTTGACATCAAGGGCTCTCTTCGAACCGCGGAGGACAACTCCATCGCCTACCAGAAGTACCCTTATGTCACGATCGCGGTGGAAGACGAAGCAGCCAAGGTTCTCATGAGAGCGGATGGGAAGGACCCCAAAGAACTGAGCAAAAAGGGAATCTACCGCGACACCTTGGACGAATACAAGCAAAAGATCCTGACCGGTGGATATAAAGTAACCACCACCCTGGACAAAAAGCTGTACGAAGCGATGAACAAGGCGGCGAAAAACACCGCTTTCAGCGATCAGAAGATCCAGGTGGGAGCGGCTCTTCTCGACGTGAAGAGCGGGGCCACCCTGGCCTTTGTCGGCGGTCGGGACTACCGGAAAAATCAGCACAACCACGCCCTGGACGTGCGCCGGCAGCCCGGCTCCACCATCAAGCCTCTTCTGGATTACGGACCGGGACTGGACAGAGGCGTCATTTCCCCGGATTCGATCATCATCGATGAAAAACTGGCCGCCCGGGGGACAACGGGACACGTGTACCGGAACTACAACGATAAGTACTCGGGTCCCATGACCGCCCGGGAAGCGCTGATGAAATCGATGAACATCCCGGCAATCAAGGTGCTGCGGGCCGTCGGCGTCCAAACCGGGTTGAAGTACCTGGAAAAGATGAACTTCCCCCTTTCCGAAGGCATGGGGGAATCCGTCGCCATCGGCGGTTTCACCTACGGCTTCGATGTGCAGCGGATGACCGCGGGTTATGCCATGTTGGCAAACCAGGGCAAATTCAACGAGCCCTACCTCATCAGCAAGATCGAAGATCCCTCCGGCAAGGTGGTCTACGAACACAAAAAAGAACCGGTTCGGGTGATGTCCGCCAAAGCCGCTTACTGGACCACGGACATGCTGAAGGACGTGGTGCGGAAAGGGACCGGGGTCCGGATCGGCAACAGTTTCCCCGGATACAATCTGGCGGGGAAGACCGGCACCACCAACGATACCAAGGATGTCTGGTTTGTGGGTTATACGCCGGAAGTGGCCCTCGGGACCTGGGTCGGCTACGACCGGCCCAAGACCATCTGGAACGACCAGCAGGCCAAGATCGCTTGGATCAACATGTTCCGCGCCGTCAACCAGGCGGATCCCAAACTCGTTTCCGGAGCCGATTTCCCCCGGCAGCCGGGCTATGATTTCAAGTGCTTCGAATGCAAAAAAGCGGAAAAAATGAAGAAGGAAGAAGAAGAAAAGAAAAAAAAAGAACAACAGGAGAATCGACCTCCGGAACCGAGCCAGCCTCCCGCCCCGGAGCCGGGCACCCCTCCCGGGGGCGGGGATTCGGGGACCAACGGCGGTGACACGAACGGCGACCAGGGCGGAACGGTCTTCCCTCCCCCTGACGATGGCCGCGGAAACGGCGGCGACAACGGCGGCGACGGTGATCAACAGGGCGACGATGCCCCCCGGCCGGAGGATTAAACAGGATGAATCCAAAGCTCCCGCTTGGCGGGGGCTTTTCTTTTGAGGTAAAATACGCCCGATGATTCCGTATCCTCATTTTGGGCACCGGCCACGCGGATGGCAGTTTTCAAAATTGCGGCGTATCCATCCCGATTTCCTTTTGTATCGACCCGAACGGACCCATATTCAACCAATAGCGTGGAAATCTTGCATCCGTAACCTGTGGTAAAAGGCTTTCTTCCCCGGAGGGTCTTTTTTTATGTTCCAAAAACATTCTTTCAAGGATTCTTTTGGAAAGGGATTGGTTTTCTTTCCGTCGAAAAAGAAACCATCCATATGTCGGGGGAGGAGGGGTGAATGAAACGACCCTTTTTCATATTGGCCGTGGGGTGGGCGGCGGGAATCGGATTGGGCCGAACTTGGGGAGGATCCTGGGCCGCCTGGGCCGCTGCCGGGGGGATGGTGCTCCTGATCGGGGGGGCCGTCTACGTCGGTCGGATGCGGGGAGCGGCGGTGACGCTCCTCTTGACCGGAATCTTTTTCGGGGCCGCCCATTTCAGCGGGGTGGAAGAATCGAACCGTTCCAGGCTTCCCTTTTCCGAATCCCCCGTCCGGGCGGAGGTGGGAGGGTTCGTGG
Organism: Melghirimyces profundicolus; assembly: GCF_003054245.1. GTDB lineage: Bacteria > Bacillota > Bacilli > Thermoactinomycetales > DSM-45169 > Melghirimyces > Melghirimyces profundicolus. The sequence goes on from NZ_QBKR01000001.1 coordinate 52,407, forward strand.
CTTCCCGGGCGAAGGTGGACGGAGACCGGCTCACCCTGGAGGTGGATGTTCGGCGCCTCCGTTTTCACGGAAAGGAATACCGGGTGAATGAACGGGTCCGGCTCCGTTTTCGGCTCCGTTCTCCCGGGGAACAGAAGGAGGCCGCCCGTCTGTGGCAGGGGATGTCCCTTTCCGCTCCGGTGGAGTTAGCCCGCCCCGATCCGGCACGCAACCCCGGGGGATTTGACTATCGTGCTTATCTCCACCGGCGATCCATCCACTGGATCGGGGAAGGCGAGTGGCGATCAGCGGTCCTCGGTTCCCGGACCCCCTCCATTTCGGGAAGGATGGACGGGGTGCGCTTATGGCTGGAGGAACGGTTGGATCGGCTGTATCCGCCGGAAACCGCCGGTTTGATGAAGGGGATGCTGCTCGGAGGCCGGGATGAGGTACCCGTGGAGACGGTGGAATCTTTCACCGCACTGGGGCTGGTACACCTGTTGGCCATTTCGGGCCTTCATGTGGCCGTGTTCACAGGATGTCTCTACGGGGCAGCCACTTGGGCCGGGGTCACCCGGGAAAAGTCGGCGCTCCTGTCCATTCTGATCCTTCCCTTCTACGTTCTGCTGACCGGAGCGGGGGCTCCCGTGATTCGTGCCGCGGTGATGGCGGGGCTGGGGTTGTTGGCGATCCTGTTGGGAAAGTGGAGGGACAGCCTCTCCTTTCTGGGGTTGGCGGCGCTTTTGATGCTGTGGTGGAATCCGTATCAACTCTTGGAGGCGGGATTCCAACTTTCGTTTCTGGTCACCCTGGGTCTGTTGGTCGGCACGGGACCGTTGAGCCGGCGGATTCCCACCCCCTGGCGCCGAGTCAACCAGTTCACCGCGGTCACCCTCATGGCTCAAGCCGCTTCTTTCCCCCTCTTGATCACCCACTTCCATGAATTCTCCCTCCTGTCCTGGGGGGTCAACTTCCTGGTTGTTCCCGTCATCACGGGGCTGGTGATTCCACTGGGTTATCTTTCGCTTGCTTTGGGAACGTTCTCTGAGGGGATCGGGGGGGTGCCGGCTGCGCTCGTCTCCGGTTTGCACACCGGTATCCATGCCCTTCTGTCTCCGTTGGCGGCGTGGGGGAGCGCCCGGATTTCCCGGGTTCCTCCGCCGGAATGGTGGTTGGCGGGCTACGGGGTCGCTTCCTTTTACCTTTTGTGGAGTTGGAGCGGCGGGAAACTGCGACAGGCCCGCCACGGCCGGACGGCATGGATGGCTGTCCTTTTTCTGGTCGGGTTCTCCGTCTTTCAGGGGACATCCGGCGGAGGTGACGGGTTGCGGATTACGTTTTTGGACGTGGGGCAGGGAGATGCGGCAGTGATCGAGACCCCGGGCGGTCGGGTGATCCTGGTGGACGGGGGCGGCCACCTTCCGCGGGAGAAGGAAGACTGGCAACGGAAAGGTCGGGAATATGACGTCGGAAGAGAAGTGCTGGTTCCTTATCTGAAGTATCGGGGGATCCAACAGGTGGACTGGATGATCCTGACCCACGGTGACGCGGATCATATCGGGGGTCTGCGGGCGGTGGCGGAGCGGTTTTCCGTGAGCCGGGTGCTCAGGAACCCTCTGCCCCCGAAGGGGCCCATGGAAGCGGAGCTGATGGCGCTCTTGAAGAGTGAAGAGGTTCCCGTTTCCGTGATCGAACCGGGATGGAACGGGGAGGTGGAACCGGGGATCCGGTGGCAATTCCTGCACCCCCCGACGGATCCGGGGGATATACCCGGGGGCGGAAACGATGATTCCGTCGTCTTTCTGCTGACGGCATACGGCAAAACCGTCCTGATGACCGGCGACGTGGAACGGGAAGGGGAGCGTCGGATCCTGAATCGCTGGAACCTTCCCGACATCGATCTTTTGAAGGTGGCACACCACGGCAGCCGCACTTCCACAGGGGAGGAGTGGCTGGATACCGTGCGGCCGCGGGAAGCGGTCATTTCCGCCGGCAGGGACAACCGGTTCGGCCACCCTTCGCCGGAAGTGATGAGACGTCTGGAAGAACGGGGGATCCGGGTTTGGAGAACCGACCGACACGGGGCGGTGACGGTCCGGATCACTCCCGCATCCTGGAAATGGACGTCCATGCTGGACGGACCGAAGGGACCTTAAGCTCGGTCGGTGTTTTTTCATGGACAACCTGTTTTCCGATTCGGGAAGAATCCGGCTGAGAATCATCCGGCCATTTTTGTTTGTAGTCCGTCAAACTTTTGTTTAAAATAAAGACACTTGTTACATGAAGGGGGTGCCCCCCATGAACGAACCGCTGTCACCGAAAGAGAAACGGATTCTGGATCTGATCCGAAAGGACCCTTTTGTGACCCAGCAACAACTGTCCCGGCAACTGGGATTGTCCCGTTCGGCCGTGGCCGGATACATATCCGCCCTGATGCGGAAGGGCCGGATCCTCGGCCGCGCCTATGTGCTGCCGGAACGACGGGGGATCACCTGTATCGGAGGGGCGAATCTGGATCGAAAGGCACGTCTGTCCGGGCCGCTTCAAAGGGGGACTTCCAATCCCGTCGATGTCTCCCATTCCTTCGGGGGCGTGGCCCGGAACATCGCGGAAAATTTGGCCCGCTCCGGCTTGGATGTCTCGCTGCTCACCTTGGTCGGGGAAGACCGGGACGGCGAAGCGTTATTGGAATCCTGTGTGGAATCCGGCGTGGATGTGAGTCTGGCGGAGACGGTTCCCGGAGCCCGCACCGGAACCTATACGGCCGTGTTGCAACCGGGAGGGGAGATGGCGTTGGCCCTGGCGGACATGGAGATTTTTGACCGGATGGACACCCGGATTCTGAACCGCTCTTGGCCCCGCATCCGGGCGGGAGGCATCGTGGTGGCGGATACCAACCTGCCGGCGGACACCCTTGGGGACCTGGTTCGCCGATGCCGGGAGGCATCCCTTTTCCTGTGCGTCGTCCCCGTTTCGGTGCCCAAGGCGGGACGCTTGCCGAGGGAGGCGACGGGGGTCGATCTGTGGATCGGAAACGCCGCTGAACTGGAGGCCGTGACGGGAGTGGAGACAGACACCTCCGCCGGCTGTGAGCGGGCCTGCCTGATTCTCCGTAAGCGGGGGGTGCGCCGGGTGGTGCTGACCTGTGGGGCTGACGGCGTCTTCCACACCGGGGAAGAGGGAGAGGGGTGGCTGGAGTCCCCTTCTTCCGCGAAGGTGGTCGATGTGACGGGGGCAGGAGATGCCTTTGCCGCAGGTGTGGTGGGCAGTCTCCACCGGGGAGCTTCCCTTGAAGAAGCCTGCCGGATCGGAACCGTTTTTGCGGCTCTCACCCTGAAAACGGAAGCGAGCGTTTCCCCCGAATTGAGCCCTGGAGTCTGGCACCGGGAAAAAGGAGGAGCATAATGAAACTGGAAGAGATCATGGAGTACTCGGAGGAAGTCCGGCAAGCGAAGGAAGAAAAGCGGCCCATCGTTGCTCTGGAGTCCACCATCATCTCCCACGGAATGCCTTATCCGGAGAACGTGGAAACGGCGCGGGAAACGGAAGCGATCATTCGAAAACGGGGCGCGGTGCCGGCGACGATGGCCATTCTGGACGGGAAACTGAAGATCGGCCTGACGGGGGAGGAACTGGACGGCCTCGCAAACAGCAAGAACGTGCTCAAAGTGAGCCGGCGGGATCTTCCCTATGTGGTCGCGGCAAAAAAGAACGGCGCGACCACGGTTGCCGCTACCATGATCCTGGCCGATCGCGCCGGTATCGAGGTGTTTGTGACGGGAGGGATCGGAGGGGTCCACCGGGAAGGCCACAAGACCTTGGACATCTCCGCGGATCTGAACGAGCTGTCCCGGACCGATGTGGCGGTGGTATGCGCCGGGGCCAAGTCCATTCTGGATATCGGGTTGACCCTGGAATATCTGGAAACCCGGGGCGTCCCCGTCATCGGCATGGGCACCGATGAGTTCCCGGCCTTCTATTCCCGCCGTTCGGGTTACGGGGTGGACTGTGCTCTGGACACATCCGGAGAGATCGCCCGTTTGATCCGTGCCAAAAGGGCCCTGGGGCTTTCCGGCGGGGTGGTGGTTGCCAACCCGATTCCCGAGGCGGATGCGTTGGATCCCGATGAGATGGACCGCATGATCCGCCAAGCCGTCGAAAAAGCGGATCAAAACGGGATCAAGGGAAAAGAAGTCACTCCATTCCTGCTGAACGAAGTGAAGAGGATGACGGGCGGGAAGAGCCTGAAGGCCAATATCGCCTTAGTGAAACACAATGCCGAGGTGGGGAGCGATCTGGCGGTGGAACTGGCCCGGGAATAAATCCAACCAAAAGCGGCCGACGGCTCCCGGTCGCTTTTTTGATATCCTACTTATGGTTTCGCCATATCGGCGATCCGGTCCGATTCATACACATGGGTCCCCGGTTCTTCCCGGCGGGCGGCTTCCACCATCGCCCGGGCCACGGTTTTACCCGGGATGGCCCGGTATTTTTTCAACCGCCCCCGGAGCGCAAAGGAGAGGGCGGGCATCATCCGGGCGGCGACGGACTCGCCGAACCGGAACTCCTCCCGATTGCCCAAGAGAAGCGATGGCCGGAAAAGGTGAAGGGAGGGAAGATCCAGTTCCTTCAGAGCTTCTTCCAGCTCTCCTTTGACCCGGTTGTAAAAAATTCCTGATCCGGGGTCGGCACCGAGAGCGGTGATCACCAGAAACTGGCGGGTACCGGGTTGCCGGGCATGTCGGGCAAGGGAGAGGGGATATCCGTAATCCACCCGCCGGAAGGCTTCTTTTCCCCCCGCTTTTTTCATCGTCGTACCCAGGCAGCAGAAGACATCCTCCGCATGGACCCCTTCCGCTTCCCGGTCGAGGCGGTCGAAATCAATCACCCTCTGTTCCAATTTCGCCTCTTCGAGGGGGAGTCTCCGCCGGACCAGCAAGGTCACCTGGCGGTACCGGGGATCCTCAAGGAGCCGTTTCGTCAGATGGTGTCCCACGAGGCCGCTGGCCCCGGCGACCAGCGCGGTTTTTTCTCTCATCTGCGGGGTTCCTCCTTCACTGACATCTTACCTTATGATCCGGTCGTGGATTCCTCTATGATACAATGAATAAAAACGAAACAGAAGCGGGAAGAACGGTGGACGCGGAAGTTTCCCGGATAAAAAGGTGCAACTTATTCCGGGCTGCTGCCGTCCGTTCAGGCAGGAGGGATGGGATTGATCGACGGGGATGAGGTCCGGCGGGCCCGGGAAGGGGACCGTGAGGCGCTGGTCCGCCTCTTGAGAAAGCTGGAAGGTCCGGTTTACCGTACCGCCCGTTACATGCTCGGGGATGAGCAGGATGCGATGGATGCCGCTCAGGAGGCCCTGGTCCGGATCTACCGGAATTTGTCGGGGTACCGCATGGAAGCAAAGGTGGAGACCTGGGCTCAACGGATCGCCCTTCGGACTTCCATCGATTTTCTGAGAAAAAGAAAACCCACCCTTCCGTTGGAGGAAGGGTGGGAGCCCCACCGGGTCGGAAAAGGCAGTCCGGTGGAGTGGTCGGGGGTCGCCTTCGATGTGCAGGAGGCGATCCTCCGGTTGCCCGAACCCCAACGAACCGCCGTTATCCTTCGGTACCAGCAGGATTTTACATATGAAGAGGTCGCGGAAACGATGGAAATGCCCCTCAATACAGTGAAATCCCATCTGTTCCGCGGCCGGAAAAAATTGCAGTCGTGGTTGGCCGATTACCAGGAAGGCGGGGTGCTCCCATGAGTTGCGGCAAATGGCTGGAATGGATCCAACGGGATCTGGATGGGGATTTGTCTCCGGAGGAAAGAGGAGAGTTGCGGCGCCATCTGGCCGGCTGTCCCGCCTGCGCCGAATTCGCCGGGCGGCTTCGGAAGATCGATGAGACCCTGTCGGAGCTGCCGCGGCCGGCCCCGCCCGTCTCCCCTGCGGAGCGTGCGCTCCGGGAGATCGAAGGGGCGGGACCGGCGGAACGGAAGTCCCGGAGGAAGAAGACGCCGGGACGGAAAACATGGCGGGTCCTCTCCCTGGCGACCGCGGCGGCGGCGATCCTGGCGGCGATCGGCTTGGCGGTGGACCGCAGGGACCCCGCTCCCGGAATCGGCTCCGCCGGTTCCAACCCATCCCTTCAGTCCTCGGAGTCGGTTTCTCCCCAAAAAGAAAAAGCCATGACGGACCGGTTTCCTTCCGGCGAGGAGGTGCCTTCCCCGGACGGCCGTCTGATCGCCCGGATTACGGAAAACCGCGTGGTGGTCCGGGACCGGAAGGGTGAGGTGCGCTATCGGTCCCCGTCCCGGGAACCGGACACAAAGATCCGAATTCGCTGGAAGGACAAAGAGACCCTCTGGCTTCGGTACGATAACGGAACCGAACGGACCGTGATGATCCCGGTCCGGAAGTGATCCCAACAAGCATTTGACGGAGGATGTGCCATGGACCGAAAACTGTTGCAGGAACTCTCATCCGGCCGGATTTCATCCGCCTATCTCTTTTACGGGAGCGAGACTTTCCTGATGGAAGAAGCGATGAAGCGATTGGAAGATCAGGTCTTGGCTTCCGGGGAAAACCGGGACTGGAACCATACCGTGATGGATCTGGAGGAAGTGCCCGTGCAAGACCTGGTCCGGGAAGCCGAAACACCTTCTTTTTTCGGGGAACGGCGGCTGGTGGTGGGGAAAAACGCCTGGTTTCTCACCGCAAGCCGGGGAAAGGACAAACAGGAGCACCGTCCCGAGGAATTGCTCCGGTACGCACGGGAGCCCCTGAGTGAGAATGTACTGGTCATCACGGTTCCCGCCGAGAAACTGGATGCTCGGAAAAAAGTGGTGAAAGAGCTGAAAAAACACGTCCGGGAAGCTGTGTTCCAGCCTCCCGATGCCCGGGGCCTCACCCGTTGGGTGAACGACCGCCTGAAGCGGACCGGGGCCCGCATCCATCCCCAGACGACGGAAACCCTGATCCGTCAAACGGGAGGGGATCTGCGGCTCTTGGACATGGAAATCCGGAAGTTGGCCATCTATGTGGGACCCTCGGGCACCATTACTCCGGATACCGTCGCCGCGTTGGTGCCCCGGACCCTGGAACAGGACGTGTTCAAACTGGTGGACCGGGTGGCCCGCCGAAAGACGGGGGAAGCGATGGCCGTATTCCACGATCTTCTGGAAAACCGGGAGGAGCCGATCCGGGTGCTGGCCTTGCTCATCCGCCAGTTCCGCCTCATGCTCCAAATCAAAGTTCTTGCCGGCAAAGGGCTGTCGGAGCGGGAAATCGCTTCACAGCTGAAGGTCCACCCCTACCCGGTGAAACTGGCTCTCCGACAGGGAAAGTCCTTTCCGGAGAAGACTCTTCGGACGTTGTTGCACCGGGCCATCGAGACGGACCAGGCCATCAAGTCCGGACAGATGGACAAAACCCTGGCCTTGGAACGGCTGATTTTGACGGTGAGGTAAGGAGGATGGGGTGGAGTGAAAATCGTCAGCCCCTGCGTTGCCGGAACCGTCGGAAGCCCAAACTTCCGGAAGCGGGTCCGGGAAAGAAAGGCGGTCTGGGCCCATACCACCACAACCCGCCGCCCGGACATTCAGGCGGGTTCATCTTTCAGGAGCGGTTGTCGAAGTCTGAGGCATTTTTCAGATCTCCGTAAAACCGAAGGACGGTGCTGAATGGATCGAAGGCCCTGATCGGCTGTGTTCGCAAGCATGAATTCGGGTTTTTCCGGTTGGAACTTGGAGGGTTTTCATGTTCCCCCCTGCTTTCCTTGAGCAGATCCGTGACAAAAAGAAACGTTGCGGGAACGGTCCCGGTCCGGTCCCTTCGACCCAGGGGTTTCTTAGGCGGGCCCTGCATTTCCCTCGCTGTTGCTCCATTTTTCTCCTTTCCATTCGATCTTTTCATGGAACCGTCGCTCCCGGCGGCCCCGCTTTGATTTCGGTGTAACTCCGGTCTCTCCGCGACGAGAGTTCCTTTTTTGAAAAAAAGTTCTTTTATATAATGAGGTGAAAGAAATTATTTTTCAATTATCATGATGCGAAATAAAAGGACAGGGGTGTGCGGATCATGTTTACAGTCGGGGAGATTTTAAAAAACCGGGCGGATTATTCACCGGATTTGGAAGCGGTGGTCGCTCCCGATACCCGTTATACATACGGCGAATACAATCGCTGGGTCAACCGCCTGGCCCATTTTCTGCTGGAGCTGGATGTGCGGAAAGGGGACCGGGTTGCCATCCTGTGCTCCACCAACCACCCTTTCGCCATGGTTTTTTTGGCGGCGGCCAAGGTGGGTGCGGTGGCCGTGCCCCTCAACTGGCGCCTCACCCCGCGGGAACTGAAGCGGTTGATGGAGAAATCCGGGCCGAAGGTCTTGTTTTACGAAGAAGAATTCACTGCGCTGGCGGATGTATTGGAACCCCTCGATTTCCTGGAACGGATGGTCCGGGTGGGGGTGGACCAGAAAATGAACCCGGCCTTTGAAGAAGCTCTGCTGGAGCGTCCCGATCAGGAACCCGGGGTGGATGTCGGCCCGGGGGAGCCCGTGGTGCTGACTTACACCTCCGGCACCACGGGGGAACCGAAAGGAGTGGTCGCCACCCACGCCAATCTTTTCGCCTCGGGTACGTCTGTCGGAATGTCCCTCGATCTCAGAAAGGGAGACCGTTTCCTGGCGACAACTCCCCTCTTTCACATCAGCGGAGCCGCTTTCATTCCCCATGCTCCGCTGATGGGCCTTACCACCGTCTATATGCCGAAGTTCCATCCTGTCCAAATTTGGGAGCTGGTGGAGCGGGAGAGGATCACCCACCTGCTGGCTCTGCCCCCCATGTTGCCTTATATGCTGACTCCGCTGATGGAGGGAGATTGGGATACCGGTTCCCTTCGGGAGATCTTTTGCGGCGGGGCGGAAGTGCCGGAAGACCTGATCCGGCAGTATCATTCCCTTGGGTTTCCCATTGTTCAAATTTACGGAGCGAGCGAGTTCTGCGGTCCCATCACTTTCTGGACGCCGGAGATGGGAATGGACCGGTGCCGTTCCGTCGGCAAAAAAGTGCTGGGGGAGCTCAAACTGGTCGACCCGGAGACCGGGGAGGAACCTTCTCCCGGAGAGATGGGAGAAATCTTTTGCAGAGGGCCCCAGGTGTCTCCCGGGTATTGGAGAGATTCCGAGGCCACGACACGCAATCTGAAGGGCGGATGGTTTCGAACGGGGGACGCGGGGTGGCTGGATGAGGACGGTTTTTTGCACATCGCAGGGCGGTACGGGGACATCATCCACCACCAAAACGAAAAGATTTTCCCCGCTCAGGTGGAAGCCGTGCTTCTGGAACTGGAGGACATCGAGGAAGTGGCGGTGGTTGGAGTCCGCGACGGGGATCGGGGGGAGGTCCCGAGGGCTTATGCGGTGACAAAGGAAGGTTCCGGCCTGACGGAGGAATCGATTCTCGGTTACGCCCGGGAACGGTTAGCGGAACATAAGCTCCAGGAGGTGGTTCTCAAGGATGCCCTTCCCAAAAACGGGCTCGGAAAAATCCTGAAATATGTATTGAAGGAAGAGGCCAACCAGCCGGCATCCGCGGGGGAAGTGACGGGGTAAGACCTTGCCCTTGATTTAAAAATGGCGGCCGTTCTATTCGGCCGCCGAGGTGGAGCTTTGTTCCTTCAGTTTACGGTACTTGAGATACATGGCCACCCGCCAAGGGAGAAGCATGCCGAAGGCCAAAATGAAGAAGAGGCCGGCGGTTTGCTCCAGGGTGATGAAGTGTTCCACATATTCATGAGCCAGCATCCGGACGGCAAGCAGGATAAAAAGAATCGAAACAAATGCCTTGGAACGTTTCAGGTAAATGTCTCCCCCCCTCACCCGGAAGCGGGAGGTCCGGATCAGGGGCCAGGCAAAAAGGAGCGCCCCTGTCGCAAACGCCGCCAATCCCCAAGTCAGGGGAATACGAAACGGCGGGAAGATGAACATCAAAAACCCGGTGCTCATCCCTGCGGGCGGCATGAGAATCTTTTTCGCATTGGTAGGCTTTTTCGCCGACCGGATCCGGATCACGACGAACATCAGAGCCATCAAGAGGGTTCCCAGAGTCACCGTTACATGAAGGTACGGCGGAATCCCATTCCCCATGGTCATGTCTCCTTACAGTAAATTGCTTTCCATGATGGGATGAAAGTCGGCGCTGCCCGAAATCCCCCCTTATGGAGATCGCAAGAGCAACCAGATGATCGTATAATCGAAACATACGAGCGGTGTTCATCCCACGGGCAGTGGGTTCGTTCCTTGAAAACGTCATGGTAGGGGGTTTCAGTGCTGAACCTCCCGCTGGGTAAAACCATGAGCGTGAGAAAAAGGAACCGGGGCACTGGCAGTCCCACGCCTTCAGGCGGGTGGAGTCTCAACATGGTCAGTTACTGGTGGGAGCGAGAAAATCCGGCCTTGGAAGCGTTACGCTTTCAGGGGTGGGATGTATCAATATGGGGCAGGAAACCTGCCTCACCCGCAGGAATGTTGCAGGTGTGTGTAAACCAAGCATATCCTCTATTATACCCCGGGTCCGTCCGGGGAAAAAGGTTGGGTCCCACGTTGCGTTTTGTTTCCCCAAGTTGTAGAATACGGAGTGACTCCATCAGGATCCGATCTGAAACAAGCAACAGCGAGGAAGAAGAAGAGTAGCGCGGACCGTGTCCGTCCAGAGAGCCGGCGGTGGGTGTGAGCCGGCCGGACCGCCGCGTGAATGGGCTTCGGAGCTGCTTTTCCCGATGCGCCTCCGTTGGGGGCGGGAAGGGGAAAGCCGGTCGGAACACCGGCCGTTACCGGACAAGAGCGCGTCTGATTCCAGGCGAATTCGGGTGGCACCGCGAGAGAACCCTCGTCCCGTATTGGAGGACGGGGCTTTTTATTTTTCCGTAAAAGGAGTGGTTCAATGATGAAACGGGTCTTTTCCGGCATGCAGCCGACGGGAAATCTTCACCTCGGAAACTACATCGGGGCGTTGAAACAATTTATTCCCCTGCAGGAGGAAGCGGAATGCTTTTTCTGTGTCGTCGATCTTCACGCCCTGACCATCCCCCGGGACCCCGAAGATCTTCGGAAAAAAACGCTGGAGTTAGCAGGGCTTTATCTGGCTGCGGGACTGGATCCCGACAAGAGCACCCTGTTTGTCCAATCCCACAATCCGGCTCATTCGGAAGGAGCCTGGCTCCTCCAATGCGTTGCCCGCATGGGGGAACTGGGGCGGATGACCCAGTTCAAAGACAAAGGTAAAGGATCTGAATCCGCCACCGCCGGTCTCTTTACCTATCCGGTCCTGCAGGCGGCTGATATCCTGCTGTACGATACTGATATTGTTCCGATCGGAGAGGATCAAAAACAACACCTGGAGCTCTCCAGGGATCTGGCTGAACGTTTCAACCGGCAGTACGGGAAGGTGTTTACGGTACCTGAACCGAAGATCGGCAAAACCGGGGCCCGGGTCATGGGGCTGGACAATCCGAACAAGAAGATGAGCAAGAGTGCCGACAGCTCTTTCAACCGCATCGAGCTTTTGGACGACCCCGACACCATCGTGAAAAAGTTCAAACGGGCGGTCACGGACTCCGAGAATGAGATCCGTTATGATCCCCAAAACAAACCGGGGATCAGCAACCTCCTGGACATCTACAGCGAAATGAGCGGGGAATCCGTGGATTCCTTGGTGGAACGCTATCAAGGGAAAGGATACGGCCACCTGAAACTGGATACCGCCGATGCGGTCATACAGGTGCTCAAACCCCTTCAGGACCGCTACCGCGATGTGATGGAAAGCGGAGAGGTGAAGCGCGTTCTGGCCCAAGGAGCCGAACGGGCCCGGGAAGTCTCCGGAAACACGCTCCAAAAGGTTCAGGAAGCGATGGGACTGGTTCCCCGGGGATAAAAAAGAAGGACAAAATAAAAGCGACCCGAAGCGGGTCGTTTTTTCATGGAAAGATCAGCCGTTCAAGGCATTGTATTTTTGCTCCAGGCGGGATTTCTGCCGGGCAGCTTTATTCTTGTGAAGCAGGCCTTTCGTGACGCCTTTGTCCAGCTTCCGTTTGGCTTCCCGCAGGAGTTCGCCGGCCTTTTCCTTTTCCCCGTTGTCGACGGCGGTCAGGAATCTCTTGATGGAGGTGCGCATGGCGGATTTTTGGGCCATCCGTTGCTCACGCCGTTTTGCGCTGGTTTTGGTCCGTTTGATTGCGGATTTAATGTTGGGCATCTGGTTCACCTCCCGGTTGTCAAGTCGCTCTCTTTGCGTGCAACACGCTAAATTCTAACACGGGGGTTGGCAAAAAGCAAGATATCGGGCGGAAACCGAAACTTCCCCGGCGGTAAGGAATAAACCCCGTCTCGACATGGAGAAAATGGTATCAAACCGAAAAAAGGGGTTGGACGTGGATGGTCTCCGAAGATCAACCGCAAAACAACGACAAGAAGCTGGACCTCGGACGTTTTCCCGTTCGGACCGACTTGGCCCGTGAAGCCCACGATATGGCGGTTCAGGAACGCGGCGAAGACGGGGTGCCGGGTGTCGAGATGGATGAATATGAAGAAAACGGAATCACGACGAGTTGGATTCGGATCCATGATGACCAAGGGGCAAAAGAATTGGGAAAAAACCCGGGACTGTACTTGACTCTGGAGGTTCCTGATCTCCGGAGTCAGGATTCCAAACTTCAGCAAAGGGTTTCGGCCCATTTCTCCGATGAGTTCCAAAAATTCCTGGAGAAGGTGGGAGTCGATCTCAACGCCAAAGTCCTCATCGTGGGCTTGGGTAACCGCAATGTGACCGCGGATGCACTGGGTCCTTTTGTGGTGCAGCACACGATGGTGACCCGCCATCTGTTTGAGCTGATGCCCGAACAGGTGGAGTCCGGTTACCGACCCGTGAGTGCCCTGGCACCGGGGGTGATGGGGCTGACAGGAATGGAAACGAGCGAGATCATATTCGGGGTGGTGGAAAAGACCCGTCCGGATCTCGTGATCGCGATCGATGCCCTTGCCTCCCGTGCCCTGAGCCGGGTGAACACCACCATCCAGGTAGCGGATACAGGGATCAATCCCGGTTCCGGGGTGGGCAACAAACGGAAGGCGCTGAACCGGGAGACGCTGGGAATCCCGGTGATCGCCATCGGGATCCCGACGGTGGTGGACGCGGCCACCATCGCCTACGATACGGTGGAATTCGTTCTCTCCCACCTGAATCGGGAATTGACCCAAACCAAACCGACCAATCCGCTCGACCCGTTAAACCGGGCCGATGTGAAAGAACTCCAGTCCCAGGAAGTTTCCCCCAGGACCGGTAAGCATGTGTTGGGAATGGTGGGAACCCTGGGTGCGGAAGAGAAGCGGCAATTGATTCATGAGGTGTTGGAGCCGCTGGGGCAAAATCTGATTGTGACGCCCAAGGAAGTGGACGCCTTCATCGGGGACATGGGGAAGCTGATGGCGGACGGGCTCAACTGTGCGCTCCACGAAGCGGTTACGCCGGAAAACGTTTCCGCTCATGTCAACTGAAACGGTTCCTCCGACCCCTTCGGATCCCCTCCGAGAGGAAGGGGGCCGGTTCGGGGTGCCCTTCTATCATTCTGACGGGGCGATTCTTCCTATTGGAAGAAAGTCGTTCTACTCTACCTTTTTCCCTCATACATTCGCAAGTAGAGACAGGCTTGGGGGAGGGAAAGGGATGCGGCACCGGTACCGGGGTTTTGCCATATTGAACATGTCGACGCCCCGTGTGAGACAACTGTTTGTTTACTTGATTCTGGGATCCGCCGTGATCTTTGTGTTAACCGGATTGTTTGCGATGATCCAGGCGAAACGGAGTACCGATTCACCGAAGTTAGGCAGAATCACCTCCCAAATTTCCACGGAGACCCTCTTGTACCTGATGGGCGGGGAAGTCCCCCATCTGGTGACGACGGTGAAGGCCGCCGAAGATCCCGGCTTTTCACGGTTGTTTTTCGAGCTGGCGACCAGCGTGGATCCGAAGGACCCACGGACCTTCCTCGGAAGCGAACTGCCGGGATTCGCCCTTTTCGATACGGAGATCGTGGTGGCGGGGGAAGGAGTCGATTACACCTCCGTTCCGATCGAGTCGCCGCCCCCGTCCGATCTGCAGAAAAAGATGGCCGAGGGCCGGAAGGAAAAAAAGCAACCCAGGGAGAAAAAGTCAGCTTCGACACCGGCTTCCAAGGGGAAGAATAAGGTTTTCATCTACCATACTCATTTTACGGAGTCCTATCTGCCTGAACTGAAGGAAACGGATCACCCCAGCCGGGCTTACGACAATGAAATCAATATCACCCGGGTCGGTGCGCGGCTCGGAAAAGAGCTGGAGGAATTGGGGATCGGGGCCCGGGTGTACACCGGCGGTTTTGACGCCGATTGGAACCGCCTCTACCAAGCTTCCCGGGAAGTTCTGGCCACCGCCATCCAACAGAATAACGACTTGGAGTATTTCATCGACATCCACCGGGATTCCCAGCGGCGGGACAAGACGACCAAGAAAATCAGCGGCAAGAATTACGCCCGGATCGCCTTCGTCGTCGGAACCGCCCACCCCCACTGGGAGAAAAACGAACAGCTGGCCCGCAAACTGCACAAAAAACTGGATGAGCTGTATCCGGGCCTGTCCAAAGGGGTGTTCCGCAAGAGCCGGGCCATGGGCAACGGGGAATACAACCAATCCCTTTCGACCAACAGCATGCTGGTGGAAATCGGCGGGGTGGATAATACCTTTGAAGAAAGCTACCGGACGACGGAAGCCCTCGCCCGCGCCTTGGCGGAAATTCACTTCCAGGCCGTGCCGGTGGACAAGAAGGCCGAATCAAACGATTTACAGTAAATGGGTGTTGGGGCGGGAGGTGTGTTTGCCCAAGCGACCTCAGGCGAGACTTGTGCTCTGTGAGTACAACCGGAGCGTGGCAAACACGGTTTGCTGACCCGATATGAGGTTTATCTACATGCTTGGCGAATGAACCGTTAAAGGGGGGATTGGGATGCGGCTGATGATTCAGGTTCTGGCACTGATGATGGTCCTGATGTTCGGGATCTTCCTCGGAATTGACACGGCGGAACAAAACATCCATCGGATGCAGGGAAGTCCGGAGGCTCCGAGGGCTGTCCATATCACCCCCGATGACGGTGGAGTGGAAATCTCGGTGCTGGGACACGTCTACGAAACCGATAGCCCGGTGGTGATCAACCGGGAACCGGAGGAAGAAGAAAAGAAAGAGCCCGAAGAAGCGGAGAAACCCCCCCCTTCTGCACCCGCAGACGGGAGCTGGCTCTCCCGGGCCGGAAACCAGACCGGCGAGGGACTCAAATCCGTCACCCGCAACGTGCTGAACCACGTGGCCGGCTGGATCGAAGATGCCCTGCAGTGAACCACCCCCCGGAAAATCCGGGGGTTTTTTCCTCTCGGGATTCCCCCTCTTCCTCCGTTGTCCCGGCCGGTACAGATTGCTATAATATACAGGATGCAGTCTTGTGCTCGTTTTCCGTTCAGGAGGGAACCGAATGAGTGACGTGTCAAAACGGCAACAAGAGAGGATCCGAAACTTCTCGATCATTGCTCATATCGACCACGGAAAGTCGACCCTGGCCGACCGGATTTTGGAATACACCGGGGCACTCAGCGAACGTGAAAAACAGGATCAGTACCTGGATACGATGGATCTGGAGCGGGAACGGGGGATCACCATCAAGTTGCAATCCGTCCGGCTGCCCTACAAAGCAAAGGACGGGAAGGAGTATATCCTCAACCTGATCGACACCCCCGGACACGTGGATTTCACCTATGAGGTATCCCGGAGTCTGGCTGCCTGCGAGGGGGCGCTTCTTGTCGTGGATGCCGCCCAGGGGGTGGAGGCGCAGACGATGGCCAATGTCTACCTCGCTCTGGATAACGACCTGGAGATCCTCCCGGTGATCAACAAGATCGATCTTCCCAGCGCGGAACCGGAGCGGGTCAAACAGGAAGTGGAAGAGCTGATCGGGCTGGACACCGCGGACGCGGTGCATGCCTCCGCCAAAGAGGGGATCGGGATTGAGGAGATCCTGGAACAGATTGTGGAGAAGGTGCCGCCGCCCTCCGGTGATCCTGAGGCACCGCTCAAAGCCCTCATCTACGATTCGGTCTACGACGCTTACCGCGGGGTGATCACCTACATCCGGGTGGTGGACGGTTCGATCCGCAAAGGGATGAAGGTGCGGATGATGGCCACCGGCAAAGAGTTCGAAGTGGCGGAGGTCGGGGTATTCGCGCCGAAACCCGTTCCCCGGGACGAGTTGACAGTGGGCGAGGTTGGCTTCATGGTGGCTTCCATCAAAAACGTGAAGGACACCCGGGTGGGAGACACCATCACCGACGCTTTGAGACCGGCGCCGGAGCCCCTTCCCGGTTACCGGAAGATCAACCCGATGGTCTACTGCGGCATGTACCCTGTCGATTCAGGGGATTATGACGATCTCCGGGAAGCTCTGGAGAGGCTGGAACTGAACGATGCCTCCCTGCGCTACGAACCGGAAACCTCCGGAGCCTTGGGCTTCGGGTTCCGGTGCGGATTTCTCGGTCTGTTGCACATGGAGATCATTCAGGAGCGGATCGAGCGGGAATACAATATCCCCCTGATCACCACCGCTCCCAGCGTGGTCTACCACGTTTACAAAACCGACGGGGAAAAGCTGGAGATTGAAAACCCGACCCATATGCCGCCCCAACAACAGATCGACCATGTGGAAGAGCCCTATGTCCGGGCGTCCATCATGGTGCCCAACGACTTCGTCGGGGCGGTGATGGAGCTGTGCCAGTCCAAGCGGGGCGAATATGTCGATATGGAGTACCTGGACGCCAACCGGGTCAACATCACTTACCAACTGCCTCTGGCGGAAATCGTCTACGATTTCTTCGACCAGCTCAAGTCGGGAACCAAAGGGTACGCTTCCTTCGATTACGAGCTCTCCGGTTACAAGACGTCCAACTTGGTGAAGATGGACATTCTTTTGAACGGCGAGCCCGTGGACGCCCTTTCATTCATCGTTCACCGGGACAAAGCCTACCACCGCGGCCGCCAACTGGTGGAAAAGCTGAAAAAACTGATCCCCCGGCAGATGTTTGAAGTCCCGGTTCAGGCCGCGATCGGCAACAAGGTGGTGGCCCGGGAAACCATCCGGGCGCAGCGGAAAAACGTGCTGGCCAAATGTTACGGCGGCGATGTTTCCCGGAAACGGAAGCTGTTGGAGAAACAAAAGGAAGGGAAAAAGCGGATGAAGGCGGTCGGAAACGTGGAAGTGCCCCAGGAAGCGTTTATGGCGGTGCTCCAGATGGACGATTCCGACTCCAAATGATCGGGAAACCGTGAGCGGCAACGGAGGTTTGCCGCTCTTTTTGGGAAGGAGGTGCCTCTGTGATCCCCCGTTCGGTCTATATTCATATCCCCTTTTGCAGTCATAAGTGCCACTACTGCGATTTCACCGCCTACGTGGTGGGAGGCCAGCCCGTCGACGAGTACCTGGATGCCCTGGAGGAAGAGATGATCCGGACGGTCAAGGAGATTCCTCCGGAAACCATTGAGACCATTTTCATCGGAGGGGGAACTCCCACCGTCCTTACCCCGGTTCAGTTGGAACGGTTGATGGAGGCCATCCGGCGCCGTTTTCCCGACCGGTCGGAAGATCTGGAATTCACGGTGGAGGCCAATCCGGGCACGTTGACCCCTGAAAAACTGGCGGTCATGAAAGAAGGAGGCGTCAACCGTCTCAGTATCGGAGCCCAGACCTTCCGACCGGATCTTTTGGCCAAGATCGGCCGCGTTCATTCGGTGGAAGATATTGAACAGAGTGTGGAACAGGCCCGGGCCGTCGGGATCGACAATATCTCCCTGGACCTGATGTTCGGATTGCCCGAACAGACCGTCGCCGATGTGGAGGAAGCGCTGCAAAGGGGGCTCGCCCTTTCTCCCGAACACTTCTCCGTCTACAGTCTGAAGGTGGAAGAGGGGACGGTGTTTCACCATCAACTCCTCCGGGGGAAACTTCCCCTTCCCACGGAAGACGAGGAACTGGAGATGTACCTTCTGACCCGCCGTCGGTTGGAAGAGGCGGGCTTCCGACAGTATGAGGTGAGCAATTTCTGCCGCCCCGGAAGGGAAAGCCGGCACAATACCGTCTACTGGCTCAACCTGCCCTATTACGGGCTGGGGGCGGGAGCCCATGGCTATGCGAAGGGGATCCGGCATGCCAATGTGCGCGGAGTGGGTGAATACATCCGGCTGGTCCGATCCCGCCGGCCGGTGGCCGAAAGCCACACCGTTTTTAAAGACGAAGCGATGGAGAACCATTTCCTCCTGGGGCTCCGGCTGCTCGACGGAGTAAGTCGGAAGCACTTTTCCAGGCTGTACGGGAAGGAACCGGAGAAGGTTTTCGGCTCGGTGCTGGACACTCTGACCCGCCGGGGTCTGATTTGTTTGGAAGGGGACCGGTATCGGCTGACAGAGCAGGGGCTTCTCTTCGGAAACGAAGCATTTGCCTCCTTTTTGGGAGAAGGCGCCTGATGGCGGGACCTCAGCGTTGACAACGGGAAAGGGGTTTGATACCTTAAATAAAGCAGGCTTAGCACTCGAGTTATCGGAGTGCTAACAAAGGGGGGAGGCAGATGTTATCCGAGCGGCAGAAAAAAATCCTCCGTGCCGTGGTGGATGAATATATCGTCAACGCTGAACCGGTGGGTTCCCGTACCGTATCCAAACGGGAGGACATGGGGTTCAGCGCGGCCACGATTCGAAATGAGATGGCCGACTTGGAAGAGATGGGCTTTTTGGAACAGCCGCATACATCTGCCGGCCGCATCCCGAGTCAGTCCGGCTACCGTTATTATGTGGATCACCTGATGGTGCCCGAACGCCTCAAGCGGTCGGACTTGTTGGCGATCCGCCGGTTGTTTACTTCACAGATGGATGCCCTGGAACAGACCATTCAACAGACGGTGTCCATTTTGTCCCGAATCACGAATTATACCTCGATCATGCTGGGTCCGGAATTATACGATAACAAATTGAAGCACCTGCAGGTGATCCCCCTCAATGATCGCCTCGCCGTGGCCATTCTGGTGACGGACACCGGACACGTGGATCAGCGGCAAATCACGGTGCCGGAGGGGGTCTCCCTTTCTTCCATCGAGCAGACGGTGAACCTCCTGAACACCAAGCTGTCCGGTGTTCCGCTTTACCGTCTGAAACGGACGGTCTACAAGGAGCTTTTTGAGGAACTCAGCCGACATGTGGAAAATTACGAATACCTTCTGGCCATGATCGATCAGATGTTGGCCTCCGAACTGGAGAGCCGGGTGTTCACAAGCGGGACGACCCACATTTTGAATCAGCCGGAATTCAAAGATGTAGAGAAAGTGAAAAGCCTCATGGAACTCTTGGAGGAGACCGAGACGGTCACCCGTCTGTTTACCACCCGGGACACCGGAGTGCAAATCAAGATCGGTTACGAGAACCATTTGGAAGCGGTAAGCCATTGCAGTATCGTTTCCGCTTCTTTCCTGCTGGATGGCCGCTCCCTCGGGACCATCGGCGTTTTGGGCCCGACACGCATGGATTACCAGAAGGTGGTCAGTTTGCTCGACGTATTGACGCGCGATTTCTCCAAACATCTGCGCGACCTTTACAAATGACGGGAGTCGAATGGGTTCTGTCATCGAGGGAGCATAATGCTCCAAGCGTTGAGATAAAATCGAGTTGCCGGCTTTTTTCCGGGGGTCCCGCGCCCCCTTTCCCTGTGCAGATACCCAACAGAAGGTGGGACCGGATTCATGGAACGTCAGGATGAACCCATCGCCCCGAAACAGGACCGTTCCCCGTATTCAGGGGCACTGTCCGCCAATGCCGAAGCGGTCCGTAAAGTGGCGGAAGCGGTACAAGGCACCCTGGGGCCCAAGGGGCTGGACACCATGCTGGTGAACGACGCCGGTGAAGTGATTGTGACCAATGACGGGGTCACCATTCTCAACCGGATGGAAATCCACCATCCCGCGGCCCGGATGGTGGCCGGAATCGCCAGGGCTCAGCAGGAGGAAGTGGGGGACGGAACCACAACAGCCACCCTGCTGGCGGCGGCTCTGGTGGAGGAAGGCGTGAAGCAGGTGAATCGTGGGGTTCCCGTTGCAAAAGTCATCGCAGGAATCCGCCGCGGTGTTCACTTTGCTTTGGAAAAAATGCAGGACATGGCCCAACCGATCTGGGATTTGGAGGATGAATGGCTTCAGCGGATCGCCTACACGGCAGGCCGGGAACAGGAGGATATCACGGAACTGGTCATGGAAGCCTCCATCCTGGTGGGCCGGGAAAAACTCCTGAACAAAGATTTTCGGCTGTCTGAAGCCGTGGTGGCCCACCCCCGGGCGGAAAGCGGCGTCTTCGCCGGTCTTTTGGTCCCGAGGGGACGGGTCAATCTTCGAACCCCTGAATTAGACGCGGGAGTTCGCATTCTGGTCCTGGCCGACGACTTCCGGCCGGAGCCGGTGGATGAGGAAGCACTGGGAACGGAAGCTGGATTTGCCAAACAGGAGAAAATGAGAGAGGCCTTTGAACAAACGGTTCTGAAACTGATCGATTTGGATGTGGGTCTGGTCATGGTGGAAGGAGAAGCGGATCCGGCGGCGGAAGAATGGTTGTCGGATGCGGGAATCGTGATTGCCCAACAGGTGGCCCGGAGCGATCTCGACCGGGTGGCGGACCACACCGGGGCCCGTGTTTTGAAACGGAACGGGCTCAAGCGTTCACCGGAGGATCTGAAGCCTTTGTGCGGCTTCGCCGAAGAAATGGAAGATAACGGGCGGCTGGGCCGCATCCGGGTGACCGGCGGGCAGGGCAAACCCTTCGCCACGATTCTCGTCAGCGCATCCACGGAACAAGTGATCGAGGAACGGGAGCGGATCACCAAAGACGCGGCTGCGGCGGTGCAGGCGGCGGTCCGGGGCGGCTTCCTGCCCGGCGGCGGCGCGGCTGAACTGGCTCTGGCACGGGAAGTGGAGAAGTACGGGGATACCATTCAGGGGATGGAAGCTTTCGGGGTCACCGCCGTGGCCGAGGCCCTGCAACGGCCCATGGCTCAGGTGGTGGCCAATGCGGGATTCAATCCGCTGGAGAAAGTGGAAGAGGTGAAAGCTCTCCAGTGGAAGCGGACCACCGCGGCTTTGGGACTGGATTGTGACCGCGGCGTTGTCTGCGATGTGGTGGATATGGGAGTGGTCGACCCCCTCCCGGTAAAATACCACGCTCTGCAGGCTGCAGGGGAAGTCAGCACGGCCATCCTTCGGATCCATACCGTGGTGAAGATGAGAGACGAGGTGAGACCATGACGTCCAATGATTTCAACCAAGAGGGCGGGGAGCGCCGTCCCGTCACCGCAAGGGAACTGAGAAAAAGGAAGGAAGCCCTGGAACGGCAACAGAAAGAGCAGCCGGAAAAGGAGAGGGTTGACCAGGAGGACAAGGAAGCCTTACATAATGACCCTCTACCGGATGAAAAGGCTCCTTCGGAACCGGAAAAAGAAGTTTTGCCGGAAAACCCGGAGTTGGTCTTCCAGTTGCTGGAGGAAGAGCTGGAAAAAGTAAAGGGAGAGGCGGAAGAGGCGAAAAAAGAAACCGCCAAGTGGAAAAAAGAAGCCGAAGAGAATGAGGAACGGGCACTCCGCTCCGCAGCGGATCTGGAAAACTTCCGACGGAGGGCCAAAAAAGAACGGGAGGAACTGGCCAAATATGCGGCCGTTCCCCTGGTGGAAAAGCTTCTCCCCGTACTGGACAATCTGGAACGAGCCCTGGAAGCCGGCGGGAAAAGCGAGGATGCCAAGGCTCTCCATCAGGGCGTGGAAATGGTGTACCGGCAATTGCTCCAGTCCCTGGAAGAACACGGCTTGACTCCCATTGAAGCCGAGGGGCTTGAGTTCAACCCACACGAGCACAATGCCGTGATGGAAGTGGAAGCCGAAGGAGTGGAACCGGGGATGGTTGTGGAAGAGCTGCAGAAAGGATACCGGTTCAAAGACCGGGTCATCCGTCCTTCGATGGTCAAAGTCAGCTCTTGACAAAAGAAAAATCCAATTCAGCAGAAATTGCTCGGGATACAGGAGTCCGATAAGGAGGTTACAATTGCGATGGGTAAAGTAATCGGAATCGATTTGGGAACCACCAACTCTTGCGTTGCATTTATGGAAGGGGACGAACCGACAGTCATTCCCAACGCCGAAGGGGGACGAACGACTCCTTCCGTGGTCGGGTTTTCCAAATCCGGCGAACGGTTGGTGGGGGAAGCCGCTAAACGCCAAGCCATCACCAACCCCGATCAAACGGTCAGCTCCATCAAACGTTACATGGGGACCGACCACAAGGAAAAGCTCGGGGATAAGGAATACACGCCTCAGGAAATCTCCGCCATGATCCTGCAAAAATTGAAGCAGGATGCAGAAGCCTATCTGGGGGAAGATGTGACCCAAGCCGTGATCACCGTTCCGGCCTACTTTAACGACAGCCAGCGTCAGGCGACCAAGGACGCGGGCAAAATCGCCGGCTTGGAGGTCCTGCGGATCATCAACGAACCGACGGCGGCCGCCCTGGCCTACGGGATTGACAAAAAGGACCAGGAGCAGACCATCCTTGTCTTCGACTTGGGCGGCGGCACCTTCGATGTCTCCATTCTGGAGATCGGCGACGGTCTGTTCGAAGTGAAGGCGACCAGTGGAGACAACCGCCTGGGCGGGGACGATTTTGACCAGGTGATTATCGATTACCTGATTGAAGAGTTCAAGAAGGAACACGGGATCGACCTCTCCAACGACCGGATGGCCATGCAACGTCTGAAGGACGCGGCGGAAAAAGCCAAAAAGGATCTGTCCGGCGTGCTCACCACCACCATCTCCCTTCCGTTCCTCACCGCGGACGCTTCCGGCCCGAAACACCTGGAGGTCACTCTGACCCGGGCCAAGTTCGAAGAGCTTTCCTCCGAACTGGTGGAACGGACCATGCGCCCGACGCGCCAGGCACTCAAAGACGCCGGCCTGCAACCTTCCGATGTGGATCGGGTGATCCTGGTGGGGGGTTCCACCCGGATTCCGGCCGTTCAGGAAGCGATCAAAAAGCTGACCGGAAAGGAACCGAGCAAAGGGGTCAACCCCGATGAAGTGGTGGCCATGGGGGCGGCCATCCAGGGGGGCGTGCTTTCCGATGATGTGAAAGACGTCGTGCTGGTGGATGTCACTCCGCTTTCTCTCGGGATCGAAACCCTGGGCGGCGTATTCACCAAGCTGATCGAGCGGAACACCGCCATTCCCACGGAGAAATCGCAGGTTTTCTCCACCGCCGCCGACAACCAGACCGCGGTGGACATTCACGTTCTCCAAGGCGAAAGGGAAATGGCCGCGGACAACAAAACCCTCGGCCGCTTCCAACTGACGGACATTCCTCCGGCTCCCCGCGGTGTGCCGCAGATTGAAGTGACTTTCAAGATCGACCGAAACGGAATCGTCAATGTCTCCGCCAAAGACAAGGCCACCGGCAAGAGCCAGGCCATCACCATCAAGTCCTCCAGCGGCCTGTCCGATGATGAGATCGACCGTATGGTGAAGGAAGCGGAAGAATACGCGGAAGAAGATAAAAAACGGAAAGAAAAAGTGGAAATCCGCAACCACGCCGATCAGCTGATCTTCACCACCGAGAAGACGCTGAAAGATCTCGAGGACAAAGTGGACAAGGATGAGATCAACAAGGCGAATGACGCCAAAGACAAGTTGAAGAAGGCCCTGGAAGGGGACGACACCGACGAAATCAAGAAAGCTTCCGAAGAACTGGAAAAAGTGGTTCAGGAACTTTCCGTCAAGCTCTACCAGCAAGCCCAGGAAGCCCAGCAGGCAAAAGGCGATTCCAAAAACGACGACAATGTCGTGGATGCGGATTACGAAGTGGTTGACGACGAGGATAAAGGGGAGAAATAAGAATCCCCGATGGAAGTCAAAGTCGGGGCAATGCCGCCCTGACTTTGACTTTTCCGTTTTCCCTTCCCTTTGGCCGTCACCAGGACCCCCTTTGGCCGGGAGGTCATAAACTGTAACAAGAGGGAGGTGATCCGGTGAGTGACAAAGATTATTACGAAGTTCTCGGCGTCAGCCGGGACGCGTCGAGTGACGAGATCCGGAAGGCTTACCGCAAGCTGGCCCGCAAATACCATCCCGACGTCAACAAATCACCGGATGCGGAGCAAAAATTCAAAGAGGTGAACGAAGCCTATGAAGTGCTTCGGGACCCGCAGAAAAAAGCCAATTATGACCGTTTCGGAACGGCGGATCCCGGTGCGGCAGGCGCCGGAGGCTTCGGTGGAGGGGCCGGCGGCTTCGGCGGAGGGGCCGGAGATTTCGGGTTCGGCGACATTTTTGACATGTTTTTCGGCGGCGGGGGGCGCCGGAACCCCAATGCTCCCCGTCAGGGCGCGGATTTGGAATACCGTTTGACGGTGGATTTCAAAGATGCGGTCTTCGGCAAGGAAATGGACATTTCCATTCCCCGAACCGAAACCTGCGGGGATTGCCGGGGCACCGGGGCCCAGCCGGGAACCCAGCCTGAAACCTGCGGCCA
This sequence comes from Melghirimyces profundicolus, assembly GCF_003054245.1. Lineage (GTDB taxonomy): Bacteria > Bacillota > Bacilli > Thermoactinomycetales > DSM-45169 > Melghirimyces > Melghirimyces profundicolus. The sequence continues at coordinate 77,042 of NZ_QBKR01000001.1, forward strand.
CTGTCGGGGAACGGGTCAATCGGAGACCGTTCAAAACACTCCTTTCGGACGCATCGTCAACAAGCGGGTCTGCCAGGAATGCGGCGGCCGCGGAAAGATTATCAAGAACAAGTGCAGCGAATGCGGCGGGACCGGTCAGGTGAAAAAACGGAAAAAAATTCATATCAACCTTCCGCCGGGGATCGACGAAGGGAAACAGCTTCGTATTTCCGGGGAAGGAGAGCCCGGTATCAACGGCGGCCCCCCCGGCGACCTTTACATTACGATCAAAGTGAAGCCCCACGAGTTCTTTAAGCGGGAGGGGGATGACATCACCTGTGAGCTCCCGATCACCTTCGTTCAAGCCGCACTGGGCGACGAAGTGGTGGTGCCCACTCTCGAAGGCCGCGCCAAGCTGAAAGTGCCTGCCGGCACCCAGACCGGTTCGGAATTCCGTCTTCGCGGAAAAGGAGTGCCTCGTTTGTACGGACGGGGACAGGGGGACCAACGGATTCGCGTGAAGGTGGTCACCCCGACCCGGCTGACGGAAGAGCAGAAAAAAACCCTGCGGGAGTTCGGCCGACTGAGTGGAGACTACATCTCCGAGCAAAACAGCAATTTCTTTGATAAAATGAAAAGAGCCTTCAGCGGAGACTGATTTCGGGTCTCTTTCGACAAGTACCCGCAAAACCCGGTCTCCGTTCAACGAACGAAATGAACGGGCAGAAATGCCCGCTTTTTTTTGCGAAAGGAAGTTGAGCTTATGGATTGGGTGGAAATTCGCGTTCATACGACGGCGGAGGCAGAAGAGGCCGTCTCCCATCTGCTCTTGGAAGCGGGTGCCGACGGGACGGCGGTGCTGGATGCCGCGGTGCTGACGAAGGAATGGGAGACGCCCTTCGGAGAATGGGTGGAGTTGTCCAAAGAGGATTACCCGGATGAAGGGGTTTGGATTTCAGGTTATTTTTCGGAGAAGGACTTTCATCCCTCGATCAAGGAAAAACTGGAAAAGGCGGTGGCGGAACTGGCCGTCCACGGCATCGATCCAGGGCCGGCCAAAATTACGACCCGCCGGGTCTCGGAGGATTCCTGGGCCGAAGCGTGGAAAGTGTATTGGAAACCGATTCACGTTTCTTCCCGTCTCACCGTGAAACCCCATTGGGAAACCTATGAACCCCGATCGGAGGAAGAGACCGTCATCGAACTGGATCCCGGGATGGCTTTCGGGACGGGTTCTCATCCCACCACACTCCTCAGCCTGATGTTGCTGGAGAAGCATCTCCGGCCGGGTGAGCGGGTGATCGACGTCGGGTGCGGAAGCGGCATTCTCAGCATCGCTGCCGCACGGCTGGGGGCGGAAGATGTGCTGGCATTGGATCTGGATCCCCTGGCGGTCGAGAGCACCCGTCAAAATGTCCGGCTGAACGGTCTGGGAGACCGGATCCGCGTTCGTCGGGAAAATTTGCTGCAGGGAGTGGAGGAGAAGGCGGATCTCGTCATCTCCAACATTCTGGCGGAAATCATTCTCCGCTTTACAAGGGATCTTTCCCGTGTCGTGAAGCCCGGCGGTTGCTTTATCTCTTCCGGAATCATTCACCAGAAAGAAGAAGACGTTGTTTCGGCCATACGGGAGGCCGGTTTTCAGATAGTGGAAAGGATGTGCGAGGGGGACTGGGTGGCGCTGGCGGCAAGATCGTGATAAGATAGTGGGAGTGGATTATGCAGAGGTATTTTGTCGATTCCGATGCGATCGGCCCGGATCGGGTGACGATCCGGGGCGATGACGTTCATCATATTAAAAACGTGTTGCGGATGTCTCCCGAAGACCGGTTGATCTGTTGCGACGGGCAGGGACGCGATTATCTGACCGAGGTGGAATCGATCGGAACCGATGAGGTTCGGTGCCGCATCATTGACTCTTCGCCCTCTCCCGGAGAACCCGGAGTCCGGGTATCGGTGGCTTCTTCTCTCCCCAAGGGAGATAAACTGGAGTGGGTGCTGCAAAAGGGGACAGAGCTGGGAGCAGACTCCTTTTTACCGTTTACGTCCGCCCGGACGGTGGTGAAACTGGACGGGAAAAGAGCGGCCAAGAAACAAATCCGTTGGCAACGCATCGTCAAGGAAGCCGCGGAGCAGTCCCACCGCGGAAGAATCCCCCCGGTGGAGCTTCCGGGGAACTGGCGGGGTTTGTTGGAAAAGTTCCCTTCCTACGACCGGGTCCTTTTTGCTTATGAAAAGGAAGGTCAATCCCTGGCCGATGCGCTGAAGGGGGCTGTCGGCCGTCGCTTTTTGGTGGTGATTGGTCCCGAGGGGGGGTTCACGGAGGCCGAAGCGATGGAGGCGGCTTCCGCCGGCGCGGTCCCCGTCCATCTCGGACCCCGGATCCTTCGCGCGGAAACCGCACCGTTGGCCATATTGTCCTGTATCTTTTATTCTTACGGAGAGATGGGAGGTGAGCCACTGTGAGCACGGTGGCATTCCATACACTGGGATGTAAAGTGAACGCGTACGAAACGGAAGCCATCTGGCAACTGTTTCAACGTCAGGGTTATGAGAAGGTCGATTTTGACCGCAAAGCGGATGTTTATGTGATCAACACGTGTACGGTGACCAATACCGGAGACCGGAAAAGCCGGCAGATGATACGCCGGGCCATCCGGAAAAACCCCGACGCCGTTGTGGCGGTCACGGGTTGCTACGCTCAGACCTCCCCGGGTGAAATCCTGCAGATTCCCGGCGTTGATGTGGTGGTGGGGACCCAGGGGCGGGAGAAACTCCTGGATTATATCGAGGAACACCGTCGTACCCGCCAGCCGGTCAATGCCGTGAAAAACATTATGAAAACCCGGGAATTTGAGGAACTGGACGTGCCCGCTTTTTCCGAACGGACCCGGGCTTCCCTGAAGATTCAGGAAGGCTGCAATAACTTCTGCACTTTCTGCATCATTCCATGGGCGCGGGGACTCCTTCGCAGCCGCAAGCCGGAGAGCGTCCTCAAGCAGGCCCGTCAGCTGGTGGATGCGGGATATAAGGAAATTGTCCTGACGGGGATTCACACCGGCGGCTACGGAGAAGACTTCGAGGATTACAAGCTGGCCGATCTGCTGTGGGATCTGGACAAGGTGGAAGGACTGCAACGGATCCGGATCAGTTCCATCGAGGCGAGCCAAATCGATGACCGGGTCATCGAGGTTCTCAACCACTCGGACAAAATGTGCCGCCACCTGCACATCCCGCTTCAAGCCGGGGACGACGCCGTCTTGAAACGGATGCGCCGCCGGTATACGGTGGACGAATACCGACGGAAAATCGAACACATTCATCAGGCCATGCCGGGGGTAGCCATCACCACCGACGTGATCGTGGGCTTCCCGGGTGAAACGGAAGAGCAGTTCGAGAACGGTTACCGCCTGATCGAAGAGCTCGGGTTTTCCGAACTCCATGTCTTCCCCTATTCCACCCGCACCGGAACTCCGGCCGCCCGGATGAAGGATCAGGTGCCGGCGGATGTGAAACAGGAACGCGTTGCCAAACTGATCCAGCTGTCCGACCGTCTGGCCCTGGAATACGCTTCGAATTACGTGGGGGAAGTTCTGGAAGTCATTCCGGAACGTCCTTACAAAGAAGATCCCGACAGCGGGCTCTACATGGGGTATTCCGACAATTACCTCCAGGTCGTCTTCCCCGGAAACGAGGACCTGGTGGGCAAAGTGTGCCGGGTCCGCCTGGACGAACCCGGTTCCAAAACCTGCAGAGGGACCTTTGTCCGGACCCTGGACCGTGTGCCGCGCCCTTACAAAGCGGGTTAAAACCGAAACGGCGAGTCCGCCCCTTGAAGGGGCGGTTTTTCTTTGGAAAAAAGGCTGTATCCTTGAAAAATTTCCTCTATACTTTTAACTACGCCGCGGAAGGCAGCAAAAAACATGACACGGATCACCCGTGAAGCGGATCACCCGTGAAAAGGAGGCAACAGCATGGGAAGCATGGAAGACTGGGAGTCCGCGCTGGACGACATCGATTGGAATGACGTCCTGGAAGAAGTCGACGGCGAACTGCTGGAAAATTTGGCGAGAGAGCTCCGTTTTGGTACATACGAAGCCTTGAGGAAATCGTCCCGTCCCTTGGGTGACGGCTTTCAAATCACGCGCCTTTCGGACGGCAATTGGGCTTTTTGGAACGAACAGACCTATGTGCAGGAAGATATCCGGTATTTTGACACGGTGCAGCACTTCCTCCATTTCGCCCTGGAGCAATTCAATTTGGGAGAAGAAGAAGTTCGCGAACTGATTCAGCTCCTGGATCAAACCCCGCGCCTGAAACGATGTGCGGTCTGTGACCTTCACTTCAACCCGGAGGATGAGGCCCGTCGGGAACTGGGGATTGAAGGGATCTACCTCGACGAGGAGAATCAGGAAGGAGAATGCTGCTCCCCTCAGTGTGCCGTGGAAGCGGTTTTGCACGAAATGAAAGAAGGATAAAAACCGGGGAAGTAAAGGAGAGAGACCATTTGAGCGAACAGGAGGCGGTGAACCGACCCCCCTTCATCGGCCGAAAAATCATTCGTGAGTGGATTCTGGAGGAAGGCATGCGGGAGGTGACGGCGGAGACCGACCGGGATGCCGTCGGTTTTTATCGCCGTCTGGGCTTTGAAATTCGCTCCCTCGGGGAAAGATACCCCGGAAGGGGAACGCTTCCGATGCACTCTTTTAATGAAAAACGGATTCCGGTGAAGTCAGGGCCGCTGAGAGGGAAGCGACCCAGGCGGGACTGGAAGCGTTGTGAAAAAGTGAGCGGCAGCATTACCCAAAGCCGCTTCGGCGAGACTTGTGCTCTGTGAGTGCACAGCGGGACCGCGAGGGAAGGGGAGGTTTTTTCATTCGGTTGACAGAGCGGATATGCTAAAATCGTTTCGCAGGGGCTTCATTGAACCAATAGAGAATCTGGAGCATCAGGAAGGGGTGTGATCCCGTGAGGGAAGTATCCGCGGGAGGTGTGGTTTACCGGAGAGAGAGCGACGCGGGTTTGTCCATCTTGATGATCGAGGACCGGTATTCCCGCTGGACCTTGCCCAAGGGTAAGGTGGAATCCGGTGAGACTTATGAAGAAACAGCATTGCGGGAAATCCGGGAAGAGACGGGGATCCGGGGACGGATCGACCGACCTCTCAAAACCATCACCTACCATTACTTCCATCCCGATCACGGGGACGTGGCGAAAGAAGTCCATTATTTTTTGGTTGAAGCGGAGGAAGGAAAGGCCACCCCCCAACTGTCGGAAATATCGAAGGTGGCATGGCTGACACCGGGAGAAGCTTGGCGCCGGCAATCCTCCGAAGGCTACGACAACAACCACGATGTATTGCTGAAAGCTTTCGATTGTCTAGGAATCAAAGTGGACGGAAAGGAAGGAAACTGAAATGAATGCAAACAAATTGGCATCCATGATCGACCATACACTTCTGAAACCGGAAGCGACGGCGGATCAGGTGGACCGTCTGTGTGAAGAAGCAAAAGAGTACGGATTCGCTTCGGTCTGCATCAACCCCCATTGGGTGAACCGGGCCTTCCAGCGCTTGGGTGGAACGGGGGTCAAAGTTTGTACCGTCATCGGTTTTCCCCTGGGTGCAACCACGAGCGAGACCAAGGCGTTTGAAACCCGGAACGCCATTGAAAACGGGGCCGGAGAAATCGATATGGTGATGAATATCGGGGCCCTGAAATCGGGGGACATCGATGGGGTCAGGAACGACATCGCCGCCGTGGTGGAAGCGGCGGAGGATGTCCCGGTCAAGGTGATCCTCGAGACCGGTCTCCTGAACGAGGAGGAAATCCGGGTCGCCTGTGAAAAGGCGAAAGCCGCGGGGGCCCGTTTCGTAAAGACCTCCACGGGGTTCGGTCCCGGCGGGGCGACGGTGGAAGCCGTCAGGCTCATGCGCGGGACGGTGGGTCCAGAGATGGGGGTCAAAGCTTCAGGCGGGATCCGGGACCGTGAAACCGCCATGAAAATGGTCGAAGCGGGAGCGAATCGAATCGGCGCCAGCTCCGGCGTGGCCATTGTTACCGGAGGACGCGGGACGGACAACTATTGATGCCATTTTAAGAGGGGATGCGTGGCAAACCGCTTGCCCGACCATAAGGGATTCCGTTCCGGGAGAAGCCGGGTGATGCCCCGTGCGAAGAGACCGGAAAAGGGCAGTACGAACAGGGAGCAGATGACATTGTACAGTGTCTGAATATGGGCGATCTGAGTCGCCGGATGAGGGGAAAGCCAGTGAGCCATTCCGGCGATGGTTCCGACCCAGGGAGCGAACAGGAGAAGCCCTCCCAGATTGAGCATGAGGTGTGCCAAAGCCACCTGTTTGGCGGTGCGTCCCGCACCGATGGAAGCCAAAAAACCGGTGATGCAGGTTCCCACATTGCTGCCCAGTACCACGGCGACCGCAAAGGGGAGCGGGATCATTCCCGTAGCGAAAAAACCCATGGTAATGGCCACTGCCGCACTGCTGCTCTGGATCAGGGCTGTCAAGAGCGTGCCCGACAACAGGCCCGACCACACCGGATTGTATCCGCTGTCCAGTAACGCAGCAATCCACCCCCGGCTTTTCAAGGGTCCCGCGATCCACTGCATCGCTTCCATTCCCAGAAAGATGCATCCAAATCCCCCGATGGCGAGTCCCAGTGCCGCCCCCTTTCTCCAGGGAACCATATAAAGGGCAGCCCCGGTCAGGATGAGCGGGAGGGCGAAATCTTCCACTTTCAGGGCCAGGATTTCCGTCGTGACGGTGGTCCCGATATTGGAACCGAGGATGATGCCGATGGTTTGGGTGAAGGTGAGGAGTCCCGCGTTGACAAAACCGATCGTCAGGACGGTGACCGCACTGCTGCTCTGCAGAAAAAAAGTGGCCACCATGCCTGTCCAAAAGCCGCGCAGCGGCGTGCGGGTGAAACGCAACAGCCAACGTTGCATCCGATCCGCCGCCAGTTCCTGCAGCCCGACCCGGATCAGTTGCATCCCGAACAAAAATATGGCCAACCCTGTCGCAAATGGAATGACGATTTCTTTCATCGGACAGCCTCCTCCGCCTGTTATCCATGTATATGGCGGAGAGAGGACAGGCATGACAGTCCGGTGGTGAGCCCTGCGGGATCGTGTACCGAAAAAAGCCCCCTTGGGGGCTCCAACACATCAACGGTGACTGCGTTTGTGCGGCATATAGGGGGAAGGGTCCAGTCCGTGATCCGGTTCGAAGGGGCCCACCCACCCTGTGTTTCGCCCCGTCTTCCTTTTTTGCCGGTCGGGGGCGGGCCGGGGAGAACCGAAAATCGCCCGGGGTGGGAGCAGTCCGGGTTCCTCCCCGGGCATTTCCGCTGTTCCTCTGAAGGGGATCTCCCGTTCATCCGATTCCGGCGGCTCCCTTCGCTCTTCTTCCGCTCCGGCTTTTACATTCCTGGAACGGGCCAATTCCTCCTGTACGATTTCCCGGATCAACCGGTGCAGGTTTTCCGGCCGACGGTTTCTAATCACGGTCGGTTTCCTCCTTTAAGTGAGTTCCGGGGCATCCGTACCTCAATATATGTTTTTCCGGCCATGGTTGATCCTGTTTCCCGAACCGCTTCGCCGGGTGTCCTTTTTCTGATATAATACGGGCAACTGAAGGAAGGTGATCACCGTGTCGGATTGTATTTTCTGCAAAATTGTGAAGGGCGATGTCCCCTCGGAAAAAGTGTACGAAGATGAGAGCGTACTGGCTTTTAAGGACATCCATGCCCAGGCACCGGTTCATCTGTTGGTGATTCCCAAAGCCCATATCCCCTCCGTGCGGGAGTTGGGTGAGAAGGACGGAGCCCTTCTGGGACGAATTTTCTCCACCATCAACCGGCTCGCCGAAGAGAACGGCCTCGCGGAACGGGGTTTTCGAATTGTGAACAACTGCGGGGAAGAGGGCGGACAAACGGTTCATCACATCCATTTTCATCTGCTGGGAGGACGGTCTCTGACCTGGCCTCCGGGTTAATGTCTTTTGACACTGTTTTTGGTCGTGTAGTATAATAGACGTGTTTTAATTCCCGACGCATCGGGTCTGTGTGATGCCGCAGGGACTGGTCTGGTTCGGGGTACGAGTTGTTCCTTCTTTGGAACCGTTCGCTTGTATCCGCCATCAATCAGGATTTGCTTCATCCCGGCGGTTCACCCCGGGCGTTTGAAGCCCGCGGAGGGAGGGATAACCATGGCGGAAGTTCACGTTCGCAAAAACGAAACGCTGGACAAAGCGTTGCGCCGCTTCAAAAAGTCCATCGCCAAAGACGGGACGATGCGGGAAGTGAAGAAGCGCAAGTTCTACGAAAAACCCAGCGTCAAGCGCAAGAAAAAATCCGACGCAGCTCGGAAACGGAAATAACACAGTGAGGTGGAGCTCCAGGTGACCCTGACTGAGCGGTTGAACCAGGATATGAAAACCGCGATGAAAGAAAAAGATAAGTTAACTCTCTCCGTCCTTCGGATGGTCCGCTCCGCTCTGAAAAACAAGGAAATCGAACTGAAGCGCCCCCTGGATGAAGAGGAAGCACTCGGTGTGGTTTCCAAGGAGCTTAAGCAACGCAAGGACTCCCTCCATGAATTTGAGCAGGCCGGAAGGGAGGACCTTGCTCAAAAAACCCGGGACGAGATCGCGGTTCTGAAACAGTATCTGCCGGAACAATTGACCGAAGAGGAGTTGCGGCAGATTGTCCGGGAGACTGTCGCTGAAACCGGAGCTTCTTCCAAAGCCGACATGGGCAAGGTGATGAAAGCCATCATGCCCAAGGTGAAGGGACGTGCTGACGGCAAGCGGGTCAATCGGATGGTTCAGGAAGAATTGCAGTAAAACACAGCGCCCCCAAACGCTGTGTTTTTTTATCTTTTTTCTGCTAAAAATAGTGGATAGGCGAAACTTACGATCCATTCATCCGTATAATCCATAGGGGGGAGGTGATGGTGGGTGAAGAGGCTGGTATCAGGTGTGCTCCTGTTTCTCTCTGTTTTCACCTTTGCCGTGGCGGCACCCGGGGTCGGCGCCGAAGACACCGGGGGGCGGCCGGTGTACTGGGTCCCCCTTGAACAGAATGTGGAACGGGGATTGGCCCGGTTTCTCGACCGGGCTTTCCGTGAAGCTGACCAAGTGGGAGCAAAAGCCGTGGTGCTGAAGATGGACACCCTCGGCGGGGATGTGGGGGCGGCGCTTGAAATCGGCAAGCGGATTCGCGCGTCGCAGATTCCTGTCACCGTTTACATAAAAGGCGAGGCCATTTCTGCAGGTGCCTACATCGCGCTGAATGCGGATCATATTCTGATGACCCCCGGCAGCGCCATCGGGGCCGCGGAGCCGAGAACCTTGGATGGCAGGACCGCGGACCCTAAAACCGTGGCTTTCTGGGAATCCAACATGCGGGCGGCCGCAGAGTCCCAGGGGCGTGATCCTGAGATCGCCGCCGGCATGGTGGACCGGAACCTGGTGATTGAAGGTGTCAAAGAGAAAGGGGAATTGATCAGTCTTTCCGCCCGTCAGGCCGTGAAGCAGGATCTGGCGGACCGGATCGTCTCCGGGGAAAAGGAGGTGTATCGGTTTCTCAACGTTTCCGCTTCCGACATTGTCCGGGTCGAGCTGACGCCAAGTGAACGACTGGCCCGGTTTGTGACCAGCCCTTACGTGATTCCGATCTTGTTTATGATCGGGTTGGCAGGGATCGCCATCGAAGTATTCACGCCGGGCTTTGGGTTTCCCGGAGTGATTGGGTTGGGAGCCTTCGGACTTTATTTTTTCGGTCACTATTTGGCGGGATTCGCCGGAGCGGAGACCTTCGTGTTGCTCGCGGCCGGTCTGATCCTCTTGATCATTGAAATCTTCGTGCCCGGGTTCGGCATCTTCGGCATACTGGGTCTTCTGTCGCTGGCCGCGGCGGTGGTCACTGCGGCCAGCGACCGGATGTTCAGCCTGGCTTCCTTTTTGATTGCGATGGGGGGGACGGCCGTCGGAATGTGGCTGGCTGTCCGCTATTTCGGTGCAAGAGGGTTTTGGAACCGGTTGGTCCTGAGTTCGGAACAAAACAACCAAACGGGTTACGTTTCCCGGACACAACAACCGGAGTTGGTGGGAAAACGAGGGAAAAGTCTCACCCCCCTTCGACCCGCCGGAGCGGCCATCGTGGGGGGAGTCCGCCGGGATGTGGTGAGTGAAGGAGGCTTCATTCCCGCAGGTACACCGGTGGAAGTTGTGGAGGTCCGGGGGGGCCGGGTGGTGGTAAGAACGGTGGAACCCGCTCCCGGGGAAAATCGGGATCAACCCGAAGTATAAAAATGTGAAGGGGGATGTATATGGAAGCGAGTGTATTGACCATTCTGTTTATCGCTGTCATCGCGATTGTGGCGTTGTCCGTCCTCTTTACCTTTGTCCCGGTCATGTTGTGGATCTCCGCCATGGCATCGGGGGTTTATGTGGGATTGACCACCCTGATCGGCATGCGCCTCAGGAGGATTATCCCCGCCCGCATCATCAATCCGTTGATCAAAGCGAGAAAAGCGGGTCTTGATGTGACGATTGAAAAATTGGAGACACATTATCTTGCCGGGGGTAACGTGGATCGTGTGGTGGATGCCTTGATCGCGGCGCAGCGGGCGGACATCGACCTGCTGTTCGAACGGGCGGCGGCCATTGACCTGGCGGGGCGGGATGTTCTGAAAGCCGTCCAGATGAGCGTCAATCCCAAAGTGATTGAAACGCCGGTGGTGTCCGCCGTGGCCAAAGACGGCATTGAAGTGAAAGTGCGGGCCCGGGTGACGGTTCGGGCCAATATTGACCGCCTCGTCGGGGGCGCGGGTGAAGAGACGATCATTGCCCGTGTCGGTGAAGGGATCGTGACCACCAACGGTTCCGCCGAGAGCCACAAAGCCGTTCTGGAAAATCCGGACCTGATTTCCAATACGGTGCTGGAAAAAGGACTGGACTCGGGAACCGCCTTTGAGATCCTCTCCATCGACATCGCCGATGTCGATGTGGGTAAAAACATCGGGGCTGAACTTCAAACCGACCAGGCCGAGGCGGACAAAAACATCGCCCAGGCCAAAGCCGAGGAGCGCCGGGCGATGGCGGTGGCCAAGGAACAGGAGATGCGGGCCCGCGTGGAAGAAATGCGCGCCAAAGTGGTGGAAGCCGAAGCGAAGGTTCCCGAGGCGATGGCGGAAGCTCTCCGTGCCGGAAAACTGGGTGTGATGGATTATTACAACATGCAAAACGTCATGGCGGACACGGATATGCGCAAATCCATCTCCAAAACGGACGATGAAGATGAATGATCCGCTTTCCCACGGTTAACCCTTCGGGAGGGGAGGTAGGCTGATGGAATGGTTGGGGGATCTGTTGGATATGGGCGGGATTCTCATCATCCCGATCCTGTATTTTCTCCTCGCGGGTTTTATGCGCCGCCTCCGTGACGGGGCGGACGGGAACAGCGGGACGGAAAAAAGGAAGCCCTGGTTCAACCCCTGGGACGAAGAAGAAGTGGTTTCGGATCGCCGGGAATCTCCCGGTGAACCGAAAGACGGCAACCGAACTTTGTCGCGGGTCCGTGCGACCCCCGGCGTCGCACCCGCCGCTCAACTGTCCGGGGAATTGACCCGGGATCTGTCCCCCCAAGTCCTTCGGAAAACCGGAAAGAGGCAAGGTCGTCGGCAAGCCGCTCTTTTGGGTGAACCGCTGAAGCGGAAGGATTGGCGCCGGGCCGTCATCTTAAAGGAGATCTTGGATGAGCCGGTGTCGAGACGTCGGCGGCGCCGAAGATGAACGACGAGAAACGGAGGGGCCGGCCCTCCGTTTTTTTATGCCATTTCCATGGAAGGATGTGCATTGGATGGTTCTTGTGCCTCCGCTTCAAACTACGGGTACAGGAGGTGAAAAAGAATGGCCCGCAACCGTAATAACAACCGGTTGTTGGTCCCCGGAGCCAACGCCGCGATCCAGCAGTACAAAGAAGAAATCGCTTCCGAATTCGGCGTCCAGCTGGGGGAATCCTCCACCGCCCGTGCCAACGGTTCCGTCGGTGGAGAGATCACCAAGCGTCTGGTTCGACAGGCCCAGCAGCAGCAATCCGGCCAGCAACAATAACGAAATCATCCTTGGTTATCGAAGATGCGGTTTTTACGACCGCATCTTTTTGTTGTGTTTTTATCCCGTTACGGCGGGTCTGTGGCGAGAGCTCCTCACATAAAAATTCCCTGACCCCATCGTTTTGGATCTTGTCTCATAATTCCCGGGGCTTGTTCATAAGGGTTATTAAGGATGGAGGGCTGTTCCATGAGGAATCTGGGCAGCAAAATGAAAAAAGTCGCTTCGGATTGGTTGGACATTCCACAGGACATTGCCGCCAACCTGCCTCGTGTCCTGATGATCGGTCCTTACCGGGCCCACATTGAAAATCATCAGGGCGTGGAACGGTTCAGCCGGACCGAATTGCGGTTGAAAACAGCCAGGGGCCCCTTGTCCGTCACCGGACAGAAGCTGGTCATCCATGCGATCTACCCCGACGAAGTGTGGGTGGAAGGGGAGATCACTGAGGTGAAGTTCCTGGGTTAAGGGGAGAAGACGGTTGCGACATAAAAACCAGTGGCCGCAAAAGATCAGAGGATCGCTGCGCATCGAATTATCGGGTTCGGAGTTGACCCGTTTCATCAACGAAGCGATGGCCGCCGGCTTGGAGATCAGCCGGATTGTCCGGATTTCCGAAGAACGGATTCGGCTGACGATCCCCGTGCCGGATTATCTCCGGTTGAAACCCCTTTTAAAACGGACCGGGACCCGGTCGCGGATTCTGAGGAAAAAAGGGTTGCCCTTTTGGTTGCTCCGTCTCCGAAGAAGGCAGTTTTTTCTCTGGGGAATCCTTCTTTTTTTCCTCTTCCTTTTTTCTTTGACATCCGTGGTTTGGTCGGTGGAAGTGGAAGGGAATGAAACCGTTCCCGATAAAGAGATCATCCGCTTGCTCAAACAAGAGGGGGTGTTCATCGGCCAGCTGAAACACCGGATTCCGGACAATGAAGAAGTGCAGTATCACCTTCAGACGAAACTTCCGCAGGTTTCCTGGGTCGGTTTCCGTATGGAGGGCACCCGGGCCATCATCACCTTGGTGGAGAAAAAGAGGGTGGATGAAAGGGAAAAGAAGGAAGAGGACGGCCCCATTAACCTGGTGGCCAAACGGGGTGCCATGATTTACGATCTCCGGGTGGAACGGGGGCGGTCCGTGGTGAATGTCAACGACGTGGTCAAAAAGGGGGACCTGTTGGTTTCGGGCTGGTACGGTAACCCGGAGACCTCCGACAAGGGAAAACTGGTGGGAGCAAAAGGAAAGGTTTTCGGTGAGGTCTGGTACGAGTCCAATGTCACCGTTCCTTTGAAACAGAAACGGAAAGTGTACACCGGAAACCGCGAGACCGCCTGGTATCCGTACCTGGCATCCAAGGTGGTCCGGATTCCGTATTTATTTCCGGAATCCTACCAACAGTATGAGACGATCCAAAAAATTCATGCCATCAAAATCCGCCATTGGGAACTGCCTTTCGGTTGGGTGGAAGAAGAACGTCTCGAAATGAAGTGGGTGTCCCGCAAGCTGTCGGTGAAGCAGGCGGTTGCTCTCGGGAAGGAACGGGCCCGGGAAGATTTGTTGATGAAGATGGGGGATGACGGGCGGATCTTGGGTGAAAAAGTTTTGCACCCTCACGTCGACAATGATAAAGTTGTTATGAAGATACACTTTGATGCAGTGGAAAACATTGCTGCCAAACAACCCATTTTTCAAGGAGAATGAGCGTTGCAGGAACAGGAGAAGACTCTGAAGATCCGACTGCAGGACGCGAATGAGGCTTTAAACCTCTTCGGGCCGCAGGATGGTTTTTTGCGGATGATCCAGGATCATACCCCGGCCAAAATTGTCTCCCGTGGGGAAGAGGTGGCCATTTCCGGTTCTCCGGAAGAACTGGAAGTGCTGAGCCACCTGTTTCGCGTGTTGTTGACCTTGGTTCGGAGGGGAGTTAAACTGACCGAACGGGATATCGTGTATGCCGAGCGCTTGGCACGGGAGGGTCTGGCGGACGAACTGTTGGAGCTGTACGACGAGCAAATCGGAACCACCCACAAAGGGAAACCGGTCCGGGTGAAGACACTGGGTCAACGGCATTACGTCACCGCCATCCAAAAGGCGGACATCGTGTTTGGGATCGGGCCCGCCGGTACCGGGAAAACGTTTTTGGCCGTGGTGCTGGCCGTGACTGCTTTGAAGTCGAACCAGGTGAAACGGATCGTTCTCACCCGTCCCGCCGTGGAGGCGGGGGAAAGTCTCGGATTCCTCCCGGGTGATCTGCAGGAGAAGGTGGATCCCTACCTGCGTCCCCTCTATGACAGCCTTTACGCCATGCTGGGGGTGGAGCAGGTGAACAAGCTGATGGAGCGGGGGATGATCGAAGTGGCCCCGCTTGCCTATATGCGCGGACGCACCCTGGAAGACTCATTTGTGATCCTTGATGAGGCGCAAAATACGACCCATGAACAGATGAAGATGTTTTTGACCCGGTTGGGATTCGGATCCAAAATGGTGGTAACCGGCGATGTGACCCAGGTGGACCTGCCCAGAGGAAAAGAGTCCGGCCTCAGAGAAGCGGAACGGGTGCTGAAATCGGTGGAGGAGATTCCATTCGTCTATTTGACTCAGGCCGACGTGGTCCGTCACACCTTGGTGCAGAAAGTCATCGACGCTTACGCCAAAGCGGATGAGGAATCCCGCCGTTAAGGAGTCGGTGAACATGAAGGAAGGGAAAGAAGCCAAATCTCCCCGTCAGAACCGGTTCCGGTTGCCGGACCGCTGGAAGACGAGCCGGCGGATCCGGCTTTTCCTGTACGTGGGGTTGGGTGTTTTTTGTTATCTCCTGTTGATGGGGCATGTGCTCCCCCAACAGTATGAAGACCTTTCTCCCGGTTCGGTGGCCCGGGAAACGATTGTTTCCCCGGTGACCAAAGTGGATCAGGCCGCTACGGAACAGGCACGAGAGAAGGCAGCTGAATCCGTGGGGAAACAGTACCGTGTGGACGAACAGCTGACGGAGCGGCAAATCAAACGGCTGGACACACTTTTTTCCGAGATCCGCAAAACGCTCTCCGACTCTTCCCTGAGCGAAAAAGAGAAGACGGCCAAATTGAAAGACACGCTTCCTTACGGTCTTTCGGATGAGTTTTACCAGCAGTTGACAAAGGTCAAACAGGGAGAATGGACCGAAATGCGGATCCTCAGCCGGGAGGCGGTTCAGGAGGTTTTGGCCGACGGAGTCCGCAAAGAGGAACTGGGGAAACAACGGGACAGTGTGGACAGGGTGTTGGTCACCTCCTCTTTGGGGAGCCCGGCCCGCTTTGTCGTCCGGGAGCTGACCCGCCAAATGATTGTTCCCAACGAATTTTATGATGAGGAGCGGACGAAAAACTTGAAAGAAGCCGCACGGGAAAGTGTGGATCCCGTTCCCATAAAAAAAGGGGAAGCGATCGTCACGGCCGGGGACGTCATTACGGACGAACAATACCGCAAACTGGAAGAACTCGGTTTTCTTCGCAAGTTCGCCAATCCGTTCCCCTATCTGGGGCTTGCCTTGTTGATCTCCCTGATTCTGGGCATGTTGGCCCTGTTCGTCCGCCGGTTCAAGCCCGATGTTTATCGGGACAACATCAAAACGTCCATGCTGCTGTCCGTCTTTCTTCTGACCCTGTTGGGGATGAAGGTGGTCAGCTTGGGGCAGAATTTGGAATACAGTACGGTGGGGTATCTCGCTCCCGCGGCGTTGGGCACCATGTTGATTACGCTGCTCCTGAACCTCCAGGTGGCTTTATGGTGCAGCGTCCTCTTTGGCGTGTTTGCAGCGATTTTTTTCAACTCCGACAACCAAATTCTCTTTGACTTCCGTTACGGCTTGGTGACACTGGTCAGCGGAACCGCGGCTGCGTTTGCACTTGCCGGCGTCCGCAACCGTCTGTCCATTTTCCGGGCGGGTCTGATCTCGTCGGGAGCCAGTGTCCTGACCATCACCGCCCTGTATGCCTTGGTTCCGGTGGACGGGGATTGGATGGTGTTGCTGCAGTCGATCGGTTTCGGGGCGGCCAGCGGGATCTTTTCCGCCGTCTTGACCATCGGATTTCTGCAACATTTCGAAACCGTGTTTGACATGCTGTCTCCCCTGCGGCTTTTGGAGCTTTCCAATCCCAATCATCCTCTGCTCCGAAAATTGCTGATCGAAACACCGGGGACGTACCACCATTCGGTCATCGTGGGAAATCTCGCCGAGGCGGCCGCGGAAGCCATCGGGGGTGATGGACTTCTCTGCCGGGTGGGAGCGTATTATCATGATGTCGGGAAAACCAAACGCCCTCAGTTTTTCATCGAGAATCAGATCCAGGCGGAAAATCCCCATGACAAACTTTCGCCCAACCTGAGCAAAAGCATCATCATCTCCCACGCAAGGGATGGTTACGAGATGCTCAAAGAGCACGGGATCCCGACGCCGATCTGTGACATTGCGGCCCAACATCATGGAACCACGCTGCTGAAATACTTTTACCACAAGGCCCGGGAACAAAGCGACGGAACCCAGGTGCTCGAAGCCGATTACCGTTATCCCGGGCCCAAGGCGCAGTTTAAGGAGGCGGCCATCGTGGGAATCGCCGATTGCGTGGAAGCGGCGGTGCGCTCTCTGGCACGGCCCAGCCCGGAACGGGTGGAAAACATGGTGCGGAAGATTATCCAGGATCGCCTGGAAGACGGACAGTTCAACGAATGCGATCTGACCCTGAAAGAACTGGACCTGATCGCGCGTTCCATGTGTGAAACCCTGCAGGGCATCTTCCATTCCCGGATCGAATATCCAGAGGATAACCAGGGTAAAGGAGTGAAGCCCGCATGAGTTTGAAGGTGGAAGTCGAAATCCGCCCCCAGCTTGGAGAGCGGGAATCCTCCGTTCTGGCATGGGTGGAGCGTTGTCTCAAAGAAGCGGCCGCGGTGGAAGAGGTGTCGGAGGCGGAAGTTTCGGTCACCTTTGTGGAGGATGATGAAATCCGAAAACTGAACCGGGATTACCGTCAAGTGGACCGTCCGACGGATGTGTTGTCCTTTCCCCAGTGGGAACCCGGAGAAAAATGGCAGGTGGAACAGGGGGCTTTTGTCCCGCTCGGAGACATCGTCATCTCTCTGCCCCAGGCGCGGCGGCAGGCGGAGGAATACGGCCATTCCCTGGAGAGGGAGGTCGGCTTTTTGGCCGTGCACGGCTTCCTTCACCTTCTCGGGTATGACCACGGGAACGAGGAGGAAGAACGGGAGATGTTCTCCCGGCAGGAAACGATCCTGTCCCGGGTCGGCTTAAAGAGGCAGGGGTGAAGGACATGTGGGCTACCAAGTTGTTGGCCAGCTTCCGTTACGCTTTGGAAGGCCTGAAATATACACTGGTCAGCCAGCGAAACATGCGGCTTCATTTTCTGGCGGCCCTGGGTGTTTTGTTGCTCAGCTTGTATCTTCCCCTGAGCAAGCTGGAAGTGTTAATTCTGTTTGTTTGCATCCTGTTGGTCCTCGTGGCCGAATTGTTCAACACAGCGGTGGAAGCCGTGATCGACATGGTGACCAAGGATTTTCACCCTCTGGCCAAAGTCGCAAAGGACGTGGCGGCGGGGGCCGTGTTGCTCAGTGCGGGCACCGCGGTCGTGGTGGGGATCAGCATTTTTTATCCGTACCTGGACATTTTGTCCCTCCAGGCCTTTGAACAAGCCCCTTATCCACCCAATGTCAGTCTGGCCACCTTAATCGCCTTTCATTTCTTTCTGACACTTTCACTCAAAGGGCTGTTCCACCGTCTCGGGCGTCCGGACTGGGAGCCCAGCATGACCACTTCCCTCGCCAGCCTGATCGCGGCTTCACTGGTGATCATGACCGCTCATTTGCTGGTGACCATTCTCGTTTTGTTGCTCCTGGCACTCCTTTTGGGAACCCGCCTCCGGATCAAAACGCGAAAGAGGCCGGTGATTCTGGGCGCTGTTCTGGGAATGGTCACCGCGTTTGTCGGCTTTTGGTTGATGTAGGCGAGTGAAAGGAGCACTTCCGGTGTTGAAACGGATCCGTACTTATCTCTTCCTGGGTATCATCACACTTCTCCCGGCAGTGGCCACCATCTATATCCTGAAATTGCTGTTCGGGATCATCGATCCAACTTTGGGGGTGGGGCTGGCTCGCCTTTTGGATTGGCTGGGAATCGTGGAATTTCCCCTGATTCTGGGCGGAATCCATTTCGAAACCCATATTCCCGGAGTAGGGACGGTGCTGACCTTCGGGCTCCTCATCCTCATCGGGATGATGGCCCGAAGTTTTTTCGGAAAACAGGTATTCCGATACACCGAAGCTTTGTTTTCCCGCATCCCACTGGCCCGCAGCATTTACTCCACAGTGAAACAAATCACCAGCGCCTTTGCCCATGACAAGACCAGTTTCAAGCAGGTGGTCCTGATTGAGTATCCCCGGAAGGGGATTTATACCCTGGGTTTCTACACCGGTGAAGGGAACAGGGAAGTGCAGAGAAAGACCCGGGAACGGGTGCTGAATATCTTTCTGCCCACCACACCCAATCCCACCTCGGGCTGGCTGGTCCTGGTGCCGGAGTGTGATGTGACGTTTATGGATATGACAGTGGAAGAGGGCCTGAAATACATCATTTCGGGCGGGGTGGTGGTGCCGGCGGGATTGCCGGGGTCGGAGCGCGAAAGCAGGAAGCTCCCGGGGAGCTTAAAGGAAGAAGGAATGATGAATGAAAGATCGATTGATTAAAGAAGCGATTGCGGCGAGGGAACGGGCCTATGTTCCTTATTCGGGTTTTCCGGTGGGGGCGGCGTTACTTACGGAAGACGGCAAGGTGTTTACAGGTTGCAACGTGGAAAACGCATCCTACGGCCTCACCAATTGTGCTGAGCGAACGGCCCTTTTCAAAGCCGTCTCCGAGGGGAAAAAGAAGTTTGTCGCCATCGCGGTGACCGCAGACACGAAAGGCCCCGTCTCCCCCTGCGGGGCCTGCCGTCAGGTAATGGTGGAACTGTGCACGCCGGGGACAAAGGTCTATCTTTCCAACCTCAACGGGGACGTGAAAGAAACGACGGTGGAGAAACTGTTGCCCGGTGCTTTTCACAAGGAGGATCTCAATGAAGGAGACCGCTTTTAAATCCGGTTTTGTCGCTTTGATTGGCCGGCCCAATGTGGGAAAATCGACCCTTCTCAACCATGTCCTCGGCCAAAAGGTGGCCATCATGTCGGACAAACCCCAGACCACGCGCAATAAGATCCGCGGTGTCTATACCACGGATACGGCGCAGGTCATATTCCTGGATACCCCGGGCATTCACAAACCGAAATCCCGTCTCGGTGACTGGATGGTGAAATCCGCCCGGGAAGCCTTCGAGGAAGTGGATTTGGTGTTGTTTCTGGTGGATGCCAAAGAGGGGATGGGGGCGGGGGACCGGTTTATCATGGAACAATTGAGGGAAGTGCGGACACCGGTTTTCCTGGTGGTCAATAAAATTGACCAAGTCCATCCGGATTCTCTGCTTCCCTTGATCGACCGTTACCGGAAGGAATTCGATTTCAAAGAAGTGGTCCCCATTTCCGCCCTTAAGGGAAACAACACTTCCACCTTGCTGGAATTGATCCTGAAGGAATTGCCCGAAGGCCCTCCGTATTATCCTTCGGAATATGTGACCGATCACCCGGAAAGATTCATCGTCGGGGAATTGATCCGGGAAAAAGTGCTTCATCTCACCCGCGAGGAGATTCCCCATTCGGTGGCAGTGATGGTGGAAGAGATGGAACGGGAGGATGGAGACCGTGTCTATGTCCGGGCGACCATTTACACCGAACGTCCCTCCCAGAAAGGGATCTTAATCGGCAAGCAGGGTTCGATGTTGAAAGAGGTCGGGAAACGGGCGAGAGAGGAAATCGGGCGCCTTCTGGGAAGCCGGGTCTATTTGGACCTTTGGGTCAAAGTCAAAAAAGATTGGCGCAACGAAGAATTCATGCTGAGACAGTTCGGTTACCGGGAAGAAGAATGACAGACGAAGACTTTTCCAGTGAAAGCCGGTTATACTCTGACTGCGTGTGGCCATCCTAACCGTAGAAGTATTCATCGCTTGGCGGAGAGGATGAGTCGGTTGCGGAACTTTTCCTGGAACTGTTTTGCGGTAACAGGCAGCATTGATGCTTATCTGTTGTTCAAAGACACGGAAATGCTGAGCGAAGATCGTGAGGAGAAAAACGGTCAGGAGCAGAAAGAGAAAAGCAAGGCGTAAGGGGAATTCGCGATGCTTGAAAAGGTGGAGGGGGTCGTGATCCGGACACGGGATTACGGAGAAAGCAACAAAGTGGTGACCCTGTTCACCCGTGAAAGGGGGAAGATGGCGGCAATGGCCCGGGGGGCCAAGAAGCCGAAAAGCCGGCTGGGCGCAGCCACCCAACCCTTTACTCTGGGGCAGTATCTATGCTTTGCCGGGTCGGGAATGGCGACGCTCTCCCAGGCGGATATTCTTGCGTCCCATTATTCCATCCGGTCCGATCTGACCCTCGCTTCCTACGCAGCCTATCTGGCGGAGTTGCTGGACAAACTGACGGGGGAAAAAGAACCGGCGCCGGAACTGTATGAACTGTTGCTCACCACCTTCCGGATGCTGGAGAAAGGCGTCGATCCGGAAATTCTCTCCCGGATTTTTGAACTGAAGGTGCTGGAAGCGGCGGGTTACCGTCCCCGGTTGGACGGTTGCATTGCCTGCGGCAAGGCGGATCTTCCCGTCCGATTCAGCGTGAGGCAGGGCGGGTTTCTCTGCCGGAAATGCCAGGACCGGGATCCCCGGGCCCTAACTCTTTCTCCCGCGGCTGCCCGAATTCTCAAAACGTTGCAGAGAATCACGCCGGATCGTCTGGGAGATATCCAGGTGAAAGATGAAACCAAAGCGCAACTGGAGCGGGCGGTCCGCTCCTTTGTGGATGAATACGCGGACCTTAAGCTCAAATCCAGGGATTTTCTCGACCGTCTTAAAAGGGACTGGACCTAAAAGCATTGTGATTGATGGTCAGGCTCAGAAGAAGGAAAGCGTTTACCCGAAATAGCGACTTTGCTGTCCTGCCCAGCGGAAAATCAGCCCGCAGGGGCGTTCAGGGGCAAAAACTTCTCTGTGTTGCATCCGAAGGCGTTTTACCCCTGCCCGCAGCAGGATGATTCGGAGCGGACCGTGCAACCATCTCCTGCAGGACAGCATAGCGAGACCGGGGAGCGCAAGCGACCCCGGCGAGACTTGTGCTCTGTGAGTGCATAGCGAGACCGGGGAGACCGGGGAGCGAGCGACCCCGGCGAGACTTGTGCTCTGTGAGCAGCCGGAGCGGCTTGGGTAAATGCTGCCGCTCACTTTTTCACAACCTTCTAATG
The DNA here is from genome assembly GCF_003054245.1 of Melghirimyces profundicolus. Classification (GTDB taxonomy): domain Bacteria; phylum Bacillota; class Bacilli; order Thermoactinomycetales; family DSM-45169; genus Melghirimyces; species Melghirimyces profundicolus. The sequence goes on from NZ_QBKR01000001.1 coordinate 98,522, forward strand.
GGAGAAAATTGACAAGCGGTCCGGTCTTCTGGTATAAATACTCTATCCACAAATGAAAAATGTTGGCGCGATGACGGAAGGGAGTAACCGGTTTCTTTGTGTTCAGCGAGCTGGGGATGGTGAAAGCCCGGTCACAAACCCGGTGAACGGCATCCGGAGCGCATCTGAAATCAAGGGGACCGGCCTTGCCGGTCAAATAGGGTGGAACCGCGGGAAAACCTCCCGTCCCTATGGGGCATCGGCTCCATGTGGGGTGGAAGGTTTTTTATATGCACAGATCTGGAGGTGGGAAAGGGATGAATATTCAGGAGATCATTTTAAAACTGCAGTCTTATTGGAGCACCCAGGGATGCGTTTTGGCACAACCCTATGATGTGGAAAAAGGGGCCGGGACCATGAACCCGATGACATTTCTCAGGTGTCTCGGTCCCGAGCCGTGGAACGTGGCGTATGTCGAACCTTCCCGGCGTCCGGCGGACGGACGGTACGGGGAAAACCCGAACCGGGTGTACCAGCATCATCAGTTCCAAGTGATCATGAAGCCTTCCCCGGACAACATCCAGGAGTTGTATCTGGACAGTCTGAAAGCCCTCGGGATCTCTCCGTTGGAACATGATATCCGGTTTGTCGAGGACAACTGGGAAAACCCGGCGATGGGGGCGGCCGGACTCGGTTGGGAAGTTTGGCTGGATGGAATGGAAGTGACCCAGTTCACCTATTTTCAGCAGATCGGGGGAATGGAAGCGGACCCGGTTTCCGTGGAACTGACGTATGGGTTGGAGCGGCTCGCTTCCTACATTCAGGACAAAGAGAACATTTATGACCTGGAATGGGTGGAGGGGGTTACCTACGGGGACATTTTTAAGCAACCCGAGTATGAACATTCCAAGTACACCTTTGAACTCTCTGAAACGGAGAAGTTAATTCGCTGGTTTGATGATTTCGAAGGAGAGGCGGAACAGGCGCTGGAACAAAACCTGGTGTTTCCCGCTTACGATTACGTTTTGAAGTGTTCCCATACCTTCAACCTGCTTGATGCCCGGGGGGCGATCAGCGTATCCGAACGGACGGGGTACCTGGCCCGGGTCCGGAACCTGGCCCGGCGCACAGCCAAGAGGTATGTGGAGGAACGGGAACGCCTCGGGTTCCCGATGTTGAAACAGGAAGGAGGGGTTCAACATGGCTGAGCGGGATTTGCTGTTGGAAATCGGCGTGGAGGAAATGCCTGCCCGTTTTGTGGAGAGCGGAAGGCAACAGCTGAAAGAGACCTTGGAGAAGTGGTTGAAGAACCACCGGATCGGCCACGGTCCCGCCCGTTCATATGCGACCCCCCGCCGTCTGGCCGTGGTGGTGGAAAAGGTGTCCGAGCGTCAAGAAGATGTGGAAGCAGAGGTTCGCGGACCCGCCAAGAGAATCGCCGTGGCGGAGGATGGAAGCTGGACCAAAGCGGCCCAAGGATTTGCCCGGAAACAGGGCATTTCCGTCGACCAGCTCCGGCTGAAGGACTATAAAGGGGAAGCGTATGTTTTCGCCCGCAAACATGAAGAAGGCCAACCGACGGCCGATCTGCTGAATAAGGGACTGGCGGAGATCCTGGAAGGGTTGCACTTTCCGAAATCGATGCGCTGGGGCCGCCGGCGGACCCGGTTTATCCGTCCCGTCCGCTGGTTGGTCTGCCTCTTCGGGGAAGAAACGGTTCCCGCGAATTGGGCCGGAGTCACCGCCGCCGACCGGACCCGGGGGCACCGCTTCCTCGGAAAGGAGACCGTCATCAAAACCCCTTCCGACTATGTGGAGGTTCTGCGGAAAGAGTGGGTTCTGGCGGATGTGGAAGAACGCCGGAATCGGATTCGGGAGCAATTGTCGGAGATGGAAAAGGAACAAGGATGGAACATTCATGTGGATGAGGAGCTTCTGGATGAAGTCACCCATCTCGTGGAATACCCGACCGCCCTTTACGGAACTTTTGACGAAAGCTATTTGGAGCTTCCGGCGGCCGTGTTGATCACCACCATGCGCGAACATCAGCGTTATTTTCCCGTGGAAAACACAGACGGCGGACTCCTTCCCTATTTCGTCACGGTTCGGAACGGGGACGAACATGCCCTTTCCAACGTAGCCAGGGGAAATGAAAAAGTGCTTTCCGCCCGGTTGGCCGATGCCCGTTTCTTTTACGAAGAGGACTTAAAACTGCCGATCGAAAAGGCGGTGGCCAAACTGGACGACGTGGTTTATTTCGAAGGACTCGGGTCCGTGGGAGATCAAGTCCGGAGAATCCGCCTTCTGGTGGAAGCGCTGGCCGACCGGATCGGGTTGGATGAGAAGGCGCGCGTTTCTCTTTTTCGGGCGTCGGAGATCTGCAAATTCGATCTCTCCACCCACATGGTGGACGAGTTCCCCGAATTAAGCGGAGTGATGGGGAAAGAATATGCGGAAAAGGCGGGAGAGTCTCCTGAAGTGGCCCGGGCCATTCTGGAATATCATTACCCGAGGTTTGCCGGTGACCGACTTCCGGAAGGGACACCGGGGGCAGTGATCAGTCTGGCTGACAAAATGGACACGGTGGTATCCGCTTTTTCCCTTGGAATCCAGCCCACAGGCTCGCAGGATCCATATGGTCTCCGCAGACGGGCTTCCGGAGTGGTGCAGATCCTGGTGGACCGGGGCTGGAGCAACATCACTCTCGGCGAACTGACGGATCTCTGTCTGGAACGACTGAAGTCGGATGGCTGGCTGAAACGGGATGCGACGGAGGTGAAGCGGGAACTTGCCGCCTTTTTCGGACTGCGGCTGAAGGCGGTGCTGCAGGAAGAGGGGATCCGTTATGACCTTATTGACGCCGTTCTTGCGTCCGATACCGGCCTGCCGCGGCTCGTGGTCGAAAAAGCACGGGTTCTTGGGGAAGAAGTGGAAAAAGAGGAATTCAAGAATGTTGCGGAAGGGTTCAGCCGGGCGGCCAATCTGGCAGCCAAGGGAACGCCGGGGGCCGAGGTGAACCGCGACCTGTTGGAAGCTTGGTCGGAACGGGAACTCTATGCGGCGATCAATTCGGCCAGGGACGCCTTTGAAGCAGCCCGTGAAGAACAGGATGCCCGCGGGATGTTTGAGGCGATCGCGAAGCTGGCGCCGGTGATTCACCGGTTCTTTGACGATGTTCTCGTCATGGCTGAGGATGAAGGCACTCGAATGAACCGGCTGGCCCTTTTAGGGGAGATCAAGCGTCTGACCGACGAGTTCGCCGCATTTAACAAAATCGTTATCGCTTCCTGAACATGAACCGTTGTCCTTTGTTAATCAACCGCTCCACCGGAGCGGTTTTTGATTACGGTTTTTTCAGTTCACGAAGGTTTTCATCATCTCCCGCAGGTTTTTTTCGGTGGTGGAAGGGAGAACGACGGGGATTCGGGGGTTCAGGGTTTCGGCAAACTCCAGAAGCTCGGGATAGGCGGTTTCGGGAAACGGGATGTGGAGGCTTTGGGGAGTGTCCCCCCAACTGACCGCGTAGGAGAGGCGAACCATGGCGGTCTGCTCTTTGATCTGTTGGTAGAATTGGGGCCAGTCACGGGTGGCGTTGAGGATTTCTTTCTCCGTCGCCGCCGCAAACAGGCTTCTGGACCGGTGCATGTAGGTGAACACATTGGAAGTGATCCGGGCGTGGGCGGCGTCAAAGCAAATCCGGGTCTCGGTCGCTTCCGTTACGCGAAGCAGGTGCCTGGGTGTCCTCAAGGCCGGGCAGATCCGTCCTTTCCCCGGTTCGAAATAGGCTGGAGCCCCCATCGGGGCGTTTTCCAGGAGCAACCGGATCCCGAGAGGACGGGCGATCGCTTCCAACCGCTTCAGTTGGTCGATGACGGTTTCGACGTACTGGGTTTTATAATCGTGAAGTGCGTTGAAATTGCGGGGGCGTTGATCCAGAAATTCAAACAATTCCCCCAAGGTGACCGCGGAGCCGTGGCAGATAAAATGCCCCGCATCGTCGGGGTAGAGGGAAGCCACCGTATGGAACCAATAAGACCAGGCTTCCTCATTGAAATTTTTCGCTTTCCCCAACGTCAGCTCCCGGGGAGCCCGAAAGGCGATCGGCTTTGTGTCGGTGATCCGGAAGAGGTTCAGAAGTTCCTCGCGGTTATAGCGGGAAGAAGGAAGCTGGATGACGGTTCGTTTGAAGCCCTGATCGGCAACCTGGTGTAACTGGTGCAGTTCCGCCTCGGTTTGCGCGGCCGTCGGATTGGAAAACAGCATCCCTGATTCCTCCAATGAAAAAAATCGATTGCCAGACATTCCACACATTCAGTATACCCGAATGGAAGGGACCCGCGACAAAAGTTGAATGGAAATGGTTGCAGAAAGCCGATTGCCAATATAGTATATACTATATCGGAGTCATGCTCTTTAAGTATGGCATAATAGCCTGGGTCTCATGGGGGGTGCAATTCAAATCGAGCTGACGGAACGCCAGGAAATGATCTTGCGCATCGTAAAAGATGAAGGGCCCATTACCGGGGAGCAAATCGCGGAAAAACTGAACCTGACCCGGGCCACTTTACGTCCGGATCTTGCCATTCTCACCATGTCCGGTTTTTTGGACGCCCGTCCCCGAGTGGGATACTTTTACTCGGGGAAAACAGGGAACCAACTCTTGGGGGAACATATCCGCAAGCTGTCCATCAAGGATTGGAAATCGGTTCCTGTCGTCTGTCAGGAGGAGACTTCCGTTTACGACGCCATTTGTCACATGTTTTTGGAAGACGTGGGAACCCTTTTCGTCGTGAAAGAAGGGGGAATTCTCGTCGGGGTGGTGTCCCGGAAGGACCTCTTGAAAAGTTCCATGGGAAACCAGAACCTCCAATCCATCCCGGTCGGGGTGGTAATGACCCGCATGCCCAACATCGTCACCTGCGACCCGGAAGATTCGCTTTTGGACGCGGCAGCCAAACTGATCCGAAACCAAGTGGACGCCCTGCCGGTGGTCAAGGAGCGGGAGGGAGAAAGCGGTCCGGAGGTGGTCGGGCGGATCACGAAAACAACGATCACCAAAGCATTTGTTGAACTGGGCGAAGGAACGTCCGTTTAAGCCAGGGAGGGAAGAGCCATTAGTGCAACAAACGAACCCGTCATTTTCCTCTTGTCCGATTCGGTGGGAGAAACCGCGGAATTCGTGGTTCGAGCAGCTTCCAGCCAATTTAACGGGGGCGATGCCCACATCCGCCGGATCCCCTATGTGGACGACAGAAAAACCATTCGGGAAACGGTGGAGGCAGCCGCTGAAGTGGGCGGCATGATCGCTTTTACCATGGTGGTGACTGACCTCCGGAAATACCTCAAGGAAGAGGCCGAGCGCCACAACGTGCCTGTGGTTGATATCATGGGACCGATGCTCAAGGGCCTCTCCACCCTTTACGGCCGGAGCCCGAAACGGGAACCGGGGCTGGTTCGAAAATTGGATGAAGATTATTTCCGTAAAGTGGAGGCCATTGAATTTGCGGTCAAATACGACGACGGAAAGGATCCCCGCGGCCTGTTGCGGGCGGATGTGATCCTGATCGGGGTTTCCCGGACTTCTAAAACTCCATTGTCCATGTATCTGGCCCACAAACGGCTGAAAGTGGCCAACGTTCCTCTGGTCCCCGAGGTGGAAGCGCCCGAGGAATTGTTTAGGGTGCCGGCGGAACGCTGCATCGGTCTGACCATCGATCCCGACCAGTTGAATGAGATCCGGCGGGAGCGTCTCAAATCACTGGGTTTGACTTCCCGGGCCAATTACGCCAACATGGAGCGAATTCTACAGGAGCTGGATTATGCCGAACAAGTGATGAAACGCATCGGTTGTCCGATCCTGGATGTGTCCAACAAAGCCGTCGAGGAAACCGCCAATATCATTTTGGAGATGCTCAGAAAAGGAGGCGGCCATGCATGAGCAAAAAGTATGTCATTCCCTTTCATGAAGGCGGTTTGGAACAGAAGCATCTGATGGGGGGAAAGGGTGCCAACCTTGGAGAGATGACGAAAGCCGGCCTTCCGGTTCCTCCGGGATTCACCATCACCACGGCGGCCTGCCTGGAATACTATGATGCCGGACGCATCCTGACCGATGAACGGAAAGAGGAGATCGGTGCCGCTCTTTTCTCACTGGAAAAGCAGACGGAGAAAAAGTTGGGGGATCCCTCCGACCCACTGTTGGTTTCTGTCCGTTCCGGAGCCGTGATCTCGATGCCGGGCATGATGGACACCGTTCTCAATCTGGGTTTGAACGACGAAACGGTCCAGGGACTGGAAAGGCTGACAGAGAATCCGAGGTTCGCTTATGACTGCTACCGGCGTTTCATCCAAATGTTCGGGGATGTGGTGTTGGGCATTCCCCACTGCCGTTTTGAGCGGGTGCTCCAGAGGAAGAAAGAAGAACAAGGCGTCTCCACGGACACGGAACTGACCGCGGATGACTGGAAATCGGTGATCGAGCGGTTCAAGGGAATCGTCAAAGAGGAGACCGGAAACGAGTTTCCCCAAGATCCGGCCGAACAGCTCAACCGCGCCATCATCGCAGTGTTTGATTCCTGGAACAACCAGCGGGCACGCATCTATCGGCGGATTCACAAGATCAGCGACGATCTGGGTACGGCGGTCAACGTCCAGATGATGGTTTTCGGCAACATGGGAGACGATTCCGGAACCGGCGTCGCCTTCACCCGAAACCCTTCCACGGGGGAAAAGGCCCTTTACGGGGAGTATCTGATCAACGCCCAGGGGGAAGATGTGGTGGCGGGGATCCGGACGCCGCAACCCATTTCCTCGCTGTCCGAACGCATGCCGGCGATTTACGAGGAATTCCGGAAAATCGGCAACCGGTTGGAAGCCCATTACCGGGACATGCAGGACATTGAGTTCACCATTGAGCGTGGGAAGCTGTACATGCTGCAAACCCGGAACGGCAAGCGAACCGCTCACGCGGCCGTGAAGATTGCCACCGACCTGGTGAAAGAAGGGGTGATCGACAAGCGGACGGCTCTGACGCGGGTGGACCCGGAACAGCTGGATCAGATTCTGCATCGCCGGATCGATCCGAAGGCCGAATTGGACGTGTTGACCAAAGGCCTTCCCGCCTCTCCCGGTGCTGCATCCGGCAAAGTGGTCTTTGATGCCGACATCGCGGAAAGGTGGTCTCAGGACGGAAAAAAAGTGATCCTGGTCCGGCCCGAGACGACACCGGAAGATATTCACGGCATCGTCGCTTCGGAAGGGGTTCTTACCAGCCGCGGCGGAATGACCAGCCACGCGGCCGTGGTGGCGCGGGGAATGGGCAAACCCTGCATCTGCGGTTGTGAAGAAGCGAAAATCGATCTTAAGAGCAAAGAATTGCGGGTGAAGGGGATGGTGGTTCGGGAGGGGGACGAGCTCTCCATCGACGGAGGCACCGGCCGAGTGATCCGTGGACAGGTGCCGTTGATCGACCCTGAGCTGTCGGACGAATTTCAACAGATTCTCGCCTGGGCTGATGAATTCCGCCGCCTGAAGGTCCGGACAAACGCGGACAATCCTGAAGATTCCGCCAAAGCCCGGGAATTCGGAGCAGAGGGGGTCGGCCTCTGCCGGACGGAGCACATGTTTATGGAAGCCGACCGGGTGCCCCTCGTCCGCGATATGATTCTGGCTGAAACGGCGGAAGAACGGCAGGCGGCCCTGGACAAACTTCTTCCGTTGCAGCAGAAAGATTTTAAAGGTATTTTTGAGGCGATGAGCGGGCTTCCGGTCACCATTCGCCTGCTGGACCCCCCGCTTCATGAATTCCTTCCCAACCAGGAGGAGATTCTCACGGAAGTGGTGAAGCTGCAGATGACGGAGGGGGCCGACCCCGTGGAAGTGAAAAAGAAAGAGGAACTGCTCCGCAAAGTGCGCGGGTTGCATGAGTTCAACCCCATGCTGGGTCATCGGGGCTGCCGCCTCGGCCTGATCCACCCGGAAATCTATGCGATGCAGGTGGAAGCGATCTTCCTGGCCGCCGCAGAAGTGATTCAAGAAGGGGCGACGGTCCGACCCGAGATTATGATTCCTCTGGTCGGTCACGTGAACGAGCTCAGGGAGATGCGTAAACTGGTGGAAGAAATGGCCACTCAGGTGGAAAGCCGGACGGGGCAACCGATCCCCTACACCGTCGGCACCATGATCGAAGTGCCCCGGGCGGCCCTGACCGCGGCTGAAATTGCCGAGGAAGCCGATTTCTTCTCCTTCGGCACCAACGACCTGACCCAAACCACTTTCGGATACAGCCGGGACGATGCGGAAGGAAAATTTCTGCACGAATATATCCATCATAAAATCCTCCCTGATAATCCGTTCATGACCCTGGATACGGATGGAGTGGGGCGTCTGGTCTCCATCGGTGTGAAGGAAGGCCGCCGAACCAAGCCGGCTCTGAAAACGGGGATCTGCGGGGAACACGGCGGGGAGAAACAATCGATCCTCTTTTGTCACCGGGCGGGACTGGATTATGTCAGCTGTTCCCCCTTCCGGGTTCCTCTTGCCCGGCTGGCGGCGGCTCAGGCGGCCCTCATCGACATCGGCGAACCGGAACCGATCGGAAAAACCTCATAAACCCCAAAGACACCCGGGAATGCTCCCGGGTGTTTCTCTATTTCACGGAATGGAGAACCACTTTTTAATAATGTCAAGGTATGGAAGGATTTTTTTTGAAACACGGCGTATAATACAGTAGGAAACCGTTGTTTCTCCCCCGTTTTTTCGACAAATGTTTGAAAAATGGTAACCGCTTAGATGGTGGAAGGATTCCCTGTCATGTTGTAGAATTATATGATATGCAGTCGGTATCGGATCCGTTCCCCACCCATTTGCCAAGTTTTCTCTGTTCGATTTTTGAAGGGTTATGACGAATTTTGGCGAATACGTTTTTGTTGGATGCCGAAAACCGAAGGATATACTTACTCATGGCTGGGAGGCGGTGATTTCATGCGGGGTCGCATCCCTGACGAAGTCATCGACCGGGTCCGGGAGCATTTCGACATCGTCGATGTGGTGGGCCAATCCGTCCGCCTGAAAAGAAGCGGGCGAAACTTTTTTGGTCTTTGTCCGTTTCATTCTGAGAGGACCCCTTCCTTTTCCGTATCCCCGGAAAAACAGATTTACTATTGTTTCGGCTGCGGTGCCGGCGGAGACGTGTTCAAGTTCCTGATGGAAACCGAGCAGCTGAGTTTTGTGGAGGCGGTTGTCCAATTGGCCGAAGAAGCGGGGGTTGAGGTGCCTGGCCAGGAAGAGGATGTCCACGACCCCGAAGAGGCACGGAAACGAAAGCTCCGGGAGGTGACGGACCTGGCGGCCCGCGTGTATCATCATCTGCTGATGGAAACCGAGCACGGGGAGGCGGCCAGGCGTTACCTGAAGGAGCGGGGGATTACCCCGGAAACCATGGTCGAATTCCAATTGGGCTACGCTCCCGATTCGTACCATTTCCTTCGATCTTTCTTAAAACGCCGGAATTACGATGAAGTGCTGGCCGAAGAGGCAGGGCTGCTGGCCCGGAGGGAGTCCGGCCGGGGGTCGGGATCCCGGTTTGACCGATTCCGCAACCGTGTGATCTTTCCGATCCATGATACCCAGGGGAGGGTGATCGGCTTCGGCGGACGGTTGCTGGGGGAGGGCCAGCCCAAATACCTGAACAGCCCGGAGACCGCTCTCTTTCACAAAGGCAAATTTCTTTTCAACCTTCACCGTGCCAGGAAAGCGATTCGCTCCGCGGATCAGGCCGTTCTGTTCGAGGGTTACATGGACGTGATCTCCGCTTGGCAGGCGGGGATCAAAAACGGTCTGGCGAATCTGGGCACCTCGTTGACAGAGGCTCAGGCACGGGTGATCCGCCGAAACGCCGAAACCGCCGTTCTCTGTTACGATTCGGACCCGGCGGGCCAAAACGCGGCAGAACGCGCCATGGAAATGATCCGGGAGCAGGGATGTGTCGTCAAGGTGGCACAGATGCCGCCGGGGATGGATCCCGACGATTACATCCGGCAGCGGGGCGGTCCGGCTTTTTCGGGGGAGGTGATCGCACAGGCGCTTCCTTATGTGTCTTTTAAGCTGGAAGTTCTCAAGGAAGGCTTCGATCTGAAAGACGAGGAAGGGCGGATGCGATACCTGACCCGGGCCGTCGAAGTGATCGCCGGACTGCCCCGTGCCATCGAGCGGGACCATTACCTTCGCCGGCTGGCCGAAGAGTTCCATTTGTCCCTGGACGCACTCAAACAGGAACACCGGCGCATCGCGTCGAAGAAGAAGAAAGAAACCGACGGGGATAAAGGAATGGGGAAGTGGAATAATGGATATCATGGCGGCAAACACATGGTCGGTCGACAGCGCCGCCCCCTGGCGCATGAAGAGGCGGAGAAACGTCTTTTGGTTGCGATGATGCACGATCGGCAGGTGGCCGAACGGGTCAGGGAAACCGTGGGGGCCGGATTCAACGTTGAAATATACGGTGCCTTGGCCGCCTACCTCTATGCTTATTACGCCGAAGGCCATCCCGCTGATCCCGGGCGTTTCATCCGCTGTCTGAAGGATGACCGCCTCTTGGAAGAAGCCAGCGGCCTGGTCATACTGGATGCGCCGGCGGAAGTGACGGAAGAGGAAGTCGCCGATTACATTCGACATATCCTTAATTATCCTCTTTTTAAAGAAATCGAGTTAAAGAAAGAACAAGTCCGACAGGCAGAGCGTGCCGGTGACATTGCCAAAGCCGCCCGTTTGGGGATTGAACTGATGCGACTGAGGGAACAGGTTCAAAAAGAGGCTTGATGCAATGGAGCTATGGAAGGAGGGAATCCCAAGTTGGCAAACGAGCAGAACGTGGACATGGAACAAGAGCTCACATTGGAGCAAGTGAAAGAACAATTAACGGACCTCGGGAAAAAACGCGGGGTCCTCACCTATAAAGAGATCATGGAAAAAATGTCCGCTTTTGACCAAGAACCCCAACAAGTGGATGAATTTTTTGAGAGCCTGAGTGAACAGGGAATCGAAGTGATCAATGAAGACGATGAAAACATGGTCTTCGCCCAGAATGGAGAACCGGATGAAGAAGAGCTTTTGGAAGATGACCTGAGCGTTCCGCCGGGTGTAAAAATCAACGATCCGGTCCGGATGTATCTTAAGGAGATCGGACGGGTTCCGCTCTTGTCCGCCGAAGAAGAGGTGGAGTTGGCCAAGCGGATCGAAGAGGGAGATGAAGAGGCCAAACGCCGCCTCGCCGAAGCCAACCTCCGCCTGGTGGTCAGCATCGCCAAAAGGTATGTGGGTCGGGGAATGCTGTTTCTCGACCTGATCCAGGAAGGAAACATGGGGCTGATCAAAGCGGTGGAGAAGTTTGACTACCGCAAAGGATATAAGTTCAGCACCTATGCCACTTGGTGGATCCGGCAGGCGATCACCCGCGCCATCGCCGACCAGGCGCGTACCATTCGGATTCCGGTGCACATGGTGGAGACGATCAACAAACTGATCCGTGTCTCCCGCCAGCTTCTCCAGGAGTTGGGACGGGAACCCACGCCGGAAGAGATCGCCCAGGAGATGGACCTCAGTCCCGACAAAGTAAGGGAAATCATGAAAATCGCGCAGGAGCCCGTCTCTCTCGAAACTCCCATCGGAGAGGAAGACGACTCCCATCTGGGGGACTTCATTCCGGATGACGATGCCCAGGCCCCGGCGGATGCCGCGGCTTACGAACTGTTGAAGGAACAGCTGAAGGATGTGCTGGACACTCTTTCCGACAGGGAAGAAAACGTACTGCGCCTCCGCTTCGGGCTGGATGACGGCCGGACCCGCACCCTGGAGGAAGTGGGCAAAGTATTCGGGGTTACCCGGGAACGAATCCGGCAAATCGAAGCGAAGGCTTTACGGAAGTTGCGTCATCCCAGCCGGAGCAAGCGGCTGAAAGACTTCCTCGAATAAAGAAAATCCCTCGCTGGAAAAGCACTCATTGACGGGTGCTTTTTATTTTTTGCCACTTTTTCTGGTTCAATTTTATCCCTTTTCCGAACCCAATGCAAACCCGGGGATCCCACAGGAATCCGTAAAAACGCCTGCTTTCTAAAAATTCTTGAAGGATTCCTCTTCTTGTTCCTATAATAATGATTGAAAGCGTTCTCATCAAGAGCTGCAGGCGTGAAGATGCTGATTACCCGGGAAATCGCTGCGACCGAAATGGGGAGGAGGGCGGTCTTTATTAACAGAATAATACAATAAACGGCAGGCGATCCCGACTCCGGGGCGGCAGAATGTGCAAAGAGTGCAACCGGAGCGGCTTCGGTTAAATGCCGCCGGCTCACTTTTTCACAAGCTTTCAGGTATTGGAAGGGGATCGTGTTTAACCACCACCTCGACGAGATGGCGAATCTGCAGGCCTGTCAAAGAAGAGGAGGCATCGTGATGGCTGAACAACTCCACACCACGGTGGGCGGTTTGCTGGATGAAGTGGTGTCCGCACAAGGGGAGCGGGAAGGCGTCGTCTATCCCGAAAAAAACCTGCGGTGGACCTACCGGGATTTCAGGGACCAATGCAACCGGGTCGCCAAGGGTCTGATGAAACTGGGTCTGAAGAAAGGAGATCATCTCGCGGTTTGGGCCACCAATTACCCCGAATGGTTGGTCACCCAATTTGCCACAGGGAAAATGGGAGCCGTGTTGGTGACGGTGAACACCAATTACCGGACCCGGGAGCTGGAGTATCTTCTGCAGCAGTCCGATACGGAAACGCTGATCCTGATGGAAGCGTTCCGTGATGCCAACTATGTGGATATGTTGTACGAGATCTGTCCGGAACTCCATGAGTGTGCACCGGGACAACTTCGCTCCGCCCGCCTTCCCCGACTCAAAAACGTCATTCTTCTGGGGGAAGAGCGAAGGCCGGGGATGTTTCTCTGGTCGGACCTCCTGCAGATGGGGGATTTTGTGGATGATCGGAAGCTGATGGAACGTTCCCAATCCCTCCATCCTGATGATGTGATTAATATGCAGTACACTTCCGGGACAACGGGTTTTCCCAAGGGCGTGATGCTCACCCACAATAACATTGTCAACAACGCCAAAAACATTGCGGAATGCATGAAATTGACCCCGGATGACCGGATGTGCATTCCGGTACCTTTTTTTCACTGTTTCGGCTGCGTATTGGGCACCCTGGCCTGTGTTACGGCCGGTTCCACCATGGTGCCGGTGATTGAGTTCGATCCGTTGACGGTTCTCCGGACGGTGGAAAAGGAACGGTGCACGGCCTTGCACGGGGTGCCGACGATGTTTATCGCCGAGCTGAACCATCCCGAATTTGACCGGTTTGATCTAACTTCGCTGCGGACGGGGATCATGGCCGGCTCGAACTGTCCGATGGAAGTGATGAAACGGGTGATGAATGTGATGGGGGCGGAAGAGATTACCATTGCGTACGGGCAGACGGAATCCTCTCCCGTCATCACCCAGACGCGGACCGATGATCCGATTGAACGGCGGGTGGCCACCGTCGGCAAAAAACTTCCCAACGTGGAAGTGAAAGTGGTGGACCCGGCCACCGGAAAAGAAGTTCCCCCCGGAGAGCAAGGGGAGCTTCTCACCCGGGGGTATCACGTGATGAAGGGATATTACCGGATGCCTGAGGAAACCCGGCAGGCCATTAACGATGACGGCTGGCTCCATACGGGGGATTTGGCGACCATGGATGAAGCAGGATACATCCGGATCACGGGCCGGCTGAAAGATATGATCATCCGGGGAGGGGAAAACATTTATCCCCGGGAAATCGAAGAATTTCTCTACACTCATCCCAAGATTCTGGATGTACAAGTGGTCGGGGTTCCAGACGAGAAATACGGGGAGCAGGTGATGGCCTTTGTCCGGGTGAAAGAGGGGGAGACGCTCGCTCTGGAAGAACTCCGGGAGTTCTGCGACGGAAAGATCGCCCGCTACAAAATCCCCCGCTACATGAAAGTCGTGGAGAGTTACCCCATGACCGCCAGTGGGAAAATCCAGAAATTCCGGCTCCGGGAACAGGGAGTCCGGGAGTTGGGTCTTGAAGTGAAAAGCAATTGAATGAAGCCCCTTTTCGGGGGCTTTTTTCTGGATAAAGCGTTAACGCGCTTCTTCACATGCTTGCAGAGTCGAAGTCCGATCGGTACGCTGAAGATATAGAACTTTCGGAGGAGGGGGAAATGTCGTTGGCTGAAATGAAAGCGCAACCAACCGGGCAGGAAGTGGAAGACTTTCTTCCGATTCTGGACGTGGATTACCTGGAGTTTTACACCGGCAATGCCAAGCAAGCCGCCCATTATTTCTGCAATACATTCGGGTTCCATCCCGTCGCTTACAAGGGGCTGGAGACCCGTAGCCGGAATACGGTCTCCTATGTGCTGGAACAAGGGGACATCCGGTTTGTGGTCAGTGGAGGATTTTCCCCGGATCATCCCATCGCCGGATTCGTCAAACTTCACGGGGACGGGGTGAAGGACATTGCCCTCCAGGTGGACGACGTGGAATCGGCTTACCGGGAGGCCGTCTCCCGCGGCGGAATCTCCGTCAAAGAGCCCTGGGAGGAAAAAGATGAACACGGCGTCATCAAAAAAGCCGTGATCGGCACTTACGGAGACACCGTCCACACCCTGGTGGAGCGGAAGAATTATCACGGAGTGTTTGCTCCCGGTTTTGTGGAAGCGGATTTCTTCATTCCCTTCGAGGATGCCGGGCTGCTTGGATTCGACCATGTCGTCGGCAATGTGGAACAAATGGAAGAGTGGGTTTCCTATTACGAGAAAGTGATGGGTTTTAAAGAACTCCGTCATTTCCGGGATGAGGACATCAGCACCGAATACTCCGCCCTGATGTCCAAAGTGATGCAGAACGGAACCGGACGCATCAAATTCCCGATCAACGAACCGGCGGAAGGGAAACGGAAATCCCAGATCCAGGAGTATCTGGAGTACTACAAAGGCCCCGGTGTGCAGCACGTGGCCCTCTTCACCCAAGACATCATCCAAACGGTGAAGGTTTTGAAAGAAAAAGGGGTGGAGTTTCTTTCCACGCCGGACAGCTATTATGAGGAGTTGCCCAGCCGTGTGGGTGAAATGGACGAGGCGGTGGCCGATCTCAGGAAGTACGGCATCTTGGTGGATCGGGACGATGAAGGTTACCTGTTGCAGATTTTCACGCGTCCGATCGTGGACCGGCCGACCCTCTTCTTTGAAATCATCCAGCGCAAAGGGGCGCGCGGTTTCGGGGAAGGGAACTTCAAAGCTTTGTTTGAAGCGATCGAACGGGAGCAGGAACGGCGGGGCAATCTCTAAAAGCGTTTGTGATTGAATGTTCGTTTCGAGAAAAGGGGGAGCGTTTACCCAAAATAGCGGGACAGTGCCTGCATCTCTGCAGGACAGGAACCGGAGCGGCTTTGGGTAAATGCTGCCCGCTCACCTTTTCACAACGCTTCTAATACCGTCTGAAAGCCATCGACGCGGATCCGTCATAAAAACAACCCGGATGGAGACTCTAGAAAGGGAAAGGATTTCCATCAGAAATGGGGGAGTGGACGGATGAAGCGTCGCTTGTTTTTTGCGGTCACCTTTATGCTGGCTTTGGCTATGCTGCTGGAGTCAACGTGTGTCGCTGCGGAAAGGGGCGTACCGGATTTGCGGGAACGTCCCTATTATTCCATCCAGGCGAAGTACAATGATGCCGCGTCCAAAGTGACGGGTCATTTTTCGGTCAAGGTGCCTGTGAGGGGAGAAGCGTTGACCGAACTTTACTTTCATCTCTATCCCAATGCTTTCGATGATTGGAAATGGGGTGCGGAATCCCGCCCGGAAGAGCCGGGTTATCTGAAAGTGCGGGACGTGAAAGTGGACGGGGTGAAAGCCCGGCACAAGAACAAGGGCACTCTTCTGAACGTGCAGTTGCCCACTCCGGTCCGACCCGGAGAAACCACCCAAGTCGAGATGGATTATGTATTGAAAATCCCCAAAGGCGGGATGCGGCTCAACCGATTCAAAAACACTGCGTTTCTGGCCCAGTGGTACCCGATGCTGGCGGTCAAGGACAGGGAGGGGTGGCATATCGATCCCTACACCTCCACCGGAGACCCTTTTTACAGCCGCATGTCCGATTTCGAGGTGACCTTCGACATTCCGGAAGGGTATCAGTTAATCACCACCGCTCAAGATTTCCCCGACCCGGTTTCCTCCTCCGTGACCCTCCGTCAAGCCAACGTCCGGGACTTCGCCGCGGTGATCACCAAAGATTACGAACCGGTCCGGGGGAAAGCGGGGAAGACCAAGGTCAACCTCTGGTATCAGAAGGGCATGGAAGATGTGGCTCAGGAACTCCACGACGCCGCCATCGCCGGGATGGAGTTCTTCGGAAAGTACTTTGGCCCCTATCCCTACAAAGAAGTGGATGTGGTGCTGGGGGAAACGGGGTACGGCATCGCTGGCATGGAGTATCCCGGATTGGTCACCTCCCTCGATAAAATCACCACCCGCAAAGGGGAACGGCCGGCTGTCAATGTGGTAGCCCACGAGCTGGCCCATCAGTGGTGGTACGGTGTGGTCGGAAACAACCAGGTGAAAGAGCCGTGGTTGGACGAGGGGCTCACCACTTTCTCCGAATTCCTGTTCATGGAAGAGAAGATGGGAGAAGATGAACGGGACCTTTTGGTCAAAGCGGCGGAACGAACCGACGAAATCAACCGGGAAAAAGGGATCACCTCCGTGGAATCTCTCTATCAGTATTCCGACCCCATCTACGGATTGATGGTCTACACCCGGCCGGCCGCCATGATGTGGAAGCTGGTGGATAAACTGGGGAAAGACAAGGTGCTGGAAATCATGAGCACCTATTACGACCGTTACCGTTTTCAGACGGCCACCACCCGGGACTTTATCCGGGTGGCCAGCGAAGTGGCGGGTCAAGATCTCGAACCTTTTTTTGACCGATGGCTCTACTTCAAGAAGGACCGGGCACCGGAAAAGAAGAAATGAAAAGGGACCGGCTGCACCGGTCCTTTTTTCTTAAACCTGGTCCACCAGGTCGGGATCGATCAACTGGTTGCCCCCGCCCTGCACGTTTGTCGCGAAATCGCCGATCGGAACGGATCCCGCCATATCGATCACGTTGAAGGACTTTCCCACGTTGACACAATCACCGATGTTAATGTTTCCGGCTTGGGAAACCTTCAAAAGTTTGGCGTTGAAGATTTGATTGGAAACACCCATGGGGTGATTTCCTCCTCTTTTTTATCCACGATATGCGGAGGGCGCCCAAAGGTGCCGGTGCAGCAATTTCGGGAAACGGGGGTATAATGTTCGTTTGGGAAAAGGGGAAGCGTTAGGACAGCAGCCGGAGCGGCTTTGGGTAAATGCTGCCGCTCACTTTTTCAACGCTTATAGGGGTGATGGGGGCAGGAAAGGGAGGGGGTCAGGCATGAAAGTGATGACTTACAACATTCGTCATGGTCTGGGTGGGGACCTCAGGGTGGACCTGGAACGAATTGCTTGCGTCATCGAGGGGGAAAACCCCGATTTGGTGGGGTTGAATGAAGTGGATGTCTGCTTTCACAAAAGGAGCGGTTATGAGAACCAGTTATCCCGGCTGGCGGAGCGGTTGGGTATGGAAGCCGTTTTTGGCCCCGCGATTGAAAAGCCGGCCCGTGAGGGGGCGGCAGGCTACGGGAACGGCCTTCTGTTAAAGGGAGAGGTGTGCGATTTCCGGAACATCCGGTTTACCCAGCGGGGAGAAGAGCCCCGGTCTCTTTTGGTGGCGGATGTGATCCCGGCCGGATCGCCTTCGAAAATCCGGATGTTGGTGACCCACATGGGACTGACCCCGTGGATGCGGCGGCAACAGGGAACGATTCTGTTGGAACAGTTGGAGGAAACGGATTTGCCGGCGGTGGCTGCGGGAGATTGGAACGTCACCCCGGGCCGGTCCGCCGTCACCCGCTTGGCGCCCGCCCTCCGGGATGTTTTGGCGGTATGCGAAATCGATTCCGCCACCTTTCCCTGCCGCTTTCCACGCATAAGGCTCGACTACATCTTCTGCACCTCCCATTTCCGTCCCGTAAAAGCCGCGGTGGTGGCCACCCCGGGCTGTCCATCCGATCATCTTCCCGTTGTGTGCGAATTGGAATGGACGGATCCAAAAGGCAGGCCCCCTGTCAACCCTCCCGTCATCCGTTATAATAAAAAGGACAGGGACAGTTGAAAGGGGGGAGAAGGGTGGAAAATAGGGTGTCCGCCAGGATATCGGCGCTGGCCGACCGGATTCTTCCCGGGCGCACGGTGGCTGATATCGGTTCCGACCACGCGCAGCTCCTGGTGACCCTTGCGGAACGGGGAGCCCTGAAAAAGGGAATCGCGGGGGAACTTAACCGGGGACCTTACCAAAACGCAGCCGACCGCATCCGGGAGGCAGGATGGACGGAATCGATCGAGGTCCGTCAGGGAGACGGTCTGGAGGTGCTCCAACCGGGGGAAGCGGAAGTGATCGTGTTGGCGGGGATGGGAGGTGTCCTGATCACCTCGATCCTCTCCCGGGGGAAAGAAAAACTGTCCGGAACGGAGCAGTTGGTACTGCAACCCAACAACAACGGGGACCGGGTCCGGAAATGGCTGAAAGATCACGGGTGGGAAATTGTCGAAGAGGAGCTGCTCAAGGAGGGCGGTATCCTGTATGAGATCATTTCCGCCCGGCGGGGGGAGTCGGAACGCCCCTACAAGAACCTTCCCCTCCGGCCGGAGTTGCTGTTTCGGTTGGGACCCCTGCTCTGCCGCGACCGGCACCCCCTTCTGAGGGAAAGAGTAAGGGAAGAAGCGGCCGCTCTGAAACGAATCCTGAACAGCCTCCGCTCGGCCCGCACTCCCGAAGCGAAGGAGAAACAAGCCGAGGTGGCGGCCCGACTGGAAACATGGAAGGAGGCAGAATTATGGCTGTCACGGGAAACGAGCTGATCCAGGTGATGGAAACCTGGGCCCCTCAGTCCCTCGCCGTGGAGAACGACCGGATCGGACTGCAGGTGGGCACACGTGACTCGGAAGTGAGAGGGATCGTTCTCACACTGGATGTCACGGAAAAGGTGGTGGACGAGGCGATTCAACGGGGAGCCAACTGGATCGTCGCGCATCATGCGTTGATCTTCCGGCCGCTGAAGGACCTCAGGACCGACACACCGGCCGGCCGCATTTACGCCAAGCTTTTGAAGCACGATATCAACGTCTATATCGCCCATACCAACCTCGACGCCGCGTGGGACGGGGTCAACGATGTGCTTTGTGAGAAACTGGGTGTGAAGAATACCGGAGTGATGATCCCGACACACACCCGGAAACTGAAAAAATTGGTGATCTTTATTCCCAAAGACCACCATGAAGAAGTGCTCCGGGCCGTCGCCCGCGCCGGTGCCGGCTGGATCGGGAACTACAGTCACTGCACCTTCAACCTGGACGGAACGGGCACGTTCCGTCCCGAAGAAGGAACCAATCCGTATATCGGTAAGCAGGGCGAGTTGGAAAAGGTGGAGGAAATCCGTCTGGAAACCGTGATCACCGAAGACATCCAGAATACCGTCGTGGAAGCGATGTTCCAGGCTCATCCTTATGAAGAACCGGCTTACGACATCTATCCCCTGGATCTCCCCGGCAAAGCGGACGGAATCGGGCGTGTGGGAGAACTCCCTCAAGCGATGAAATTGAAAGAACTGGCTCGTCTATTGAAGGAAGCCTACCGAATTCCCGGACTTCGGATGGTGGGAGACGGGGAGCGGAAAGTGAGCCGGGTCGCCGTTCTCGGCGGATCCGGGGGCCGGTATTACCCCGAAGCTCTGAAACAGGGAGCCGATGTTTACATCACCGGGGATCTGGATCACCACACCGCCCTGGATGCCTGGGCCGATGGGCTGACGCTGTTGGATCCGGGACATCATGTGGAGCATCTTGTGCTGGAACGGATCGCCCAAAAGCTGCAGGAAGACAGCACCCTGAAAGAAGTCCCGGTTCAGGTGACCGAAGTGGATACCAATCCCTTCCAATTTATCTAGAGTTACCGTTAAATGGATATTGCAACGAAAGCATGTATCTGATATAATATACCTTGTCGCTTGTTTAGGGAAAGTAAACTAGGCAATCGCCGGTGGTGTACCGCAAGGTCCCACGGGAGGAAAGTCCGAGCTCCACAGGGCAGGGTGCCGGCTAACGGCCGGTGGAGGCAACTCTAAGGAAAGTGCCACAGAAATGCAGACCGCCGATGGGAACGTGACCGTTCCACAGGCAAGGGTGCAACGGTGCGGTAAGAGCGCACCAGCAGCATGGAGACATGCTGGCTAGGTAAACCCCACCCGGAGCAAGACCATAAAGGGATCGGCGCCTTGACGGGCGCAGCTGTGGCCCGCAGTGATCCCGGGTTGGTCGCTTGAGCGGTGCAGCAATGCATCGCCTAGACAGATGATTGCCACTCCAATCGGTGGGAGGCGTTCCGACAACGCCGCGTAACCACTTGGAGGACAGAACTCGGCTTATGGTTTGCTTTCCCATTATATATGTAAATGAATGAGGTCGATTGAAAAACGGCGTATCCACGCCGTTTTTTTGTGTCTTATTTTGTAATCAAAAGGTGATCTTGGTGTGATTTTGCTGTCGGGGTCACGTAATGTTTTCCTGTTAAGCTTGGAATAAATAAGAAGCGAAGCGGTGTTTGGAACACAGGACGGTAAAAGGAGGGGCCGCGCCCATGAAAAAGTGGATCCTGATCATCATCAGCCTCTCCCTGGTTGTACTCAGCATCCGCTATTATCCACTCATCCGGTTCATGGTGGCGGAAAAGCCAGAGGAACCGATCATGGTTTCCGACGTAAACATTCTCTCAAAGCTGAAAGAAGCAGCCAAGGAACAAGAAACGTTGAATTACCTGGTGCTCGGGGATTCCGTGGCCCGGGGTTTTGGCTCCGAAAAAACAGGGCCCCATGGCTACAGTTCCCTTGTGGTGAAAGGGCTGGGACAGGATGAGATTTCTTTGAATCTGGTCAACAAGGGGGTGGTGGGTCAAACCTCCACCAAACTGCGGAATTACATTCAAAAAAAGGATATCAGGGAGAGTATTGCAAACGCCGATCTCATTTCACTGACCATCGGCGGGAACGATTTGTTGAAAGTGGCTTTGAAGGAAAACAATCCCTTGCGTGTGATCTCCGATTTTAACCGCATTCAGGCACAATATAAAGAGAACCTTTCGGGGATTTTGAAGGAAATCCGTTCTCTGAACCATGAAGCGCCGATTTTGATCACTTCCCTGTACAATCCCGTCTCCAAGGGAGAACCTTTTTACCGGATTTCCAATCATCTGCTGAACCAGTGGAACGTCGGTTTGAAACAGATGGCTTACGGATATTCCCTCACCCTCGTGGTGGACGTGGCCGACCGGCTTCCAGCGGGTAGCAGAAATTGGCTCTCCGATCAGATCCATCCCAATGACCGGGGTTACCGTTTGATCGCCGACGGCATTCTGGACGAAATTCGTTCCAGCCGGCCCACCTCCGCCAGTGCCCGCTGAACACGGCCCAGGATCCTCTTGCATATCGATGTATCATCACTTCCAAAGGGGAATCCGGGATGGGCGGAGACGTGTGGACGATCCTGTTCACAGCCCTGGTCGGCGGATTGACGGGATTGTTGCTGAACGAAATAAAAGAAGCGGTTCAACGGAGAGGGAAGGTGGCCGGCATCCTTCTCTCCCGTCGTATCCGGTCATACACATGGGCCGATGAAGGCAAAGGAGCGTTGAAGACGGCTTCTTCCCGTTCGTCGGCCCTTGTGTTATTCATCGAAGCGGACATCCGTTGGTTCAACCGCTCAAAAGCGGCGGTGACGCTGGACCGGATTCTGCTCGAGTTGGAAGCCGGAAGCGAAGTTCAGCGTTTTACCTGTATGATTCAAGGGAACGGACATTCGTTTGCGGCCGGTCGCATCCCTCCGGGAGATGCCGTCGTCACTCGGTTGACGGCCCGGGTGAACCGCCGGGCGGATACGGCGTTTTTTTTCCAACGAAGTCCGGTTCGGATGCAGGTGAAGGCGGAGACCTCACGTGAAAAATCATGGACACTTTCCCTGGGCAACCTTGAATAAGGGAACCGGGAAACCGGCAGTCTAAAACCAACCACAAGGAATAAAGGATGAATTCGATGCCCTGCGATTTTTCCACCTACGAGGCTTATTTGGATCGTTACCGGACTTTTTGGTCCGAAGAAGGGGACGGCCGACCCGACCTGTTGTCGGAAGAAGGGTTTGAAACCACCTTCCGATTGCTCCAGGAAAGCTATCAAACCTACCGTGACATGATGAACCAGGGTATGGAAGAAGAAGCGGCCCATTATTACTCCAACGTCATCAACTTTTTGGAAAACGAACTGGCCATCGCCGACGGGTACGATAACTTTTTGGACGACGGGGATCCTGGTTCTCCCTCATTGTAAACCGGACAACGTATAAACTGGGTGAAGGTACGGAAAAACTATGGGCAAAGTAAACGTGAACATGGAGTGAATTCGGATGTGGTGGATCCTCGCTTATTTTTCCGGCGTTGTTTTGGGCGCCCTCGCGGACGTTTTGTCCTGAAAGAACAAAAAGACCCTGCTCAGAGGGTCACGTGATCAATGAATCCGTTTTAAGGGGTGGACCATTCGGCGGACAGAGGGATCCGCCAGGTCTGTCCTTCTTTGATGTTGTAAACAAATCCTTTGGACATGTTTTTCGGATCTTTGGTTTTACGGATCAGTGTGGAACTTCCGATGTCCAAGGTATAACGATTTCCCTGTAGATGCCGGATTCCTTTGATTTCATAGGCTGCGTTTCGTTCTCCATCGTTATCAATAAATATCGTTCGCCCGATCACGGATTCCGGAGAGTGGAGTTTGTCCTTCAGTTTCACCGTGATTTCGTTACGGATACTCAGCTCTTTGGTGAATGTGAGAATCGTGCCTTTTATACGGGCTTTTTTATTTTGTAACAGCGGCTTTCCGGCAGGGGATATGAACTTCCCATCGTTCAGATAGGCATAGACCGGCTTGCCGTTTTTTTCACTGTAAACGCCGAAAAAACCTTGAAAACGCAATTTTTCGCCAATGGTGTAGGTGACATCAGGATCCAGGGAATTGACGATGGTATCCACTCTGCCGTTTTTCAATTCCACTTTCAAGGCGCATGCTCGATGGTGGGTCACCTTTTTTCCGTCAACAGTCAGTTCCACCGGAGTAACCGAACGGATAAAACGTTCATCCTGGTATGCTTCAAGGAGTGACACAAATTGGCTTTTCAGGTTCTTTCCCTCCCGGTGTGCAATCAGATAGCGAAGTCGCTTGGGGTTTCCGGGCAACCGGGGAGGAATTCCGTCGGCCAAAGCGGCGTCATCCACTTGATTTAACAGGGTGAGGCGAAGATGAATGTTTTTTTCTTCCGGAAGAACGGACCACGTATCCCTTATCTTCCAATCGACGCTGAAAGGCCCGTTTGGATTTTGAGCCCGTTCCACATTGGTGAGGTAATGAAATCCGCTTCCGGCATATTCCCAGCCGGAGGGTTGATCCGGCTCTTTTTCCCCATAATGAACATCTTCACCGGCATAGGTTCCCCGCTTCTGTTCCGTGAGATTTAAGCCGTCAACGGTTGTTAGACCTTCCGCTCCGTGAAAACTGAAATGGTGATGGTCACCGCCTTGGATTCGGAAGAAATCGACTGCATAGGAATTTTGATCGTCGACGCGGATCATGGCCGTTGTTCGGCGATACTGCTCGGTTTGCGGGTAAACATGGGGTGCGTCCACATCAATGAGTTGGACGCGGGAGGAACTGTCGAAATGGTGAGGGATTGAGGAGAGGGAGTCATGTTGCTTGGTTTGATCGACGACCACGGTGTTATGACTGACGGTATTGCTGACCCATTCCGTCCGGTTTTTGAAGTTGTCGGGATAACCCAGATCGGGGCTGAGGTCCAGTCCGAAAGCATGGTAACCGATGTTTAATGTGTCCTTGTGTCCATGACGTCCCACCAAATTTTTGCCGTAGTACATCCAAAGTCCCCGTCGTTTCGAATTCCCCCCGGAGGAGGTTTTGCTGTCGGAGGCGGGCTTCAGAGCCATGCCGGTCAGGCCCAGTTTATACCCGGTCGCCCGGGGATTTTTCCCCCGGTTGATAAAGGTAAGCGTGTGTTCTCCCTTCTCCAGCTTTAAAGAACCGACAGATCGACTTCCTCCCTTGTTTCCCGATCCGTAAAAATCGTGTGTGCCGACCTGCTTCCCATCCACTTTGAGCTCATAAATGCCGTAAGAGCTGGCTGAAAGAGGCATCAGCTCCAGGACGTAGTTCCCCGTTTGCGGGGATTTGAACCGGAAGGAGATCCGATCGCCTCTCTTTCTGGATTCCAGCTGAATCGAACCCGTTTCGGCGTAATAGTCCTCCGGGATGTCAAAGGCTTCGGGATCCCGTTTGCCCCATTCATCCGTTTCCAGGTGAATGGGCCCTTGATGTTCGATAACCTCGGCAGTTGATTCCAGCCGTTTCAGATTGGAAAAGAAGAAAAAGGAAGTTTCTTGATGTGTTGAAGGGACATTTCCCCCGTCCCTCAATGCGGCGAACCCGAATCCGGGAAGATGGGTTTCTCTCTGTTTCAACGGCCCCTCTTCCTCGAGGACCTTCCGGATATCCCGGGACACCTGTTCCGGATCCGCATCGAAAAGACTTCCGTGGAGTCCATCGGTCGAGTTTCCATTCAAAAGGTAGGCCATTTGGGCGTAAACGGGCTTTCGGTATCGTGTGAATGCGTCCACATGTTCCTGAACCGTCCCGACAATACCGGGATTTCCCGTTCTAAAGGAATCCCCGATCTGGGGGGTGTACCGGTTACCCATCACCAGAGGGTAACGGGTGTCAAACATCTTTCGGAACTTGACGTTTTGGTACAAATCGGCCTTCGGATAACGGTCGTAGCCTTCCAGGATGTCAGCCACTCCCTGGATTTGCGTCAACCAATAACTGTTGTACTGGGTCGAGGGCTCGTCTCCGAATCCATCCCGATCCACCTGGTTCAACAAGGTCGCCATCACATTGCCCCCGGTTAAATGCCAATCCGGTTGGGATCGGAGTTCACCGGGTTGAAACACCCAGTCGATCCATTCCTCCGAAGTTCCCGGCTCGTCCAAGACCACCGCGGCCATGGCAAGTGTCCGCTGGTGCATACCGAAGTTTCCCCGAATCTGAGCGTTCTTTACGGCCGGATAGATCTCGCGCAGCAATCCGTCCTCAATGTTTTTACGGATGGCGGAGACGGTGTTTTTGGGATTATCCATATGATATTTCTGAGCCTTTGCGTTCAAAAAAGGGATCACGTCCGCTTCTTCCATCCCGGGGAAGAAGGCGTCATAAGCGGACAGGTAGTGGATTGCAGCTGTTGCTTCCCAAATGCTTCCCCGAACCTTTCCTTTCCCGGTTCCGCCGTGGGAATGGAGAAAACCGTCTTCCCATTTGTAGACGGATACATCCATTTCAGGGTAGACATCCGCAATCCGGTCCAGCAGAATGGTGCCCGCCTGTGCATATTTCACATCCCCTGTGTACAGATAGGCGTCGCGGAACGCCCGAAGCGCCTTGTCCACCACTCCGCCGTGCCAAACGTGCCAGTGGTTGTAATACGCGACAAAGGTCCAGCGGTTGCCGTCCTCATCCACCCAACCCGTGCCGTCGTCGACGCCCCAATATTTACCTTTTTCAGGATAGAGCTCATTCACCAAATATCTCTTGTCCGCTTTTTCGGGGTCGAAATTGCCATGCTCGTCCAACCCGCTTTTGTAATAAGATGCAAAGTCATTGGTGGGGAATTTGTAACCGCTGCTGGGGTCTGTCAGTTTCCAGGGTTCATTCAGGGGATCCGCCTGCCATCCGCGGTAACCGTACTTTTCGTTGAATTCCTTGCCGGTGATGGGAGACCCCAGTTCCAAATTGACGGCGAAGCTACGGGGGAGGTTTTGAGTGGTCACCGCATTCCACAGATTCTCCACTCCGAAATCCAGATACTTTTCCGCATCCAAGACGGCATGATTCTTGATTTCTTTGGCCCAATCGTATTTTTTCACGTTTTTCCTGGCGTTGGCCACTTTTTTCGGAGTGTAGAACGTGCTTCGGGTCTTTACATTTTTCCATTCGGGATCGGCCCTCGCGGGAAGCGTCCCGAAAAGGGCGGCGCTCAATGTCAACAACGCGACGAGAAGGAGGATGGAACCTTTCATCGGACTTCCCCTTCCTGAAAAATTTTCACTATTTTGACACAAGATTATAATCCTCAATCTGGTAAGACAAGTCTTTTTATCGTCCAAAATCCTTGGCGGCATTCTTGTGGAAATTCTCCTTTTTGAGACGTGCGGTTCCCTCTATAATAATTTTTAACCTGAAACCAAAAACAGGGAGGGGTGTGAACATTGATAATTGCCCATGTTGACGTGTTTCCGCTGAATCTTCCCATGAAACGGAGTTTGTCCACATCGGGAGGGAAGGTGGGAGACAAGGCCCGAGGTGCTCCCCATGTCTATGTCCGGGTCCGGGACCGGGAGGGAGTGGAAGGGTGGGGAGAGGCACGGCCCAGTCACCGCTGGAGTTACGAGACAGTCGAATCGGTTGTTTCCACGATCCGAAATTATTTTGCCCCGCGGCTGATCGGCATGAAAGTGCAGGATTTGCAATCCGTTCATCGCATGATGAACGGTGAAATCAAAGGGGGAGTGAATACCGGACAACCGATTGCCAAAGCGGCGGTGGACACTGCCCTGCATGATCTGATCGGACGTCGGGAGAATAAAACCCTTCCCGGATTGTGGATGGCTCCCGATCGTGACTTCATCCATCTCTCGTGGTTAATCAGTACGACAGACCCCGATGAAGCGGCCATTCAGGCCGGGAAAGCAAAAGAGGAGGGTTATCGGGGGGTGGATGTCAAAATCGGATTGGATCCGGTCACCGATCAATCGGTATTGGAAGCGGTGAAAACGGCTGCGCCCGATCTGTTTTTCCGCGTTGATGCCAATCAGGCCTATACTCTCTCTCAGGCGATTTGCATGTCCCGATGGTTGGAAAAGTTGGGGGTGGATGTGTTTGAGCAACCCTTGGCCGCCAACAATCTGCCGGGGCACGCGGAATTGCGGAGAAAGACCCATCTGCCGGTCGCCTTGGATGAAAGCGTGTGGACATCCGCTGATTTCATTCAAGCGTTGCGCTTGGAAGCTTGTGACGCTGTGGTGATTAAATGCACCAAAATGGGGGGGGTGTATGGGGCAAAACGTTGCGGGGAGATGGTACGGGAAGCCGGGTTGGACCTGTTGGGGGGAGGGTTGACGGAGTCGGGTCTGGGATTGGCTTTCAGCGCCCATCTTTTCAATTACCTGGAAATCATGACTCCCGTGGATCTCAACGGCCCGTTTTTTCTGGCGGAGGATCCCCTCGCCGAAGGGCCGATCCTCTGCGAAGGTGGAGAGGTTCGTCTTCCCGGAGGATCGGGGGTTGGATGTGTGATTGACGTTGATCGTCTCAGCGAATTTCGAAAGGAAGTCACCTGAGAAATCGAAGAAGCATTTTGTCCGGGGATGGTTATACAGGGTCGGGGAACAAATTTCTCTTTTGCATCTGCTCTTTCACGAAGGACAGTCTGTAAATTTGGCGGGGCCGGCCTCTGGTCGTGACTTTTTCTTCTCCGACGATCTCCACCAGACCGGCATCAATCCACTGCAACAGGATTCGGTGAGTGCTGCGAACCGTGACACCCAGGATAGTGGAAAGTTCCTGGGCGGTGTAATCGGATTTCCCATGACGGGCGATCCGTCCGACCAACCGGCTCATATACACCGCCGACATACCCGCTTTTTCGGCTTCTTCCAGAAGTTCGTGATCCGTTACCGTCAGTTCATAAATCATGGGTTGGGTGGTTTCCACCGGACCGATGACACTCCGGTCTTCCCGGACGATGAAACAAATGTTTCCGCCGGCTTCCATCGACTGGCGAATGGCCAGCCGTGCGTGGGATCCGGCATCCGTCGCCGAGCGGCCGAAACCGATGCCGATACTCAGGGTGATACCAAGGGATCGGGGGGTTTTCTCCAGCAGGGGGATGTATTTGTAGCCCCGGGTCTCCCGCTCGAAGACTCCCCGTGTCGTGAAAAAAAGGTACTCCCCTCCCCCGGCGTTGATCAAATGGCCGTCCAATTGCTTGACATACTCCAGCAGTTGTCGGTGAATGTCCAATTCCATCCGTTGGATCTCATGTTCCGTGGTGAACCGGTTTGCCGCTTCCCGGTAATCGTCAATGTGAATGATCCCAACCACGATCTGCGACTCTTTGTTTCTGCGGGTTTCCGTCGACAGGAGGGCCCGCTCCAGAGTCACGATTAAATCCTGCTGCGTTGGAGTCACCCATTCGGAAGGGACGGACATTTCCCTCAGGATTTCCGAGACGGAATGGATCCCCGTCATGGCCACATATCCAGCATCCCGCAGAAAGTGATCCCGGTGAAAAGCCGCAATCTGATCCGATGACGCCGTGGAGGAATCCGGAACATAAACCAGGTCCATGGGGGTTTCTCCTAATTCCGAAAAAATCTGATTCACATAATTCGGGGAAATGGTGTCCACCGACAACCGTTGAAAGGAGTGGATATTCTTCAAACGAAAAATGGAACGGTATAATCCGGTACCCATCAAGGGGACATAGTGGGAAGGGGTCCGCGGATTCAGTTTTTCCCTGGCTTGTTTATAGCCTCGGTACTCGGAGAAAAGAAGCACCTCGGCTTCGTCCGTTACACTTTGAACCCCCTCCAACAACGCTTGGTCCGAGGAACAGGGGATCAGCCTGGGAATAAAGGAAGGGAAAAGTTTTAAGGCTTCTTCCGTGCGTCTCACCAAGGGTTTCGGTCCAATCACAGCGATGACGATTCCGTTTTCCGATGTGGAACGGCTCATAATATGCATTCTCCTTTGTTTCGGAAGATGGGTACTTGTGTATCAGTTTACCTGGATTTAAAGACAATTAACAGACTTGTCTAAAAATAGTGCATATTTTATAATGAGTTGTAAATATCTGTGAATTCAGGCCGTAAGGGGGTCCGTCAATCCATGAGAATCGGGATGATCGGTCTGGATACATCCCATTGCAGTGCCTTTACCCGATTGCTGAACGATTCAGGAGCAGCCTTTCATGTCCCCGGCGGAAAAGTGACGGTGGCTTATCCCGGTGGTTCCCCCGATTTTGAGTTGAGTCGATCCCGCGTGAAGACGATCACGGAGGAGCTGGAAAAAGGTTTCGGGGTTGAAATGAGGGCCAGCTGTGAAGAGGTGGCGGAAAACGCGGATGCCATCCTTCTTACTTCCGTGGATGGTCGGGTGCATGCGGAACAGTTTGAAAGGATTGCCCCGTACGGACGACCGGTTTACATCGACAAGCCCTTGGCGGTTACTGCCCGGGACGCGGCCGGAATCATGTCCATCGCCCAGCGATACGGTGTCCCGGTCATGAGCACCTCGGCACTCCGTTACGCGGATCCTTTGGTAACGGAGTTCAAACGATCGAACGGGAGTATCTTCGGTGTGGACTGCCATGGTCCGATGCAATTGGAGGAAACGCAGCCCGGATTCTTCTGGTACGGCATACACGGCGTGGAGATGCTGTATGCCGCCTTGGGTGGGGGTTGTGTCCGGGTCACAGTCGTTTCCGGTGAAGAGCAGGATGTTGTCGTGGGTGAGTGGGGGGATGGACGAATCGGCACATACCGGGGGAACCGGATGGGGAACGCGGAATTTGGCGCGGTGATTCACCGCCCGTCCGGTTCCGGCCGGATCAACGTCTCCCGGAGTGAAAAACCGTATTATGCCGGATTGTTGGAACAGGTAATGGTGTTTTTCAAGACCCGGAAGAGTCCGGTGGATATAGAGGAAACGACGGAAATCATCCGATTTTTGGAATCGGCGAACGAAAGCCGAAAAACCGGAAAGCCGGTTTTCCTCCGACAAGAGGAACCCGGGAAAGGAGATCACAGGTGAAAGCGGTACGGATTGGTGTGTATCGGGATCGGGGAACGGAAAAGGAGACCTGGTGCCGGGGAGAGAATGTGTTTACCCGCTACATCGAGGAAATTCTCTCCCATGCGGGGATCACCTTCGACCGTTTGAACGAAATCTCCCAAATGGAACAACAGCCGCCGGATGTATTGTTTGTGACCGCTGCAGGGGAACCGGCATGGGAGGCCGTGTTGCGTTTGGCGGATCAAGGGGGGGAAGTGATGATCTTCGGCGGAGGGCCGGATCTGGCCCGGCGGTTGGGAGCCGCAGCGGGTCCGGCCTTTGGTCCGGGTTATGCCGAGGTGTCTGGGTTGAAAACTCCTCTTCTGCGTTTTCTGAAGGGGGTTCCCTGGCATTTGCCTTCCGACTCGTCTGCGGCGGAAGAGGGATGCTTACGGGCCGGTTCACCGGACGGCAAGCATTCCGGAACCCTGATTACCCGGTTTTCCGTCGGAGCAGGATGGGTGACACGTTGGGCGATTGATGTTCCAACGACGGTGGTTCATTTACAACAAGGGAAGAATCCGGTGACAGCGGACGGTCATCCCGCCCCGGATGGAACAGCCGACTTGGATGAAGGCATCTTGAAAGCGGATGACGGGTTTGCCCTGGATTGGGAATGGGATCGCTCCGACACTGAGACCGGAGAGCGATACTTTGCACACCCTTACGCCGATCTATGGAGGGAAACCCTTCTTCGGGATCTGTTCAACCGTGTCAGGGTGCGGGGATGGACGCTTCCCTTCATTGATCGTTGGCCCGGTGGGGTTTCCCAGGTGGCGATGATCTCTCTGGACAGTGACTCAAACCTGGATGAGTCGGCGGAAACCACTTTGAAACTTTTGGATGAATGCGGGGTTTGTGCCACTTGGTGCATGATGGAACCGGGCTACCATCCTTCCGTTTATTCCTGTGCGGTGGGGGAGGGACACGAAATGGCCCTCCATTACAACGCCTTTGATCGCGACGGGGGTTCCTGGGGGGAGAAAGCATTCGCCGAGCAGCTCCGCTGGCTGAAAGAGGCAATCGGATGTGAACGGGTGGTTTCCAATAAAAATCATTACACCCGCTTTGAAGGTTGGGGGGAGCTTTTCCGGTGGTGTGAAAAGTACGGCATGGAGTCCGACCAGACGAGGGGGCCCAGCAAAAAGGGAAATATCGGCTTTTTGTTCGGTACGTGCCACCCCTATTTTCCCATTGCGCGGGGGGATGAAGAGAACCGGTTTTACGATGTTCTGGAAATCGGCTTTCTCACCCAGGATTTGAACCTGGACCGCCTGGCGGACACCAGCGTGATCGTGCCTTTTTTGCAAGCCGTGGAACAAGTCCGGGGCGTGTCCCATTTTCTTTTCCACCCGATCCATCTCCACCGGGAAGAGGCGGTTCGAAATGCCCTTCGCACCGTGGTTCGGGAAGCAGAAAACCGGGGGTTCCGTTTTTGGACCGGTCAGGCGATCAACGGTTGGGAGCGGAGTCGGAGGAAACAGCGGATTACCGGTGTGGATGATCAAAGGCGACCGGTGATGACCGGGGTTCCTCCCCGGGACAGCGTGGTGATGGTCCCTCTTCTACGGGATGAGGAACCGCATGAAGAACCGGTGGAGATGAGATTTGGGGTTCCATGCCGAAAATGGTTGTCCCATCAGGTCCTGGTGGAGAGGACTCTGCCGTTTCCCTAGAAGCGTTGTGAATGGATGGTCAGGCTCAGAAGTAGGGAAGCGTTCACCCGAAACAGCGACTTTGCTGTCCTGCCCGGCGGAGAATAAGCCAGGGCGTTCAGGGGCCAAAGCTTCTCTGTGTTGCATCCTCAGGCGTTTGCCCCTGCCCGCAGAGAGATCTGAAAGGAGGAGGGCGATGGGAAACGAACAACTGGCGATTCACGGGGGGCCGAAGGTAAAGACAAAGCCTTTCGGCACCGGGAAACGGTTCGGAGACGAGGAGATCCGGGAGTTGAAGGAAGCCCTGGACCAAAACACGCTGTTTTATCATTCGGGAAACAAAGTGAAAACCTTTCTCGAACGTTTTAATGAGCTTTACGGAATCCGATACAGCGTGGCCGCATCCTCCGGTACGGCTGCGATCCATGTGGCTCTCGGTGCTGCCGGTGTCAGTGTGGGGGACGAAGTGATCACCAGTCCGATCACTGATCAGGGGACGTTGATCGGCATTCTTTACCAAAATGCGATTCCGGTTTTTGCCGATTTGGATCCGCGTACCTACAACATGGATCCCAAATCCATTGTCGATCGGATCACACCAAAAACCAAAGCGATTTTGGTGGTTCATCTGGCGGGAAATCCCGCCGATATGGATGCCGTGATGGACATCGCCCGACGATACAAACTGAAGGTGGTGGAAGACTGCGCCCAGAGTTACATGACCCGTTACAAAGGGCGTTGCGTGGGTACCATCGGGGACTACGGCTGTTTCAGCACCAATGATTTCAAACACATCAGCACCGGGGACGGAGGACTGGTAACCGTCAATTCGGGGAAGGAAGAGGATTTCCGGGTGGTTCACGCCTTTGCGGATAAAAACTACCAACGGCTCCAAGGTGAAGTGTTTCGGGAACTGAATTATTTGGCACCCAACTACCGTATGACCGAACTCCAGGGGGCGGTGGGCATCGCCCAGTTGAAAAAGCTGCCCGAAATATGTGAAAAGCGCCATCAATACGGAGAAAGGATGACAGAGGGAATTCGGGATCTTCCGGGAATTCTTCCTCCGAAAGTGACGGAAGGGGGGTGGTCATCCTATTGGTTTTACATGTTGCGGTTGGATGGGTCCCGTCTGAATTGCACGAGGGAAGTATTTTCAAGTGCACTCGGGGCGGAAGGTATCCCGAACCATCCCGGTTACATCCCTGAGGTCGTCTATCGGCAGCCGCTGTTCCAAAAAAGGCAAGCCTATCCGGGGAGTGATTTCCCTTTCTGTCTTTCCGAAACTTCCTATCAACCGGGGATTTGTCCCGAAGCGGAACAAATTTTGGCCACCGCCGTCCGCCTTCCGATCAGTGAGTTTTTCACGGAATCCGATATTGAAGACATGGTCCGCGGGATCCGAAAAGTGGCGCTTCATTACGCCAAGTGAACCGCTGGACGGAAGGAGGTCTCCCGACATGGAGAAACTGGCGATTCACGGGGGGGATCCGGTTCGGACGGAACCCTTTCCCCGCTGGCCGGTCTGGGGAGAAGAGGAGAAAGAGCTGTTGCTGGAGGTTCTTCATTCCGGGAAGTGGGGAGGAACCGGCCGGGTTTTGACGGGGGAAGGCACCTCCAAACTGGAGGAGCTGGAAAAGCGATTGACAGCATTTCAAGGCGCCCGCCACGGCATAACCACAGTGAATGGCACCATGGCCATCACGGTGGCGCTGCAAGCAGCAGGTATTGAGCCCGGCGATGAAGTCATCATGCCCCCTTACACCTTTATTGCCACCGCAACGGCGGCTCTTCTCTTCGGAGCGATTCCGGTATTTGCCGATGTGGAGGAAGAGACGCTTCTCCTCGATCCCGCAAAAGTGGAAGAGGCGGTCACCCCCCGTACGAAGGCCGTCATACCGGTTCATTTGGCCGGGGCTTCGGCCGATATGACCCGGTTAAAGGAAACGGCCCGCCGGTACGGTCTGTCGATCATTGAAGATTCCGCCCAGGCGGTGGGGACCCGCTGGGAGGACAAAGGGGTGGGGGCCCTTGGGAATTTGGGCACGTTCAGCTTCCAGTCGGGCAAGAATCTGACTGCCGGTGAAGGGGGATTCATTCTCACCAATGATGAGAGGTTGGCGCAGAAAGCA
Organism: Melghirimyces profundicolus; assembly: GCF_003054245.1. GTDB lineage: Bacteria > Bacillota > Bacilli > Thermoactinomycetales > DSM-45169 > Melghirimyces > Melghirimyces profundicolus. The sequence goes on from NZ_QBKR01000001.1 coordinate 132,418, forward strand.
TGGTCGCTGGCCAATGTGGGTCGGGTGAAAGCGGGGGGCTGGTATCAACATGAGCGGATCGGATGGAACCTCCGGATGACTGAATGGCAGGCTGCCATTCTTCTGGCACAGATGAATCGGCTGCCGGAACAGTTGAAAAAAAGGGAACAAAACGCCCGCATATTGGATCGCTTGCTCGGCAAAATCAGCGGGATCGAACCGGTGAAAACGGATCCGAGGGTGACCCGACACGCGCGCCATCTGTATTTGTTCCGGATTCAATCTTCGGTCATCCCCATGAATAAAGAAGAGTTCCTCCGGGCGGTTCAGGCGGAAGGGATTCCCTTGTCACCAGGCTACGTCTCACTGAACCGCCATCCCGCCGTCCTTCGTTCGATCCGGAAATGGACCGGGGAACATCGGGTGAATCCCTGTCCGGTTGCGGAGAGGATGGCGGACCGGGAAGCGTTTTGGCTGGGACAGAATATTCTCCTTGCCGATGAACGAGCCATGTTTCAGATCGCACGGGCCATTGAGAAAGTCATCGCCTACCTCGGTTCTCGAAAGGAGGTGAAAGGATGAAGGTTTTTCTTTCAGGGGATTTGAAAGGACTGGAAGGCGGACTGAAAGAGTTGGAGAACGACCTCTCTTTTGTGAGAGATCCCTCGGGAATTCCGATCCAGGTGAGCCGGATAAAAGAAAACCGGTTGCGTGTGACACTGGGGAAAGATGGAGGGGAAATCCACTATCACCAGCCGATCCATTTCTTCCGGGGCGTGGGATGGGTGTTGGAGGCAATGACGGACCGCCGGACCATCGCGGTGGAGGAAGAACCCCAGTTCACCATGAACGGGGCGATGTTTGATTGTTCCCGCAATGCCGTGTTCCGACCGGAAACCCTGAAAACGGTCATCCGGATGATGGCCTTGATGGGTTTAAACATGCTGATGCTGTATACGGAAGATACTTACACCGCAAAGGGGGAATCTTACTTCGGTTACATGCGCGGCCGCTACACCCCGGAAGAGTTGAAGGAACTGGATCATTATGCGTCTCTCTTCGGAATTGAGATGATTCCCTGCATCCAGACCCTGGCTCATCTCGCCTCTTTTTTGCACTGGGATCGGGCGAATGAATTGCGGGATACAGAGGATGTGCTGCTGGCAAATTCGGAGGCAACCTATCGGTTTATCGACCGTTTGATTTCTTCCGTCGCCGGTTGTTACAGGAGCAAACGAATTCATATCGGAATGGATGAGGCTTTTGGCCTTGGAAGAGGACGTTTTCTGGATCGTTTTGGTTATCAACGGCCCTTTGACATCATGGCCCGACACTTGAACAAGGTGGTCGAGATCACGGATCGTTATGGTCTGTCACCGATGATCTGGTCGGATATGATGTTTCGGATGGGCTCAAAGGATCACCGTTATTACGACCTGGATGCGGTGATCCCTGAAGAGGCGTTAAAGATGATGCCCGATGGGCTCCAATACGTTTACTGGGATTATTATCATACGGATGCCGATTTTTACAGAAAATTTATCAATCAACATCGAGCGTTGGGTTCCATCCCCGTTTTTGCCGGCGGGATCTGGACATGGGCCGGCCCTGCCATCCATTATGAAAAAACCTTCAAGACAACCGATGCGGCCCTGTCCGCCTGCAAGGCGGAAGGGGTTCGGGAGGTCTTTGCCACTCTTTGGGGAGATGACGGGGCGGAAACCAACATGCTGAACGGGTTGTTGGGCCTTCAACTGTTTGCGGAGCATGGGTATGCACGGAAGCCGGAAGCCGGTCAGTTGCGGAGACGGTTTGCCTCCTGCACCGGGGGGAACTATGAAGCGTTTCTAAGGCTCGGGAAGTTTGACACGTTGCCCGAAGCGGATCAATCCGGATTGATCCCGGACAATCCATCCAAATTTCTGCTGTGGCAGGATCCGCTCCTCGGGTTGTTTGATCGGCATGTCGAAGGAACCCGGGCGAAAGAGTTTTACACCCGGTTGCATCGGGAATTTCAAGAAGATTTTCGCAACGGGGACCGGTGGCGGGAATTGTTTGAAGTGCCCCTTTATCTCAGCTCTGTCCTCATGCGGAAAAGTAATCTCGGGCTTCGCATCAAAAAAGCCTATGACCAACAGGATGTCCACTTATTAAAACGGATCGCGGGGGAAGAGATCCCGGTTTTGGCCCGTGAGGTGGAGAATCTGAGAAATGCCCATCGAAAACAGTGGATGGAAACCTTCAAGCCTTTCGGATGGGAAGTGCTGGACCTCCGTTACGGGGGATTGTTATCGCGGTTGGATACCGCAGGACAACGCCTGCTGGACTTTTGTGGCGGAAAAATCAAACGGGTGGAGGAGTTGGAAGAAGACCGCCTCGGCTTCGACGGCTTCCAGAAAACGGATCAACCCGGTATGGGAAAGGCGGTTCTTTATTCCCGGATTGCTTCGGCCTCCGTCATGGGATTTCGTTGAGCGCAGGGAAGGGATTTAAAGACCATATAAAGACTTGTCCAGATTTAACTGTTAATTATAATGGAAGAGACAAATGATACAGAAATTTCAGATTAAAATACTTTTGATTCAGGGAGGGTGTCTGATGAAAGCTTGGAGGAAGGGTTGGATCCTGTTTTTGGTGGTCATTCTGGCCGGAGGTTTGCTGGCCTGTTCTTCAAAAGAAGCAACGGATACGGATTCCAAGGATAAAAAGTACACGATCACATCCCTGGACTTTTTGTACACCGATATCCCGCCTAAAGACGGGAAAGGGATCAAGATGATTGAGAAACGCTTCAATGTGGATTATAAGCGGGAGTACGGGATCTACACGGACTACAAAGAAAAGCTGACCTCCCGGGTGGCTTCCGGGGATATTCCCGATGTGATGGGCTTCACAATGGAAGAAGACAAGGCCAACTACTTTAAATGGGCGAAACAGGGGGCATTTTTACCCCTGAACGAGTATATTGACGAGTACCCCAGCCTGAAGAGGGTTCCCAAAGAAGTGTGGAATTCCGTTTCCATTGACGGAAAAATCTATGCCATCCCGAGGTACTTCCCCAAAAACTACCTGAACTCTCCGATTATCCGAAAGGACTGGCTGGATAAATTGGGGCTTGAAATGCCCACCAATTACGATGAGCTGAAGAAGGTGGCGATCGCTTTTGCCAAGGAAGATCCGGATGGCAACGGAAAGGATGACACGTATGGGCTGGTTCTGGGCGAAAAGGGCTATCCTTTCTATCATTTCGGCACCTACTGGGATGCGGATGCCTGGTACCACAAAAACGACAATGGGGAGTATATTCCCGGTGTCATCTCCGAAGCCCGGAAACAATCGATTGAAACAATGGCAGAACTGTACAAAGAGGGGGCGATTCAAAAGGAGTTCATTCTGCTGAAACCCAATGAAGCCAACACCAAGGTGTTTTACGCCGGCAAGGCCGGAATTTTCATCGGATCTCCCCGCGGGATGGCTGAAGATTACATGAAAGCGTTGAAAAAGATCGACTCCAAAGCGGAATTGGCTGCCATACCGCCATTCGAAGCACCGGACGGGTCCAGGGGCTACACTTCGGGGTCAGGTTATTACACGGTGAATACCCTCTCCGCAAAACTGGCGGATGATCCGGGAAAAGTGCGCCGGATTCTTGAGATGATCGATTTCGGTCGCAAATTTTATCCCCTGGAAGAGCGTACCCCCCAAAACAAGGATTTTGACTGGCTGTACGGTCATGAAGGTAAAGGTTACGAGATGGCGGACGGAAACGCCATTCCCGAATCGGGAACCAAGGGTCTCGCTCCCTGGCACTATCTTCTGGATAACAAGATGTGGGCCCCCAATGACGAGGCGAATGAATACTCCAAGACATACAAGGATCCCACACTGAAAAATCTGGTCAAAGATTTGGAAAAGATGCATACGGAGATCGAGCATTATAACAATCCCGTGCATCAAGTTTTTTCTCCGACGCTGGTGAACAAGGGACGGGAGATCACCGACCGGTTGTTAAACGAACAAGCGAAAATGATCACCGGCGACCGACCGCTCTCCGATTGGGATCAAGTGGTTCAAGAGTATCTGAAGGACGGGGGGGCGCAGATGATTGAAGAAGTGAACCGGGGAATCAAAGAGAAAAACATTCAACCCGGTTGGTAATCGAATGTGTGCTGGTTTTTTCTCCCGGAGATCGTTTTCTCCGGGAGAATTCAAATCAATCGTGTTCATCGGTGTAAGGCGAAAGGGGCTTACGAATGGTTACTGTGGAAGAGTTGGAGAGAGTATTGACGGAACCATCGGAGAAGCTGATCCGGGATCTTGCGGAGTTGGAGGGGGATCTGCTGGTTTTGGGAGCGGGTGGGAAAATGGGACCCAGCTTGGTCCGGTTGGCTAAAAATGCGTTTCGGGCGGCCGGCAGGAAGAACCGGGTGATAGCCGTTTCCCGCTTTTCTTCCACTACGTTGCGTCAGGAGCTTGAATCCCACGGGGTGGAAACCATATCCGCCGATCTCATGGTGGAGAAAGAACTGCAGAGGCTTCCCCTATCCAAAAATGTGATCTTCATGGCCGGTCGAAAATTCGGGACAAAAGGACAGGAACATCAAACGTGGGCGATGAATGCTTACCTTCCGGGAAGAGTGGCCCAAAAGTATGTCGGTTCCCGTATGGTCGCTTTTTCCACCGGCAACGTTTATCCCCTCATTCCGCTCGCTTACGGCGGTGCTTCGGAAGAGCATGCGGTGGATCCGATCGGGGAATACGCCCAATCCTGCCTGGGAAGGGAAAGGATATTTGAACACTTCTCCCGGAAACACGGCATTCCAATGGTCTTTTTCCGATTGAATTACGCCATCGATCTGCGTTACGGGGTATTGTTGGAAATCGCACGGTCGGTGAAAAACGGACAGCCGATCGATCTCCGGATGGGAAATGTCAACGTGATCTGGCAAGGAGATGCCAATGAGATGGCGCTCCGCTCCCTCCTTCATTGTGAATGTCCCCCCAAGATTCTCAATGTGACGGGGCCCGAGAGCGTCTCCGTCCGCTGGGTGGCCGAACGGTTTGGAGCCCGGTTCGGAAAGAAACCCTTGTTTGTGAACGAAGAGGAACGCAGCGCCCTCTTAAGCAACGCATCCGCCGCTCATCAATTGTTCGGCTATCCGAACATCTCATTGCGGCAGATGATCGACTGGACCATCCGTTGGATCGAGTCAGGGGGAATCACGCTGAATAAACCGACCCATTTTCAAGAGAGGGAGGGAGTGTTTTGAACATGAAAGCACCGGCCCTTCCCGCAAAGGTTCAACAGGCCCTGCAAGACGGAGCGGTGATCCCGGCCCATCCGCTGGCCCTGGATGCCGACCGGCGCCTGGATGAAGGTCGGCAGCGCGGATTGACCCGTTACTATCTGGACAGCGGCGCCGGCGGGATTGCAGTCGGGGTCCACACAACCCAGTTTGCCATTCGTCACCCGGATGTGGATCTGTTGGAGACGGTTTTGAAATTGGCGGCCGAAGAGACCCGGCGGTGGGGGTGCAAACGCCCGGTGATTCTTGTGGCCGGAATTTGCGGCCCGACGGAACAGGCGGTCCGAGAAGCGGAGTTGGCCCGCCGGTTGGGGTATCATTTGGGTCTTTTGAGTATGGGGGGGCTGGACGGCTGGGACGAGGAAGCTTTATTGGAAAGGGCCCGACGGGTGGGAGAAGTGATCCCTTTGTTCGGGTTTTATCTGCAACCGGCCGTGGGTGGACGGGTGCTTTCCTTTGATTTTTGGAGAGAATTGGCTGAGAACAGGGCGTTGCAGGCGATCAAAATCGCTCCTTTTGATCGGTACCGGACCTTGGATGTCGTCCGGGCGGTCTGTCACTCTTCCCGCCGGAACCAAATCGCACTGTACACGGGAAACGATGACAATATTGTCCCGGATCTATTGACCGTCTATCGCTTTCGCGTAAAAGGAGAAACCGTGGAAAAGCGGATCGTCGGTGGTCTGCTGGGACAGTGGGCGGTCTGGACACACCGGGCGGTGAAACTGCTGGACCGGATAAAAAAACTGCGTGAGACAGGAGAACCGGTCCCATTGGATCTTTTGACGCTCGGGGGAGAATTGACAGACGCGAATGCCGCCATCTTTGATTCCATCCACCATTTTCGTGGCTGCCTCCCCGGAATTCATGAGGTGCTTCGGCGGCAAGGGTTCCTGGAAGGTCGTTGGTGCCTGGATCCGGACGAAGAGTTGTCCACGGGGCAACGGGAAGAGATCGAACGGGTGATCCGGGATTACCCGTACTTGAGTGATGATGGGTTTGTCCGGAGCCGGATTCACAGTTGGCTATCCTGAAAATCGGAGGGATGGAATGGAAATCCAAGGCTGGGCAGGACGGCTGATGCAGGTGGGAGATTGGATGATGCGACTCTGTTATGTCAACCTCCTTTGGTTTGGGTTCACCCTGTTGGGCCTGGGGGCCCTGGGCTTGTTTCCCGCGACGGGCGCAATGTATTCCGTCATCCGGAAATGGGCGATGGGTGAAGAAGGCCTCCCCGTCTTCAAAATTTTCCGGGAAACGTTTTGTCGGGATTTCTGGCAACTGAACGGATTGATGGCCGGGTTTGCTTTGATGGGGTTGGGTTTGGTACTGGACTTCCGGTTGGTTCGGATGTGGGAGGTTCCGGGCTGGGCCCATCTCCTTCTGTTCTTCGTTCTCGTCATCTATTTGATTTCCCTTTTGCAACTGTTTCCTCTGTTTGTCCATTTTCGCATGAAGCTTCCGGGTTATTTCGTGCAGTCGTTTCTCATCACCCTTCATTTTCCTTTGATTTCATTTCTGTTGGGGTTCACCGCCTTGCTTTGTTATGGCCTGTTTCAGCTGCTTCCGGGGTTGCTCCCTTTGATCGGGGGCAGTCTTCCGGCGTATCTGTTCCACAAAATCGCCCATCGAATGTTCAGCACGCTGGAAAAAAGAGAGCTCTCCCCGGATCAGGGATGAAAGGAGGAAGGGAAACGATGGCCGTGGCTGTCGGGGTGGATATCGGGGGAACGAAAGTGGCCTGTGGTCGGGTGGATGATAATGGCCAATGTTTGGACTATGCGGAGCTGCCCAGCATGCCACACGATGAAGAAAAGATGTTTCTTCAAGTGACGGAGTGTATCCGGGAGGTTTGGCCGACAACGGGTGCCAGCCAGAAGCCGCCGGTCGGAATCGGTGTGGGGGTTCCCGGGAAGGTGGATGCCGCGAGGGGAGTCGCGGTGATGCAAAACAACCTCCCATGGGTCAACTTCCCGCTCCGTAAACGGCTTCGGGAGCGGTTTTCCGTGGATGTCATTCTGGACAACGATGTCTGTATGGCCGCTTATGGGGAATGGATCGAACGGGGGGGAGAGCGGGAAGAAACCTTTGTTTATTTCACGGTCAGCACCGGGATCGCATGTTGCACCATCCACAAGGGGGAATACCTTCGTGGAGCGGGCTTTGCCGGGGAGATCGGACTCGTTCCTTTTTCGGGAGGGGACCGACTGGAAAGAAAGGCAGCGGGCCCGGCCATCGGAGGGGGCGGGTTGTCCCCGCGTGAAGTGATGGAAGCTTACCGGAACGGGGACACCCGGGTGTTGCAACGGGTGGAAGACGTATTGGAAGAATGGGCCCGGGGGGTGTATGCGTTGGTTTCCATCCTGGATCCTCATCATCTGGTGTTGGGAGGCGGGGTGATGAACCGGAACCCCTTTTTGCTGAATGAAATCCGGGGAAAAATGGATCCTCTTCTGCTCCCGGTGCAGAAGAGTGTTTTAAATCGGCTGTCCCTCAGCCGTTTGGGAGCGAAAGCCGGCTGTGTCGGAGCGGGTTTAAGGATGCTTAACTGGAGTTCCGATTCCGGGAAAGGGGTGTCCATATGGAACCAAAGCCGGTGACGGGTCGGCTGGTTCGGTTTTCCGTCCGAATGAAAAGGCGCACGCAAAGAATCAGGCGACCCCCTCATGACCGGTATTTGTATCTGTTGATTCTCCCGGGTTTGCTGTATTTTCTGCTCTACAAATACCTTCCAATGTTGGGTCTGGTGATGTCTTTTCAGGATTACAGTCCGTTCCTCGGTTTTTGGGACAGTCCCTGGGTGGGGTGGAAACATTTCCGGACCATGTTTGCTGAACCGGAAGCCCTCCGCGTCATCCTGAATACATTGGAAATCTCGTTTTTGCAGATTCTGTTTGCTTTTCCCTTGCCCATCATCCTGGCCATCATGATCAACGAGGTTCGGCTGACGCTTTACAAACGGTTGATTCAGTCTTTGGTTTATTTACCCCATTTTCTTTCGTGGGTGGTGGTGGTCGGCATTTTCGTGGTGTTTCTGAAGAGCGATGGAATCGTCAACAACCTCTTGAAAATGGCCAGTATCCAACCCATACCCTTTCTTACTTCTCCCGAGTGGTTTAAACCGTTAATCGTCTTTCAGGTCATCTGGAAGGAGTCGGGATGGGGAACCATCCTCATTCTGGCGGCGTTGGCGGGGGTGAATCCCCAACTGTACGAGGCGGCGGTGATGGACGGGGCCAACCGTTGGCAGCAGATTTGGCATATCACGCTGCCGGCCATTCGCAGCACCATCGTCATTCTCTTGATTTTGCGTTTGGGATCGGTGATGGACACCGGTTTTGAGCAGATTTTTCTCATGTTGAACCCTTTCACCATGGAAGTGGGAAATGTGTTGGACACCTATGTTTACTTTAAGGGGATTCAGCAGGGAGATATCAGCTTTGCGACCGCGGTGGGGATGTTTAAGGGAGTTGTGGGATTGATTCTGGTGGTGATTGCCAACCGGTTGGCAAGGAAGTATGGCGAAGGCGGCATTTACTGAAAGGAGGGAGAAGATGAAATACCGGGGTGTTACCGGTCGCATAGCAGATGGAATCAATGCCGTGGCTCTTCTTTTGATCGCTTTCTCGATGCTGTTTCCGTTTTTCTACATTTTTGCTGTCTCCTTTTCCAGTCTGGAAGACGTCATCCGCAGCGATCTTCTGCTTTGGCCGACGGAGTGGGTGACCGATGCCTACGAATATGTCTTGAACTCCGATCAGTTTGTCCGTTCCTTCTTTGTCACCGTTTATGTGACGGTCGTGGGAACCTTTGTCAACATCCTGTTCACAGCCACCATGGCTTACGGGTTGTCCCGCCCGGTCCCGGGACGGAGGATCATCCTGTTTATGGTGGTGTTCACCCTTCTTTTTCAGGCGGGGATGATTCCCACCTACATGGTCGTGAAAGAGACGGGATTGATCGACACCCTGTGGTCCTTGATCCTGCCGGTGGCCATCAATCCTTTCAACCTGATCGTGATGAGACAATTTTTCTTAAACATCCCGGAAGAACTTCATGAAGCGGCCATCATCGACGGGGCCAATCACCTGCAAATCTTCTCCCGGATCATCCTTCCGTTGTCCAAACCGGCTCTTGCCGCCTTCAGTCTGTTTTACGCCGTCACCCATTGGAACAACTACTTTTCTGCCATTCTGTACATTAACGATCCGGCCAAGTGGCCGCTTCAGGTGGTTTTGAGGCAGATTGTGATCGTCAATGAACCGGATGCTGCATTGCGGGGGGCGCAACGCATGATGGAAAACCCCCCTCCACCGGAAACGGTGCAGATGGCGGCGATTTTGTTGACCACCTTGCCCATTCTGTTTGTTTATCCGTTTCTGCAAAAATATTTCGTCAAGGGGGTTATGTTGGGGTCGGTGAAGGAGTGAACACGAAAAAGGGGGTCCGTGTTGTGAAAGCCTCATTTAAAAAAATCGTCCGTTTCATGACAGCGGTCGTTTTGTCTGTCAGCCTGTTCGCTTGCTCTTCCCCCGAAGCGGGAGAGACAGACTCCAAGGATCGGAAATACACCATCACGTCCATTGATTTTCTGTATTCCGATATCCCTCCGAAGGATGGAAAAGGGATTGAGAGGATCAACAAACGGTTCAATGTGGACTACAAAAGAGATTACGGGATTTATACGGAGTACAAGGAAAAGTTGACGACCCGGATGGCTTCGGGGGAGATCCCCGATGTGATCGGTTTTGAATCCCAGATGGACCGATCCAATTTTTTTAAATGGGCAAATCAGGGGGCTTTCCTTCCCCTCAATGATTACATTGACGAGTATCCCACCCTGAAATCGGTCCCTCCCGAGGTATGGAACGCAGTCACCGTGAATGGAAAGATTTACGCCATCCCCAAGTACTTTCCCGAACATTACCTGAACACGCCGGTGATTCGGAAGGACTGGTTGGATCATCTGGATCTGAAAATGCCCACCAACTATAAAGAATTGGAGGAAGTGGCCATCGCGTTCACCAAAGACGATCCGGACGGCAACGGGAAAGACGACACATACGGAATAGTGGTGGGGGAGCACTTGTGGCCCCATTACAACTTTGGGGCTTACTGGGACCCCAATGCCTGGTACCACAAAAACGGGAAAGGTCAGTTGATCCCTGGAGTCATCTCGGAGCAACAAAAAGAGACCATTCAACGGATGAGGAATTGGTATAAGGAAGGAGCCATCAATAAAGACTTTGTCCTCACCAACCCCAACGAAGCCAACACCAAAGAATTTTACGCCGGAAAAGCAGGAATTATTGTCCGGGGACCGGTTGAGATGAGGGAAGCCAATATGGAAGCTCTCCAAAAAATCCATCCTGAGGCCGAGTTGGCGCCGATCCCTCCGTTCAAAGCACCTGACGGATCACAAGGCTACACGGCCGGTTCCGGTTATTACATGATGAACGCGTTGTCAGCGGAACTGAAGGATGATCCCGGAAAAGTAAAAAGAATTCTGGATATCATTGATTTCGGTCGACGTTTTTACCCGTGGGAAAACAGGAATCCCGAAAACGAAGATTTTGATTGGCTGTACGGGAGGGAAGGGGAGGGGTATGAGATGAAGAACGGCACCCCAACCCTGACGGATCCCGTTAAAGGAAGGGCGCCCTACCACTATATGCTGGACAATAAGATGTGGGCTCCCAGTAACGAGGCAAATCATTTTTGGAAGACGTACCAAAACAAAGCTTACCAAAATCTTGCCCTCGAATTGGAAAAGATGCATAAAGAAACCCGGCATTATTCCAATCCGGTTCACCAGGTCTATTCCGAAACCGATGCCCGGAAAGGGCTGGAGATCACCCGGAAGTTGTTCGACGAACAAGCGAAGATCATCACCGGAGACCGACCGGTGTCCGACTGGAACAAGATTGTGAAAGCGTACTTGGACGGCGGCGGACAATCGATCATCGATGAGGTCAACCAAGAGGTGAAAGAAAAGAACATCGGACCGGAATGGAAATGAAAGAAACAAAAAGCCTGCCGCTTCCGGCAGGCTTTTGCAGTCTAATCGGCGGTTTTTCCGGTGGTGATGCAAACCGCTTTCATCCATGCTTTCACATCCTCCGGCCGGATGTCTCCCGCCTGGGCATGCCTGGCGTTGGAAGCGGCTGTTGCCGATGCGAGGCGGAGGACATCGGGAAGATCCTGATCCCGGTACAACCCCCCAACCAACCCGGCCAGGAACGCATCCCCCGAACCGACCGTGTTGACCGCACGGATGGAGGGGGAATGGATCCTAAGCGAATCCCCTGCGGTGGTTGCCAAGGCCCCCCGGGCACCAAGGGTGACGACGGCCAGGGAGATTCCCATCCGGTTCCAGGTTTTTAAGTGGGCACGGAGGTCCTCCTCATCGGGGTGGGCCAAACCGGTTATTCCCTGAAATTCCCTCAGATTGGGTTTGACAATGTCGGGGAGTGCTTGCATCCCGTGTCGGAGAGCTTCGCCGCTGGTATCCAAGGCCGTCCTGGCCCCGCCTTTTCTGGCCAATCGGATTCCCTCCGCATAGGCGTCCGGGGGCAGCCCCGGAGGGAGACTGCCGCAAAAAAGGACAAAACGGCTTTCACTTGCGAGTTCGGATAACACTTTTTTAAATTCCAGCCAGCGGGAAGACGAAACCGGGGGTCCCGGTTCCAAAAACTCCGTTTGTGTGGCGTTCTCATCATCAAGGATCGTCAAGCAATGCCGTGTTTCTTCTTCAACGGAAAGGTACTCATGAGGAATATTCAGTGCCGTCAGTTGTTTTCGGATCCACTCCCCGTTCGCCCCTCCCGCAAATCCTGTGACCCGGACCGGACAGTCCAGCAGCTTCAGTACGCGGGCGACATTGTTTCCTTTCCCGCCGGGTCGACGTTGAACTTCACGGACCCGGTGAACTTTTCCTTCCATCATGCGGGATACCGAATAGGTTTTGTCAACGGCGGGGTTCAGGCTGACCACGGTGATCATACCGGTCCATCCTGTTTGTTTTTTACCGCTGCCGGTTGCATCCAGGAGATTTTTTGCCGGATCACTTCTCTGAGCCTTTCACGTGCGGCCCCAAAGATTTTTCGTGGATCGTTCTCTTCGGGATGTTGGGTGAGGTAGTCTCGTAAAGAATCGGAAAAGGACTGCTTCAGTTCAGTGGAAAAGTTGATTTTGGCAATTCCGGATTGTATGGAACGGCGAATGTCCTCCATCGGGACACCGGAAGCCCCGTGCATGACAAGAGGAACCCCGGTTTGTCGAGAGATGGCCTTCAGCCTGGTCAAATCGAGACGGACTCCCCGTCGGTAAACACCGTGAGCGGTACCGAAGGCGGGAGCCAGAAAATCCGTTCCGGTGGTTTCCACAAACTCTTTGGCCTGGATGGGATCCGTATAGGAGGAGTGAGCCTGAGGTGTCTCGTTTGCGGCTCCGATGGCCCCGAGTTCCGATTCCACCGGGACCCCCACCGCATGGGCCATCTCCACCACCCTTCGAACCAAAGCGACATTCTCCCTGTAAGGCAGATGGGATCCGTCAATCATGACCGAGGTGTAACCCATCCGCAGGCACCGGGCGACAGTGGCATAGGAATTCCCGTGATCCAGGTGAAGGGCGACGGGGACGGAAACTCGCTTGGCGGCGGTTCGCACCAAAGCGGTAACGTAATCGATTCCCACCTTCTCCAGGGTGGCAGGGGTGGTCTGAAGAATCACGGGAGAGCGCATGTCGTCGGCAGCATCCACTACTGAACGGATGATATCCAAGTGGTGAGCGGGAAAGGCGGGGACGGCGAAGCCGTTTCGCCGGGCATCTTCCAACATTTCTTTTGTGGAAACCAGTGGCATTCGTCACTCCCCCTTTTTGCCCAAGCGGACCACTTGCCCCAGGTTGCGGGGTTGATCCGGGTTCAACTTCAATTGGAGGGTTTGGTAGTAAGCGAGAAATTGAAAGAAGGGGAGATAGAGGATGGACCGGCATCCGTCTTCCAGTCCCGGGGGAAGGTCGACTCTTTGCCCCGGATCCAGGGAATCCGTCGGCTCCCCCACCACCTTCACATCCGAACCTTGTTTGCGCAAATCCGGAATCAGATCGGCATCGTATTCCCTCGACGTCCGACCGCTCAAGAGAAACACCCGGCAATCTTCATTCAGCACGGAGATGGGGCCATGTCGAAATTCCAACGGGTTGTAAGCCTCACAAAACAACTGGGTCATCTCTTTCATTTTCAACATCGCTTCACAGGCCAGTCCGTAATATTCTCCCAGTCCGAGATAAATCAGATGGTTGCGGGATTCATCCAAGGCTGTTTGACGAGCTTGCTCTTCTGCTGTCAGGAGTTGTTTTTGCCCCAACCTGGGAAGCTTTTGCATATCCTCGAGGACGTTTTGGTTCTCTGACAAGAAAGCGGCGAAGAGTTGAAGGGCGAGGAGCATATTGGTAAAGGAACCGGTCATCACTACACTCTTTTCCCGCGTGTGGGGAAGGGGAATGGAGAAATCGGCCACTTCGGTCAATCGGCTGGAAGGTTCACAGGTGACGGCGAGGCATCGGGCCAACTTTCTGCGGCGCACTTCTTCCACGGCCCGGACCACCTCGGTCGTTTCCCCTGAACGGGAAGAAGCGATCAACAAAGGAGCGGGATGGGGGCGAATGACGGACGAGGGTTGCAGCATCACTTCCGAAGCGGGGACGGCATGGGCGGGAATACCCGTCTGCACCTGAAAGAAACGGGCGGCGGTCAAGGAGAGATAATAGGAGGTTCCGCATCCCGTAAACAGGACGGATTTCGGCTGATTCTCCCTGATAAAACGGAGAATCGGATCCTTTGTCTCCGACATAAAATCAAGGGAAGTCCTCCAAGTTTCCGGCTGACGCCGGATTTCCTCATAGGTGGCGTATGGTTGCAAGAAAAACCCTTCTTTTCAGAAAATTTATCCAACCACAATATACCATCGATGGGTTGATGGGTCAAGATCAAAACAGTTCAGTGAAAAACCGGCACCGGTCCCCACGGACCACGGAACGGCAAAATTCCACGGGACCCCCCTTGGAATCATAGGCGATCCGGTCCAGCAACAGGGCCGGATACCCCGCAGAGACTTGAAGCAACTTGCTTTCATATTCTCCGATCAGGACCGGTTCAAATATCTCTTTTGCACGGGTAACTGTGATCCCGTGCTCGCTTTCAAGAAAGTCGTACAAAGATTGATGTTTCAACTTCTCCCGATCCAACCGGGGAATCTTCTTTTTGGGCAGGTAAGACGTCTCCAGAATGATCGGCTCCTCCCCGGAACAGCGAAGCCGTTTCAATACCCAGGCTTCACCGGGGGTTTTCATTTTCAGGTGTTTCATCATGCTGTGTCTCACCACAGTTAACGACAGATCCAGGACATGGTCCACGGGATGAAGCCCCTTCGCCTTCAGAATCCGGCTAAAGCTGTAAAATCCGGTCAGGGATTGCTCGATTTTCGGCTGAGCGACAAAGGTTCCCTTTCCCTGCTGCCGATAGAGCAAGCCTTCCCGGACCAAATCATCCAAAGCCTTGATCACGGTGTTCCGGCTCACCCCGTAAGTGGATCGCAGCTGATGTTCGGATGGAATGCGGTCGCCCGGGGTCCATGTGCCCGATTCAATATTCTCCTTCAGAATTTCTTTCAGTTGGTGATAAAGCGGCACGACACTGTGAGGGTTCAACTGACTCATGTCCGACCTCCTCCGAAACGTCCTTTTCACATCATATCAGAAAAAAATGAACCCGGCGTGCGATCGCCGGAATTTTCTGTTCTCAACAGGTCAGGGGTGGATCACCAGGAGGTGATCCAGTTTTTTGGCCTGTTGAAGGATCCGGTTCCGTTGTTTCGGATCCAGGGTGGAGTCGGATTCCAGCCGGCGGATCAGGCGGTCGAGACGGTGACCGGATTGCTCGTTCCGGTTTTCCACCACCGACTGAAACAGTTGTTCCGCATCTTTTCGCAGCGGATCACTTCCGCTCCCTTTGATGTCCTCCCAAAGATGGTACAGCGCGAACATTTCCATGGCGGTCAGGTAGACACGCAGACGCCGTTTGGGGTCAAATACCAGGGTTTCGCCGATGATACCCGGATGGTTGGACCGGTAGGACCATCCCGCGTCTTCTTCAAATCCCGGGTTGGTGACCTCAAAGCCCTTCGGTTCCAACTGGTCAAAGCCGGTAAAGAACCACACCGGGGTCCCTTCTTTTTTCCGTTGAAGGCGGAGGGTGAGGACCGCCACTGTTTTTCCTTTCAGATAGGGGGCCAGATTCAGGTGCTCTTTTTCCCATGTTTCCGGCCGCCGGGACCGGACATCTTTTTCCCAAACCACTTTGTCGTCGATGAGAACCTGTTTGACATATTGGCCCTTTTTCAGGTTCCGGGGGTGAACGCTCAGGTGGTGAAGGTCGAGGGAATATTGATCCGATCCGTCGGTCCGGATCTGCTGTTGGATCTCCCCCTGATCGCCGGGGGAGGGGGTGTGACCGGGAGGAACGAACAGACACCCGTAACCGAAACCGCTGTAAGCGGTTCGGTCCTTTCTTTCGGGAAACCATTCCTTCTGAAGGACATAGGTGATTAAACCTTGGATGTCTCCTTTTCGAAGATGGTCCAAGCCCACCCGCATACTCGTCTGAACATATCGAACGGAAGGGTTGGAGGGGGTGGCGGAGAGTTTGCTCGCGTGGATCATCAGAATAAAAGGAAGTCCCTCTTTCTTCAACATGTCGGAGGTGTGCCGGATTTGTTTTTTCAGTTCCCGGGTCCGCTGCGTGTTGCGAAATTTTCCATCCCTGAAGGTCATCACCACTCCGTCCATCAGGGAACGATACTTTTGCAACAGCTCGGGACGGATGGCGGAGTAATAGATCTGGGGGAAGAACTTCAGTCGGGGGTTCATCTCTCTTCCGGCCTTCCTCATGGCGGACACGTATTCCGGGGAGAAAAACGACAGGTTGTGGTTGAAGTCGTCCATCACCACGCCTTTCAGGTTGGGATGGGACTGGGACAGCTTACCGATGGCGCGGAACCAGGCGATATAGTCGGTTCCGAAGGGTTCCGACTGCTTTGAACGGGCTTCCGATGGGGGGACGAGGTAGACCCAGACATCGATTCCCGCCTTTCTGGCCGCGGGGAGGAATTCCTTCCGGAGATCGTCCCAGTCGGTGGAAGCATGCCAAACCAGGTAAACGTAAGTATTGACGCCCAGTTCCTTCAGTTTGCGAACCATCCGGGTCGTGTCCACATGGCGGATCCCGTCCTTCCGGGGTCGGGGTTCCCGCAACTCCCCTGCATAATCCCCGAGAACGGAAGGGAAGGATTCTCCGGCGTACGCGGTTTTCCATCCGGTGAGCCCGACCTCCGTCAAAATCGGTCCAAATAAAGACAGACACAGGGAGGCGAGAAGCACAGGAGTCAGCAAGAGCCTCCACCGTGGATGCCTCTCTTGATGCTTTCGATGATTCATTCCCGGCTTCCCCTTTCTCTCTGTGATGGCCGGCCGTCCACTCTTCGGGTAGTTTGAAGAGGGAAAGGGTGAATTATGTACCGGTAAATAAAAAGGAAGAACGGCAAACATAATACAGGGAGAACACACGGCCGGATGTGGCCAAAGGAGTGTGAATGTCTCCCATGGAATTGTTGAAAGAGTTGACTGAAGCCAATGGTGTTCCCGGTTACGAAGGCGAAATCCGAAGCATTCTGCGCAGGGAACTGGAGCAGCAGAACACCCGGATCCTGACCGACGGGGTGGGAAGCATTTTCGGTGAAAAAACCGGCACCTCGGGTCAGCCGAGAATCCTTTTGGCCGGTCACATGGATGAAGTCGGGTTTATGGTGACGAAAATCCACAAGGACGGCTACCTGTACTTCACCCCTCTGGGCGGTTGGTGGGATCAGGTACTGCTTTCCCAGCGGGTCACGGTGATGACGGAAAAGCGAAACTTTACGGGTGTGATCGGCTCCAAACCGCCGCACCTTCTGAAAAGTGACGAGCGAAGCAAAGTGTATCCGATGCGGGAAATGTTCATCGATGTGGGGGCCAGGGACGCGGACCAGGTGAAGAAATGGGGGATCAAGGTGGGAGATCCGGTGGTGCCGATCTGCCCCTTCGAAGTCCTGCCGGATTATGACACCATCCTGGCCAAAGCTCTGGACAACCGTTTCGGTTGTTATCTCGCCCTGGAAGTGCTGAAAAAACTGAAGGACGAACCCCATCCCAACACTGTGGTGGCGGGGGCGACGGTTCAGGAAGAAGTGGGGCTCCGCGGAGCGGCCACCACGCCTTATGTGGCCGAACCCGATATCGCCTTCGCCCTTGACGTGGGCATCGCCCAGGATGGTCCGGGCAGTGATCGGGCCAATAAACCCCATCTTGGCGGCGGCCCGTTGATCACCTTCCTGGACGCCACGATGATTCCCAACATCCGCCTGCGGAATCTGGTCATCGATACGGCGGAGGAGCACCAGATACCTTATCAGGTGGAAACGATGACCGGCGGGGGCACCGACGCCGGAAAGTTCCACCTTCACCGACGGGGGGTTCCTTCCTTGGTGGTCGGTGTGGCGGCCCGTTACATCCACAGCCATGTCTCCATGATCAGTAAAAAGGACGTGGAGCATGCGGTCCGTCTCCTCGTGGAAGTGGTGAAGCGACTGGACAGCCAAGCGTTGGAATCTTTCGGTTTTAACGAATGAATCAAACGCCTGCCGCCTTCGGGCGGCTTTTTTACGGCTGTTCCGATTCCGCGCCGGGGCGGTGAAAGAGAGAGTGTGACCTTGAAGAAGTTGGCCCGGATGGAAAGAGAATCGCTTTCATGGTAAGATGAAGGTCGAAAAATCCAACAGGGAGAGGAACCGGATGGATCGTCGGGACGCTTTTCTGAATGATGTGGAGGAAGATCTGGCCGGGTTGCCTTCCATATCCGCTTCGGCGCTGGTGGAAGAGGCCGGAGGGACGGACCGGCTGTACCTTGTTTTTGTCGACATCCTGAAGGGGTTTTGTGAAGAAGGCCCCCTCGCCTCGGAACGGGTGGCGGAAATGGTGGACCCGGTTCGCCGTCTGGCAGGGACGCTGGTCGAAAAAGGCCTTCCTGGACGCAACCTGGTATTTTTGCAGGACGAACATGCCCGGGAGGCCGCGGAGTTCAGCGCTTTTCCGCCCCATTGCATCCGGGGGACGTCCGAGGCGGAGACCGTGAAGGCACTGCAACCTTTTCTCCGGATGGAGGGAGCCCGGCTGTTCCGCAAGAACGCGACCAACGCCCTGTTCGGGAGGGACGGATCCGGGAGGCGTTTTTTTGAATTTTTGGAAGAGGGCTTTCGCCAAGGTCCCGCCACCTTCGTGGTGACGGGAGACTGTACGGATCTTTGCATCTACCAGAACGCCATGGGGATCCGTCTTCTGGCCAATGAACATAACGCCGATGTCCGGGTGGTGGTGTCAAAGGAACATGTCCGGACCTACGACACTCCCGTGGAGACGGCACGGGAAGCTGGAATTCCCGCCCATGACGGGGAACTGATGGACGCACTGTTTCTGTATCACATGAAGCTGAACGGCATTGAAGTAGTGCAAACGATTACGGCGGGCTGAAGGGTCAAGGGGGGAACAGACAAGGTGAGAACGGAAGAAATGCTCTTGAATGTGGGGCCCCAGCACCCCAGTACTCACGGGGTGTTCCGGTTGGTCCTGCGGATCGACGGGGAAATCATCCGGGAAGCGACTCCCGTGATCGGTTACCTCCACCGGGGAACGGAAAAGCTGGCGGAAGATCTGACTTATACCCAGATCATTCCCTACACCGACCGGATGGACTATGTGAACGCCATGAACAACAATCACGCCGTGGTCCTGGCCGTGGAGAAGTTGATGGGCCTCGAGATCCCCGAACGGGCGGAGTACCTTCGTGTCATCGTCACGGAGTTGAACCGGGTGGCCAGCCACATGGTCTGGTTCGGGACCTACCTTCTGGACATCGGCGCGATGAGCCCGTTCCTCTATGCTTTCAAAGACCGGGAAAAGATTGTGGAACTCTTCAATGAACTGTGCGGGGCCCGTCTCACCTACAATTACATGCGGGTCGGGGGTGTCAAGTGGGATGCCCCGGAGGGATGGCTTCAGAAAGTGAAGGATCTGATCCCGTACCTCCGCTCCCAGCACAGGGAATACATGGATTTCGTCGGCGGAAATGAAATTTTCCACGCCCGTGTGCAGGGGGTGGGGCGGTACGATGCCGGCACCGCGGTCCAATACGGCCTGTCGGGGCCGGGACTCCGGTGCACCGGTGTGAAACGGGATCTCCGTACAGGTGGGGAGTCCTATTCCATTTACGACCGGTTTGACTTCGATGTTCCCACCTCCACGGAAGGAGATTGCAAAGCGCGTTTTTTTCTCCGGATGGAAGAGATTCTACAGTCGCTTTCCATTGTGGAACAGGCACTGGAAGGGATTCCGGAAGGCCCGGTGATGGCCAAGGTGCCCCGGGTGCTTCGGCCTCCGGATGGAGAGGTGTATGCGGCGGTGGAAAATCCCCGCGGGGAACTCGGGGTTCACCTGGTCAGCAAGGGGAAGGATAAACCTTGGCGGATCCATTGGAAGCGTCCTTCCTTCAGCAACCTCCAAATCCTGCCCCGGCTTCTGGAAGGGGAGAATGTGGCCAACCTGATCGCCATTCTCGGGGCGGTCGATATCGTGTTGGGGGACGTGGACGCCTGACCGGCACTCCCCTGAGACTGTCGGGCGGTGAAAAACCCGCCTGTTTTTTTGGCAATTTCTTCACGCGGTTTTAAAGAAATCGCCGCTGTACATATACTGGTACCAGCCGGCACGTCCTTTCGGTTTTTAGCCGGGGGGAGTTATGTTATTCTATAGGTATTGCCAAAGAAGAAAACGGGGTTGAACCATGGAACAGACAATGTTTGACATTCTATCACAATATGGATATCTGGGCATCTTTTTCTTCCTGATGCTGGGTATCGTGGGTCTTCCCTTACCCGATGAGATCTTGATGACCTTTATCGGTTATCTCGCTTCCATCGGGAGGCTGAATCTCTTTTTCACCTTTATCAGCGCCCTGAGCGGTTCCGTCTGCGGGATTACCGTCAGTTACTTTTTGGGAAGTCGTCTCGGCTATCCCTTCCTCAAGCGATATGGAAGTAAGATCTTCATTACTCGGAGGCGGCTCAGGATTTCCCAATTTCTGTTTCGCAAATACGGAAACTGGGTTCTCTTCTTTGGTTATTTCATCCCGGGAGTACGCCATGTGACCGCGTACATGGCGGGGATCTCCAACCTTTCTCCCGGACGTTTTGCGGCCTATGCCTATACCGGGGCGCTGACTTGGTGCACCACCTTTGTGGGTCTCGGTTATCTTTTGGGAGCCCACTGGGAAAATGTATTTCACGTCATGCACCGATACGGCGTTCTGTTTCTATGGATCGCGATCCCGTTGTTTTTGGTCTGGGTTGGCCGCGTGATTTACCAGCAGCGCAACCGGTTCAATGCGTGAGAATTTGAGAACGTGCGGGTGGGGGTCCAACCCCCGGACCCTTCATTCACATAGGATATAAGAAAAGGAACACCAGAGATAAACGGATGCCGTGTTTAGTGGAGAGGAGAAGAAAAACCTGATGCTTGAATGGTTGGCCTTGTTTCCCAAGCAATTGCAAGTGTTATTTCTTGCGGGCCTGCCCTTTATCGAACTGCGCGGAGCGATCCCCTTCGCCACCCTGATCGGCCTTCCTTATTATCAGGGTCTTTTTTTCGGCATTATCGGGAATTTGCTCCCCATCGTCCCGCTGCTGTACTTTTTTGAGCCCTTGATGGAACGGTTATACCGATTTTCCCCCCGTTATCGGAGGTTCTTTGAACGAATTCAGAAGCGGGCGGTGGAAAAAGGGGGCCCCATCCGCAAGTACGGGGCAGCCGTCGGTCTTTTTCTGTTTGTGGCTGTTCCCGTCCCGGGGACGGGTGCTTACAGCGCCTGTTTTGCCGCTGCTTTCTTTGGCGTGCCTTTTTGGATCTCCGCCGGGTCGATCGCGGTGGGCACCGTCTGTTCCGGTCTGCTCTTTGCCACACTGAGTCACTATGTGCTGGTTTTTTTCGGGTGGTGACCGGTATAAAACCCATTCCCGAAGGGGTGAGCCGAATGGAATTCCGTATCAAACGCGTATATGAAGAACCGGAAGTTGCCGACGGAACCCGGGTGCTGGTGGACCGGCTCTGGCCGCGGGGCTTGAGCAAAGAAAAAGCCCGGGTC
This sequence comes from Melghirimyces profundicolus, assembly GCF_003054245.1. Classification (GTDB taxonomy): domain Bacteria; phylum Bacillota; class Bacilli; order Thermoactinomycetales; family DSM-45169; genus Melghirimyces; species Melghirimyces profundicolus. Next base: position 153,994 of record NZ_QBKR01000001.1, read on the forward strand.
GATCTTTGGCCCAAGGAATTGGCACCTTCGGACGAGCTCCGCAAACGATTCCACGAAGACGGGGATTTCAACACTTTTGAAAAAGATTACCGCGCCGGGATCGATCCCGAAGATTTGGATCGCCTGCTGAACCGGTTGGAGGGGGAACGGGTGACACTCCTGTTTGCCAGCAAAGATGAAAAAGAGAACAACGCACAGGTTTTGAAGAAAATGCTGATGGAAAAAAGCGGACAGCAAAATCGATGATCGAAGTCGACAGGAGGGAATCCATATGCCACAGGTGGCAGTCAAAATCGGACCCCAGGAAAAATCCTTCGAATGTCAGGAAGGGGAAAACCTTCTTTATGAAGCGATTTCCCGTTCCATCATGATTCCTTTCAACTGCACATCGGGCCGTTGCGGATCCTGCCGGATCCGCGTGTTGGAAGGAGCGGAGAAATTAAGCGAGGTCGGGGACCGGGAGATCCTCCGACTGGGGGAGGAACAGGTGGAAAAAGGGTTCCGGCTCGGCTGTCAGACCTACGTGTACGGGGACGTTCGGGTGGAAGTTCCCCAACCGAGGCTCTACTGAACCAGCCGGATCCTTGGTTGACCCCGGGACGGGGGGTTGTTAAAATAATGAAAACTTCATCTCTTTGACGGTACCACTGGGGGTGCACGGAAGTGCTGAGAGAGGCCTGTGGCCTCAACCCTTTGAACTTGACCTGGTTCATGCCAGCGTAAGAAAGTGGGGGCCGACCGCATCCGATTTCGTGAAGATCGAGTGGCAACCGGCATCCCCAGGGGATGCCGGTTTTTTTGTGGGCATAAGAGGGGGGATGGCGTGGGAGAGCTTCATTATGTGAGTGCCCCGCACCAGACGCTGGATCAACTCCTTTGGCTCTGCCGGCGCATCGGGCCGTGGGTGGACCGGATCCACCTCAGGAAAAAGGAAGGGTCGGCGGAGGCGCTTTTCCGATGGGCAAAAGCACTCCTCGAAGAAGGAAGGGTCAAACGGGGGCAGCTGGTGATCAACGGAAGCCCGGAAGTGGCCCGAACCCTGGGTTGTGCAGGAATCCACCTGCCGGAACGGGAGAAGCCGGAAGCGGGAATCGCCGACCGCGGACGGCTTCAGGTGGGGTGCTCGGTCCACTCGGTGGAATCGGCGGTGAAGAAGGAGCGGGAAGGGGCGGACTGGTTGTTTTTCGGTCATGTTTTTCCAAGCGGGAGCAAACCCGGTCTTCCGCCGAAAGGAACGGCCCGTCTTCGGGAGGCGGCGGGGGCCGTCCGCATTCCGGTGCTCGCCATCGGGGGCATCACCGGGGAACGGGTGCCCCTGTTATCCGGAACCGGCTGTGCCGGCGTGGCGGTAATCTCGGCTTTGTCCAATGCGCGGGATCCCGGGGCGGCCGCCCGGAGGTTGAAAGAAAAGATGCGAGTTTGGGAGGAGGAAACATGAACGTCAAAACGCCGGAGGTTGCCGTGATCGGCGGAGGCGTGATCGGTTGTTCCATCGCCTATCACCTGGCAAGCGAAGGGGTGTCGGTCACCCTGCTGGAAAAAGACCGCATCGGGGAAAAAGCCTCTTCCGCGGCGGCGGGGATGTTGGGGGCTCAGGTGGAAAGCGGGTTTCCAGGACCGATGGTGGACCTGTGCCTGGCCAGCCGAGAGATGTTTCCATCGCTGGCCCGGGAGCTGAAGGAGAAGACCGGCCTGGACATCGAATGGGACGGGACGGGGCTTTTGCGCCTGGCCGGGGATCCGGCGGAGGGGGAGGAGCTTCGCGAGCGGGGAGCATGGCAGCGGGAACAGGGAGAGACGGCGGAATGGTGGGACCCCAAGACCCTCCTCCGCCGGGAGCCGGCCCTTGGGGAGGGGGTGGCAGGCGGCTTGTTCATCCCCGGAGACAGCCAGGTTTCCGCTCCGCGCCTGGTCCAGGCACTCGCCCGCGGCGCGAGCCTCACCGGCGCCGAGCTGCTGGAAGGGGCTGAAGTGCGAAGGTTCCGTTGCGAGGGGGGGCGCATCCGGGAGCTGGAGACCTCGGCGGGCAGGATCCACCCTGAGAAGGTCGTGTTCGCCGCAGGAGCCTGGAGCGGAATCCTGGCCGAAGCCATCGGTCTCCGGCTTCCCGTGGTGCCGGTGAAGGGAGAGTCCCTGGCCCTTCGCTGGCACCGGCCGCTCTTTCGCCGCACGCTGTTTGCCAAGGGGTGTTACCTCGTCCCCAAGGCCGACGGACGGGTGATTGTCGGGGCGACGGAGCTTCCGGGGGACACCTCCCCGGGGGTGTCGGCCAAAGCCGTTCACGGGTTGCTCCGTGAAGCCGTCCGGCTGGTTCCCGGGCTCGGGGAGGCGGATTGGGAGCGGGCCTGGTCCGGACTGCGGCCGGGCACGCCGGACGGGCTCCCGTACCTGGGGCGTGCCCCGGAGCACGAAAACCTGTGGGTTGCCTGCGGCCACTTCCGGAACGGGATTCTCCTGAGTGCCGCCACGGGCCGGGGACTGGCGGACCTGCTCCTGGGAAGGCCGGTTCCCCGGTTGAACCCTTTTTCACCCGGGCGGGTGTTGGCGGGAGAAAGGAGGTAGGAAAGGATGCGAGTCCGTGTGAACGGAAAAGACCGGGATTTCCCTTCGACGGTGCGTACGGTGGAGGACCTGGTGGCCCACCTCGGCCTTGCCGACCGCATCGTGGTGGTGGAGAAGAACCGGGAAATCGTGGATGGAAACCGGCGGGAAGAGGCCTTTCTTGCCGACGGGGATCGTGTGGAGATCGTCCAATTTGTGGGGGGAGGATGAAGCATGCTCAAGATCGGACCATATGAATGTCAATCCCGCTTGTTTTTGGGAACAGGGAAGTTTTCGTCCCTCAAGGTCCAGGCGGAAGCGGTGGAAGCGTCGGGGACCGATGTCCTGACCTTCGCCCTGCGCCGGGTCAACCTGGACCACCCGGAGGAGCCGGGTTTTCTGGAACGGCTGAACCGGAAGCGCTTCCGGTTTCTTCCCAACACCGCCGGGGCGAAGACGGCAGAGGAAGCGGTCCGTCTGGCCCGGCTCGCCCGGGCATCCGGCCTGAGTGACATGGTGAAAGTGGAGGTGATCGGGGATGAGGAAACCCTTCTCCCCGATCCGGTGGGAACCCTGAAGGCCACCCGGCAGTTGGTGGAGGAAGGCTTCATTGTCCTTCCCTACACCAGCGACGACCCCATCCTGGCCCGGCGGCTGGAGGAAGCGGGCGCCCATGCCGTCATGCCCGGCGCGTCCCCGATCGGATCCGGCCAGGGGATTCTCAACCCCCTGAACCTGAAGCTGATCATCCGCCGGGCAAAGGTCCCGGTGATCGTCGATGCCGGTATCGGCTCCCCTGCCGACGCCGCCCGGGCCATGGAACTGGGGGCCGACGGCATCCTTCTCAACACCGCCGTCTCCGGCGCCCGCGATCCCGTCCGGATGGCCCGGGCCATGAAGCTGGCCGTGGAAGCCGGACGCCTGGGATATGAAGCCGGCCGCATCCCCAAAAAAGAAACCGCCTCCGCCAGCAGCCCGGCAGAGGGAATGGTGACCTGAGAGGGTGGTTACAAAGGATTAGCCCGCAAGGGCTCATTTTTTTGTTTTATTTGGTCGAAAGCAGGGGGAAAAAGATAACAGTACGGTCAGGACTAACAAAAAAAGGATTCGATGCCGGATCCTTTTCATGCACCCGTCTTCGCTTTTTCTCTCAGTCGTTCCAGTTCCTTCCCCAGGGTTTCCGCGATCGCCCGCATGCCGAATTTCCCGGCTTTGGTTTCGGCGTCGGAGTTGTAGTTGGTGTTGGTGTTGACATCGTAGGTGAAGAGTTCGCCGTCCGCGTTGCGGATGAATTCGATCCCGGCGAATTGGATGCCGTTGGCCCGGAGGAATGCTTCGTATTTCTCCAGAACCGGGTGGTAAAAGCCGATGATCTCAAACTTGGGCCGGGGGTCTTCCGTGGTGGGGCAGAAGGCGTCGTCGATCCGGCAGGCATCCGCCGGGCAGTGTTCGAAGCCTTCCGAGGTGTCCACCCGGACGGCGTAGAAGAATTTCCCGCCGATGAATTCGCACCGGGTGATGGTGGAGTCGGGGGATTCGATGTATTCCTGAAGCAGAGTGATCCCGTCGATGGGTTCTTCAAAGGCGGGGCTGTGGACGTAACGTTCAAGGGCTTCCGCGCTGTGGAACAACTGAACCCCCAGCCCCTTGCCGGCACGGTTGTGTTTGGTGATGAAGGGACGGGGGAAGGACCGGGCTGCTTCCAAGAGGTGTTCTTTACCGACGGCGGCCACGGTGTGGGGTGTCCGGACGCCATGGGCCCGCAGGGCCTGATACTGCGCCACTTTACTCACTTCCAGCGAAAGCGCCCGGCTGTCGTTCAGAACCAGGCGCCCGTGGGATTCCAGCCAGGAAAGAACGGCGGCGGTCAGCTCCGGTGCGAAGCGGTGCTCCCGGGTATGGGAAGAAGCGCTCATCCGGTTGTAAAAAACGCCTTCCGGCGGGATTTCGGAGAGGTCCAGGTTGCCCTGGTCGAGGTGCCAGTCCTCATGGGGAAGTCCCAACCGTTGATTTCTATTTCAGTATAATGGTTCCGATGAGATGACTCAATTTTACGGGTTGTAAAAAAGCACTCCACTGAGGGGAGTGCTTCAAGCGGTCATATCCGAAAGGGTCGGGAAGGGGGGACCAGTTGCGGCCGGGGGTACCCGGTTTTTTCTTTGGATTTTGAGGTGGCGGCGGCGGTTTGGTAACGGGAGATGTTCAACAGGATCCCCGCGGCCATCATGGAGATGACCAAGGAGGAGCCTCCGTAGCTGATGAAAGGCAGGGGTACCCCCGTCACCGGCAGGATGGCCGTGACCACCCCCAGGTTGAAGAGGGCCTGCAGGGCAAACATGGTCACGATCCCGATGCCCAGGAGGACGCCGAACTGGTCCGGGGCCTTCAACGCGATGCGGATGCCGCGGATGACGAAAGCGATAAACAATCCGATCAGAAACGCGCCACCGACAAAACCCAGCTCTTCGGCTGTCACGGCAAAGATAAAATCGGTTTGTGGCATCGGGAGGTACGCCAGCTTCTGAATGCTGTTTCCCAACCCTTTGCCCAACAAGCCGCCGGGTCCGATGGCAAAGAGCGACTGAATCGTCTGGTATCCGCTTCCGGTTTTGTCTTTCCAAGGATCGAGAAAGATGAGGAGCCGTTGCAGCCGATATTCTTCGAACACCATCACCCAGATCAGGAGGGGGAGGCCGGCCGAGGTCAAAAGGAGAAGGTGCTTGATCCGGGCTCCCGCGCAAAAAATGACGGTCATACAGGTTCCGATCAGGATGACGGTGCTGCTGAAATGGGGTTCCAGGACGATCAAGGAAGCCATCAGTCCGAGCACGATCAGGGGAGGAAGCAGTCCCTTCCGGAAGCTTCCCAGAACGTCCCTCTTTTTCACCATGATCGACGCGGTGTAGATGACAGCACCCACCTTGGCCCATTCGGAGGGCTGAAAACCGATGGGCCCCAGCTGGATCCACCGGGTTGCCCCGTTCACGGTCTGGCCGATTCCGGGAATGAAAACGAGACTCAGCAGTGCCAGGCTGCTGAGAAGGATGGCTCCCACATGCCTGCGGTACAGGGTGTAGGGAATGTTGGAGAAGACGAAAAAGAGGAAAACCGCTCCCAAGGCCCAGAACAACTGTCGTTTGAAATAGTAGTAACTGTCGTCGTAACGGATCAGACCATCGTAGTAGCTGGCGCTGAACACCATCACCAGCCCGAATCCCGTCAGCAGGAAAATGATGAACATCATCCAGAAATCAGGTTTGCCCCGTGACATAACGATCCCCTTCATCCAGAATGTTCGGTGCCTCCGGTGGTGGAATCCGGCTTCAATCCGTGATTTTTGGCGGTTCCAAACCCCGAAGATGTTGCGTTATACTTGTCATGTAAGCCAATTTACCAAACAAAATCGGGTGTTGTGAAGGATGAAGCCCAGCCGCATGATCCGGCAACTGGATTTCCCTTTGATCTTATTGCTCCTGGTATTGGCCATCATCAGCATTGTTGCCATCTCAGGCGCGACCCACTCCTCCAATCCGTCTTACGTGGAACAGCAGGTGGTTTGGTACCTTGTAGGTATTCTATCTTTGGTGGCCGTCCTCCTGTTTGACTACCGCGTTCTGATGCAGGGAAGATTCGTTTACATTTTGTACGGCCTGGGGATCCTCCTGCTTCTGTTGGTGATGGTTCCCGGTGTGGGCGTCACGGTTAAAGGGGCGCAGCAATGGCTTCGGATCGGGGGATTTCAGTTCCAGCCGTCGGAATTGATGAAGCTTTTTTTGATCGTCACGTTGGCCAAGGTGACGGCCGAGGTCCCCACCCTCCCCATCCGGGGTTGGAGGGAAATAGGTAAGGTGCTGGCCCTCTTTGCTCTTCCGTTTATCCTGATCCTTCAGCAACCCGATCTCGGGACGGCCTTGGTTCTGATCGGGATCGCGGGCAGCATCCTGCTGGCTGCGGGATTGGACTGGCGGATCTTTCTGGCGGGGATGATGGCGGCAACGCTTGTGATCGGCGGGATTCTGTTTCTGTTTTTTACCGAGCACCCGCTCCTCCGAACGATTCTCGCGGATCACCAGATCCAACGGATCGAAACCTTCATCAATCCGGCTTCCGACCCCAGCGGAGCCGGGTATCAACTGACCCAGTCCATGATTGCGGTCGGCTCGGGACAGCTGTACGGAAAGGGGCTTCACAACGGGACCCAGGCTCAGGGAAAATGGATCCCCGAGCCCCATAACGATTTTATCTTTGCCGTGTGGGCGGAGGAATTCGGTTTTATCGGCGGGAGTATCCTGTTGTGCACCTTCATCTTTTTGGTTTATCGCATCATCCAGGTGGGAATCAACAGCGGGGACCCCTTCGGAGCTTATATCGTTGCGGGGGTGGCCGGCATGGTGGTGTTCCAGGTGTTCCAAAACATCGGGATGACGGTGGGAATGCTCCCCATCACCGGCCTTCCCCTCCCCTTTGTCAGCTATGGGGGGAGTTCGTTGATCACTCATATGATGGCGATGGGCCTCGTATTAAACGTGGGGATGCGAAAAGAAGGGGATTTCCTGTTTATGGACTGAACCCCCGGAAGATTGTGGTATACTGTTGGACAGCAAAGGCTGAAGGAGGTTCATCGTGAAAGTAACCAGTGTGTTACTCAACATTAAGGAAGAAGACTACGATCTCTACGAGGAAGAACTGACCCGGTTGGGGTGGAAAAAAATCGGGGACCAACCCGTCTTCCGCAAAAAGTATGGAGAAACGGAAGTGGAAGTGAAGGAGCACATCCCCACATTCAGTGCGGATGTCTACCTGACAGTGTCGGCCCGCAACGAACGCGGCATCACCTTCGAGTCGATCAACGAAATTCTCAAAGAGCTGCGGGAAGCGGACAAAACCCCGGATTAATTCGCCAGCTATAGATTGCCTCTCCCTGGCCCATAATGAGGGACAGGGGGTGAACAGAATGACTCAGGTGAAATGCAGTGTCGCCAATTGCTCCTATTGGGAACCGGGGAACAATTGCGGAGCCGATGCGATCATGGTCGACATCGACGAGCACGCCGATCGTGAGTACGAGGAAACAATCGGTGGAGAAGCGGTCGACACCCAACACCAGGATTATTCCGCAAAGGACTCCGCGGAAACCTGTTGCCACACCTTTAAACCGAAACATTGATCGATCTCCCGAAATCCACGAAAAACGCCCGCATCTTTCGATGTGGGCGTTTTTCGTGTCTTGTATCTCAGGAATCTTGTTTTGCGGTTTTTTTGGAACTGAAGATCCCTTTCAGCATCGGCGGCGTGACCAGGGTGGTTACCAACACGATGATCACCGTGACGGTGAAGAGTTCGTTGTCGATCAGACCGCGGGTGAGACCGATGGATGCGACAATCAGCCCCACTTCCCCGCGGGCGACCATCCCGGCACCGATCCCGGCGGAGCTTCGCCAGTTGAATCCGGCCATTTTGGCTCCAAGCCCGCCTCCGATCAGCTTCGAGAGGATGGCGACGATGGACAGCACCACCATCAGCATCACGATTTCCGCGGTGAGACCGCTTACTTTGGCGGTGACCCCGATACTGACGAAGAAGATGGGGACGAAGAAGGAGAAGGAAACGATCTCCACGCGTTCAAACAGTTCCGTCCGGAATTTGGTCAGGCTGAGCATCAGGCCGGCGAAATAAGAACCAACGATGCCCGCCAGTCCGAACATCTCGGCGAAATAGGCGAAGCCGAGGGCGGAGATGATGCCGAAGGTGAGCAGCACTTCCGATGTCATCAGGTTGGCCGCCCACCGGAACAGGCGGGGAAGTAAATGGCGTCCGATGAGGGCGGTCAATATGAAGAACAGGACAATCTTGCCCAAGAGGATGACGATGTCCAGGACGCTCCCTCCACCGCCGCCACCGGCGGCAAAACCGACGACTACGGAGAGAATGATGATCCCCAGGACGTCGTCGAGCACCGCGGCGCCCAGAATGGTAACGCCTTCCTTGCTCTGCAGTTTCCCCAGCTCACGCAAGGTTTGGACTGAGATGCTCACGCTGGTGGCCACCAGCAGGGTTCCGATGAAGATCGAGGTGTGGGTTTCATATCCGAAAGCGAGACCGATGCCAAAACCCAAGATCAACGGGAAAAGCACTCCGCCCACAGCCACGAGGGAGGATCCGTAAGCCGTCTTTTTGAATTCCTCCACATCGGTTTCCAAACCGGCCAGGAACATGAGCAGAATCACCCCGATTTCCGCCAGTTCCTTGATCAGCCCCGGATGTTTGGGATCCACCTCGATCCAGCCCAGGAGCGCGGGCCCGAGGATGATCCCCACCAACAGCTCGCCGAAAACGGAGGGTTGGCCGATTTTCTTACTGAAATGACCGGCCAGTTTGACGGCAACCAGGATCAGAACGAGTTCCCAAAGGAAGTGAAATTCTTTCAGCTTGTCAAAGTCCACGAGTTTTTCTAACAGGTCCATCTCTTACCTCCTTCGAAGGAATCCTTCCCCATTCTATCAGAGTTTGAAAAAGTGTTCATGGGATGGACAAGGGATGTTCATGGGATGTTTACAATTGTTTTACACTGATATATTCTACAGGAAAAAAGGTGATGTGGAGGGGTTCCCGTGGGAAAATCCAATATCGGCCTCTGGATTGTCCTGTTGTTGGCGGTGATTTTGATCGGCGGCCTCGTGATGAACTTCGTGACAGCCTCCTGAACCTTTTCCCCGGCGGGGGAGGAAAGAAACACGGTTTACCGGATATGATATAATAATACCAGGAACCGATCATACCTATGACGGGGGGATGGACATGGTTCAACGCAATCTGTATCTTCTGGTTTTCGCCGTTTTATTCGTCTTGTCCCCCGTCGAAATGGAAGCAGCTTGTCCTTTCCCGTCTGCTCCTTCCAAATGGCTGGAACGGGAATGGTTCAGGCGTCCGGCTTTGATCCGGAAGACCAAAACCCGTCTTCCGCACAGATACCGCCAATGGTATCGACAGTTGTTACTCACGTGTGACGATATACAGTATCGACTAAGAGGGATTTGGACTATACCCCGACAATATCAGGGGGTCACATTCTGAGGGAGCGGATGGGAACATACAGCAGAGCGAACCTACACCAATCATCAAAAAAGGGGAAATGCGAAAATGAACATCAACCTGATCATGCTCCTGGTCGTTTTCGCTGCGTTTGGGCTGGTGATCTGGGCCCAGTTCCGGGTCAAAGGCAGTTTTAAAAAGTGGTCCAAAGTCCAGGCTTCTTCCGGGATGACGGGGCAGGAAGTGGCCCGTCGCATCCTGGACCAGAACGGCCTTTACGATGTGGCGGTGGAGCCGGTCCGCGGACGGTTGACCGATCATTACGATCCGATCTCACGGACGGTCCGGCTGTCGGAACCGGTGTACCACTCCAACTCGATTGCCGCCGTGTCCGTGGCAGCTCACGAATGCGGCCACGCCATTCAGCATAAAGAAGCTTACGGGGCCCTGGTGCTCCGTCACCGGTTGTTCCCTGTCGCCAACTTCGCCTCCGGGATTGCTCCCTTCCTGTTGATCGGAGGGTTGCTCATGGGAGCGATGGGGCTGTTCGGTCTCGGTATTCTGCTTTACTCCGCGGCGGTTGCCTTCCAAGTGATCACCCTGCCCGTGGAATTCAATGCCAGCAGCCGGGCGAAGGCCATCATGGTGAAGGAAGGGTTCATCCGCAACGTCGAAGAGCGGGGAGTCAGCAAAGTGTTGAACGCAGCTGCCCTCACCTATGTGGCCACCACTCTTTACGCCTTGCTTGAACTGCTGCGCTTCGTTCTTCTGTTTATCAGCAGCGACGAATAAGCGTTATCGAAAAAAACCGTCCGTTCCGGGCGGTTTTTTTTGAGTACATATTTTTTTCTTCTTCGTCGGATACTAGGCCTGACTCTTCATGAAAAGGAGAGAATGAATATGCGCAAGCTTTCCAAAGGATTCGTTCTGCTGACCGCCCTCGGTCTGGTCGTCACCGCTGTCGGCTGTGCCACGCAGAACCGGCCGGAAGAATCCCGCCAAAGGGATATGGGGACACAGCAGGTTCGTTATCAGGATCGGACGGATCCCGGACGGACCCAGGTTGCTCAGAACATGCGGGTCGCCGATAACGTGGCTGAGTCCGTCACCCGGTTGGATTCGGTTGATTCCGCCACCGTCATGGTGACGGACCGGACGGCTTATGTCGGGGTCATGATGGAGAAAGACTACAACGGGAGACTGACCAATAAAGTCAAAGATCAGGTGTCCAAAAGGGTGCGTCGGGTGGATCCCAGCATTGACCGGGTGTTTGTCTCTGCCAATCCGGACTTTGTCAAACAGTTGGGGGACTATGCACGGGATGTCCGGAACGGTCGGCCGGTCTCCGGTTTGATGCAGCAGTTTTCGGATCTGGTGGAGCGGACGTTCCCGGCTGCCAGATAACTTGAGACCCTCGTACCCCGGTTTCCGGGGTTTTTTTTGTTGCGTGAAAAGGGCCGTTGGTTGAACTCCCGTGAAATAGGTCGTTATGATAAAATAAGGTAGTTCCGTTTTTCACGCCTTTCTGAAAGCGGGAGTCCCGTTCAATATATAAAAGAGGGAGGAGTTCAGATGCGACTGACACCGCGGGATATATTCGATAAAGACTTCAAAACATCTCTTCGGGGCTACGACGTGGATGAAGTGAACGAATTCCTCGACCAGGTGATCCGCAGCTACGAAGATGTGCTGGAGGAAAACGAAAAACTGAAACAACAGCTCAAAAAGGCGAATCAAAATTCCAAGCGCCATAAACGGGCCATGCCGGATGAAGACCAGGACCGGGTCATCCAGGAGATTCTTCAGCGGTTGGATCGGTTGGAACAGATGATACGGCGATAAAAGGGGAGAAGACGTGTCATGTCAGGGTTGAAGCGCATCATCACCGGGGTGGCGGACACCTCGGACCGGGCGGCGGAGCCGGACTTTCGAACCCGCCGCTACCGAGGGCAGGCGAAAGAAGCCGCAGAATGTCTGAAAAAGCTTCCTTCAGAAGACGGCGCTTTTCGTCTGGTGCACGTGGACGCCGAGCGGGGAGAAATCATGATCGAGTTCAAAAACCACTTCGGCTTCAAACACGATGTCGTGGTCACCGTTTTTTCGGAGTCACCGGTTCGGATGGCTGTCGACATCCATGCCGCCACCCGGGGACGGATGTTGGATCTGGGGGGCAACCGGGAGCTGGTTCGGCGGATCTACCGCTATCTGGACCGTCACCTTGAACGAACGGGGGATTCCGGATGAACCTGCCGGAGAAAATGAATCGTTTGATCGGAGCTTGGGCCGCCCGGTCAGGGGAGAAGGGCGCACGGGTCGGGTGCGCTCTCTTTTGTTTCCGCACCGGCCGCCGGTGGGATTTGGACGGGGAAAAGCGGTTTGTTCCCGCTTCCAACAACAAAATATGGACGACGTTGACGGCCCTGGAAGAGCTGGGCCCCGAACACCGGTGGTACACCCGGTTTGCCGCGGAGGAAGGGGGCCGCTTATGGATACGGGGGGGCGGTGATCCTTCCTTTGACGTGAACGCCGCAACCGAGGTGGCAAGGGCCCTTCGGAGGCAGGGGCTGACCCGGCTGGAAGGCCCGGTCCTGCTGGATGACGGGCTCAACCGGGATGCTCCCTGGGGGAGGGGGTGGGCGTGGGACGATTTGGCCCAGGGTTATTCGGCCCCTGTCCATGCCCTGAATATGGAGCACAACCGGATCGCATTCCGGTTTGACCCCTCCTCCCCCACCCCGGAGGTGATCGGCTTTTCTCCGGTGCAATGCCGGGCCGGGGCCGAAGTGCGTTTGAGTTGGAGCGAAGATCCGGACGCGGAGATTCGCATTTTTCGGACGGAGGGACCGTACGGTTTCCGTCTGGAAGGGGAGGTTTTCCGGGGGGATCCGGAAGTCCGGGCAGCGGTGGCATCCGGGCCGGAATTTTTTGCTCAGGTCTTCCTGGAGGTTTTGCGGGAGGAAGGAATCCGGGTCCCCCGGGGTGGGGAAGTGAGGACGGGACCTTTCCCCCGCCAGCCGTCGATCCGGGTGGATCAGGCGTCACGTCCCCTGGTTGAGGCCCTGTCCCTGGTCAACGGGGAAAGCGACAATCTGGTGGCGGAAGTCTTGCTCCGGTCCCTGGGACTGAAAGAAACCGGTTTCCTTTCCCAGGAGGCCGGGATCCAAAAGGTTCTGGGTCGCCTGGCGAAGAGAAGGCTTGTCCCGCCGGAGGTAATGGCCGACGGGTCGGGTCTTTCGATGTACAACCTTTCCACCCCGTCTTCCCTGAATCGGGCATTGGTTTGGGCCCGAAAAAAACATCCCTGGTTCACCGCCTGGTTAAAGAGTCTCCCCCGCTACGGAAAAAGCGGCACGCTGCGGGACCGACGCGCGTTTCTTCCCGACGGGGTGGAGGTGGCAGCCAAAACCGGCACTCTGTCCGGCGTGAAATCCCTGAGCGGTTATCTGCTGAGGGGGAAGGAACCGACGTTGGCCTTTTCTCTGCTGGTCAACGGCCTGCTGGATGAAAAAAACGGAGAAAAGCTGCAGGATGAGGTGCTCCAGCTTTTCTCCGCCATCGGATGAGTGGAGGTTATTTGGGTATTTCGCCGCCCCGGTACCGGGTACCCCAGCAGAATTCGCCATGGTAGGGTTCGTCGGTGAGCCGGTTGATCCGAATCGGATTTCCCGTATGGGGGGAGTGAATGAAGGCTCCTTCCCCGATGTACATCCCGACGTGATGGATGGTCCCTTTTCCTTGTTCGTAGGCGAAAAAGACCAGATCACCCGGAGCCAGCTCTTCCCATGAGACCCGTTCACCGCAGGTGGCCTGGATGTCCGCGTCCCGGGGAATGCGGATTCCGCCGGATTCGAAGATGCGGTACATAAAACCGGAACAGTCAAAACCGAAGGAGGACATCCCCGCCCAAAGATAGGGGAGGCCGATGAATCCTTCGGCGGTCCGGATCCGGTCTTCGGGGGATTGAACCGGGGTTTGGCCGATGCGGACATCTTCCGCGGGAAGACGCCCCGCACGGCCGTCCGGAGTCAGCACCACCACTTCCCCGTCAGCTTCTCCGATTTTCGGCAGCTTGGTCATAAAGCTGATTTCCACCCGTTCTCCCGATGCCAAAATCAACCGGGAGCGGTCGGCTGTAACCCGAACCAGGGGTTCCCTTTCCAGGGCATGGTGGAAATCGGGGTCATATCCCAACTGGGCGCTCGGGATCCAACCCGGGTATCCCCGGGGGTCTTTGGGGGTGAATTGCCCCGGCACGGAGACCCTGGACCACCCGTCGCGCTCTTCGTCAACCAAGACCGGTTCTCCATAAAGCACCTGGGACTCCAGCCTTCCCACGAGATCTTTCCGTTCCTTCAAATCCATCTCCATCCATTCGTGAAGCTGTATGGGAGACCCGAGTGCCGGCCGGTCCGCCTCGCGAACGGTTTCCGGCTCCAACCACAGGTTGGCGACGATCTCTTTTACGTAACGAATGTTCATGTTTTTCCTCCTTCGCACGCCGGTTGGGCAAGGATTGGTCCCGTTAAATTTTATTATAAAGGAGGAATGGCGATTTCGTTGATAGAAAATATTTAGAAAAGAAAATCGCTTAAGGGGGCATGGAAGATGAAAAGATCTTGGATGGGTCTTTTGGCCGTATTGCTGGCTGTCAACGTGTTTCTGGCGGGTTGCGGGGGTGAGGAGCAACCGGATGCCGACACAGCCAAAAGTCCGACGTTAAAGCTGAATCTGTCCAACGGGGAACCCACCTCAATCGACCCCGCTCTGGCCTTTGACAGCGACTCGATGGAAGTGGTGAACAACCTGTTTGAGGGGTTGACGCGCCTGGACAAAAACCATCAGGCCCAACCCGCGGTGGCCGAAAAGATTGACAAATCGGAGGATGGCCTTACATATACCTTCACGCTCCGGGACGAGGCCAAATGGTCCAACGGAGAACCGGTGACGGCCCATGATTTTGAATATGCCTGGAAACGGGTCATGGATCCGAAAACCGCCTCCAGTGCTTCATTCCTCATGTTTTTTATCAAGAATGCGGAAAAGTACAACGCCGGCAAAGCGAGTGCCGACGAGGTTGGCGTAAAGGCGAAGGACGATCACACTTTGGTGGTGGAACTGGAACAACCGACTCCCTTTTTCGAGCAGTTGACGGCGTATACTCCCTTCGCTCCGGTTTATAAAAAAGGGGTGGAGGGCCAAGAGAATCCCTTCGGCGACGACAAGAACTACGTTTCCAACGGCCCCTTCAAGATGAAGAGCTGGAAACATGATGAAAAAATCGTGGCCGTGAAAAATGAACACTACCAGGATGCCGACAAGGTGAAGCTCCCGGGTGTCCAATGGTCCATGATCGCCGATGCCACCACGGCATATCAGATGTACAAGCAGGGAAACCTGCACTTGGGCGTGGCTCCCCCGGATCTTCAGGGCAAGGTGATCGAAAGCGGGGAAGCCAAAGTGATGGACGGGTCAGGACTTGAGTTTTACCGTTTCAACACGGAGAAAGAACCTTTTACCAATAAAAAAATCCGAAAAGCTCTCGCTTTGGCGGTTGACCGGAAGACCATCGTGGATCATGTGATCCAAGGGAAACAAAAACCCGCCTATGCCTACGTGGCTCCGGGAACCCAAACCGAAGCGGGGGACTTCCGGGAAAACGGGGAGACCTATATCGAAGACGCTCAGTTGGACGAAGCCAAAAAGCTGCTGGAAGAAGGAATGAAGGAAGAAGGCTGGGACAATCTTCCGGAAATCAGCATCCTTTACAATAAAGACGATACGCATAAAAAAGTGGCGGAGACCATCCAGGATATGTGGCGGAAACATCTGGGCGTCAAAGTGAAACTGCAGGCCCGGGAAGTGAAAACTTATTTCGACGACCAGAAGAGCGGCAACTACATCGTCTCCCGTTCCAGCTTCCTGCCGGATTACAACGACCCGTACAATTATCTGGAAAGCTTCCAGACCGATCACCCGATGAACCGGACCGGTTGGAGCGACAAGGAGTATGATAAGCTCCTTTCCCAGGCCCGTAATGAAACGGATGAAGACAAGCGAATGGAGGTTCTTCACAAAGCGGAAGAGCGCCTGTTTGAAGAAATGCCTCTGTTCCCGATTTACTATTACAACACCATCGTGTTGCAACAGCCTGAAGTGAAAAACGTGCTGCGGCACACGGTCGGACCGAATGACTATCGTTTCACCGAAATTCAGGGTTGACTCCCACCTGAAAGCACCCGGCTCACCAGGCCGGGTGCTTTTTCAATTCCGCTTTTTTCGTTTGACGAGATGCCAGATCAAAGCGGCCAGAAGTGCCACCGCCACGACGGATACGGTGAGTGCGCCAAAATACCGTTCGATGAAAGCACCGGCGGCTTTCCCCAAAATAACGATGATCAGGGCCTCCAAAAAAAAACGTCCGCCCCTTCCCAACAACGACCAAAGGATGACTTCCCGGATCCGGACGTTGCATAAGCCGGAAGCAATGGTGAAAACTTTGTACGGGATGGGAGTGAATCCGGCTATGGCCAGGGAAAATCCGCCATACCGATCAAAATAATCCTCCACTTTTTCCACGTTTTCCTGTTTGAAAAAACGGAGCATAACCGGACGCCCCAGTTTTTTGCCGATCCACCGCCCCAAAAGTGCTCCGGCGACCGAAGCCAGTGTGGTGATCAAGGCGTACCACCAAGCCAGTTCCGGCTGTGCAATTCCCATCGGGATCAGAAGAACGTCCGGCGGAATCGGAAAAAAAGAGGATTCCGTAAAGGAAAAGAGAGCCAGTCCCCAGGTGCCGTAGGATTGAAACCATTCAATCGTTGCTTCCACCCATTGTGAAATCATGATGTCCGTGCCTCCCCCGAGTCGAATCGACTTTTTCATCTTAGCACGTCTGCTCCCCGGGGAACACCGTTTGAAGGGTAATTTAGACCGGAGGGAGTAGATGTTGAATAAACTGCCAAAATACCCTCCGCCGGCCGGTCGCATACTATGGATAAGCCCGAAGAGGGGAGGGTTGAATATGAGTAAGCATAAAAATAAACGTCGTAAAAAGCGGAAAATCAATCGATCCGCTGACGAGGTCGAGTTTGCCCGGGAACCGGGAGCGGCGGATGATATTGAGTTCAAGGGAGGAGACGTTCCCGATTTCGCCGCCGATGAAGTGAAATTTACTCCGGAGCCGGGAGCCGCCGATGATGTGGAATTTACCCGGGAGCTTGAAAATGAAGTCGAGTTCGGTCGCGAATTGGAAGCTCTCGGGTCCTTCGACCAGGTGGGCGTCACCCCCGGTCCCAATCCCACAGATGCCGTTGAATTCCAGGGGGCCATGAAAGCCGACGATGTGGACAGAGGGGAAGAAATCCGGCAAAAGCACCGGGGTGACCGGTTGAGGGAAGAGGAGACGTGGAAGCCGCCGCCGAAGTTTCTCCCGTGGCCGAGCCCATCCGCAGGGAACGGAAGGAAGAGGATGCCGATGGGGAAACCCGTGACGAAGGAAACGGCTTGGGGGCCATCAGTATCATCCTGTCGGTCTTATCTTTTTTCTTCGTCCCCTTTTTGCTGGGCTCCGCCGGAATTGTACTGGGAGTGATCAGCGGCCGTCGCGGCAGCCGTCTCGGCTGGTGGGCCGTGGGCCTGGGTGCGGTTTCCGTTATTTTGACAGCGTTTCTGGCACCAATCGCAGGTTTTTGATCCAGAAAGGCTTCCGATGTTGGAAGCCTTTTCCTCTTCAGGATTTCGTCAGCACCCGCTCATTACCTTTTCGGCGCGTGATCCCTTCCTGGTCCATCCGTTCCAACAGAGGGATCAGATACTTTCGGGAGAGACTGAACTCTTTTTTGGCCTGTTGCATGGTGAGTGTTCCATTTTGGTGAATGATCCTTTTTACAGCGGCCGCAGCCCCGTCGAAGGAATCCCGGTGAATCAGGAGGTCTGCCGTCAGCGGCACCAGCTTTTTCTGTCGGATGAGGTAGCCGCGAAGATCTTCTCCTTCTTCCGGATCGAGATCGGCCTCCGCTGACAAAAGGGACCATTCCGACGGCGACAGCCCCTCGCGTCGCAGACGTTCCAGGAGCGATTGCGCTTTTGGCTTCAGTCGTTTCGGAAGAGAAGGGACAAAGGAAGCGAGGGCGACCGAGTCTCCCTTGAGGTGGATCCATCCTGCTTCTTCCCAATGTTCCAACAGCGTGTTCGCGTCTTTGGAGCTGAGGGAAGGCAAAAACCGGGAAGCCCATTCCGCTTTTGGGATCCCGTCGTACATGGGGTGGTTTTCATGATATTCTTTTAACCCATCTTTCAACTGTTTCTCCAACACACCCAATGCCTCGGCTGAGGCATAACGGTCCCCCAGTTTTAGAGCCGAGCCCTCCCGGTTCAATGCTTCCAATTCCGTGGAGACGGCATCGACCGATTCCCCGGCCGATCGGGCAATGTCCACGGCATCCAGAAGAAGCGCATGCTTCAACATTTCCAGAATCCGCTGAGGCAAAGGGGAAAAATGCAATTGACGAATGGTTTCCGCGGCAGAGGAGCGAATTTTCCGCTTGGGAGCCCGGGGCTCCACCACCTCCCCGCCGCCGAGGGTGGTGGCGGGCGTGGGGCGCCGCAGAATAAACCGGTCCCCCCGGCCGGCCACCACGGGTTCTTCCAGAATCAGGCTGGCGTAGACTTCTTCCCCGGGTTTCCATTCCTTGCGGTCATAAAAAATCAGATCGGCGAAAACCTCGGCGGTTCCGATCAACACCTTTACCCGGCTCCGTTGCCGGACAGAGAAGGACAAGTCATGAAGCGAAATGGCCCGGATGTCCATCCGCCAGGTCGGATTCCAGGCTTCGGGTTTAATGATGGTCTGTCCCCTGGCCAGGTTCCGGTGATCGATTCCCGACAAGTTCAATGCGGCCCGCTGGCCGGCTTGTGCGATGGGAACCGTTTGACCGTGAACCTGGATTTGCCGGACTTTGACCGGGAATCCCTCCGGCTGGACCAGAAGATCCGTGCCGGGAGTGACGGAACCGGACTGAACCGTTCCCGTAACCACGGCTCCCGCTCCTTTCACGGTGAAAGCGCGGTCGACGGGAAGCCGGAAGGGGGCGTCGCTTTTTCGTTCTTCCAAGTGCGGGAGCTTCTGATCCAAGGTATCGAGGATCTCTTGGATTCCCTCACCGGTGACGGCCGAAGTCCGGATGAGGGGAGCGTTCTCCAAAAACGTGCCCTTGGCGGTGTCCCGCACATCTTCTTCAATGATCGGGAGGAGTTCCGGATCCGCCCGGTCGATCTTGCTGAGCACGATCAGGCCCTCCCGGATTCCCAAGAGATTCAGGATGGACAAGTGTTCCCGTGTCTGGGGCATCACCCCGTCATCTGCAGCAACCACCAGCAGGACGAAATCAATCCCCGTCACCCCCGAGACCATCTGACGGATAAACCGTTCATGGCCGGGGACGTCCACGATGGACAACCGACGGCCGGAAGGCAGCGTCAAAGGGGCAAACCCCGGTTCGATGGAGATGTTCCGCTCCTTCTCTTCCTGCAAACGGTCCGTGTCCACGCCGGTTAACGCCCGGGTCAACCGAGTTTTTCCATGGTCGATGTGGCCAGCGGTTCCGAGTACATAGTGTTTTTCATCCATTGCCGGTGCCACCTTTCCTGAGATTGCAATGATGAACCGAATGTGTTCTGAGGGAGGGCCGTTGTCCTAAGGCTTTGGTTCTCATTCTACCTTGTGCAGGGGGTCCGGACAACCAACCTTCGGCTTTGAAAAAGAGCTTGCCATCAGGGTCCGACCATGCTATAATATCAATTGTCACTGAAGGAAAGGACATGGAATGTGCGGATGTAGTTCAATGGTAGAACACCAGCTTCCCAAGCTGGTAACGCGGGTTCGATTCCCGTCATCCGCTCCACAGTGAACGGCCGCGGCAGCAAAAGTTGCCGCGGTCATTTTTTATGGATGGGCCTTCATTCGGGAGGAATCAAGGCGGCGGGGAACGAATGGTACTCTTGGGTATCCGGTGTACCCAAGAAAGGAAGTGACCCCTTTGACGAAAGAGGAATATCTGAACGACTGGAAGCGGTCCCGGGCCTACACCCGCAATGTCATGGAGGCGATGCCGGAGGACCGGGCGGATTTTCGGCCGGCGGATGGCATGATGAGCTTTCGGGAACAACTGTTGCACATTCTGTACGCAGAGGAGTGGTTTCTCCGGGGGATCCTGGAGAACGACTGGGAACAGCGGAGCGAATTTACCGCTGAAAACCATCCCGACCTTCCGTCGGTCAAAGCGGCGTATCCATCCGCCTCTGAACGCCACTGGAAATGGATCGAAGGGATGGAGGACCTGGAAGAGTTGGTAAAGACCCCGCTTTCGGATCAACCGATTCCGAAAAAGACTCTGCTTCGAAAGCTGGTGGGACACGAAATCCACCACCGGGGACAACTGATCGTCTATCTGCGGATGTGCGGCGCGGAACCGCCTGCCTACCAGGTCTGAAAAAGGAAGGAGGTTGCGATGAATCGGGAGGAATATGTAAGGGAGCGATTTGCACGGGAAGATGAAGTGCTCCGTTCCATCCCAAAGGGTTTGGAGGAACGGGGAATGCCCCGGATCGGCGTCCCCCCGGAAACGGGAAAAGCCCTTCAGATACTGGTCGGGATTTCCGGAGCCCGGCGCGTGCTGGAGATCGGCGGTCTGGGTGGTACCAGTGCCATCTGGATGGCCCGGGGCCTGCCCCCGGATGGAAGGGTTCTCTCTCTGGAGATTAACCCTGACCATGTGGCTTTTGCCGAAGAAAACGTCCGGAAAGCCGGTTTGTCGGACCGGGTGAGCTACCGGCTGGGAGATGCGCGAAAGAGCCTCGAAACGCTGGAGCGGGAAGGGCACCGCTTCGATTTCTTCTTTATTGACGCGGACAAAGAAGGATACCCCTTCTACCTGGAACAAGCGATCCGCCTGGGAGGTCCGGGTGCGGTCATCACGCTGGACAACCTGTTTTTCCATGACCGCATTTTCGAATCCGAAAACCGGGAGGCCCCGGTGGAAGCGATCCGGGAGACCCACCGCCTCCTGGAGGCGGACGACCGGCTGGATGTCACCATCCTGACCGTGGGTGACGGTCTGGCCGTCGCCCGGGTGAAGTGAAGGGAACCGTAAAGCCTCTTTCTTGCGGGAAGCCCCCGGGGAAGAGGCTTTTCTCATTGGAGGGCAGTCCTTTATTATCTGGGTGAAAAAAGGAAAACTCCCTTCCGGGAGCTTGGAGAGTCAGGGGATGATCCGTTTCAGTTTCGGATGTTCTCTCAATTTATCCATTTGCTTGGCCACTTTGGGAAAGCGCGATTCCAATTTTTGGAGGAGATTTTTTGCCCAGGGGGATGTCTTCGACAGAATCAAAAGGCCCGCCAGGAAGAAGATCACTCCGTGGAGGACGGGAAAGATCATACCGATGATCCCCAACAGGACGAGAAACCATCCGATCACACGGCCGACAAGCCGCTTCATTTGTTGCTTATTCACTGGGAAAAACCTCTCTCTCCTGGTCTGTCAGATGGGTACGGACGGTTCTTGGGCTGACACTCACCTTCGTATTATAACGTCATCCAAGGGAAGGATTCAAACGAAACTGGCGATTTTAAGTATGAGGTCCGGGATCCCCTCGTATGTCTTAATAAAGGATTAATCCTTTGCGTATATATGGTCTCGGAGGGATGCGGATGATCATCGCGGTGGATTGCGGACGGAGTTGCGTCAAAGTGATCACGGAAGGAAAGTCCTTTCTCTTTCCCAGCAAGGTGAGCAGTTGGCGAAAGCGGAATTACCGGCAGGAACTGGCAGGGGATATCGAGTTGGAATATCAGGGGCGGAAGTGGTTTGTGGGAAAACTGGCAGAGCGGGAAGGGGAATTTACCCGGCAGGCGATGCAGGATTCCAAAGCCGTGGAGGAGACGCTCGTTCTGACCATGACCGCCCTCCACTTGGCCGGGGCCCGGGGGAGCATCACCCTGATCACCGGTCTTCCCATCGACAACTTCACCGATGTGGAGCAGAAAGCGGTCAAGCGTCTGTTGGAAGGACCGCACCGGGTGAAGTTGAACGGGATGGAGCGTTCCTTTTACGTGGAAAAAGTGTTCACCACCATTGAAGGAGGCGGTGCCTTCTTTTCCGCGCCCCGGATGGGGCTGGTCCGCATTATCGATATCGGGGCCAAGACGACCAACTACGCCACCTTTCGGGACAAAGTGTTCATTGACCGGGAATCGGGGACGCTGCCCATCGGCTGGGAGACGGTGAAAGTATCCAACATCAAAGAAATGGCCGATCTGATCGCCGGTACTGTCTCCAAAACCTGGAGCAGCCGGGATGTGGTGATGCTGGTCGGAGGAATGGCCCGCAAGTTGGAACCCTTCCTCCAGGATCATTTCCACTATGCTTTCGCCGTGGAGGATCCCCAGATGGCCAATGTGAAGGGTTATTATGAAATTGGAAGGGCCATGACCTGATGGGGCTGAAAAAAATCCGGGGGGTCACCTTCGACATGGCCGACCCCGACGACCGGACCCTATTGGAACGAGTGGACCGGGAAGCCGACGACTTCAGTCAACTGGTCAAGAAACTTCTGTCCCGCTGGGCTTTTCCTGATACCCGGGCAAAAAAAGAAAATCCGGATGATCAACGGGAAGCGATCCGCAACAGCGGGCTTCCCTTCGGTTGAAACGGCCTGTGGGCCTCTTTTTTTTGGGATCGTCCTCTCAGTCATTCGTCACCCGCGGAGGTTCTCCTTTTTCCTTCCGGTGAGGTCACCTTCCCTTTTTCTCCCACATAAAGTAGAGGAGCTTTTTTTCACTGTCATACGGACCGGAAGACGACCCTGCAGCGCGGGACGGATCCCGGTCCGGACCATGAGGGAAGAGGGGAAGCGATGATGTTCAAAAAAACGGGGGTTTTTCTGTTTCTGTTGGCCGGGATTGCGGTCCTGAGCCTGACCGGTTGCAGCCTGTGGATCGAGGAAACGAAAGAAGTGCCCGCGGAAGCGGAAAAAGAACCGCCGCCCGCTCAGGAACCGGCGCCGAAATCGGAACCCCGGCCACGGGAAGAACCCTCCGATGCGATCACCTCCAGGTCGGAATACGGAAACCGGATTGCCGACTATTCCCTGGACATGTCGGATCACCTGTACCAATATTCCGATGGAATGTTGGCGGCGAGTGAAGGAAATTTTCAAAAAGGGGAACAATGGGTCCGGGACAGCGTCGAAGGAATGGAACAAACGGTGAAGGAGGTGAAAGCGCTCCAAGTGGGGGAGGGGGACCCGGAACTGAAGCGGCTTCATCGGGAACTGGCCGACATTTTTGAAGGTTATCTCCACGCTTCCGAAAAAGGGTTGGAAGGGCTGGAGAAAAAAGATCCCCGCCTTCTGAATGAAGGAAGCAGGGAGATGAATGAGCTCAATCTCCGCCTGGAAACATTGACCGAGGAAATGAGCCGATTGCTGGAAGGAAGTTTTACGGTCCGGAGATGAACAGATCCGGTCCGGTTTGAACAAGGATGTGGCTGCGGCCTCCAACCCGTGTTGGAGGCCGTTTTTCGGTACGGTGTCCGGTCAGGCCGGCTGAAGGGCAGGTGTTGAGCAACCAGAGTTAAATCTGCGAACCGATGGAGCAACCCGGGGCAAGATCCTTGCCCCGGGTTGGGGTATGATGTGGATAATTCACACAACGGGAGGGTTTACGCCATGGTTACTTTGTCTGCATTGGCAGACGAAATTTCCCCCGATCTGAAGACCCAGTTGGACGTGTTGGAGTCGGAAGGAATCCGACATATCGAGCTTCGCGGGGTTTGGAACAAAAATATACTGGATTTGGATGACGAAGAATTAACCTTCGTAAAGGAGACACTGATTCATCGCAAATTTCGGATATCTTCCATTGCCACTCCAATCGGCAAGTTGGGGATCAAAGACGACTTTGGGAGGCACCGGGCATTGTTCGAACGGGCGATCCATGTCGCCAAGGTGTTCGATACTCCCTGTATACGGATTTTTTCTTTTTTCATTCCGGCGGGAGAAAGTCCGGAGGATTACAGGGAGGAAGTCTTGGAAAGGATACGGATCCTGGTCGAGAAAGCCGGCCGGGCCGGAGTGGTTCTTCTTCATGAAAATGAGAAGGAGATCTACGGCGATACTGCCAAGCGGTGTCACGATCTTCTCCGTTCCTGTCGCTCTCCCCATCTGCGGGCCGTATTGGATCCGGCCAATTTCGTTCAGTGCGGTGTGCAACCCTTGAGTGAAGCTTACCCGCTGTTAAGGGATCATATTGAGTACGTCCATATCAAGGATGCCTTGTTCGATGAAGGAAGGGTGGTGCCCGCGGGACAGGGGGACGGTGAAGTGAAAGAACTGTTGAAATCGCTTATTTCCAACGGTTATCGGGGGTTTCTTTCCCTGGAACCCCACCTGTCATCGGGGGGGCCGTTTGACGGGTTCAGCGGTCCGGATCTTTTCCGGGTGGCCGCCCGTGAACTGAAAAGGCTCCTGGAAGAAACATCGACGGAATGGAAATGACGACCCTGAGGAGGAGGATCCGATGAAAGAAGAGATGGGAGTCGGGATCATCGGCGCCGGTATTATCTGTGACACACACGCCAGGGAAATTCGTGAAATAAAGGGTGTCCGTCTCGTGGCCGTAGCGGATATCGTGGAAGAAAAGGCCCGAACGTTCGGGGAAAAGTACGCTGTGGACTGGTATCGGGATTATCGTGATCTGCTGAAGAGAGAAGAGATCGATATCGTCAATATCTGCACCCCCAGCGGCTTACACGGGACGATGGCCATCGACGCGGCCCGTGCGGGGAAACACGTGATCGTGGAAAAACCGATGGATATCACCCTGAAGAAAGCGGATGCCATGCTCGAAGCTTTCAGGAAGTCCGGCAAGAAACTCTCGGTCATTTCACAACATCGATTCGATCTTGCCACACAACAGGTGAAACGGGAAATTGAGGCGGGTTCCTTGGGACGGTTGGTGTTGGCCGAAGCCGCGGTGAACTGGTACCGCCCCCAAGCCTATTACGACAAGGATGCCTGGAGGGGGACCTGGGAGTTGGACGGCGGAGGAGCCCTGATGAATCAATCGATCCACACGATTGATTTATTGCAGTATCTCATGGGGCCGGTGGAAAGCATTTATGCGAGAGGGTCCACTGTGGCCCACGAGAGGATCGAAGTGGAGGATGTTGCGGTTGCCACCGTGAAGTTTAAAAACGGCGGACTGGGAACGATGACGGGAACGACATCCGCTTATCCGGGGATGACCACGCGTCTGGAATTGTTCGGAACGGAAGGGAGCGCGGTTATTGAAAACGATCGACTGACTCACTTCTATCTTCGGGCGAAAGAGGAAGGGGGAAAACCCGTAAACCTGGCAGAGGCGGGTCAACCAGCGGATGAAACGGGGGTGTCAGATCCGGCAGCCATTCCGGGACGGTCTCACAGGGAACAATTCATCGACGTGGTACGGGCGATTCGGGAGGACAGGGAGCCGTCGGTCAACGGAGCAGAGGGGCGGAAACCCCTGGAAATCATCCTGGCCATCTACCAATCGGTAAAAACGGGCCGGGAGGTCCATTTGCCTTTGACCGAGGAAAGTGGATGAGGGGGGATGAGCAGTGATTGAACTGTTTTATATGAATCAATCCATGAAAGAGGAGGATTTCGATTTTCATTCCCATGATGCCTTTGAAATCTACTATTTTCACGAGGGACGCTGCACCTACTTGATCGCCGACCGAATTTACCATTTGTCGCCCGGGGATTTAATCATCATGCACGGAATGACGCTTCACCGTCCCAATCCGGATTCCTCCACCAAATACGTAAGGTCCATCATCCATTTCAACCCCCGCTATGTGGAAAGATTCATGAGCCAACCGGGCATGATTGATTTGTTGCTCCCCTTTCGCCATTTGAAAAATCACCGGTTCCGATTGAATGGAACGAAGAGGCGACAAAGGGTTGAAACCCTTTTCAAAGAGATGGCCCGATGCGATCCGGCATCGCACCATTTGGCCCGTCCGCGTTATTTTGTGTGGTTTCTTCAGCTTCTGATCG
This sequence comes from Melghirimyces profundicolus, assembly GCF_003054245.1. Lineage (GTDB taxonomy): Bacteria > Bacillota > Bacilli > Thermoactinomycetales > DSM-45169 > Melghirimyces > Melghirimyces profundicolus. Next base: position 179,665 of record NZ_QBKR01000001.1, read on the forward strand.
AAATCTTTGAAGAATACTCGATCCTGGAGGAAGGGGACAACCGTTTCACTGAAAAGGAATGCATCGCACAGCAGGTCATCTCTTTTATTGAAAAACATTATTCCGAGGATCTGAACCTTGACCGCATTGCCTGTGAACTCCATTTAAGCAAATTTTATCTCGCAAAGGTGTTCAAGGAAATGACGGGGGTGACCATTATGAATTATTTGATGAACAAGAGGGTCAACCATGCCAAGTTATCCTTTTTGCTGAACCCGGACCTTACGGTTACGGAAATCAGTTATCGTGCAGGATTCAAACATCCGGCCCACTTTAGCCGGGCATTCAAAGAGCAGGTGGGAATCCCCCCCGATCAGTATCGAAAGCGTCTCCGTAACCATGAAGATGGGGTGGCAGTTCAGGTGGGTGCGTCAGGGTACGAAGAAAAAAGCCATCACGGGGGGGAACCTGATGAAATTCTCCGTATTTACCGTCATGACACCGGATCTCACACCTGAGGAACTGGTGGCTGCCCTGGAGGAATACGGTTATGACGGGGTGGAATGGAGGATGAAAGATGTTCCGGAGAGCGCGACGAACGAGGCGCCTTCTTTTTGGGGAAACAATCGCTGTTCCATCGGGGAAAGCGCATCCGACGACGAGCTTGACCGGTTTCGTATATTGACCCATCACAGGGGTCTTTCGGTTGTGGGGGTCACCCCGTATCTGGCAACCGGCGATTTGGTAAAAACGGAGCGGGTGATGCAGGCGGCCAAAAAACTGGGAGCCGGACAGATCCGCATAGGTATTCCCCCGTACGGCCGCGGTGCGAAGTATGACGAACTGTTTTCACAAGCGGTGGATTATCTCCGCGGTGTGGAAGCCTTGTCCGGAAAATACAAGGTGAAAGGGTTGGTGGAAACCCATCACGGAACCATCGCTCCCAGTGTCGGTTTGGCTTTCCGGCTGGTCAACGGCTTGGATCCCGACCGTGTCGGGGTCTTGCTGGATCCCGGAAACATGGTGCATGAGGGGTATGAAGATTACCGGATGGGGATGGAATTACTCGGTCCCTATCTCGCCCATGTCCACGTCAAAAATGCGTGTTGGGTACGGGGGTGCGGCGGGAGCACTTGGCATGCGACTTGGTGTCCGCTCGACGGGGGGATTGTGGATTGGAAGCGGGTGGTGGCGGATTTGAAGTCCGTCGGATATGACGGCTATCTCGGTTTCGAAGATTTCAGCGGTGTTCAGCCGCCCCGAGTCTTGTTGAAGCAGAACATCGAATATCTCCGTTCTTTGTTGTGATTTTTCACGTGATTCTTGTAAGAAAATTGTTTTTTGAGTAGACTGTTATTTTGAAGTATTTATTATTTTGATTGAGAGGAAGTGTTCTTTTGAAAATACTTTATATTGATGTGGACTCTTTACGTCCCGATCATTTGGGATGCTATGGCTATCATCGCGAAACCTCGCCGCATATAGACAGTCTTGCGGAACGGGGGGTCCGTTTCACCAACTATTACGCTTCGGATGCACCATGTGCCCCTTCCCGAACCGCCCTGTTCAGTTCCCGGTTCGGCATCCATACGGGTGTTGTCAACCATGGCGGGTTGCAAGCGGATCCGCGTCCGGTCGGTGCCGATCGTCCGTTTAATTATCATCACACGGAGCATCAGGCATGGGTCGATACCTTGCGGTTTAAAGGTTTCCATACCGCGATGATCAGCCCGTTTGCGGGTCGTCATGCTGCCTGGCACATCCTGCAGGGGTTTCTTGAGGTTCATGATACCGGTAAACACGCCGGAGAAACGGCAGGCGACGTGTCAAAAGAAGCGTTACGCTGGATTAAAGAACGGGGAACCGAAAAAGAAAATTGGTTTTTATACTTGAATTTCTGGGATCCTCATACCCCTTACCGAACACCTGTTGAATACGGCAATCCGTTTGAAAATGACCCTGCGCCGGAGTGGCTGACAGAGGAGATCATCGCCCGACACCGGGACAGCTACGGGCCGATGAGCGCGCGGGATTTACCGAGGGGCGATCAATGGCCGGGACTTCCGGAAGAAATTGCGTGCCGTGAAGATTTCAAGAAGTGGATTGACGGCTACGACACCGCCATTCGTCATGTGGACGATCATATCGGAGAGATTCTCCATGCGCTGGAAGAACAGGGCATTCTGGATGATACGATCGTGATTGTATCGGCCGATCACGGTGAAAACCAGGGGGAGCTCAACGTTTACGGAGATCACCAAACGGCCGATCATATCACGAGTCGCATCCCATGCATCGTGGCCGGTCCCGGAATCAAGCAGGGACATGTCGATGACGACTTTCACTATCAAATCGATTTTGGGCCAACCTTTACAGAACTGGTTGGCGGTAAGCCAAGCAAAAAATGGGATGGAGAAAGCTTTTTACCTGCCTTGACCAACGGTGAATCATCCGGACGTCCGTATCTGGTCGTCAGCCAGTCGGCCTGGAGCTGTCAACGTGCCGTCCGTTTTGATAACTGGATTCTGATCCGCACGTACCATGACGGGTTGAAAGAGTTTCCGGACCTGATGTTGTTTGATGTGGAAAATGACCCGCACGAAACGAAGAACCTGGCGGACGAGCGGCCGGAAATCCTTGCAAAGGGTTTGCGTCTCCTGGACGAATGGGTAGCCGAGCAGTTGAAGACGTCAGATTCCCCGACGGATCCGATGTGGAGTGTCATCCATGAAGGCGGTCCATTCCATACAAGAGGAGATTTCGCTCTCGACAGTTATCTGGACAAACTGCGCAAACAGGATCGACATGCGGCGGCGGACAGACTGGAGCGCCGTTATCGTCCCGAAAAGTTTGACGAGTGACCCCTTAGCCAAGTCGGAATTGATGCGACAGAAAAGCTGGGGGATCGGCTTGGTTGAACGGTGCTCCGGCGTTGCAGGTGCAGCGGCTTTGATCACCGTAATGGTTGACTGGAAACATAAAAAAGCTGTACGGATTGAATCCGTTTCCGTACAGCTTGCCGGCCCGGAGTCAGGGTTTCTTTTGCAGAGCCGTCCTGAGGGTTGATTAAAGTACCCGTTCATATCAAGGGTGACCTGTCCCGAACTTATATCTGTTTTCCCGGTCGTTTCAGCGATTCGCAACATTTCTTGAACTTCTTTCCGCTGCCGCAGATACATGGATCATTCCGCTTTGGCAGCTTTAATCCGGTATCGATATACTCTTGCAACCAACGTTTTTTCACGTTTTGGGCAACAACTTCCATTCGTTCATGAGCATATGCGTAGATTTGTTGATAGCTTTGACAGAAATAATCCACATCGACCTGTGTTTCGTCTTCCCCAAAACTCCAAGTCCGGTTACGCGGGCATCCGCCGTGACAAAGATCAAGATAGCGGCAGTTTCGACACGGGTCGGGCAAAGTCGGTTTGAGACGAAGAAACTCCTTATAAACCGGGTTATTTAAAATATCCTCCAAAGGATCCGTTCCCACATTGCCAAGCTTATATTGGTCATGAATGAAAAAATCACAGGGATAAGCATCACCGTTTTGCTCAAGAATTAATGTTTTTGGACACGTTTTGCGGTGAATGCATAATTCCGCCTCCCGGTGTACGTAAACATTTAACATATTATCGAAAAAACGCACCGAAGTGATCGGGTCCCCATCGTTGTACCAAACATCGAATGCTTCACAGAGAAAATTTCCATATTCCTCCGGTGTGATCAGATAAGCTCCCTTCTTATCCGTCTCCTGTGCCAGAAAGTCCATACCGGGGATAAACTGAACAAACGCAAACCGCTCCTGTTGATAAAAATCCATCAACCGCTTGGCTTGGTTTACATTATTTTCATGGATGACCGTCAGGATGTTAAAATCCACATCATATTTTCGTAAATAGTGAATCCCGCGCATCACCCGATCAAAGCTTCCTGCACCTGAACCCGTTGTTCTTCTTGCATCATTGATCTCTTTCGGACCATCCAGGCTGACACCGACCAAGAAGTTGTATTTTTTGAAAAACCGCGCCCATTCGTCGTCAATTAACGTCCCGTTGGTTTGCAATGAATTGTTGATCATTGTATGGGGTGAAGCGTATTTTGCTTGGTATTGGACCACTTTTTCGAAAAAGTCCAATCCTGCAAGCAAGGGTTCGCCTCCCTGCCAGGCAAATTTCGCAACACCGTTTGTTAACGCCATATATTCCTTGATGAATTTTTCAAGGACTTCATCGTCGATTCGGTCGATTTTTCCCGGTTTTCCACCGCATCGGCTGTAATAACAGTAATCACACGCCAGATTGCACGCTTCTGAAACCGTCTTCCACATGACACCGATGTTTCCGTGATCCGATGTTAAGCAGGCTTCTCTCATCCGTTGTTCACTCCTTCTGAATCCATGTTTTAAGGATGTCGTATTAAGATAGGTTTTAAGAGAGTACACTCTTTCCCGTCCGACTTCTCGCTTTCATTCCGGTTTGATCGGGCTGGGTTTTCCGCTCGTATGATGGTATTATTGAAAAAATCAGATAAAGTGCAGTTTGTCGTTATACTATAACGAAGAGAACGAAACGTTTCAACACCTTCGTAAGCTGGAACCCGCCAAGGGGAACCGAAATCCTTTTTGAACCGGGATGTGCCAGGTCGGTCAGGATTGAGTTTCTTTTTAAATCGTTTGAATGGCAATATACAAAACCATCTTATTATTGAGTATCATAGATTAAATTTGTATCTGGCAGATGGGGCAATGACCCGGCGGTGAATCATTACGGAAGTAAATCCGAATGAAAAGGGGAGCGGAAGGACGATGATGAGACATACAAAAGATGACACCGAAAGAAAAATCGAGCAATATCTTTCGGAAATGACTCTGACGGAAAAAATCGGGCAGATGACGCAAAGGGGGAAAATCACGGAGAAAGAGAAGCAAATGCTGCGGGAGGGAAAGATCGGGTCATTCCTGAACCTGAGAGGTGCGGAAAACGTGTACGAGATTCAGAGGATCGCGGTGGAGGAATCCCGACTGGGAATCCCGCTGATCATCGGGGATGATGTGATCCACGGTTATAAGACCATCTTCCCGATCCCCCTGGCCGAGTCCTGCAGCTGGGATCCGGAACTGATCGAGGATACGGCTGCCATTGCTGCGAGAGAAGCGTCCGCGGCGGGAATCCACTGGATTTTCGCGCCCATGGTGGATATTGCCCGGGATCCCCGCTGGGGCAGAATCGCCGAAGGGGCAGGTGAAGATCCCTATCTCGGCGGGGTGATTGCCGGAGCCCGGGTGAGGGGTTTTCAGAGAAACCCTTCGAATCAGCCCCGAGTGGCGGCCTGTCCCAAACACTTCGCCGCATACGGGCTGTCCGAAGCCGGCAGGGATTACAATACGGTCGATGTATCCGACATCCGGTTGCGTCAGGTTTACTTTCCCCCTTTCCGGGCGGCGCTGGAGGCCGGAGCCGTCACATTGATGTCGGCATTCAACGACCTGAACGGCGTTCCCTGCACCGGAAACCGTCGGCTGCTGCGGGATGTGCTGCAGGAAGAATGGGGCTTTGCCGGGTTCGTAGTCAGCGATTGGTGCTCCGTCGACGAGCTGGTCCAACACGGCTATGCCGCCACCCGGGAAGAGGCGGCGATCCATGCGGTGAATGCGGGGACTCACATGGATATGCATTCCCGCGTTTACACGGAAAACCTTGAGCGACTCGTTCAGGAGGGAAAGGTCTCCGAAGCCACCGTCGACGATGCCGTCCGCCGGATTCTCCGCGTCAAATTCTGGTTGGGTCTCTTTGAAAACCCGTACCCGGAACGAAAGTCGAAACACCCAGTCTTCCTGTGTGGGGCACATCGGGAGAAGGCACGGGAAGCAGCCCGGAAATCCATCGTTCTGTTGAAGAACGAGGGGTCGCTGCTGCCCCTGGATAGACGCACTGGTTCCATCGCCGTCATCGGTCCGCTGGCGGAAGCCCGGCAGGACCTGATGGGATGCTGGGCTGGTCAGGGAGACGCGGAGGATGTGGTGTCGGTGTTGTCAGGAATCCGTCATAAGCTGGGAAGTCGGGCCACCCTTCTCCATGCCCGCGGATGCGGGACCGACGGCGATGACAGAAGCGGGATCGGGGAAGCGGTGAGAATCGCCCGGCGGTCGGACGTCGCGGTCCTGGTGGTGGGTGAAAGCGCCGGGATGAGCGGAGAAAACCGGAACCGCACCTCCCTGGAGTTACCGGGGGTTCAACGGGATCTGGTCCGGGCCGTCTTTGATACTGGGACGCCGGTGGTACTGATCCTGATCAACGGCCGTCCCCTGTCGATTTCCTGGGAAGACCGGCATATCCCGGCCATCCTGGAAGCCTGGCAGCCGGGTACCGAAGCCGGCCATGCGATCGCCGACATTTTGTTCGGTGATGCCAATCCGAGCGGGAAGCTGTCCGTCACTTTTCCCCGCACGGTGGGACAGGTGCCCATTTACTACAACCACAAACATACCGGGAGACCCCGGGAAAAAAGCTATGTCGACTGTCCGGAAACGCCGCTGTATCCCTTCGGTTACGGGTTGAGTTACACCCGGTTTGAATACCGGAACCTGAGGTTGAGCAAAAAGGCGACCACGCTTCAAACTCCGCTGTCGGTATCCGTGGAAGTCCTGAACGCAGGCAAGTTCGAAGGAGAAGAGACGGTCCAGCTGTACATCGGGGATATGGCGGCAAGTGTGACCCGACCGGTGAAAGAGTTGAAGGGTTTCCAAAAGATATCGCTCAAACCGGGTGAAAGAAGAGAAGTGACCTTCACCCTGACGCCGGATCATCTTGGATTTTACGATGAGGACGGGGAATTCAACCTGGAACCGGGCCGGTTCAAAATCTGGGTCGGGCCCCATTCCGCCGAAGGGTTGGAGGAAACCTTCGAATTGCTCCGATGAAACCTGCACCAAGGCAGGAGGTGTCCCGAAGCGTTTGAAGGGGAAGCGTTTACCCAAAATAGCGACTTTGCTGTCCTGCCCAGCGGAGAATCAGCCGGCAAGGGCGTTCAGGGGCAAAAGCTTCTCTGTGTTGCATCCGAAGGTGTTTTACCCCTGCCCACAGCAGGATTTGCGGTTGATCGTTTATCATAACGAGCAGCTTTTTGGCGGATCCGACCAAATACCAGTTACTGATTAAAATAACCAAAAACTCTTGCATTTCAGATTGGTCTTAAGTAATATAAACATAGAATTGAAACGTTTCGAATTGCTGTCTGGAAATGCGCTGAAGTCGATCGCTTAAAGCCTCGATATTTTTTACACAAAATGTTAAAAACGTTTCGATTTTATTTCTGTAAAGCGGTGATGAGGATTGGCCACGATCAAAGATGTCGCAAAATTGGCGGGGGTCTCGATATCGACGGTGTCCCTGACGCTGAACCAACATCCCAACGTGAGTCCCGAAACGAGAAAAAAAGTGTGGAAAGCGGCCAGGGAGTTGCAATATCAGCCCAACGGAATTGCCAAAGACCTGAAATCGGTCCGGACGAAAACGGTGGGGCTGGTTTTGTCGGATTTATCCGGCCCCTTCTATTCCGAACTGATCCGGGGAATCCAGGAGGTGACCACGGCCAACGGATATGATCTGGTGGCGATGAGCGCGATCGGCGGGAGCGGGTCCCCCGCCCGCTACATCCGGGAAAAAAGAACCGACGGGATGATTATTCTGGCCCATGATATCGATTCCCATCTCATATCACAGGCGGGGCGCGAGAAATTTCCCATCATGGTGCTGGACCGAAAACTGGAGTCCGATCATGTTTTCAGCGTGACGGTTGACAACCGGAAGGGGGCGTATGAGGCAGGCGAACACCTGATTCGCTCCGGATACAGAAAGATTGCCTACCTCGCGGGTCCAAACGATTCGACAGATAACGCAGAGCGGTTTGCCGGTTTCAAAGAGGCGATGGAATCCCACGGGTTGGAGGTTACACCTAAGTGGTACATCCAGGGAGGGTTTACCAAGCAGGGCGGTTATCGGGCGGTCAAACTGCTCGCCGCTCAGCACATCCTGCCGGAGGCATTTTTTGCAGGCAACGACGAAATGGCGATGGGTGCGATGGAAGCGCTTACGGAATTGGGTATCCGGGTTCCGGCCGATGTGGCCGTCGTCGGATTTGATGACATCGAGTTGGCCGCGTACATGAGACCGCCCCTTACCACGGTTCGGCAGCCGATGTTCGACATGGGTTATACCGCGGCCACCCTGCTGTTTCGGTTGCTCGACGGGGATCGGAGCGTCCGTTCCGTGGTTCTGGATACGGAGCTGATCGTACGCGAATCTTGCGGGAGTAAGTGAAGGCCAAAGGAGGTTCCGTGATGGAGTTTCAAGGTTTTCTCGGACCCGTCTACCGAATTTGCGAATGGATCATGCGCCTGGCCTGTGTCAATTTGCTTTGGATCTCATTTACTTTCCTCGGATTGGGGGCATTCGGCATTTTTCCGGCCACTCTGGCGATGTTCACCGTGGTACGGGGATGGTTGCAGGGGCGGGACGTCCCGGTCTTCCGCACGTTCTGGCGAACCTACCGAAAGCGCTGGAGCGATGCCAACGTGCTGGGGTACTTGCTCCTGGCGGCCGGTGTTCTCCTTTATGCGGACTTCCGGCTGATGCTGGGGATGAACCATCCGTTTTTCCATCTTCTTGCATTCGCCGTTCTCGGTGTGGGTCTCCTGTATACCGTGGTGCTGTTATATGCCTTTCCTCTGTTTGTCCATGTTCCCTTAACCAAATGGGAGACTTTCCGTCACGCTCTGTTCACCGGGGTGAGCCATCCGTTCCGGACCCTGGTGATGTTTGCGGGGGTAACGGTGATCACGCTGATCAACCTTTCCTTTCCGGGATTGCTTCCTTTTCTGAGCGGGAGTGTGGTTGGTTTGGTGTTGATGGCGTTGGTTCTCCCCACTTCGCCGGCTCCGGCCGAACATTAAAGGGGGTGTTGCCCATCGATCGGGGTGGTTCATCGGTGTTTTTGCTTGAATGACTCAAACCGAGAAGGGAGAGGGGAAAATGAAAAAAACCAAAATCCTGGTGAAGTTACCGGTACTGTGCTTGTTTGTGGTCACCGCCCTCGCCGGGTGCGCTGAACCCAACCAGGCGGAAGGGAAAAAAACGGTGAAGTTCTGGTACACTTGGCAGGGGCCGGAAACCAAAGAAATGGAGAAACTGATCGATGAGTTCAACGCGAGCCAGGACAAAATCAAGGTGGAGGGATTGAGTCAGGGAGATGTCCAGAAGCAGTTGACGGCAATCGTGGGAGGCAATCCGCCGGATCTGGCGGTGCATCCCGACGAAAACCGATTGGCTTCCTGGGCGCACAAGGGAGCGATGCAACCCTTGGATCCCTATATCAAAAAAAGCGGCTACGACCTGAACGATTTTGTCCCGGGCGCCCGGGAAGCGGTGCAATACAAGGGAAAGACTTACGGAATCCCGATGGGGATGAACACCTGGATGTTGTATTACAACAAAGATTTGCTGAAAGAAGCCGGCTTTGACGGGCCGCCGGAGACCATTCAGGAGCTTAAAAAGTACGCAAAGAAACTGGACCGGACGAAAGAGAACGGTCGCCTGGAAAGGCTGGGGCTGAACCCGGGAGCCAACTTCCAATACATCTGGATGTATTCCTTCGGAGGGAAGATGTGGGATCCCGAGTCCCAAGAAGTGACGCCGACCGATCCGGGATTCCGATCCGCCGTCGAGCTCATCGGGGAAAACTGGAAGCGCCACGGTGCCAAAAACATGGACCGGTTCCAATCCGGGCTGGGGAAATACAATTCGGCGCAGAACCCCTTCCTTGCGGGCAAACATGCCATGTCAATCGACGGGATCTGGTTGGCCTCGTTCATCGATAAATATGCTTCCGACATGAATTACGGTATCGCTCCCATCCCCTACGACGAAAACCATCCGGAAGCGAAAAAGACCGGCTATATGAACGTCAACCTGCTCTATATCCCCAAGGGAGCCGAAAACCCCGACGCCGCCTGGGAATTTCTCAAATGGGTGACCGCCAAGGAACAGATGGTCAAGTTTGATTCGGGCATCGGCAACCTGCCTCCCCGGAAGAGTGCGATCGGCGATCCGGCGTTTGACAAGGTTCCCGGTATTGATGCGTATACGAAATATGTCAAAGAACGCGATTTGCAACCGCTTCCGTCCCTTCCGTTCATGACTGAATATCTGGCCGAGATTCAGAAGCAGACGGACGCGATTTACCGCAAGAAAACCTCTCTCGACGATGGATTGAAGGAAATCGAAAAGAATGTACAGCCAAAGGCGGATAAAATCCTGAAAAAATAAGTTGAGGGGGATGTTTGTGCGGGTCCTTTACATCGATATCGACTCTCTCCGCCCCGATCACCTGGGATGCTACGGGTATCACCGTAAGACCTCGCCGGTGATGGACCAGCTGGCGGAAGAAGGAGCCCGTTTTACCGAAGTGTATGCGAGCGACGCACCTTGTCTTCCTTCCCGAACGGCTCTGTTCAGCGGCCGGTTCGGGATCAAGAACGGTGTCGTCGGTCACGGGGGAACCGCGGGGAACCCTTTCATCCAAGGAGTCGGGCGCGGCTTCCGCGACCGGTTCGGGGAGGAGAGCTGGCCGGCCCTCCTCCGCAGGGCCGGCATGCGGACCGTCACCGTGTCCACCTTTGCCGACCGTCACAGCGCCTGGCACTGGTACGCCGGATTCAACGAAGTGTACAACCACGGAACGTGCGGTGAAGAGGGAGCGCACGAAGTTGTTCCGTACGCTCTCCGGTGGATCGAGGACTACGGTACGGAAGAGAATTGGTTCCTTCACGTGAACCTGTGGGATCCCCATACTCCTTACCGGGTACCGGAAGATTACGGAAATCCGTTTCAACAGGAGCCGGCTCCGACGTGGTTGACGGAGGAGATCCTCGCAGAGCACCGCACCGGCTTTGGCCCGCACAGCGCGCGGGAACCGCACGGTTTCGGCGGCGAGCGGGTCGACCGCTGGCCGCGGGTTCCCCAAGAGATCGGGTCGTTGAACGATTACAAACAGTGGATGGACGGCTATGACACCGGCATCCGCTATGCGGACGAGCATATCGGGCAGTTGCTGGAGGCTCTCGAAAAACAGGGCGTTCTGGACGAAGTGTTGATCATCGTAAGTGCCGATCACGGTGAAAGCCAGGGGGAGATGAACGTTTACGGCGATCATCAGCTGGCCGACACGTTTACCTGCCGGGTCCCGCTGATCATCAAAGGACCGGGGGTCAAACGCGGGGTGGTGGACGAAGCGTTGCACTACCACCTCGACCTGGCCCCGACGGTCTGCGAATGGATGGGTGTGGAGATTCCGCAGGATTGGGACGGAAGAAGCTTCGCTTCCACCCTGCGGTCGGGGGAGCCGAAGGGTCGGGAGCATTTGGTCCTCAGCCAGGGGGCCTGGGCTTGCCAGCGGGGAGTGCGCTTTGGTGACTGGTTGTTTTTGCGAACCTACCATACCGGACTGAAAGATTTGAAACCGACGATGCTCTTCCACCTTCGGGAAGACCCGCACCAAACGAAGGACCGGGCCCCGGACCGCCCGGATATCGTCGGAGAAGGGAAGGCCCGTTTGGAATCCTGGTTAGCGGACACCATGGTGGATTCCGTGAAGAATATGGATCCGATGTGGACCGTCTTGCGCGAGGGAGGCCCGTTCCACACCCGAGGCATGCTTGAGTCGTATGGTCGTTGGTTAAGGGAGACAGGACGCGGGGAGCATGCTGAATATTTGGAAGCGCATCCAACGGGTCTCCCGTAAAAAAGTTTGGAATGTAGACAACAGTTATTGCATGGGGGGGTTGTGATGTTTACCCAATCGGCTGCTAACAGGAAAACATCGAACATCATGACGGTAAAAGAGCGTCGGGATCAGTGGTTGGGGTTGGCATTCGCCTCCCCATTTATACTCGGATTCCTGCTGTTGACGATGATTCCCTTCGGCCAATCTTTTTACTACAGCTTGACGGAATACGATCTGTTCGGTGAACCCCAGTGGGTGGGGTTGGGGAATTATCAGAAGATCCTGGAGGATCCCGCTTTTTACAAATCGTTGACCAATACCTTTTTTATGGCGTTCATCGCGGTGCCCATCCTTTTGACGGTCAGCTTGATGATCGCGTTGTTGCTCAATCTGAAAGTGAAAGGGATTGCCGTTTACCGTACTCTCTATTATCTGCCGGTGGCGATTCCGGTCGTCGCCAACTCCATCCTGTGGCTGTGGATTTTAAACCCGCAGTACGGCATCCTGAACACGATCCTCAGGGCTTTTAACTTACCGGATCCGGCCTGGCTCCTGGATCCGATGTTCACTAAACCGTCGCTGATCATTATGGGATTGTTGGGAACCGGCGGCGGGGCATTGATTTATCTGGCGGCGCTGCAGGGGATTCCGAAGGAAATGTATGAAGCCGCTGAGATCGATGGGGCCAATGCGTGGTCCCGGTTTCGACACATCACCCTTCCCGCCCTGTCTCCGGTTACCTTGTTCCAGTTGATCATGGGTCTGATCGGAGCATTTCAGATCTTTACGGAATCCTTCATTTTTGCAAACGGTGCGACGGGCGGGCCGGATCAGTCGCTCCTGTTCTATGCCGTCAACCTCTACCAGGAGGCATTTGTCAACCTGCATATGGGATATGCGTCGGCGTTGGCCTGGATCCTGTTCGTCATCGTGATGTTGATAACCCTCATCATTTTCAAATCGTCCCTTCGCTGGGTCTATTACGGGGGTGAATAAAGATGGAGAAACGGATCCACCCAAGACGCAGTTTTGCCTATCATCTCAAACATACCATCTTACCACATGCGGTCCTGTCTCTGGTGGGGTTGTTCTTTCTCTTTCCTTTTATCTGGCTTCTGTTGAACTCGGTGAAGACGCCTCAGGAAATTTTCACCATCCCGCCGAAGCTGTGGCCGGAGGAATTTCAATGGCAGAACTATGTAAAGGCTTTCCAGTCGATGCCCTTTTTCGGCTACGTGCTCAACACGCTGTTCCTTGTCTTTGCCAACATCGTCGGCCAGCTGTTTTCGGCCCCGTTGGTCGCCTATTCTCTGGCCAAGATCCGCTGGAAGGGAAGAGGGGTCGTTTTTGCTCTGGTTTTGGCGACTGTCATTCTCCCGCCGCAGGTAACGATGATTCCGATGTACATCATCTTTGCCAAGCTGGATTGGGTGAACACGTACCTTCCCCTGATCCTTCCCAGCTTTTTCGGAACGGCGTTCAATATTTTTCTCGTACGTCAGTTTTTGCTGGGGATTCCCAATGAACTGTCTGATGCGGCCCGGATCGACGGGGCTTCGGAATTCCGGATTTACTGGCAGATCATGCTTCCCCTTCTCATGCCTCCCTTGGCGACCATCGCCATCTTTACCTTTCAGGGGGTATGGCACGACTTCTTCGGTCCGTTGATTTATCTCAACGATGAACGGTTGTGGACCATCTCGGTGGGACTTCAAGGTTTCCTGCAGGAGCACGGGGCCCAGTGGGAACTCCTGATGGCGGCGGCGACCATGTTCACCCTCCCCTCTGTCATCGTCTACTTCATCGGACAACGATATTTCATCCAAGCAGGTACGCAACTGGTACAGTACAAGTGATATCTACCGTGAGTGAGGAGTGATCGGGTTGAAAACGGTCAAGGTGGAAAAGGGACGTTTCGTGATCGATGGGGAAGAAACTTTCCTCTACGGTGGGGAACTGCATTACTTCCGGGTCCCGCGGGCGGAGTGGGAACAACGGCTCGATCTCTTGAAGGAAGCGGGCTGCAACCTGGTGGGGACGTATGTACCGTGGTTGTGGCACGAAAAAGAAGAAGGAAGGGTGGACCTCACCGGTGACACCCGGGAAGAGCGGGACCTTCGGGCGTTTCTGGAACTGGTGGAAAAAAAGGGGCTCTATGCCTTTCTCCGTCCCGGGCCGTATGTGATGGCGGAGCTCCGGGAACAGGGGATCCCGGAGTGGCTCCTGGACCGCTATCCGGAGATCATCGCCCGGACGGCCGACGGGAAGGAGCACCCGACACGTGTGGTGGCGTATCAACATCCTGTTTTCCTTGAAAAAGTGCGCCGATGGTACCGGGAGGTGAACCGGATTGTTGCGCCGTTCCAATGGACGGAAGGCGGACCCGTGATCCTTTATCAGCTTTGCAACGAAGTCGGCATGTTGCATTGGGTGTCCAACACCTCCGACTTCAACAGTGCAACCCTTTCCCGGTTTGAAGCGTACCTGGAGGAAACCTTCGGCAGTGTCGATGCGCTGAATGAGCGGTTTGGGGTGGCGGCCTCTTCTTTTTCCAACGGGATCGAAACGTTTCAGAAAGGAGATCCGTCCCTCTCCATCGAGTGGAAACGGTTTTGGCGGATCTATATCCGGGATTACCTGGAAGAGCTGCGCCGGTTCGCCGAAGCGGACGGCATCCGGGTTCCCTTCGTGGTGAACGTTCACGGCTTCAAGGACTATTCCATTTACAGCCGGGGGACGGATTATCCCATCGGGTTGTCTCAGTTGTACGGGGCGGCCCGGATGGACCGGACCGTGTTGGCAGGGGATTTTTACCCCGGTCGGATCGGTTACGACAACTACCACGATCTCGTGCTGGCGTCGGCGTTTACCCGGGCGGTGTCTGACCAGGAGCAGCCGTTGTTCTCGGCGGAGTTTCAGTCGGGCCGGCTGGCGGACCGTCCCCGCCTCGTCCCTCAGGATCTGGATCTCAATACGCGAACCTGTGTCGCCCACGGGATGAATGCGTTGAACTACTACATGTTCATCGCCGGGGAAAATTACGAAGATATCGGCCTGTTCGGACGGCGTCATGAATGGCAGGCCCCCGTCGACTCAAAAGGCCGTCCCCGGGAACATTACGCCACCGCCCGGCATCTCGGCCGGGTGTTCCGGGCGCTGGGAAAACGGCTTCTGTCCGCGGAAAAAGTCGTCGATACCCACGTCGGTTTCCTCCCGGACGATTACATGACCGAGGTGATCAACGAGGGGGAGCGGGCACGTCTGGGGGAGCTGGCCGCCAAACGGGAACATTTCGCATTTGAGGGGATCCTGCGCCTCCTGGTGGCGGCCAATATTTCCTTTGATGCGGTGGATCTGTTGCGACCGGTCTCTCCCGATGAAGTTCCTTCTTTGTGGGTCTTTTCCACCGAATATATGGACCCAGCATTGCAGGAACGACTGGTACAGTATGTGCAGGATGGAGGAAAGCTCGTTCTGTACCCGGAGATCCCCACGAAGGATCTCAAGGGAAATCCCTGCCGTGTGTTGGCCGATCAGTTGGATCTCGGGGAGTGGGAGCGCGTTTCCGGGAACGATACGGTGGATGTGCCGGGGATGGATTCCGTGGCGGTCAAACAGCGGCTGCGGTTCACCCGGCACGACGGCGAGGAATTGGCTGTTCATACGCGTCACGGTAAGCGGGAGACGGCAGCCTACCACAAGAAGGCGGGTGCCGGTGAAGTGCTGGTCCTCGGCATCGCCATCGGCCAGGATTTTCAATACCAGCTGGACGTGATCCGGATCTTGGCCGAACGCATCGGCATCCGGAGCCGCCTGAAGGCGGAAGACCCGTATTTATCGCTGGTCGAACGGCGCAAGGAATCCGAATCCTTCCTCTTTGTCCACAATTACGACGAAGTCGAGCACGGTTCGGTGTTGTACGAGGGGGAGAAGGCTTTGTTCGACGGGGAGAAGATTGTGCTTCCCCCGCGGTCGGGGGCGATGTTCCTGCGGAACATCCCCGTCGCTCCGGGCCTCTCGATCCAATATTCCACGGCGGAAATCACCCGGCTGGAGGCCGTTCCGGATAAGGTGGAATTATCCCTTTGTCCCGTGGGGCCGAAGGGGGTATTGAAGCTGAAAATGGAGGCGGACTGGAAAACGGATGGGGATGCCCGGCCGACACCCGACGGTCTCCGGCTGGAGATCCGTGAACCGCTGACCATCACGCTTTCCCTGGACGGAGCCGTTCAGAGGACGTGATGAGGGATCTTCTGACAACGAAACAAGGTGCTTCCCGGCTTTCCGGGGTTCGAAGGAGCGCAGTTGCCGGGTGAGTTGGACCATCCTTAAATGAGGTGATCGGATGCGGATGCGAAAATGGGTTGTCTCCCTGTTGTCTCTCGTCCTCGTTGCCAGTCTCCACTTTGCATCGGCGTCGGCTGCGCCCGGTGTCGCCAACCCGGGTTCCGACGCCGAACTTCGAAGCGTCGCCCAGCGGACTTGGCAATACTTCGCCGACCACACGGATCCCCATACCCATTTGCCCCTGGACGAGGTCCGGATCCTGGACAGCGGGATCAAAAAAGCGGAGCACACGTCACCCACCAACATCGGGATGTACATGCTCAGCACCGTTTCCGCCCATGAGCTGGGGTTCATCAAAAGAGAAGAAGCCGTCCAGCGGATGCAGGGGACGCTGAACACCCTGGAAAAAATGGAGAAGTGGCGCGGGTTCCTCTACAACTGGTATTACACAAAGGATGCCACATTGAAGAAGGACTGGGGACAGTTTATCTCCTCGGTGGATAACGGATGGTACGCCTCCGGCCTGATCGTGATCCGGCAGGCTTACCCGGAATTGTCGGAGGAGGCCACCGCCCTGTTGGACGCGATGGACTTCGCCGACCTTTACAATCCGGAAGTGGGGCAGCTCTACGGGGGGTATGACGTCGCCAAAGGCTCGTATACCGGTCATACTTATGGCATGTTTAACACCGAACCCCGCGCCGCCAGCTATATCGGCATCGGCAAGGGCGATCTGCCGACAGAGCATTGGTGGAAGATGTACCGCACCTTCCCGCCGGAGTGGGAACAGCAGCAGACTCCGGAGGGCCACACGGAAAACTACGATGGGGTGGACGTCTATGAAGGTCATTACGAATACAAAGGGATCCAGTTTGTCCCCAGCTGGGGCGGCAGCATGTTTGAAACCCTGATGCCGACCATTGTCATCAAGGAAAAAGAGCTGGGCCAAAAAGGATTGGGCCTGAACGACAAACGACAGGCGCAGGTACAGATGGCCTTTGCCAAGGAGAAAGGGTATCCCGCCTGGGGCTTCTCCCCCTGTGCCATTCCCGACGGTTACACGGAGTACGGGGTGGCCGAAGCAGGAACCTGGAAGGACGGTTACAAAGATGACGGCACCGTCACTCCTCATGCCAGCATCCTTGCCTTGGACTTCCTGCCCGGCGAGGTGAAGAAGAATATGAAAGTCCTGAAAGAGCTGGGTGCCTATGGGAAGTATGGGTACTACGATTCCGTGAACGTCAAAACCGGCGAAATCACCCCGGCTTATCTGGCGCTGGACCAGGGGATGATCATGGTCTCCATCACCAATCACTTGAAGGGGAGCGTCATCCGGAATTATTTCCACCAAGACAAAGTGGGAAGAACGCCGGAACGCCTCCTGGAAATTGAGGAGTTTTCCATACAGGATTGATGGGTTTCCCGATGGTGCATGAATGGTGAAAAGTAAAGATTGGGATGGCGCATCGCGCCTTCCCTTTAAAAAGATTCGGAATAGTGTATCACCCTCAAAAAGGGGGTGGTTACATAAGGGAAAAAGAACTTTTGACCGGTTCGTAACTTGGGACGATTTTAAAAAGAGGTGAAAAGGATGCGAAAATGGTTGATTTTACTGTTAACGTTGGTCCTGGTTTTCAGTCTCAACGTTACGTCAGCTGCGCCCAGTGTCGTTGACACGGGTTCCGACGCCGAGCGTTCGATCACCTCGGAGTCTCCGATGGCTGAGGAGAGGCTGCTTCGGTACGCCGAGGACACCTGGGCCTCGTTTGTTGCGATGACCGACGAGGACAGCGGTTTGCCGGCCGATCGGTTGCATGTCGATGGCACCCGCAGTGTTCAAACCTCCGTTACCAATATCGGTGCATATATGTGGAGTGCGCTGGTGGCGGAGGAGCTCGGATTCATTTCCCACGACGAACTTGTCTACCGCCTATCCAAAACACTCAACACCCTCGAAGAGATCGAGCGCCACGAGGAGAGCGGGCAGTACTTCAACTGGTACGACCACCGCACGGGGGAGAAGCTGACCGAGTGGCCGTCGACGGGCGAACCCCTCACCCCCATCCTGTCGTCGGTGGACAACGGCTGGCTGGCCACCGGTTTGCACCTGGTGCGCCAGTCCGTCCCGGAGTTGTCGGACCAGGCCGGCGCGTTGTTCGACAGCATGGACTTCAGCCTCTTCTACAACTCCGACAACAACGGCCTCCTGCGGAGCTACGTTCCGAGCACCGGTGAGGAGCGGTGCTGCTACAACACGCTCGGCGAGGTTCGGATCGCCAGCTACATCGGCATCGCCAAGGGTGAGATGCCGCAGAAGCACTACTTCGGATCGTGGCGAACGTTCCCCGACAGCTGCGAGGATTGGGGCTGGCAGGAAATGCGCCCGGTCGGCTTCAACCGTCAGTACTTTGGTGTGGATGTGTTTGAGGGTGCTTACCGGTACAACGACACGCGCATCACACCGAACTGGGGGGGCAGTATGTTCGAAGCCTTTATGGCTCCGTTGTTCGTACCCGAGCAGAAATGGGCACCGGGCAGCTGGCGGGTGAATCACCCGCTGTACGTCCAGGCGCAGATTCATCATGGCATGGAGGAAGCCGGCTACGGATACTGGGGTTTCTCCCCCTCCGATGTTCCGGAAGGCGGCTATAAGGCCTATGGCGTGGACGCGATCGGCATGGGCGCCGACGGTTATCCGTCGAACAACGACAATACCTTCGTGGATTTCGGCTACGAGGGCTGCGAGGGAAGGGATCCCCAGCCTTCCCCGAAACCGGAGGAGTACACCAACGGCGTCGTGACGCCCCACGCCGCGTTCCTTGGCCTGCAGTGGGCGCCGGAGGAGACGGTGAAAAATTTAACGAACCTGGAGCGGGATTTCGACATCTATTCCAAGTGGGGGTTCCGCGACTCCGTTAACGTCGACACCGGTGCCGTGTCCGACTACTATCTGTCCCTGGACCAGGGCATGATCATGGCGGCACTCGGCAACTATCTGGCCGATGACATGCTGCAGCGCATCTTCGCTACACCGGAGTTCAAAGAGAGGTTACGGCCGCCGATGGCAGTGGAAGAGTTCAACGCCGACCCGCGTGCCTGTACGATCGAAGGCACCCCGGGCGACGATGTCCTTTACGGCACCCCGGGTGACGACGTGATCTGCGGACTGGACGGCGATGACGTCATTTATGGAGGCGGAGGAGACGATGTTATCTACGGCGATGCCGGCGACGATCGGATCCACGGGAAGGCCGGCGACGATGTCCTCTACGGCGGGGATGGCGATGATCGACTCTTCGGAGGCCCTGGTGAGGATGTCCTGTCGGCGGGCCCCGGCCGGGATGTGTTGACCGCCGGCGAGGGCAAGGACCACTTCGAGGGGGGAACCGGTTCCAATAAGTGCCGGGACGTCTCCGATGAGGATACCGCCAATGCCTGCGAATAGCACGCGGGTTGGTGTCACCGGCGAATCACCCGGGCTGATCCGTTGTGGGTCAGGGAACGTTCCCTATCCGTGATTACACTGTATGCATCCCTCTGTACATGATCTTCCCGACAAGATTTGGTATCAGTCTGACCGAAAGCGTACCGGACATGTGGGGGAAATAACTAAGAAAAACTACTCATCGAAACCCTGAACGGCCCCAGGGAACTTTGCTCTCTGGGGTTGTTTTTTGGGGCGGGGGTTGTAGTCCCCCTCTATATGGGGTCATACCAGCAAAGCTTTCGCCAAGGGCATAGTAGATTCCGCTTACGATCCCGATGGACCGATCCATCAGATTGATTGGGTAGGGGAGAAAAAACGGAATCAAAGAATACCTTTAAAAAGGTTGTAAGGGAGTATGACAAGCATAGACCGAATAAATTGTTTCCAGATATCCTTGAATAGAGTCTTATAAAGCCATCCGATTCCGGTATAGATCTTCGCTATTTTGGAAAAACCCAGCTTTCCCCGTTGGATTGACACATCGCATTTCAAACATATAGCCCTATGTCCGACGATTATCCACCTGTTTCAACCAGTAGCGAAACCCTTTTCATGCAAGGGGTTCGTCCCGGAAGTGTGGGATAACATGGAGGTGGATGAAGTAAGGACGTCGAATGCCCAACAGGAACATGTTGGAGAAGGAAAGATGGTACCTGTCCCCATGACAGAGGATTTTCCGGAACCAGCTGATCATGTTGGTATGAAGGACTGATTTATGACGATTGTTAAATTAACGAGCTCAAATCATAATGAGGTTATTAAACTCTTCAGCGAGGAAATAGAAAATTACCAATTTATCATCAATGATTTGTTAAGAAATAATTATCATGGTGACTCTTTTCATGTGTATGGAGAATATGAACATGGTGAGTTAGTCTCTATACTGCTTAATAATTTCAACAATGTTACATACTACTCTGAAATTGAAAGAGATGTAAAAGTGTATAAAGAGATATTAAAGGATTTATCTTTCACAAAATTATCATGACCGAGTAAATTAATGGGCAAATTTATTCCTTATGTGAAAGTTAAAAATGATGTCCTATCCCATATGGGTGTGGTGAAAAAAATAACGGCTAAAAGAAGATACCCTGATATGAAAGTAAAATGGATTCAAACTCAAGAAGAGATAGGAATGCACTATGATTTATTCTTATCAACCGATGAATTTGGCCATCTTCCCGAAAACAAAAATGAATATATTAAGAACGAAAGTAAAAGGTTGGAGAACACAAGTGACCGTATTGCTTTTTTAAGTATGGATAATGAAATGGTTGCATCGGCTTCTACTGTAAAGGAGGGCAAAAAAAGCGCTATTATTATCGGTGTTTGTACAAAGTCGAAATTTCGAAACAAAGGATACGGAACAGAAGTTTTGATCGGTTTATTTGATATGTTAAGAAGAGAAGGGAAATATCCTTATTTGTTTTATAACAATCCAGTGGCCCGGTTAAGCCTATTCTGTTACATTCAATCCTGAGATCTGTCTGATTTTGGCCTTTGTGGTCAGAGCGTTGCTAACCTCTAAAACCAAATAGAAGCGCACTTATTCAATATAGCGAGACCGGGAGCGGAAGCGACCCCAGGCGCGACTTGTGCTCGGTGAGTGCAGCCGGAGCGGCTTTGGGTAAATGCTGCCGCTCACTTTTTCACAACGCTTCTAGATTGCTGGCCTCAGGGTGAGGGTCAGCTTGTGCATCGGTAGCCTTTCGGAAACAGCGACCCATCTAAAAATTCCCTCCGACCTTATTGCCATTTTTCAAAATCCTCTGTTGACGGAAGGGGATCCGGTTCGTTAGCATTGAATTAGTATTCACTCACCGGCGGGGCCGGAACCGATCCGGGGCCGCCGGAATATCCCGGGTAAAAAGGAGCGGGAGTGGATGATCGATTACAGCCGCTATGAAGACGGGACCGGTTTGAACTGGTATGAGAGCGATTACACCATGCAGTATTACGCGCGTCGCTATCTTTCCCCCGCCATTCTGGAGTGGGGGGAAGAGAAACTGGTGCGGATGGGGGCGTACACGGCCGGTCCGATGGACGCCCGGGCCCGCCACACGGACCGGGAAGGGGCGCCCCGGCTGATCCGGTACAACCGGAAGGGGGAAGAGATCAACGAAATCCGGTACAACGAAGGATACCTCCAGACGGTCGGGGATGCTTTTGAGTCCGGCGTGGTGGGTTGGCGCTACCGGGATGACGTGCCGGAGAAAGTCCCCTTCTTCTTCACCCAGCTTCTCCACATGTTGATGTCCGGAGCGGAGACCGGGTTTACCTGTCCGGTCACCCTGACGATGTCCGTGGCTTTTGTACTGGAGAAATTCGGCACGGAGGAGCAGAAGGAAACCTACCTTCCGCTTTTGGCCAGTATGGATCGGGAGACGCTGGAGCAGGGTGCGACCTTTCTGACGGAAATCGCGGGCGGCTCCGATGTGGGGGCGACGGAAACCCGGGCCGTTCCGGAGGGGGATCACTACCTCCTGACCGGGGAAAAGTGGTTTGCCAGCAACTGTGACGCCGGAGTTGCCATTACCCTGGCACGGGTCAGCGACCAGCCGGGGACCAAAGGACTGGGACTGTTTCTTCTCCCCCGGAGGTTGCCCGACGGAACCCGAAACCGGATCACCATCCGGCGGCTCAAGGACAAGCTGGGGGTCCGGGCGGTGGCCAGCGGAGAACTGGAGCTGAAGGGAGCGGTGGGCTATTTGATCGGTGAACCCGAAGAAGGGTTCAAGTACATGGCCGAAGCTCTCAACATCTCCCGGATGTGCACCGCCACCGGGGCGCTGGCCATCTCCCGCCGGGCGTTCCTGGAGGCTGCGATCTACACCGCCAGGCGTTCCGCTTTCGGTCAGGTCCTCCACGAATATCCGATGGTTCGCGAAACGCTCCTGAATATGATGACGGACATCGAGGCCGGATGGGCTCTGACAGCCCGGATGATCGAGCTGATGGACCGCTGCCATACATACGGGGAGGCGTCGGAGGACCGCCTCACCCTGCTTCGTCTCCTGTTGGCGATGGCGAAGTACCGGCTCAGCGAAAAAGGGGTGGAACACGCCAAAAGCGCCCTGGAGCTTCACGGCGGCAACGGATACATCGAAGAATACGTCACCCCGCGCCTTCTCCGGGACGCCCAGGTGAACACCGTCTGGGAAGGCCCCTCCAACATCATGGCGCTGGAGATCCTGAAGACCCTGGGCCGGGAGGCGAAACGGACCGGAGGCCGGCACTCCGCCATCCTGGAAGAGATGAAAGAGACGCTGAACCGGGTGACGCTTCCGGAATTGAGCGATGCGGCCCAATGCGTCCGGGAACGGATCCCGGAACTGTACAAGGATGCCCGTTATCTTCTGTCGGCGGATCCGGTGGTGCAAAACGCCCACGCCCGACGGTTCGCCGACCGGCTGACCGACGTGTACAGCGCGGTCCGTCTGCTGGAAGAAGCCCGGCACGCACGCGTGACCGACGGCTCCTCCCGCCTGATGAAGGTGGCGGAGTATTTCGTGGACCGCACCTTCCGTCCCCGGGTTCACGATATCCGTTCCGGCTCCATTCCTTCGGTGGAACTGTTTGACGAAGTGGTTTGTTTCAAAGAGGAGACAGGGGTTCGGCCATCTTGATGCGATCGAAGGACACAACTGAAACAAGGATCGAACCATCAGGAAACGGAGTGTGGGAGAGATGAAAGGGAAAACCGTCATTATCACCGGGGGCACCAGCGGCATGGGGAAAGCGATGGCCACCCGGTTTTGCCGGGACGGGGCCAATGTGGTCGTCACGGGCCGCGATCCGGAGAAGTTGGAACAGACCCGGAAAGACCTCGCCGAACGGGAGGGAAACGTCCTTCCGGTTCGGATGGATGTGAGGAAGACGGAACAGGTGGCGGAGACGGTGGAGAAAGCCAGGGAAGCCTTCGGAGGGATCGACGCGCTGGTGAACAACGCCGCCGGAAACTTCGTGGTCCAGGCGGAAGACCTCTCCGAAAACGGCTGGAACGCCGTGATCGACATCGTGCTGAACGGCACCTGGCACTGCACCCAGGCTGTGGCCAAAGAGTGGATCCGGGAAGGGAGGAAAGGTTCCATCGTCAACATCGTGGCCGCTTACGCCTGGACGGGAGCCGCGGGGGTGGTCCATTCCGCTTCCGCCAAGGCCGGGGTGCTCGCCATGAGTAAATCCCTTGCCGTGGAATGGGGGAGCCGGTACGGGATCCGCATCAACTGCATCGCCCCCGGACCGGTGGAAAACACCGGCGGAGTCGACAAACTGATTCTGAGCGAAGAGATGCACAAGATGGTTCTGAAAGGCATTCCGCTCCACCGGTTCGGAACATGGGATGAGATCGCCGGAACGGCCGCCTTCCTCCTTTCTCCCGAGGCGGAATACATCAACGGGGACTGCATCACCATGGACGGGGGACAATGGATGAACGGGATGCGGTTTATTTAAAAAAGGGGGGTTACGGAGTGCGGTCATACACCGCAAACTTCTGGACGGACGCCCCCCAACTTCCCCCTCATGTTTGAAGACAGGGGTCTCCATCCGGAGGTATCGTGATGAACCTCCGCCTCAACCTCCCTCCCTATTCTGCGTTGAGCCGGTCTCAAAAGAGACCGGCTTTGTTTTGCGTGATTATGCTATCATTTAGATATGCGAAAGAAGGGGAGAGAGATCCATGCGGACCCGGTAGATACGGGGACGCGACGCGGAAGCTCTTTTAAAACGGAAGAAACCGTTGGACGAAGAGGGCATACACCGATAAAGCACACGGAACCACAATCTTTGAAATGAAACAGGTGAATGAGTATCCATGGTTTTCATCCAAGTCATCCTGCCGGTTTTCCTCATTTTGGGAGCCGGCTTCATCGGACAGAAACTGCTTCACTTGAATATCCGCTCCCTGTCCACTGCGGGGCTTTACCTGATGTCGCCCTGGCTGGCTTTTCGGACCTTCTACACCAACGAGGTGGGGTTTCAGCATCTGTCGATCCTGATTTACTCCGTCACCCTTTCCTTCCTCCTGATCGGCGTCGTCAAATTGGCGGCCAAGTTCGCCGGTTGGTCGGCTTCGGAGGAGAGCGGGCTGATCCTGGCTTCCGCCTTCATGAATAACGGCAATATGGGGGTTCCGGTGATTCTGTTCGCCTTCTCCCAAGAAGCCTTCGACTATGCAGTGATGATCATGGTGATCCACACCTTCCTGATGGGAACCGTCGGGATCTATGTGGCGGCCCGGGGCTCGATGCCGGCAAAAGAAGCGCTGAAACCGGCGGTTCGCATGCCGATTGCCTACGCCGCCGTCTTGGGTCTCCTCTGGCAACGCTTCGGCTGGCCGATGCCGGAAGAACTGTTCAAAGCAGTGGATCTCCTGGCTGACGCTGCGATCCCCACGATCATGCTGGCGTTGGGGATGCAGCTGTCCACCATCCGGCTTCACACCGCCGATCTGGGGAAAATCTCCTTTTCCCTGGCAGTCCGGTTGCTCCTTTCGCCTCTGATCGCTTGGGGGCTCGCTGTCCTCCTCGGAGCGGAGCCCCTGCTCCTGAAGGTGATGGTGGTCGCCGCTGCCATGCCCACCGCCGCCATCACCACCATGTACTCTCTCCAGTTTGACAGCCAACCCAAACTGGTCTCCAGCATCACCTTGACCAGCACCCTCCTCAGCGCCTTCACCGTGTCCGGGCTGCTGTGGGTGCTTTCCTGACCCCCCATCCGGGGTGTTTTTGTTTTCTCCCGGCTATTGTCGAAAAAGGGCCCCCGTGGTACTATCATTTTGACTTTTCATCCAACTTAAAATTCTGTCATGAAACATGACCTGAAGGAGGAGTTGACGTGCAAACCACCAAAAACCGCTGGCTCATCGCCGCCTGTGCTGTGGGGATTCACATTTCCATCGGCTCGGTTTACTCTTGGAGTGTTTTTACCAAACCCCTGAAGAACCAATTCGGCTGGGACGATGGCCAGGTGTCCCTCGCTTTCAGTCTTGCCATCCTTTTTTTGGGTTTGTCGGCGGCCTTTCTGGGTCCCTTCGTCGAAAGGAACGGACCCCGGAGAGCCGGTCTGCTGGCCGCTGTTTTCTTCGGGATTGGGATGATCGGGTCGGGCTTGGCGGTCCAGGCGGGATCCCTGACCCTTTTGTACCTGTTTTACGGGGGGCTGGGCGGCATCGGTCTCGGGGTGGGTTACATCGCTCCCGTTTCCAGCTTGGTGAAATGGTTCCCCGACCGGCGCGGCCTGGCGACGGGTTTGGCGATCATGGGCTTTGGTTTTGCCTCTTTGATCAGCGGACCGATTATGGCCCGGCTCATCGGTTCGACAGGCATCGCCCCCACCTTTTACATCCTGGGTACCGTTTACTTTCTTCTGATGGTGGGCTCTTCCCTCTACCTGGCTCCCCCTCCCCAGGGATGGATGCCGGAAGGGTTCCAAAAGCAAATCGAGGCAGGCACACGCCGACCGGTCCGGGACATGGCTCAACTGACGGCCAAGCAGGCTTTGAAAACCCGCCGCTTTTACTTTCTGTGGCTGATGCTGTTTATCAACGTGACCTGCGGGATCGCCATTATCTCCGTCGCCTCGCCGATGGCTCAGGAAATCGCGGGGTTGAGTGTGCTGGCTGCGGCCGCGATGGTGGGCCTGATGGGACTGTTCAACGGAATCGGGCGGATCGGTTGGGCTTCGCTCTCCGATTACATCGGCCGTCCCAATACCTATACCGCCTTTTTTACCATCCAGCTTGTCGCTTTCTTCCTCCTTCCGCATACGACCCAACCTCTGTTGTTCCAGGGACTCGTTTTCCTGATCCTGACCTGTTACGGGGGTGGTTTCGCCTCCATCCCCGCCTACATCGGTGACCTGTTCGGCACCCGGGAACTGGGGGCGATCCACGGAAACATCCTCACTGCGTGGGCCGCCGCCGGATTGGCCGGACCCGCCATCACCTCGTGGATCCGGGACACCACGGGCAGCTATGCCGGCAGCCTGTCCGTCTTCGCCGCTTTCTTCGCCGTGGCCCTGATCATTTCTCTCTGGATCCAGGTGGACATCCGACGGCTCCGCCAACACATCGCGGAACAAGGCACCTAGAAGTATTGTGAAGTGAGCGGCGGCATTCACCCAAAGCCGCTCCGTTGAGTTGATGATTTGATGGCCAGGGGTTTACATGGGAGTCGTCACAATAGAAAACCTCCCCCGCAGGGGAGGTGCCGCCTGGATCAGGCGGATTTTTTTTGGGGTTTGGGGGTTTCCATTTGGATTTTCTCGTCTCCCGCCAACCATTTCAAAAGGGAGAGGGTCATCAGGGTGAGGATGACCAACACCGGCACCGATGTGATGATCGTGAGGTTTTGCAAGGGCTCCAGTCCCCCTCCGGCCATCATGGCCACGGCGATGCCTCCCAGGATTAAAGCCCAGAAGATTCGCAGCCACCGGGCGGGTTCCTCGTCGGCTTCCATCTCCCGGCTCGTGACACGGGCCAGGGTGTAGGCAGAGGAATCCAAGGTGGTGGCGAGAAACACCATGGCCAAGGTCAGAAAGGCGATCAACAGGAGGCTTCCGCCCGGAAGAGCCTGCAAGATCGCGATGATGGCCGCCGGGGCTCCGGTTTCGTTCAGAATCCGGGTGACGGGAACCGTTTCCTTCAGTTCAAAGAACAGTCCTGTGTTGCCCAGCAGGGCGAAAGCGATCCAACAGCCGGAGCTCCCGGCGAGCACCATCGCCAGGATCAGTTCCCGGATGGTGCGCCCCCGGGAAATCCTCGCTGTGAACAAACCGATAAAGGGGGCGTAGGCCACCCACCAGGCCCAGTAAAAGACGGTCCAGGAACGGGTGAAATCGCCTCCCCCGACCGAATCCATGTAAAAACTCATCCGGAAAAAGTTCTGCACCAGAAGACCGAAGCTGTTGGTAAACGTATCGAGAATGAACAGGGTGGGCCCTGTCAGCAGGATAAAGATTCCCACCCCGATCCCCAGGTACAGGTTGAGATCGGAGAGCCGCTTGATCCCTTTTTTCAGCCCCAGATAAGCGCTGGCACCGAACAGAGCGGTCCACGCCAGGATAATCCCGGTGTTGAGGCCGAGGCCCGGGGAAATGCCGGTCAGGGTGGAAATCCCCTCGGCGATCATCGGAGTTCCCAGCCCCAACGTAGTTCCGACGCCGCCGACCATACCGAAGATGAAAAAGATATCGATCACTTTCCCCAGCCAACCGTCGGCCTGCTTACCGAGGACTCCCCGGCAGGCCCGGCTCAAATTCAGGATGCGATAGCCCTTTTGGTGGAAAGCGTAAGCGATGACGACAGCGGGCAGGCAGTAGATGGCCCAGGCGCTGAATCCCCAGTGAAACAGGCCGTAGGTGGCGGCCCACTGGCCGGCCTGCGGGCTTTCGGCCTTCAGTCCGAAGGGGGGAGAAGAATAATAATAGGCCCATTCGATCATCCCCCAGTACATCAGACTGGAACCGATTCCGGCCGTGAAAATCATGGCGATCCAACTCATCCTGGAAAACTCGGGTCGGGCGGATTCCCCGCCGAAGCGCACGTTTCCATACCGGCCCAGTGCCAGCCATGCCAACAACCCGAGCGCGGCGGCCGCAAACCAGAGGTAGAACCATCCGAGATCCCGGGTGATCCCTTCGCGGACCGTATTCAGAAGAGCGACGCCCCGGTCGGTTCCCAGAGTGAGGGGGGCGATCAAGAGACCCACCACCAGAAGGGAACCCCAAAACACTTTTCCGTCCAATTGGGTTGCATTCACAGTTCCACATCACACTCCTCTTGGTCGTTTTTCGTGTCTCGAATTTAAGGTTAACAATAAAGGGAGAGGGGTTCAAAAGGGATGGGGACCCATGACCGGCAGGATCCGGCCGCATACGGCAGAAGCCGGCAGACGGTTTCGGAGAGGGGGAAAGTACGGTGTCAGAAGAACGATGAGCCGCTATAATTCAAAAACCCGCCATCAGGGCGGGTCATTCTTCCAAAATATAGTGCTCGGGAGGGATATCCGACAGAAAGGGAGACTTTTCACCGGTGTAATAAACATGAAGTTCGTGCATCGCCCGGGTGCAGGCGGTGTAAAAAAGCTTTCGTTCCCTTTCTTTGCCGTACTGTTCCCTTGAGGCATTGTAGAGAATCACCGCGTCGAACTCGACCCCCTTGGCAAGATAAGAGGGAAGGACCAGGATTCCTTCTTCAAAGGAAGCCGTCTCTTTTCCGATGAGGCGGTGGGGCAGACGGTCTTTCAAGGCTTCATGGGCCTCCCGGCTTTCCCGGTCGGTTTTGCAGATCACCGCGATGGTTCGGTGTCCGTCGCCTTGGAGTGCTCGGGCACGGTCGGCCACCCTGAGGGCGAGATCCTTTGAATCAGCCGCTTTCGTCACCGTGGGCTTGGCTCCTTCCCGGTTGAAGGGCTCGATGGTTTCACCCCCACGGATCATCGGGCGGGTGAACTCCACGATCGGACGGGTGGAGCGGTAGCTGCGCGTCAGCCGGAATACCCGGGTTTCCGCTTCCCCGTACAGGACGGCGAGGGGGTTGAAACCGTCACCGGTCAAAGCATGGGCGAAGATCGACTGGTTCAGGTCCCCGAGGGCAGTCATTTTGGCGCGGGGAAACAACCGTTTGAGAAAGGCAAACTGGAACGGGGTGTAGTCCTGGGCCTCATCGATCAACACGTGGCGGACGGAGGTGTTCACCCGGGTGCCTTCGATGCGATCTTTCAGATAGAGATACGGAGTGGCATCTTCGTAGGCCAGCTCGGAACGGTCCAGTTTTTCCACGGTTCGGGCACTGATTTCCGCCCAGTGTGCCGGCAGGTCCCCGGAAGTAAGGAAGCCGGTCCGGTCGAACAACTGTCGGTATGTGCCGGGGAGATCCACGAAATGGAGTTGTTTGATCTTTTTGCGAAGGGGTTTGAACCGCCTTTGGACGACGATTTCGGCGAGCATCTGCTGTTCACGGTGGAAATCATCGAAAGTGTCCTCGGTGAACCGTTTTTGATGTTGCAATTTCCGGTGGACCCGCTCGTAATCCCCGTGGTCGAGCAGTTGAACTTCCTTTTCCACCCAGGGACGGGTTTGCTCCCGGCGCTTCCGCTTTTTCAACTCCTCCAGCAACCAATCACGGAGACGTTGCATCCGGTCGGGGATGGAGAGGGCGGGGTCGAAGGAATAAAATCGGTCGCGGATTTCTTTCGCCGAAAAGATCGTTTGTCCCCGGAAAGAGAGATCGCGAAAAAGAAGATCCTCCCGTCCCAGGAACTCGACGTACTGGTCCAACAGGTGCATGAAATCGAAGGACCCTTTATATTGGATGGCTTCCATGCGTGCCGGGCAGTCCGGTTTTTCGTCAGCCGTCAGCGTGTACTCCAGCTGGGTGAAGGGATCCTCCAGCCGGAAGTTTCGGGCGAGTCGGTGCTCGAGGTATTCCTGGAACGTGGTCTGTTGTATGTTCTCTTCCCCGAGCTCGGGGAGAACGGTGGCGACGTAGCGGTTGAACATCGGGTTGGGGGAGAAGAGCACGATCTGCTCAGCGTTCAAGGTCTCCCGGTACCGGTAGAGAAGGTAGGCGACCCGTTGAAGGGCGGCGGAGGTTTTTCCGCTGCCCGCGACCCCCTGAACGACCAAGAGCCGGTTGTCCACGTTCCGAATGATTTGGTTCTGTTCCCGCTGGATTGTGGCCACGATGCTTTTCATCCGGGTGTTCGCCTGTTTTCCCAATATTTCCTTGAGCAGGTCGTCCCCGATGGTGACACCTGTGTCGAACAGACTGAGGATGCGGCCCTCGCGGATGAGGTACTGCCTCTTTAATTCCATCTCTCCGGAAACGGTGCCGGCGGGGGTCCGGTACTCCGCCGGACCGGGAGAAAAATCGTAATACAGGCTGGAAACCGGTGCCCGCCAGTCGTATACGAGGAACTGTTCGCTCTCTTCATCGAAGTGGGAAGCGATCCCGAGATAGATCCGTTCGGCCTCCGGCTCCCCTTCCTCCCTGAAATCGATCCGTCCGAAGTAGGGGGAATTCCGGAGTTTCTTCAGTGTCTCCAGCCGGCTTTGCGTGTGCCGGTGGCTTCGCTCCCGCTCTGAAAGCACCTCTGCCTGCTGCCGGATGCTGGTTGCCGTTTCCACTGCCTCGTGCGGTTCATCCAGGTTGACGGTCACATCGTCCCAGAAATCCTTCCGGATGTCCAAGATCTCGGACCGCCTGTGACCGGCCTGTTTTTTCAGGGAGTCGATCGTGTCATTGATCTTATCCACCACCCGATCCACCCGTCGCTGTTCCTTCTGCCACTCCTCTTCTGACACGCTCATGGGCCTCGCTCCTTTCGCCGATCAGCCTCATAAAGCAGATTATAACAAAAACGTGTCCTGCTCGTCGGTGTTCCGTCATTCATATCCAAACGTTTAATCAACTGCAACTCCCGCCGAATAGCAGTTGCCCAGGCACGGGTAAGGCAGAGTGAGGGGGTCTTTTGTGTGGGATGTGGTATTACCCCAATGAATGATATCCAAAAAATTTTTGACCATTCATCCCCATCGTCGGTTTTTATGTATAAGTTCACAAGTTTGGAGAAACATAATCACATGTCCACGGTTTTAGAAACCCCCATGGACAAAGGCCCCTTTATGGGCCTTTGTCCATGTCAGCTAAAGGGAAGTGATACTTTGGCTTTTCTCATATGGTTTCTGATTTGGTGGTTTATAGGACTTTTGTTGATTGACTGGAAGCATTGGAGAAACGGCTATCCGACTGCTTTAATCGCCAGCCTGGGTTCGTTTCTGTTGGATACCATTTCGATCGGGGGAAGGAGGGGCTTTTGGAGCTATCAGGATCCCTTTCTTGATGGTTTGTGGCCCAATATCATTTTAAATCTCAGTCTTTATCCAGTGGGTGCCTGGATTTATGTTCAACGATTTCCCCGAAAGAAAACCCATCAATGGCTGTGGATTCTTCTGGGCGCGATGATTCTGCTGATCATTGAACTGCATTTAAAGTTATTTGGGTACATGTCTTATCATAATGGATGGAACATGCTGTATTCCGCTCTAACCAATGTTTTTCTCCTCTTGATGCTTCGATTGCACCACCTCAAAGTGGAACAAGAAACATAAATAAAGAATCTGGAAAAAACCCTGCCCATTTGAGCAGTTT
Organism: Melghirimyces profundicolus; assembly: GCF_003054245.1. Classification (GTDB taxonomy): domain Bacteria; phylum Bacillota; class Bacilli; order Thermoactinomycetales; family DSM-45169; genus Melghirimyces; species Melghirimyces profundicolus. Next base: position 211,353 of record NZ_QBKR01000001.1, read on the forward strand.
CCAGATTCTTTTTTGTTCGCGGGGGAGTATATGCACCGACAAAAACATCATTCAGGGCGGATCGCCGGATCTTCCCGTATTATTCTTGAATTGTTTGGTTCCTGCCGGTTCATCCAATCCAATAAAGCGTTGATGGCTGAAGCCGGCTGTTCAAAGTGAAGCAAACGGTGGCCGAGGTCGGGAAACAAGAGCCATTCTTTTTCTTTCACGGTGAGGGAGTCAAAAAACGAGCGAACGATTTCCGCAGGAATCAACCGATCCTCTTTACCGCAGAGGCACAGGGTCGGAACCATCACCTTTGCCACGGATCGCATCGCTTCTCCGGTTTGGATCAGAAATTCCTGAATCCATCGGAACGAATACGTTAAAGGCGTCAGCGGATCCCTTAATTTGGATTGAATATTGTAGGTGATGATCGAATTCACTCTGGGTATTCGTTGGGCTTTTTTGATGAAAGAATAGGGGTTGACACTGAAGGAAGGGGCCATGTGGCTGAACAAGGAAATCAACCGTTTCACTGAAAGTGGCACATCGAAGTGCAGACCCAAGGCGGGGGCAGATAAAATGAGACCGTTCACTTGTTTCGGTCGTTGCTGGACGTATCGGATGACGATGAGACCCCCGAGGCTGTGTCCGATCAAGTAGAAGCGACGGTTTCCGATTTCCTGTCTGAAAACGTGAATCAGTTGATCCAGGTCGTTCAGGTATTCATAAAAGTGGGTAACATGACCGCATTTTCCTTCCGAACAGCCAAATCCACGCAGGTCATACGTAATCAAACCGAACCCGTCCCGAGCAAACCGATCTCCCAGATGCTTATACAATCCCAAGTGTTCACCCGCACCGTGAACCAGTACAGCAACAGACCGGGGGTTGTTGGGAAGCCATATCCGATACCGAAGGTGAATCCCGTCCCATGTGCATAGCCTGTCCTCATGAATCTTAACAGACACATCCCTTTCCTCCTGTTGGTTAAGGCTCCACTTCAGTATGTACAAATGGCGGAAAAACCCTTTTCACAGTTTTACCCAACCCAACAGTCAATCTCTTCAACATAAGGTAAAATTTAAAAGCCATGGAAGTGAAAATAAACGGAAAGAATGACCATGGAATGAGAAAGGAGGGATTAAAAATGACATTCCTGATGAATTGGTGGAAGAATGGACGGGTGCTTTTTAAAAATTGGCTGGTTCAGGAATATGCTCGCAGGAGTGGAGAGGCCCATACCTTGCCCAAAAAAATCAAACGACCGCAGGATTGATCTCTCGACATGGATGGATCCATGATTACCGGAATAGCCATATTGATAAATGTGTATAATACCCCTTGTCCATCTGAAAAAAATGGAGGGAATGAAGATGACCGTCGGATCGAAAATCCAGCAAACCGTTGCCAGCGCGGAAGGGGTCGCCGCTAATTTAAGGACCTTTGCACTGGATACGGACAATCAGCAGGCCAAACAAATGTACAATCAACTGGCGCAAAACATGGACTCCATTGTCCAACAGTTGAAAAACCGTGAGCAACAAGTGATGACAGAAGAACCTCAGTACAAGCAACAGTAACAATGAACCCATCCCCTTTCCTTGGAAGGAAGGGGGATGGGTTCATTTGGGGTCCCCGCCCCCGGAATGAACATCAATCATAAGTTTGGACGGGTGGTGACGAGTCGCGGTTGAACAAGCTGACCGACAGAAGCCGGGGGGAGGTCAGGATATGGGTATGACGATTGAAAAAAAGATATTGGCGTTGGTTACGGGGAGAAGTTCCCATTTTTTTCGCGGCCGGCCCGGACGATCGGGGAAAGATGGCTTTTCTCCTGGGAAAAACAGGGGATGGTATGACTCATCAGCTGAACGACCATCTCAGGATCATCGTTCACCCCTGATACATTCAAAACTGTACATGAGCGGTGATGAGGGGGCCGGGGCTCTGGTGGCGGCTGCTTTGGATATCCGTCATCCCACTGAAATTTCCGTGGAGGCCTTGGCCGAGTGGGGGAGGAAAAGGGGCGTGGATTGGTCCCGGCCGGGCCGTATCTGGGAAGCCGGCCCCAATCACGCCGGCGTGACCGTTTATTTCTGCGGCGTTGTCGGTGATCCGGCCATCGTGGAACGGGCTCTTTTGCACATCATTCAACTGGCCGGAGCGAGTCCTTACTCCTGGGAAATGATCCGTTTGATACAGCGGGCCCGGGGAGTCTGTTCCTGGGAAGATTTCATGGATGCCTGCCCCCTGCTGCTCCGTTCCTTCAGGGAGGTTTAACAGGTGCATATCATCTACCAGTGTTACGGCAGCGCCCACTCCTCGGTGATCGCTGCCGCGATTCATCTCGGAAAACTGCCGTCGGATCGTCTCCCTTCCGTGAAAGAAGTGTTGGAACTTCCGGATTTCGACTGGGCGGAAGATCGGACCATCGGCACCCTGTTTTACAAAGGCCGGGACGAAAACGGGCATGCGGTTTACACCCTCGGACTCGGGAGGGAGTGGAGGGCCGCACTCCGATGCATCCGATCGATGTTGGAGATCCTCGGAGAGGATCCCCTTCAATACCGTTTGGTCCACGCCTTGGATTGCATCACCTTGACGACGAAAGTGGGCGGCGCCCTGTCCCGGAGGTACGGGCTGTGCTTCCTGGGCCGGCCCCTTGCCGCCTGGGGCATCCGTAAGAGCTACCCCCGTCTCCTCGAACTGGTTTGCTCGATTAAAGGGAAATGAGTGGATCCTGGGCGTGTTTCAAAACAAAAAACCAAACCCATACAGCGTGCATAGGTTATGGGCGTGTCACCCAGGTACTTTCCCACGCCGCTTCCACGGCCTTGCTCGAAACAAACCTGTCGTAAGCTCTCGTTAAGGGAATGTCGGACTGATCGCGTGAACGAAAAAAGACGGCTGAACCGGGCACAACACCTGCGGTACAGCCGTCTTAAAGTGGCGGGAACGTGTGGGAATCGAACCCACCGGAGACGTCACGCGCCTCCCGCACGGTTTTGAAGACCGGGGGGGACACCAGTACCCCATCCGCTCCCATGTGGGGACGGAAAATATCATACCACAAACGGGGGCGGGGTGCCAAAGCCTTTCAGCGCAAAGGAAGGAATGATGTTTCCGCTTTTCCTGTTGGTCATTTCTTAATATAATGGGGATCAGTGTCATGCCAGTTCGGACTGGGCCAAGCGGGGGTGGATGGACGACGTGAGACGATTGGGAGTTTCATTGATCCTTTTATTATGGGTGTTCGGCGCTGTGCCGGCGGGGGCCGCCGACGGGGACCACGAACGGTACGGGGTGGCGCTTCAGGTCGACTACCCGGTGAAAGTCGGCAAAAAGACCGGGATGAAGGTAAAGGCGCGACTGAAGGGCGTGACGAAGAGAAACCGGATTCGGGGAGAGTGGACCGTTAAAGCCGATGGGGAAGAAATGACGGTGCCCCACGGGAAAAAGAAGGGCCCCGAAAAACCGGTCCGCTTCGGCGGTACGGTCGCCGACCGGCTGAAAGACGGGAAAAAGGTGTCCGTCACTGCCACCTTCCGGGGTACAATCGATGGGAAAAAGGTCCGCCTGTCCACGACCCGGGGCGTAACCCCACCGAAAGTCAAAGTCCGGGTGCGTTGCAGGGGGGACCGGGTGGAGGTCGGCGGAACATTGACCCGGACGAAGAAGGCTTCCGGCCGCTGGACGTTTGAAGTATTTCCTTCGGGGAAGGAGAAGCCCTTGGACCGTTATTCTTCCGATGAAATGACCGGGCCGTCTCACCATGTCTTCCTGAAACGGCCCGATGGCCCCTTCGAGGCCCGGGTGACCGTGGATGGTACGGTGGGGAGGGAAGTCCACGGCGACCTGTTCGGAAAAGAGGGCGGCCGGTTTGAAGAAGCCGCCGGTCAGGTTTCCCTCCGGAGCGGTTGCCCGGAGGGAACCGGGGGGAGTGTCGACGAGTCCTCCACCCGGGCCCTCCGGATCCGGGCGGATCATCAAGTGCTGCTCGGGAAAAAAATTCAGGACCTGTGGATCGAAGTGTCGGACAGCGAAGTTCGGGGCGTTCAGATGAAAGGGACCCTGGATACGGAAGAGAAGGCTGTCGGGATCTGGCGCTTTTATTACCGTTATCCCGACAAAGTGAGGCTTCCCGGCGGGAAAGAGAAAAACGTGATCCGAAAGGGGGTCCTGGCGTCCAACAAAGGCGTGGTGGAGCTCCCCATGCGAAGGAAAGACGAATACCATGTCATCGTGGACTTCCAGGGCACCGTCGGGGGCCAAAAGGTCCATGTGAAAGAACCCTATCATTTCAGCATCCCCCGGGTCATGCAAAAAGCGGACCCGGCGGCCGATCCTTCCTTCACCGTGATCGAAGCGGTGATCACCGGCCGCAAGGTGGAAGGGCGTTGGATGATGGCCATTGCCCGGCCCGACGGGAAAATCCTCTACCTCCATGAGGGAAAGCCCCGCTTCACCGTGAAATTGCCGGAAGGAAGATACCTCCTCAAAACCGTCTTTTACGGAAAAGTGGACGGGTTGACAATGGCGATGCAAGAGTCCAAATCGCTTGTCATAAAGGAAAAGGACCGGGATACATATCTCGTTCCGGGCAAGAACAATGAACTGCGGACCTATGAGGAAGGGGTCAGCGCTGTGAGGGGGATGCGCCGGAGCGGACGGCTGTCCGAGTCCGACCACACCTACTCTGCCCGCGCCGGCGCCTACAGCGGAGGGACCGCCGCGCTGCTGGTGATCATCGGGCTGGCGGTTTATCGAAAACGGAAACTGTCGTGATTTTACCCAGCCGCTTTCCATTGTGAAGGCGGCAGTTTTATTTAACAGAGTAATACTTACATTTAAATTTGTTGGATTATTGACAAAATAAGATCCATACGTTAGTATGCCAGTACGTATCGGTATCTTCCAAGGAATATAGACTCCTTGGACCTTTTTCATCTGGAAAAAAGGGAAAGGGGGGTTGATGGTGAAAGTCTTGGATTCTAACGCTCTTTTTCAAAAAATTACCTTTTTTGAGGAAGCGCATGCGGATCCCAATCCGGGAAGACAGCTGGAACGGATCCGTGAGGCCGTCCCCAGGTTCAAGGAATGGTTTAAGGCGACCGGAAAAGCGACCGCTTTCCACTCCTATGATCTGATCACGCTCCCATACCCCAAGAAATATGCCCTTTGGCGCGCTGCATGGTCCCCCGTCGCCTATATCTGGTTTACCAACCGGATGTTTATTGTCCAATGGGAAGCGGAAGGTCGGGTGTGGACGCTCTTAAATGAACCGACCGAGTATGAACTGGCTTCCAACACTCCCTATTTTGCGGACCAGATCCGCAAGTACGGTCAGTTTCTGAGTCACACTCTGCTTTCGTACCGGTATCAAACGGTGGAGCAGCACCTGGAATCCGTCGGGCTCCGCCCCGAGGACGTGGATTTCATCACCTTTGATCACCTCCACACCCAGGACGTTCGACGGTGGTTGGGAACGACCCGACCCCAGCCGGACATCAGTCCGGATGCTCCGGTCAAGGCCTATTTCCCCCATGCCAAACTGATTGTCCAACGCAAGGAGTGGGACATCCTTCCACATCTCCATCCCCTTCAGAAAATCTGGTATCAACCGGAAAAGTTTGAGGACATCTTGGAGGACCGCCTTCTGTTTATCGATGGAGACGTCCTTTTGGGTCCGGGGGTGGCTTTGATGTGGACGCCCGGCCATACCCAGGGCAACCATTCCCTGGTGGTGAACACGGATACGGGGATTTGGGTTTCCAGTGAGAACGGCGTGGCGGCGGAATGCTACGCTCCCCGGGAAAGCGGGATTCCCGGCCTTCGGCGGTATGCGGAGAAAACCGGGTTTGAAGTGGTGTTGAACGCCAATACCATTGAAAATACCTCCCGTCAATACAACTCGATGGTTCAGGAGAAGCTCGTGGCCGACCCCTGTGAGAACCATCCCCGGATACCGCAATTTTTCCCGAGTTCGGAGCTCAGGGGACATCTGTTCGCTCCGGGAACCAAGCCCTCCCATCAGCACAAGCGGGTGGCGTTCGGAACGATCGTCCGTCCGGGCGGGAAGGGAACCCTGGCGAAATGAAGGGGGTGGTGTTCGATTTTGCCCTCCCTCGCTCCGCTCTTCCATACCTTGCCACGAAGGCATTGGGCAACTATGTGCCTTCTCTGGGTTATGGACCGGGATCCGTGCTGAGACTGAGGGAGGTCTCCGAACCTTCTTTGCCGGGACCCCGGTGGATCAAGGTGAAGCCGGTTCTTTCCGGTGTCTGCGGTACCGACATGGGCGCCATCTTTTTTAAGACCTCTCCTGCTCTCACCCCCTTCAACACATTCCCCTCCGTTCTCGGACACGAGACCGTCGGGGTGGTGACGGAAGTGGGGGAAGGCGTGAGATCCCTGAAAAAAGGCCAGCGGGTGACCATCGATCCCTTTTTTTCCTGTGAAGCGCGTGGTGTGGCCTCTCACTGCCCCGCCTGCCGGGAGGGGTTGCACTGCCTTTGTCGGCATTCCGCCGACACCACCGTCATTCCCCCGGGGATGCTGCTGGGATTTTGCCGTGGGCTGCCGGGGGCGTGGAGTGAACGGATCACGGTGCATGAGACGATGGCGATTCCGCTTTCGGATGAGATATCCGATGAACTGGGCGTGATGATGGAGCCGTTGGCCGTCGGCCTTCACGCGGTGTTGCGGCGTCCACCTTCGGCGGGGGACCACGTGTTGGTGATCGGTGGCGGAATGATCGCCTATACGGTGATCGCGGCTCTCCGCCTGCTGGGGAACGACTGCCGGATTACCCATTACAGTTTGCTCCCCCACCAAAGGGAGATGGCCCTCCGGATGGGAGCGGACCAAGCATTTATCGACCGTGGGGAACTGGAAGCCCATGTGTTGAGTCTCCCTGTCACTTCCAAGTACAAGCCGATCATCGGCCCCCATGTGTATACGGGGGGGTTTGATGGGGTGTTCGACTGCATCGGCAGTCCGAAGAGTCTCGACGATGCTCTGCGGTTTACCCGCGAACGCGGTTTTGTCACGGTGGTGGGTCTCTCGGGTGAAATCCGCAAGCTGGACCTGAGTTTTATCTGGATGAAGGAATTGTCCATCATCGGGACGGTGGGTTACGGACGGGAAGATTGGAAGGGGAGATCTCTATCCACCTATCAGTTGCTGCTGGAGCTTCTCTCACAGGGCACGAATCTTCCCCTGGAGGAACTGATCACCCATGAGTTTTCCTTGGATCGTTACAGGGAAGCCATCGCGGCCAATGTCCACCGAGGTCGATACGAATCGATCAAGACGGTATTCCGGATTTGAAGACAGGGGGGACGAAGACGAAAGACGGACGGTCCTAGAAGCTTTGTGATTGAATGTTTGTTTTGAGAAAAGGGGAAGCGTTTACCCAAAATAGCGACTTTGCTGTCCTGCCCAGCGGAGAATCAGCCTGCAAGGGCGTTCAGGGGCAAAAGCTTCTCTGTGTTGCATCCGAAGGCATTTGCCCCTGCCCGCAGCAGGATGATTCGGAGCGGACAGTACCTGCATCTCTGCAGGACAGCAGCCGGAGCGGCTTTGGGTAAATGCTGCCGCTCACTTTTTCACAACGCTTCTAGCGGTGGGAATAGACCGGAGAAAGAAAACGCTCTCAAATACGCGGTCCTGAGGATGAGCGGGGCCGCTTTTTTCTGGGCGAAGTGGCTTCACTTTTTCTCAGTCTTGCTTTGAATAATACCTCACCGCTTTTCCCGTTTTCCTTGCATACTCAATCTCTTTCCGCGTACTCTCCCCGATGTACCCGTCCACGTCGATGACGAAGATTTCGTCGGCCAGATCGATTTTCCGGCGATGGATTTTCTCAAAGAGGGCCTCCTGTTCCGGCGTGACAGTGAATCCTTCACTTTTATCGAAAAAACCGAGGCTGATCACCGCGTGTCCCTGAAGGGTGAGGGTTTTGGAGGCTTCTTCGAATTCCTTCCGAAAGCGGGTCGAACCGCACAAGGTGATGACTTTCAAACAACATCCTCCTTTTAATCGACGGGCATCGGAGATTTTTTCATGCTCCTGCATAAACAGGGGATGCTATGAATATTTCCCGCATGATTTTCCATTCCCTTCTTGACGGCTTCCACAGGTTGCCGCAAAAAGGGGGGAAGCCGCATCGCTCCGGCGGTTTCCGGGGTTGCCGTTTCCATACAACCATGATATTCTTCTCACCGGAGAACGATTTGCGAAAGCGCATTCTTCTGATGCCGAAAGGGTTTTCGGCGTCCCTTTCGCGTCCCGTCCGATTTCTTCCACAATGAGGAGGCTTGGTGTGCATGATTCCTTATAAGCACGATCAAGAAACGGATTTCTCCAAAGAGGAGAACCGGAAAGCTTACCGGGAAGCCATCGAACAGGTGAGAAAGGAATTTGGCAAAGAGTATCCGCTCCTGATCGACGGAGAGGAGGTCCATACCGAGAGAAAGCTTTCCTCCCGCAACCCGGCCAATAAAGAAGAAGTGGTCGGCAAAGTTTCCATGGCGGACAAAGAATTGGCCGAGCGCGCCATCCAAAGCGCCTGGAAGCATTTCGACACCTGGCGGAAGTGGCCGGCCAAATCCCGTGCTGAGATCCTCTTCAAAGCCGCCGCCATCTTCCGTCGCCGCCGTCACGAATTTTCCGCGGCCATGACGGTGGAAGCCGGGAAGAACTACGTGGAGGCCGATGCCGATACCGCCGAAGCCATCGACTTCCTCGAGTATTACGGACGTCAGATGATCGAACTGGACAAGGGCAAGCCCGTCCTGTCCCGCCCGGATGAGCACAACGAGTACTTCTACCAGCCGATGGGCGTCGGGTTCATCATCCCGCCGTGGAACTTCCCCTTCGCCATTATGTGTGGAACCACGGTGGCGGCCCTGGTCACCGGCAACACCGTGCTGTTGAAGCCGTCGGAAAAAGCGCCTGTCATCTCCGCCAAGTTTGTGGAAGTGCTGCGGGAAGCCGGTCTGCCGGATGGGGTGCTCCAGTTCATCCCCGGGGATCCGAAAGAGATCGGTGACTACATCGTCGATCATCCGAAGATCCGGTTTATCAACTTCACCGGTTCCCGCGCCACCGGAATCCGCATCTTCGAACGGGCGGCCAAAGTGCAAAAAGGTCAGAAATGGCTGAAACGGGTTGTCGCCGAAATGGGAGGCAAGGACACCATCATCGTGGACAAAGACGCCGATGTGGAACTGGCGGCCCAATCCATTGTCTCCTCCGCGTTCGGTTTCTCCGGCCAGAAGTGTTCCGCCTGCTCCCGGGCCGTCATTCACCAGGACCTCTACGACCAGGTGCTTCAACGGTCCGTTGAGCTCACCAAGGAACTGAAAGTGGGCGATCCCGCCGAGTACGGCACCTTCGTGGGTCCGGTCATCGACGACATCCAGTTCAACCGGATCAAGGAATACCTCGAGATCGGCAAACAGGAAGGCAAGCTGATGACCGGCGGAGAAGCCGATGACAGCAAGGGTTACTTCATCCAGCCGACCATCGTCGCCGATGTGGATCCCGAAGCCCGTATCATGCAGGAAGAGATCTTCGGGCCCTTCGTCGCCTTCACCAAAGCGAAGGATTTCGAAGAACTCCTGGAGATCGCCAACAACACCGAATACGGCCTGACCGGCGCCATCATCAGCCGCAACCGTGAACACCTGGATCGCGCCCGCCGCGACTTCCATGTGGGGAACCTTTATCTCAACCGCGGTTGCACCGGCTCGATCGTCGGCTATCAGCCCTTCGGCGGCTTTAACATGTCCGGCACCGACGCCAAAGCCGGCGGTCCGGATTATCTCCTCAACTTCATGGAAGCCAAGACCGTCTCCGAATGGTTTTAACCATTGAGGTTGTAAGAACGAAACCCCTCTCCGCACGGGAGGGGGTTTTTGCATCTACCGGTTTTTCACAGGCGGTGCCGGCACATAGGATTGGTCCCGGACCACCACCGTTTCGGGTTGGACCCGGATCAGAACGTTGCTGTCATCCAGGTCCCGGAACCGGGGATCCCAATTCCCTTCATCGGGCCCCAGATAGCGGGATAACAAGCGGGTGGCGATCCCTTGGTCAAAGGGTTCGACCGTGGCCCGTCCCCTGAAGCCCGCATGGAGCACCCGGCCGCTCTCCCGGTGAAAATCGACGATTCCGACGGCACACCTCGGGTCTCTCCGGATCCTGTCCGGGAAGCTGTCTGTGGACGGAACGCCGATGATCCATAGAAACCCCTCTTCCCAATGAAACCAAACGGGGGAATCCCGGGGCCCCTCTTCACATACCGTGGAAAGGTGGGCAAACAGCGGCCGGGTGAGAAATTGGTCAAGGTCAAAGCTGCGCTTTCGGTCACGGATGATTTTCATGCAGATCCCCTCCAGGGAAAGGTTTCTTCGATATTCCACGAATCATGGAGATTTTCCTCCCCGTCGAAGGTGGGAGAAGGGTGACCCGGATTCCCTGTCGTGATTTCGCCAAACCTTCATACAATGGAACTGGCGCCTTTCGCCGTTTTTGGTACAATGAGATCGGTTCCTTGAAGAACCGGAGAGTTCGAAACTCCCGCCTCTCCTTAAAACAAAACTAGGGAACGTGCGCTCTGGATCCAACAAACTTCTCCCGCGGCGTTCCCGCGGGTTTTTTGTTGGGTTTGGGTCCGCACGGAAGAGAGGAGCAACGGAAGATGAATCGTGAAGACCGTTGGTTTCTGATGTTCGCCGGGACGTTTGTCGGTCTGTTGGTGATCGGCAACGTGCTGGCCGTCAAGATCGTCCAGGTCCCGCTTTTTGGCGGAACGTACTTCGTTCCCGCCGCGGTGCTGGTTTACGCATTGACCTTTGTCTGCACCGATGTGGTGGCGGAGATCTGGGGGAGGGAACGGACCAACTGGCTGGTCTTCGTCGGGTTCGTCACCTCCCTTCTGGTCGCGATCCTGGTTCAGTTGGCGGTGTGGTGGCCGGCCGCTCCGTTCTGGAAAGGTCAGGAGGCCTACGCCACCGTGCTGGGAGCCAACCTCCGCGTCACGGTCGCGGGGATGTTGGCCTATCTGGTCAGCCAGTACCACGACATCTGGGCTTTTCATTTCTGGAAGGAAAAGACCGGTTCCCGTCACCTGTGGCTCCGAAACAACCTGTCCACGGCGGTTTCCCAGCTGGTGGACACGATTTTGTTCATCACGATCGCCTTCTACGGGGTGATTCCGGATCTGGCGGGGGTGATCATGGGGCAGTACCTGGTGAAGTTGCTGATCGCCCTGATCGATACCCCCTTGGTATACGGGGGGGTCTGGCTGATCCGGAAACGCCTGTCTGAAGACAACCCGTTTCGATCCGAAGGAGGTAAGGCCTCATGGGCAAAGTGACCGTTGACCACAGCAAATACCAAAACATCCGGTTCGACACCCAAGAGGAGTCCGCCATCATGACGGACATCCTGGAGACCATCCCTTACCAATATCCGGGGAAAGACGTCGAGGTGGAGATCCCCACCACCGAATTCACCTCGGTCTGCCCCTGGTCAGGGTTGCCGGATTTCGCCGAGATCAAGATCCGCTTTGTGCCGGATCGATACCTGGTGGAGATGAAGTCCCTCAAATACTACCTGACGTCCTACCGGAACGTGGGCATCTACCAGGAACATGCCACCCGCCGTATCCTGGATGAATTGGTGGAGCTGTTGAAGCCGAAGTCCATGACCGTGGAAGCCCTCTGGAACCCCCGGGGCGGATTGGGAACCCGCGTGGTGGCGGAGTATCCGGATAAGAAGGATAAAAAAGGATGAAAAAAGGCCGCCTGAAGGCGGCCTTTTTCGTTAAAGGCCTGCCCCCGGAAACTTCGGAAAAACCCCTTCCGGAGAAGGATATGTTCATTTATAATCAAACAAGGATTCACATTCGGAGGGATATTATGAAAATTTATCAAAAGATGACTCCTCTGACTCTGTTATGCTTTACCGTTTTGTTGCTTGCTTCCTGTTCGGATGAGGAGAAGAAACAACCCACGGCGGAGGCGGACCGTCCGGAAAAACCGGCCATGGCTCCCGGAGTCAAACCGGAGGAATTTCTGGAAGCCTTCAATCGCTCCCAATCCGACAGCCGAAAAATAAAGGATGATATTCTGGAGGGTTTGGAATTCAAAGACGGAGTTGCCAAAACGCAAGGGGCATTCGGAGACAAAGGCCGTCTGTATCTGGCGGTGAATGAAGAGGATCACCGGTTGGTGGCTGTCAAGCTTTCCGGCACCATGGAGATGAAAAGGGAACTGGCGGCTTCTCTTCTCCGCGCTTTCCACCCGGAAGGGGAGGAGGAAGCGTTGAGCAAACACCTGGATGAATTGAAAGTGGATTCCGATGAAAAAGAGCTGAACACCCGTTCGGAGTGGGATTCCATCCAGTCTTCCCATCACCGGACGGAGCCAGGCTGGGCGCTGATTCTCAGCCGGGCGGACCGGAAGAAAGCGGTATATGACAACAAAGTGTATGTACCGCAGAAGAAAACCGTGGAAAAAAAGAAAGAAGAGAAAAAACCGGAAAAGGAGGAACCGGAAAACAAGCGTTCTTCTTCCGGCAACGGCGGTGTCACCGTCGTCTCCAATCCCTCCAGTGTGACCGTACTGGTCAACAAAACCCATAAGCTGCCTGACGGGTATATTCCGCCTGACTTGTATATCCCCGACGTCCGCTTTCCTTATGAAGAAAACCTTCCGAAGAAAAAGATGCGGGGAGTGGCGGCGGAGGCCCTGGAGCGCCTGTTTGCCGCCGCGGACAAACAGGGGATCACGCTGTATGCCCAGTCCGGTTACCGTTCTTACGAGCGTCAAGAGGCCATCTTCGCCTACAAATCCAGTCAGATGGGAGAGGAAAAAGCCAGTCAAATCAGTGCACGCCCGGGCCATAGCGAACATCAGACCGGTTTGGCGATGGATATCACCAGCCGATCCGTCGGTTTCAAACTGGAGCAGAGTTTCGGCCGGACCAAGGAAGGCCAATGGGTGGCACGGCACGCTCACGAGTTCGGATTTATCATTCGCTATCCGCAGGGGAAGGAGCATATCACGGGTTACAGCTATGAGCCGTGGCATCTTCGCTATGTCGGCCCCCGCGTCGCCGCCGAGATTCACCGCAACAACCTGACGCTGGAGGAATATCTTGACTGAAGGAATTCGGATCTGGATAAATGAAAATCCTTCATCACGGGCTCACGCAGGTTTTCGGCGTGGGTCCTTTGTTATCTTCACGGGACAGGATTCGAATGAGTGGATGATCGTGGCATCCTGGCCATTGTTCGTACAGCCTTCGGATTTTGGTCGGGATCTCTGATGCGTTTCCCGAGTTCCGTCGGTATGGTTGAGGTGTCCGTGGTTTTTGGATGAGGGGGAGCGATCTTCCCTGTCTGTCCGTGAGCGGAAGACTTCCTTTGAAAGTGGTGCCGCGTTGAAGTACAATTAATTCGACCATAGAAAGAGTATCGGCGGTGCCGGGAACGTGCCGACGGACAGACGGAGAGGGAGAAATCGATGACAAAGCAGAACCGTTTCACCCGGGTTAATTTCAGTCTCTTTTTTTATCTTGTCTTTTTTGGTTTCGGCGGCTTTTTTCCGCTGCTCAGCGTTTACTTCAAAAATGAGGTGGGTCTCACCGGCGGCCAGATCGGGACCCTTATGTCCCTCGGTCCCGTGGTGATGGTGCTCACCCAACCCCTATGGGGGATGCTCTGCGATTACACGCGGCGCTCCAACGAGGTGTTGATCCTGACGGTGGTGATGACCGGCACGCTGGGGCTGGGTTACCTTCTGTTGGAATCCTATGCCTGGATGCTGGTGTTGGCCGCTCTGCTGGCGGCTTTTCAGAGCGCCATCATCCCCACTTCCGACAGCATCGCCATGAAGTTCGTCCGCCGGGAGGGCGGGGATTACGGGAATCTCCGTTTATGGGGGGCGATCGGGTTTGCCGGAGCCACGTGGGTGATGGGGGAGCTGGCGGAACGGCTCGATCTGACGGTGATTTTCTTCGGTTTCGCCCTATCGCTGTGGCTCTGTGCGCTCACGGGGCTGAAGCTGCCGAAGGAAGAGGTGGCTTTCGACTTCGATCTGCGAAGGGGACTGGCCCGGCTGGCCCGCCTGCCGCGGTTCGGAATGTTCCTTGCGGCCACCTTTCTCGTGTTCGGACCCGTCCACGCCAACAACGTCTATTTCGGTCTCCTGTTTCAGGACCTGGGCGGGACCGTGGCGGGAGTGGGTCTGGGCTTCCTGCTGGCCGCCGGAAGTGAGGCGCCCTTTATGCGCTTTTCCGGACCCTGGATCCGCAAATGGGGACTGTTGTCGGTGACCCTGTTTGCTGCGCTGGTTTCGGGGTTCCGCTGGATCTTCTATTCCCTGGAGCCGTCCATCGCCTGGGTTTACCTGACCACGGTCAGCCAGGGGCTTTCCGTCGGGCTGTTCATTCCCGCCGCGCTTCAGTACGTGCGGGACCTTGCGCCATCGGAAGTCCAGACGACGGCCATCGCCTTGTATGCTGCCGTCGGAACCGGTCTGGGAAACTCCTTTTTTACCCTGCTGGGGGGATATATTCTCGACTGGGCGGGGATCAGCGCCACTTATCTCCTGTTCGGCCTGGCCACCTTCACCGGGGTCGGAATGCTGGTCTGGGTGAAACGGCTGGAGGAGCGTCGGGTTGAAAATGCGGAGTCCGTGGTGTAGTCCACGTGTGGAGATACCATCGAAACTGTCTCCATCCTTGACATAAAAATGCCGTGCCCCCCTTCCTCAAGAGATTAGGGAGGGGGGCACGGTTACTGCCGGATTTTTTGGTTTTTTGCGGGATCTCAGCTTTCTTGCTCTTGAATGGTCCATTCGTGGTGGAACTCAACGCACCCTTTCAGCGTCTGGGCAACGGGGCAATTCCGTTCGAAGGTGTTCAGGGCCCGCTCGGCAGCTTCTCTCTTTCCTTTGGGAATGGTGAGATGGTAGTGGCAATCGATGCGGGTGATCTTCAGCACTTTGTCGGGAGCTTCGATGGTTCCCTTGAACTCAGCGGTCAATTGGCCTCCCTTGGCGGGAATGTTGCGCGCTTCCAGCGCGCCGGACAGCGTCCCGGTCAGTCACCCGCCGGCGGCGGCCACGATGTGGTCCAGCGTGGATGGCCGCTCTTCGTCGGGTTTGATTCCGTAAAAATCCTGCACGCCGCCGTGGACGCCAAACAGCAGGGGTTTCTCAAAACCGGCGATGTAAGCGCGGCGATTGGGTCCTTCGTCCTGATGAATGCGGATGTTGGAAATCTCGATCGGTCGATTCATCCTGCCACCTCCTCAATGGTTTCCACTTTCCCTTGTTCGATTTCCCCTTCGCCGAATCCTTCAGAACTTCACCACAGCTTTTTCGTCTGAACAAAAGCTCCACCTCATGATGAGGAGGAGCTTTTTCGTTACGGTCCTGTCTTTCGGTATTCAATCCTGAGGATCTTCATATTTGGCGATGTAGTCTTCCACCAGCGTATACACGGCTTCGAATATGAGATCCGCTTTGGTCACCGGCGGGGCTCCGGCGGGCCGCCCCTCGTTCCTTTGGCTGACGATCCGTTCCAGTTTTTCGTCCAAGTCTTCCGGAATTTCGATGTTCAACCGCCGCATCTCACGACTCATGGGAATTCCTCCGTTCGAAGAATGGGGTTCCTTTTTACAGTCTCTCCACGGTTCCGAAGAGTTTTCGCCAAGGGGGGTTCTCATAAGCCCCTCGAGGGGTTGGCAAAGTCCATTGAAGAAAAGGTCGTCTAAACGACAGTTGTAGATCGTATTTCACATCCCGTTATCGTCAGCGGGAGTTTTTGTTTTAAAGTGAACTTGTTTCTTTATTGTATTTGTTTAGGGCAGGCTTTTAAAAAGTTGTTGTCATTGTAATAGTCAAAAAAGTAAACACTCACTTTTATGTTGACATCCGACGGGTTTAGGGAATACAGTGATAGGTGAGTAAGTGCTCACTTAACTGGGGGCGGAGAAGATGTGGAAGCGGATCGGAGCGATGGTGCAAAAGGAGTTTATCCAGTTGCGGCGGGATCGGCGGACGCTGGCGATAATGATCATCTTGCCGGTTCTTTGGCTGGTGGCCTTCGGGTATGCCGTCAATTTCGACATCGATACGATCGATGTGGTGGTGGCGGACGAGGCGGATCACGCCGACAGCCAGGACGTGATCCGGCAAATTGAGGAGAATGAAGACTTCCATCTCAAGGGGAAGGCGACCCCTGGGGAAGGGAGATCGGAGCTGACCCGGGGGGAAGCCGACGTGTTGGTGATTATCCCCGAAGGTTACAATGGATTCTCCAGGGAAGAGGATGAGAAGCTGAAGGTGCAGGTGGACGGGAGCCGCCTGTTTTCGGCTCAATCCGCCTTAAGGAAAGTGAACGAATTTCTCCTTGACGTCCAAAAGGAAAACATGACCCAACTGCAGGATGAGATCCGGGAAGAGCTGGAACAGTCGGATGTGCCGACGCCGGATCTCTCCGGAAGCCCTGCCTTCGCCAAACTGCAGCGGGTGTTGCCGCCGCAAGAGCTGAGGCAATTTCAGGAGACCCTGAAAGATCAGGTGGAGAACAACGCCCGGGAACAGATGGATGCGCGGTTGGAAAAGATGGAGGAACTCTTTCCTGATCCGGACCGGATGAAGCCGGAAGTGGATGTCCTCTTCAACCCGGACATCAAGAGCGTCAACTACATGATCCCCGGGCTGGTGGGACTCGTCCTGATCTTCGTTACCACCCTGATGACCGCCTTGGGGATTGTCCGGGAAAAAGAGCGGGGCACTCTGGAACAGCTGGTCGTCTCCCCGCTCCGCTCCTTCGAACTGATGCTGGGGAAACTCTTTCCCTACTTTCTGATCGCCGTGGTGGATTTTCTGCTGGTATTCTCGGTGGGCATCTTTCTCTTTGATGTTCCCTTCCGCGGGGAAGTCCTTCCGTTCCTGCTGGTGTCCCTTCTCTTCCTGACCGGATCGCTGGGAATGGGGCTGTTGGTGTCAATGGTTTCCCAGAACCAGCAGCAGGCGATGCAATTGGCCGTTCTCACCCTGGTTCCCCAGTTCATCCTGTCCGGATTCGTGTTTCCGCTGGAGGCGATGCCCTGGGGGATCCGATGGGTGTCCTGTCTGATGCCCCTCACCTACTTCCTGCCGGTCAGCCGGGACGTGTTCCTCAAAGGGACGCACCCCTTCGACTACACCACGGAAGTGGCGGTGCTGGCGGTCTACGCCGTGCTGTTCCTCGGGGTGGCCGCACTCCGGTTCCGCCGCAGCCTGGGTTAAGGGGAGGATGAACATGATTCGAATGAAACAGGTGACGAAACGGTACGGAAACCAAACGGCGCTGGACGGAATCGATCTCACCCTGGGAGAGAGCGGGATTCATGGATTGGTCGGCCCCGACGGTGCGGGCAAGACCACCCTGATGAAGTTGGCCGCCGGCCTCTTGAAACCCACCCGGGGAAAGGTGGTGAGGGAACAGGGGACTTCTCTCGGTTACGTTCCCCAGAGCTTCGGGATGTACGAGGAGATGTCCGTGGCGGAAAACCTCCATTTTTACGGGCGATTGAACGGGCTTCCTCGCCGGGAGAGACAGGAGCGGATGGAGGAGCTTCTCCGTTGGACGGACCTGGCCCCCTTTGCAGACCGGGCAGCCGGTTCTCTCTCCGGGGGGATGAAGCAAAAACTGGCGATCGCGGCGGCGGTGTTGCACCGGCCGCACCTTTTGCTCCTCGATGAGCCCACCAACGGGGTGGACCCCCTCTCCCGGCGCGAAGTGTGGGAGCTGATCTGCTCGGTGATGCGACAGGGGACGCGGGTGTTTGTCTCCACCCAGTACCTGGAAGAAGCCCGTCATTGCGACCGGGTGATACTGCTCTTCCGGGGGCGGCTGTTGGCGGACCGGGAACCGGGGGCCTACCGGGAGGACTTTCCTTATCCCGTCTGGGTCGTCCGGGATGCAAGCTCCGTCCGGATGAAGTGGCTCCCCCGGCTGCGGGAGGAACCGGCGGTGGCCCAGGCGTATTCCCGGGGCACGGACCTGGTGGTCTGGAGCCGGGATGCAGACAAAGTGCGACAGCTGCTGGAGGGGCTGAGCCGGGAGGAACAGGCGGGAAAAGTGGAAGCGGAAGCTCCCGGGTGGGAAGATGTCTTCTCCCGGTATATGATGGAAAACGGGAAGGAGGAAACGGCATGGTGATCCGGCTGGATTCGCTGACCAAACGCTTCGGCGCCTTCACCGCCGTCGACGGCGTCTCCTTGGAAGTGAAGGAGGGGGAAGTTTGCGGACTGATCGGGGCCAACGGAGCCGGAAAGACCACCCTGATCCGGATGATTTGCGGCATTTTACGCCCCACCCGGGGAGAGGGGAGCGTATTGGGGTATGATATCGTGAAGGAGCGGGATGCGATCCGCCACCGGATCGGGTACATGTCCCAGAAGTTCTCCCTTTATTCCGACATGACAGTGGAAGAAAACCTCCGTTTTTTTGCCGGGTTGTATCCGGTGAAAGGATCTTCCGCCGATCGGGTGGAAGAACTTCTGGAACGCTTTGATCTGGAAGAGATGAAGAAACAACGGGTGGAGAACCTGGCCGGGGGTTGGCGGCAACGCGTCGCCTTCGCCTCTTCCATGATCCACTCTCCGTCCCTGTTGATCCTGGATGAACCGACCAGTGGGGTGGATCCGGTCACCCGGCGTTCCTTCTGGGACCTTTTGTACGGATTGGCGGAAGAGGGAACCACGGTGCTGGTCACCACCCATTACATGAGTGAGGCGGAACAGTGTGACCGGGTAGCCATGCTGAACCGGGGGCGGCTCGTGGCGGAAGGGACCGTTCCCGATTTGCGGAACCGTTTTGCCGAAATTCTTCACACTCCACGCCCCACATTGGAAGGCATCTTCATCCATACGACCGGGGAGGGAAGCGCGGATGACAACCGAGCAAGAGGATGAGAAGAGCTGGGAGGAATGGATCCGGCTCGTCGCCGAAGAATACGGGCTCAACCTGGAAAAGAAAGACCGGGAGACGGAGAAGCAGAAACGGATCCTGGAAGCGGCGATGCACATCTTTTCCGAGCGGGGTTTCGAAGGGGCTTCCACCAGCGCCATCGCCGAGCGGGCCCAAGTGGCGGAGGCGACCATCTTCAAACACTACCGTTCCAAAAAAGGCCTCCTCCTCCACCTGGTGATTCCGGCCATCTCCCGGGTGGCCACCCCCTTTATCCTCCGCCCTGTACTGAAGATCCTGGACCAGGACAAACCCTCTGAGGAACTGTTTCGCGAATTGTACGCCGACCGGGTCCGGCTGGTGGAACGGAATTGGAAAAAGATCAAAATCATCGTGGTGGAGAGCCTGTTTCAGCCGGAGTTGCGGGAAGCGCTTCAGGATCATGTGGCCCGCTCCATTTACGAGGTGATGTCGGAGCGGATCGGTGATTGGCAACGGGAGGGGCGGCTCCGGGACGATCTCCCCACCCACGTGGTCGCCCGGAGCATCCTCTCCATCGGGATCGGCTATTTGTTGGCCAAAAACATCTTTCCCCGATATTTGGCCCAGGGGGAGGAAGAACAGGAACTGGCCTGGATGGCGGAGGTGCTCCTCCACGGGATTGCGGGGCCGAAGGAGAAAGAGGAAGGTTGATCCGGCCCCGTTTTCCTTTCCTATTCCAAATCGTAATCAATCACAACGCTTCTGGACAGATTCGGGATTTTCCAGTTACGGTGCTTCCCTAATTGACCGAATAATTTATTTGATCTTGGATGGAAAGGGCGTTTGGAATGGACTATCAGGCTTTTCGCAAGATATTTTGGGGATTTATCATGATTTTCATGGATTTTTATATTCAGTTGGCCAGTGGGAGGGTGGATGTCATTCCCGATGTGGCGGGCTGGGGGCTCATCATTTACGGTCTCGGGTTACTGGCCGGCAGTCACCCTCCCTTCAGAAGGGTCCGGGTATTGGCGATTGTGTTGTTGGCCTCTTCCTTCATTGATTTTTTACAGAATATTTTCTCCCCTGTTTCTCCTCCGATGTTTCTGTTTCCGCCTCTGTCGGATCAAAACAGGATGACCCTTATCATTCAAACGACGGTTTATTTGCTGAATGTGGTTTTTATCCACACTTTGTGCAGGGGAATCTCCGATTGGGCACAAAACCGGGACCTGGGTGATTCCGGTCGGTTGGGGAAGGGTACGATAACATCGGGAAGATGGTTTCTTTGGCTCTCAGGGATCCTATTTATTCTCCTCCCCTTCTCTCTGTTGGGAGGCAACTGGATCCCACCCACCTTCACTGTTTTGCTGCTCACCGCATCTATATTGTATTTGACCGTTGTGGCCCTTGTTTGGCGGGCCGGAACCTTGTCCCGGGAGGCGGAAAACAAAAGCTGCTGACACGGATCTTCGGTCAGCAGTCTTCGGTCTTTGTGTTTATACCGCGCTCGTTTTCCCGCTTAAAAACGCTTCGGCCATCTCCGCGAAGGCCTCGAGGGCCGGGGAGGGATAGGGGTCGCGTCGGCGGAGGAGGACGGTGGGAACCCGGGCGAAGGGATCCGGCAGGGGGTGGAGGTGAAGGTCTCCGTCACGGAGCCAGTGTTCCGTTGCGGAGCGGGTCAGGACGCCGGTACCCATCCCGGCCCGGGCGCAGCCGAGGATGGCTTCGAAGGTGCCGAATTCCATCAGCCGGAAAGGGAGGGTGCCGGTGTGCCGCAGCCAACTTTCCAGCCGGGCCCGGTAGGTGCATCCGGAACCGAAGACCAGAAAGGTTCGGAGACCGGACGGATTCAATTGAGAATGAAGATGGACCAGGACGAGTTCTTCCTCCAGGAGCGGGATGCATTCCAAATCGGGACGGTTCACCGGGCCGGCGACCAGGGCACAGTCCAAGGTTCCGTTTCGAACCTTCTCTGTCAATTCCATTGAGGAATCGGTGATGAGGGACATCTCCACCCCCGGATACCGCCGGTGGAACCGTGTAAGCAGGGGAGGGAGTCGGACCCCTGCGGTGGATTCCGTGGCCCCGATGGCCAGGGGGCCCGAGGGGGTGCGGGAGTGGCGAAGACGACGGGAAGCCTCCTCCGTCAGGTCGAGGATCCGAAGGGCATAATCTCCAGGGAACGGCCGGCAGAAGTCAATGTGACCCCCCGGCTGTGCCGGTGAAACAGGGTGGTGGCGAGTTCCTCTTCCAGCCGGCGGATGCGGGCGGTGACATTGGACTGGACATAGCCCAACTCTTTTGCCGCCCGGGAGATATTCCCCGTTTCCGCCACCTTGCGGAACACCTTCAGGTCCTGCAGTTCCAAAGGTACGACCTCTCCTTTCCTTCGGGTATCATGTTTATTGATATCAGAGTTCATATGTGATCATTTTACACGATGGATGACCCTGCTTACCATAAAAAGGAGGGGGGTCATCGGATGAAAAACTCGTGGGAAAACCCTCACCGATGGGGCATGTTGGGGCTCGCCACGGCCGTGCAAACCGGTGCCACTTTGGTCACTTACGGAGTGGGACCGCTGTCGGCCGTCTGGCAACAGGAATTCGGATGGACCCGGCTGCAAGCGGGTCTGTTGATGTCGGCGGTCCAATTGGGGCCGCTTCTCTCCATGATCTGGGTGGGGAGGATGTTGGATCGTGACGGGGAACGGGGATGGGTCGGCGGGGGGGCCGTTCTCTTGGGTTTGTCGGTTTTGACGACCATGTGGGGGACCGGTTTTTCGGCCTTTCTCCTCTGTCTGGCGCTGACCGGTCTCCTGTACGGAACAGCCCAGCCCGGGGGTAGCCGGGCGGTTGCCCGCTGGTTTGGGGACCGGGAGAGGGGGTTGGCCATGGGAATTCGCCAGACCGGGATCCCACTCGGCGGGGCGCTGGCCGGCCTCGCGCTCCCCTTTTTCTCCCGAGTGTACGGTTGGGAGGCGGGGGTGGGGTTTCAGGCTTCGGTCTCCATTCTCTGTGGACTCGCTTTTTTGATCTTTTACCGGGAGCCTTCGGTCTGCAACCCCCCGAAACAGTCGATCCCTCCCCTGGGCGAGAGTTTCCGGGCGGTGTTGGGGGCACCCTCACTGGTTCCGGTTTTGGTTTCCGGAATCGCTCTCGTCTCCCTGCAGATGGTCCTTGTCACCCATTGGGTGTCGTATGTTTCGGAACGGGCCGGATGTTCCCTGGAAGAGGGGGGGCGGCTGTTGTCCCTTCTGTTGGTCTCCGGTGCCGCCGGCCGGGTACTTCTTCCCTGGGTGAGCGACCGAACGGACAAGGGACGGCAACCCTTTTTGCTTCTCTGTTTGGCGGCCTGCGGTGCTGGAGTTTGGGTGATACCGTTCCTATCGTGGCAAGGGGGATGGATTTTTCTTTCCCTTTGGATCGGCTTTTTCGGACTCGGGTGGTACAGCTTGTTTTTGGTACAGGTGGCGGAAGCCGTGGAAGATCAAACGGTGGGGTTCGCGGTGGGCTTTGCCCTCACGGTGAACCAGATCGGGATTATCCTGGCCCCGGTGCTTTTCGGCTGGCTCGCGGATACGAGCAGTTACGGAGTCGCCTGGGGAGCGGTGGGGGCGGGGCTGACAGGAGCGGGATTCTTCCAAGGACGGGAATGTTTTCGATCCTTCAGTTCCAGTGGGGGGCGAAAAAAAGAGGGTCGGCTCCTGTAACGGAGTGGAAACCGGTCCGTTTTGGGCCGGTGAATTTTTTTCTTTTTTTATTTGAATCTGGGAGGAAAAAGGAAAGGAGTGACGAATAAAATGAATGAAAACGCTTTCCATCGCCCGCAGGAGACAATCGCCGTTTTTTTATGGTTGGTTGCGCAAACGGTTGCATGAACATCAAAAGGGGGTTAAACGTGATGAAGTGGAACAAATGGTTGCCCATGGCGATGGTTCTGGTTCTCGCCGTGGGCGTGCTGGCCGCCTGCGGTCCCCAGAGGGACGCCGATCAGACCCAAAAGGAAGCCGGCAAGGAAGAGAAGCCGAAGGAGCTGGTGATCTGGGCCAATAAGGATTCCGATGAGCTGGCCAGTACGAAAAAACTGGCGAAGCGGTATCAGGAAAAGAGCGGGATCAAGGTGAAAGTGGTGGGTCAGGATATGTTGAAGATGCAGGACAAACTGAATCTGGACGGACCCGCGGGAAAAGGGCCGGATTTGGTGACTTGGCCCCATGACCGGATCGGGGAAGCTGTCATTACCGGCCTGATCCAACCGATCGAGGTCAGCCAGGACGTGGTGGACCAATACAGCGAGTCCTCAATCAAAGCGCTGACCTACAAAGGAAAGCTGTACGGTTTGCCCAAGGTGACGGAAAGCATCGCGTTGTATTACAACAAGGATCTGATCAAAGAGCCCCCGAAAACCTGGGAAGAACTTGTGGAATACGCCAAGGAGAATACGGAACCTTCCCAAAAGAAATACGGACTGCTGTTTGAAGGGGAGAACTTCTACTACGATTATTTCCTGTTCCGCGCATATGGCGGCTACATCTTCAAAGAAGAAAACGGCAAGTTCAACACCCAGAAGGTCGGGTTGAACAACGAAGGTTCGAAAAAAGCCGGAATAGAGATCGAAGAATTGTACAAAAACAAACTGATACCGAAAGGGATCAAGGCTGACACCGTAAACGGCCTGTTCAAAGAGGGGAAAGTGGCCATGGTGATCAACGGTCCGTGGGCGCTCAGCGACTACAGAGGGGCAAAAGTCAATTTCGGTGTTGCACCGCTTCCCAAAATAAATGGCGAGAACGCCCAGGCTTTTATTGGTGTGAAGGGCTGGTATCTGTCCAACTTCAGCAAGCATAAGGAAGCGGCCACCGAACTGATTCAGTTTATGACCAGCAAAGAGTCCCTCAAATCCCGTTACCAGGATACGGGGGACATTCCGCCGCACAAAGACCTGATCGAAGATCCGGTGATCAAAGAGGATCCCGCTGTTAAAGCCTTTGCCGAACAAGCGGGCTACGGAAATCCGATGCCGAACATACCGGAGATGGGACAGGTATGGGAGCCGATCAACAACGCCCTCGCCTTCATCGCACAGGGCAAGCAAAAACCGGAAAAGGCGTTGGATGACGCAGTCAAGCTGATCGAAGAGAAAATCAAAGCACAAAAGCAGTAGTTAACCAAGGGGCGGCGCAGTGGGTTTTTGACCTGGGGCGCCTCTCCTCTTCCTATTTATGAATCGAAAGGGGGAGACGGATGGTGGACAGTCAAGTAGAAACAGCTTCGAAACCCGATCGCCCGTGGGGAAAACCACAGATTGCCGCTTGCCTTTCCGTCCTGTCCATGGGGCTGGGGCAATTATACAACCGGCAGTGGGCCAAAGGCGTCTTTTTCTTGCTGATCCAGTTTTCCTATCTGGGGGTCTTTTTTGACTTTCTCAATATCGGATTGTGGGGGATTGTCACCTTGGGGACCATCCCCAAACTGGATCACTCCATTTTGCTGCTGGCCCAGGGAATTATCTCTCTCTTAATCATCGCATTGGGTTTGGTGTTTTATTTTTTGAATATCCGGGATGCTTACAAGGTAGGGAAGATCCGCGAACGGGGAGAGGAGCCGCCCGGAATCAAAGAAACGTATCAAACGGTGACGGGCTATGGGTATCCGTATCTGCTGGTCGCTCCGGGCCTTTTTCTCTTGATCGCAGTGGTCGTGTTCCCCTTATTGTTTATGATTTTTTTGGCGTTTACCAACTATGACCTTTACCATTCACCGCCGGCCAAGTTGGTGGATTGGGTCGGTTTTGACAACTTTTTCAACCTTTTTCGATCGGAATTGTGGCAAAACTCCTTTATCAGCGTTTTTCAGTGGACCGTCGTCTTTACACTGGTTTCGACAACGGTGCAATTTGGGCTGGGCTTGTTTTTGGCGATTTTGATTCATCAGAAACGGGTTCGCTTCAAAAAGTTTTGGCGCACGGTCCTCATCCTTCCGTGGGCGGTGCCGGCCTTTGTTTCGATCCTGGTGTTTACCAGCCTGTTTGACAACACATTTGGTCCCATCAATGCGATGTTGACCAGCCTCGGACTGGGCGGCGTGCCCTGGATGACGGACCCTTTTTGGACCAAGATCGCCATTTTGCTGATCCAATTTTGGCTGGGTTTTCCGTTCAGCATGGCCCTCTGCACCGGTGTGCTTCAAGGGATTTCTTCCGATCTTTATGAAGCGGCGGAAGTGGATGGGGCGACCCCGTTCCAGAAGTTTCGTTCGATCACCTTGCCGCTGGTGCTTTATGCAACGGCCCCGGTCCTGATTACGCAGTACGCCTTCAATTTCAATAACTTCAATATCATCTACCTGTTTAACGAAGGCGGGCCGCCGATCCCGGGTTCGACGGCCGGAGGCACGGATATCCTCATTTCCTGGGTGTACAAGTTGACCTTTGACTCGTTCAAATACAATTATGCCGCGGCAGTGACGATCATTATCGCCCTGGTCGTCATGAGCATTTCGGTTTATCAATTCCGCAGGACAAGATCCTTCAAAGAAGAGGATTTGATACAATGACCGCAAAATGGCAATCCCATCTCGGATTGATCGTAACCTATGCGATCTTACTGTTTATGGTGGCCGTCACCCTTTATCCGATTCTGTGGGTGATTGGTTCGTCCCTGAACCCGGGGACCAGTCTGTATTCCAGTTCGCTGATTCCGCAAAACGCGACGCTGAAACACTACACGTGGCTGTTTACCAGCCCGGAAAGCCAATATGTCACATGGTACCTGAACACCCTGAAGATCGCGGGGATCAATTCGCTGCTTTCGGTTCTTCTGACTTCGCTGACGGCATACGCCTTTTCGCGCTACAAGTTTGTGGGGCGAAAATACGGGCTGATGTCGTTTTTGGTATTGCAGATGTTCCCTTCCATTATGGCCATGGTTGCCTTTTACATCTTGCTCAGCATGGTGAAACTGCTGGACACGCATTTGGGCTTGATCCTGATTTATGCCGGCGGGCAAATCCCGTTTAATACGTATCTGGTGAAAGGTTATTTTGACTCCATCCCGCGCGGGTTGGACGAAGCGGCGAAAATCGACGGGGCGGGGCACAATACGATTTTCTTTCGCATTATGCTTCCTTTGGCGAAACCGATTCTGGCGGTGGTCGCCCTGTTCAACTTTATTACACCGATGACCGATTTTCTGTTGCCGCAGATTGTGTTGACCAGCCCCGAGAAGCAGACCCTGGCCGTCGGGTTGTTCGGATTTATCAATGAACAGTTTAACAACAATTTCACCCAGTTCGCCGCCGGATCGGTGCTGGTTGCGATTCCGATCGCCGTGGTCTTCCTTTTGTTGCAGCGTTATTTTGTGACGGGTTTGGCTACCGGCGCGACGAAAGGGTAAGCAATAGCAACCGATATGCTGTAGGCTCCAGTTTTCTGAGGGGAGGCGAACCCATGCTGAAAGAAGCGATTTACCATCGGCCGGAAGGGGCTTGGGCTTATCCGCTTGACGTGAATTGTTTACGCATCCGGTTGCGTGCAAAAAGGGGCGATCGGATCCGATGCCGCCTGTTGCACGCCGACCGATACAGCGGCGAGGGGGACGAATCGATTGTCGACCTGGAAAAAACGGCCACAGACACGCTGTTCGATTACTACGAGGGCGTGATCCCGACAGCGACGCGGCGTGTGCGTTATGTGTTTTATCTGGAGGATCCAATGGGAGGATGTTGGTACGGAGAAAAAGGAATCTTCAACAACCGGCGGGAGGCCGGCGACTTCCAGTTCGCCTACATTTGCCATTCTCATCTGTTCGAGATTCCGGACTGGGCCTATGACGGCGTGGTGTATCAGATTTTCCCGGAACGATTTTACAACGGGGATCCGGGCAACGACCCCGCAGAAGTGGAGCCCTGGAACAAAGGTGCCCGTCCCAAGGCAAACAGTTTTTACGGCGGCGATCTGCAGGGGATCATCGATCAACTTTCCTATCTTAAGGAGCTTGGGGTGAACCTGATCTACCTGACGCCCATTTTCAAATCTCCGTCCAATCATAAATATGATACGACGGATTATTACCGGATTGACCCGCATTTTGGTGATCTGGACACATTGAAGAAACTGGTGGATAAGGCTCACCGTCTGGGGATGCGCGTCATGTTGGACGCCGTCATCAACCATGCGGGTTACGGTTTTTTCGCTTTCCAGGATGTACTGAAAAACGGGGCGGATTCGAAGTACGCCGACTGGTTTTATATTCAAGAGTTTCCGGTGGTGACCGAACCCGTGCCCAACTATGAAACCTTTGCCAATGACGTGTGGACCATGCCGAAATTGAACATGAGCCACCCTGAAGTGGCGGCGTATTTTCTGGATATGGCTGAGTATTGGATAAAAGAGGCGGGGATCGATGGGTGGCGGCTGGATGTGGCGAACGAAGTGGACCCTGATTTTTGGCGCGCTTTTCGCAAGCGGGTAAAGAAGGCCAACCCGGATGCGTTGATCGTCGGGGAGATTTGGCACGATTCGGGTCCTTGGCTGCAAGGGGATCAATTCGATTCGGTAATGAATTATTTGTTTCGGGATGCGGTTATGCAGTTTTTTGCCACCCGCGAAATCGGGGCGGACGTTTTTGACGCGCAGTTGGCCAAGTCTCGCATGCTTTACCGCGAACAGGCGCTGTATGCCATGTTTAACCTGCTCGATTCCCATGACACCGAACGATTCCTCACCGCGTGCGGCGGAAGAGAGGAACGGATGCGATTAGCGGTGCTGTTTCAAATGACGTATCTCGGCATGCCGATGATTTATTACGGGGACGAAGCAGGGATGGACGGGGAGACCGATCCGGACTGTCGGCGTCCCATGCTGTGGCGGGAATCGGACCGCAACGGCGAGCTGTTCACATTATACCAAGCGCTGCTCCGCATCCGTCGACAGCATCCCGCTTTGCGCAGGGGAGACTATCGCACTTGGTATGTCGACCCCGCTGCCGGAATCTACGGCTACCTCCGACGGACAGAAGAGGATTGCGTCGGCGTGATATTAAACAACGGTGGTGGAACACAGACCGTATCCCTGGATACGCACCTGTTTGGGGAAGCGCCCCGGCTGCATGATCCGTTGCACGGTAAAATCGTGGATGGGAGGGATGGTCGGGTAACAGTGACATTGGCGCCGTATGAGGGGCGGATGATCAGCACAAACAGCGGTTGACCTCCTTCATGGCCTGTATCGAAGAAAGAGGATGATCTTCGTTCTTCCCGTCCCTTGAGGTGAGCGTATCCAGGTGCTCAATCTCTTGCAGGAGGAAACTAAAGAGGCGCACTGATTTTGCCTTACTTTTGGACCGGGAGGCAGTCAAGGATTCTTCACCCTTGCCGGTTGAATCTTCTTTAATTGTGAATTCGATGAAAAATGGACGGGAGAGAGTAAAGAATGGAGAAAAAGCCGTACCTGATCGACGGGGTGGCGGGCAACGGGAAGATGTTGGCCACCTTCGGAAAAAACGGGTGCCTCTACCGCCTTTGGTGGCCCCGGGTGGACTATCCGCAGCATGTGGACCGGATGTTGGCCGGAGTCCACATCCCGGATAAAACGGAAGGGGTTGTGTGGACTGACGGGGAAGGTTGGGCACACCGGCAGGAATATGTGGAAGATTCCGCCCACCTGATGACGACGGCGGATCATGACGGGCTCGGCGTCCGGGTCAGCGTGGAAGATTTTGCGGTTGCCGGAGAGGACATCCTGGTCCGGGATTACCGCGTGACCAATACATCGGAGCAGAATGTTTCCCTTCACTTCTACATGTTCACTTCGATGGCGATGATGGAGAACCACCGATACAACAGCGTGGCCTTCGACCGGAAGGGGGAGGCTCTCGTCCATTTCCGGCACGAATACGCCTGTGCCGTCGGATCCGAAGGGCCGGTGGACGGGTTTCAGGCGGGGAACGCCCTGGAGGCGGCTGAGAGGGCGAAACTGAACGGAAACGAAATCGACATGACCTCCGACGGTGCCTTTTACTGGGACCTGGGGGAACTGAACCCGGGGGACAGTGTCCGCTTGCCGGTTTATCTGGCCTTCGGGAATGGATATGAACGGGCCATCGCCACGCTGGACCGCGCCCGGAAACAGGGAGCGGAGGCGATGCGGGAGTCGACCCTCGCCTGGTGGAAGGAGTATCTGGCCAGGGCGAAACCCGTCACCACGGGAGATGAGTCGATCGATCGTTTGTACCGTCGCTCCCTGATCATATTCAAGCTGATGAGCGATGAAGAGCACGGCAGCCTGATCGCCGCCCCTGAATTGGATGAGGACTTCAGCTATTGCGGCGGTTACGCTTACTGCTGGGGCCGGGACGCCGCCTATATCACCACTGCGATCGACCGGGCGGGTTACCATGACCGGGCCCGGCGGTTTTACCGTTGGACGGTGAAGGCCCAAAGCCCGGACGGCTCCTGGCAGCAGCGCCACTATCTGGACGGGCGCCTCGCCCCCCACTGGGGGCTTCAGATCGACGAGCCCGGCTCCATCCTGTGGGGGATGTGGCAGCATTACCTGGAGACGGGGGATCACTCCTTCCTGGAGGAGATGTGGCCCTCCCTCCGGAAGGGGGCGGAGTTCCTCGTCGGATTCATCGATCCGGAGACGGGCTTGCCGCGTCCAAGCCGGGACCTGTGGGAAGAGCGGGAAGGGGAGCACACCTACTCCGCCGCGGCGGTATTCGGCGGTCTGAACGGCGCGGCCGATGCCGCCCGGGAATTGGGCCATGATTCCGAGGCGGAACGATGGTCCCGGACGGCGGAAGGGATCCGGGAAGCCGCCGGCCGCGAGCTGTGGAACGCCGATCGGGGGTCCTTCCTCCGGGGCATCAAGCTGACGGTTTCCCGTGAGGCATTTGAGGCGGCCCGTGCCCGGGGAATCAAAACGGGGACCCGGATCGATGACAAAGGCTACACGAGTCATTATGTATGGGAGGATCCCGTCCTCGATGTGAGCCTGCTGGGGGTGAGTCTCCCCTTCGGGATGTTTGAGATCCGGGACGAACGGGTGAAGAAAACCGCCCAAGCGGTGGAAACCGCCCTGGGGCAAAGTCCGGCCGGGGGCATCCAACGGTATGAAGGAGACCCGTACATTGGGGGAAACCCCTGGATCCTGACGACATTGTGGCTGGCCCTGTACAAGATCAAAGCCGGGGATCTGGACGGAGCGGAACGTCACCTCCGCTGGGCGGTGGAGCATCGGACCGCGCTGGACCTTTTGCCGGAGCAGGTCGACAAACACACCGGACGACCCGCCTGGGTGGTTCCCCTCACCTGGTCCCACGCCATGTTGGTTCTTACTGTGCTGGAATGGGTCGAGGCCCGGGAAAAACAGCACGAAGCGGAATTGCCGGGGAGCGTGGAATAAACCGATAAAAGCTGCCGGAACGGAGGCCGGCAGCTTTTATCCATATGGAGTTTGTTATGGATTACGGATCCTCTTTCACTCGATCGGTTGCTATTACCGGATCACCCGGGCGAATAAATAACCCCCCCGGCTTCAATCCGAGAGGTTCTGTCACTTGGTTCCTTCTGTCTCTTCTTCTCCATTCCGATCCTTCATCAGGTTTTCCGCCGCTTGGTCCCGGCGGAGAAGGCCGTACACCGCCAAGTCGGTAAAGGTTCCGGAGAGCTGCTCCCCATCCCGGATCACTCCTTCCATCCGGAATCCGAGCCGTTCGGGGATCGCGCGGCTCTTATGGTTTTCAACCCCGCAGCGGATCTCCACCCGGTTCAGCTTCCACTCTGCAAAGGCATAACGGATCAGAAAACGGCAAACCCGGGTCATGATTCCCTTCCCCTGATACTCTTCGGCCAGCCAATATCCGATGGAGGTCTGTTCGTTCCGCCGGTCCATTCCGTGGAATCCGGCCATTCCCACCAAGGTCCCGCGATAAATGACACCGGCTTGAAATCCGTCCTCCGCGGCAAACTGTTTTAACCACGCATCGATCACCGGTTCATAATCGGACACGTTCCGCATTTCGTCCACCCAGGGAAGCCACCGGCGCAAATAGGCCCGGTTTGTTACCCTGGTGGATCAGCTCTGCGGCATCTTTTCTCTGAAGCAGTTTTAACCGGACTTCTTCGTCGACAGGATAATAAAACAAAAACTCCACCCCCCGTATCACCCAGGATACGACGCGGTGAGTTTTTTTCCTTCCGGCAACTCTTGCCAGACGGTGTGACTTTGCCCCCTTCTTCACGGGAAGGGATTCGTTCCGGATGGTCGGGTTTCCACCGGGCCTCGGGGAAGGGGTCAGCCTTGCAGAGCTTCCCGGAAGCTTTCGGCCACCCGGGGGAAATCCGGCTCTTCCAGGGTGCGGGGGTCCAGGAAAAGACGATCCGTGGAAACCCTTCCGATCACGGGGACCGTGACCTGACGAAGTTTCCGGTCCAACCGGGAGAGGGAGAGGTTTCGGGGGAAGACGGCGACGCAATGGGTGGGAAGTTCCACACCGGGGAGAGAGCCGCCGCCCACTTCCGAATGGGAGGGGACGATTTCCGTTTCGAGGGCCTCCCCCGAATGTCGGCGGATGGCTTCCTCCAGCCGGGATGCCGCTTCCCGCAGGTGATCGGGCTGTTTCAGGATCTGCCGCAGGGTGGGGATTTCCCGGGCGGCTTCTTCGGGGTCCAGGTAGTGGCGCAGCGTGGCTTCCAGGGCGGCCAGGGTGAACTTATCCACGCGGAGGGAACGGGTGAGCTGGTGTTTTTTCAACCGGTCGATCCACTCCTTCCGTCCCACCAGGATCCCGGCCTGGGGTCCGCCCAGCAGTTTGTCCCCGCTGAAGCTGAGAAGGTCGACACCGGCTTCCACACATTCACGGACGGTCGGTTCGTCCCCGATCCCGTGCCTTTTGAGATCGTAGAGAATCCCGCTCCCCAGGTCTTCAAAGAACAGGAGGTCGTGCCGGCGGGCGAGCCCGGCCATTTCTTCCCGGCTGGTTTCCTGGGTGAATCCGAGGATCCGGAAGTTGCTGGTGTGCACCTTCATCAGCACTGCGGTGTCCGCTGTCACCGCCTGTTCGTAGTCCCGGATCCGGGTTTTGTTGGTGGTGCCCACCTCGACGAGCCGGGCACCGCTTTCCCCCATGATCTCGGACACCCGGAAGGAGCCCCCGATTTCCACCAATTGTCCCCGGGAGACGATCACTTCCCGGTTCCGGGCCAAGGTGCGCAACACGTGGAAAACCGCGGCGGCGTTGTTGTTCACCACCATGGCTGCTTCCGCGCCGGTCAATTGGCAAAGGAGCGTTTCCACGTGGTCGTGGCGGGAACCCCGGACTCCCTCTTCCAGCCGGTATTCCAGGTTGCAGGCGGAGAGGGCGACCCGGGAGACGGCATCCGCCGCCGCCCGGCTCAGGACGGCCCGACCCAGGTTGGTGTGCAGGACGATTCCGGTGGCGTTCAACACGGGTTTCAGCCGGGGTTGGGTCAGATGGAGCAGGCTTTCCGCCGCACGGACAGCGAGACTGTCAGGCGACGGCTGGCCGCTGTTCCCGTTCTCCAGAATCTCCCGTCTGCACATGGCGAGCACGTCGGAGACGGCCCCGGTCACCCATTTCCGGGGAAGGCGTTCCAGCCAGGGGGCGAGTTCAGGCCGTTCCAGCAATTCATGGACCGCCGGCAACCGGCGAAGGGCCTCTCGTTGCTGTTTCGTCGGCATTCGGATTCAACCTTTCCATTCAGATCGCTACTACCATCATAGCCGAGGAGACAAGCGGGCGCAAAACGACGACCGGGATGTGTCTGGTAAATCGTTGAAAGTAGCTGGGGACTGATTTCCGGCGTAGTGCCCTTTGTACTCACAGCGTTCATGATTCTTGATCCGGATGTTCAAGATGCGTGATGACCACTATTTATGACAACAAATCATGACAATGGCCAATGCAAAGCCCCCGCCGACGCAACGGCGGGGGCTTCTCTTACGGCAGCACCCGGATTTTCCCGGGGTGATCTTCCGTTACGCGGCCGATGATGCGGGCGTCCTCGACGTCCTTTTCATGAAGGGCGGTGAGAGCCCGTTCCGCCTGTTCCTCGGGAAGGGCGGCGAGAAGGCCGCCGGAGGTGACGGCGTCGCACAGGACGGTGAGGAGGCTGTCGCCGACCCCCTCCTCCACCAAGAGACAATCCTCCAGGTGGCGGGCGTTGGCTTTGGTGCCGCCGGGCACGACCCCTGCTTCCGCCAGTTCCAACGTCCGGGGGAGGATCGGGACCGCTCGGGCGTCAATCTCAAAACCGACACAGCCGGCACGGGTCATCTCCGAAGCGTGGCCCAAGAGACCGAAACCGGTGACGTCGGTGCAGGCACGGACGTCGAAGCCGGTCAGGGTCTCCGCCGCTTGACGGTTCAAGGTGGCCATCACCCGGGTGACCCGGTCGATCTCCTCCGGGCTTACCTTATCCCGTTTGATGCCGGTGGTGTGGATTCCGACACCGACGGGTTTGGTCAGGATCAGCCGATCCCCGGGGCGGGCACCCCCCTTTCGCCATACCCGGTCGGGGTGGACGGTTCCGGTGACGGCCAGTCCGAATTTGGGCTCCGGATCATCGATGGAATGCCCTCCGATGATGGTGGCACCCGCTTCCTTCACCTTGTCGGCCGCCCCCCGCAGGATTTCTGCCAACAGGGAAGGGTCCAGCTTGGAGACGGAGAATCCGACCAGGTTAAGGGCGGTGATCGGGGCAGCCCCCATGGCGTAGATGTCGCTGAGGCTGTTAGCCGCAGCGATCTGGCCGAAGGCGTAGGGGTCGTCCACGATCGGGGTGAAGAAGTCCACCGTCTGAACCAGGGCTGTCTTTTCGTCGATCCGGATTACACCGGCGTCATCGGGTTCCGAAAGCCCCACCAGGATGTCCGCGTTTTTCTGTTCACGGGGTAAATGACGCAGAACCTGCGCCAGGTCCGAAGGACCGATTTTACACCCTCACCCCGCTTTGGCCGAAAGTTGGGTCAACCGGATTTCGTCCCGTTCTTTCATGGTTTCACCTCCCGGAAAGGGTTTGGGACAACACCTTTTCATTATAACCGAGGACAGAAGGAGAAGGAATTCGGGGCTTTTACAATGTTTCGGGGGTCTTGTATCCGGAAAGGGGACATAGGATGAATTAATGAGGTGAGAGGGGGTGAGCCGATCAACGACGGAGCTGCCACATCATCGAGCCGTCCGGCACTCCGTTGGTTTCATCTCTCTCCAACTCCGGATCCGTTTGTTCAATCAGAGTCGACGAGGTGGAGGAGATGCTGAGAAGGAGAAAGCTCCGCGGCCCTCGGCCGAAACGAACCTGGATCTTCATCCTCATCGCCATATTGATCTACGGGGCGGTC
This sequence comes from Melghirimyces profundicolus, assembly GCF_003054245.1. GTDB lineage: Bacteria > Bacillota > Bacilli > Thermoactinomycetales > DSM-45169 > Melghirimyces > Melghirimyces profundicolus. The sequence goes on from NZ_QBKR01000001.1 coordinate 245,667, forward strand.
TATATCGTTGAAAAGCAAGCGGAGACCGTATTGATGAGTTTGGCCAAGGCCAAGGTCAAAAATATCTCTCAAGAAGCCGTGACGATCGCCATTGGTGAAACAAGAAGAACCTTGGGGTCTGATTTAAACAAAGTGATGACCATGGAAGAAACCAATGGGCGTCCCATCGTCCAAGTCGATGCGGAAGTCCAGGCAAAGGTGTATGAGATCGCGGGTAAAAACATAGAGAGACAGCTGAAACAGCTGGAACAGAAAGATAACGGCATTCCGTTGGGGGCTGTTTTTCAAAGCAGCTTATTTTCCGATGTGGGACCGAATGTCCCTCTGAAAATCTGGCCCAAGGGTTCGACTCATATTCAATTGGTATCCTCGCTGGAGGATGCAGGGATTAACTTTGTGAAAGTGACCCTGTACTTAAATGTTAAAAATGAGATGAGCATTTTGATTCCAACAAACAACGATGGTGAAATCCAACTTGATTACAATTATGAGGTCACATCGATCACTGTTCCCGGTGAAGTTCCGGACAACTATTATTACTACAACAACGAAGGCAAGGGAGAGGGTATGGGGCAGGGAGGGGGAGCACCCGTACCGGTGGTCCCTGTACCGGAGTCCAAAAAGCAACCGTAACCAGGGTTGACAGCAACGAAAGGACCGGTTCCCGCAGGAACCGGTCGTTTTCTTCTATCGCAGCATAAATGAAAAAGAGAATGAAATTTTGCATAAGACAGAGAAAACGGGCACCCGATCGTTTATAATGGGGAGTGAAAACGTTTGCATCAGGATCCATGAAATAAAGGAGTTAAGGTTCATGGCCACAATTAAAGATGTTGCCAAGATCGCGCGGGTGTCCCCTTCCACTGTCTCCCGGGTGATCGCCGGAAGCGACCGGATCAGCCAGAAGACCAAGGAACGGGTGCGAAAAGCGATGGAAGAGGTGAATTATGTGCCGAATGCCATCGCCCGGAGCCTGGCCCGCAGCCGGACGCGCACCGTCGGTTTCACCCTTTCCAGACGGGCGGATCAGGCTTTTTCCAACCCCTTTTTCTCGGAAGTGCTCCGGGGCATGTCTTCGGTGGCCCAGATGAGGGATTACAACATTCTTTTGTCCATCAGTCTGAACGAAGAGGAAGAGAAGGAAAAATGCCTCCGGCTCATCCGGGAACGGCGGGTGGACGGACTGATCGTCTCCACTTCACGGGTGAAGGACTCCCTGATCGACGCTTTGCTCCGGGAAGAGATCCCTTTCGTGGTGATCGGCCGGAGCGCGGACTCTCCGGTGATGTCCGTCAACAACGACAACGTCCAAGCGTCCTTCCAAGCGACAAAACATCTGCTGAAGGAGGGTTACCGGGAGATCGCTTTCATCAGCGGTCCCCGAGAACTCATGGTCAGCGTCGACCGACTTCAGGGATACAAGCAGGCTCTTTTCGAAGCGGGGATCCCTGTGGAGGAAGGACGGATCGCCGAAACCGATTTTTCCGAAGAGGGCGGCTTCCAAGCTCTCTGTGCGATGCGGGAATCGGGGGTGGCTTTCGATGCGGTTTTGGCTTCCGACGACCTGTTTGCCCTGGGGGCCCTCCGCTTCGCCACCCATTACCGGATGGACGTCCCGGAGGAACTGGGGATCCTGGGCTTCAACGACACCCCGATGATGAGCCATACCCACCCGCCTCTCACCAGTGTCCGCATCCTTTCTTACGAACTCGGAGCCGAGGCGATGGAACTGTTGCTCGGGGGATTGGAAAATCCGGAAAAGTGGAAGAACCAAAAAGAAATCGTGCTCCCTTCCCGGCTGGAGATCCGTGAATCCACCCGGAGGAAGGGAGCGGAGAATGAAAAAAGCCACAATTAGAAGCGTTGTGATTGATGGTTAGGCTCAGAAGAAGGGAAGCGTTTACCCGAAATAGCGACTTTTGGGCGGACAGTCCTTACATCCCTGCAGGACAGCATAGCGAGACCGGGGAGAGAAGCGACCCAGGCGAGACTTGTGCTCTGTGAGTGCAATCGGAGCGGCTTCGGGTAAATGCCGCCGCTCACTTTTACAAAGGGGGAGGGGATGTCCTTGTCTTATAAACGGGTATTGCTCCGTTTCAGGGAGATGGACGGTTTCGTGCAATCTCTGAAAGAGATCCCGGAGGCATGGTGGCGGATGCCGATTGCCGAAGGGAAGTGGTCTCCGGCAGAAATCATCGCCCATCTGATCGAATGGGACCGGTTCCTGCTCGATGGGCGGCTGGATCAGCTCAAACCCGGCCAAGCCGCACCTCCCGTCTCCGTGCAGGTGGACGGGCTGAACGCCCGTGCCGCCCGATGGGCCCGGGAGGAAGCCTCCCGGCAGGAAGTGCCGGATGCCTTCCATCATACCCGCACCCGGTTGCTTCGACGCCTGGAAACGGTCCCCGGTCCGGACCGGGTGGAACCCTTCACCATTCGGGGCCGCTCCCTGACCCTGACGGCGTATTTGGAGGGGTTGGCCGATCATGAGGATCATCACCGAAAACAGATCGAAGGGCACCTCCGCACCCGACGCGAAGGGTGAAGCGGACAAAAACCGGTTCTCCATTTCCGGAGGGACGGTTTTTTTATGGGGAAACTTGCTGGAAACACCGGGAGTCAGGTGATCGACAAAGGGAAGCGGGGTCCGGTTTCCGTTCCCGCCCCCTTTTCCTCCCCAAAGAGGCCAGACTGTCCGCTCCGCTCCATCCAACCCCGGCGGGCGAAAGGAAAAGCCGTTTGCCCGCTGAGCGGTCCGGCCCTCCGGTAGCTTCGCCGGTTGGGAGTCATAGCGTGACCCGGAGCGAAGCGACGTTGGCATGACTTGTGCTCTGTGAGTGCATAGCGAGACCGGGGAGCGCAAGTGATCCAGGCGGGACTTGTGCTCGGTAAGTGCAAAGGGGGCTCCGCCGGAAGTCGGGTCCCCTGCTGTTTTATAAAGGGTTGTCAGCCGTCTCATCAGTTCTTTCCCCGTTTCTTTCACCAGGATATCTCCTGTGGTATCATGGTGTTCAGATCTTAACGGACGGGGATGAACAGGATGGTTTATCTGGATAACAGCGCGACCACCAAGCCGGACCCCGAGGTGGTCCGGGTGATGACGGAAGTGATGGAAGAGATCTACGGCAACCCATCTTCCCTCCACGGTCTGGGTGGGAAAGCGGAACGGCTTTTAAAACAGGCGAGGGAAAGGTTGGCCCGGCTGTTCGGAGTCTCCCCCCGGAGCCTCATCTTCACGTCGGGCGGAACGGAATCCAACAACATGGCCATCAAAGGGGTGGCTTTCCAGCATCAGGGACGGGGGCGCCACCTGATCACCACCCGGGTGGAACATTCCGCCGTCTACAATGTATGCCGCCAGCTGGAGAACATGGGCTGGGAAGTGACCTACCTTCCCGTGGATGAGAAAGGACGGGTTCGCCCGGAAGATGTGGAAGCGGCCATGCGGGAAGAGACGGTCCTGGTCTCTGTCATGCACGTGAACAACGAGATGGGGACCGTTCAGCCGATCCCGGAGATCGGCCGCATTCTGAAACGATATCCGAAAGCGTTCTTTCACGTGGACGCCGTTCAATCCCTCGGAAAACGGGAAGTCCGTCCCCGGGAGTGGGGAGTGGACCTGATGAGTTTTTCCGGCCATAAGTTCCACGGACCCAAGGGAGTGGGCTGTCTGTACATCCGGGAAGGTGTCACCTTGTCCCCTCTGCTGGTCGGGGGCGGACAGGAGGAGGGCTTCCGCTCCGGCACGCAAAATGTGCCCGGCATCGCAGGGTTTGTCAAAGCGGCGGTGTTGGCCGAGCGGAAGCGGAAGGAAGCGGCCCCGCGTCTCTGCCGGTGGAAGCGGGAGATGATGGAAGAGCTGACAGCCGAGCTGACCGGGATGCGAGTCAACGGGGATGTCACGGAAGAGGGGGGAGCCCCTCACATCCTTTCCCTCTCTTTTCCGGGCCTGAAGTCGGAAGTGATCGTACACGCCCTGGAAGAAGAAGGGGTCTATGTTTCCAGCAAATCCGCCTGTTCTTCCAAGGGGGAAGAACCGAGCCGAGTGTTGAAAGCGATGGGACTGGACGATGAAACGGCGATCGGCTCGATCCGGATCAGCATGGGGCTTTCCACCGACCATGGGGAGATCCGTCACGCGATCGAGGCTTTGAAAAAGGTGATCCCCCGTCTGCAAAACGTGATCAAAGGGGTGTCCCGATGAATGACCTGCTGCTGATCCGCTACGGCGAACTGGCTCTCAAAGGAAAAAACCGGTCCGATTTTGAAAACCGGCTGACCGAAAACATCAGGGAAAAATTAAAGCCTTTCCCGGGGGTGAAGGTGAAAAAAACCTTCGGCCGGGTGTTGGTCGAACTGAACGGACAACGGATGGAACCCGTCGCCCAGGCGCTGACCGAGGTGTTCGGGGTGGTGGGTGTCGCCCCCTGCAAACGGGTGGAGTCCGACATCGACCGGATCCGGGAGGCGGCGTTGGAACTGGTGCGGGAACAAAACCCCCGGCCCCGCACCTTTAAAGTGATTGCCAAGCGGGCGAGAAAGGATTTCCCCCTCCGGTCTCAGGAAATCAACCACTTGGTGGGGAGCCACATCCTGAAACGGACCGAAGGCCTTCAAGTGGACGTTCACGATCCGGAGTTGGCCCTGCGGGTGGAAGTGCGGAAAGAGGGCACGTATCTGTACGGATCCGATCTGCCGGGACCCGGAGGGCTTCCCGTGGGCAGCAGCGGCCGGGTGATGCTGATGCTGTCCGGGGGAATCGACAGCCCGGTGGCGGGCTACCTCACCCTGAAGCGGGGAGCCGCCCTGGAAGCGGTTCACTTCCACAGCTATCCCTTCACCAGTGAGCGGGCCCGGCAGAAGGTGGAGGACCTGGGACGGATCCTGACCCGTTACGCCGGGAAGATCCGGCTTCATGTGGTGCCGTTCACGGAAATCCAGACCGGGATCCGGGAACATTGCCCCTCTTCCTATATGATCACGATCATGCGCCGATTCATGGTCCGGATCTCCGAGGAGCTGGCCCAAAGGAACAAGGCCCTGGCCCTGGTGACGGGGGAGAGCCTGGGACAGGTGGCCAGCCAGACCCTGGAAAGCATGAAAGCGATCAACGACGTGACCCGCATGCCCATCCTCCGCCCCTTGGTCGGTATGGACAAACAGGAGATCATGGAAATCTCGCGAAAGATCGGCACCTATGAAACCTCGATCCTTCCCTATGAGGATTGCTGCACCGTCTTTCAACCGAAATCGCCCGTCACAAGGCCCGGGGTGGAGCGTTCCCGTGAACTGGAAGCCCGTCTGGATGTGGACCGATTGGTCTCCGCCGCCGTGGAGGGAACGGAATGGGTCGAACTGAAGCCGGACAAGGAAGAAACGGAGTTTTCCTTTTTCGACTGACGAAACCCCGCCGATCAAAAGGCGGGGTTTTCCTCGGACAGGCTCCCGCTGCGGAACGGATCAACCAAGGTGGAATCAAGGAGGGTTTTTTGGGGATGAAGCAGTGGAAGGATGAAGTACTGGAGCTGACCAAAGAACTGGTTCACCATCCCAGTGTCAACGGCACCATCGGGGAGAGGGACATCGCTTACCGGATCTATGACTATTTCAAGGAGCTTAAGTATTTCAAGGAAAACCCCCACCATCTTCGTCTGGTGAAGACCCTCCGGGACGAGCGGGAACGTTACAACGTGCTTGCCCTGGTTAAAGGGGGGGATGCGGCTTACCGGGAAACGGTGATCCTGATGGGACACATGGACACCGTCGGAGTGGAGGACTTCGGGAAATGGAAGCGGTTGGCGTTTTCATCGGACGAATTGATGGAACGGTGGAAAGGGGCCAAGATTCCGGAGAAGGTCAAACGGGATCTGGAAAGCGGGGAATGGGCTTGCGGCCGGGGGTCCGTCGATATGAAGTCCGGGGTGGCTGCCAACATGGTGTTGACCCGTTATTTCACGGAGCACCCCGAAGAGCTGAAGGGAAACCTCCTCTTTCTGTCCGAATGCGACGAGGAAGACAATTCCCACGGGATCCTCTCCGCTTTGTCGGATTTTCTCCATCTGGCCCGGGAAGAGGACCTTTCCTACATCGCCGCCATCAACGCCGATTACACATCCCCCCGCTACGAGGGGGATCCCAATCGCTATGTTTACCTGGGGACCGTGGGAAAACTGCTGCCGGCCTTTTTCATCGCCGGAAAAGAGACCCACGTCGGTCAGGCTTTTGAAGGATTTGATCCCAACCTGGTGGCGTCGGAACTGACCCGGCGGCTGGATTACAATCCGGATTTCTGCGATGAAATGTACGGGGAGACGACGCTGCCTCCCGTTTCCCTCAAGCAGACGGATTTGAAGTTGCAATACGACGTTCAGACCCCGCTCTCCGCCTTTGTCTACTATAACTTCTTCGTTCACAGCTGGTCGCCCAAAGATGTGCTGGAGAAGTTGAAAAAAGTGGCTTGGGATGCGATGGACTCGGCCCGGAAACAATACCAGAAGCGGTACGGGGAATATTGTGCACGAACGGGGGATCCGCACCAACCCCCGAACTGGGTTCCCCGGGTTTATACCTACGAGGAACTGTACAATGAATGTGCGGAAAAGTACGGAAGCGAATTCGAAGAGAGTATGCGGCTGTTCGCCATGAATCTTCTGAACGAAGAGGAGTTGGACTTGAGGGACTACTGTCGCCGGATGACGGAGGAACTCTGGAGCTGGGACGAGGAAAAAACTCCCGCGGTCGTTCTTTTTTACGCTTCCATCTACATCCCCCGGATTGTCCTCAATGAGGAGGAGGAACGGGATCAGCGATTGATCCAAGCCGTGGAACGGGCGGTGGAGTCCATCCAGCCCGACTGCCCACATCCGATTCGGGTTCGCAATTTCTTTCCCTACATTTCAGACATGAGCTTCGTGGCGATCAGCGATGACCAGGAAGGACTCGATTCTCTGGAAAAAAACATGCCCGCATGGGGCACCAAGCATCAGATGGATGTGGATGCCATACGGGCACTGGACGTTCCGGTGGTCAATATCGGTCCTTACGGTATGGATGCCCACAAACAGTGGGAACGGGTGGAGGTCCCCTATTCGATGGAGGTTGTCCCCAACCTGAATTACCAAGTGATCAAAAACCTGCTGGGTGCCTGAATGCTCACCCCGCCAGCTCTTCGATCGCAGCGGCGAGACGGAAGTCTTTATCGGTGATTCCGTCTTCGTCGTGGGTCTTGAGCAAAACGTCCACCCGGCCGTAAGTGAGCAAGAGATCCGGGTGGTGGTGATGTCGTTCGGCGGTTTCCGCCACCCGGTTCACAAACTCGATTCCGTCCATGTAGGAAGAAAAGCGGTAAGATTTCATCAGGATGCCGCTTTCTTCTCTCCAGCCGTCAAGCCCGATCAGGCGTTCTTGGATTTCTTCCGGGGACAGTTTCATCCCGAGGCCTCCTTTCCTGAAACTTCATTTCTTTATTCCCGGTGGATTCCGGAATGAATCGCTGAAAACCAAGGTAACGTATGATTATGGATTGGGACAATATATTTAGGGTATAAGACGATATGCGGATTATGGGGGAAGGGTTGGTTTTGCAACGATGGATGCACAATTCTGGATCGGCTTTGTCAACATCATCATACTGGACCTGGTATTGAGCGGGGACAACGCGGTGGTCATCGGAATGGCCGCCCGCAGACTGCCGGAAAAACAACGGAAACAGGCGATTGTTTGGGGGACCGCCGCCGCGGTCGCACTCCGTGTCACCCTCACTCTGATCGCAGTCTGGCTTTTGAAAGTTCCTCTTCTGAAGACCGTCGGAGGCCTTCTGCTTCTCTGGATCGCGCTGCAATTGCTGGCGGATGAAGAGGGAGAGGCGGAACTCAGTGTGGGTCATGGGTTTAAATCGGCCATTAAGACCATCATCGTCGCCGATGTGGTGATGAGTTTGGACAATGTGCTGGCAGTGGCCGGAGCCGCTCACGGTAATTTTTGGCTGGTTCTGTTCGGGTTGGCCCTCAGCATCCCCATCCTGATGTGGGGCAGCAAAGTGGTGGCTTCGATCATGAACCGTCTCCCCTGGCTGGTCTATGTGGGTTCCGGAATATTGGCTTACACCGCCGGTCAGTTGATCGTGGAGGATCCCATCATTCACAACAGCATCATTCGGCAGGCGGAATTCCTGTCCTGGCTGACACCCGCCGCCCTGATCATTCTCGTCCTGTTCATAGGACGTGTGTGGAAAGAGCGCCGGTCCAACCCCTGAATCCATTCATGCCCATGCCGGCGGGCTTGGCGCCCGAAGGAAGTGCCCTGGCCGGAAGCGTTGTGATTTCATGTTCGTTTCGAAAAAAGGGGAAGCGTTTACCCAAAATAGCGCTTTGCTGTCCTGCCCAGCGGAGCGGACCTTGCAACCCTCTCTGCAGACAGCATAGCGAGACCGGGGAGCGCAAGCGACCCGGGCGCGACTTGTGCTCTGAGTGCAGCCGGAGCGGCTTGGGTAAATGCTGCCGCTCACTTTTTCACAACGCTTCCAGGGGTGCCGTATGTCAGCCCCCTCCCTGAGGAATACTAACATCGTTTTTCAGGGAAAGGAGGGGTGGGTGTGGCAACGGGTACCTTTCTCGCAGCTTGGCGGTGGGTCGATAAATTTTACTGTCGGGCCATCCGGTTGCAGAACGTGGATCGGTCGGATGAGAACCTGTTTCGCATCGTGGTGAAACCGTATCGTGGGGAACCTTTGGTGACCCGGGACGGGATCGTTCTGAAAAAAGGGGATTGGTACGCCAAACTGCATCTGCACAATTTCCGGATCGCACAGCTGCTGGCCGCCAACGCCAAAAATAACCAAGGCGGAAACGGTATCTGGAATGAGCTGATCGTGCTCCGGCGGATTGTCCGTTCTTTTCCGGCCTTGGCACGATATCTGGAAAACCATGCCCGGGGATCGGAAATCCGCATTCTCTTGGGTACCACCTTTTTGCATCGGGGTTCGGAAAGGCTGGGGTTTGATGTCAGAGATCTCCCAAGCGCCTGGCAGATGCGGCTGAAGTCGTTCTTGCTTCAATTCATCCTGTTTTGTTGTCAGCCCGAGGGCTGGAAACGCCTTCTGAATCAGCAGAATCAAATGATCCCCAAACGGGTATTCATTTCAAAGGAGCAATTTCACCATCGATATCAACAGGCGGGGTCGAAATGATGGATAAAGTACTCGTGATCACCGAAACGATCGGAGGAAGCGGACACTTTCAGGCGGCCCGGGCCATCCGCAAAGGGTTGAGCCGGGTGGAGCCGGGACTGGATGTTCAAATCTCCTGCGGCCTGTCTCATTTCAGCCGCAATTTGGAAGGTCTGGTCCGAAAAGTTTACCTCAACACGCTTCAGTACGCCCCCGGATTATGGGGAGCGGCTTACAGCAAAGAAAAGGAATTCAGCGAGACCTTCCGCTCATCTGTCTCCCGGATGTTATACCGCAAGATGGAAGGTCTGCTGAACCAGACCCGCCCCCGTGTGGTCGTCGCCACTCACGCCTTTTGTCTGGGGGCCATGGCGGAAGCCAAAGAGCGTTCCGGGGGTGCCTTTCGTCTCGGAGCGGCGATCACGGACTTTGATGTCAACGGTTTCTGGGTTCATCCCGCCGTCGATTTTTACTTGGTCGCCCATGAAAACGTTGCAGAAAAACTGATCCACGAACATGAAGTGTCGGACGAACGGATTTACCGAACGGGAATCCCGATTGATCCGGCCTTCTCCGACCCTCTCCCCCAGGGAAGACCGTGCCGTCGGGAAATGGGGCTGGACCCGGACCTCTTCACGGTATTGGTGATGGGTGGAGGGGTTGGGCTGGGGCCGTTGGAGCAAGCCATCGCTCAATTCCGGAAAGATATGCCGGAAGTTCAGTTGGTGGTGGTGACCGGAAAGAACCGGGATCTTTTGAATCGTTTGGAGGCCCGGTTCCAACAAGACAGGAAGGTGCACCTTTTCGGGTATGTCAACGGAATGCGGGACTGGATGCGGGTTTCCGACCTGATCGTCACCAAACCCGGGGGGCTGACCAGTTCGGAAGCTCTTGCCACGGGACTTCCCATCCTGATCTGTCAGCCGATCCCCGGCCAGGAAGAACGGAACAGCCGCTTCCTGACCCGTCAGCGGGTGGCTCTTCGCCAGGATCATCCCAAAGCCATTCCCCGGCATATCCATCCATTGATGCAAGCCACCGAACGGTGGGAGGCCATGCGGGAACGGGCCCTTTGCCTGGGGCGTCCCCGTTCCTCCCTGGATGCCGCCGAAATTATCATGGACCATATCCAATGAAAGACCGATCGCATCATGCGATCGGTCTTTCATTGGCTCCCTTTTATACCTTAACCGACGGGCCGCCGCCGATGCTGTGGAAGGTGATCTCGGGGCGGGAACGGAGCCGCATGTTAAAGGCTGTCTGCCCCAACCCGTCACTGATGTAGAAGGCGCGGTCCTCATGGTAGTGAAGACCGCTGATGATGTTCTTGGTGGGGAGTTTGCCCATTTTCTTCAGGTGATAAGGTTTGGGCCAGTGAATCTGTCCCCCGTGGAAATGGCCGGACAGCAGGTAATCAAAGTGGTGGTCCATTTCCAACACGATTTCCGGGTCGTGAGTCAGAACCAGGTTGATTCCGTCCTCCAACCCTTCAAAGGCTTGATCGGCATCACTGCGGCCCGTGTAATGATCATCGATTCCGATGATGTTCAAGGTATGATCTCCCATCGGAATACGAACATGCTCGTTTTTCAGAACCACACATCCCCGCTTTTCCATTTCTTTTTGCAGATGCGGCAGCTGGTCCGCGATTACATAGTCGTGGTTGCCGAAAACGGCATACATTCCGTAACGGGGCTTCAGTTCTTTTAACATATCCATATAGTGGAGAAATCGCCCGATCATCGGTTGGGTATCCAGATAATCCCCGGTCAGGGCGATCAGGTCGATCGGTTCCCCCTTCACTTGTTCAAGAAGGGCTTCCGGGGTGATGGACAGCTTTTCCATGTGAAGATCGGACAAATGTAAAATACGAAGTCCTTGAGAATCCAGTGGATGAGAGACCTTGATGTCAATGCGCTTCACCAGGGGGCGGAAGGTGTTCCACCGGGCAATGGCCCAGATGGCCAACAAGGCCCCGGCCAATGCGAGTAAAATCCAAGAATATATCATGTTCTCACCACCTATCCAATCAAACAAGTACAACCATATACGTACAACATGGTAAATCATTTGGTCTGGAAAGTCGAGGTTCGATGACATGAAAAAACCTTGGAAGGATACCAAGGTTTTCCGGTGGCTGGGGAGGCAGGATTCGAACCTGCGCGTTACGGAGTCAAAGTCCGTTGCCTTACCACTTGGCTACTCCCCATTGAACGATGGAGTTGTGACAGTACAGTAAGGGTTGGGGAGGCAGGATTCGAACCTGCTACACCGGCCCGGTGGTTTACCATCGGCGTCTCCCCAATGTTTTTTACGTCCCTTAATATGTCACAAGCAGCCGGCCTTTATGCGGGAAAAGCAACTCGATTGTGTCTCCGATGACGCCTGCAGGGATGTATGCACTGTCCGCTCCGTCCCCTTCGGGTTCAAACGAGTATTCATAAAGAAAGACAAAGTGGCCGCTAGACGGTTCGGCCCTCCGGAAAATCCGCTGAGTGGTCGGTGCAAAGCGTCACCCGGAGCGATCGCAACGTTGGCACAACTTATGCACTGTGAGTGCATAGCGAGACCGGGAGGATAGCGACCCCGGCGGACTTGTACTCTGTGAGTGCATAGCGAGACCGGGAGCAAAGTGACCCCGGCGAGACTTGTACTCTGTGAGTGCATAGCGAGACCGGGAGCAAAGTGACCCCGGCGAGACTTGTACTCTGTGAGTGCATAGCGAGACCGGGAGCAAAGCGACCCCGGCGAGACTTGTACTCTGTGAGTGCATAGCGAGACCGGGAGCAAAGCGACCCCGGCGAGACTTGTACTCTGTGAGTGCAAAGGGCGCTACGCCGGAAATCAGTCCCCAGCTACGTTCAACGATTTACCAGACACATCCTGATCCGATGCTGTTCCGCAGTATGTCGTATTGGGGCACCTATGGGGGAAAGTTACTACACATGGACCGGTTGTGAGAGGGAGACTCCTTTTCTGCAACTTTGGTTTTACGGTATGCCGAAGTGCCGGATAAGGTATGGTCGCCTGTCGGGTCGGTCGGTCCATATGAGGTAAGGGCTCACCCCCTCCATTGTTTGCTTTCTCTTCACATGACATGGAAATTTAGAACGATTAGAATGAAATACGGTGCAAGAGTGGATCGGTTTTGGATCCCGGCGGCAGAACCGAGGATAAATTCGGGGTCGTCCGAATAACCATTGAAAAGTGGTTTCAGGGAGCCGTTCCGGCTCTCTATTACGGTGGAAACCGGGACGGAAAGGAGTTGGGTGATGTCTAAAATCGCCAAGCATTGGGTAGAGCAAACGTGGTTTACGGGATTTTTCTTCTTTTTGATCCTGATGAATGCCGTTGTGGTGGGATTGGAGACGTATCCAGGGATTTACCGGAATTATGCGCCCCACTTTTTCGTCGCGGACCGGCTTTTGCTGTGGTTGTTTACGCTGGAATTATTGATCCGATTCTTGGGATCGCGTTCTCTCAAGGATTACATGAAGGATCCTTGGAACCTGTTTGATCTGGTGATCATTCTCAGCGGCCATCTCTTCTCGGGCATGCAGTTTGTTACCGTATTACGTGTCCTCCGTGTGTTGCGGGTGTTGCGGGCGGTCTCCGTGATTCCTTCCCTTCGCCGGCTGGTAGAGGCGTTGTTGATCACCATTCCCCAGATGGGAAACATCCTTTTGCTCCTGAGCATTGTGTTTTATGTCTTTGCCGTGATCGGAACGTTATTGTTTCGTGATATCGCTCCCCAGTATTTCGGTTCGCTTCACGTGACCGTTCTCACCCTGTTTCAAGTCGTCACTCTGGAATCCTGGGCCAGCGGAGTTATGTATCCGGTGTTGGAGCAAGCTCCCTGGGCCTGGGTCTATTTCGTATCCTTCATCCTGGTGGGGACCTTCATTGTGCTGAACCTGTTTGTGGGTGTGATCGTGAGCAAGGTGGAAGAAGTGGATGCCATGTCCAAGGAGGAAGAAGACTGGAGAGAGGAATTGAAGTGGTTGCGGGAGCAGATGGAAGAAATCAATCGAAAGCTCGATCGCCGATGAACGCCGTCATGGCTGACCGCCGGGGGCGGGATTTGTTACAGAAATCCGACTGCCGGATTTGTTTCGCGCCGCATTCCCTTTGTGGTCAGGGGAAGCGGCGTTATTGCATTGAATGGCTGACGATGGGGTGAAGTACAGCCGGGTTCGACTTTCATGCGGATGGATACTTTTCAAATAAAACGAAAAGTTTGAAAGAAAAGGAAGGGACATGTCGTCCTATGTCGAATATTGAGATTGAAAAATAAATTCTGCCAATGAGGTGGTGGTCGATGGAGACGGCGACTTTTGTGACTCGGCTGTTGGAGGAAGCGATTGACGCCGGGGCCAGTGACCTGCATATCGAACCGGGAGCGGAGCGCTTGCGGATCCGTCAGCGGGTGGACGGCTTTCTGATCCCGGTCGATGCTCCTCCGAGGGAGGAGACGGCCCCGCTCATCTCTCGGATCAAGGTGATGGGGCATCTCGATATCGGAGAGAAACGGTTGCCCCAGGACGGGGCGTTAAGTTTGACCCACCGGGGAGAAAAGGTGGACGTCCGAATATCCAGTCTTCCCACTTTGTACGGGGAAAAGCTGGTGCTGCGGCTTCTTCGCAACCGTCCCGGGAAGATGACCCTGTCCGAACTGGGAATGGGGGAGACGGAGATGAAGCGGCTTCGGGAAATCATCGGACGTCCGGGTGGGCTGGTTCTGGTTACCGGGCCCACGGGAGCGGGGAAGACGACCAGCCTGTACGCCATTCTCCAGGAACTGAACCGGGAGGAGTGGAACCTGGTCACACTGGAGGACCCCGTCGAATTCCAGCTCCCGGGGGTGAATCAGATCCAGGTGAACAACAAGTCGGGCCTGACTTTTGCCCGTGGATTGCGTGCCGTATTGCGTCAGGATCCCAACATCATCATGGTCGGGGAAATCCGCGACAAAGAAACAGCGGACATTGCGGTCCGTGCGGCATTGACGGGTCATCTTGTCTTGTCCACCCTTCACACCGTGGATGCCTGCAGTTCGATCACCCGGTTGTTGGACATGGGAATGGAGCCTTACCGGATTGCATCGGCATTGACCGGTGTCGTGGCTCAGCGGCTGGTGCGCCTCATCTGCCGGGGATGCGGGGGAAAGGGTTGTGATGCCTGTCGTCAGTCGGGATACAAAAACCGGACCGGCGTATTTGAAGTGCTGGCGGTGATGGAAGACTTTCATCCGCTGATCGTGGACAGAGAGCCTTTGTCCCGTCTTCGGCGAACGTTCCGTAAAGCGGGAATGCGTTCCCTTTCCGACGGGGTGTTGGAAAAAGTGATGCGCGGAGAAACCACGTTGTCCGAATTTCACCGGGTGGTGGATGTCCATGACTGACGGGTGGAAAAAAAGGTGGAGCGCGGAACGGTTGGCGGGATTCAGTCAGTACTTGTCCCATCTCCTGGAGGCCGGGCTTCCCCTGATGCCCAGTATCCGGCTTTTGTCAGAGCAACAGGTGATCCGGGAGGAGGAAGGGAGAAGGATTCAGACCCGTCTGGATCAAGGGCACAGTTTTTCCGTCTCCCTTCAAAAGGAAGGGCTTCCCCCGCTTTTTGTCTCCCTGATCCGGGCGGCGGAAGAGTACGGGGATTACGTCTTTGGGCTGCAGCAATGCGAAACGTATTATCGGGAAAAGGGACGGCTGGCCAGGGAACTGACACGGGCCCTCACCTATCCCGTGGTGGTTCTGATATTGGTCCTGCTGGCTTTTCTGTTTTTGATGATCACGGTGGTGCCCCGGTTTGCCGAACTTTACGAAACGATGGGGCTGACTTTGCCTCTCTATACCCGGGTGTTCATTTCCCTTCACGCCTCGATGCGGACGGTTTCCTTCGGTGTGGGAGCGGTATTCGCTCTCGGACTTCTCTTCTTCATCATCATACGCCGCCTCCCCGCCGAGACACGGGAGCGTTGGACTTCCCCGTTGTATGGCCTGCCGGTGATCCGTGGTTATTTCGCTCTGCGGTTCACTCACTACCTGTCCATTCAGCTGGGCTCCCTCCTGCGTTCGGGACTTCCTTTGTTGAAAGCGGTGGAAGTCGTGGAAACCCTTACGCCGTGGAGGCCCCTTCGAGAGGGGATCCGTCGTTTGAAAAGAGGACTGCTGCGGGGGGAGTCTCTTCACCATGCCTTGGAACGGGAAGGGGACCTGTTTCTTCCCTCCCTTCACCGGCTGGTGGCCCTGGGGGAAGAGTCCGGAAGTCTGGACTGTTCCCTCCTGGGTCTGGCCAAGAGTTCGGAGATGATGATCAAGGAGCGTCTCGATCGGCTCACCCGGGGTATCGAACCGGTGCTCATCTTCCTGATCGGGGTGGTGATGGCAGCCACCGTACTGGCTCTCTTCCTGCCGATGTTGCAATTGGTGAAGGCGATATAAAGAAGGAGGAAGTAATGAAACGGTTCAGTTTACAGCGTGATGAACGCGGGTTTACGTTAATCGAGATGTTGGTGGTTCTGTTCGTGATCGGGGTGATCATCGCCATCGCACTCCCCAACCTGAAAGCGGCGGGGGAGTCGGCGCAGATGAAGGCTTGTGAGGCGAACCGGAAGCTGATCGGCTCCCAGGCCGACAACTACTACCTGGAGCTGGG
The DNA here is from genome assembly GCF_003054245.1 of Melghirimyces profundicolus. GTDB lineage: Bacteria > Bacillota > Bacilli > Thermoactinomycetales > DSM-45169 > Melghirimyces > Melghirimyces profundicolus. Next base: position 261,487 of record NZ_QBKR01000001.1, read on the forward strand.
AAGTTATCCCGACAGCGTCGCCAAGATGAAACAGCGGGGATATCTTCGAACAGTTCCCACCTGTCCGGCCAAAGGGAAATACGTGATCCGGAAAAACGCGCCGGTGGAGAAAAGGGTCCATTGCACGGTCCATGGTGACTAAAGGGATCGGGAGAGATGAGGGCGGTTGGAGTATGGTGGAGTTGACCGTCACCCTGGCCTTGGTCGGACTGCTCACCGCTCTGGTTCTCCCTGCTTTTGTGCAAATGGGGGACCGGTTGGAACGGGAGCGGTTTCTGGAACTTCTCGCTGAAGATGTGCGGCTGGCCCAGAGGGAAGCACGGGCCCGGGAAACCGAAACTTTCCTTCAGGTGGAAGGGGAGGGGACCTCTTATTCCGTTTACCGGGGAAACTCCCGCCTGCGAAGGGAGAAGGTTCCCGGGAAAATGCGTCTGGAAAGCAATTATCCCTCCGGACGGCTCGTTTTCCGGAAGTCGGGACAGATTCGGGGCGGCACGGTCCGCCTGATGGACGGGGGGAAACCGGCGGGCAAAGTGGTGGTTCAGGTGGCCTCCGGGAGACCCCGGGTGGAGGTGGTGCCGTGATCCGTGGAGAAAAGGGATTCACCCTGGCGGAGACCGTGACGGCCCTGATGGTTTTCGGGGTGTTGCTTTCCGTGGTTCTCCCCCTTCTCGGGGAACTGAAGGTCCAACACCGGATGAATGCCCGGAAGATGGAGGCTGTGTTGCTGCTGCAGTCGGAAATGGAGCGGCTTCAGACCGTCCCGGGTCCTTCCGAAGGAAGCCGAAAGGAAAAATCGGAAGGAACGGTCTATCGGCTTCGGTGGGAAAAAAAGAAGGTGGCACCGCACCTTGCGGGCACCTATGTGGAGGTTGTATGGAACGACGCCGGAAAGAAAGAACGGAAACGAAGCCTCAAGACCCTGAACTATACACATTAGTCAGGGGAGAGGAAGGGTTTACGTACGTGGAGCTGGCGGTCGTGCTTTCTTTGCTGGCCCTGATGATTCCGGTCTTCCTGGCCGTCGGCCTGGAGCTGGAAAAGGGCGTGAAAAAAATCACCGCGGAAGAGGAGCTCCGGTCCGAGGCGGGGGCTTTCACGGCCGATGTCCGGGAGGACATTCAGAGAGGCCGGAATTTTCGTCTGTCCCCGGAGGGGTGGCTGCTTTTTGATCTTCCCTCGGGGGAGACTGTCCGGTACAAACAGCACCGGCGCCGGGTGATCCGTAGCGTGCGGCCTCCGGGACATACCGCCTTCAGGGGGACGACGGTGCTGGTGCACCACGTGTATTTCATCTCGTTCGAACCCCGCCGTGATGGAGTCGGCATCGAACTCGGCATGCAAAACTGGCACGGGGATTACGACCGGAAGTTCTTTGTCGGGGGGAGGTTGACGGAGTGAAATCCCGAGCGAAAGCCGTCGCTTTGGACGAAAGCGGATTGGCCCTCCCGTTGGCGCTTGCTGTCACCGTGTTGGCTTTCCTGTTGGCGACAGCGGCTCTCTCTGCGTATTCCCGCTTCTTGGAGACGGCGGAATTGGATTGGAAAGAGACCCGGGCGGAATATGCCGCGGAGAGCGGCGTCGCCCGGATGCGGCAGAAGGTTTGTCGTGACCTCACTTGGCGCCGCCCCCTGGCCACCCCGATGAACGGCATTCAAACCCGCACCACCGTGGAGACGACGGGAAAGGGGACCCTTGAAATCCGGTCCGTCGCCCGGGGCGAAGGGGTGAAGCAGACGATCACGGCGGAAGTGGATTCAGCCACTTGTTCGATCCTCCGGTGGGAACCGTGAACAGCATCATTCATCCACCCCTGATCAAAAAAATGGAGGGGTGGTTTTGTTTTTCCGATGGCCGCGTAAAAGACCGTTAAAAAATGAAACCTACGTTATAGATCTATTTAAAATAAGGTACAATACAGTCACAATGAAAAAATATCACGACGATGGGTCGGTTATTAATTTTATAAGACAGAATCGCAACCGGATTGTATAATCTTAATATACTTTGGAAAGAACTTTTTAAAAAAGGGGATAAGATGTATGGAACTCAATCAACAACAATTGGAGGAGCTTATTGAGAAAAAGATTCGCAGGGTCATCCGGGAGGAAAATGCCTTGTTGCTTTCTGCCTTAAACACCGGGATCAGCCAGAGTTTACAACTTTATCTGCAAAATGATACAAGCGCTTTTAAAGTTGCAGATGAGGCGGACGAGACGGATATGAACAGGGGCGGCTTGGTGGAAGAAACCGATGAGGACACAGTCGGGAAGACAGAGGAGGAACCTCCTCTTATTGACTACAGTCGGACAAAAGGAATTCATAAAAAAACGATTCAAACGGCCGAGATTGTCGCTGAATGTCTTCGGGAACAGGGGGAACTCCGTTTGGCCGAGCTTCGTGAAGAGGTGAAGAAACGAGGCGGGAACTTGGGGGCGAACCCCACGATCTTGATGAAAACAATCGAGAGGATCAGTCCCGTGATCAAAAAAACGGGACGTGGCCGCTACACCTACGATCCTTCATAAAACGGAACGTCACAACAGTACAAAATCCCCTGATATTTTTTATCGGGGGATTTTTTGTATTGAGAAGTGAGTATTGATGCCTGATTGCTTGAAAGTGAGATATGATTGTCACCAGCGTGCGCATGGCGTCTGTAAACTTGCGGCAGCTTTTGTTTGAAAATCGGGCACCCAAACCGGGGCGTCCGGCTTTTGATGTTTCCAGCGGTTTTTCGTGTTTAACCATCTTCAATGGGGGATTGAATTTATCCTTACGGAACGGAATGGGAGCTGTTCCGAACACTGGATTGGAACCGGGTATGCAGAGTAATGAAGAAGCCGTTCATCGTAAACACAGATGACGTAAAACGGATCTCCGCCCCGATTGCTTATTTGTCGATCCGTCGCCCCTCCGGTCGTTTGCCGAAACCGCCGAATCCGCGTTGCAATCCAGCCGCTGAATCATCCCGGTGCCGTGGTATAATGGCGGAAACGTTTATTCATGGGAGAGATGCGGATTTGCAACCTCAGCACCTGATCCTGATCGGATTTATGGGAACCGGCAAGAGTACGGTCGGTCGGATTTTGGCCGACCGGCTGGGTCGGCCCTGGACAGATACGGATACCGAAGTGGAACGAAAGACGGGAAAAACCATTCCGGAGCTCTTTCGGGAGAGAGGGGAGATCTTCTTTCGGGAGTGGGAGAAACGGATCCTGGAAGAGCGGCTCCAAAAAGAGTCCGGGGTCATCACCACAGGAGGTGGGATCGTGCTGGATCCCACCAATGTGAAGCGGATGAAGGAGGCCGGCTGGGTGGTCACCCTGGACGCCTCGGAGGAGGAACTGATCAGACGGCTCGATCATGATCCCTCCCGTCCCCTTCTTGCCGGGGATTTGCGGGAGCGGGTGAGGAAGCTGAAACGGGAAAGAGCCGGAGCTTACGATTTTGCCGATCTGTATCTGGACACCACCGATCTTGCCCCTTTGGAAGTGACGGAGCGGATTCTGGAGAAATGGAAAGAGGTCACGGGGAGCGCCGGGGTTTAAAGCGCTTTTCCTTGGTTAAGCTAGAACCAGGAGGTGACACCCGTGTCGACACAGGATTACCTGAAGTTTCTGGTCCAGGAGATGGTCAAATACATGGACACTCCCAAGGACCAGCGCAAGGAGCAGCGAATCATGCGGCGTGATCAGCGCCTTCCCTGGATCTACCGATGGTTCGGCATCATCCCTTTCGGGATGAAGATGTATGTTGAAAAGAAAAAACCCCGCACGATACGGGGAGATTCGACATGAAGCAGGAAAGCCAATCCTACAAACTGGTCAACCTGAAGGACCGGGACGATATCATCCAACGGATTACCCAGGCCGAACAGGAACTGAACGGGATGCTGAACGGACGTGTGGCATTGATCGCTTATATTAAAGAAGACGAATAAAACAGGGAAAAGAAGGTGGAACAAATGAACGCTCGAGTGGCTGTGGAAGACGGATTGCAACCTGTGAGCCAGTATCTTCAAATCCAGGGGTGTCAGGTGGTCAAGCTGGACGAGGGCAGCGCCCAAAACTGTGACTGCTGCGTTATTTCCGGCGGGGACAAGGACATGATGGGAATGCAGGACACCATCGGGGAAATGCAGGTCATCAATGCGGAAGGAATGACACCGGAAGAGGTGTACCAGGCAGTCCAACGCGGAATGAATCAGCAAAATAACCAACAAAACCTGCAGTGAACGGAAGGTCGGAAATATAAAGATGTCGTTAAATCTGACTCTCCCGGAGCCGAAGGAAGATTTGGCTCCTTTTTTGCGTATCCGAAATGAGATATAATAAATAAAGTGTGAGTTTCTATGGATTAAAAGGGGCGATACAATTGTTCCATCGCACTCAGACAAGACCGGTGAAAGTCGGTAACATCCAGATTGGCGGAAATGATCAAGTTGTGATTCAGAGCATGACCACGACGAAGACCCATGACATAAAAGCCACTGTGGCGGAAATCAATCGCTTGGAAGAGGCGGGGTGCCAAATCGTCCGGGTGGCTTGTCCGGACATGCGGGCGGCGGAATCAATCCCCGAAATCAAGAAGCAGGTCAACGTTCCCCTGGTGGCCGACATTCACTTTGACTACCGCCTGGCCTTGAAAGCGATCGAAGGCGGAATCGACAAGATTCGGATCAACCCCGGTAACATCGGGAAAAGAGAGAAAGTGGAAGAGGTGGTGAAGGCGGCGAAAGAACGCGGGATTCCGATACGGATCGGGGTGAACGCCGGTTCCCTGGAACGTCGGATTCTGGAGAAGTACGGTTATCCCACCGCCGATGGAATGGTGGAGAGCGCCTTGTACCACATCGGCATTTTGGAGGATCTCGATTTCCATGACATTGTGGTTTCCCTGAAAGCCTCCGATGTGCCGCTGGCCATCGAAGCCTACACCAAAGCGGCGGAGAAAATCAAATATCCCCTTCACCTGGGGATCACCGAGTCCGGAACCTTGTTTTCCGGAACGGTCAAAAGTTCAGCGGGAATGGGAGCGATCCTTTCCAAAGGCATCGGCTCCACGATTCGCATCAGCCTGAGCGCCGATCCGGTGGAAGAGGTGAAAGTGGCACGCGAACTGCTGAAGAGCTTTGGCCTTGCGGCCAATGCGGCCACCCTGGTTTCCTGTCCCACATGCGGCCGCATTGAAATCGATTTGATCAAGATCGCCAACGAGGTGGAAGAATACATCTCCAAGATCAAAGCGCCGATCAAAGTATCGGTGCTGGGCTGCGCGGTGAACGGACCCGGGGAAGCCAAAGAAGCGGACATCGGGATCGCCGGAGGCCGGGGAGAAGGCCTGCTGTTCCGTCACGGAAAAACGATCCGCAAAGTTCCCGAAGATCAAATGGTGGAAGAACTGAAAAAAGAAATCGACAAACTGGCCGAAGAGTATCGCCAAAAACAGGAACGGGAAGAACAGAACGCCTGACGACATTCAAAATAGAAATTTCAGCCGACCGAACAGGTCGGCATTTTTTGTCCCCTGATTATAAAAACGGATCTTTCCAGACAAAATGAGGATACCGGTATGGACGGACCGGAAAAAAGATGGAATAGAACCCATCCGGCTGTGTGATACTAATAACGATTCAACGAGAAGGAGGGAATACTGTGAGCGCTTTATCGCGACTCGCTTTGATCTTAGTTATCGTTGGAGCTTTGAACTGGCTCTTGATCGGCCTGTTCCAGTGGGACCTTGTATCCGCCTTGTTCGGCGGGGATGCGATCCGCGAATCTTCCGGTTTCAGCCGCTTCATTTATGCCTTGGTCGGACTGGCCGGAATTTATGCCATTCGGTTTTTGTTCGATGACCGTGTTCCCGCCCGCGAGACCCAGTGATAAAAGCAAACAAAGATCGCAAAAACAGTGCCGGGAATCTTTCGCAAGAGAGGTTGCCCGGTGTTTTTCTTTTTGTTCGGAGACGATCATACGTATGGTCATGGTAAAATGAGACAACGGGCACGGTGGAAGAATAAAAATAAGGAGAAACGGAGAAAGGGTGGGGATACCATGAAACCGGCCATTGGAGTGACTCTGTCGAAAAGGCGGAAGGAAAATCTTTTTACACTGAAGAGGGACAACAGCGACGCGGTACTGGAAGCCGGAGGGGTGCCCTTCCTGTTGCCCCACACCCGGGATCCGGAGGTGATCCGCCGCATGGCGGAACAGATGGATGGGCTGCTTTTGACCGGGGGAGACGATATCGACCCTTCTCTTTTCGGGGAAGAACCACAGATCGGACTGGGGGAAGTGGAGCCGGAACGGGACCGGATGGAGATCGCCCTGTCGAGAAAGATGGTGGAAGCGGGAAAGCCCGTCCTGGCTCTGTGCAGAGGGTGTCAGATCCTCAGCATCGCCCTCGGGGGGGATATGTACCAGGATCTGTTCAGCCAACGGGAAGGGCTGATTCAGCATGTGCAGCGGGGACCCCGGGACTACCCTTCCCACAGCATCACCATTCAAAAGGGTTCTCTTTTGGAGAAAATAGCCGGATCGAACCGGCTCCGGGTGAACAGTTTTCACCATCAGGCCGTACGGAACATCCCGGAGGGGTACACCGTTTCCGCCACTGCCCCGGACGGGGTGGTGGAAGCCTTCGAAGCGGACGGGGAGAGGTTCGTATTGGGCTTACAATGGCACCCGGAAAATCTGTACCGAAAGGACGACTTTGCCCGCCGAATCTTCCGTGCCTTCGTGGAGGCGTGCGAGCAGACTGCCTTGAAACGAAAAACCGCACGGTGATCCGTGCGGTGAATCCTATTTCCCCCGTACATAGCGGGCGCTGAAGAGAAAGAGACGCATCAGGAGAAAGAGGGAGGGCACCAGGAGCAGAAAGCCCGCGATGAAAGACAGGATCAATGCCCATCCCATGTCGGAATGGGTGAGTCCGGACTGGATCGTGATATAGGGATAAAGAAGGTAAGGCAAGTGGGAGCTGCCGTAACCGAAGAAGGCAAAAGCGAACTGCAACATGACCAGGATGAACGCCCAGCCCAATCCTTTCCGCCACCAGATCAGGTAAACGGCACCAAGGAAACAAGCCAGGGACAAAAGAAACGCCCAGGCGATATCCAACATGTTTTGAAAGTGGGTCATGTTGTGGCGGGACAAGGCCATGAATACCCAAACGCTCGCCAGAATGGTGGGACCGCTCCAGAAAAGGGCGTATTGGCGCAGCACTTCGAATGCGGGCCCGTCTTCCGCTTTGTGAGCGTAATAAGTGAGGAAAGCGGCGCTGATGAAAAGGACGCTGACCAAGGCGAGAAAAACGACGGCCCAAGAGTAGGAACTCGTCAGAAGGTTCCAGGGAAGAAAAACGACATCCCCCTCCACTTCGCGGATGAACCCCCCTTCCGAAATCGTCAGCACCGTGGACAGCGAGGCGGGAATGAACAGTCCGGTCATCCCGTAGAGAAACATGTACGTGCGGCTTTTCCGGGCACCATAATTGGCAAAGGCGTAGAAGGATCCCCGGATCGAAAGCAGCAGCAAGGCCACTCCTCCCGGCAACAGGAGAGCGGTGCCGTAATAGTAGGCGGTATCGGGAAAAAAGCCGACGATGCCCACGAAGAAGAAGACGAGGAAGACATTGGTCACTTCCCACACCGGGGAGAGATACCGGTTGATCACTTGGTTGATGGTGTGTTCCTTTCCGGTAAGCATGCTGTAATAGGAGAAAAACCCGGCTCCGAAATCGATGGAGGCGACAATCAGATAACCGTACAGAAAGGTCCAGAGGATCGTGATCGCGATCAGTTCCATTTCCATGGTCAGGCCCCCTCCTTCACAGGATGATCCTCCGCTCTTCCATCTCCTTTTCCGGACCCTTGTGGCGGAAAAGGCGGATGAGAACCGAAACGGCAATCACGGCCAACGCCACGTACAAGAGGGAGAACACCATCAGCAGAAGCCCCACGTGATCGGCGGTGGTGGCGGCATCCTCCACCCGCATCACCCCCCGGATAATCCAGGGCTGCCGACCGACTTCCGCGTACATCCACCCCAATTCGATGGCGAGAAAGGAAAGGGGTGCGCCCCATACAATCCCTCTGAGAAGCCAGCGGTTCCAGGGGTTCTTCTTTCTCCACCATGCATAGAGGAACAAAGCGGAGATCAGGATCAGGTAGGTTCCGATCAAGACCATGCCGTCAAACAGATAATGAAGGTAGAGCGGCGGGCGCTCTTCTTCGGGAAATTCGTTCAGGCCGATGATCTCACCATCCGGAGACCCTTTCCCCAGGATGCTCAGCGCCCACGGAATCTTCACGGCTCCCCGGACTTCGTTGTTTTCGTCCAGATAGCCTCCCAGGATCAAAGGCGCTTCCCGCCGGGTTTCAAAATGCCATTCGGCAGCCGCCAGTTTTTCCGGGACGTGTTTGGCCAGGAACTTGCCCGAAAGATCCCCGGCGACGGCGGTGGCGACGGCCAGGACCAGCCCCGCGACCATCGTCATTTTCAGTGCTTTTTTGTGGTATTCCAGGTTTCGTCCTTTTAACAGAAAGTATGCGGCAATTCCACCCAGAAGAAAGGCACAAGTAACATAAGAGGATGAGAGGACATGGGCCACTTTGGACGGGGTGGCCGGGTTGAACATGGCCTCGAGCGGACGGATATCCGTCAGTTCCCCGTTTTCCAGCCGAAATCCGGCGGGGGTGTTCATAAATGCATTGACCGTGGTGATAAACACTGCGGACAAAGAGGATCCGATGATGATCGGGATGGAGGTCAGCCAGTGGATGACCGGTTTTTTAAACCGGTCCCAGGTATACAGATAGATGCCGAGGAAAATGGCCTCAAAGAAAAAGGCGAAAGTTTCCAAAAAAAGCGGCAGGCTGATCACGTTTCCCGCCAATTGCATAAAGCGGGGCCACAAGAGGCTCAACATCAATCCGATGGAGGTCCCGGTGACGACGCCCACAGCCACGGTGATCACAAATCCGCGGGTCCAGCGTCGGGCCATCAGGATATAATGGGGATCCTTTTTATAAATTCCCCAAGCTTCCGCTAACGAAATGAAGACAGGCACACCGACTCCGATGGTGGCCCAGATAATATGGAAGGCCAACGTCTCTGCTGTCAGGATTCGGCTCAGAATGGTGGGATCCATCTTGTTTTCCCCCTCCCAAGTATCGTCTCTCAGAGCTATCATACCCCGGATTTGATTGTGAAAAAATACACAAACTGAGATGTTCACGAAAAGAACACATCGTCGTAAAAAATTGAACAACATTTTTTCACATAAATGTAAATGAAGGTATTCGCGTTTTTGTCTGCCGGTGGACAGGAGAGAGAATATTGTTCATTAGTTAACAAAGTGATTCTCTGGAAGAAAAATCGGAAAGAAGACGTATGGCGATCCCGGTTCCGATCCGCTAATCTGTATTTATGACGAGCCTTTGGATTTATTTATTATGGATCAATGGTATTTCCTTTGTGTTGATGGGACTGGATAAATCCCGGGCGAGAAGGGGGGAGTGGCGAATCGCGGAAAGGACGCTTTTGTTCTGCGGATTCTTGGGGGGTGCAGCCGGGCTTTTCGGCGGTATGAGGCGTTTCCGTCACAAGACGATGCATCCCGCTTTCCGTTACGGCGTTCCGGCCCTGTTTCTTTTCAATCTCCTGACGGTGGCGGCGGTTTACCGTTATCTGGCGGGTTAAATGTCCTGAAGTTGCCAGCGTTTCCTCTCCGTTCCCTGAGAAGAATAGGAACCGAGAGGAGGTGAGTGGTTGAAAGCCATTGTCTGTTTTTTGACGTTCCTTCTGTTTGTACTGGGATGCACACCCGGATCGCCTCCCCGCTCCCGGGAAGATGCCGGACCCGCTTCCCGTCCGGAGGAAGCGAAAGAGGTTCAATCGGAGGATTCCCGGTTGATTCTTCGTCACGACGGGAGGGAGTGGGAGTTGGACCTCTCACAGGTGGGGTTTGACGGAATTGATCCCACCACCTTGGACCGGGGAGCTTTTTACGACTGGTTTGCCGGGGTGGAAAAGGAAATCAACCGTAAGCCGCGTTCCGCCCGGTTCGAGGATCGGAAACTCGTCCCCCATAAAGACGGTCTTAAAGTGGATCGGGCGGTTGTGGATCGTTGGCTTGACGGGATTCACAACTATGTCAACCGACCCCTCGAGGTGCCGGTGCAGGTTTGGAAACCCCGAATTACGACCGGCATACTGAAAAGGATCAAGGAGAAGAGGCTGGGGTCGTACACGACGGTGTACAATCCCAACAACTGGAACCGTACGCATAATATCAAACTCTCCGTCAAAGCGATTGATCACCAGGTGGTTCCGGTGGGAGAAATTTTTTCTTTTAACCGGACAGTGGGGATTCGCACCACTGCCCGGGGGTATCGCCCGGCAAAAGTGATCGTTCAGGGGGAGTACACCGAAGGAATCGGGGGCGGAATCTGCCAAACCTCCTCCACCCTGTTCAACAGTGTGGAACGTGCGGGTTTGCGCATTATCCAGCGTGTCAGCCACAGCAAACGGGTGACTTACGTTCCGGTCGGACGGGATGCCACGGTTTCATGGGGCGGACCGGACTTTCAATTTCAAAACCAGTTGAACCGCCCCATCCTGCTGTCGGCCACGGCCAAAAACGGTGCATTGACGGTGGAGGTCTTCGGTTCTCCCAACACGGTCCATCAGCCGAAAAAGACCAAGGAAGCTCCCAAAACATTGCCCGAATCGGAAAGCGTTCCGTCTCCGGAAAAGAAGCATCCCATCGACGAGGACGCAAAGCTCTACCGAAACGAACCGCTGCCGTCCGACCGCATCCAAGGAGCCGGGAGTCATCGGAACCCGACAGGAGAGCAGGTTGAAACCCGCTCTCCTTTGCTGTGAACCATAGAGGGTTTGTGAAAAAGTGAGCGGCGGCATTTACCCGAAGCCGCTCCGGTTGCACTCACAGAGCACAAGTCTCGCCTGGGTCGCTTGCGCTCCCCGGTCTCGCTATGCACTCACAGAGCACAAGTCTCGCCTGGGTCGCTTCACTCCCCGGTCTCGCTATGCTGTCCCTGCAGGGATGGTTGCACTGTCCGCTCCGAATCATCCGGCTGCGGGCAGGGGCAAACGCCTGCGGATGCAACACAGAGAAGCTTTTGCCCCCAACGCCCTTGCAGGCTGATTCTCCGCTGGGCAGGACAGCAAAGCCGCTATTTCGGGTAAACGCTTCCCTTTTTCTGAGCCTGGACAATAAATCACAACGCTTATAGAGGGTTTTAATAATGATCTAGTCGATCCCATATCATGAACAAAGGCGGAAAATTCCGGATATTTTCAGTCCATTCAACCCTTGTCAACCTTGTGACCGCAGGGATTTGAACGGATCGCACACTTCTTTCCTCATTTTCTAATGAAAATTTTTCATAGACATTTTCCGGTACTTTGCTATAATATAACCGTCTTTTTACCCAGTGGGAAAAAGGAGGTATTGGATGAAAAAAACCCTGATCATCATACTGGGGGTTGCCACCGTCCTGCTGTTATCCGGCACCGTTGTCGGTTATGCCATGATGAACAAAGAGGTCACCGTTACATTCAGCGATAAAGATAAAACCGTCGAAACGAACGTCTTCAACGGAACGCTGGAACAGGCAATGACGGAGGAAGGTTATGATATTCAGGAGTTGAAAAAACAGTATAAACCCAGTATCCCCTGGGATCAACCCATCCGTGAAGATGCCAGGATCAACCTTGCCTGCAACTGCACGGTTTCCCTGAAAGTCGGGGGAAAAGAACCGGAAAAAATGAAGACCCTCCAACCCACAGTCGGGAAGTTCCTCAAGGAACAAAAGGTGGAAGTGGATAAAAACGATGAGATGAATGCCACCTTGGATCAGAAGATTGAAAATGGTATGACCATTGTGGTCGACAAGATCGAAAAGCGGGTTCAGAAGAAAGTTCAATTGACCGACTTTCCCGTTGAGAAAAAAGAAGACCCGGACATTCCCAAAGGGGAAAAGAAAGTCGAACGGGAAGGGAAAAAAGGAAAAGTCATCTACCAGGTGACGGCTCTGTACAAAAACGGGAAAACCATGGTCACGGATCAAAAGAAAATCGACGAAATCAAACCGGTGGCCCAGATCGTGAAAGTGGGCTCGGGAGAAGCGGTGGAAGCTTCCGCGAAGGAAGACACCCAACTCTCTTCCGGTTCCCGGATCGCCGGCTTGAAATACAAAAAAACCATGCAGGCGGAAGCGACGGGATACACCCATACCGGGAACAAAACCGCGACCGGCACGACCCCTCACCGGGGAACGGTCGCCGTCGATCCTGACGTGATCCCCCTCGGCACGGAAATGTACATACCCGGCTACGGCCGCGGTGTGGCGGAAGATACGGGTGGCGCGGTGAACGGAAATATCATCGACCTTTTCTTCGAATCCGAGGAAGAGGCGATCCAATGGGGTCGCCGGAATGTGACGGTTTACATTCTCGAATAGAGTTTTGGAGAATCACCCCTGCGGTACTTTACACTGCAGGGGTCTTCTATTTAAGATGAAATTGGATGGTTTAGAGGAAAATGCATCAGTCTTTTCCAAATATTTTTGTAATGCGGCGGGGAATTCATATATACTACAAAAAAGGACTCTCATACAGGATGTGTCGATAATGCCTGCCACAGCCGGTCGAAACGATCCCTGTCCCTGCGGGAGTGGAAAAAAATATAAAAAATGCTGTGAACGGGTGGTGGCCATCCAATCCGCCGAACAAGCGCGGGAGGAGCGGGAGCGAAAAATCAAATCCCGTCTGGTCACCGAGCTGAACGATTGGTTTGAACGGGTTTGTACCAGGGAAATCGATGAGGAATGGTCGATCCGATTCAAGGAGTTTCTTCATCTTCCGGTGGACAAGCCAATCCCGTCCAGTTTTGCATATACGTATCGTTTTTGGTTGTTGTTTGATGCTCCTTGTTACTGTGGGCAACGTCCGGTTGATTTCTGGCGGAAGCGGGTGCGAAAACGATCGTCCGATGTGGAAAGGTTGATGGATGAACTGTCCGGAGTCCATTTGGGTTGCTATGAAGTAACCGATATACAGGGAGATGAGATTCGCCTTCGCTCATTGACGGAAGACCGTGAGTTTCCTGTCAAGCTGAGTGAGCCCATTCAAAAAGGAATGTTGATGATTGCGCGCCTCTCCCGTTTGGTGAATGGTTATGAGCTGTTTGGCCCTTATACATCTTTTGGGGTTGAGATGAGGGGGGAGATCCTGATGTATTTAAAAAATCAGGTGCAAAAAGAGGGAAATCTGAAGCGTGAATACTGGCAACAAAACGGGTTGCAGGTGCTTGGATGGTTGATGGAACGGGCTCGGGAGAGGGAACAGGCGGAAAAGTTGACGGAAGAGACGGGCCCTGAAATGCTCAGCGAATCAGAGCCGGCCTCCCCCGGAGAAGAAGAAACGCCGGTGATCGCTGCCGGGACGGGTTTGTTCCGGATTCCGAGGGTACCGGAAGAAGAGGCTGTCCTCCCCGAGGTGGTCGGGCAGCAGTTGAATTTGTTTCTGGAAAAACACGTGGCGCGGTTTCAAACCAAGACCCGGGAGTTGTACAGGGAATCATTGGCTCTTTTGAAGGAATACATCGCCGGTTATTTCGGAAAAGGCTTTACTTGGTCTCTTCTGAACGAACGAGTGCTTTCCCATTATTTCGGGGTTTGGTATGTGGACAGCGGGAAGGGGGGGCCGGTGAAGTCGCGGATTTTTCTCAATACGTCAAAGGAGCTGTTCCGGTGGATCCGGGAAGAAGCCATCTGCGATATCTATCCGGACTTTGTTCCGGTGTACAAAGAATGCATCCGTATGCTCCCCCTGTCCTTCGAAGCGGCACGGTGGTTTCGTGAAAATGAATCGTCGATGGAAAGCGAGTCCCCCACTGTGGAAGGGACCTTCAAATTGGCGGTTTCCGCAGCCGGGGTCAGCCTGGAGGCCGGCGGTCAGTGGGTCCCCCTTCAGGTGAATGTGCGGGGCCTGCCCCCCGCCTGGACGGACAGTCGGTTCTGGGTGAACGGAACTTTTTCCGTCACGCTGAGGGGAGCCCGGCTAATTGGAGTCGAAGCGGTTTATCCCAGTTTGGAAATCATGGAGGAACAACCGGTATGAATGAAATGAATCCCCGGGTGACTTGCACCCGGGGGTTCGATCTGTTCATAAGTTGGACAGGACCTGGAAGACAAATACGGCGAGGATCAGCACCGGCGTGATCCAACGGGCGACAAACCCCCAGAAGCCTTCTCCGGCAAGCCTGTTTCCGTCTTCGCCCCGTAAGGCTTCAAGGACCTGGTGCATTCCCCATTTCCATGCGGAAAAGATAATAATGACCAGCCCTCCTAAAGGAAGAAGGACATTGGATGCCACGAAATCCATCGATTCGAAGATCGGCAGTCCGGCGATTCCTTTGACATGGGACCATGTGCTGAAGGAAAGGGTGGAGGCGATTCCCAGAAGGAAAATCAGACCGCCGATCAGGATCGTTCCCTTTTGCCGGCTGAGATTGTGTTCATCTTCAAAGTAGCGGAGCGGCACTTCCAAGAGGGAAATGGAGGAGGTCAGGGCCGCCATGCTCAAAAGGAAAAAGAAAAGGACAGCAAACAGGCCCCCTGCCGGCATTTGGGCAAATACCGCCGTAAGTGTAATGAAAACCAGGGGCGGTCCGGCACTGGGTTCATAACCCAAGGAGAACACAGCGGGAAAGATGGCCAGTCCGGCCGCCAAAGAGACCAGTGTGGAAAAGACCACAACGTTGCCGACGGCACTGGGGATACTTTCTTTTTTCGAAAGGTAACTGCCGTAAGTGATCATGGTGCCTGCCCCAACGGACAAGGAGAAAAACGCCATACCCAAAGCTTCAAAAATGGTGGTGAATGAAACATCGGACCAATCGGGATACAGGATGAATCGAACCCCTTCCATGGCCCCGGGAAGGGTGATCGAACGAATCACCAGAATCGACAGCAGGATTCCCAACATCGGCATCAAAAATTTGTTGGTCCGTTCAATCCCGTTTTGCAGCCCGAAAAGACAGATTCCCATGGTCAGGATCATGAACAGCGCTTGCCAGAGAACGGGGATGACGGGATCCGAGATGAAAGCGGTGAATCGGGTCTCCGCTTCTCCGATGGACAGACCTCCGAGGTTTCCGAGAATGGATTGCCAGGTGTAGAAGAGTGTCCAGCCGCCGACGGTGCTGTAGAAAGCCAGAATGATCCCTGTGGCCAGGATTCCGATATACCCTCCCAAGAACCAGAAGGTGCCGGGACCCTGGAGCCGGAGAGCTCCCACCGGATTCCGCTGTGTGCTTCTTCCCAGAACAATTTCGGAAAGAAGGACGGGCAGGCCGAGAAAAAGCACACAGAGCAAGTAAATCAAGACGAAAGAACCACCGCCGTTTTCGCCTGTGACAAATGGAAAGCGCCAAATGCTGCCCAGGCCGACGGCAGAGCCGATGGAGGCGAGAATGAATCCGAATTTACTGGTCCATTGTTCCCGCGAATCGTTTGTCAAATCTTTCAACCTCCTGCTCGGGAAAGACATTTTATCGATTTTAAACTTCAGTGTAACACAGTATGAGAGCAGGACAAACAACAAATCCTATGGCTAATCCTGGCACGGAGGGGTGCGGTATTGGCTGCCGAACTTATTTTTCCCGAACAGACTTTAATTTTGATGTGCTCCGCTCCCGGTTGCGGCAAATCCACCTTTACCAAACGCCACTTTCTTCCGACCCAGGTGATTTCCTCCGACGAATGCCGGGCCATGGTGTGCGATGACATGGAAGATATGTCCGTTCACGAAGAGACGTTTTCACTGGTCCGCCATATCGCCCGCCTTCGAATGGGGTTGGGGAAACTGACGGTGATCGATACCACTTCACTCACCCGCAACGTCCGCTCTCAATACCAAAGGTTGGCGGAAGAGTACGGATTCAGCACCGGGATCATTCTTCTGGACATTCCCCTTGAAACCTGTCTGGAACAAAACCGACGCCGAAACCGTCAAGTGGATCCCGATGTCATCCGGGCGTTTCATCAATCCCTTCAAAAGACCAAAAAGACAGTCCGGGAGGAAGGGTTCGATCACTTATATTTCCTGGACGAACATACATTGCCGAAGGCGAGGGTCACCATCCGGGGAACATAAAATCACGGCTTTCGAGTGATAATAAACATGCACTCAACCATTTCCAAAGGGGGCGTTTGGATTGTTTCGCTTCTTTAACACCAAAAAGAACGAAGAGTCCAACCGTGCGGCTGATATGAATGCCCGCGGAAAACTGGACGGTACTTCCGACGATCGCAAGATCCGGGAGTTGATGAACGAAGTGGCTTCCGAAGTGGGCGTGGAGGAAGCCCGTCGTGAGAAATCTCCCGAAAAAGCCAAGGAGCTTGGCCGCGATGTGAAAAAAGAGGTCAAAAAGCGCACCTGAAGATGTTGAGTGTGGCGGGTGCCCCCGGGTTGGGGGCGCCCGTCTTTTAGCCGTAAAAAAGGGACCGCCAACGGTCCCGGTGAAATTTCAGTTTTTGTTCGGGGATGGGGCCTCAGAGTCAAGGTAGGAGAAGATCTCCGCGAGTTTGTGATCCGCTGCTTCTTTAATGTGTCCGGGGATGGATTGATGTTCCCGTTGGTCCGGGCCGGAATTTTTCCGGTCGATCACAGGCTTGCACAATCGAAGGTAATCGTTGTTTTCCTGGGTGGGAATTCGAAGACAGTATTCCTGGCCGGATATGTGGTCCCGGATCCGAAGCTCATACACCGGAGGGGTTTTGTTTCCGCAGACAAACCCCCTGGAACGGAAAAAGCGGTCGATTCTCTCCCGGTCGTAGACCAATCCCTTGATTCTTTTCATTCAATGAACCCCTCCATATGGATAGCCTTGCCTTCAGCAACAGGGAGGAAATGGGCTGGGGGCGATAACCTCCCCTTTTTTGTGGCTAACGCCACCCTCTTGCTTCCTTGGAAGTATGGTGAAAAAGTGAGCCGAGCATTCAACCGAAGCCCGAAGGAAGTGCACCACAAGCAGTTCCTTCGGGCATCCTTGAGGTGCTTGGCCTTCGGGTTCCTGACTTTAATCCTCAAAAAGAAACCCTTTATAAGATGCTTGTAAACCCTTTACCCTATCTTGACATCGCCTAATCATGTTAATATAATCGACTATTCGTAAAATAAAGGGTATTTTTATCCTATGACCAATCGGGTGATTGTATGAACGGAAATCAAATCAGATACGGGAGAGAAATGAGATGGAGAAGGAAGACAGCATCATTGATTTTTCCCGGCGAAGAACCCGCTGGCAAAAAGAACAATTCCGGGCGTTCCACCGCCTGATCCGGCAGTTGTTTCGATATGTCGAATCTGAAACCAACCTCCGGGAGAAAGTTCGTGCCCGGCACCTCTTCTCCTCCCTGACGGGGGTTCTTCCCCCCGGACGGAAGGAACGGAAGGACGAATGGTTTCAGATATGGTATGCTTTGGATTACCTGAACATCCAAGGGGCTCGGCACCTGGATCGGTACATGGAAAAATACCGCTCCCGTCTGAGTGACAAGGATTTACAGCTCATGGCCGCCCTCCTGGCTTCCTATTTTTCGGTGTATCGACTGGAGGAATCCGATCGGCGGATGAGGGTGGTCCGGGAAGCCTTCCGCAAGGGAGAGAAGGGGGATAAGGTGTTGGGAGCGGGTTCTTCGCCGTCAGCCAGTGGCTTGTACTTTCTGCGGCCGGTCAAAGTGGGGGTTCAATACACTCCGCTGGGACCGGCAGTGCCCGTCACTCCCGTGCAGAAGGAGTGGATGGAAGAATGGCTGGAATCCGTTTACCGGCAGGAGAAAGAACAGAGGGGCCAGCCATCGCCTCTTCCCTGGAGGATGTTCATGCAGCAGTGGGGGATCGGTTTGATCCGTTGGTCAGACACGAAGAATTCATAACGGAAAGGGAGAAGATTTTTGGAACGGTTGGATCTGCATGTGCATACCACGGCTTCCGACGGAATGTTCACACCCGAAGCCGTGGTCACCATGGCCAGGAAAAAGGGACTTCGCGGTTTGGCGATCACGGACCACGATACGACGGCCGGGGTGAAAGAAGCGAAAAAAAGGGGGGAAGAGCTGGGGGTTGAAGTGATACCCGGCGTGGAAATCAGTACGGTGGCCAGGGGACAGGACATTCACGTGTTGGGATATTACGTCAATCCTTCCGATGTCATATTCCGGGAGAAATTGAAGGAGCAACGGGAAGCCCGGGAGCGGCGCAATGAAATGCTTCTCAAAAAACTGGGTGAACTGGGAATATCCATCACCATGGAGGAAGTCCGGGCCAAAAAAAAGGGCCGGAAGACCAATATCGGACGACCGCACATTGCCGAGGTGCTGGTGGAAAAAGGCGTGGTGGGATCCATGAACGAAGCCTTTGACCGCTATCTTGGAAAGGATGGAGCCGCTTACGTCACCACGCCCCGGATCCACCCGGAAGAGGCGGTGCGGTTGATCCGGGATTCCGGGGGCGTGCCGGTTCTGGCCCATCCGGGTCTTTACGATGATGATGAGTTGGTTCTTCGTCTGGCACAAAACGGGCTCTCCGGGATCGAAGTGGACCATCCGGATCATGACGATTCCATGAGGTCCCGTTACCGGGAGATGGCCCGGCGTTTTGGGTTGCTGACCACCGGAGGGTCGGATTTCCACGGGGAACGCCACGGTTCCATGTATCATGCTCCCTTGGGAACCTGCACCGTCGACCGGGAAACGGTCCGAGCCCTGGCCCGCTCCGTCGGGAAATGAAAAAGCCGATCCTTAACCGGGGATCGGCTTTTTCATTTCTATATGTTCAATCCCTGCATCCATGAAAGGCTCTCCCTGCACTTCATAACCCAGCTTCCGGTAGAAAGGGAGGGCATGGGTTTGGGCGTGCAGTTTGAGCTCTTTCGCTCCCTGCTTATTCGCGTACTCTTCGATGGATTTCATGATCGCCTGACCCAAGCCGGTTCCGCGGAGACGTTTCAGAACGGCCACCCGCTCCACTTTTCCGGTATCGTCTGATACCCATCGCAACCGGGCGGTTCCCACCGGTTGCCCGTCCTGAACAGCGAGGAAATGCACGGCGGTTTGGTCCCATTCATCGATTTCCAGGGAGGCAGGAACGTTCTGCTCTTCCACAAAAACTTCGTGACGGATGGCGAAGACCAGATCCAGTTGGCCTTGATCCGAGACGGGTTGAATCCGAAGGCTCAACATTACCCCTCCTGATTCCCTGTCCAGGTTCAACCCCGGAGAAGGAAAGTTTGATAAATGGTCCAGGACCCATTTTCCAATTGATACATCAAATGAAAGCGGTCGATCCGGGTTTTGGACTCCATTTTCAGCATCCGCAGGCTCCCGTAGACATCGTGCAATTCGTCGTCGGACATTTGTTGCCCGATCGTGATATGAGGGATGTAATTATACGCGCTTTCATGGTAAAGGACATCGGAATTGATTTTCTCATGGAGCTTTTTTACCGCTTCGGATTCCTCCACCGCGATGTAAATGACGTTGTTGGTGGGATGAAAGGTACTGATTTTGGGGAGATGGACCGTAAAGGGGGATGTGTTAAGGGCCACCTGATCCAGGTGTTCCACTGCTTTGGGAAGCATCTCTTCATCCATCTCAAAAGCTTCTTTCAACGTGATGTGGGGCGGAATCAAAGCATAATGGGGGTCATACCGTTTACGATAGGAATTTGCGAAATCCTGAATTTTTTTTTCCGGAAAGGTTGCCACACCGTATTTCATCTTGTTCCCTCCTTGGGGACGGTCTGTACTGATACATGCAAACATCGGACCGGTGAGACCGTAATGAAGTGGAAGCAATATTCCGTCAGGCAGGATGGACCCTTCGGACGTCGAAGGCTTCTTCCATCATTATACCCGCTATCGGTGAACCGATAAAGCGGGGGCACAGGCTCCCGTCAGAGATGTGGGTGCTTAAAAATTGTGATAAGATGAAATTATGCCTTGTCAAAGGCGGGAGGGAGGAACCCGGAATGAGACGTGTTCACAGCAGAGAGGTGAAAAGCGCCGCTTTAAAGCGATTGCAGGATCGCGGCGTCACCGTGGAGGGCATCGCTGAGATCGTTTATCGAATGCAGGCCCCCTACAGCGAGACACTGACGATGGAAAGCTGTGTGGAGAGTGTTATCGCCGTACTGGAAAAGAGAGAAATTCAGCATGCCATCCTTGTGGGGGTGGAGCTGGATCTGCTTGCGGAGAAAAATGCGCTGTCCGAACCGCTTCAATCCTTGGTGCGACAGGATGAAGGCCTGTTCGGATGCGATGAAACACTTGCACTCGGATCGGTATTCGGCTATGGGAGCATCGCCGTTACAACCTTCGGTTATCTGGATAAAAACAAGATCGGACTGATCAAAAAACTGGACACAAAGGACGACGGCCCCGTCCACACCTTTTTGGACGATCTCGTAGCCAGTATTGCGGCATCGGCTTCCAGCCGTCTGGCCCACCGGATCCGGGATGAAGAAGAATCGGAGTCCCCATCTCCAAAGGTGCAGGATCCGTTTGCCGGGTAAACCGTTGCGGGTTCAAAAGCGGGTTCCGTTCCTCAGGGACGGATCCCGCTTTTTTTGCAAGAAAAAAGGGCTGTTTCAGCCCGAAGTAGAGGAGGGAACATCTGTCCATGGCAGGTCAGATGGTTGGGAACAATCGAAATCCGATTGTTGATACATTTTATGTGGGGAGGGAAAAGGAAGTATAGGCCGCACTTCAAAATGTACGGATGTCCCCTTGGGGCATGAACCCCCCTGTTTACTGGCACAATAACCATCATACAGGATTTCTTCACCCGTCAAAAGGAAGGCCGGGAGACGTTTTAAAAGGAGGTCGACCGATGTCTTGCTGGATTTATTGGGCCAAGTTGTACGACACGCGTTTTCAGGCACGGTGTCTTGCCTCGAGGATGCAGGAAGACTGGTGGGTTTACGGGTATGAAAGCCCTGCCGAGGTGGAAGTGTTTCAGTCCAAAAAAGGTCGTTATGGTGTCCGTTACATTTGGAAGCTTACTTAAGCGGGCAGTCGGGATCAATAAAAAATGCGGAAAAAAATTAGGATAACCTCTTGCATCCGACGAGGAAATCATGTATATTATTAAATGTCGCTGCCGCGGGGTGGAGCAGTCGGTAGCTCGTCGGGCTCATAACCCGAAGGTCGCAGGTTCAAATCCTGCCCCCGCAACCAAATATGGAGCTGTGGTGAAGTTGGAGTTCACGCCGGCCTGTCACGCCGGAGGTCGCGGGTTCGAGTCCCGTCAGCTCCGCCATCATCTCAGGGCCTATAGCTCAGTTGGTAGAGCAGTCGGCTCATAACCGATCGGTCACAGGTTCGAGTCCTGTTGGGCCCACCAGTAAAAGCCCCCTTGCTTTGGGCAGTTAGCTCAGGGGGAGAGCGCTACCTTGACACGGTAGAGGTCACTGGTTCGATCCCAGTACTGCCCACCATACCCGCTTTCAAAGCGGGTTTTTGATTTTTAAAAAAGATTTTTCTCTCCCTCGAGGAAGAGAAAGAAATCGGGAAAGCCTGCTCTTTTTCCTCGGTGGGCCGTGTCAATGAGCTCCATCGAAGGTTAACCATTCGTTTAATCCTCTTTTAAAACCCTTTGTTAGGATAAAAACAGGCAAGCGGAGTGCAAAAGAAAAGGGGATGCGAGCATGAAGCGTTTGGCGGCCCGGTTGCAGAGCGTGGATGACCGTTGGGTATGTCGTGTCAACCGGGAGTGGAAATGTGGTGTGTTGGACTGGATCATGCCCCGAATCACCCACCTCGGGGGAGCGGGGTTCACCTTGACTTTTCTGGTGGCCTGGTTCACCCTTGTTCCTTCCCCCTTGAGATACTGGGCACTGGAGGGGCTGGTGTCGCTGACGTTCAGCCATTTGGCGGTCCGTCTGGGCAAGCATTGCTGGCACCGCCTTCGCCCCTATCTCCAACTTTCGGAGCTTTCCACGGTTCCGACCCCCCTCCGTGACTATTCCTTTCCCTCGGGTCACACCACCGCTGCTTTTTCCGTTGCGATCGTGTGGGTGCTCCATGCCCCTTGGTTGATCTGGCTCTTGCTTCCCCTTGCGGCGGGGGTCGGACTTTCACGGATTTATCTGGGACTTCACTATCCCACGGATGTGGCGGTGGGTGCCTGGTTGGGCACGGTGTTTGCTATTATTTCACATTGTCTTTTTCTCTGGATGTAATTTCTTGTCACCGCATATTGCTTTGGAAGTCTTGCTTCCGTTTTTTTTTTTTTTTGCCTACACGCGGTGTCCCCCGATTTTGCCGGCTCGATCGGCAAACACGCTGGCTCCGGTCAGGGATCGTGCCAGGAAGATGCTCCGGGTGCCGAATTTGTCCCGGATTTCGTCCACCGCCTCGGCCAGCCGCCGCTCCTTGTCCGCCTCCTGAAACAAACTGAGCTGGGTTCCGCTGTCGGGCGACAGGTTGCTGAGCGTCACTCCCACCAGTCGCACCGGTTGCCCCGTCCAATGGCGGTGAAACAGTTCCATCGCCGTTTGAAAAAGGGGACGGCCGAGGTTGGAGGGGTCCGGCATGGTCAGCGTCCGGTGAATCGAGCGAAAGTCGGCTCCTTTCAGGGTGAGGGAAACCGTTCTTCCCACATATCCCGCTTTTCGGGCCCGGCCGGCCACTTCTTCCGCCAGTTCCCGGAGAACCAGCCGGAGTTCCGCTTCTTCAGTGTAATCGCGGGGGAGGGTGAACTGATGGCCGATCGATTTATTCCCGTCAAGAGAAAAAGGGTCCACCGGGCTGTCGTCGATCCCGTGGGCGGATTGGTGAAGCACCCGGCCGATGATGCCGAAGCGGTGGTGCAGGAGCTCCGGATCCGTTCGGGCCAGATCGCCGATGGTGCGGATGCCCATCCGATGAAAGTGGCGCTCCATTCTGTTTCCGACTCCGAAAAGGCGGATCACCGGCAAGGGCCACACCCGACCCGGTACATCTTCCCGGTTCAACACCGTTAATCCCCGGGGTTTTTTCAAGTCGGCCGCCATCTTGGCCAGCAGCTTGTTGGGACCCACGCCGATGGAGGAGTGGACCCCCGTTTCTTCGTGGATTTGGCGTTGGATCCGCCGGGCCGCGATCTCCGCGTCCCCGAAGAGCTTTTCGCACCCCGTCAGTTCCACAAAAGCCTCATCGATGGAAAAAGGTTCCACCAAGGGGGAGAACTGCTTCAGGATGTCGACAATACGGACCGAGACCTGGACATAAGTGGACATGCGGGGTGGGACCAGCTGCGCGTCGGGGCAGAGTTCCTTGGCCTGCGACACAGGCATCCCCGTTTTCACCCCGAAGGCCTTTGCCTCGTAGGAAGCAGCCAGCACAATCCCGTGTCGCCGCTCGGGATCTCCGCAAACGATCAGCGGTCGATGCCGCAGGGACGGGTCGAGCGCCTGTTCCACGCTCGCGTAGAATGCATTCATGTCTGCCAGCAAAACGATCCGTTCGTCTTTGCCCATCGCTTACACCCCGTTTTTGGAACGTGTGTTTCGCGAACATAAGTTCCTGAAACTAGAATATCCCGCCGGGCGAAAAATGAAAAGCGGAAAATGGAGGAACAAAAAAAACGCCCCGAAAGGCGGGCGGTTGGGTGATGTCGAAGCGGGCAGGATCAAAGGAAGGTAGGCTCAACATAAGGGACTTCCCGGAAAAAACCAATCAAGGTTTCCGGGGGTAGTAGTACATTACCCGACCGTTGAACAGATGGAGTTCCGCCTGAAAGGCCCGGGCCAAATACCGGCAAAACTCGTTGGCTTTGGCCGTGTCCCCGTGAGTGGCTCCGGTGGGGACCACGACCTGAATGTGGGGGGCGGTGCGCATTTTCTCATCCGTTGCCGTACCGACACCGATCACCAGGTGTTTGTAGAGTTGGGGTTCCGTCCCCTTCAGCAGCAGCCAACGCGTGCCATCCGTTGTTTTTTCCTCAACGGTATAGGGAAAGGCGGCGCTGGCATATTCCCATCCCAGCTGTTTGCCGGTATCGGAGGTCATTCGGATATAACGTTCCAGTTCGCCTTTGACATCCTCAAGACTCAATTCCTGCCGCGGGGAGCTTTCCACCAGCTTGATGTAAGCGCTTTTACCCAAGTTTCGTTCCCTCCCGATCTCCATGAAGGTCCCTTGAAATACACTCTCATGTTAGCATGTTTGGGAACCGATGCACAGAACGGACGGAAAGCGGCAACGACGGATGGAATTTTTGACAGAAGCATAAATTTCGATTTTCCCGTGGGTTGACATAGGAATCTTCCCCGTTTCCGTTGAAGTTAATATGAACAGAAAAACGGCGGGTTATTGGACTTGATCTAATATTTAGAAAAATCTGTTGTGAACGCTGAATGAATGTGTTAAACTGAAATTTAATCCAATATGGGGGATGGATCGGATGCGGAAAGCAGATCTGTTGGATGAGGTCCGTGCGGAAATCGGAGTGGTATCGGATCGGCTGAACGGTTCCGTCGAACGGTTGTACCGGTCCGTGGCCAAGGTCCTGTATCAAAAAGTACCGGCTTACCGATACGCCGGGGTCTATCTTACTTCAGGTTACCAATTCAGGGAATTCTGCGGTGCCGGATTCTGTCCCCATGTACCGGTCGTCCCCTTTGGTCAGGGACTCTTCAGTTTGGCTGCGGCACGGGGAAGCGTGGTGCGCGAACAAACGGGGGCTCAGGTGGAAATTTTTGTCCCTTTCTACAGGGGCCACCATTTGATCGGGCAACTGGTGGTGGTGGGTACGCCGGTTCACCATATCGATGAGGAGGATATCGCTCTTTTTAACGAAATCGCCTCTCTCTTCGAAACCAAAGTGGAGGAGTGTATGTAGCCCTTCACGGGTTTCTTCTCCGCCCCCCGTGGTTTCAGTGGGGAACGGGACGGCTGAGACTCCACACATCTGAAGGCGTGGACCGTGTCCTGCTTCCTTATTTTCACTCTTATGGTTAGAAGCGTTGTAATTTCATGTTCGTTTCGAGAAAAGGGGAAGCGTTTGCCCCTGCCCGCAGCAGAATGAATCGGAGCGGAAAGTGCAACCATCTCCGCAGGACAGCATAGCGACCCCAGGCGAGACTTGTGCTCTGTGAGTGCAGCCGGAGCGGCTTTGGGGAAATGCTGCCGCTCACTTTTTCACAACGCTTCTGGCCGGCGGGAGAGGATGGTTCGCCACGGAATCTCATATGAACCCACTGCCGGTGGGATCAAACGCTCATACGTTCGATTATACTTGGGTTTATATTCCCAATCCTGTAAAGTGATTTTGAGCCACACCTCTTGCATCTCAAGATGAAACCGTGGGCTTTCAGGGAGCAGATTTTGTAAACCTGAGAGAAGCATTCGAATTATCAGATGTTTGCCCCATTCCAAACACAAGGAGGAGATCCGATTTGAACCAGTACGAGCGGTTGTATGATGAAACGGAACAAGTGAATGTCCGTTTTATCGGGTTTGTCTCCGAACACGGTCGGTACGACTTCGGGATCATATACACCCAGATGTTTTTCGGCAAGCCGCTGGTGGTATCCATGCAAACCGGGCGTTCCTCTTTGCTGTCACAGGATGATATCGAGAACCTGGAGGATCTGCAACGGGTTTACAATCTGAGGTCCCGGAATGAAGCCGAAGAGGTGGCCACTTTTCTGCGCCACAACATTCCTTCCTTCATCCTTGAATCCGAAGCGGAACTGGGTTGAAACGATCACGGAAAGTTCTCCGGAAAGCGGGTTTCCGGTTAAAATGATTCCTCTCGCCGACTTTGTCGGTTCTTTTTTTACGCAGAAATCCATTTTCCGAAATCACAATCAATGAATTGACTGATTTTGTATATCATATTATAATTAATATGACATATTATTTAAAGCGTTTTCTTGGATTGATTCCGCTTTTAAAGGGGGCTTGCAAAATGGAAGCGATCGTGTGTCAAACCTGTGACGAGGTGATCACCTACGTCGACGGGGATAAAAGCGGAACGCTTTATGGGACCTGTCAGAGTTGCAACGAACCTTACGCGGATGAAGACTGAGAAACCTGCGGTTTCGACGAACCCCATAGATCAACCCCCCGGCATCACCGGGGGGTTTTTTTACGTCAGAAAAACTGAGGAAATGGGTATGCATGGAATGGATGGTATCAGTGCTCTTTCAGCACCCGAATCATCCGCATGTCGGGATCTTCCGGGCCCTGAACCGGCAGGCCGGCCTCCAGGTGTCGGAGGATGTAATCGATGTTGTCCGCCGTGATTCGTTCTCCGGGAAGCAGAACGGGGATGCCCGGGGGGTAGATCATAATGAATTCGGCGATGATACGTCCGGCGGACTCCCGGAAAGGCAGAGTGACGGTTTCCGAGTAAAATGCTTCCCGCGGAGAAACAGCCAGAACGGGGGTTTCCGGTATGCGGATCTGTCCCCCGATGGGTTGGCGGTCGGTGTGGAATTTCCGTGAAAGGTCTTCCAGGGCTCGGACCAGGGTGTCAATGGACCCGGACGTGTCCCCGGGTGTGACCAGGCAAAGGATGTTATACAGGTCGGACAATTCGACCTCCAGGTTCCAGTGTTCCCGAAGCCAGGTTTCCGCTTCATAGCCGGTAATCCCCAACCCGGTCAGGTGGATGATCAGCTTGGTTTCATCCATGGCGTATGTGGCCTCCCCGCCGAGGATTTCCCGGCCGACGCAGCGGATCCCCGGAATCGCGTTCAACCGTTTTCTCGCCTCAACGGCCAGGTTCAGCGCATGGCCGATCCGGTCTCTGCCCTGGGTGGCCAGAAACCGACGGGAGGCGTCCAGCGAGGCCAGCAACAGGTAGGAAGTGGAGGTGGTGGTTAACATGCTGATGATGGTTTGGATTCGTCGGGGATTGACCCTTCCTTCCCGCACATTCAGGACGGAGGATTGAGTAAGGGATCCCCCCAACTTGTGCATGCTGGTGGCGGCCATGTCGGCTCCCGCCTGCATGGCGGAAGGGGGGAGACCGGGATGGAAATGGGTGTGAACCCCGTGGGCTTCATCCACCAGGACGGGGATGCCGTGGGCATGAACGGTTTCCACGATTTCCTCCAGGTGACAAGCGATCCCGTAGTAAGTGGGATTGATCAGAAGGACGGCTTTGGCGTCCGGATGACGGGCGAGTGCCTTTTCCACTTCCCGGCGGGTGACTCCGTGAGCGATCCCCAGGTCTTCATCCATCACCGGATGGACAAAGACCGGGTGGGCCCCCGCCAGGATGATGGCGGAGAGGACGGATTTATGGACATTACGGGGCACGATGATCTTCTCTCCGGGCTGGCATACGGACAGGACCATGGTCATGATGGCGCCGCTGGTGCCCTGGACGGAAAAGAAGGTGAAATCGGCTCCGAAAGCTTCCGCAGCCAAATCCTGCGCTTCCCGGATGGCCCCGTGGGGATGATGAAGGTCATCCAACGGCTCGATGTTGATCAAGTCGATGGACAGAGCCGAATCACCGATGAACCGGCGAAACTCGGGATCCATTCCGTGCCCTTTTTTATGGCCGGGGATGTGAAATTGAACGGGATTTTTGGCCGCGTGTTCCTTCAAACAGGTGAAAAGGGGGGTGCGTTCCTGATCAGCCAAGGCGGTTCTACCTTTCTGTATCAAAATTCCATGAGGCTCAGTATAGCAGAGGGGGGAGGATTGGAAAAGGGGGAACGAACAAGATCAGCCAAACCTCGCCTTGCCTGCGGGTTTGGAGTGATGAAGAACCGTATTAAAATCCCTCCTTAATAGGAGGGGGGCACTGACAAATCTTTAAAAAACGGCAGGGGCTCGATTTCGAAGCACCTGATGAAGGACAACCCGGCGAAGCTCCCGCTGGTCCGGGCCGAAGGGGGCGAAGCGGACAGTCTGACACATCTCCGGGAGGAATGAGGTGCAGAGAGGGAAATCGCGCGCCCACCCCCTTCCTCCACAAGGAGGAGGGTGGTTAACGGAAGAGGACGGCCAGCCGGTAGAGAGACTCCAACCTGTCGAAAGTGGTTTCGATTTCCCGTTTCAACCGGTTCCCGTCTTTCACGGCGGAATCCTGGCGGTCCAGAATGCGGCCGCACAGGAATTCGGCTTTTTTCACTTTTTGAAGCCGTGTGAGAACATCCTCCAAGCCATCGCGACCCAACTCTTCGAGGCTCTGGAACTCGGGCCGGGTATGGTCCTGCGAAACGACAAAATCAGAGGGCAATTCCGGTAACCGTTCGTCCAGTTGTTCCATCAGGTTTTTTGCAAACCCGGGTTTGTTCGGGTATTCATAGATTAAGGCAAACAGGGCAAACACGTGGTTCTCCCGCAGGCCCACTTGAAAATGGGGGTGGGATTTGTATCCCCTTTTTTGACCGGACCAAGCGACCCACGTCTCGTCCGGCGGGTTGACGGTCCGCCGGGCATGTTTGGCCACGTGGACGTACATCGGTTCTCCCGTCAGTTTGGAAAGATGCGGGGCGATGGACTCACCGATCGCCTCCAGTTTGGGGCGGATCCGTTCTTTCAGGGCTTCCATGCGGGGTTCAAGCCCCTCAATAGTGAACACTTCAAAATCCCGATCCGTAAATCCTGTCATCGACATCGTCTCTTCACCACCGATGGTCCATTGGATTCCCCCATATCATAACACAAAGGAGGTCCCCGCAAACTTCCGGCGGGCATTCGGGATGCGTGAGAACTGGGAGAATACCGTGACCGGGACCGGGCTGTTTGCGTAAAATGGGGTGTAAAAATATTCACTCAAAAGTTCCCTGGAAGCGTTGTGATTTCATGTTCGTTTTCGAGAAAAGGGGAAGCGTTTACCCAAAATAGCGACTTTGCTGTCCTGCCCAGCGGAGAATCAGCCTGCAAGGGCGTTCAGGGGCAAAAGCTTCTCTGTGTTGCATCCGCAGGCGTTTTGCCCCTGCCCGCAGCAGGATGATTCGGAGCGGACAGTCCCTGCATCTCTGCAGGACAGCATAGCGAGACCGGGGAGCGAAGCGACCCCAGGCGAGACTTGTGCTCTGTGAGTGCAGCCGGAGCGGCTTTGGGTAAATGCTGCCGCTCACTTTTTCACAACGCTTCTGACGATAGCAGGTTTATTTCACGCAGGATGGGGGCATCCTGTAGCCAGAGTTTGATGAATTCCAAATGTTGATTGTTCAGTGAAGGTCCCATCCGCCGGGGGGTGGGAACGGTTAGGATCCAAAAGGAAAAGGGGTGCAGCGTGACCATGGAAGATGTGATCAAAGCATTTCGTTGTCGGGAACCGGAAAAGCGGATCCCTGTCCTGCGTCTGGAGTTGGATTACGAGCTGGCCCTGTTGCATGAGGCGATGGTTGAAAATAACCCCCACCGTGTGGATCAATGTAAAGCGCGTCTGAAGGAACTCCGTCAAGAGATGTTAATGCTGGAAGCTTTGTAGATTCAAAATAAAAGGTACCCCATCATAAATTCAGTATGAAAAAGAGGATCGAAAAGGCTGACCGTCGAAAGGACAAAGTGTGTCTCAAGGGAGATGCACTTTTTTGTTGTGCATTCATCCCGCGAAAAAAACAAGTGCGGGAGGGAAACCGAATGGAGTGGAAAGTGACCAAAGAACCACTGACCTCGTTAACAACGGATTGCCTGGTGCTTGTCCATACCGAGGGCGGGGAAGCGCTGAAAGGTTGCACCCGCGAGATCGATGAAGCTTTGGACCATCGGATTTCCGGGTTGGTGACGGAGGGGGAGGTCACCGGCAAACCCAATGAGGTGACCATGGTACACAACTGGGGAAAAATTCCTTCGAAACGCCTCCTGATCCTCGGCTTGGGGAAAGAGTCGGAACTCGACCTGGACAAACTCCGGAACGGGATGGCCGTGGCCGCAAGGTATGCCGGTGCCAAAGGGGTGAAACAGCTCACGGTCGGTTGTGACCAAAGCCTGAATGAACGATGGAACTCCGCCGATTTGGTACAGGCGGTGGTGGAAGGGGTTGAACTGGGTGCTTACCGCTACCGGGGTTATAAAAAAGAGGAAGGAAAACGGGAAATCGAGACGGTCTGGCTGTCGATCCGGGGCGTGAGCGATTCGGCTCTGGAAGCCGGGATCGAGCGGGGACGCGCTTTTGCCGAGGCCACCAACACCGCGAGAGATCTGGTCAACGAGCCCGCCAACAAGCTGACTCCCGCCACGCTGGCGGACCGCGCCCTGGAAATGGCGGACCGCTACAACCTGGAAGCGGAGATTCTGGATGAGGACAAACTGATAGAACTCCGGATGGACGCACTGTTGGCGGTTTCCAGGGCCAGTGCGGAGCCGCCCCGGATGATCGTTCTCCGTTACAATGGAGCGCCGGACTCTCAGGAAGTGCTGGGGTTGGTCGGAAAAGGGGTCACTTTCGATTCCGGGGGCATCCAGGTGAAACCGGGTCGCGGCATGGAAGCGATGAAGGGGGACATGGCAGGAGCCGCAGCCGTTTTTGGTGCCATGCAGGCGATCGGAACGTTAAAACCCCACTGCAACGTGTTGGCTGTCATTCCGGCATGCGAAAACATGATCAATGGAAACGGTTACCGTCCCGGTGACGTCATTTCTTCCTTCAGCGGCAAAACCATTGAGATCCATCATACCGATGCCGAAGGAAGGTTGATCCTGGCCGACGGTCTCGCTTACGCCCGGCGGCAGGGAGCCACCGCCCTCGTGAATGTGGCTACGTTGACCGGTGCGGTCATTGTCGCTCTGGGGCATACCACCACCGGTCTGATGACCAACCACGGGGATTGGGGCCGTGAGGTGAAGGAAGCCGCCCGACTGGCCGGGGAAAAAGTATGGGAGTTGCCCCTGTTTGAGGAGTACAACGAATATCTCAAAAGTGACGTGGCCGACGTGAAAAACGAGGGGGGCAGTCCTGCCGGAACGATTCAGGGAGGGTGGTTCCTGAAACACTTCGTGGAAGATATCCCCTGGGTCCACCTGGATATCGCCGGGACCGCGGATTGGAAAAAAGAGAACGGGATCCATTCCAAGGGTGCCACCGGAGTGGGAGTCCGAACCCTGTCCCAGCTGGCACTCTTGTTTTCCGGAAAGTAAACCTTTCGCCACCCGCCCAAAAAGGGTGGGTGTCTTTTTCATCACCTGTTCACGGAAGGGGAGGATATGGAATGAGAGTCGTTCGGTATGAAAGGAAGGGGAAAATAGAGCACGGAGTGTGGACGGAAGACGGGATCCATTCCCTGTCGGGGGATCTTTTCGGCGCGTTTTCCATCGGCGGGGAAATCGTCCCACCCGAACAATTGCGTCTCTTGAGTCCTCTCCGCCCCAACAAACTGATCGCCATCGGCCGCAATTATGCCGCTCATGCGGCGGAGGGAGGGAAGCCGGTCCCCCCGGAGCCCTTGATGTTCTTGGTGTCACCGACGGCGGTGGTGGGACCGGAAGAGCCGATCCGGCTGCCCAACCGGGAGGACCGGATCGACCACGAGGCGGAACTGGCGGTGGTGATCGGCAAGGGCGGAAAGAACATTCCAAGGGGGCGTGCAACGGAACACATTTTCGGTTATACTTGCGGAAACGACGTCTCCAATCGGGTGCTTCAGAAAAAGGACGGCCAATACACCCGAGCAAAATCCTTTGACACTTTTAAACCGCTGGGTCCTTGGATCGAAACCGATTTGGACCCTTCCGACCTCCGGGTTCGTTTGGAGGTCAACGGCGAAGTCCGGCAGGACGGGCGGACTTCCGACATGGTTCACAGCGTGCCGGTCTTGCTGGAATCGATTTCGGCCGTCTTTCCCCTGGAGCCGGGGGACGTCATCCTGACCGGAACTCCAAGCGGAGTGGGACCCCTCTTTCCCGGTGACCAAGTCCGGGTGGAGGTTGAAGGAATCGGGTCCCTGGTCAATCCGGTGACGGGTTAGACTTTCCGTGAATGGAGGTGTTCCGGCGATGACGGACTGGGAGTCCCTCAAAAGCCGGAAACCGGGATGGACGGAAGCGGACTGTCCGGAACAGGAGGGAGACCGGATGCAGGTACACCTGACACCTGCCGCTCTTGAAGCTCTGCGCTCGAAAAGACCCGAACCGGGTGCGGGACTCCGCATGGCGGCCATCACCGAGGGGTGCGGCTGCGGGGCCACCATTCTCTATGAGCTGAACTGGGACATTCCGCGCCCGGAAGACACCACATGGGAGAGGGACGGGGTACGCCTGGTCATGGATTCCCACAGCCGGATGTATTTTGATTCTGAGCTGACGATTGATTACCACCCGGAAAAAGACACGTTTACTTTTCGAAGTCCCAACCAAATTTATCTGAACCACATTCGTCTGTAAAAGGAGAACCACAATGAACGACGTAAAAGTCTATGCCCACCGGGGGTACTCTTCCGTGGCTCCGGAAAACACGATGGCGGCCTTCCGGCGGGCGGCGGAAGCGGGAGCCGACGGGCTGGAACTGGATGTGCACCTGACAAAAGACGGCCATGTGGTGGTGATCCACGACTACACCTTACAACGGACCACCGACGGCACCGGCAGGGTGAAGGATTTCACCCTGGAGGAAATCCGCCGGCTGGATGCCGGAAGCTGGTTCGGCGAGGAGTTTCGCTGCGAACGGGTCCCCCTCTTGGAGGAGGTGCTGGGTCTGGCCGCGGACCGGGATCTTTATTTGAACATTGAATTGAAGAACAACCAATACCCCGAGCCGGGGCTGGAGAATCGGGTGCTGGAGCTGACGGAACGGTACGGATGGACCGGAAAAACGGTGATCTCTTCCTTCAACCACCACAGCTTGCGGAAAGTGAAAAGGGAAAAGCCTGACTTGGACACGGCCATCCTCTATATGTCCCATTTGTTTGAACCCTGGGAATATGTCCAAAGGGCGGGGTTGTCCTCGATTCATCCTTACTGGCCGACGGTGACGAAAGAAATGGCGGAATCCTGCCGTGAGAGGGGCCTGCCTCTGCGTCCGTTCACCGTGAACCGGGCCGGGGAGATGCGTCGGCTGGTGTCCATCGGTGTGGAGGCCATCATCACCGACAAAGTGGAAACACTTCTCGAAGTGTTGCGGGACGATCGCTGAGGCCCGGCATGTCGGTCTCTGTTGCGGCTGGAAACCACAAAGTGGTATGATGTAGAAGGTTAAGGAGGCGCCCGAAGGAGGCGCTTCTTTGGTTATGGGGAGGGACCATGATGCAATTGGGATGCCATATCAGCGTGGCCAAGGGTTTTTCCAAAGCCTGCCGACGCGCCAAAGAACTGGGGGCGGAATCGTTCCAGGTCTTTACCAAAAACCCCCGGGGTCTTCGGCCGAAAAAAGTGGACTACAAGGACGCCGAAAAAGGGGTGGCGTTCATGAGGGAACACGGGATGACCCTCGTGGCTCACACTCCTTACATCACCAATCTGTCCACACCGAAAGCCGACCTCCATGAGGTGACGGTCCGTTCCATCAAAGAGGATCTTCATATCGCTGAAACTTACGGTGCGGTGGGGGCCGTCGTCCACTGCGGAAAACACGTGGGCGAAGGGGTGGAATCCGGTACGCGGCGGATGGTGGACACCCTGAACGAGATCTTGTCGGAGTATGAGGGGGATTGTCTCCTGCTCTTGGAAAACACCGCCGGCCAGGGAAGCGAACTGGGGCTGACCCTCGAAGAACTGGTCCGGATCCGGGAAGCGACCGAGCATCCGGAAAAAATCGGATTCTGTTTTGACACCTGTCACGGATTCGCCGCCGGGGCATGGTCGGAAGATTTCTTTGACAACCTCGTTCGGGTGATGGAAGAAACCGGTTATCTGAAACACTTGAGGGCGATTCACTTCAACGACAGCAAAGCCCCGTATCAATCACGGAAAGACCGGCACGAAAAAATCGGAAAAGGAGAGATCGGAGCTGCGGCACTCGCCAAGTTTCTCCGCTGCAAGTCATTCGAAGGGTTGCCGGTGATACTGGAGACCCCCGTGGACCATGAAGACGAATATGCGGAAGAAATCCGTTATCTTCATCAACTGAAACGGGAAGAAACCAATGTATAGGGGAAAGGGGGAGAGAGTATGGAAGAGATAAACGCCTGGCTGAGATCTCAACCCCCGGTTTCCTACCTGGTCATTCTGGCCATGACCGCTGTGGTCTACAAAGTGGCTTTTGCCCGGAAGCTTCCCGTTCTTAAGTCCTTCGTGGTCTACGTGGTGTTGGCCATTGGTTGCGTCCTGTTGTGGGGGATGTTTTACCTGAGATTTCCGATCATCGAAATCCTGGCCATCACCCTTGTGATGATCGCGGCGGCCCGGATCCGGATGTGGATGGGAACACGAAAAAAAGACACCGACTCCGACTGAGCCGGCCCGGTACTCAAAAGGGCCCAGGCAGGGCCCCTCCCGTCCGTCTTTTCTAAACGGAGGGTGAATCGGGGAAAGGAGAAAAAAACCGTGAATCTGAGGGATGCGCTGTTCAACTGGCTTCAGATCAAGGTGGTGTGGGAGGCCCGGCCGCGGGATCGGTCGGCGGAAGAAACCACCCGGTTTTTTTGGGAAATTCTGTCGAAGGATCACAGGGTGGAAGAAGTTCAGGTTCAAAGAGAGGAGGAGGGTTACCGAGTGGTTTATCGCCGAAAAGGGGAAGAAGAGAGCCTTCGGTTTGATTCGGACCAAGTGGAGCAGCTCCTGCTCAATATTGAGGCGGAGCCGAAATACAACCGCCAGTTCGGGTGCGGTTCCGATACCGAATGATCTTCTTACCGGTCGGGGAAGTCCCCCCCTCTCTTCCTGTGGGAGCTCCCGATATCCCCTTCTTTTCTCGCCAAGGTTTGCTCGGCGATCCGCTGATGGCAGGTCGGGCAGAGAAAGATGCGGTGAGGGTGTTTTCTCAGCTTTTTCGCCTGATAGGAATTCGGCAGGAAGGAGCGGTCGCACAGAACACAAACAGCTTTCATACGGAGATTCGTTCCTTTCTGTCATCTTTCATGGATCGATCAGGGGTTTACATTGCCGAAGATCGCTTCGAACAACAGGAGTGGCTGTCGATGACCCTTTTCCGTTCATCGTCTAACAGTATACTATGACCCGGCCGGGAGTTCGACATGACACCGTTTTTTTTAAGGAGGACAACTCGATGGCTGAAGAAGTGTCCAAAACGTTGACAGACAAGCTGATGAACAAGTTGCAGGGTGAGCAGTTCGTGTTGCTGGCCACCGTGGATGCGGAGACGGGGACTCCTGTCGTCAACGCCGTGTCGTGGGTTTACGCGCCGGACGGGAAACACCTGCGCGTGGCGGTGGGCCATCGTTCCCGGATGATTCCCAATGTCAAAACGACACCCCAAGTGACCGTGACGGTGATCGGTCCCGACACGACTTATTCCATCGTCGGTAAAGCGCGGATCAGTCACGAACCCCTCGAAGGAGCTCAAATCAAGCTGGCGGGGATCGAGATCGCGGTGGAGGCGGTCCACAATGTGATGTTTTACGGTGCCAAAATCGTTGAAGAGCCCCGTTATGTCAAAACCTATGATAAAGAGGCGGCCGACAAGCTGGATCGCCAGGTGATGGAGGCTTTAAAACGCTGGTGACAGGACGAAGGCCGGCGGCGGATGCCGTCGGCCTTCATGATCAGGGTTGGTTCTGTCGGGGCGGCCTGGGGTTTCGGGTCTGGTTCATCTTTTCCTGATCCGTCCGGGAAGGCTGTTCTTCCTTTTGGGGCGTATTTCTGGAGGGTTGTGGCGATATTCGCGCGGCGATATCGGCCAACTCCTCCGCCAAACCGGCGACGGGCCGCCCTTTGTTCAAGTCATCGGCCAGCTCGCGGATACGTTGCACAAGGTCGGGATCCGCGGTGACCAAGGCGTTGGCTCCCTGAGGATCTTCATGCAGTGCTTGGGCTACGGCGTATTTCACCGTGCCGGATCGACTTCGGTCCAAGGTGGGGTCCAGGTTAATCCCCACGAGGGTGTACCCTCCGATCACGACGGAAGTGGCGCTTTTCACCTGAGGCATTTGCGTCGCGATTTTCACCATGCGGCGGGCGACGGCCTGATTGCTGTCCGTGTGTCGGGGCTCGGGTGCCGTCTGCTTCACCCGTTCGGTGCGGGGTACATTCGGCGGCGGGGCCGATTCGTTTGCAGGAGGTTTATTCGCTTGTTGACAACCGACCAGGAGGCCGATGGTTAATATCCAAGTCAGGACTCGAATCATGGCCTACCTTCCTTTCAAGTGGATGGTTAGGGATAGTGTAACCGGGGGAAAGGAAAACCATGTATGGGAACGGTTTTGATACAATATGGGAAGAATTTCAGCCAAAAGGGGTGAGAAGATGTTGCAGGTGGAAAGCTTTGTTTTGGGTCCGGTCATGACCAACTGCTATCTTCTGTATGACAAAAAAGGCGGCCGGGGCTTGGTGGTGGACCCCGGCAGTGGTTCCGGTGAGGTGGTGGAGCGGATTCGGGAACTGGATCTGGAGATCGAAGCGATCCTCTTGACCCATGCCCATTTTGACCATATCGGGGGGCTGGAAGAAGTGCGGGAAGCCGTCGGTGCCCCCGTTTATCTCCATGAGAAGGAAACGGATTGGCTGACCGACCCGGATCAAAACGGCTCTTCCCTGTTTCCCGGTGTGGAAACTGTCCGTTGCCGGCCGGCGGAAAAGGTTTTAAAGGGAGGGGAGCAACTGAAGTTCCTCGGCCAAACCATTGAAGTGACCCATACACCGGGCCACTCCCCGGGAAGTGTTTCCTACCGGCTGGATCAGGCGGTATTCAGCGGCGATGTGTTGTTTGCCGGTTCCATCGGTCGGACCGATCTGCCCGGAGGGGATTATGAGACACTGATGCGTTCGATCCATGATTACATGATGGAGCTTTCGGAGGAGACCACGGTTTATTCCGGTCACGGGCCGGTTACCACCATCGGCAGAGAGCAGGATTCCAACCCCTTTGTCACGGGGATGATCGGTTGAAGGGGAGGTGGTTCCGTCCTCCCCTCCCCTTTATTCACCTTTGACAAGTCTTTGTTTTTATGTATAATAGAATTTGTTGTCGCGATCATCATCCGTGACGTGGGGCATTAGCTCAGCTGGGAGAGCGCTACACTGGCAGTGTAGAGGTCAGCGGTTCGAGTCCGCTATGCTCCACCACTCATACCGCCCACAGGGGCGGTTTTTTCGTTGAAAAAAACATCCGGAGCATGGACGGCGTGAAGGAAGCTGTCGCAGCCCAAAGAAGGAAACGGCGATGGTGGAATACGTCGGGAAAAAAACCGACGAGTCCCAAATGAAAGAAGTGGTTAATGGGATGAAAAAGGCGCCGGGGGATCGGTGTCCTGACCTTTTTTAGGGTTGTGGTTCCGAGCATGGTTGGAATAAAGTGGGGGGTGAAGGAGGTCGAGGATACAAGATGGAATCCAACAAAAAGAAAAACGAAGGCCAACCGATTTTTTTGATGACCAGGACTTCGCCACCCAGATGACGATCGCGCAATTGTGGAGATTTGCTCCGGTGGTGCTGATCGTGCTGGGATTGGCCGTCTATGGGCTGTATCTCTTTTTTTCTTAAAGCAGTCGGCCGCGCAAGTCAGCTCGGCATCTTCTGAACGGCAAAATGATGGATTGGGGGGTTCGGCGGGTGACCGCTTCCTGATGGCGCCGGGAACCGGCGTTTTTTGCAGCGATCGTCCGGGATCTCTTCCGGTCCGTTGTTGCCTTTGGCGTCAACAGACGGGATCACCCCTCCTCTTTCCTTGTCCCTCTCCAGACCCCCCAGATCAACAGGAGCGCGATCAGCACCGTGGCCAGGCGCCAGCCATTTTCCCGGATGTGGATCAGGTCGAAGGTGACCAGTACCTCCAGGGCGACGGAGGGGACTTTGCCGATGGCGGTGGCCAGCATAAAATCGCGAAATCGGAGGGTGGTGAGTGCCCCCAGCAGGTTGACGGCACCGGAGGGAACGAAGGGGGTGAGACGTGCCGCCAGCACGGATAGGAACTGACGGCGGGCGGGCCATCTGTTGAGACGGCGGATCCAGCGCCAGTCGGGGGTTTTCTTGCCGGCTCCGATTCGGTACCCGGTACGGAACAGATGAAAGGACGCCACGGCACCCAGCACTTCCCCCAACCAGGAGAGGGTTCCGCCTCCAACCGGTCCCCAGAGGAGGACATTGGCCCCGGTGAAAGTGACACTGGGGACAAAGCCGAGGAGATTGCCGAGGGAGGTGATCAACAAGGCGGTGATGATTCCCCAACCCCCCAGGGATTCCAGCCCTTCGGCCACCTCATGAACCATGAAACACTGCCCCCTTTTCTCTCATAACTTGTGGCACCTTACCATAGTATAATAGAACCGTTGAAAAAAAGACGCTTTGCCGTAACACCACAACGTCAGTTTACAATGGAACCCAACCGCCGACAATGAGTGACAGGATGAGGGACAGGATCCGGATATCGGCCGGACAAGGATGGACAGAAAGGGAGAGACGTAAATGCTGACGATGGAGGTCATCCGGTTGGGTTCCTTTCAACTGCCGATCTCCTGGCTGGCCGGATGGCTTTTGATATGGGCCGGCGGCAAGGTGGCGGAGAAATGGCGGGTTCAGCCGGGTGGAAAAGCCGTGAAATGGAGCGAGGGTTTTATCCATGCGGCTTTGATCGGGTTTGTGGTCTGGAGATGGAGCCCCCTTCTGTGGGATCCGATTTCCGTATGGGACGATCCGCGTTCCCTGTTATTCATGTCCGGTTCCGTAAAGGGAGTTTGGTTGGCATGGGCCGTTGTCATTGGGTATCTTGGATGGTTTACGGGAACATCGGGAGGGACTTGGCGCGGTTTGTTGGACGCGGCGGGGGTCACGGCACTGACGGCGGTTTTGGGGTATTCACTCCTGTTCGTCCGCCTGGGGGAGATCACCTCCCTTCCCTGGGGGATCTCCCCGGAAGGATACGGTGAGGCCTATCACCCGGTCCACGTTTATCGGGCGTTGATCCTTGCTGCTGTCGGTTGGTACGGATGGAAGATTCGTCCCCGCCTTCGGGAGGGGGAAAGCTTTTCCCGCATGGGCTTGGCAGCGGGGATTGGATTGTTGTTGGTCTCATATATGGATTATTATCCGGTTCGCGCATGGCTGGGGCTTTCCGGCGAACAATGGACCTTTGCCGTCCTGGCGTCAACCGCTTGGATTCTGGGTCTTTGGGACGATCGAAAAGAGGTGACGGGAGAAGCCGGGAAACCTCCACCGGGCCGGAACCATCCGACTGCTTCCCGGTTTTGAGGGAGAATGAACAAAAGGGTCTGAACGGGCTGCCCCTTCAGCCCCCGTTTCCTGAATGAAGGAGGAATATCAATGGGTTACCGTTCCATATGGCGAAATATCCTGGTGGCGGTGGTGATTGTCGCGGCGGTGGCCGGGGCGGTTTGGACTGCGGCGGATCGGGGGGATCAAGATCAAACAGCATCCGATTCCCCATCTTCCGGTCAGGTGAAGCAAGGCGAAAGCTCCCGGGATGAACAGGCTTCCGAAGGGTTTCGGGCTCCGGATTTCACCCTGAAAACCCTGGACGGTAAAACCGTCCGTTTATCGGACAATGGGGGAAAGCCGTCCATTATCAACCTGTGGGCCTCCTGGTGCCCCCCCTGTAAAGTGGAAATGCCCCATATCCAGGAGGCCTATGAAAAATACGGCGATCGGGTGAACTTTTACATGGTGAACCTGACGTCCTTGGACAACAAGGATAAAATGAAGAAGTACGTGGAAAAAGAGGGCTTCACCTTTCCCGTGCTGCTGGATGAAACGGGAGAAGTGGGCGAGCGGTATCAGGCCTTCTCCATTCCCCAGACCTATGTGGTCAGCGAAAAAGGGGAAATCATCGAGAAGATCGCCGGTGCGATGTCCAAAGAACAACTGGAGGAAATGATGAAAAAACTCACTTCTTAACCGAGCACAAAGGGGGGAACCGGATGGGGGACGTAAGCATATGGCTGGCATTCGGAGCGGGGGTGCTTTCCTTCATCTCCCCCTGTTGCCTGCCGCTCTATCCTTCCTACATTTCTTACATTACCGGGGTTTCGGTCAACCAGTTAAAAGATGACAACCGTCCCCGGGAGCTGAAGAGGAGGACGATGGTCCATACCTTGTTTTTCATCCTGGGCTTTTCCGTTATCTTTTTCGCCCTCGGCTTTTCCGCCAGCTGGGTCGGCCGGTTTTTCAACGAATACCGGGATCTGATCCGGATGCTGGGGGGCGTGTTGATCGGAGCGATGGGACTGTTTCTGATGGGGGTTTTCCGTCCGGAGTTCATGATGCGGGAGAAACGGTTGGAAGTCGGGAAAAAGCAATGGGGTTATCTGGGCTCCTCCGTCACCGGGATGGCGTTTGCAGCGGGCTGGACCCCCTGTCTCGGCCCCATCCTGACATCGGTCCTGGCTCTGGCCGCCACCAACCCTTCCGCGGGTCTCGCCTACATCACAGCCTACACGCTGGGTTTTGCCATCCCCTTTTTCATCATGGCCTTCTTCCTGGGGCGCACCCGCTGGATCCTCCAATATTCCGACCGCCTCATGAAAGTCGGTGGAGCCCTGATGGTGGTGTTCGGGGTGCTGCTCTACACCAACCAAATGACGGCGATCATCGCCTGGCTGACCGACCTGTTCGGTGGCTTTACGGGATTTTGATGTCGGATCGCCGGAGATGTCACTCCTTCGTTTTCGGACCGAAAACCGGTTCGGTTGCCATGGGGTGGGAATCATGAGCGCAATTGGACAGGCAGGTGACGATGTATGAACCGAACCACCCGGTACTGGGTTCGCCGGATCCTGATGCTGGTGATGGTGGCTCTGGTCGGGATTGCCATCTATCAGACGGTCGCCGATGACGGCAAGAAAAAAAACGTGGAAGTCGAAAAAACAGCCCCGGACTTTCAGCTCCAGACCCTGGACGGGGAGACCTTGAAGCTGAGCGACCTTCGGGGGAAGGTCGTGCTCCTCAATTTTTGGGCCACTTGGTGCAAACCC
This sequence comes from Melghirimyces profundicolus, assembly GCF_003054245.1. Classification (GTDB taxonomy): domain Bacteria; phylum Bacillota; class Bacilli; order Thermoactinomycetales; family DSM-45169; genus Melghirimyces; species Melghirimyces profundicolus. The sequence continues at coordinate 302,511 of NZ_QBKR01000001.1, forward strand.
TGCCGGGACGAGATGCCGGCCATCCAAAACGTGTATGACAAACATCAAGATAAAGGATTGGTCGTCGTTGGGGTCAATATTGCGGAGACCCAAGTGGCCGTGAGCGGCTTTGCCCGCCAGCTGAACCTGAAATTCCCCATTGTTCTGGACAAAGAGCGGAAAGTGACCGAACGCTACGGAATCGGACCGATTCCTTCCTCCCTGTTCATTGACAAACAGGGGAAGGTGGTTCGCAAAGTCAACGGGCAGATGAACGAAGGCCAGATCGAGGGGTATGTATTGGAGGCCCTGTCCAAGTAAGGACAGGGCTTTCGCGTCTTTTTTGGAATTCGAAAGTCGTGTTATCATATAGGGAAAACCGGAAACAGGAGGCGTTTGAAAACATGGAGAAACGGTATACCGATGTGGATGCGAAAAAGCTGAGTCAAGCCGACGAAAGCGAACGGAACCGGTATGTCTTGGTGGACGTCCGCACCCAAGAAGAATACGAAGAAGGTCATATTCCGGGAGCCCGGCATATCCCCCACGACCAAATGGAAGAGCGCGCCGGGGAACTGGAAGGAGACAAAGACAAAGAGATTCTCCTCATCTGCCGGAGCGGGCGCCGCAGTGTGATCGCAGCGAACATCCTGGCCGACAAAGGATTCAAACGCCTTCACAACCTGAAAGGGGGGATGCTGGAGTGGACGGGGCCGACGGAAAAGTGATGAACCAACAGGAAAGCCGTTTGCGGACAGCCGACTGGATCACCGATCTGATCGGGGAAACCCCGGTGGTCCGGCTCCGACGTCTCACCGGGCCCGATGACGCCGACGTTTATGTCAAGTTGGAATCCTTCAACCCCGGAGGGAGCGTCAAGGATCGAACCGCTTTCAGCATGTTGCAGTGGGCCGAGAAGGAAGGACACCTGAAACCGGGTTCCACCATCATCGAGCCGACCAGCGGAAACACGGGAATCGGACTAGCGTTGGTGGGTTCCGCCAGGGGATATCGGACGATCCTCGTGATGCCGGACACGATGAGCGCGGAACGGATCAACATTCTGAAAGCCTACGGAGCGGAGGTCGTTCTCTCCCCCGGTGCGGAACGCATGCCCGGAGCGATCCGAAAGGCGAAAGAACTCATGGACGAAATCCCCGACTCCTTCATGCCGCTCCAATTTGAAAATGAGGCCAATCCGGAGGTGCACCGCCGGACCACCGCGCCGGAAATCATCCGCCAGATGGGGGACTCTCTCGACGCCTTCGTGGCCACGGCCGGAACCGGCGGAACGATCACGGGAACGGGAGAAGTGCTTCGCCGTCATTACCCCGGTCTTTTCATCGCTGTGGTGGAGCCGGAAGGGTCTCCGGTCCTGGCGGGAGGTCAACCCGGATCTCACAAGATACCCGGCACAAGCCCCGGTTTCGTCCCGAAGATCCTCAACCGGGACATTTACGACGAGATCCTGCACGTTTCCGATGGGGACGCGGAGGAAACCGCACGCATGATGGCCCGGAAGGAAGGGATCCTGGTCGGTCCCTCCTCCGGTGCTTCCGTGTGGGCCGCTCTCCAGGTTGCCCGCCGGCTGGGGCCCGGCAAAAAAGTGCTTTGTATGGCCCCGGATACCGGAGAGCGTTATTTGAGCACGGATCTATTCTCGACCTGAGGGGATTCCGGTGGGCGACCCGCTGATCCGACTCATTGTGGAAGAGATCCAGTCCCGGCCCAAAAAAACGATCCCCTTCCGGCGGTTTATGGAACTGGCCCTGTATCATCCCCGGTGGGGTTACTACCGGCGAAGGAAGACGAAAATCGGAAGGAAGGGAGACTTTTACACCAGTCCCGCGGTGGGGGAGGCGTTCGGTTGGACCTTGGCCCGGGCGGTCGGCCGGATGGCTCGCACTTTCCCCTCCGAAACCCCGTGGCTCCTGGCGGAAGCGGGGGCGGGAGATGGGAGCCTGGCAGCACGGATCGTTCAGGCTCTGGCAGAAGAAGGCCGTCTTCCCCGGGTTCTTTATTTGGTGGAGACCAGTCCGTACCACCGGGAGCTCCAGCAGAACAAGCTGGTGGACAGTCCCGTCCCCGTCCGGTGGACGGAGGAGGTCCGGGACCTTCCCATGGAACATCCTTCTATTCTGCTGAGCAACGAGTTGCTGGACGCCTTCCCTGTTCACCGGGTGATTGCTCATCAAGGAGAATTAAGGGAAATTTACGTGACCTGGGATGCCGGCTGCGGAGAGCTCGCCGAAACATCCGGCCCCCTTTCCCGGCCGGAGCTGGCTGATTACTTCCGGGAGCAAAAGTGGAACCTTCCCGACGGATGGATCGCGGAGGTTCCCCTGGACGCCTTGGAGTGGGTGGAGACAGCCGGACGCCGGTTGAAGGCCGGGTACCTCCTGACGATCGACTACGGCGGTACCACGGAGGAGCTTGCCCTTCCCCGACACAAGGACGGAACCCTCCGCTGTTTCCACCGACACCGGCTCCATCGCGATTTTTACACCGAACCGGGGAGATCGGACATGACCAGCCACGTCCATTTTTCCGCCCTGATGGCACGGGGTCGGCGGGTGGGGCTTCAAACCCTCCTCTACACCACCCAGTCCCGCTATCTGCAAGGGGCGGGCATCCTGAGCCGGCTGACGCCGCCGGTTTCTTCCGATCCTTTCGCCCCCGAAGCGAAGCGGAACCGGGCGATCCGCCACTTGGCCCTGCCCGGGGGAATGGGAGATGATTTCCGGGTGTTGGTTCAGTGCAAGGGCGTCCCACATCCGGTGAACGGCATGAAAGACGGAACATAATAAAGCTCCCCGTCAGAGGGGAGCTTTTGGTGTTTCAACCCACATGGAAGAAGGACCAGTACACGATCCCGGTGAAAGCGATGACCATGTAGCCGCCGAAGAGGAACATATAAGTGCGCTCTGTAAAGTTCAAGTAACCGAGGACAAAAAAGATTGCCGCCTGCAAGTAGAACAAACCTGCTAAAATGTTCATATGGCCGGCCATGAACATCAGACCGATCACCAGGAGCCAAAAGCCCAAAACACGAAACATGCGGTCCATCGGATGCCAACTCCTTTACGCCTCTCAAATCGACGATTGTATGTACGGAATCCCCATCCCCCGGATCATCCGGAGGTGAGGCTGTCCGGTCCGTCGTCTCACTTTGCAATCAACACTCATTATACCCGCCTGTTCGGAAGGGATCAAGTAAACGATAGTATGTGTCATGAAACAGTCAGGAATGCAGTTCAACCGGGAAATGGGGGAGAATGTTGGAAACCTTGCGCACAGTGAAGCAAAACGGGGTGGGGTGGATTTTTTTCAACCGTCCCGAAGTGAGAAACGCCGTCAACCGCCTGATGATGGAAGAGCTGGAGGAGGTGCTCCATTCCTGGAGCAGAGACGGTGGGGTGAAAGTGCTGGTCTTTGCGGGGGATGAACGGACGTTTGTTTCCGGCGGTGACCTGGTCGAATTTCAGCGTATGAAAAGGGAAGATGAAGTGTATCCGGTGATGCGCCGCATGGGGGGCTTGCTGGAGAAGATCCGCAACCTGAATCGGCCCACGGTGGCGGCTGTCCGGGGAACGGCCGTGGGAGGCGGTTGTGAGATCGCGGCCACCTGCGACTTTCGCTTGGCCTCCCCCGGCACGCGTTTCGGGTTCATTCAGTCCCGCCTCGGCATCACATCGGGTTGGGGAGGGGGATCGAGGCTCCTGGAACAACTCCCCAGGGATCGGGCCCTGTATCTCCTCTTGAGCGGGGAGCGCGTCGAGGCCCGGAAATTGCACCGCTGGGGCTGGATTTTTGACCTTTACCCTGAAGAGGATTTCCTTGAGTCGGTTCAGGCCTTCGCCGAATCCCTCACCCGGGCGCCGATGGGGGCGATTCAAGCTTACATGGAGATCGCCGATGCCTTCCGGGAACAGGTGTCAAGGGAGGAGCTGATCGATCGGGAAGCGCGTCACTGTGCCCGGCTGTGGGAAACGGAGGAACACCTCCAAGCGGTGGATGCTTTCCTCCGGCGGACCCGGAAGCCGAACAGCCCGTAAGCCCGGGCCTGTTATATGCGGGAAGCGCCACCCTCTAAAAGTTGCTGTCAATTGGTTGAAGGAGCGGACCGCTTTCCTATTGACGGGGGCCGAACGTCACTTCGGCTCCCGCCTCCTTGGTCATCCATGTGAGGCCCGTCATTTCGGGTCTCTTTTTTCATGAAAAAAGCTTGATGTATATGGAGGACGGGTTTCGGTTATAAAAATTACTAGTTACATATACTACGGTTTATAGCAAACGCATACAGATAGAACAAATCGCATGCCGTGGAATCGGTGGATCAAGGATTGGAGGTTTTTGGGCTTATGGCAGTCAAAAGACAAGATGCGTGGACCCCCGACGATGACCTGGTCTTGGCGGAAGTGACCCTCCGCCACATCCGGGAAGGGGGGACCCAGTTGAGCGCCTTCGAAGAAGTTGCCGAAAAACTGGGCCGGACTCCTGCCGCTTGCGGGTTCCGGTGGAACAGTCTGGTACGGAAAAAGTATGAAGCGGCGATCCAAATCGCGAAATCCCAGCGGCAGAAAAAGAAACAGGAAAGACAATCCCAGGTTCGAAACCGGATCAAGGGGGAAGAACTCAACCTGGAACTGGACCGGATTTCTTCCCTGGACGCGATCATCCGCTTTTTGCGCCAACATAAGGCGGAAGTGACGGAAATGCGGAAAAGACAGACTGAACTGGAAAAGGAACTCGAGGAGCAGGAAGAACGGCTCCGCCAAATGACGCAGGAGAATGAGGAAATGAAAGGTCGTCTCAATCACGTCCAGACCGATTACCGTGTGGTGAACGACGATTACAAAGCCCTGATTCAAATCATGGACCGGGCAAGAAAACTGGCCATCCTAGAGGAAGATGAGGAGGAAGGTTCCAAAACCAAGTTCCGGATGGAATCCAATGGAAACTTGGAGCGCCTTGATAAATAAAGAACAGGTATATATAAAAAGAGAAACCCGTTTCTTACGAGGCGGGTTTCTCTTTAATGGAAACTGGAAGTATTGTGAAAAAGTGAGCGGCGGCATTTACCCGATGCCGCTCCGGTAGTACTCACAGAGCACAAGTCTCGCCGGGGTCGCTTCACTCCCGGTCTCGCTATGTACTCACAGAGCACAAGTCTCGCCGGGGTCGCTTCACTCCCGGTCTCGCTATGTACTCACAGAGCACAAGTCTCGCCGGGGTCGCTTCACTCCCGGTCTCGCTATGTACTCACAGAGCACAAGTCTCGCCGGGGTCGCTTCACTCCCGGTCTCGCTATGCACTCACAGAGCACAAGTCTCGCCGGGGTCGCTTCACTCCCGGTCTCGCTATGCACTCACAGAGCACAAGTCTCGCCGGGGTCGCTTCACTCCCGGTCTCGCTATGCACTCACAGAGCACAAGTCTCGCCGGGGTCGCTTCACTCCCGG
>NZ_QBKR01000002.1 GCF_003054245.1 Melghirimyces profundicolus
GCACAAGCGACCCAGGCGAGACTTGTGCTCTGTGAGTGCATAGCGAGACCGGGGAGCACAAGCGACCCAGGCGAGACTTGTGCTCTGTGAGTGCAACCGGAGCGGCTTCGGGTAAATGCCGCAGCTCACTTTTTCACAACGCTTCCAGGGCAACCCGGATCCAAGCAGGTGCTTCATTCATCAAATTCCTTCTTCCAAAGCATCCTTCCGCCGGGAAGGAACAACCCTCAACCTGCCGGACCGTTCGAGACGGCGGAACAAAACGTGGTAAACCGACGCGCTGACGAAGGCGAAAGCCGCCAATACCACGAAAGTCCATGCATAACCCGCCCAGGCCGCCATCGGAATGGCAAAGGGAGCAATGGCCCGACCGATGGAAAAACGAAGGCTGGCTGCGGCAAAATACTGCCCCCGCAGATCTTCGGGTGCCAGCTTGGAAACAAACCCCTCCTGCAGGCCCACCACCAACAGCTCCGCAACCGTCAGAAGGGCGATTCCCCCCACCGCCACCCACAGATGGGTCGAGCTCCCAATCACCAGCATCGACACTCCGTAGAGGAGAGACGACACGACAAAAACCGGCCCTTCCCTCCATCTGTCGACCCAACGGGTCACCCGGACGGTGAACAAAACGACCAGAAAACCGTTTTCCGCCATCAGCCAACCGAAAAACTCCGCCCCTCCCGTCGTCACCGATCCGTCACCCCAGGCGATGAAGGACTGAACCGGGATCATTTCCGTCACATAAACGGCAATGGCCAAATCCAATTGCATGAAGGTCTGGGCCGCCAGTATTCCCGCCAGGATGAACAGCACAAAATTCCGATCGGACAGGATGACCCGGTAATCTCTCAGCTGAACGGCCAGGAACCGGTACCACGGCAGATCTTTGCTTTCCCGGAAGCCGGAAGCGTCATCCGGGCGGGGAACGGTTTCCCGTATACAGCGGGCGATCACGAAGGTCAGGATCAGGGTCACGGCCGCCGCGGTCAGAAGAAGGGTAAACCGGTGTTCAAAAAAGAACAGCCCCCCCAAAACCGGCCCGATCACCACTGCGATGTTGATCGCCGTGTAAAAGACGGCAAACACTTGATTCCGGTATTCCGGCTTCACCAAATCCGCCACCATGGCGTGACTGGCCGGCCAATACAGAGAGCCGAACACACCCAGAGCGGTGAAACAGACAAAGGACAACACAGGAGAATCGTACCACGGAGAGTTGGCAAGAGCGAAAAAAACGAAGGCAACCCCTTGCCCGAAAGCGGACGCCACCATCATCCGTTTGCGGCCGAAACGATCCGCGCAATATCCACCGACCAAATTGGCAAAGACCCCGATGACCTGAGACAGGATCAACAGTCCTCCGGCCGCTCCTTTTCCGAACGAATCGGCAAAATAGACCGCCATGAAGGGAAAGAACATCCAAAAAAGGATATGGACCATCCCTTCCCCGAGCAGGCGGATCTTCAAGTTCCGGTCCCAATCCTTCCAACGCACAGGGCCTCCCTCCGTTTCTTCTGTCCCGCAAAAAACACAAAAAAGCCATGGGGAAGGTTTCCCTGCCCATGGCTCCGGCTCCCGGATAACGTTTCTACCTCTCTCCCGAAGCGGCGAAAAAGGTCGAGCAGGAGGTGGAAAGGAAACCCCTGCGCATATCACGGATTTGGTTCATTTTTCCACAGAAAGACCCAACCTTCCACCGGAATGCCAAAACGCCGCTCTTCCGGGAACGGATGATGCCGGTTGCAGGGCTGTGGCTGACGTTTCCGTTGATGCGCATGGTTCGTTCCACCTCCTTTTTCCGAGTGAATGACAACTTCATTCTATCCCATTCTCATGGGATTGGCAACGGTTTTTGAAAGAGTGCGAACTTACGCAAAAAAAAGAAGGGTCTCCCCTCCAATGTCACCGTTAAAGTCCCTCTCAGAAAAAACTTCCGAAGAAGGTAACAAATTCTCCCCTGCGGAGATTGATGGTCCCCCGGTTGAAACGGAGGAAAGAGTTGAACACTGTCACACTTCTTCCCAGACAGGTCACTCTCACGAAATCGCCGGGCCTCAACCGGATCCTGGCCACCTGTATGCCGAAGAAAACGCATGCCAAGCTAAATCTGCGTCCGGGGCGGACGTTGATGTTACGGGAGGTGCTCCCGATTACGGCTTTCCGGGTTTCACGGGTTTTGACAGCCACGATCATCACCCTCCTTTTCTCCTTTTCTATCTTTTATATGGAAGAGAGGGCCACTCGGATCCGGCCAAGTATCCATGTACCGGAGAAATTGGACGCAAACACGCACATTGGATGGGTTGTGAAAAAGTGAGCGGCAGCATTTACCCAAAGACTGTAAAACCAGGGAGCGGATCACGGATCCCTACTTTCGCACAAACTGAGCTCCCGGAAGCTGGCGAACGGCCCCCTTGATCTGCAGGTTCATCAAATGCCGGTGCAGTTCCCCAAGGGAGAGGTTCAACCTGGCCGTCAGGGTGTCAACCGTCACCGGAACGTCGCCCAAAAGGTTCAACACCCTCTCCTCTTCCGGGTCCAACGGGGAAGGAGCGGATGTTTCCCGAACACCGGGAGGTTCCGGGCTGGAAATGTGCTCCAGTTCCTCCCAGATGTCTCCGGTCTCCACCACACATTTGGCTCCTTCCTGAATCAACCGGTTGGTGCCCATGCTTTGAGCCGAGGTGACCGGACCGGGGACGGCGAAAACCTCCCTCCCCTGCTCCAAGCTGCAATGGGCGGTGATCAGGGAACCGCTTTTTTCCGCCGCCTCCGTCACCAATGTTCCATAGCTCAACCCGCTGATAATCCGGTTGCGCTGGGGAAAAAGGCCCGGATGGGGTGGGGTTCCCGGCGGCGCCTCGGAGATCACCGCTCCTTTTCTCACGATTTTTCCGTACAGTTCGCGGTGATGCTTGGGATACACCACATCCACCCCGCACCCCATCACGGCCAGTGTCTTTCCCTCCACTTCCAGGGCCGCCCGGTGGGCCTCCCCGTCCACGCCCGCCGCCATTCCGCTTACCACCGTCCATCCCCGGGCGCCGATTTCCCCGGCAAACCGGCGGGTCACCCGGAACCCGTAGGAGGTGGGCTTTCGGCTTCCCACCACTGCCAGACCGGGCCGGGACAACAGGGAAAGGTCCCCCCTGAGATACAGAACCCAGGGCGGCTGAGGCAACTGGCTCAACAGCGGTGGATACGCTTCCTCCAGCATCGTCACCGCACGGATTCCCCGGTGTTCCAGCTCCTTTCCAACTTTTTCGATAAATTCGGGCGTCCATTTTTCCCGGATCCGTTGAATCGTTCCCTCCCCGATCCCCGCTTCTCTCCAACGTCTTTCCTCTTCCCCCGTCAACGGTTCACCGGGATCCCAATCCGATTGTCTCAATTTATCAATGGTATGCCATCCCACCCCCTGGATCTGGTGAACCGCGACCAATCCTTCCCGTGGCTCCCAAGCGTTCAAGGTTGTTCGCTCTCTCCTTTCCTGTTTCCAAATAAAAAGGGACCTCCAAGCAAAGGTCCCTTGAAAAGCCGATGTTATTTCGCCGTGGTGCATTCTTCCAAAAGCCCTTTTTCTTCGAGGACCCGGGCCAGGGTTTCGCCGATGACAGCCGGGGTGGACGCGACGGACACCCCGCATTTTTCCAGGGTGGCGATCTTTTCGGCCGCCGTCCCTTTTCCTCCGGAGATGATGGCGCCGGCATGGCCCATCCGTTTTCCGGGAGGGGCGGTCTGCCCGCCGATAAAGCCGACCACCGGTTTGGTCATGTTGGCCTTGATCCACTCAGCAGCTTCCTCTTCGGCGGTACCGCCGATCTCCCCGATCATGATGACCGCTTCCGTTTCCGGATCGTTCTGGAATTCTTTCAGCACATCGATGAAGTTGGTTCCGTTGACCGGATCCCCGCCGATTCCCACGGCGGTGGACTGACCGATGCCCCGCTGGGTGAGCTGATGGACCGCTTCATAGGTCAGGGTCCCGCTCCGGGAGACGATCCCCACTTTCCCGGGGGTATGGATATAGCCGGGCATGATTCCGATTTTGCACTCTCCGGGAGTGATGACACCGGGACAGTTGGGTCCGATCAACCGGGTCTTCTTGCCCTCCATGTAGCGCTTGACTTTGACCATGTCCATCACTGGGATCCCTTCGGTGATGCAGATGACCAGATCCAACTCCGCGTCCACCGCTTCCATGATCGCGTCGGCGGCGAACGCCGGCGGCACGTAAATGGCGGAAGCGTTGGCGCCGGTTTTTTCCACCGCTTCACGGACGGTGTCAAAGACCGGAATCCCTTCGACTTCCTGTCCCCCTTTACCGGGGGTCACCCCGCCGACGATGTCGGTCCCGTATTCGATGGCCTGCTTGGTGTGGAACAGACCGTTGGAGCCCGTGATCCCCTGCGTGATCACTTTCGTATTCTTGTTCACGAAAATACTCAACTTGGAACCCGCCTTTCCTTTCCAGATGTTAGGGACTTGTCCGTTACTTCACAAGGGAGACGATTTTTTCCGCAGCGTCCGCCATCGAATCGGCAGCCGTGATCTTCAGGCCGGATTCGTTCAGGATTTGCTTGCCCAACTCCACGTTGGTCCCTTCCAGCCGCACGACCAAAGGACGATCCAGACCGACTTCTTTGGCGGCTTCCACGACCCCGTTGGCGATGACGTCGCATTTCATGATCCCGCCGAAAATGTTGACCAGAATTCCTTTGACGTTGGGATCCTCCAGGATAATCTTAAAGGCCGCGGTCACTTTTTCGGTGGTGGCGCCGCCTCCCACATCCAGAAAGTTGGCCGGCTCTCCGCCGTAGTGCTTGATGATGTCCATCGTGGCCATGGCCAGACCGGCACCGTTCACCATGCAGCCGATATTGCCGTCCAGTGCGATATAAGTCAGATCGAACTTGGAAGCTTCGATTTCTTTCGGATCTTCTTCAGAGAGGTCCCGAAGCTCCACGATGTCAGGATGGCGGTAGAGGGCGTTGGAGTCAAAGTTCAGTTTGGCGTCCAGGGCCATCACTTCACCGTCTTCGGTGGTGATCAGCGGGTTGATCTCCGCCAGGGACCCGTCTTTTTCCACAAAAGCCTGGTACAGTCCCATCATAAACTTGACCGCTTTGTTGACCAGTTTCTTCGGAATGCCGATGGCATAAGCCAGCTGCCGTGCCTGGAACGGTTGCAGCCCCACGGCCGGATCGGCGGTCACCTTCACGATTTTTTCGGGAGTCTTGGCCGCCACTTCTTCAATCTCGGTACCGCCCTCCGAGGAGGCCATCATGGTCACCCGGTCGGTGGAACGGTCCACCACGACTCCGACATAGTACTCTTTCTGAATCTTGCAGCCTTCCTCGATCAGAAGACGCTTCACTTCTTTTCCTTCCGGGCCGGTCTGGTGGGTTACCAGTGTTTTGCCCAGAAGTTCTTCTGCGTATTGTTTCACTTCATCCAGGTTTTTGGCCAGTTTCACCCCGCCGGCTTTCCCGCGTCCGCCTGCATGGATCTGGGCTTTGACGACCCACAGGTCCCCGCCCAGCTCTTTTGCAGCGTCAACCGCTTCTTCCGGGGTGAAAGCCACATGGCCGCGGGGTACGACCACCCCGTACTGTTTCAGCACTTCTTTACCCTGATACTCATGTACGTTCATGCCCCATCCCCCTATCCAATGGAAAAATGACTGTGTAATGAAACCAAGCCGGAACGGTTCCCTCCTCCGATTCAGGAGTTTCGAACCTGCGATGGGATCGGTTTCACCCCTCGATCGAGGCCGCTGCAGGAAACACTCCGGCCCAGATACCGGTACCCTTCACGATAAACCTCGAAAGGGATTACATTGTCGGCCCTCTGAAAGTATAGCGTAACGATCGGGATCTTGCCAACCTTGCCCTCCCCGCCTTCGGCACAGGCCTGCCCTTTTCGGGGGAGCGCACGGATGAACGGATCAGCTTTTGCCCTCCAACACGCGGTTCCGCTTCTTATGTACGAACGCCGGGTCAGATCCCCGCTCTCCCCTTCCGGATCACGGACATCGGTTCCTCGAACAGGGGATGGTTCCCCATCCTCCCCGGATTCTTCCTCCCGCTCCGCATCGGCGGATTGAGACGCGGTCCGACTCCAGGAACAGGAAGTAAGCAGGGATCAAAAGAAAAAGCCGCATCCGGCGAATACGGAACGGAGATCCGCAACCAAATCCCTCTCCCCTTCCCTTGCTGTGGACATAAGAACAGAGGGCTGTCACCAGCCCTCTTGGAAAAGATACGTTACTTCAAAAGCTCGGCCAAAATCGCACCGATCAGCGCGATTCCCATAAACAGGCCAGTAAAGATCATTGTCCCTTTCACCATGTCCAGAAAATCGTTTTCTTCTTCATGATGATTGCGGGATTCCGTTTGGGAGCCCATCTTTCACCCTCCTGCCATCCGGACCTGAACCGGTCCTCGTTTCCAAAGGGGCAGCGCCGTGTGGCTGCCGCCGGGTATCAATTTCGTCCCTGTTTCAGTATAGCATGCTTTTTTTAAGCCGAAAATACTTGGGTCCTGCCAAAAAGACGGTGAATCGGAACCGTACGCGTTTTTTACCCTGGAAGCGTTGTGATTGAATGTTCGTTTCGAGAAAAGGGGAAGCGTTTACCCAAAATAGCGACTTTGCTGTCCTGCCCGGCGGAGAATCAGCCTGCAAGGGCGTTCAGGGGCAAAAGCTTCTCTGTGTTGCATCCGAAGGCGTTTGCCCCTGCCCGCAGCAGGATGATTCGGAGCGGACCGTGCCTGCATCTCTGCAGGACAGCATAGCGAGACCGGGGAGAGAAGCGACCCCGGCGAGACTTGTACTCTGTGAGTGCATAGCGAGACCGGGGAGAGAAGCGACCCAGGCGAGACTTGTACTCTGTGAATGCAGCCGGAGCGGCTTTGGGTAAATGCTGCCGCTCACTTTTTCACAATGCTTCCAGGGCTCCTTCCATTTAAAAGGAGCACACACCGCCTGCACGTTTTCCAAACCCGGCTTCCGTCCTGGCCGCAGCCAGGATTCCCTCCCGCCTCAGCCGTCGAAACTGCCTCCGTTTGCAGCAATACACCCGAACGGTATCCCCGTCCATCCCGAGAACCCACACCTTTCTCTGGGTCAACCGGCCTTGCCGGTCCAGATAAATGACTTCCACCGCTTCCTTTCTTCGGGCCGCCTGATTCAAGACCGTTCTCATCTCCATCCCTCGCAAGCGGAACGTTTGTTCTTATTATATGCCTGGCATCTGAAAAGATATAACATCCATAATCAGGATCGATGAAGGGATAAAAGCTCGGAAAATTGTCGACAAAAAGTAATGAAATCCCATGAATTGGATCGGAGGGATCCTGATGACCACTTCACGGCAGTGGCTTTACCTGAGTCTCGCCTTTGCTTTCGTTCTCATCGCCACCACGGCCCTGCTCCCGATTCCGTGGTTCGGAGGAAAAACGGTGATCGAAGAAGTGGAAGAGGTGTCGTCCCGGGAAACCCCCGCGGAAAAAACTTTCCACCTGATCACAACGGAGTACCAAACCAACCACAACGGTCAAAAGAAGGAGGTATACCGCTGGGACCCCGGCTCCTTGGTCGTTCGGGAGGGGGATGAAGTCAACCTGGTGATTCACGGCTTTCACGGCAACGTTCATCACTTCTCTCTGAAGGAGTTCGGGATTCAAGGAAGCGTCAGAAAAGGGGAAAAAACCGAAGTCAGCTTTACCGCCGACCGCCCGGGAACCCACGAGCTCGTCTGTCACAACCACTCTTCCGCGGAAAAGGAGGGCCCGATGGTGGCCTACATCACGGTGCTCGAAAACAAACGGTGAAAAACACGGCTTTTGCCGTGTTTTTTTATGCCCAGCCCCCCCTCCGCGTCACCCGGTTCCTCCATCCCCTTATTTCCTTGAAACCGAATGGGTTCCGATTTTTTCACCCTCGTGATATAGTGGCGTCAACCGTAAAAGTAAGATGGAGGGATCCGGCTTTTGAACATCCGGTTTTCCACACCCCACCAATACGTCTTTATCCATGAAAATGTCAAACACCTTCTCCTCGTCTGGTCCAAGGAAGCCAAAAAACAACTGTTTGTCGTGGAGGAAGAAGAAGAGGCGATGACCCTCACCTACCCCGGGGAAACCTATCTGGAGACGGTGTTGGCTCAGGTCGAACCCATCTTCTTCCGTCAATTGGAAACCGAAGACGAAAGCTTTCCCGTCGCGCTGGGTGCCACCTTTGATTTCCGGGGTCAGCGGATCGGCATGTACTACAATCGGGAAAAACCGGGGGGCCATCCCTTTTTCTTCCGGTTGGAAAACGAAGAGCTGAAAGACATCCCCGACGAGGAATACGAAGAGGTGGCCCGCACGTTTCTGGAGGAATTTCCGGAGTATATCGTGAACAATGGGGACTGAGGCACCCGGTTCTCTGATGAATGAAAAATGACAAAAATTAGGTATTTGTCAATTGACATTTTTCTGATATAATGTCAGTACCGTAAGGTTTCTCCCCAGAAACCAATTTTCATGACACGGGGCGGCAGGATCGCTCCTGTTTTTTTTTGTTTCTCTGCTCCCATCAATAACGAAAACGGATCTGCCGTGACGGCAGATCCCAATTATTCCAAAGGGCGCAGTGCCGCCCGAACCGGACTTCCGTCCGCCTCCGCCAACGGAAGCGGAAGGGCGGCCAGTTCATACTCCCCCGGCTCGACCCGGTCCAGTACGACTCCCTCCAGGATATGAACCCCATGTCGGGTCAGGGCGTGGTGGGCAGGCAGCGCTTTGCTGTCCAGAGGATCCACCGAGGGAAGGTCCAACCCCAGGAGCCGGATCCCTTTCTCCTCCAGATACGGAGCCAAATCGGGGTGAACGGGCGGGATTTCCCCGGGGAAAACCGATTTGTCCGGCCACGCATCCGTCCGGATCAACAGGCGGGCAACCCCCTCCAGATTTTCCCCCTCCAGTTCCCGGCGGCTGATTCCCGCCGGCCGGTGCAAACGGATCACCCGCACCGGTCCGATGTACAGGTCCAGGTCGAGTTCCGACACCCTTTTTCCGTCCCGATCAAAATGGTACGGTGCGTCGATGTGGGTCCCGGTATGGGTGCTCATCGTCACCCGGCCCACATTGACCGAACCCGTCTCTTCCTTTGTCCAGGTCAGCCGGTAAGAAAACGGGGTGTCTCCCGGCCAGACGGCCATTCCCGCCTCCAGCCGTTGAGAGATATCGATCCACCGACTCACGCCACCACCCCCCGCTTTTTTTCGTGCCGCTCATAGTCTTTGGTTTCCATGATCTCTTTCAGGATCCGCACTGCCTCCCATACCTCCGTGTAGGAGGTGTAGAGAGCGACGGGGGCGAGACGGATCACATCCGGGGCCCGGAAGTCGGGCACCACCCCTTTTTCCTTGAGCGACTTGGAGATCCGGACCGCTTCTTCGTGAACCAGGCAGACATGCCCGCCCCGACGGTGATCCTCCACCGGGTTCCCGAAGGAAAAGTTCATCCCCGGCATTTCTTTTTCCACCAGATCCATCAGGTAGCGCGTCTGTTTGAGGGATTTCTCCCTGATCCGATCGATTCCCGCTTCGACAAAGATCTCCAGGGAACCGATCAGGGGGGCGAGGCTGAGAATATGGGGGGTCCCGATCTGAAACGCGCCGGCGTCCCCGGCGGGTGTCAACCGGTGCTCCATGTCGAACTGGATGCTTTTGTCGGAGCTGAACCAACCGGCCAATCCCGGCATCCGGCCAAAATGGTTCCGATGGACAAAGAGCCCCCCCACTCCCCCCGGTCCGCTGTTCAGGTATTTATAGTTGCACCAGAAGGCAAAATCCACTCCCCACTTGTGCAGCCGGTGCGGAATGGCCCCGACGGAATGGCACAAATCGAACCCGATGGGAATTCCCCGTGCCCGGGCCGCCTCCGTCAACCGTTTCATATCCAGGAGCTGTCCGCTCTTGTAAAGGACCGAGGGCAGCACAATGACAGCTACCTCATCGGTCATCTGAGCGATGAGGTCTTCCTCTTCCAGGGTGCGACCATCCCGACTGGCAACCCGGATCAGATGCTCTTCCGGGTTCAGTCCGTGGAGACGAAGCTGGCTTTGCATGGCATAAATATCCGAAGGAAAAGCCAGTTCGTCGGCCAGAATCCGGGTCCGCTTTCCCTCCGGACGGTAAAAGGTGCCCAGGAGCTGGTGAAGGTTGAGTGTGGTGGAGCCGGTCACGATCACTTCTCCCGGCTCCGCTCCCACCAGAGGGGCGTTTTGTTCTCCCAGTTTCTCCGACAGGTCGAACCAGGGAAACTCTCCCGAAGTCCAACCGTCGATCCCATACTCCTTCCAGGCGGAAACCACCTCCATCAGGCTCTTTTCCGCCCGCCTGGACATCAAGCCGAGAGAGTTCCCGTCAAGATAAATGCTCCCCTCCGGGATGTAAAACTCATCCCGGAACCGGGCCAGCCCGTCATCTCTGTCCAACCGTTCCGCCGTTTCCCGCGATGCATCCCATGTCAAGGTCTCAACCCCCTTTACCCCTCTATAAGTATTGTGAAAAAGTGAGCGGCTGCATTTACCCAAAGCCGCTCCGACTGCACTCACAGAGTACAAGTCTCGCCTGGGTCGCTTCTCTCCCCGGTCTCGCTATGCACTCACAGAGCACAAGTCTCGCCTGGGTCGCTTCTCTCCCCGGTCTCGCTATGCTGTCCTGCAGAGATGGTGGCACGGTCCGCTCCGAATCATCCTGCTGCGGGCAGGGGCAAAACGCCTTCGGATGCAACCCAGAGAAGCTTTTGCCCCTGATTCTCCTCTGGGCAGGAAAGCAAAGTCGCTATTTTGGGTAAACGCTTCCCCTTTTCTCGAAACGAACATGAAATCACAACGCTTCTATAACCGTGTCCTCAGGCTCCACAACTCGGGAAAGAAGCGGTGATCCAGCACCCGCTTCAAGTAACTCACCCCGGATGAGCCGCCGGTTCCCGTCTTCTGTCCGATGATCCGTTCCACGGTTTTCATGTGGTTGTATCGCCATTGTTGTTGTTTGTCTTCAATATCCACCAGCTTTTCGGCCAGTTCATAAAGATCCCAGTATTTCTCCACATCCCGGTACACGGCCAGCCACGCCTCTTCCACGCTGGGATGGGCTTGGTAATCCTCCGACCAGTCCCTCTCCAGGCGGGAGGGATCCACCGGCAGCCCCCGCCCGGCGAGGGTCCGGATGGAAACATCGTAGATACTCGGGGCATGAAGCGCCTGATCCAACCGTTGGTACAGGTCGGGGCGGTGCCGGTGAACCGTTAGCACCTTCCGGTTTTTATGGCCCAGAGCGAACTCGATCAGACGGTTCTGGTACGACTGGAACCCGGAGGAATGCCCCAGTTTGTCGCGGAACTGCATATATTCCGCGGGTGTGAGCGTGGAAAGCACATCCCAGGACTGGATCAACTGCTCCTGGGTCCGGGCCACCCGGGCCAGCATCTTGAAAGCCGGTTCCAGCTCCCCGGACCGGATACGGACAATCGCCGCCTCCAGTTCATGCAGGATCAGTTTCATCCACAGTTCACTGGCCTGGTGGATGATGATGAACAGCATTTCATCGTGATGTCCCGTCAGCCGTTTCTGGCTGTTCAGAATTCGATCCAGCTGGAGGTAATCACCGTAGGTCATCTCTTTGCTGAAATCGGTGTGGATCCCCTGTTCCGGAGCGTCCTTTTCCGCCTCTTTCCTTTCCGGCATGGTTCTCTCCCCCTTATCTCTCTTCTCTTTTAAGCATACCATGAAAAAGGGGGTTCCGGCGGTAACCACGTGAATGAAAAACGACCCGGTGGATTACCGGGGAAGAAGAGGTGAGCGTCATCCGGGATGGCTACGGCCCCCGAATCCCCGCGCGGAACCGTCACGATCTCCACTTCGCCCGGAAGTATGGTAAAGCCCTGTCCCGATCAGACAGGGCTGCATGGTGTTATTCCGATGCCACCCCGACCGGTACCAGATACAAAGGGGACAGCCCTTTCCCCTTCAGCCCGAGAGCCTCGGTGGCGGGACGGTCCAGAAAACCTCCGACGGGAGCCGCGTCCCAGTCCATGGCACGGGCCGCCAGTTGCAGGTTTTGCACCATGTGGCCCGCTTCCATCAGAGTAAAACGATAGCCCCGAAAACCGTAACCCTGAGCCGCGGCCGGCAAGTCGGCGGCGATCACCAGGCAGAAATTGAAGTCCAAGTCCGGTTGGACCAGAGCCGGTGCCAGATTCCCGCTTCCCCCACCGGGAATCAGAGAGTGCTCGTCCGGGAGGTACTCATACAGTCCCGGGGACAGCCCGTCCACATGGCGGATCGAAATAAAAATCCGGTTAGGATAACGGGAGCCCGCCGAGGGGTACATGCGCTTCTCCGCACGGGATCCCAGGGACCACTCTAAAAACGGACCCAGTTCACCCGCCGCCAATCCTTCCACCGGCTTCATCTCCTTCGGGGAACGCCGGGAAGTCAAGGCGGAAGTGAGAGAATCCTTTTTTAGCTTCCCGGTCTCCAAAGAAATCACTTCCGGGTGGCTGCCCCCTGTGTGCTTGGGAGGGTCCGGAGGGGGAGAGACCACCGGCGGCCAGGAAGAGGCTTCATGGATACAGACCTCCGGAGAACCCTCCTCCGGAATCAGCATCCGCTTTCAAGCAACCGATCCCGTTCCGGAAATGGAGGAAGTTCGGCCGATTCGCCGATGAAACGGCCGAACCGGTTTTCCTCCCAGAACCGACCCGCTTCTCCGGAATCTTTCACGACCACCGTTTCCCTGCCGAGACGAAAAATCCAACGTTCTCCCTCTCGTTCAATCCGAACACCCGGTTTCAAAAAAAACCGGAAGCTCTCTTTCCCCATTTCTCCCGTCCTTTCTTCTTCCCGGTTCCAAACCCAAAAAAGACGCCCGGGGTTCTCCTTCAGTCCTCTTTCCGGTTGGGCACCACCGCCATGGTGCAGCGGGAAACACAGATGAGCTTGTCTTCTTCATCCTTGATTTTGATCTCCCAAACCATGGTGGACCGCCCGATGTGGAGGGGCTCCGCAACGGCGGTGACCGTTCCCTCCCGCTTGGACCGGATGTGGTTGGCGTTGATTTCCAAACCGACCGTATGTTCCTTTTCATGGTCACAGTTGAGCCAGGCCCCGAGACTGGCAGCCGTTTCCGCCAGCACGACGGACACCCCTCCGTGCAAGATCCCGTACGGTTGATGGTGACGGGAGTCCACCGGCATCTTCAACACCACAGAATCCCGTTTCAATTGCACCGCCCGGATCCCCAATTCGTTCAAAACCGTGTTGTCGAAGGAAAATTCCGTTTGTGACATGCTCATCCTCCGTTCCGTTTAATCTGTGACTTGACAGTTGGGCCATGGATTGCCGAGAAGGGAAATTCTCTCAATCTGCACGATTGTATGTCTGATCCAAATAACTCCTTATATCTATTCAAGATCAGGTCCCCGTTTCCTTCTTTCTTCGGGTCGGTCACGGCCAAGCGCCGTTTCTCTGCCCGTCCTCCTCTCATAAAATGTTCTATCAAATCGGGAGGACGGGTTACGATGTTATGGTTGAGTTTTACGCCGGTCATCCTCTATCTTCTGCTGGAGACCCTGCGGAAACAACCTCAGGGAGAGAGGAGAAAAGACCGCACCTCCACTCTCGTTCTGGCCGCTGCCCTGGCATGGATGACTCTGGTTCCGACCTGGGTCTTGCTCAGCCGGCCGACAGACTTCTCCCTTCACCCCCCCTTCTTCTACACCGGCCTCGCCACCGGGATCGCGGGGGTTTGGTTCCGGGCCAAAGCCATGCAGACCTTGGGCCGTTTCTTCAGCCGGAACATCGGGATCCAAAACCGTCACCGCGTGGTGGATACCGGGTGTTACCGTTATATCCGGCACCCCGGATACCTGGGCACGATGGGAACCTTTGTCGGATTCGCCTTGAGCACGGGTTCCGGAGTGGTGGTCCTCGCCAACCTGCTATGTTTTCTGACGGCCTATTCCTTCCGGATGCAGATGGAGGAACGGGCCCTGGTGGCTCATTTCGGCTCCGTATACTCAGAATACCAAGCCCGGACTTGGAAATTGATCCCCTGTCTGTATTAAAAAACGCGGCCTCTTTTAAAAGAAGAGAGCCGCATTTTTTCATCATCCGGAAGAAGAGAGAAGGACGGAGAGTATTCATCCCGACAAAATAAGAGCCCTCGCGGGCTTTTCGGCCATGCCGGTTGCCGAAGGCAGCTCCGTCGCTTCGCGCCGGCGGACGTTGATCATCACCAACGTGATTTCCGCTCCCATCCCGGCCGCTACCTTGTGGTCACCGCCCGGCCCGGATACGAACTGGCAGATGTCCACTCCCCCACCAGGAGCAGGGCACGGCTCCCTTCACCGGATCGACTCCACCGCTCCCATCATCATCGCCGGGACGGACCGGCTTCCAAAACACTGGCGGATCGTGAACCTGAAAGCGTTCATACTCTCTCTTCCCGTCCCCGCCGGAAACGGTTCATGAAAAGGACCGATCCTTTTGGATCGGCCCTCTCCCATTTTCCCTTATCCTCCCGCCAGCATCCAGCGCATCCACTGGCCGATGAAAATTCCGACATAATTGCCGACGGCATAACCCAAAACCCCCAAGAGCACCGCCGGGGTCACCAGAGAGGTCCACCCTTTGGAGCTGGCCAGAGCCAAAGCGGTGGACGGTCCTCCCACACAGGCCTGACTGGTCACCGCCAACAGTTCTGCCTCCACCTTAAAGATCCGGCCCATCCCGAAGAGGATCAGTGCGTGGATACCCACCATCACGGCCAGAAACAGTAAAACGACCGGCCCTTTATCCACCAAGGTGCTCAAAATGGTCCCGGCTCCCATGGTGGCAAAGAAAAAATGAAGAATAAAGTTACCCATCTCTTCCCCTCCCTTTAAACGGTTCACCGGCGTCAAAAAGGAGAGGAGCAAAGCCAGAGTGGTATACCAGATCACAGAGGGGATTTCAAAGCCGGCCCACCCGTTGATCACAGGTGTCACCGCCTCGGCTGCAGCCACCACGATAAACGTCACGGCCGTCAAGACAATCAGATCCTGGGTGGAGGCTTCCTTCCGATTCCAAAATTCCGTTCCCGACCCGTCCGGGCCGAAAGAAGCCCGGTCCCGGATACTCGGGTACCAGCGAAGCAGAAGCGCGGGCAGGAGCGCGGTCATGACCATCCAAAAATTGGTCATGAGATTGTCTGCCGCCGCTCCGGTGGCGTACAACGTCTCCGGGGTTCCCAAAGCGCTGCCCACAGCCGCATAATTGACACCGCCCCCGATATAGCTGGCCGCGAATTGCCCTCCCAGCTTCCAGGCGTCCGGTCCGATTCCTCCGGCGGTCAACCAAACGGCCACCATGGCTCCGGCGGCGGTTCCAAGAGCTCCCAGCAAAAACGCCAACCCAGCCCGGCGTCCCAAGGAACGAAGCTGGCTTAAATCCGAAGAGAGAAGCAGAAGGACAATGGCAATGGGAATTCCATAATCATTGGCAAAGGTGTAAATCGGGTTTAACTGCTCCACCCCCACGGAGGGGGGAATCACCCCGAGATTGACCAGCACCGCTGCCCCGGTGATCACGAGGATCGCGGTGCCCAAAAAGGAAAACAGGCGAAATTTACGGTCCAGCCAAAACGATACGGCAATAAGGGATGTAATGACTGCACCCACTCCAAATGGTGTGGCAATCAGCGCATCACTTGGCATCAGACCTACCTCCGTTCCATGTTTCTCAGCACTTCCGCATTGGCACCTGCTTTTCCATCATACCAGAGAAATCCCGAAATGGGCGCACATGATTCACGCCCCGCTTGCCAGCTCCCTTCCCTTGAATCCTCCTGCCCCCGATCCGGTCGGGAGGCCAAAAACCCGCCCACCAGCACCATGATGCCCACCTGGGTAAACCATGAAAAGATCAGGACCATCCATCCGCCGAAGAACAGGTATCGGGCACGTGATCCTGGGCGAGACGCGAAGAAGTGGCATACAGGCACCCGGATACACCGCGGCCGGCCAGCCATCCGCCCCCTGCCTTTTGCCGTTACAAATACATGGATCGCAAGGGCGGCTGAACCGACCGCTACCAAAGAGAACTCAACATCCCCCACCATACCTCCGCCGTCGGATCTCTGCACTTGGCCACAACTTCTCCCTCCTCTCTCTGATGTCTCCATCTTATGCGACAAGGAGGGGATGAAATGTTGGTTTCAGCAAAACTTCCTCGCCAACCGGGAGGCGCCACCGACGTGTGAACCCTGGGAAGCGGTCTTAGACAAGCCGGGCGGCTTCCGGATCGAGAATGACAGTGACGCGGGAATGCTGCCGGAGAAGAGAAGCGGGACAGCTGGCAGTCACGGGCCCCCGAAGCATCCGCCGCACCGCCTCCGCTTTTTTCACCCCTGACGCCAGCAGCAGGATTTCCCGGCTGAATTCAAGGATGGTTCCCAACCCCATCGAGAGAGCCCGACGGGGAATGTCATCTTGATCGCGAAAATAACGGGCATTCGCTCTCCGGGTGGATTCCGACAGTTTCACCACCCGGGTTCTCCCCGCGGGATCGGAGGTGTCCCCTCTCATCAGATGAATGTTCTTCCCTGAAATGTTGACGAATAAATGCCGATCCATATAAGCGTGATAACTCGGTTCATCGGAGGGGGACAACTCCAAATACTCGTCCAGATTAAAGGTGGAAACACCGCTGAAATCCAGCTCTCCTCTGCGGTGCAAGCGAACCAGTTCCCGATACATCCCCTCAGGCGTCCCTCCCGTTGCCAATCCCAAGACAGCCATGGATCGGCTTCGAATGATTTCAGCCACCCGCCTGGCCCCCTCCCTGGCCATTTCATCGTCATTCTTCGTACAAACAAGCTTCACTTCTCGCCCTCCTTCATCGTGCAACCCGGGTTTCAGGATCGGGATGCCATGGACACGAGAACGCTTTTCCCGGGCTGCTCATGAAAGCCGTACTCGTGGTCCTCATGCACTCCCTCTCTTGTAAAAAAAGAACTCCTCTTTTGAATTTTATTATGAAAGGAACATCCCTTTGTCTTTTCACAAAAGGATTGTTTATGGACATAAAATAATTTAAATTTATTCACTCATCACATATGATAGGAATAGACTGATATGATTACATAGGATCAACCAACGGGTGGTTGGAAGCGAACAACCAAGCAGACCGAATCCACCCTCACGGCAGGGTACCGGGGAGAGGAAAGAGAAAGAAAGAGGGATCGGCCTATGGAAGATGTAAAAATCATTCGAAGAGGCATGATTTATGTTGCAAAGTCCGGGAAAACCACGGGAAAGGGCTTCACTGAGCAAGAAGCTCTCATGAATCTGCAAAAGAAGCTGGACCGGAAAAAAGCGGAAGATTCCCCTGATCGCAAGGAATAATCAACGACGAAAAGAAGGTCAACCCGAAGGTTGGCCTTTTGCCCCCCGGATCAAAACGACGGATGATCCATTAGCCGGATGTCCAAACATCCCATCAGCGGGAAATCTATGAGCCAACGTTTTGGGACCGAAGGGGATTGCCCCGGTGGATTCGCAATGAACCACCTTTCTCCCCAATCATCCCGTCGCTGACAGACTACGTCAGAATAAACGCCATCGTGTGCCGGGATACGGTCCGCCTCGCTCGGATGCAATCCGATCCCGGCGATGAAAAAGGAAATAAGGAACCGGATGCCTAATCCATAAAGGGACAGACATCGCAAGGAGGTTTCACCATGGGAAAAACCAAACACACGGGACCCGTCTCCCTGCCGAAAAAACCGGACCCCCGTCTGTGGGTCAGCAAAGTGCCCTTCGGGCTGGGGAAAGTGAAACCCCATCACCTCCGGGACACATTGAAAACGGTCTGGGAAAACCGGGACAATCTGAAATACGCATCCAGAATCCTTACCCGGGGCGTGTGCGACGGATGCGCCCTGGGGGTGGCGGGTCTCAAAGACCAAACGCTCACCGGCCCCCATCTGTGCACCACTCGACTGAACGTCCTGCGCCTCAACACCATGCCGGCCATTCCGCCGGAAGTGCTCCACTCGGATATCGACGCGTTGAGGGAAAAAGACAGCGAAGAATTGCGCAAACTGGGGCGCATTCCTTATCCCCTTCTCCGCGAACCGGGGGACCGCTCATTCCGACGGCTGTCGTGGGATGAAGCCCTGGACCGTATCGCAGGCAAAATCAAGGAGCTGAATCCCCGTCAATTCGCTTTTTATCTCACTTCCCGGGGCATCACCAACGAATCCTATTATGCCGCCGCCAAGGCAGCCCGCTTCTTGGGGACCAACAACATCGACAACGCATCCCGGATCTGCCACTCCCCCTCCAAGACCGCGATGAAGCGCTCTCTCGGCATCGGGGCTTCCAGCTGCAGTTATAAGGACTGGATCGGCACCGATGTACTGGTTTTCTGGGGATCGGTGGCAGCCAACAATCAACCCGTCTCCACCAAATACATGTATGCCGCCAAGCGAAAGGGAACGAAAATCATCGTGATCAACCCTTACCGCGAACCGTCGATGGACCGTTACTGGATCCCGTCCATTCCCGAGTCGGCCCTCTTCGGCACCAAATTGGCGGACGACGTGTTTCAGGTGAACATCGGCGGGGACATCGCCTTTATGAACGGCGTCATGAAACACTGGTTTGAAATGGAAAAACTGGACCCCGGCTCCGCCATTAATCACGCCTTTGTGCAGGCCCATACCAACGGGTATGCGAAGTTGAAAGAACATGTGTTGAAGTACAGCTGGGAGGAACTGGAGCGGTCCTCCGGACTCTCCCGGGAACGGATCGGAGCCTTCGCCGAACTTCTCGCCCATTCGAAATCCGCTGTCTTCGTCTGGTCCATGGGGCTGACCCAGCACCGATACGGGACCGACAACATCTCACAAGTGGCCAACCTGGCCCTGCTCCGGGGATTTTTGGGTCGGGAACACTGTGGGTTGATGCCGATCCGCGGCCATTCCGGAGTACAGGGATCCAGCGAGATGGGAGCCGATCCCTTCAGCCTGCCGGGAGGCGGTTTTGACGAGGAGACTGTGCGCCGGGTGGAAGAAGTATGGGGGTTTGAAATCCCCCGTTGGCAGGGAGATATTGTGGGCGTCACCCTGGAAAACGCCCTTCTCCCCGACGACCATGAGCAGAAAACCCGGCTGTACTACCTCTCCGGGGGGAACTTCCTGGAAACCATGCCCGACCCGGATTTCGTGAAACAGAGCCTGGAAAACCTGGACATCCGGGTCCATCAGGATATTATCCTGAACTCCTCCACCCTGTTGGACGCCCGGGAAGCGGTGATCGTCCTGCCGGCGATGACCCGGTATGAGCAGCCGGGAGGCGGCACTTCCACTTCAACGGAACGAATGGTGTATTTCTCGCCGGAAATCGAGGGGCCACGCATCGGAGAAGCCCGGGCGGAATGGGAGATCTATCGGGACCTGGCGGCCCGGATCAAACCCGGGAAGCGACACCTTCTCCGGATGGAGGACGCGGAACGGATCCGGGAGGAAATCGCCAAGGCCGCCCCAAACTATGACGGCATCCAACACCTCAAGGAAGCGGGAGACGTGTTTCAGTGGGGCGGTGCCTGGCTCTGTGAAGGAGGGTTTTGCCCCACCACCGACGGAAGGGGGAACCTCCTCGCCATCGAACTTCCGGAACGGCGCCAGTCGGAAGGCCGCTTCCACGTGACCACCCGACGCGGCAAACAATTCAATTCCATGATTTACGGGAATACCGATCCCTTCAATGAGGCGGAACGCCGGGATGTCTTGATTGACGGGGGGGACGCACGAAAACTTCATATCGGGGAGGGAGACGCCGTCGTCCTCTACAACCGCCACGGACGCTTTTTTGGAAGAGCCCGGTATGCCCCGATCCGATCCGGCAACCTGGGCGTTCACTGGCCGGAGGGAAATGTCCTCTTCCCCAAGGGCGTTTACGAGGGACACGCCGGCATCCCCGAATACAACACCGATGTCTTTCTGGAGAAAGCGGAAACATTCCACGCACAAAAAGACATCAACTACGTGGAAAAACGGATCGAGGAGTTGGAAACGGAAGTCGGATGAACCCATTCTCCGGATCTTCCCGGAGGATGGATCGAATATCAGAAAACAAAGGCATCCGGGAACGTATACAAGGCCCGTCGAGGGTGGGTTTTCCCATTCACCTTCGCTATAATGGGAGGGGAGGAACACTACGTATGAAGGAGATTTGATGAAACTGATCCGAACTTTATTTCATTGGTCGATTTCTTTGTTGATCGCGGCCGTCCTTTCTCTCCTCATCACCACTTTTTTGATCGAACCTGCGGAAGTTCACGGCCAATCCATGATGCCGACCTTGCAGGACAACAACTACATCCTGATTTCCAAACTTTCCCACACCCTGGATCAAACACCCGGCTACGGGGACATTGTGGTGATTGACAGCGAGATCGATCGGGACCGGAGCCTGATGCGGGAATTCAAGGAGGCCTCCCTCTACCGCCTGCTCACCGGAAGGGAGAAAGCCCACAACCGTTGGCTGAAGCGGGTCATCGGCGAACCGGGCGACACCCTGGAATTCAAGAACAACAAAGTCTACCGAAACGGCAAACCGTTGCAGGAACCCTATACGATGGACCCCACAACGCCTCCGCCGAGAAACGCCCGTTGGCAGAAAGTCACCGTACCCGAAGATCATGTGTTCGTAATGGGAGACAATCGGGACAACAGCAAAGACAGCCGTGACATCGGACCGATTCCGAACAACCACATACTCGGAAAGATGATTGTACAGATGGAAAGCTGGCCCTTTCGTTGATCAACCAACCCCCGCCGATCGGCGGGGGTTGGATATTTTTCATGATGGTCTCCTTTCCAAATCACGTACTGTTTCACTCCGCTCAGTCTCTCTTTCCCTTCGGTACGTCCCCAATCCCATATCCAAAAAGGGCTGGGTCACTCCGAACCAGTAGTGCTCGTTTTTGAAATGGTGCCACAGGTGGACTTTTTTCATGTACCGGCCCCAGGGAGTAAAGGGCTTCACCGGTCGGTGGGCGATGAAATGCATCCATTCATAATGAAGGAGATACCCCATGACGCCCACTGCAAACGCGACGGTCCATAAGAGGTTCCCCGTCAGCGCGTAAACCCCGGCGGAGGTGAGCGCAATCAGGGGGAAGCTGTACCAAATGGGCAAAAACAGAAGCTTCCGGTTTTGTGGATCCACATGATGATCATAGTGGAGGCGCTTCAGCAACTTTAACAACCAAGGATTTTTCGGCGGCTTCAGATGAAAGAAAAAACGATGGATCAGATATTCGCTGCAGGCGTAACCCACCATCCCGGCCAGGATCGCCAGCCAAACCCCTCCCTGGTCCAAACCGGGAAGGATCCAGACCGTCGCGGCGAGAAAGACCGCTCCGGTCACCAGGATGTCAAATTGGCTGAAAAACTCTTTCAGATACACCTTCAAGATCATCCCCCCTTTTCCGATTCACCTTAAAAGCGTTGTGATGGATTGCCAGGCTCAGAAGAAGGGAAGCGTTTACCCGAAACAGGTGACTTTGCTCTCCTGCCTGGTGGAGAATCCGCCGGCAAGGGTGTTCAGGGGCAAAAGTTTCTCCGTTGCATTCTGCAGGCGTTGCCCCTGCCCGCAGCAGGAAAATTCGGAGCGGAGCATGCTTCGGGTAAATGCCGTCGTTCCTTTTTTCACAATAATCCTAATGGTAGCACAATATTCCGGAGAAAAAAAGCTCCGTACGGGAGCTCTTAAGTTACGGCCGGACGACAAACCGGGCGCGTTTCAGGAGAATTCGATGTTGCCGGAGGGCGTTCTCCACTTGTTTCCAAAGATCGTCGACGAGATCCAGACGGCCGGTCCGTCGGGCCCGGCGGAGATCCCTCCGGAGGGGGGCCACCACCCGGCTGTAATACAGGTCCGATTCCTTGATCATCTTTCGCTTCGGGGGTATTTTCGGTTCTTTGGGCCGATTGGACCGACGCCTTTTTTTCTTTGCCATCCGGAACCACCTCTGTCACAGGATGATTCATCCTATGCAGCGGGGGCTTGACGGGACTCTTTTTCCCGCCGGATTCCAAAACAACCCCGGCAAAACCTTCACCGGGGTTGTCGGGTTCAGTATCTCCTGATTTTGAAGTTCTCCCGGAGGAGCGACCAATTCCGGGGGAAGTCTTCCCCGAGGACCCAGTAGCTGATGCCGCGGAGACGGTATTCTTTGATCAAGTCGAACTTCGCCTGGGCACTCTGTTCGTTCTCAAACCAGACCACGTGCTTTTTCCCTCCGTTGTCCCGGTAGTAGAAGTACGGAGCCTGATCCCGGTTGTTGTACTGGATTTTGGCCCCCGACCGCTGAGCCAGTTTCATCGCTTCCTGCGGCGCCAGACGTTTGGCGGGCGGGCCCCCTTTTCGGTAAGGCAGGGTCCAGTCATACCCGTAGAGCGGAGCCCCCATCATGATTTTTTTCCGGGGGATCTTGGTGACGGCGTAATCCAGTACTTTTCTCACCTGGGGAATCGGGGCAACCGCCATCGGGGGCCCCCCGGTCCAACCCCATTCATATGTCATCAGGATGACAAAGTCCGCCACTTTGCCATGAAACGCGTAATCATGCGCTCCGTGCCAGGGACCTCCCTGACGGTCACTTGCCTTTGGAGCCAAGGCTGTGGACACGGTAAACCCTTCCCGTTTCACGATCGGCAGGATGGTTTCCAGAAATCCATTGTATAGAAGCCGGTCCTTTTCCCGGATGTGTTCGAAATCCACATTGAGGGCTTTGTACCCTTTTTGTTTCATCACGCGAACCACGTTGCGGATCAGTCGTTTGCTCGCCTTGGGATCGGTGAAAATCCGGTGGGCGATGTCCGGCTGGAAGTTGCCTTCATGAAAGTTGGTGATCACCAACATCGGCAAGGCCCCGTGGTTTCGGGTAACTCTCAGCGGATCTTTGTCATTTAAGGGGATCAGATCCCCGTCGGATTTGACGCGATAGCTGAAAAAGCTGACGTAAGTCAGGTGATCGGCGACATCGTGAACATCCTTCATCGCCTTTTTCCTGTCCATCGGCTCCAGAAAGCCGATGGATTCGATCCTCGGTTTGGCGGGACGATTCTTCGCGGAATCGGTTTCGTGTCCGTGTCTGACTTTCTCCGCTTTAGGAGGGTGGGAAGACTGGGCTTTGTGGGGATTGTTTTCCCCGCTTCCCTGCTTCTTCTGTCCCATTCCGGCGCAGCCGGTTGCAAGAAGGGCCAATACCAAGACGATACCCATCCATCGTTTCATAGCAGATCTCTCCTGATTGTCAGTGGTAATGATCAGCTATAACGTTTCAGAAAGAACCGGTTTTTATACTCAAAAAGAAAAAGCATGCCGTGCGGCATGCTTTCCCGGTCAAGACCGGAGGTGTTGTTCCAGTTCCTCGATCCGGTCGGCAAGAAACTTCCCTGTCCGCTCGTAAACCAAGGGGTCCGCTTGATCCGACAGTGCCTCCAGAACATGGTCGTAATGCCGGAGGACATCATCGGCCATTTTCCGTTTCAATGCTTCGGCCTCCTCCCGCCATGCCCGGACGTAGTGAGGGATCCATCGGGATTGTTCTTCCCGAAGATAGCGGTCGACCGCTGGTTCCAGCTCCGTTTTCATCGCCTCGCGCATCCGGAGTTTCCCGTTTTTCTCAAAAAAATCCCGGCTGTTTTTGAACAGGTTCGCCGCTTTTTTAAATGCTTCCGGATCGAGGGACGGGAAAGGCTCTTTCCACTCCGGAGGTTCCGGCGCCTCTCCCGGGAATTCCGCCAGGGAGAGGCTGTCATTCCACCTGAGACATTCCTTCCGTACCGATGCTTGAACGCGCTCCAGCCTCCCTGAAAACCATCGCTCCACCCGGAGTGAAGTGGCACGCAGTTCCTGCATCAGATCCTGCCGCAGAAACTCGATCATCTCCCGGATGCAGGAATACAGCCGTTTTTTGGCGTGGACCCCCTTCAACGCGGATGGATGGAAAATCTCCGTGAACACATCATTATAACGGAGAAAAAGACGCTGTTTCACGTAGTAAAACAGCTCCTCGATTTCCTGACTGAGAGCCTGTTCGTCGGAGCGGGGGTCCACCTCGGAAAGAAAAGATAAAACCTCTTTCTTCTCCCGTCCGTATACATCCATTTTCCTCCGTTTCTCTTCGTTCCCCTGACGAACTTCCTTCGCCAAACGCTTCAGGACGGCATCGGCCCGCCGGAGGTCCGCTTCCATGCCGTGGAGGGAGACGGACATCAGGTCCACCTCCAGAAATTCCGTAAACGCCTCCCTGAAGGCCTTCATGCCCGATCCGGCCGGCGGCGCGATTCGATCCTTCTCTTCGCCCTCTTTCAACGCTTTTAAGCTGGAGACGGCAAACATCCGGGGGTGACGGATTCCGTATTGAAGCAGTTGATCCCGGAGGTAAGCCGACACTTCCGCCCGTTCTTGGTCGGAAGCAGCCAAATCGGCAGCATTCATAATGAAGAACATCTTGTCCATGGAAAAGGCATCTTTCACCCGGCCGAGCTGGATCAGAAACTCCCGGTCCGCCCGGGAGAAGGCATGGTTGTAGTAGGTGACAAACAGAATGGCATCCGCTTCCTTGATATAACGAAAGGCGACTTCCGTGTGGCGGGCATGGATGGAATCGGCGCCGGGGGTGTCCACCAGGGTCACCCCCCGGCGAGTCAGGGGGCAGTCATAAAACAGCTCCGCCATTTCCACCAAACAGGAGCGGGATTCCCTGGCTGCGAAAGAACCGAACGCTTTCAGGGGAAAACGACGGGTTTGGCCCAGCATTTCCGAAAGTTCATCATACCCTTCCCGGACCGCCCGCAGAAAGGGGAATACGGTTTGTTGAGCCGGATCCGGATCCGATACCGACAGCAATTCCCCGATGTCCTGCACCGCCGCCCTCAAACTGTCCGCCGACTTTCCGAACCGACCAAAGGCTTCCCGCAGTTCTTCCAGCAACCCCGCTTCCGATTTGAAATGGATCAAGACGTCCCCGTGACCATAGTCTCCCTCCGGTGCGGTAATCCGGTTGATGGCGGCTGTGGTCGGGTTGGGAGAAACGGGCAGGACTTCTCTTCCCAACCATGCGTTGGCAAAGGAAGATTTTCCTGCACTGAAAGCTCCGAAAAGAGCCACGGTGAAACGGCGGTTTTCCACCCGTTTCCGCTTCCCGGCCAAATCGTCTCCGATGGATCGGAGCGCCTTGATGTCCTTCATCGCGGACTCCGCCTCCCGGAGGCAACGAAGCGCTTCCCGGGTTCGTTCCACGCTCTTTGAGGGGTCAGGCTCCTTCACCGTCCCCGGCTTTTCCACACCGGGTCCGGCTTCCCCCGACCGTTCCTCATTCGGGAAAATCGAGCCTGTCTCTTCCGGTTCTTCCTCCCAAAAAACATCCGGTTCCGTCCGGATCTCCGGCGCACGGGTTCCATCCAAGATCAAGCGAAGGTTTTCCTCCCAGTCCGAATGCTCTTTATGAAGACGATCCACTTCCGCAGCCTTTTTGCGAAGCGTCTCCAGTTTCCGGATCCGGTCCTCCGCTTCCTCCCGTCGGGCTTCCGTTTGTTCCTTCAGTATTTTTACATAAGAATCAAAGAGGGCCTGGGCCTGCCGGGAATAGCCCTGTTTGATCCGGCCGGCAAGGTCCCCGGTGTATTTCAGCAAGTAATCACCGGTCATCCCCGCCCCTTCCTTGATCGTCTCCTTCAACAACTCCGGACGGAACGGGCTTTCCAACCCGTAGACCGCTTCCGCCCGCTCCTCGGTGTGTATGCCCTGCTGTTTCAAAAATCCGATCAGATACTGTTTGACATGAAAATCCAACTGGGTGTCCACGGTCTGCTTCAGTTTTTCGTAAAAATCCCGGAATCGCTCTTCCCTTTCCTTTTTCGTCTTCCCCTTGGACAGGAACCAGCCGACCCGGAATTTGGTCAGTTCCGTTTCCAGGTAGCGACGGGCACGCTCCCGGTTTTCATAGGACATCAAATAGGCGTTATGCAGGAGGTCCTCCAGTCCGTTCCGGAATTCCCGTTCCACCTCCCGGATTTCACGGTCCAGACCCTCCCGTCTTTCCTTCCACTCCGCGTATTCCCGATCCAGCTCTTCCAACGGGGGAAGGGGCTCTTCCAATCCGTCGGTGATTTCCTCGATGGTATTCCTCTTTTGTTCTTTCAAATGAGAGAGATGTTCACGGATCAGATACTCTGCTTCCAGGGACAGACTTTCCTTCAGAAGAGCCTCCCGGTCCCGGATCAATTCGTCGACCTGGGCCTTCAGCCGGGGCATTTGGTTATGAGGGTGTTCCGGCTCTCTAATCGAAGTGTAGAATACTGGATCCGGATCCAGGCCCCACGCCCGGAACGTCTCCTCCACCCTTTCCCGAAAACGATGAAAGGAAAGCTCCTCCTCCCGGTGTTTGTCAATCTGGTTGATCACGGGAAAAATCCGTTTATTCCTCTCCTTCATCCGTCTTAAGAAGCGAAGGTTCCCTTCGGACTGGACGTGGTTGTAATCCATCACATAAAAAATGGCGTCGGCCAGATGGAGGGCCGATTCGGTCACCCTCTGGTGAGCCTCATCGGTGGAATCCACTCCCGGTGTATCCAACAGCGCCACCCCTTTCGGAAAGGGGGCATCCGGACGGTAAACGTCCACGGCGGTCACTTCGTCGCCGTTTTGACACAGGGCTTTCAAATCCTCTTCGGTATAGGGACCCCGATAGATCTTCTTTTTTCCGGAAACCAGTGTCAATACCACCCGATGTTCCCCGGGACGCACTCTCACCACGTTGGCACTGGTGGGAACCGGGCTGGTCGGCAGCAGATTCTCCCCGTACAACCGGTTTAGAAGCGTGGATTTACCTGCCGAAAAATGACCGCAAAAAGCCATGGAAAATTCTTTTTCACGGTCTTTTCGGATCAGATCTTGGATCCGGTCCCGACGGACCGTATCTTTCCGGCTCTCCATCAAACGGTGAATTTCCGCCAGTCGATGGTACATTTCAGATATCAACGTTTGTGGCACGTTTCTCGTTTCCCCTTTTATGTCATTTCCGTCACCGGTGATTCGGCTCACCTGTCATGTTAATACAGGTGCGGAAATAAAGTAAATGTTCCCCTTTCCGGAACGAAAAAGGCCCCGCTGCCGTCGGCAGCGGGGCTATCCTTGAGACCAGACCAGATAAGCAAGAGGGATTCAAATCCGTTCCTATTTATTTATTCGGACCGGCATCGGTTTTTATGGCCACTTTGCAAAAATTTTTTTGACATCGGTCACTGAATCTTAATTTTTTTCTCGGGATCTTCCCGGTGCTTCTTGTAATAGGAGACAAGGTTGGGCAAGTAGGAAGCGAAGTCGGGACAACGGATTCCTCCCTCGGCGAGTACCGCCTGAGCGTGGGAGCTGTCGTAATCGGATTGATTGGTCATGTAGGCAATCGCTTCTTTTTCCACATCGTAGTAACGGCGTACCGGCTTGATGGACATCAGCCCGTCGGCTAATCGGGCCGGAAGGGTGAACATCGGTTTTCTGCCCAAAAGCTCCTCCGAGATCATCCGGTACACCTCCCGTGCCGTATAGGGGGAAGGATCGGTCAGGTGGAATGTACCGTCTTTTCCCGCATGGGCCAGGTAAACCGTGGCGTTGACGATATAATCCACGGGAACGATGTTAAAGGGATTTCTTCCGTGACCGATGTAAGGAATCGGAAGAGGCCCCATCCCGTCGAGGAACCGCATCACGAAATACGGACCGTCAAATTTGGCCGTCTCCCCCGTGCGGGAATCGCCGACCACCACGCCGGGGCGGATAATGGTGAGAGGAACTCCATCCAAGGCTCTCACCCGTTTCTCCGCTTCAAATTTCGTGGATTCATAATGATTTTTAAAACGTTGTCCCTGATCCAGTTCCTCCTCTGTCACCCGACCCGTCCGTTCTCCCGACACATATGCCGTGCTGAAGTAAAGATAGCGTTTCAGTCCCGGAATGGACCGGACGAATTGATTCACCCGATCGGTTCCGGTCACATTGACCTTTTCTGCGGCTTCCTTCGGGACGGCCAGATCATAAATGGCTGCCAGATGAAAAAAATGAGTGACGGTTTCTTGGAGCGAGGCCATGACTCCGCTCTCCATGCCCAGATCTTCCTGTGTGATGTCTCCCTCCACCAACTTCACCTTTTCCTCCATATCCAACATTTGACGGGCTTTTTTCATTTGGCTGGGATGGACCAGAAAAGTGAAACGGGCCGAAGGATCTTTTTCCTTCAACCCCCTGTACAACCTCCCGGAGATAAATCCCGGATATCCGGTCATCATATAGTGATTCTCCATCTGCTTTCACCCCTTCACGTACGAATTGGAAATATAACCATCAAAATCATTCGTTGTTTTTATATTTTAATGAATTGACATTATTATCGCAAATATCAATCGCTCCTTTTCGTTCTTTATGCGGTAGAACATTTATTTTTTTGCAGACTGGAAGAATCAACCGTTGTCCACCTCCTCATAATAACGCCAGAAAGACGAAGGGGGACATGCGGATGAATAAAGAAACGCAACCCGCCGGATCCAACCCGGTGTTTTGGATTTCCGCCGCGGTGATTGCCGGTTTTGTCGTCTGGGGGGCGCTGTCTCCCAAAACATTGGCGGACAACGCCACCACGGTCTTTGACTGGACCACCGCCGCTTTTGGCTGGTTCTACCTGCTTTCCGTCCTCTTCTTTGTCCTGTTCTGTCTCTTTCTGGCATTGAGTCGATACGGCCGGATCCGGCTGGGAAAAGACGGAGAAGATCCTGAATACCCCTACTTCACTTGGATCGGGATGCTGTTCAGCGCCGGATTCGGAGTCGGGCTGGTGTTTTGGGGAGTCGCGGAGCCAATGTCTCACTTCTTCGAACCCCCGATGGGGTTGGAACCGAAAACCGCCCGGGCCGCTCTGATGGGATTGCGGTATTCCTTTTTCCATTGGGGGATCCACCAATGGTCTGTATTCACCGTCGTCGGCCTCGCCATCGCCTATCTCCAGTTCCGGAAAGACCGTCCCAGTCTGATCAGCAACACCTTCAACCCCCTGATCGGAGAGGAAGGTCGTCCCTCCCTCCGGCGAACCCTCGACATCCTCGCTGTCATCGCGACGGTGATCGGGGTGGCCACCTCCCTGGGCATGGGAATCCTGCAGATCAACGGAGGATTGAGCCATGTTTTTGGGATCCCCAAAAACGGCTTCACTCAACTCATGATCACCGCGGGACTGGCCGTTCTCTACCTCGCTTCCTCCACCAGCGGCCTGAACCGGGGGATTAAATGGCTGAGCAACCTCAACCTCGGCCTGGCTCTGGGAATCCTGGTCTTCGTACTGGTGGCCGGCCCCACGAAATTCATCCTGGACAGTTTCACCCACACCCTCGGTCAGTACATCCAGCACTTCTTCGGGATGAGTCTCCGTCTCACACCCTTCCTCAAAGGCACTTGGGTGCGGGATTGGACGGTTTTTTACTGGGCTTGGGTCATCGCCTGGTCCCCCTTTGTCGGCACCTTCTTCGCCCGGGTCTCCCGCGGCCGGACCATCCGTGAATTTGTGATCGGGGTCCTGATCGTTCCCCCTTTGATCGCCATCCTGTGGATGGCGGTCTTCGGCGGCTCGGCCCTCCACCTGGATCTGTTCGAGGGCACCCGGATCGGGGAGGCCGTGCAGAAAGACGTGGCGCTGGCCCTCTTCGCGATGTATGAACACTTTCCTTTCGCCACCCTGGTTTCGGTTCTCTCCATCCTTCTCATCTTCACTTTCCTGATCACCTCGGCCGATTCCGCCACCTACGTGTTGGGGATGATGACCAGCGAGGGTCGGTTGAACCCGCCGATGACCGTCAAGGTGATCTGGGGAGTATTGATTGCCGCCATCTCCGCCGTTCTGATCCTGTCCAGCGGATTGCAGGGCCTGCAGACAGCCTCCCTTGTCGCCGCCCTTCCCTTTGCCTTCATCCTGCTGGGAATGTGCATGTCGCTGTTGCGGGCGCTGAAACAGGAACGAATCAGCCGAATACCAAAACTCTGAAAAACCAAACCACCTTCTTCCCTGCCCATGGAAAAAGGTGGTTTCCTTCGGGAAAATTTGCGAGGCACGGCTGCTTTGGGTTGGTTTTTTCATGGGCTGGTTGGGAAGAGTTCGGCTGGGACAGAAAAACCGTGAAAAAACGCATTCGCTTACTTAAGCTGGAATTGAATGTCGCCATCAATCGTTATTATTTCAGTGATCACGTTACGAAAGTCGGTCAGCAGTACATCAGTGAATGGCAAACGGATGAGATAAACGAGTGTTCCCTGGGCTTTTTTTTGCCTAAAATTCTTCGCTGTGTGAAACGTTTTTGGAGAAAAAAAGTCTAACGGGTGAGCATCAAAGGAAGGTAAAACAAAGACAAGGGAGGTTGAACATGTTAATCGAGGAAGAGGTAAAAAAGGCTAAGAAAGGAAATACAAAAGTCTCTTTTATTCCCGAGAAAACCCTTAGGATCGGGCTTGATCAGTCGAAGGAAAATAAAGATTCCGTAAGGGAGGTCCGACAGATTGTAAAGAAGATCCTGGCGTCGCGAAATATCGATGCCTTGGCCATCGAAGTCAACCTGAGGGGTGGAGAAAAAGGAGGCCCGACCGAGGAGCAGAGACAAGAAATCGAAAAACTGCATAAGATCGAAGAAGACATCATGAAAGAATTGAAGAGAAACCAACTGAGTGAAATTCGTCCACAAATTCGACCGTACGATAAAACCGTCCACATGGAGATTCCCAATACAGAGACACAAGTAAAGGAGATCAAAGAGACGGTGATCCGGGTTCTGAAACAAAAAGGCCTGGGGAACTACACATTAAAAGCTCATATATATGATCCCGAGCTCCGAAAAAAAGACAGCCAGTGGGCCGATGTCGTCTCGGATATCGGGAATGGACTCATGGCGAGAAAAGAATTCCATGTCACGGGGATCGGCTATTCCGTTCATCCGGAACCGACCACCCGGGTCATCATCCGTACGTCTTTACCAAGTTTCGACCCCGATGCCCGTCGGCTTGGAAACAAGATTGAACATGACGTGGATAAGTTTCTGAAATCAAAAAAAATGGATAAGGAACCCTATATCATCATCGTGAAAAGCAAAGATAAAAAGAAAATCAACTGATCTTGTTAATCCCGATAATCCCTTCCAGCTGGAGATAGGGATTGTCGGGGTTTTTCCATTTACCGTGGGATTGGGATTTCTCTGATGATCCTTGCTTTTTTCTGCGGCATGTTCTTTGCTCGAGAGGAAATTGCAGAGGAAATACATATGGGAAGACAGTGCAACCATCTCTGCAGGACAGCATAGCGAGACCGGGGAGTGAAGCGACCCAGGCGAGACTTGTGCTCTGTGAGTGCATAGCGAGACCGAGGAGCAAAGCGACCCCAGGCGCGACTTGTGCTCTGTGAGTACAGCCGGAGCGGCTTTGGGTAAATGCTGCCGCTCACTTTTTCACAACGCTTTAAGGAGTGGATGGTAGTAGGGATCGGGCCAACGCCGTGATTTTTGAAACCCAAAAAAAGCCGGCGCCTTGTGCGCCGTCCGGATCTCCATTCTCTTATCTTTCTAGGCTTCTTCCGCGCCCTTCACAAAAAACCAAACAATCGTCAAGATCCATAGCAACCCTGCAAATGCCGCCACGCGCTTTCCTCCTTTTTTCTCTCAACCCCGGGGTTCGGTTTCAGGGTAACACTTGCAAACCGATTCCATCGACATCCTTCAACGGAATCTCCTGGCACCTCCATTCTACCTCATTTGAGAAAAATTACAACAAATGTGTTATAATTCCGCACAAAAAGAACCCGCGCATTCGACGCGGGCTCTTGCCGTTTACTCGTTTACGGCAATTCGGTCTCACCCATCAGAAAACGGTCGCATTCCCGGGCCGCTTCCCGGCCTTCGTGGATGGCCCAGACGATCAGGCTCTGTCCCCGGCGCATGTCACCGGCGGCGAAGACCCCTTCCAGGTTGGTTTCGTACTTGCCGTATTCCGCTTTCACTTTGCGCCGCTCATGCTCCAAACCGGAGCTTTCGAGCAAGGAATCTTCCGTTCCCTCAAAACCGATGGCGATCAACACCAGCTGAGCGGGCCATACCTTTTCGGATCCCGGGATCTCTTTGAAGGAATAGTTCCCGTTTTCATCGAAGATCTTCTCCGCTTCCACCGTGTGGAGTTCCTTCACGTGTCCCTTTTCGTCCCCGAGAATCTTCTTGGTGATGATGGAATACTGCCGGGGATCTTTGCCGAACCGGGCTTTCGCCTCTTCATAGGCATAGTCCAGCGTGAAGACATACGGTTGTTCCGGCCAGGGGTTATCCTCCGTCCGCTCGCCCGGCAGGCGCGGGTGACGCCCGAATTGGACCACACTGCTGCATTTCTGCCGAAGGGCGGTGGCCACACAATCCGCACCGGTGTCGCCGCCCCCGATCACGATGACATCCTTCCCTTCGGCGTGGATGGTCTCCCGGTACTCCGGATCCAGAAGGGCTTTGGTGGACTGGGTCAAATACTTCATCGCGAGATGGATGCCGTCCAGACTCCGGCCTTCGATCGGCAAATCCCGATGCTTCTGGGCCCCGGCGCAGAGAATGACCGCGTCATACTCTTCCCGCAAATCGTCCAGGGTCCGGTCTTTTCCGATCTCCGTACGGGTGATGAAGGAGATCCCTTCTGCTTTGAGCAGCTCGACCCGGCGTTTTACCAGCCGTTTCTCCAGCTTCATGTTGGGAATCCCGTACATCAGGAGACCGCCGATCCGATCGTCCCGCTCGTAGACCGTCACCGAATGTCCCACTTTGTTCAGCTGGTCGGCGGCCGCGAGGCCGGCGGGGCCGGAACCGACCACGGCCACCTTTTTGCCGGTCCGCTTCTCCGGCGGCTGAGGGACAATCCAGCCTTCGTCAAACCCTTTGTCGATGATCTCCCGCTCGATGCTCTTGATGGCCACCGCCGGGTCGTGAATGGCGACGGTACAGGCCCCTTCACAGGGGGCGGGGCATACCCGTCCCGTGAATTCCGGGAAATTGTTGGTCATAAGAAGCCGGTCCAGCGCTTCCTTCCAGCGTCCGCGATAAACCAGATCGTTCCACTCCGGAATCAGGTTATAGAGCGGACAGCCGGAGTCGGTACCGTTGATCGGGATCCCGGTGTGGCAGAAGGGGGTTCCGCAGTCCATACAGCGGGCACCCTGGCGTTTGAGTTCCGTTTCGGGCATCCGGAGCTGGTACTCACCCCAGTCATTCTGGCGGGAAAGCGGGTCCC
Source organism: Melghirimyces profundicolus (assembly GCF_003054245.1). Classification (GTDB taxonomy): domain Bacteria; phylum Bacillota; class Bacilli; order Thermoactinomycetales; family DSM-45169; genus Melghirimyces; species Melghirimyces profundicolus. The sequence continues at coordinate 33,402 of NZ_QBKR01000002.1, forward strand.
GTTCCTTTGCCGTCTTTCGTTCATATTCCATAAATCCCGTGGCTTTCCCCATGCGTCATCTCCCTCCTTTTCACAAGAGTACCGGTTCTTTTTTCCGGTCCGGATCGGGATGGACCGGCTTTTTCCGTTTTTTGCTTTCGAAGGCCGTCTCGATCGCTTCTTTGGGGTCCATGCCGGAGGCCACCAAGTGTTCGATCGATTCCAGCATCTGTTTGTAATCCTTCGGGATCACTTTGACGAAACGGGAGACCGATTCATCCCAGCGGTCCAGAATCCGCTCTGCATGCCGACTGCCGGTGTAATGCACGTGGTTTCGGATCATCCGCTCCACTTCGGCCACTTCCCCGTCGTCATCCAAGGTCTCCAAGAGCACCATTTCCGGGTTGCAGCGAGCGGCGAAGGTGTTCAGGTCGTCGGCCAATACATAGGCGATTCCGCCCGACATCCCGGCGGCGAAATTCTTGCCCACATCGCCGAGGATGACCACACGGCCGCCGGTCATGTATTCACAACCGTGGTCACCCACGCCTTCCACGACCGCCCGGACTCCGCTGTTGCGGACGCAGAAGCGCTCACCGGCGATCCCGCGGATGTATGCTTCGCCGGCTGTGGCGCCGTAAAAAGCGACGTTGCCGATCACGACGTTCTTTTCCGGATCAAAGGAAACCGTCTCCGGCGGCCGGACGGCGATTTTGCCGCCCGAAAGCCCTTTTCCGATATAATCGTTGGCGTCTCCTTCCAGGGACAGGGTGATCCCCTTCGGGACGAAAGCCCCGAAGCTCTGCCCGGCAGATCCCCGGAAATGAAGGCGGATCGTATCTTCAGGCAACCCTTCGGCCCCGTATCGTTTCGTCACTTCATGGCCCAGGATCGTGCCGACCACCCGGTCCGTGCTGCGGATCGGAAGCGCGGCTTCCACTCTTTCACCCGACTCGAGCGCCGGTTCGCACAGCGGGAGCAGTTCCCTTCGGTCCAGAGATTCCTCCAGCCGGTGGTCCTGGGAACGACGGTGATACCGTCCCACTTCCTCCGGCACATCCGGTCGGTACAGGAACCGGGACAGGTCCAGATGCTTCGCCTTCCAGTGGGTTTTCGCCCGCTCGCTCACTTTCAGCACATCGCTGCGTCCGATCATCTCTTCCACCCGGCGGAAACCGAGCGCTGCCATGATCTCCCGGACTTCTTGGGCGACAAACTTCATGAAGTTGACCACGTGATCCGGATCCCCGACAAATTTCTTCCGCAGTTCCGGATTCTGGGTGGCGACACCCACCGGGCAGGTGTCCAGGTGGCAGGCGCGCATCATGACACACCCCATGACCACCAGGGGAGCCGTGGCGAATCCGAATTCCTCCGCCCCGAGCAGTGCAGCCACCACCACGTCCCGTCCGGTCATCATCTTGCCGTCGGTCTCCAGGGCGACGCGGTCCCGAAGCCGGTTCAACAGCAAGGTCTGATGGGTCTCCGCCAACCCCAGTTCCCAGGGCATCCCGGCGTGGCGAATGCTGGTCCGGGGGGAAGCGCCGGTTCCTCCTTCGTACCCGCTGATGACGATCACATCGGCCAGGCCTTTGGCCACGCCGGCCGCAATCGTCCCCACTCCGGGTTTGGAGACCAGCTTCACGCTGATTCGGGCCTCCGGGTTGGCGTTTTTCAGATCGTGAATCAACTGGGCCAGATCCTCGATGGAATAAATATCATGGTGGGGAGGCGGGGAAATCAATCCCACCCCGGGAATGGACCCCCGAACTTCGGCGATCCAGGGATATACTTTGTTCCCGGGAAGCTGCCCGCCTTCTCCGGGCTTCGCCCCCTGAGCGATCTTGATCTGGATCTCGTCGGCGTTCACCAGATAATGGCTGGAAACCCCGAACCGTCCGGAAGCCACCTGTTTGATGGCACTCCGGCGCAGATCCCCGTTTTCGTCCGGGGTGAACCGGACAGGATCCTCTCCGCCTTCTCCGCTGTTGCTTTTGCCACCGATCCGGTTCATGGCGATCGCCAGCACTTCGTGGGCTTCCTGGCTCAGCGCGCCGTAGGACATCGCCCCCGTCTTGAAGCGGCGGACGATCGATTCCACCGGTTCCACCTCATCCAGGGGAACGGCGGGACGATCGGATGTGAATTCCAGCAACCCCCGCAGAAATGCGAGATTCTCTTCATCCACCATTTTGGAGAACTTCCGGAACCGATCGAAGTCCCCCCTGCGGCAGGCCTGTTGCAGGGTGTGGATCGTGATCGGATTGAAAGCGTGGTACTCTCCGTTTCTTCGCCATTGGAGCTCACTTCCCGGATCCAGACCGTCATCCCCGTCTTTGCGGGGCGCATGGGCCGCTTCGTGACGCATCAAGGTTTCCTTGGCGATCACGTCGAGACCGATTCCTCCGATCTGGGAGGTCGTACGGGTGAAGTACCGGTCGATGAGCTCCTCATCGATGCCGATCGCTTCAAAGATCTGGGCTCCCCGGTAGCTTTGGACGGTGGAAATCCCCATCTTGGACATCACCTTCACGATGCCGTCCGTCGCCGTCCGGATATACTTTTTCACCGCTTCTTCCGCGCTCTCCTCCGGAATCGCACCTTCCCGGACCATCCGGTTGAGCGTATCCAAGGCCAGGTACGGGCAGACGACATCCGCGCCGTACCCGATGAGCATGGAGAAATGGTGCACGTCCCGGGGCTCGCCGGATTCGATGATCAGGCTGGCCTGGGTGCGGGTTCCCCGCCGCACCAGATGGTGGTGCAATCCGCTGGTTGCCAGCAGAGCCGGGATGGCCGCGTGTTTTTCGTCCACCCCCCGGTCGGACAGGAACAGAAGGGTGACACCCTCTTCGATGGCCCGGTCCGCTTCGGCGAACAAGCGGTCCAGCGCTTGTTTCATTCCCTCTGCCCCGTCTTCCACCGGGAACAGGATGGACAGTGTCCGGCCCCGGAATTCCGGGTGCGGGTTTTTCCGCAGCATCATGCAGGCTTCCTTGGAGATCACCGGGGTTTCCAGCCGGATGCGCCGGCAGTGTTCCGGCTCCGGCTGAAGGAGGTTGCCCTCGGACCCCAGATGGGTGAGAGTGGAGGTGACGCAGGCTTCCCGGATCGCATCGATCGCCGGGTTGGTCACCTGGGCGAAAGACTGTTTGAAGTAGTTGTAAAGAAGCTGGGGACGATCGGAGAGAACGGCCAGGGGTGTATCGTTCCCCATGGATCCGACCGGATCCTTCCCTTCCGTCACCATCGGGGCGAGGTTCTTGGTCAATTCCTCGTAAGTGTAACCGAAGGTTTTTTGGAGACGGAGGAGTTCCTCTTCTTCCGTTTCCGCCGCCGCTTCCGCTTCCGGGAGATCCTCCAGGGAGATCAGATGTTCATTCAGCCATTCCCGGTAAGGCTGTTCGCAGGCGATCCGATTCTTCAGCTCGTCATCGGACACGACCCGTCCTTCTTCCAAATCGGCCAGTAACATGCGGCCGGGTTCCAGCCGGCCTTTGTAAGCCACTTTTTCCGGCGGAATGTCCACCACTCCGACCTCGGAGGAGAAGATTAACGTGTCCTCCGTCGTGACATAATACCGGGCCGGCCGAAGTCCGTTCCGGTCCAGGACGGCCCCGATCTGACGACCATCGGAGAAAGAAATCGCTGTCGGTCCGTCCCAGGGCTCCATCAGACAGCTGTGGTATTCGTAAAAAGCCTCTTTGGGATCGGTCACCTCATCGTTTTTATCCCAGGGTTCCGGAATCATCATCATGGCCACATGGGGAAGGGAGCGGCCGGAGAGGGCGAGAAATTCAAAACAGTTGTCCAGGATGGCCGAATCGCTTCCCTCCAAGTCGATCACCGGCAACACCTTTTCGAGGTCGTCACCGAAATCATCGGTGTCAAACATCCGCTCCCGGGCCAGCATCCAGTTGACGTTCCCCCGCAGGGTGTTGATTTCCCCGTTGTGAAGGAGATAGCGGTTGGGATGGGCCCGCTCCCAGCTGGGGAACGTATTGGTGCTGAAACGGTTGTGAACCATGGAGAAAGCCGACTGAAAGTCCGGCTCTCGGAGATCCCGGTAAAACGCATCCACCTGGGCCGGGGTCAAGAGTCCCTTGTAAACCAGGGTCCGGCTGGAAAGGCTGGCGACGTAGAGCTTTTTCCCCGCCGCTTTTTCCAGTTGTTTGCGGATGACATACAGTTTCCGCTCGAAAGACAGAGGATCCTCCAACTCTCCGTCCCGGCCGATGAAAACCTGACGGATATGGGGCTGACTTTCCCGCGCCGTCTCCCCGATTTCCGAGGGGTTGACGGGAACGGTCCGCCACCCCAAAAGCTTTTGTCCTTCTTCTTCGACGATGGTTTCCAACATTTTTTCACAGTCGGCCCGTTCCGCCTCGTCACGGGGCAAAAACAGCATCCCGACCCCGTATTCTCCCGGGGCGGGCAATTCGAAACCGCAGTATTTTTTGAAAAATTGATGCGGGATTTGGAGCATGATCCCCGATCCGTCCCCGGTCTCCAGATCCTGCTGGCCCCCCCGATGAACGAGACGGCAGAGGATCTCCAGGCCGTTTTTGACGATATCGTGGGAAGGCTTCCCTTTCAGGTTGGCCACAAAACCAATCCCGCAGGCATCGTGTTCAAACTCGGGAGTGTACAATCCCTGTTTGTCCGGATAGCTCGTAAACGCCGCCACGAGGCTTCACCTCTCTTTTCTGTGCTGGTCAAACCACTCTGAACCGCACCATTTGGTTCTCTCTCTGGTATGTTCCCTTTAAAAATAATGCCGGACGAAGATCGTTCGGCTTACTTTCTGACGATTGTTGCGCTTCGCGCTTTTACTTGTTATTTTAAAAGCAACGATTGATCCCAACAATATATATTTTAGATATAACCAATCTCATTATGAGATGAATGGCCGTGGGAGGTTGATATCATGGAATTGAGACAGATCCAATACTTCATCGAAGTGGCCAAAAGGGAGCACGTCACCGAGGCGGCCCACGCTCTGCACGTGGCCCAGTCGGCGGTCAGCCGTCAGATCGCCAATTTGGAGTCGGAGCTGGGGGTTCAGCTGTTTGTGAGAGAAGGAAGGAACGTCAGACTGACCCCTCTCGGAAAAATCTTTATGGAGCACGCGGAAAAATCGATGCTGGAAATTGAAAAAGCTAAAGTGGAGATCGAAGAGTTCCTGGACCCGGAACGGGGAACCATTCGCCTCGGGTTTCCCAGCAGCATGGCTTCCCATATCCTCCCCCGCGTCATCTCCGCCTTCCGGGCCCGATATCCCCAGATTGGATTCCAACTCCGCCAAGGTTCCATGAAGCAGTTGATCGACGCCCTCGTTCGGGGGGAAGTCGAATTGGCCATGATCGCCCCCGTCCCCACGGATGAGAAAGATTTTACGGGAACCATCTTTTTTTCGGAGAAGCTGGTGGCACTTCTCCCCGCCAGTCACGAGCTGTCCGATCAGCCCGCCCTTCGGCTCGATCAACTGCGGAATCATTCCTTTGTCCTTTTCCCTTCCGGCTTCGTCTTGAATCAGATTGTGGTTGAGTCCTGCCAACAAATGGGGTTTCACCCGGATATTTCTTTTGAGGGGGAGGATATCGATGCCATCAAAGGGCTGGTCGCCGCCGGTCTCGGTGTCACCATCCTGCCGGAAATCACCCTGATGGACAATATCCCCCGGGCCACGGTCAAGATCCCCGTCAGCGAACCGGAACTCACCCGGACTGTTGGGGTCATCGTCCCAAAAAACCGGGAACTCCCTCCGTCGGAGAAACTTTTTTACGACTTTCTGAAAGACTTTTTCGCCAACCTGGATCGTTTCCGCAGTTGAAAGGAACGAACCAACCCCCGGTTTTCCACCGGGGGTTGGTTCGTTCTTTTTTATCAACTGAACAATGGGTGTACAAACCCGGCCAAGAGGGGAAGCGTTGTGAAAAAGTGAGCGGCGGCATTTACCCGAAGCCGCTCCGGCTGCACTCACAGAGCACAAGTCGCGCCTGGGTCGCTTCACTCCCCGGTCTCGCTATGCACTCACAGAGCACAAGTCGCGCCTGGGGTCGCTTGCGCTCCCCGGTCGCGCTATGCTGTCCTGCAGAGATGGTTGCACGGTCCGCTCCGAATCATTCGGCTGCGGGCAGGGGCAAACGCCTGTGGATGCAACACAGAGAAGCTTTTGCCCCCGAACGCCCTTGCAGGCTGATTCTCCGCTGGGCAGGACAGCAAAGTCGCTGGTTCGGGTAAACGCTTCCCTTCTTCTGAGCCTGAACATCAATCACAACGCTTTTAGATCCACCCCTCCTTCGGATGGCCGAAGCGATAGTACTCTCATCCGCCTGTTCATATCCCCCCGTTCTCCCCACATACGTATTGTGTACATGCGGATTTCGGAGGGTGAAGAAATGCGGAAAGAGTTCAAAGAATTTGCTTCTCGTGGAAACGTGGTGGATATGGCCATCGGGGTGATCCTGGGCAGCGCCTTCGGAAAAATTGTCACCTCCCTGGTGGAAGATGTAATCATGCCGCCCATCGGGTTGGTGCTCGGCAAAGTGGATTTCACCCATCTCTACATCAACCTCTCCCAAGAGCGTTTTTCCACATTGGAGGAAGCGAAAGAAGCCGGTGCCCCCACCATCAACTACGGCACTTTTATCAATACGGTCATCGATTTTTTGATCGTGGCCACGGTCACTTTCTTTCTCGTCCGCCAAGTGGAACAGTGGCGTCCAAAAAAGAACGTTGTCTCTTCAGTTTCCCGGAGAAAACCATGCCCATTCTGCCACTCACCGATCTCTCCCCGGGCAATCCGGTGTCCCCATTGCACCTCCGCGCTGAAAGGAGACCTCAAAGTGGTGATCCGTTCCGGAGGAAGAAAACCCTCAAAAGAGGCATAAACAGCCGCACCCTCCATCAAAACGGAGGTGACGGCTGTTTCGGGAATGGGGGACTTACCGGTTGGCCACCGGTTCCACCCGGTATTCTTCCAGCTTTTTCACCCATTCTCCGGGGATGGGGACGCTTTGTTGCTCACGGAAATCGAAGTAGACCATCACCGATTCCGATCGGCCCACCGGAACGCCGTTTATGGCATCCAGGATGTCCTGCCGGAGACGGAAGCTTTTGTTTCCGATCCCGGCCACTCCCGTCCGGATAGTCAGCTTCTGGTTGAAATAGGCCTGCTGCAGGAAATCGCATTGGATGTGTCCCAGGATAAAGGGCCAACGGGACATCGCCATGGATGAGCCCAAGTTTTCAAAAAACTCCACCCTCGCCTGTTCCAGATAGATGAAATAACTGGTGTTGTTGACGTGACCCAGCGCGTCGGTTTCGCAAAAACGCACCTTGATCTCCGATTCGACCATGGATCTTCTCCTCTCCGTCTGCTGTTTAAACCGATTCCACCACCATGGCGATTCCCTGCCCCCCTCCGATGCAGAGGGTAGCCAAACCGTACTTTTTGCCGCACCGCTTCAGTTCGTGAAAGAGCGTGAGCAGGATCCGGGCCCCGCTGGCTCCGACCGGATGCCCCAGCGCGATGGCGCCGCCGTTGACGTTGACCCGCTCCCGGTCAAGTCCCAGTTCCTTTTCCACGGCGATGTACTGAGCCGCAAAGGCTTCGTTGACTTCCACCTGATCGATCTCTTCCAGCTTCATTCCCGCCCGTTCCAGGGCCAGCCGGCTGGCGGGCGCCGGACCGATTCCCATGATGGTGGGGTTCACCCCGCAGACAGCCCAACTGACGATCCGTCCCATCGGAGTCGTGTCCCGAGAGTGGACCGCTTCTTCCGAAGCCAGGACGACACAGGCGGCACCGTCGTTGATACCGCTGGCATTGCCGGCCGTGACGGTTCCTCCCTTTTTGAAGACCGGTTTCAATTGGGCCAGGCCTTCCGCCGTGGTCCCGGACCGGATATGCTCGTCACGGGAGATTTCCTTCTCCCCCTTTTTTCCTTTCACCCGGACGGGGACAATCTCCTCGGCGAGGCGGCCGCTTTCTCTCGCAGCCTCGGCTCGTTGCTGGCTGAGGAGGGCGTACTCGTCCTGTTCCTCCCGGGTAATCCCGTACTTATCGGCCAGATTTTCCGCCGTCAGGCCCATTCCGAGGCCGCACTGCTTGTCACTCAGGGTTTCGGACAGGGTATCCGCCAGTTCCCCGTCCCCCATTTTCATCCCCCAACGGGCTTTCCGCAGAACGTAGGGAGCCTGACTCATGTTCTCCGCTCCCCCGGCCAAAGCAATTTCCGATTCCCCCAGCTTCACCGATTGTGCCGCAGAGACGACCGCCTGCATCCCGGAGCCGCACAGACGATTGACGGTCAACGCCGGTGCCTCAATCGGAATTCCCGTCCGGAGAGCCACGTGCCGGGCCAGGTAGGGTGCCCCTCGATGGGTTTGGATCACGTTTCCCAACACCACGTTATCCACGTGGGAAGCCTCCAGCCTTGCGCGCCGGATCGACTCCCGGGCCGCCTGCACGCCCAGCTCTTCGGCGGAGACGTCTTTGAGAGCCCCTCCAAAGCTGCCAAAGGCCGTTCTTGCGCCGCTGACGATGTAAACATCCCTCATTCTTCCATCCCCCCTGGCTGATCATTGCGCAAAAGATCCACCCTTCCCAACCATCTTACTAGTCTGACTTCGGTTTCGCCAGAGGAAAAAGAAAAAACCTCCCGTCCCAAACGGGAGGCGGCCCTCCGTCTCAATCCGGATACTCCACTCTCAACCCGCACCGGGGACAGGTGAACGAAAACGTGACTTGGTACCATCTCATGGAGCAACGGGGACAACGATGAACCGGTTCTTTTTCGGAACGGCAGAGTTCCTCGGCATGCAAACGATCCCGGGCGTGCTTGACGATCTGTTCCGTCTGCTTCAAAGGCAAGCCAAACTTCCGCGACAGTTGTTCCGCCAAGTGGCTGGACACAGGAATTCCCCCTCTTTCCCCGAGGCCATCCTTTATGATTGTTAGTTCATTTCGTCCCCGGAAGCAGAAAACCTCTTTTCGATTCCAAATTTCCCGCTTCCCGTCCTCCCCCCTACCGAAGAGCGAGCCACCATGGTAAAGTCGATATGGACTTCTGCTGAAAAAGACGACACCGGAGGGATCATCATGGCTTTTCAACTGCCGGCGGACTGGAACGAAGTCCTGGCTGAAGAATTGGAACAACCCTATGTGCATCGCTTGAAAGCGTTTCTTGAATCCGAACGGACCCGACATACGGTCCACCCCCCGGAAGAGGAACTGTTCTCCGCCCTGAGGCTCACTCCTTACAAACAGGTGAAGGTCCTTCTGCTTGGTCAAGATCCCTATCACAACCCCGGCCAGGCCCACGGCCTCTCCTTTTCCGTCCGGCCCGGAGTGCCCCTCCCCCCTTCCCTGAAAAACATATTCAAGGAGCTGGAAGACGACCTGGGGGTCAAGCCTCCCGGACACGGCCACCTCGCCCACTGGGCCCGTCAGGGCGTGCTCATGCTCAACACCGTGCTGACCGTTCGGGAGCACCAGCCCCACTCTCATCGAAACCAGGGGTGGGAAACCTTCACCGATGCCATCATCCGCTCCGTGAACGATCATGAGAAACCGGTGGTATTCCTTTTGTGGGGAAACCACGCCAAAAAAAAGAAAAAGTGGATCGATCCCCAACGTCACACCGTGATTGAATCCGCCCATCCCTCCCCCCTTTCCGCCAAACGGGGCTTTTTCGGCAGCCGCCCCTTCTCCGCCATCAACCGGGCCCTCCGGGAAGCGGGACGGGAAGAAATCGACTGGCGGATTCCCGGGGAGTGAAGCGCGTGGCGGGTGTGTCACCATCTCTTTTTTCACATCCCCTCTTTCTTCGAACCGGAATACGCGGTGAATCCGGCCTACCTGTATAACCGGTACCTTCTCAGGGCTTTGTTCAAAATGGGCAGGTTTTTGGGGAGTATGGTTTCAGCTCGTTGCGTGGGTTGATACATATTGATCCATGCTTGCTGGGTCCGGGCGAGGGTGGGGGCCCGGTAATAACCTTGTTGGACAATCTGCCGCAGTGCGATGGATGTCCCGCGAACGAATGGGAGCGTTATAGACGGAAGCAGTTCAATGAGAGGAGGGAGTCCCGGTGGCGAAAAAATCAATGATCGCCAAAACCAAACGAAGGCAGAAGCATGCAGTACGAAACTACACCCGCTGTAAACGTTGCGGACGTCCACACTCCGTCATGAGGAAGTTCAACCTGTGCCGGATCTGTTTCCGTGAGTTGGCTCATAAAGGGCAGATTCCCGGCGTGAAAAAAGCCAGCTGGTAAATCGGGGTAGAAACGTTGTGAAAAAGTGAGCGGCAGCATTTACCCAAAGCCGCTCCGGCTGCTGTCCTGCAGAGATGTAGACACCGTCCGCTCCAAATCATCCTGCTGCGGGCAGGGGCAAACGCCTTCGGTTGCAACACAGAGAAGCTTTTGCCCCTGAACGCCCTTGCAGGCTGATTCTCCGCTGGGCAGGACAGCAAAGTCGCTATTTTGGGTAAACGCTTCCCCTTTTCTCGAAACGAACATTCAATCCCGAAGCCACTCCGGTTCCTGTCCTGCAGGGGGTGGGGTGTTTGCATGTTTAGGAAAAACGGGAAATCAGCTGCCTCCGGGCCTCTTAATGGGGTATTCCTTTCCTTTTTTTCCGCACCGACATTTTACACCTCCGGCATCCCTTTTCCGATTGACAGATCAAGCACATCCATGCATAATAATACAAACAATCAAAACACTGCCCATCCGAAAAACGCGATGACGGAGGCCAGTAAGGCGGGCTTACCGCCCAGAGAGCAGAACCCGAAGGCTGTGAGGTTCTGCCGGGACGCCCGTCTGAACCCACCTCCCGATGCGGACGGTGACGAACCGGACGGTCCTCCCGGCCGTTACACCCGGGAAGCGGCTGTGATCAGACGGCCGCCAAAGTCGGGCACGTTTTGTGCCAACAAAGGTGGTACCGCGGAAGAACCCCCCTTTCGTCCTTGGACGGAAGGGGGGTTTATGTTTGATGAACCGGAGGTGAGAACATGCAGACAGAAACCATCGTGGTGAAAATCGGAACTTCCTCGCTGACCGATGGGTCGGGACGGTTGGATCCGTCCCTTCTGGAAGGTCACGTCGCTTCCCTCATCCGGTTGAAGCGTTCAGGTTTCCGGGTTGTACTCGTCTCATCGGGGGCGATCGCCGCCGGTTTTCACGATTTGGGGTTGAGCGGCCGCCCCTGCACGCTGGCGGGGAAACAGGCGGCGGCGGCCGTCGGCCAGGTACATCTGGTGGAGCGGTACCGAAAAGCTTTCACCGCCTTCGGGGAATCCTGCGGCCAGGTGTTGTTGACCCGGAGCGATTTCGATCAACGGACCCGTTATCTCAACGCCCTCAATACCCTGAACTATTTGTTGGAACGGGGATGCGTGCCGGTCATCAACGAGAACGACTCTGTCGCCGTCGACGAGATCCGCTGGGGGGACAACGACACGCTGGCCGCGATGGTGGCCGGCCTTCTCCAAGCTCGGTGGCTTCTCTTGATCACCGACACCGACGGAGTCTACACCGCGAATCCCATGGACCATCCCGACGCGGAGAAAATCCCCCATCTGAACCGGGTCGATGAAGCATTGCTCAACCGGCTGGATGACAGCCGGTCGGCATTCGGCACCGGCGGGATGCGTTCCAAACTGACCGCCGCCCGGAAAGCCGCCCGCATCGGAGTCCGGGTCTACATCGGCACGGCCCGGGAGTCCGCCGGGTGGATGCACGACGTCATCGACGGAAAGGGAACCGGTACCTACCTGGATGCCCTTCCCCGCCGGGTCAGTCGAAAAGAGCAGTGGATCGCCGCCCACGCCTGTCCCCGGGGCCGGCTGACGGTGGACGGCGGTGCCGCCCGCGCTCTTCTCGAATCCGGAGGAAGCTTGCTTCCCTGCGGGGTTGTCGATGTCACCGGCCGCTTTGCAGCCGGCGAGGTGGTGGAGGTGACCGGACCGGGGCAGCTTTCCCTCGGCCGGGGAGTCTGCCGCTACTCCGCCGACTTGCTGAGACAGGTGAAAGGATTGCAATCCCATGAGGCTCTCCGGTTGGCCCCGGGCTGCCCGGAAGAAGTGATTCACCGGGATGACTGGGTCCGGACCGGTGCCGAATCTGATTGAAAGAGAGGAGAGAGACAGGGTGTCCGACGTACGAAGGAAAACGGAAGCGGCTCGCACCGCCTCGAAGCGCCTCGCCACCGCCCCGGCGGAAGAAAAAAACACAGCCCTGGAGACGATCGCCCGCACGCTGCGGGAGGAACAAGATTCGATTCTGGAATGCAACTCCGAAGACCTCCGGAAGGGAGAGGAAGCGGGGATTTCCCCGGCCCTGGCGGACCGGCTGAAGCTGACGGAAACACGGTTGGAAGAGATGGCCCGGGGCCTGGAAGAGCTGACCCGGCTCCCCGACCCGGTCGGTGAAGTGATGGAGAGGACGGAGCGGGAAAACGGTCTCCGGATCGAAAAAGTGCGGGTCCCCCTCGGCGTGATCGGCATGATCTACGAGGCACGTCCCAACGTGACGGTGGACGCCGCCGGTCTCGCTCTGAAAACGGGCAACGCGGTGGTGCTCAGGGGAAGCTCATCGGCATATCGTTCCAATGCCCGTCTGGTGGAGATCATCCGGAAATCCCTCGCCCTCACCCCCCTGCCAAGGGATGCGGTCCAGCTGGTGGAAGATCCCGATCGGGAAGCCGTCCGGGAAATGCTCCATTCCAACGGACGGATCGACGTGATCATCCCCCGTGGCGGAGCCGGGCTGATCCAGCGTGTGGTTCGTGAGTCCACCGTTCCCGTGCTGGAGACGGGGGTGGGAAACTGCCACATCTATGTGGACCGGTCGGCCGACCCTGAAATGGCCGGGAGGATCGTTCTCAACGGGAAGACCGACCGTCCCGCCGTCTGCAACGCCGTGGAAACCCTCCTCATCCACCGGGAATGGGCGGACCACCATCTTCACGAACTGGGCGAAGCCCTTCTGACCGCCGGAGTGGAGATCCGGGGTTGTCCCCGGACCCGGGATCGGTTTTCCCGGGCCGTTCCCGCCCATGACACCGACTGGGAAAAAGAATACCTGGATCGGATCCTGGCGGTGCGGGTGGTGGACTCCCTCAATGAAGCCATGGAACACATCGACCGGTACGGCACCCGCCATTCGGAGGCCATCGTCACCGAAGATGCAGAAGCGGCCCGCCGGTTCCTGCAGGAAGTGGACGCCGCCGCCGTATACCATAACGCCTCCACCCGCTTCACCGACGGATCCCAATTCGGTTTCGGCGCCGAAATCGGCATCAGCACCCAGAAACTTCACGCCCGCGGCCCGATGGGGTTGAAGGAACTCACCTCCTGCAAGTACCGGGTGCTGGGCTCGGGACAGGTGCGATAAAAAAGGAACCGCCTCCTCCTGCTGAGGGGCGGTTCCTTTTGAATAACGGATGTGGCACCCGATCGATTCATGATTTCATATTTCGTTGCAGATTTTCCGCCGGTTCCACGTTGCCGAAGACCGGTGTGTTTCCCGCCGTGGACGCAGCCCAGCGAACCGCATTGGAGATGACCTTCTGGACCTCCGGCTGATGATAGGTGGGATAAGTCTCATGCCCCGGGCGGAAATAAAACACCTTTCCCAACCCCCGCGTATAGGTGCACCCGCTGCGAAACACCTCTCCCCCCTCAAACCAGCTGACGAACACCAGCTCTTCCGGCTCCGGAATATCGAAAAACTCCCCGTACATCTCTTCCTTTTCCAACCGAATGGACTCCCCGATCCCTTCCGCGATCGGATGGCGGGGGCTTACCGTCCAGATCCGTTCGGTTTCACCGATATCCCTCCATTTGAGGTCGCAGGTGGTTCCCATCAGCTTCTTGAAAATCTTGGAGAAATGGCCGGAATGAAGGACAATCAACCCCATTCCCTCCAACACCCGCTTTTGCACCCTCTCAACGATCTCCTCTTTCACCTCGTCATGGGCCTGATGCCCCCACCAGATCAATACATCCGTCCGTGCCAACACTTCTTCGGTTAAACCATGCTCCGCCTCATCCAGCGTCGCCGTCGTCACGTCCATGCCTTCCCGGCTCAGGAAGTCGCCGATGGCCCCGTGGATTCCCCGGGGATAGATGCTTTTCACCTTTTCATTCGTCTTTTCGTGCCGGTTCTCATTCCAGACCGTCACCCGAATTCCATTGGCCATATCGCTCCCCCTCCTGTTTTACAGCTTGACGGCTTCCCCGGTTTCCGCCGATTGATAGATCGCTTCGATCAGTCGTTGGAGAATGACACCTTGCTCCGGAGTGGACAAGGGGGAGGTGAGCCCCAGGCAACTGTGGACGAATCGCTCGATCTCCACCTCGTGATAATTCTTTTTCGGAAGATAGGCGGGAGTGATGTCCAACAGGGTATCGTGCTTCTCCTGATAGATTTTCAGAGGAAATACATCCGCCCCGCCCCGGTCCCCCATCAGGGTCACCTGCATGGTGTCATCCTTCTCCACATTGGCTGCGAACGCCGTCTCCAGCATCAGGGAGCTTCCGTCTTTGAAACGGATCATGCCCCGGGCCATATCTTCCACGGAGTAATTTTTCCAGTCCCATTCCCCCATCAGACCGACCCCTTTGCGGTTTCCGATCTTCTGATAGGCGGCCCCCATCACCAACTCGGGTTCGGGGTACCCCATCAGGTACAGAGCGCTGTCCAACATGTGAACCCCGATGTCAATCAAGGGGCCGCCGCCCTGGAGTTCCTTGTTGGTGAAAACACCCCAGCCGGGAATCCCGCGGCGCCGGACGGCATAAACCCGGGAGGCGTAAATCTCCCCCAGTTCCCCCGCATCCACGAACCGCTTCAGGGTCTCCACTTCGGGGGAATGACGGTAGTGAAACCCGTAGGTGAGAATTTTCCCTTGCCGTTTTGCCGTCCGTGCCATCTCTTCGGCTTCTTCCGATGTCATGGCCGGGGGTTTTTCGCAAAGCACGTGGCAACCCGCCTTAAGAGCCGCGATGGTGGCCGGGGCGTGAAATTTGTTGGGAGTGCACACGCTGACCGCATCCAACTCCACCTGATCCAGCATCTCTTCCAGGCTGCTGAAAAAATGGGGGATGGAGTGGATCCGGGCGCATTCTTCCGCTTTTTCTTCGATCACATCGGCCACGGCGACCACCTGCACCCGATCGCCCATTTTTTTGTAATTGGGAAGGTGGGCCCCCCGGGCAATGCCTCCCGCGCCCATGATTCCCACACGCAATGGTTTCGTCATCCTCTGTTGGCTCCCTTCTGCGATGATTGGATGGTTTTGATGATTTATTGACCGGTCAAGGAGCCGGGGCGGGACACTTTCACCCAGGTTCCCGTCCGGGCGGACTCCTCCACGGCTTCCAGCACCCGCTGGTTTTGCAGTCCGTCCTCAAAATCGGGCGTCGGAGCCGTTTCTCCGGCAATTCCTCTCATGAATTCGGCAAGCAAATTGATGAAGGTGTGTTCATAACCGATGATATGTCCCGGAGGCCAGTAAGCCCCGGCATAGGGATGAACGTCCTCGGTGCAGTTGATCGTCCGGAATCCCTGCAGCCCCGCTTCATCCTCCGTGAAATACACCTGGAGGTGGTTCATATTTTCCAGATCCCAGCGGACGGACCCCTTTTCCCCGTTGATTTCGAAGCGGTTCCCGTTGCGGTTTCCGCCGGCGAAACGCGTTGCCTCGAAGACGCCCAGGGCTCCGTTTTGGAACCGGGCCATCACGGCCACCGCATCATCCACATCCACTTGACCCGAGCGTTCCCGGTCGGTCCGGGCATTCAACCCGCCGCTCATCTCTCCCAGCGGCCGCTCCTGGATGAAGGTTTTCATCATGCCGGTCACTTCATCCATCTCTCCGACCAAAAACCGGGCCAGATCCAGGATGTGGGAACCGATGTCCCCCAGCGCCCCCGAACCCGAAACCTCTTTTTTGAGCCGCCAGACCAGGGGAAAGGAAGGATCCATGATCCAATCCTGCAGATATTGGGCCCGAATGTGATAAATCCGGCCCAACCGCCCCTCTTCGATCAGCCGTTTGACATATTGGACGGCGGGGGCGAAGCGGTAATTATGGCAAATCATATGGACGGTACCGGCTTTCCGGACGGCCTCCAGCATCCGTTCCGCCTCCGACACCGACAGGGCCAGCGGTTTCTCGCAAATGACGTGTTTGCCCGCCTCGGCGGCGGCAATGGCCATTTCCGCGTGAGTGTTGTTGGGGGTGACGATGTCGATTACATCGATATCGTCCCGCTCAACAAGGCGGCGCCAATCCGTTTCATAGGAAGCCCATCCCATGGCGTCCGCCGCCGCCTTCAACTCCTCTTCGTTGCGCCCCGCCAAATCGCTCAAAACCGGCTCGACCGGAAGGTCGAAGAAAAAAGGAAGATCCCGGTACGCATGGCTGTGCACTTTTCCCATGAACCGGTGGCCGATCATCCCGATCCGCACCCGTCTTTTGTTTATGCCCACCACATGTCACCGATCCTTTCTTTCGCGCTTTTGGAACTTCACAATCCATCGGCCTTCCCCAGTACCATTGACTCATGCCCTCTGCCCCTTGTCAATTAGCGTCAACAACGAAAAAACCGCCCCATTTTCGTTCATTTTCCACAACACCTCCAAAACACCCCCGCGGTTTCGGAAACCGCGGGGGTGTGGATCCTCAGTGGTCGTGATGATGGGACATCTTCCGTTGCATCGCTTCCGAGAGCCCGTCCGCCGTCACTTGGATCATGTCCGTGGTGATCGGAAGGGAAACCCCTTTCGTCTTGTCAGGGGATGCCCCCGGCAGATCCACCTCCAGGATATCCAGGCCCCGTGTGGGATCGCTTACATAGACAAGGTTGGACATGTCACCGGTGATCCGTCCGTTTTCATCCCGTTCGGGCACCCAGTGGGCTCCCCAGGCTTCCTGGACACCGGCGAACCAGTATCCGACCTGCTTAATCTCCGTGGGATCCCGCACATCCAGGATTCGGACCCCCTGCTGATAAAAGCCGATGGCGACAAACCCGGCCTGATGATAGTCAAAGTAATGAGCCGAACAGATGAAGCCGGCCTGTGTATTCACGTCGGTATTCAAAATCTTGGAATTCCAGTGGTCCAGCGGTTCGATGGTGCCGGTGCCGGGCTCGATGCGGGACGGATCGGTGCCTCCTGCCTTCTTGTCGAGGCGCTGGACCTGCCAGGTTTGAAACGATCCTTCATCCTCGCAGGTTCCCGGATGGAGATAGTCTTCCTCGGTCACCATCAATGTCTCTCCCTTTCTCACCTGATCGGCCGTCCGCTCGGTGCTCTCATCGGTCTCCAGCTCCCCTTTGCCCCGGTTTTTAAATTCTTTCGCATGGGGACGAAGGGTGTTGTGGTGGATGAAGTTGTTCCAATCGGTTCCGTTGAGACCCCGTTCATCCGTGGCGTTCAAAACTTTGGGATTCAGAGGATCGGATATGTCATAGGCGACGGTTCCCTCCAGTCCCGTGTGCCACGCCACCCCGGAAGCATCGATGTCCCAATCGTGGCCGGTCGCCCCGACCGAACTGGGATAGACTTTCTCTTCAAAGGGTTGAGCAGGGTCTTTCAGGTTGATGATGGAAAAAGCGGGGTTCCCGGCATCATCCTTGCTGCCGGAAGTATAGGCGTAGGTGCATTCCGGATTGACGCAGGTGACCGTGTGGGTGCGGGTGGTGGTTTTTACCCGTGAAGTCACATGGGGATGGGTGGGATCGGTGACGTCCACCACGGCGATTTCATTGTCGGTGGCCAGACTGGGATCGTCGTGGGTCGGGGTGACCCCGTACAGGTCAATGGCCACCAGAAGAAACTTGGTCCCATCCTCCCGTTCCGCCAGATTGGCGTTTTCGTTCTCGAAATAAGAGATGGGAAGATGGCCGACGGGAACGGGCCGGGTCGGTTCGGAAATGTCGTACACTGTGATCCCCGACAATGTATTGGCGTACATATAGGGTTGATCACTGGCAAAGCTGGCGGAGATCAGGAGTTCCCCGGGATATTGCCCCACCAGACGGACATTGTCGCTGGAAAGCAGGGGAATGTCCCCCTCCAGGCCATCCCCTTCCACGACGGCGGCACCGGGGAGAAAAGCAAAAACAACGACACTCAAAATCAGACTGAACCCTTTAAAGAAAGAACTTTTCACTCAATAACCTCCTTTACGAAGAATCAGTTATATTTTCGCTGACAAAGATAAGGTTTCCTGTCTAATAAAAAACCAAGCAAAACAAAACAAGGCCGGGCAACCTTTGATCAGGTTGTCGGCCTTGTTTCATCCCTTTATAACTATGGATTTATCAGGATTTGGGAGCCAGCTCCACCGCCTGGCGGAGAGCTTCTTTCATGCTTTTCTCGTCTGCTTGACCGGTCCCGGCGATGTCGAATGCGGTTCCGTGGTCGACACTGGTGCGGATAATGGGCAAACCCACCGTGATGTTGACCCCGGCGTCCAACCCCAGCACCTTCACCGGTCCGTGCCCCTGGTCGTGATACATGGCCACCACGATATCAAAATCCCCCCGGACCGCGCGGAAAAACAGGGTGTCGGCGGGCAGAGGGCCCTTCACCCGGATCCCTTCCCGCTCGGCCTTTTCCACGGCGGGGATGATTTTCTCCTCCTCTTCCCCATTTCCAAACAGTCCGTTCTCCCCGGCATGGGGATTGATCCCGCAAACGGCTATCTTCGGTTCGGAGACACCCGCACGCTTCAACGTATCATGAGCCAGCCGGATGACGCGGTATACACGTTTCGGTTCGATCATCCGCACCGCATCGATCAAGCCGACGTGAGTGGTGACATGAATCACCTTCAGCCGGGGGGCGGACAGCATCATCGAATAATCTTCGGTTCCGGTCAGCTCGGCCAGAATCTCGGTATGCCCCGGATAGGGGTGCCCACCTTTATGCAACGCTTCTTTGTTCAGCGGAGCCGTGCAGATGGCGCTCAGTTCCCCGTCCAACGCCAAGTGGACTGCCCGCTCCAGATACCGGAAGGCCGCATCGCCCGCCTGGGCGGAAATTTGGCCGGGCTCGAGGTCGGCGGGGAGCAGGTCCAGATCGAGGACATCCACATAACCCCGCCGAAATCCGGCTTCACTTACCGTCCGGACAGGGTTCACCTTCAGTCCCGTTCGAACAAACCGGTCCGCACGTTCCATAATGGCGGCGTCCCCGATCACAAGGGGGCGGCAGATATGTTGAATCTCCGGGTCCTTCAGCGCCTTCAGGATGATTTCGGGACCGACTCCCGCCGCATCCCCCATGGTGATTCCGATGATGGGCAAATCAGACATTGGCTTTCGTTCCTTTCAATTGATGAATCGCATGGATCAGGGAATCCCCCGATCCGAAAGCACCGGCTTTGGTAACCGTCATCCGGCGGGGGTTTCCGATCAGGTTCCCGAAGGGCAATCCCGGTTCCACTTCCCCCCGAAGGGAAATCCCACGGGCCCCCAGACGGCGACAAACGCTCTTGGCGGTGTCCCCACCGGTGAGAATCAGCTTATTCACTTCGTGGCGTTGGATCACCCGGCCGGTCAGACGGGCCAATTCCTCTGAAATACGGTTTCCTGCTTCGAGCGGGGTCATTCCCAGATCCGCCCCTGTCCGCCGCGCTCTCCGAAAGGCGTCATCCCGGGTGCTGACATGGACGATCACATCGTCACCCCTCCTCAATGCCTCCTCCATTTCCGCGGTGTAGCGGTCGAGGATTTCCGAACGGGGCCGGAGAAGCTCGGAAGGATCCACTTCCACCCCTGCAGTGCGCGGTCGGGTGAGCGCCCGTTGAATCTGAACCCGGGTTACTTCTGCCATGCTTCCCGCAACCGCCATAACGGGACCCGAAGCCACATTTTCCATCCGCGCTTCCTTCCCTGTTTCCGGTACGGAATCAAGGAGATGTTCGGCCAATCCGGCGGATCCCACCCAAAGGACAGAGTGGGAAGCTGCTTTTATCTGCCGGACAAGAAGAGCGAGGTCCAAATCCGTTCGGGCGTCAAACACCAGCCAACGGATTCCCTCCTCCCGGCAACGATCCAACACTTCCTGCCACCGGGTAGCATCGTCGCCCAAGGAACGCGGATCGATGTGAGCTGTCTTCTCTCCGGACTGCTGCCTGAGCAGCCTTACCAGGTTGGATTCTTTCACCGGGGTTTTGGGATCCCGGGCCATTTCCGTTTCGTGCAGGGGTATTCCTTCCACATACTGAATTCCGTTTACCGTGGTGCGGCCCATTTTGGGATAAGCGGGAGCGATCACGGCAAAGTCGAATTCAAATTGCTCCATCACTGCCTGGATTTCCACCCCGATATGACCGCGGAGAGTGGAATCCACTTTTTTATAAACCGTCCGGCACCCCTTCCCTTTCATCCAAACCGCCGCACGGGATACGAGCGCATAAGCCGCTTCCCGGTCTTGGGTCCGGCTGTCGGTGTCAAGCACCACCACATCGCTCAGTCGATCTTCTCCTTCGGGTGCGAACAGAACCGAAACATCCAATCCCTTGGAAAGAAATCGAACCCCTGTATCCCCGGCTCCCGTCAAATCGTCCGCGATGATTCCGATGGTTGGAGAAGATTTCTTGCTGTGTCGTTGCATTGTTGTGCCTCCTATTCGGCGGCGTTCGTGGCTTTCTTTTTCCTCCACGGCGCTTTCACGAGAAAGGCGATATACAGCGGCAACAGAAGGGCCGTCGTCACTGTGGATGCGGCCACTTGCACCGTGGCGAGAGCGGAAACTTTGGCAAAGGAAGCGTTGGCTGCCGCGATGGCGGCGGGTGTGGCCACCGCATTCCCCGCCGTGGATCCCTCAGCCGCCCCCACAATCGGGTTCCATCCGAAAGCCTTGAAGGTGAGATAGCCCGCCGTTCCCGTGACGAATACCGTCAGCACCTCCCAGCAGAATACCGGCCAAACCGCCTTCCACGATTTTACCGAAGTCGATTCCCATTCCCAGGGCGAAGGCGAAAAAGGGAATCAGCATGTCGCTGCCTTTTCCGAGAAATTCCCTCATATCGCTGTCCAGGTTGCCCAACACCATCCCGACCAAGATCGGCAGCAGAACGGAAACAAAAGCGGTCAGGGAAAAGAATCCTTCCACAAATCCCATGGCCCCGAAAATGCTTAGTGCAACCATCGTCAGGAAAGGACCGTCGTTCAGGGCCAACAGGGAATAGGCCGCTTTGTCTTCTTTGTTTCCGTATTGACCCACAATGGCCATGTAAAGCCCACCGTTACTGTTGGTCATGGCTGCGATCACGGCCATCGGGACCAGTCCGAGCCACAAGCCGTCCGAACCGGCGAAAGTGTAAGCCAACAGGCCGACGGCCGCCCCCACCAACCATTTGATGAAGAGAAGCGTCCCCCCTTTGGCAAGACTGACCCCGAAACTGCGCAAATCGATTTGCGCCCCTGCACACAGCAGGAACAAGGCAATCAGTGTTCCTGCTCCATCAACGAACAAATCCTGCGTAAAATTCCCGATGCGCAGACTCCCAGGAGCGAAGGTGTTGATGATGGCGGCCAACAGCAACGGAACTACCATCATCCCCCCCGGAATCCGATCCATGGTCGCTTTGATTTTCATATGAACCTCTCCCTTATCTCCGGTTTCTATTGTTTCATAATGCAACGCAAAGCAAAAGGAAAGCGGTTTCAATTAAATAATATACGAATGTTGTTGCTATATACAATGGAATTTCGTTCCTTTGATTGCGGAGAAAGGTTATCGGTTCAGTTTGCGCCATAATGTGGTTCGGTTGATCCCCAATCGTTTTGCCGCTCTGGTCTGGTTATTTCCCTCTTCCTTCAAAACCTGGCGAATGATTCGTTGTTCAATCTCCTCCAAGGTTCCATCCAACCAACCGTTGTCTTCTGCAACATTTCGAACTTGTGATCGGGACCGCTCCCATTCCTCTTTCCCCTCCCTCAAGGGAAGGTACGGTCCTTCCAGACGGCGGACGAGGGATTCCAGGACCGATTGGAGCTGGGCGATGTTGCCGGGCCAGGAGATTTCCCGGAATTCTCTCAACAGAGCCGGTTCCAAACCGACGATCTGCTTTCCGTATTTGGTGTTCAATTCCGCCAGGAAAAGACGGCACAGATCTTCCAGATCTTCCATCCTTTCTTTCAGGGGTGGAAGGGACAGAATGGATGTGGCAGGATCAAAATAAAAGACGCCTTCTTCTTTTCCGGGAGGAAGGGTGGAAGAAAACATCAGTCGGGGGAGGTCCTTCCCTGATTTCCACTTGCGGAACAGCCGCTTTTGCAAATCTGCGGGAAAACGGTCGGCATTTCGGAAGTAAACGCTTCCCTCCTTGCCGGCCTCCAACACTCCCGCCCGGTCCTTCTCCCCGAACAGGAGCGAAGGGGCTTCCTTGGGATCGATGCGATTGAAGTCCAGTGTGATGAAAGGACCGGAGATTCCGCTCTCTGAATGGATGGCCTGAGCAAACGTCTCTTTTCCGGTTCCCGCCTCCCCCAAAATCCAGACAGGAGATACCGTGCGGCTGATCTTCCTCCCCTTTTTTACCGCCTCCCGGATCTTTCGGCTGTGGCCAGTGATCCGGGCGAACCGAGCCAATTTCCGGTATCGGATATCCATGCCGGCGTCAGAGGAGAGGGTGGTTTCCCTTAAGACCCAGATCTTGATAGAATCTTTGACCCGGATGTCCACGGCCAGAAGGGGGCCGCCGGGGAGCCGCACCAGCTGCTGCCCCTCCGCCCCCCGGAGACGGGGCTCCCTCCGAAAGAGTGTGGAAGCGACCACCTCCGGAGAATCCGTTTCCAAGCCCAGCCACTTCCGGATTCGCGGATTGGCGTATTGTGCTTCTCCCTCACCGTCCGCCACCAAGATCCCACGATCATCCTCCTCCAGGACTGTTCGGAAAAGACGGGACCGCCGGGTATGATCCCGCACCACTCGATATGTCTGTTTTGCCTGGCGGAATGCCTCCAGAACGGCTTCTTTTCCTGATGTGATGAGAATGCCGTTGAGACCCGTTTCTTCCGCTGCTCTGACGGTAATCACGTCCCCGATCACCACCTGCACACCCTTCTCCTGTAACCGGAACAGCAAATCCTGAACCTCTCCGGAATGTTGAAGGGTATGGCTTTGGATGTTCAATCCAAGGAGATCCCGGATGGTGATGGCACCTTCGACGATGTTGGGAAAACCCACAATGGCGGCTTCTCCCCTGTAGTCCCGGATCAGGGTCAACACCCGCAACATGTCATAACCTGATATCGGAATGTCGATCACCGGCAGCGACACCGATTCCCGAATCAAGCGGGCCGTACCTCCCCGGCTGATGATCAGGTCGTAGCCTTCTTTTGAAGCTTGCCGGGCCCGTTCCAATCCCTCTTCCAGATCTCCCACTTCTACAAACAGATCGATCGACGGTTCCTGGTCTCCCAGTTCCAACATCAGTTTCTTCAGCCCCGGGTAAGGTGCGATTCCCAATACTTTCAATGGCAGCACTCCGTTCCTGTTGCAATAATCAACATAACCTTATTTTTACCACACGCCCCTTCGGTAAACAATGGGAAACGGTGACGAACTTCTTCCCTTCAGGAGCATTCCTGCAATGAAAAGAACTCGCACTTTGAAAAAGAAAAAGTACCTGCTGTAAGCTGTCAGCACACTGGGTGGTCAGGAACTGACCCCTGAATAACAGCAGGAGGTACTCCAAATGAAAAGGGATCGGTGTCAATATCTGGTCTCAGCAACCTGAGAGGGAGTTCGATTTTCCCCCGGATGACGATAAAAAACCGCCGCCTGTGTGATGAGCACAGGCTGGCGGTTTTTTCTGCCGAAGAACGGTTACCGGGTGACTTTCGCAAACTCCTCCCGCAACAATCGCTTCAGGATCTTGCCGGAAGCGTTGCGGGGGAGGTCCTTGACAAAGTGGACCGCTTTGGGGACCTTGAAGGAAGCGAGGCGCTCTTTGGCATATTCGATCAGTTCCGCTTCCTCCACATGCTCCCCTTCTTTCAACACGACGATGGCCGTCACCGCTTCGATCCATTTGGGATCCGGCGTGGAGATCACCGCCACTTCCTGAACGGCGGGATGGGTGTAGATGGCGTCTTCCACATCCCGGGATGCCACCAGCACCCCGCCGGTGTTGATCACGTCTTTCTTTCGGTCCACGATGTAGATGTAACCCTTCTCATCCACCCGGGCGAGGTCCCCCGAGTGGAACCAGCCCCCCGAAAAAGCCGCTTCCGACTCCTTCGGTTTGTCCCAATACCCCTGGCAGAGTTGAGGGGAACGGTAGAGGATCTCCCCCATTTCACCGGGTCCCACATCCCGCATGCGGTCATCCACCACCCGCATCTCCACGAACATCACCGGTCTGCCCGCCGAATCGGGGCGCTCCCCGTGCTCCTCCGGCCGCAGCACGGTGGCGAGCGGTCCGATCTCCGATTGGCCGAAGCAGTTGTAGAACCCCAGTTCCGGGGCCGCCTCCCGCAGTTTCTCCAGGACCGGGACCGGCATGATGGAAGCCCCGTAGTATCCTTTTTGAAGGGAATCGAGGCGGAAATCCGGATGGTTGATCAGGGCGATCCAGAAGGTCGGCGGAGCGAAAAAACTGTTGATGCCCTCTTCCTTCAGCACCTTCAGCACGTTGGCCGGATCGGGGGCTTCCAGGAGCCGGTTGGTGGCGCCCAGCATCAGATAAGGCATCAGGAAAACGTGCATCTGGGCTGAATGGTACAACGGAAGGGCGTGGAGCGGGGCATCCCCTTCGTGGAAATCCAAGGCCTGAATGGAGCCGATGTACTCGTGGATCAGGGCCCGGTGGGTCATCATCGCCCCTTTGGGAGCGGAAGTGGTCCCGGAAGTGTACAGGAGCTGCACCAAGTCGGTATCTTCCAACTCCACCGCCGGCGGTTCCGCCGCCCCTTTTTCGGCCATCCGTAACACGTCCAGGCTCTCCCCTTCCCGGATCGTGCCGAAAACTTCCACCTCCCCCCCGTCCTTCACCGCTTCCGCATCACTCATCAGGTCCGGGTCGCAGAAGAGCGCCCGGCTCCCGGACTGTCGAAGGATGTAGGCCAGTTCCTCCCCCTTCAGGGCGTAATTGACGGGGACATGGACCAGTCCCGCTTTGGCCGCTGCCAGCCAGAGAAGCACAAACCCGTCGGAGTTGCGCCCGTAAGCCGCCACCCGATCCCCTTTTTTCAGCTCCAGCTTCAACAATGCCCGGGCCAGCCGATCCGTGGCTTCGTCCAATTCCCGGTATGTCCAACGGCGGTCCTCAAAGATCAGGGCTGCTTGTTCGGGCTTCCGTTCCGCGCTTCTTCGAAGGACATCCCCGATCGTATTTCTCCACACCGGCTCCATCCTCTCACTCCCCTGTCATCAGAATGATCATTCCAATCAAATTTTACAGACGATTGAAACCGGGTTCAACCGAATCCGTTCCGGGTTGACCCTGGAAGTATTGTGAAAAAGTGAGCGGCGGCATTCACCCGAAGCCGCTCCGAATCCTCCCGCTGCGGGCAGGGGCCAACACCCGCGGATGCAAGACAGAGAAGCTTTAGCCCCTGAACGCCCTTGCTGGCTGCCGCCGGGCAGGACAGCAAAGCCGCTGGTTCGGACGCCTCCCTTTTTTTGATCCTGACAATCCAGGCTCCGGGCCCCGTCGGACCACGGGTGCAAAAAGGAGCCTCCGTTCCCGGAAGACTCCTTTGCCCTGTCATGACTTATGCACTGAGGGAAGCCGGCCGGTCCGGCGACTTTCGTTTCATCTGCAAGAGGTACAAAAGCCCCAGGATGACCAGGCCGATCCCATCGGTGAGCAGGTCGGGGACAATCAGGGTGAGGCCTCCCACGAAGAGGAAAATCCGCTCCCACATTCGGGTGTGGGTCCGGTAGTACCCCATCATGGCGGCGCTGACTCCCAGCATCCCGATCAGCGCGGTCACAAAGGCGAGAGGAAGCGACCACCATGTGGCTCCTTCCAGCACCAGCACCGGGTTGTACACGAAGATGTAAGGAATCAGAAAGGCGCCGATGGCCACCTTGGTGGCCGTCACCCCGGTTTTGAAAGGGTTGGATTTGGCGATCCCGGATCCGGCGTAAGCGGCCAGGGCCACCGGAGGAGTGATGTCGGCGACGATGCCGAAATAGAAAACAAACAGGTGGGCCGCGATAACCGGGATCTCCACCCCGCCCACATCAAATTTCAACAATGCCGGGGCGGCCATGGTGGCCATGATCACGTAGTTGGCCGTGGTCGGGACCCCCATCCCCAGCAGTATGCAGGCGATCATGGTGAAGAGCATCGTCAGAAGAAGAATCCCTCCGGCCAGACTGATGATCCCTCCGGCCATCTTCAATCCGACTCCCGTCAGGGTGACCACCCCGACGATGATCCCGGCCGCACCACAAGCCACAATCACGCCCAGGGCGGTTCGGGCCCCTTCTTCCATGATGGCGAGCACATCCCGGAGGGTGACTCCGGAACCCTTTCTGAATTGGTTGAAAAGAACCGTTGCAGACAGCAGGATCAAAAGGCCTTTCACCGCGGTTCCCTGGCTGATGAAAGAAGGCATCGATCCGGGGGATGTCATCCATGCCATCAGGAGCAGCAGCGGAACCAGCATGTACCAGCGCTGTGCCAGAGCCTCACGAAAGCGGACTCCTTGAAAAACGCTGACGGTGACCGCCATGATAATGGCGATCAATGCCGCCCGGATCGGAGACTGGCCGGAAATCAAAACCCCGATGATGGCCAACAGGGGCAACAACAGATGTCCCTGATTCAGAAGGACGTTTTTTATTTTGGGAATCTCCCCGGCGCGCATGCCCAGGATACCGATCTTCTTCGACTCCAAGTGAACGGCGATGAAGATCCCCGCAAAATAGAGAAGGGCCGGGACCAGGGCGGCCAGCGCGATCTGACCGTACTGAATGCCGGTGAATTCGATCATCAGAAAGGCGGCGGCCCCCATGATCGGCGGCATCAGTTGCCCGCCGGTGGAAGCCGAGGCTTCCACCGCCGCGGCGAATTCCGGCCGGTATCCCGCTTTTTTCATCATGGGAATGGTGAAACTGCCCGACCCCACCGTGTTGGCAACGGAACTTCCGGTCACCGTTCCCTGTAAGGCGCTGGCCACGACGGCCGCCTTGGCGGGACCGCCCACCATCCGTCCCGTGATGGCGAAGGCCAGGTCATTGAAGAACCGGCTGACCCCGGTGTAACGCAGCACCACACCGAAAAAGAGAAAAAGGAAAATGAAGGTGGAGGAAATGGCGATGGGAATTCCCAAGATCGCTTCGGAACCCAGGAACATGAAGGTGCTGATCCGCTCCACATCAAATCCCTGATGCTGGGCGAACCCGGGGATATACGGGCCGAAGTAAGCATAGAGGAGGGCGGCGGAAGCAACCGCGGTCAACGGCAAACCCACCACCCGCCGGGCTCCTTCCAAGGTCAGCAACACCCCGATGATGGCCACGGCGATATCCGTGTTGGAGTACAGGTATCGGTTGACCAATTCTTCGTAGTACAGGACATGGTAGGCCCCGGCTCCCAAGGCCAAGGCTGCCAACACCACGTCATACCAGGGGACCCCGTTTCCGGTCTTCCCCTTTCTCCAGGGATAAAGCAAAAAAATCAGCGCCAAGGCCACTGACAGGTGGGGAGCCCGCTGCAATTGGGACTGTAATGTGCCGAAAAAGGCGGTATACAGCTGAAAGAGCGTCAAACCGACCGCCAGAACCGTCACGATGGGTTTGAACCAGCCCAGCTTTTTTCGAAACCTTTGCTCCCGGTCGTATTTTTCCAGTATCTTCTGCGCGTCATCATCCCCCTGCAGTCCCGGTTCCTGCCTGCTGTTTCTATTCATCAAAACCAACTCCTCACCCGAACCGATTGGGTAAAAAAGAAGGGAGCTTCCCCAGCCCCCTTCTTCCTTTCATCTCTAAAACTTGCCTGTTTCCTGGTCACTCGGGAAGTTCAATGTTCTTTTCCTCAAAGTACTTTTTGGCACCGGGGTGAATCGGCGTGGTGACCCCTTCCAGCGCTTTCTCCGGATCGATCTGTTTGCCGGTTTCATGTGCTTGTGCGATGGTGTCTCTTTTCTGGTACATCACTTTGGTCAGTTGGTAAACCAAATCTTCGCCCAGATCATTGCTGGCATAGAGGACCGCTTTCAGGGTGACGGTCTGGACGTCCTCATCCTGCCCTTTATAGGTCCCGCCCGGGATGTTGAGAGGCTGGTAGAATGGCCGTTCCGCCTGCATCTTTTTCAGCGCCCCGTCGTCCACGCCCAACAGGCGGACTTCTTCGGAGGCGGTGATCTCCTCGATGCTGGAGGCCGGAAGTCCCAGAATCCCGAAGCTGGCGTCCAGCTGACCGTCCTTCAGTTTGGTGGCGGCATCGCCGAAGGCGTCGTAAAAGGGCTTGATGTCATCAAAGGAGAGACCGTGGGCCTTGAGGATATCCCGGGTCGTGTTGACCGAAGCACTCCCCTGGGGCCCCACGGCGACACGTTTCCCCTTCAGATCCTTGATCGATTGGATGTCGCTGTCCTTGGGAACCACGATTTGGATCACTTCCGGGTAGATGACGCCGACGGCTCCGAAATTTTTCACCGCCTGGCCTTTAAAGTCGGCTTTTCCGTTGTAGGCGTCGTCCGCCGTCATATTGACGGCCATCCCCAGGTCCAGATCCCCCTTGCCGATCAGGGCCATGTTTTCCACCGATGCCCCGGTGGCCTGCGGAGTCACTTTTACTCCGTCCACATCTTTATTCCACTGGTTGGCCATGGCTCCTCCCAAGGGATAGTAGGTGCCGCCGGTACTCCCGGTTCCCAGGGCGAGTTGCTGTTCACCGCCTTCCGACTCCGCTCCTCCCCCGTCATCCGCAGCTTTTCCGCAACCGGTCAGTGACAGTGCGGCAATCAAGAAAACAGACAACCAAAAAGACCATCTCTTCATCCAATCATCCTCCCCACGATGTATGTCCCACTTGAGAGAGTTACAAATCCATTATACATGATTTTGATATAAATGTTGGGCATTTTGGACTATTCATTTCAGTTTGATTACTTTATTCCTTAATACAAAACGAAAAGAGCCGGATCCGTATGGAGTACGGACCCGGCTCTCCTTAACAGCCCGACGGCATCGACGCCGGCCGCGCGCCTCATGAACCCGGGAGGCCATCATCCCTGCGGCGGGTTTCCCGGCGGGAGCGGTTGCGAAACACTTCCCTTCCCCGCTCATACTGAATATCTTCGATCTTCTCCCGGGCATTGGCGGCACGGGCCAGGGCAAAAAACAAATCGGACAGGCGGTTTAAGTATCTGCGGGCTTCATGGTTGATTTCGTCGTTCAGGGTGAGTGTGACGGCCCGCCGTTCCGCCCGGCGAACCACGGTCCGGCAGATGTGGAGGCTGGACGCGACCGGGGTTCCGCCCGGCAGGATGAATTTTTTCACGGAGGGCGCCTCTTGCAAACAGCGATCCACCCACTCCTCCAAACGATCCACATGTTCCGCCGTGATTTTATAGGGACGTTTCCCTTTGACCACGGCCAGATCACTTCCCACATCAAATAATTCCTGTTGAATCTGTGTCAGGACTTCAATCAGGTCGGAATATTTCTGTCCGTCCCGCTCCCTCATGCGGGCGATGGCATCGCCCACGAAAGAGTTGGCCTCGTCCACGGTACCGTAGGCTTCCACCCGAACATCGTCCTTGGAAACACGGGCTCCGATCACCGCCGTTTGCCCTTCGTCTCCCCTTCTCGTGTAGATTTTCATGATTCTCCATCCTTCCTCTCAAGCTCGTTCCGTGCTCCATCCCAGGATCCGGTACAGCCTTTTCAGATCGACATGTTGTCGGACATGATCCGCCAGGCGGTCAAAAGCCGCTTCCCTCATCTCCCGGAACCGGACCGTCTCCTCCAGGGGAAGCCAGCCCTTGTCCCGCCGGATGCCGTTGAGCCAGCTTCTCCGGAACGCATCATTGTCGAAGATTCCATGGAGGTAAGTGCCCCAGTGCCGCCCGTCCGGGGTGATGGATCCTTCCGCCCGCTCCGCCTCCCCTTCGGCGGCGATCCGGAGCAAAGGTTCCCGGCCCGAAGTGGGGTGGGTAATTCCCATATGGATCTCGTAGCCCGACACGGGCAGCCCCTTCAGGGATGCCCAGCTTTCCGGCCGGGCGGATACGACACCGCGAACCCTTAACGTCCGTTTTTCCGGAGAAAAGTCCGTGACCAGCGGGAAAACCTTCAACCCTTCGGCTCTTTTCCGATCGGATTCGACTCCCCTTGGATCGCGGATTTCTTCTCCCATCATCTGAAATCCCCCGCAGATGCCCACAACCCGGGCTCCTTCCTCCATCCTCCGCCGGATTGCGTCGGCAAGGTGCATCCTGGACCAATGAAGCCAGTCTTCCACCGTATTTTTGCTTCCCGGGAGAATGATCACGTCCGGTGAACCGAGGCTTTCCGGACGGTCCACATAATCGAGCTCCACGTCCGGCTCCCGTTCCAAAGGATCCAAATCCGTGAAATTGGAGATCCGGGGATGCCGGATCACCGCCATCCGGATCCGCTCCCCTTCGCCCCGCATCCGCGGCCGGTGATCCAGGGCCACCGAATCTTCCGCTTCGATGCGGATATCAGGCAAAAAGGGAATCACCCCCAGCACCGGCTTGCCGGTCCGTTCCTCCAGCCAGCGGAGGCCGGGCTCCAGCAGGGACGGATCTCCCCGGAATTTGTTGATGAGAAAACCCACGACCCGTTCCCGTTCCCCGGGTTCCAACAATTCCATCGTTCCCACGATCTGGGCGAAAACGCCTCCCCGGTCGATGTCCGCCACCAGCAGGACGGGAGCCTGAATCGTTTTGGCCAGACGCATATTGACCAGTTCCCGGTCCTTCAGGTTGATCTCCGCCGGACTGCCGGCTCCTTCGATCACGATCACATCCGCCTGCTTCCTCAGGCGCTCCCAGGCATCCAGGATGACCGCCCAGGCCCCCCGGTGAAAATCTTCCCGGTAGGAACGGGCATCCATATCCCCGAGAGGTTTCCCCCGGACCACGATCTGGGAACGGGTATCGCCGGAGGGTTTGATCAGAATCGGATTCATATCCGCCGTGGCTTCCACTCCGCAGGCTTCCGCCTGAACGCCCTGTGCGCGTCCGATCTCCAGCCCGTCCCGGGTCACATAGGAATTGAGGGCCATGTTCTGGGATTTGAACGGCGCCACGGAATGGCCGTCCTGCCGGAGCATCCGGCAAAAAGCGGTGGCCAGGACGCTTTTGCCCACGTCGGAGCCCGTCCCCTGAAACATCAGACACTTTTTCAACCGCATCACCCGATTCCTCTGAATAAACCGCCGTCATCCGGATCCCGGAGATGGTCCAGGTGCAAGTAATCTCCCTTCAGTTCCCGGGCGAGACGCCGGCACCATCCCAGGCGCAGGGGGCCCGTCTCTGTATCCACCACCGTACAGGAAATCCCGGCTTCCCGGATTTTGCCGGCCACCTCCCGCACCCGGCGGAACGCCTCATCCAGAGAACCGTTTTCCCGGGAGGAAAGGTTGAGACGGCCGTCCGTCACCACCACCAACCGGCTTTCCCCTCCCCGGGTGTCCCATTGCCCGATTCTTTGATAACTCTGTTCCAACGCCTCAGCCAGGGGTGTTCCGCCCCCGCTGGGCAACTGCGCCAGTGCCTGTGTCGCAGCTTGCACGCTTCGGGTGGGGGAGAGCCACCGGGTCACTTCCCCGTTTCGGAAGCTGAGCAAGGCGACGTCCTCTCTCCGGCGGTAACACGCCTCCATCCAGGAGCGGAGCGCCCCCTTCACCTGTTCCATCCGACCGTAGCCCGCCATGGAGCCGCTGGCGTCGACCAGAAACAGCACCCGGTTCCGGTCGGGCTGGACAAACACCTTTTCCCTCAGGTCCTCCCGACGAAGGAGACGAAAAGGGGGGATCTCGCCGGTGCCGCCCCGTTTGCCGCACGCGGCGATCAAACTCCCTTCCCAGTCGAAGGAACGGGCCCCTTGCAAGGATGGAGACGGCCGGTTTTTCAGACAGCGCCCCCGGAAGGGATGCTCCCTCCGCCCGGCCCGCCGGGTACGGGACGGGGAAAGGGGGGGTCCGGAGGATGACCGCCTCCGGGGGGACGCCTCCCGATCGTCGGGAGAAATTCGAAACCAACTGCCGACGGGAAAGAGCGATTCCTTCACCTGGCTTCCGGCGGCATCCGTGAACGCTTCGGGCGACTCCCGGGAGGCGCTTCCTTCCGGCCTCTCCTCCGGCGCCGCCGCTGCTCCCGGCACCGCTTCCCCCTCGCTTCCTGCCCCGTCGGGAACGGAGGGGGCTTCCGCGTTCAAAGGGGTTTGCCTGGCTTCGGAGTCACCCGGGGATTCCTGCAACTTTTCTTCCCCGCCGCCCGTTTTTCCCGAAGGGGGATCGGGGAAATCTCCACCGGAAGGGCCGGGATCCGGCTGCCAGGGTTGCTGTGCCCGGTGGGAAAGGGCCAGACGGGCAGCCAGGTTCACATCCCCGGCAGAGACGGCATCCCGTCCGCAGTATGCCGCCCGGGCTTTGGCCGCCTCGCAGATCACCAGATCCGCCCGCACCCCTTCGGTCAGCGCTTCGGTGCAGATGCGCACCACCTGCTCCAACCGTTCCCGGGGCATGGTGACCCGGTTCAGCCGCTCTCGGGCTTCGCGCAATCGTTCCGCCTCCTCTTTCTGGGCATCGGCCCAGGCGGCACGGAACCCTTCCGGGTCTTGTTCAAAGGCCATCCGACGCTCCATCACCTCTAAGCGCAGGTGGGGATCCGACGGGGTCTTCACCTCCACCGACAACCCGAACCGGTCCAGCAGCTGGGGTCTTAAATCCCCTTCTTCGGGATTCATGGTTCCGGCCAGAATAAACCGCGCCGGATGGACGACGGAGAATCCTTCCCGCTCCACCCGGTTGCGACCGGAAGCGGCCGCATCCAGCAACAGATCCACCAGATGATCCTCCAGCAAATTGACCTCGTCGACATACAGGATCCCCCGGTGAGCACGGGCCAGGAGGCCGGGGCGGAACCGTTTTTCCCCCCGTTTCATCATCGCCTCCAGATCAGGATG
The DNA here is from genome assembly GCF_003054245.1 of Melghirimyces profundicolus. Lineage (GTDB taxonomy): Bacteria > Bacillota > Bacilli > Thermoactinomycetales > DSM-45169 > Melghirimyces > Melghirimyces profundicolus. Next base: position 66,539 of record NZ_QBKR01000002.1, read on the forward strand.
GCCCAAGAGCCGGTCCTCCATCGCACCCAGGGGCAGTTCCGCCACGGTTGGCTTCCGGTGGCGGGGGGGCTCCCCGGATGCGACTCCTTCACAGTGGGGGCAAAAGGTGAAGGGTTCGTTGGGATCACACCCCAGGGAACAGCCCGGGACAACGGGGATCGGCGGAAGAAGTTCCGCCAACGCACGGACGGCCGTGGTTTTGCCGTTCCCTTTCTCGCCCCGGATCAGCACCCCTCCGACCCGGTGCGAGACGGCATTGAGCAGCAGCGCGGTTTTCAGGTCTTCCTGTCCCACCATGGCGGTAAAAGGATACCCGGATTCATGCATCTTCCCCCCTCCTTTCTCCTCCGAATCCTTCGATTCGGCTTTCCGCTTCCAAGAGTGTTTTGGCCAGTGCTTCCGTGGTCTCCGGGTCCGGCTCCTTCCACATGCCCCGCTGGGCGGCTTCCAACAGGCGTTCCGCGATATCTTTGAGGGCCCAGGGATTGGATCGGGCGAAAAACTGCCGGACTTCCGGGTCCAGCGCATACCGGCGGCTCAACTGTTCATACATCCAGTCGTCGATGATTCTCGCCGTCGCGTCATAGCCAAACAAAAAGTCCACCGTGTTGGCCATCTCCAAGGCGCCCTTGTAGCCGTGGCGCCGGACGGACCTCATCCATTTGGGGTTGATCACCCGGCTCCGGAACACCCTGAGCGCCTCTTCCTTTAAATGGCGCACCCGGATCAGGCGGGGATTGGACGAATCCCCGAAATACGTTTTGGGATCCTTCCCGGTCAGGGATCGAACGGTGGCCACCATCCCGCCGTGTTCCTGAAAATAGTCGTCGCTGTCGAAAATGTCGTGTTCCCGGTTATCCTGATTTTTGGTGGCCACCTGCACCCGGCGCAGACGGTTTTCAAATTCGGCGGCCGCCGGCTTTCCGTATTCCTTCTCCGTATACGCATACCCGGACCAGGTGGTGTAGACCCGGGCCAGATCCCGGTCGTCCCGCCACTGGCGGCTTTCAATCAGAGGCAGCATCCCGGCTCCGTAGGTGCCGGGTTTGCTGCCGAACACCCGGTACAGGGAAGTCTCCCGGGCTTCTTCCCGGGAAAGCCCGGACGCCACCTTTTCCTCCGTCTCCTCGGCCACCCGTGCGGCCAGGGGGTTGTCTTCCGCCCGTTCATCCAGACCGTTCACCATTTCCACCGCCCGGTTGATCATCCGGACCAGATTGGGAAAGGCGTCCCGGAAAAACCCGCTGATCCGGACGGTGACGTCCACCCGGGGACGTCCCAGCTCTTCCAGGGGGATCACTTCCAAATCGACCACCCGGCGGCTTTCGTCCCGCCAAACCGGCCGAACCCCCAGCAGCGCCAGCACTTGGGCGATGTCATCTCCGCGGGTGCGCATGGCGGAGGTCCCCCACATCACGAGCCCCACCGTGCGGGGAGGCTCCCCTTCTTCCTCCCGATACCGCCGGATGAGCTCTTCGGCCAGCTGCCGGCCCACTTCCCAGGCGCCGGGGGAAGGAAGGGAGTGGGGATCCACGGAATAAAAGTTGCGCCCCGTCGGCAGGATGTCCGGCATCCCCCGGGTCGGGGAGCCGCTGGGACCGGCGGGGACGAGCCCCCCTTCCAGCTCGTGCAGCAGGTTCCCGATTTCCGCCGGCGTCTCCAAAAGCTTGGGGAGCAGGCGGTCCCGGGCATACCCGAGCACGCTTTCCGTCCTTCCCTCCTGCGCCGGCAGGAGGGCATCCGTTTCGGAGCCGCCCTCCGCGGTGGACCCGGGGTTACCCGGGACCACACCGGCCGGCCGGATCACCTTTTCCGCCAGTGCCGCCTTGGACAGGCGGATGACCTCCTCGCGGACATCCCCCACTGTGCGCACCCCGCCAAACCAGGGATCCGCCACCGGGAGTGAACCTGGCCACCGCTTTCCCAGATCGTTTTGGAGCCCGTCCCAGTCCAGGCCGAGGTCGCGGCAGACCGCCTCGGGCAAGGAGGGCACCGAACCCGTCGGCAGTTGAAGAAGACTGTACAGCAGATCGGTCCAAGCCTCCTCCGTTTCCGGCAGCCGGCCCATCACGTGGAGACCGTCCCGGATCTGGGCGGACTTCAACTCGCAGATATACCCGTCGATCTCTTCCATAAACGCCTCGAAATCCTCGGGGTACTCGTCCCGGTTCAGATCCCGGTCCAGCCGGGCCTGAACCACCGTATCCCAGATTTCTTTTTCGATCAGGGGGAGTTTTTTGGGATCCAGGGGTTGCATCTGCGCATGTTCGTCCATCAGCTGTTCCAGTTTGTCCAGCTCATCGTAAGTGTCGGCCTGGGTCAGCACCGGAACCAAATGGTCGACGATGGTGGCGTGGCTGCGCCGTTTGGCCTGGGTTCCTTCCCCCGGATTATTGATGATGTAGGGGTAGAAGTGGGGAAGGTCATCCAACACCACTTCCGGATAACAGGAAACGGAGAGGCCCGTTCCTTTCCCCGGCAGCCACTCCAGGGTTCCGTGTTTTCCCACATGGACCACCGCATCGGCCCCGAAGCTCTCACGGAGCCAATGATAGTAGGCCGTGTAGTGATGGGTGGGAACCAGATCGGGGCTGTGGTAGATCGCGATCGGATTGTCTCCGAATCCCCGGGGTGGCTGAAGACCCACAAAGATGTGGCCGAACCGGATCCCGGGGATCACCAACCGGTCCAGGTGGAGGAACACATCCCCCGGCGGCGGGCCCCAGGTATCTTCGATCCCCCGGCGGGCCTTTTGCGATATCTGCTCCCAACGTTTGCGGTAGTCTTCTTTCGTCAAATGCCCTTCCGCCCCGGCCAATTGCTCCCCGGTCAAATAACCCCGGTCGTTGCTGCAACGTTCGATCAGCCTCAATGCCAGCTCATCCCCGTCCCGGGGCAGATCCTCCGGATTTCCCACATGATAGCCCTGTTCTTTCAGAGCATGAAGGATCCGGACCATGGAGGCGGGCGTGTCCAGTCCGACCGCATTTCCGATCCGGGAGTTTTTGGACGGTGCATTCGTCAACAGAAAGGCCAGCCGTTTCTCCCCCGCCGGTTTGCGTCGGAGACGGGCCCAGCGGGCTGCCAGACGCGCCAGGAAGTCCGTCCGGTCCCCGGCGGCCACGTAACGGCGGAGAGGGATGCCGAGGAGGGGATCTTCCCGAACCGTCTCCTTGAAGGAAAAGGGAACGGTGATGATGCGCCCGTCAAACTCCGGCATGGCCACGTTCATCGCCGTGTCGAGGGGAGTGAGCCCGGCGTCGCTCTCATCCCACCGTTTCCGTTCATGGAGCGACACGATGGCCTGCAGCACCGGAACGTCCAGCCCATCAATCCAGGAGCGTTCTTCTCCTTCTCCCGCGTCATCGGGACTCCGCCGGTGGACCGAAAAGCTCATGGTGACAATCAGGGCGTCCACCGCCGGCCTTCCCGACGGATCCGTCAGCAGGGGCCATGCCGAGTCCTTTTGTTGGACACCGTCGTCGGGTCCCGCCTTGAGGCTTTGGGTCAACACCGGCAGCGGGACACACCCCCGACGCCGCAGGGATTCCATCAGGGAGTCGATAAAGTCGGTGTTGCCGCTCATCCAATGGGCGCGGTAAAAGAGGATCCCCACCACCGGCGGACTTTCGCCCTCCACGGCTGCCGCCTCTTCCGGTTGAATGTTCTTTTCCCATTCCTGCCGGTCCAGAGGTTCCAGCGAGCCCGGCCGGTAGATTCCGGACCAGGGAAGGTCTCTGGGTTCCTCGTATCCATACGCCGTTCCCAGCCACGTATCGCTGATCATCCGAAACAACTGGACGAAGTTGCGGACCCCGCCGTATACGGCGTACAGCATCGCCTGACTGGACAAGGACGGGGCCACGTTGGTGGCCTCCTGCAGCTCCGGATACGGTTCCTGATCCCCCGGCCAGGCCATCAGCGGAATCTCCTTTTCCCGGCAGTGACGGACCACCCGTTCAAATGAAGGCGGATGCGCCTTTTTGCCACCCAACAGTCGGAGAATCACCACCCTGGCAACGGGCAGGCGGCGGTCCAGGAATTCCCGCGCCTCTTCCTCCCGGTCCGCCCAGTCGGTCACATTGGCCGTCCGGATCGTCGGAAACCCGTCGGGCAGTTCTGCATAAGCTTCCCGCAGCGTCAGGATATCCGTATCCGCCGTGGTCAGATAAAGAATCATCCCTTCCCCTCCTTTTTCTCTTCGTTCCGGATCGACCGCCGACCCAGGATCTCCCCTTCGGGTGTGATGACGACGGCTTCCACCGTCAAAGGACGCCCCACCTTTTGCCGAACTTTTTGGACGATCGACAGGCAGAGAAGCTCAAAAAAAGACCGTTGCCCCAGAAGGCGCATCCGTGTCCCCACCTGATGGGCGGTGTTGGCTTTCCGGATCCGCCGGATTTCATCCGCCGCGACCCCCGCTTTTTTCGCGAGGTCCGCCAGAAACTCGAAATCGACGGAGACGCGATGGGCGTGCAAATTCCCGTTCCCCCGGGCCGCTTTGGAGAACTTGCCCATCATCCCCACCAGGTTGATCCGGTCGACACCATGACGGCTTCGGCAGGCTCCCAGGGCGTCCCCCAGAAAATCCGCCATCTCGATGAAGGCCTCTTCGGGAAGATGGGGGTACATTCGCATCGCCGCCTTTTCGCTCCGCCCCCCGGTGGTCAGCACCAGCTCCCGGCACCCGTTGGCCGTCGCCACCCGGACAGCCTGCACCACACTGGCCCGGTAGGCGGAGGTGGAGTAGGGGCGGACGATCCCGGTCGTTCCCAGGATGGAGATGCCCCCGACGATTCCCAGGCGGCCGTTTAAGGTCTGCTTCGCCATTTCCTCCCCGCCCGGAACAGAGATCACCACTTCCACTCCCCGCCGCTCCAGCTCTGCGCCCGGCACCTCATTCACCGCCTGGCGGATCATCCGGCGAGGGACCGGGTTGATCGCGGCTTCCCCCACGGGAACACTCAGCCCGGGTTTGGTCACTCTGCCGACCCCGTCCCCGCCGTCCAATCCCACCCCCGGAGATTTCCGCCAGGTGACGGTGGCGACAATCCGCGCCCCGTGGGTGGCATCGGGGTCGTCTCCCCCGTCCTTCACCACTGCGCAGCGCGCCTGATTTGCATCGAATCCCGTCTCCTTCAATGGGAAGGAAACCCGGAACCCGGCCGGAAGAGGAATGTCCACCCGTTGGACCGGACACTGCCTGATCAGGGAAAGCAGCGCCCCTTTGGCGGCGGCGGCGGCACAAGCCCCGGTGGTGAAGCCGGTGCGCAAACGTTGGATCTTTCCCTGGACCTCCACCTCCACCCACCGGGTTTCGGAAGCGTGATCCAGGATTTGCGGCTCCTCATCCATGGGGGATCCCCACCTGTTCCTGTACCGATCGAACCAATTGGGAGCAGTCATGAAAGACGCGCATCCCCTCGGGCAGTGGAGGTCTTTCGACCACCACCACTTGAAGTCCCGCCGCCAGGGCGTCTTCGATTTTTTCCCGGATCCAGGCGAGCCCTCCGCTCTCTTTGGTGATCAGGACGTCGGCCGAAAAATGTCGCAGCATGGCGGCGTCGATTCCTCTGCCGAAAGGGCCCTGCATCGCCACGATGTTCGACTGATCGATCTCCCACTGGTCGCAGAGGCGCAGGTTTTCCACCGTTGGAAGCAGGCGGACCACCAACCGGACCCCCGGCGCCTTCGACAACCGCCGGGCATAGACGGGCAATCCTTTGCTCCCCGTGGTAAGAAAAACGGTTCCTCCCAGACGGGCCGCCAGGGAGGCCGCTTCCCGGTCGGAGGAAACCCGGTGCAGCCCGAAGCCGTCGGCCAGGTTTAAAGGGGGACGTTCCAGACGGTAACAGGGAATCCCCGCCGCCCGGGCCGCGTCCCGAACCGCGAAGTGAGCCTTCTCGGCGAAGGGGTGGGTCGCATCCACCAACAACCGTCCCCCCTTTTTCCGGATCCATTTCAAGAGCCCGCACCGGTCCAACCGCCCGGTTCGGACAGGGATGTGTTCCCGGCGGTAAACCCGGGCGGCGTGATCGGTCACTGTGGATACCTCCAAGGACAGCCGGCACGCGTACAGGCGGCGGACCAGGTCATAAGCCTCCCCTGTGCCGGCCAACACCAGGATCACGCTCTCCCCTCCTTTTTTTCGGAAACGGAAAGTGGATACCGTGCCCGATAACCTCTCGGGGTCAGCATTTTTCCCTCGTAAAAGACCGTGTGGGAGTTGCCGATCAGCACGGTGGTCAACATGTCGACCGGATGGGAAAGCATTTGTGCCAGCACCGTGAGCCGGATCTCTTCCCCCTCGCGATAGGCGTTCCGGACCAGAGCCACCGGGGTCTCCCCCGAACGGTACCGAAGAAAAATGTCCTTCGCTTCCCGGATCGGTTCCACCCGACGCTTGCTGCGGGGATTGTATAAAGCGGTGACAAAATCCCCCGCCGCCGCCGCTTGCAGACGCCGCCGGATCACATCCCGCGGGGTGAGAAGATCGCTGAGGCTGACCGCGCAAAAATCATGCATCAGAGGCGCACCGACCCGGGCCGCGCAGGCCTGAAGCGCGGACACCCCCGGCACCACCTCCACGGCGGGGCCTTCTCTTTCCCGCCAGCCAGCTTCTTTCAACACCTCGAACACCAACCCGGCCATCGCGTAGATTCCCGGGTCCCCGCTGGAGATCACCGCCACCCGGTATCCGTCCATGGCATACCGGTACGCCTCCCGCGCCCGGTCCACTTCTTCCGTCAACTCCCGGGCGATCACCCGTTGATCCCCCAGTTGCGGTTTCACCCTCTCCACATAACCGCGGTATCCGATCACCACCTCCGCCCCCTCGAGGGCTTCCGATGCCCGGGGGGTCATCAACCCCGGATCCCCGGGTCCCAGGCCGATGATCCGAATCCCTCCCCTTTGGCTCATCCTTTCACCCCATGGGCCGTCTCTTCGTGGGAATGGCCGTGTCCGTGATGGTGATGGTGGTGGTGATGACCTCTCTTTCCGTAGCGATGCTCCGCCAGGTCCCGCATCCAATCATGGTCATAGGCCGTAAACGTGCCTTCGTGCGCCTCCGCCACCCGCTGCTCCAACACCTCCAGAACCAGGGGGTGAAGTCCGAAGTGGCGGGTCAGCTTAAAATCCACCGACGGGTGTTTCTCCCGATGCTCCCGGGTGATCTTGGCGATCCGTTTGTACAACTTTCCGGTGAACAGAAAGTAAGGCAGCACCAGCACCCGCTTGGCCCCGAGACGAAGACAGCGGTCAATCCCCTGTTCCAGCCGGGGGTGGGTCAGTCCGATAAACGAACTCTCCACGGTCTCATAGGTCGTGCGTTCCCAAAGCATCCGGGCCAGCTTGAAAAAATTGCTGTTGGCAACGGGATCGCTGCTTCCGCGGCCCACCATCAAAACGGCCGCCCCTTCGTTCTTCCCTGTGGGATCTTCGCCCGCCTCCCGCAGACATTGAAGGAGCACTTCCAGCATCTTTTCGTGAAAGCCCAGATGGGCGCCGTAACGAATGGAGAGCCCGGGATGCCGTTTCCCGGCGTTTTCCAGTTCCCTGGGAATGTCGTCGGTATAGTGGAGAGCGTCCAGCAGCATGATCGGAATCGCCGTCACCTCCGTCGCCCCCAGGGCCGCACACCGGTCCACGCCTTCCCGGACGTTGGGGGACTCAAATTCCAGAAAACAGAACTCCACCCGCCGGTCCGGCAGCCGCTGCCGCATCTTCTCCACCATTTCCCGGAACTCTTCACACCCCTCCGGGTCCCGGCTGCCGTGTCCGATCAGCAACGTCATCTTCATGATCCATCCCTCCGGATCTGGTATTGATTTCCGCTCCCCCGCCGTACACGGCGATGGAAAGCGTCGCGTTTCGGCTCTTTTCCTTTTCCACCAGCAACCGGTCCGTCCCCGCGCTGAGCAGGGCCGCCGGCTGGCTGACGCCGCGGCTTCCCGTCACCCGGTAGACCACATCGGAAGGCTGCGGAATCGGGAGGCGGTTCAATGCCCCGGCTTCATAAAAATGGAGCGGCCAACCGTGGCGTTCCGCCAATTCCAGCAACCCAGGCTCGTCCGATTTCAGGGTGATGCTGGACAAACTGCGAATACTGTCAAAGGCCAGCCGGTACCGGCTCATCACGTCCCGAATCAGGGACTCCAGCTCATCGGCGGAAGTCCCCCGGCTGCAGCCGATCCCCAGACAGAGGGACCGCGGGTGATAGACCGCCCCCTTTGAGCACAGCCGGCGCTCTTCCCCGGTCGGAAGACGGTGGGTGATGACCAGCCAGGCTTCCGCCCGTTCCGGGGCGGAAAGCGCCTCCCGGAAAGAGGAAAAACGAAGCCACCGGCCCGATTGAGCCTCCTCTTCCGGCAGCCAGTCCTCTTCGCCGCTTTCCTGAACCACTCCGATGGTTTCCCCGTTGATCACAGCGGCGCTCAACCGTGTCATGCCCGTGTCGTCACCCGGCACCCAGCCCCGATCCCGATCCAATTCATCCACGGCCAGGGTTTCCTGCACCTCGGAGGCGGTGGTGATCACCGGCCGGGCCCCGAGCAGGTGACTCACTTCCCGGGTGAGCCGATTGGCCCCGCCCCGGTGGGCGGACAGCAGACTGACAGCATGACGGCTCCCTTCATCCACTGCCACCACGGCGGGATCCTCCTTCTTCCCCCGCAACAACGGCGCCAAGGTACGAACCGCCGCCCCCACCGCGACCCACATCACCCATCCGCGGTAGCGATGGAAGGTGGATTTCAACCACGACCGGAGGGGCCCTTGATAGGGAATCAACCGACCTGCTCCATCTTCCATCGCTTGTCGGGTCTCACCGGCGAATTTCGAGGGAACGAAGGCATCGGCACGGGGCCATGCCCGCCGGAGACGGTCCAACTGGCGGCATCCGCGACGGGTCACCGCAAGCAGCGCGATTCCTTCCCCGTCACGGGCTTCTTGCACGGTTCGGTTCATCCCTCTTTCACCGTCGGCCGGAACAGGTGGGCATATTCCGGATCATAGAGCCGGGACCGGTGGGATTCCCCTGCCTCACCGGGATCCAGGGCCTTCCCGACGAGAATCATCGCGTGCCGGGTGATCCCCGCCTCCCGGATGCGGGATTCCAGGCGGGCCAGAGTGGTCCGGATCACGCGTTCCCCGGGCCAGGTCACTTTTTCCGCCACCACCACCGGCGTCTCTTCGGGCAGCCCTGCTTCCCGCAGTTCCCCCGCCACTTTGTGGATCCGAGCCGCACTCAGAAAAATGGCCAACGTCGCCGGGTGCCGGGCCAGCTCCCGCAACTCCGCCCCCTCGGGAACCGGGGATGCCCGTCCCCCCGTCCGGGTGAGAATCACTGTCTGGCTCACCTCCGGCACGGTCAGTTCCGCACCGACCCGGGCGGCAGCGGCAAAGGCGGAGCAAACCCCGGGCACGATCTCGAAGGGAATGCCGTGCTTGCGTAGACGCGCCACCTGTTCCAGGATGGCGCCGTAGACGGTGGGATCCCCCGAATGAACCCGGGCGACCACCTGGTTTTTCCGGGCTGCTTCCACCATGATCTCCACCATTTCGTCCAAATGGAGATCCGCGCTCGAGATCTTCTCCGCCCCCGGCCGGGCCGCCTCCACCAACTCCTTGCTCACCAGGGAGCCGGCATACAGGACGACATCCGCTTCCTTCAGAATGTTCCATCCCCGGACCGTGATCAATTCTGGATCTCCGGGACCGGCGCCGATCAGATGGACGACGCCCCGCTTAACGGGTTGAGCCACGGGCTTTCCCCCTCCTTTTCCCTTTTTTTGACGATCATCAGTGAGAAATAGGGCAACGCCATTCCCTTGAGGGACGTCACATCCCGGTGGATTTTTTCCCCGGGGGCGGAAACATGGCTGACCACACAGGCATCCGCCGCCAGATCCAGCCGGGTTAACAGGTTGATCATCCCGTCCAACAACCGGGCCACTTTCAAAACGATCACCGTGTCATGAGTGAGAAGGATTTGTTCCATCCGCTCCCACTCCTCCGTCGCCGGAATCACCGCCAACCGCTGTTTCCCTTCAGCCAGAGGAAGGGTGAGACGGGCTGCGGTCCCGTGAACCGAAGAGACGCCGGGGACCGCTTCGACCGGAATGTGCGGGTTGAACCGGCGGATCCCCTTTTGAATGTGACCAAACGTGCTGTAGAAGAGAGGGTCCCCTTCCGTGATAAAGGCGACGTCTTTTCCCTGCTCCAATAACGGAAGCAGGCGAAGAACCGCTTCTTCTCTGTACCGATCCCGCTCGTCGGGGTTACGTGTCATGGGAAAAAACATCCCGATATGCTCCTGATCCGCCGACGGAATCCAGGGTTTCACGATTCTGAGGGCGACACTCTCCCCCCGGGCATTCACCGGATAAGCCAACACGGGGGCAGACCGGATCAACCGATGGCCCTGAAGGGTCAACCACTCCGGTTCCCCCGGACCGACACCGATGCCGTACAGCGTTCCCGGACGTCGTTTCACCCCGCCTCTCCTCCTCCCGAACTCTTTTCGCCCGTCAGCAGAAAAACCGGCGTCAACGGCTCCAACCGGGTTTTTCCGGCGATGGGCCGGCTTCTGGAAACTTGCAACTGGATCAGATCCGGATCGAGTCCCAACTCCTGCAACCGTCGATAACCGGCCGTCGCGTTTTCCAGTGTGACGGCGTTCATCACCAATCGTCCGCCCGGGTTTAACCGCCCGGCACAGACGGACAGCAGGGGGTCCAACCGTCCTCCAGACCCGCCGATAAAAACCGCGTCGGGATTTTCCAAGGATTCCAGCACTTCCGGCGCTTCCCCGTGAACGACGTGCAGGGATCGCCGGAGACGGCGGGCGTTTTCCCGGATGTTTTCCACGTCTTGGGCATTCCGTTCCACGGCGTATACCCGCCCTTCTTCCCCGATCACCCCCCGCGCTTCCAAACCGACGGAACCGGAGCCCGCACCGATGTCCCATAGGACACAGGTCTTTGACAGACCCAGCCGGGCCAGCACGACGGCCCGGACCTCCCGCTTGGTGAGCTGTCCCTTCATCGGCGCCCGTTGGGCAAAATTCCCGTCCTTGATCCCCAGCACCGGCTCCGGTTTCCGGATCGGTTCCGGCTCCCGCCCGGGCAGGCGTCGGATCAGCACCACATTCAAGGGAGCGAAGGTCTTTTCCGCCGCCTCTTCCAGATCCCACTCCGTCACCTTCTCCCCGGGGGCTCCCAGGTTCTCCCCCACCACCATTCGGCGGTTTTGAATCCCCTGATCGAGGAGGCGACGGGCGATCGCCCCCGGATGATGAACCGGGTCGGTCAGAAGCACCACCTTGGGATGCCGCCTCACCCAATCCGTGAGACCGCAGGCGGAACGCCCGTGAACGCTGGCCAAAAAGGCGTCGTGCCAAGACTCCCGGATCCGGGCGAACAGGAGCTGGATGCAACTGAGGTGGGGATGGACATTCAGATGCTCCCGCCCCACATGGCGGTAGAGGTAGTCGGCCACTCCGAAGAAGTTGGGATCCCCCGTCGCCAGCACCACCTGCCTTTGCTGCCTGTATTTTAAGAGCAGACGGGCGATTTCCGGAAGATTGGAGCCGATGGTCACCCGCACCCCGTCCCCTTCCGGGAACATATTCAATAAGCGGCGCCCCCCGTACAGCCGTTCACACTGGGCGATTTTCATGCGGAGGTGTGGTGCAAGACCCGCCGCACCATCCGCCCCGACTCCGATTACATCGATGGGAGGCATCCGCATCCCTCCCCGCGGGAGTGCGTCGCCATTCGGGCCAAGGCGTTCACCGCCGCCGAAGCGGCGGAACTTCCGCCTTTTCTCCCCCGGTTGGTGATCCAGGGAACTTCCGTCATCCTTTGCAGTTCTTCCTTGGATTCTTCCACGGAGACGAATCCGACGGGAAGACCCATGATCAGCGCCGGCCGGATCCCCTCCTCCCGCACGAGCCGGATCAGTTCCACCAACGCGGTCGGAGCGTTTCCCACCACGGCGAGCGCTCCCTCCAAATCAGCCGCGGACAGACGCATCGCCGCCATGGATCGCGTTATCCCTTCCCTCAGGGCCAGATCCGCCGCCTCCGGGTCGCGGATCCGGCAGACCACCCGGTTGCCCGGGCCATGCAGTTGGGACTCCACACCGGCTTTGACCATGTTCACGTCGGTCACGAGCCTCTTTCCCTCCCGGAGGGCCCGGATGCCCGTCTCCACTGCACCGGGATGAAAGAGCAACCCCATACCCAGGTCAAAGTCGGCCGTGGCATGGATGATCCGCCGGACGATGTTCCATTGCCGCGGTGAAAAGGAGTGCGAACCCGCTTCCCGGTCGATGATGGAAAAACTTTGTTCGTATATGCTCGCCGGATCCAGTTCCGGTTGAAAATCCTGCAACCTTCCCAATTTCCCACCTCCCCAAGACATTGGAACCATCACCCCCCTAAGAGAGAAGGATGTCCTGGATGTAAAAGATGCCGAACAGCAGGGAGGCCACCCCGGCTCCGATTCCCAAGGTTCGTCGGAGTCGGTCGAACCGGCCCGCAAAGGTGAAGGGCAAGCCGATGACCAGTGCAAAAAAGGCCATCCCCCCGACCGTGCCGCAACCGAACACCAAGATATACAAAACCGCCTCGGTCCAATCCTTCAGCGTGCTCATGGTGAGTAAAACCAGGGCCCCGCTCCCCGCCATTCCGTGAACCATCCCCACAAAAAAGGATTGGAGGTTCAATTGCTGAGCCGGTTTTTCAAAAGATCCCCCCCGCTTGTCTTCCGTCTGTTTCCGGAACGTACGAATCGAGGTCCAGCCCAGGACGATCAACATCACCCCCACGGTGCACTCCATGATCAACTCGAGCCGGGGCGGCACCGCCGTCTTCATCATCACCAGCGGCATTCCGATCATCAGCAGCATCAGGGTGTGTCCCGAACCCCAAAAGATACCGGAAACCGCCGATTTCAACGCATTTCCCGTTCGGGTGGCAATGGTGGACACGGCGATGAAATGATCCGGATCAAAGGAGTGCCGAAAGCCCAGCAACAACCCGACCCCCAGTACCGACAGCACTTCAAATGACATCCTGTCCCCTCCTCTTGTATTCCTGTCAGCTTTTCATCCGAACCGCAAGCTTTCCCGCTCCGCCGGACGTTCTCCTCATCCGGTATGCCAGACTGGCGGCCACCCACCGGCGGGCCATCTCCGGACGGGAAAGAAAATGAAGATGGGTGTATGCCGCCAAGAGAGCTCCCTCCGCATAGCCTTCATACCCGTGCCCGCAGGATCCTTCGGTCCGCCAGGCGGGGCTCCAATCCGGCTTTCCGGAAACCCGGGAGTAGTGAAACTCATGCCCCCGGGCCGTCTCCCCTTTCGCCAATAACAAAGTCTCTTTCTCCGCCCGCACTTCCCGGTAACCCAAGGCCGCGGCCCGGGGTGTCATTTCAATGTCCGCCGGAATCACCCCCGCCATGGCGTACCGACGGTGTTGGCGGTCGGTCAATGACCGGCACAGGAACATCCATCCCCCGCATTCGGCATAGGTGGGCAATCCCGCCTCAATCCGGGAACGGATCGCGCGCTTCAGCTCCGTGTTCCCGGCAAGCACCCCGGCCAACTCTTCGGGATACCCACCCCCGAGATAAAGTCCGTCGGTCTCCTCCGGCAGATCCTTCGATTCCAAAGGGCTGAAAAAGCGCAGTTCGGCTCCAAACAGGCGGAGCAGTTCCAGATTTTCCGCGTAATAAAAGTGAAACGCAGCATCCCGGGCGACGGCGATGACCGGTTTCGGTTCCTCTTTCGGAAGCCGGCGGGGAAACCGGGGAACGGCGGGAGGTTTCACCGGCGCATTCCGCTCGGCCAACGAGAGTAAAGCGTCCAGATCGATGTTCGATGTCACCCGATCCGAGAGATGGTTCAGCCATTCCGGCCAGCCGTCTTGCTCCAGGACCGGCACCAGGCCCAGGTGCCGCTCGGGCAGGGCCAACGATGCCTCCCGGCCAAGGGACCCCAACACGGGGATCCCGCATTCCTTTTCAATCGACGCAGTCAGGATCCGCACATGTCGGTCGCTCCCCACCCGGTTCAGAATGACGCCCCCGATCTCCACCGCGGGTTCAAACACTTGAAACCCCCGGACGACGGCAGCGGCACTCCGGGCCGCCCCGTGGGCATCGATCACCAGCACCACAGGGGCATTCAATTCCGCCGCAATTTCCGCCGTGCTCCCTTCATTTCCGTCGGGGTGCTTGCCGTCGAACAATCCCATGACCCCTTCCACGATGCACAAATCGGCTCCCCGGGCCCCTCGGATGAACACCTCGCGCATTCCGTCTTTCCCCAGCATCCAGGTGTCCAGATTACGGGAAGAACGCCCCGTCACCTTCCCGTGAAACCCGGGGTCGATGTAATCCGGTCCCGCTTTGAACGCCTGAACCCGGATCCCGCGTTTCTTCATGGCCGCCAACAACCCCGATGTCACCGTGGTTTTCCCCGCTCCGCTCCCGGTGCCGGCAATCACGAGCCGGGGCGGGTTGGACTCCATCTTCATCCTTCTCCCATCGCCTCTGCCGTACGGGAACGGGTAATCGCTCGGGCGATGGACTGAACCAGTTCCTCCGGAGTGGATTCCGAGAGACCCACCTCCACCTCCAACCCCTGTTTCCGGGCGGCTTCCGCCGCGAGGGATCCCATACAGGCCACCCGGACCCGGCCAAACAGGGATCTCCGGTCCATTCCAAGCTTTGTCAAGCCTTCCATCATCGCCTCCACCATGTGGGAGTTTGAAAAAACCACCCAATCCAACCTTTCTTCCAGCCGTTCGGCCCCCGTTTTCGCCACCGGCCGGTGTTCCCCCAGCCGGATGGTTCGCAGGTTGGGAAACCGACGGTTGAACCGGAATGTCCAACGTTTCTCCAGTGGGTGCGTATGAAGGAGAAGAGCGGTCCCCTCTGCCGGACGGGAAACAGGCCCGTCCACTTCTGTTTCGGCCCGGATCCCGAACCGCTTCAACCCCTCCTCCGCTTCACGGTCCGGGGTAAAGATCCGAAACCGCTCCAGCGACCGGATATCCTTCGTTTCCAGAAACCGCTCCAAGAACAGTTTCACCGCCGGTTCATCCGCGTACAGCAGAGCTTCGGATTCCGGCAAACAACGGAGTGCCTCTTCCATTCCCGGGAGGGAGACCGTCTCCGACACAGGGAAGTCGACGGCTTCTCCTCCCAGTTCTTCCACCCGGTTCGCAAGCCGTCCCCGCTCGTTCCGGCTCCGGGGGATGAGAATGCGCTGACCGAACAAAGGCTTATCCTCAAACCAGGCCAACTCCCCTCGTTTCAGGACCACCTGCCCGACCACGATCACCGCAGGTGCCCGAAAACCCGTTTCCCGAACCTTTTGTACGATATTGGCCAGGGTTCCGGTGAGGGTCTGCTGGTCGGCGCGAGTCCCCCAACGGACCAGGGCGACCGGGGTGTCCGGCGACCGTCCGTGCTTCAACAACGCATCACGGATGGTGGGAAGATGTTTCACCCCCATCAGGATCACGAGGGTTTCCGCTCCCTTGGCCAAATGCTCCCAACATACCGAATTTTGCTTTTTATCCGGATGCTCATGCCCCGTCACGACCGTGTACGATGAGCCCGCATCCCGGTGGGTGACGGGAATCCCCGCGTAGGCGGGAACCGCCGTTGACGATGAGATCCCCGGAATCACTTCAAATGGAATCCCCTCTTTTTTCAAGAATGCCGCTTCCTCCCCGCCCCGTCCGAAAACAAAAGGATCCCCCCCTTTCAACCGGACAACGGTGGCCCCGGTTTTTGAGTGTTCCAAGAGCATTTGATGGATCTGCTCCTGTGTCATTCCCGGCCGGTCGGGCCTTTTCCCCACATCGATCTTCCGGCAGTGCGGGGACGCCTCTGTCAGAAGCCGGGGATTGACAAGCCGGTCATAGAGAACGACATCCGCCTCTCTGAGCATTTTTTGTCCCCTGACGGTGAGCAGTCCCGGATCTCCCGGACCCGCCCCCACGATCAAGACCCTCCCTCTTCTTTTCATGGTTTCACCTCCCGGGAAAGTCCCCTGAGTTCCTTCCACAAAACGGAAAACGCATCCTAAAAGGATGCGTTTATGTACACGACAGGACGATCGTCCCCTGCAAAAAAAGAACACGGGACGTCCCTGACTCACCTCCCCATCCTCGTAGGTACCAACGGCGGTCAAGAACAGGCAGGTCTCCTGGCTGATGGTCATCGCTCCCTGCGTCTTCCCGTTCCGAAGAACAGTGACATCGTGCAGGTCGCTCCCAATCACAGTGGCGGGACCGCATCGGATTCTCACCGATTTCCCTTTTAAGCCGGCGCAATGTCCGGCACCTGTTCTTTTCCCTATTCACTTGTCTGATTCCACTATATCCAATCTGAAACGATCTGTCCAACACCGGAAAAACAAATTTTTTCGTGTTCATGCACCAGAGCGGCTTCTTTACGAAAAAATCAACACCAACGGTCCGACGATGAAGCAATAGACGGCAAAAATGATGAGGTTGCCCTGACGCATGACGTTCATGAACCATTTCAGGGAAAAGTAGGACGCAACCAGCGACGCGAAGAAAGCCACCATATAGGGGAGGAACATTCCGGGACTTTTCATCACTTGCAGGATGCCTTCGCTCTCCAGCAACATCCCTCCCAGGCTGACGGGGATGAACAGCAGAAAAGAAAAGCGCAGCGCAGTCTCCTGTTTCAGCCCGATCAGCATCCCGGCCACGATGGTGGCGCCGGAACGGCTGATCCCGGGAATCAGGGCGATCGCCTGGGCGAACCCGATGATGAGCGCTTCCTTGACGGTGAGGTCCCCGTCGTTCTTCCGTCCTTTCAGGTTCCGGATGATAAAAAGCGCCACCGCGGTCACCAGGAGGGTCCCCCCGATCGTTTTCACTCCCGTCAGATGTTCCTCGATCACGTCGTTGAACAGTACCCCGAGCACGGCGGCGGGAACGGTTCCGAGAATGATGAAGAGAACAAACTGAAAGTCATCCTTGTTCTCCGAACGTTGCTCCTTGAGATAGAGAAGAGAGTTTCGGGCCAGCCGGCTCAGGTCCTCCCGGTAAATCAGCAACACGGCCAGGAGCGAGGCGAAGTTGACCAACACCGCAAAACCCAGCTGTTTCTGTCCTTCAATCCCCACCCCGAAGTAATGGTACAGGAGCAGGAGATGACCGCTGGATGAAACCGGGATCGGTTCCGTGATCCCTTGAATGAGTCCCAGGAAAAAAAACTTGATGGTTTCCAGTAACATGTGCTCCTCCTTCAACATCCCCATTGGATTGATCAACATGAATAAGATACATCAATGGGAGAACATGAACAATACGACTTTCCTTTTAATTTGACATGGTCCCGGCGGGGATTCCCCAGCCACCGGGCGTCTCTGTTCGGTATTTAAAAATAAAAAAAGGATTATAAGTTAGTCAGACGAATATTTTATTATTCCGAAATGAAAAGGGTGATTTTTACAAAATGAGAAGAAAAACGGTCATTGCCTTGCTGGCGGCCTCCCTCCTGCTCGGAACCACGCCCTCCTGGACGGGCGCCGCTTCCGCCCCCCGGGACAAATCCAAGCAACAATTTCAAACCCGAAGCGAGGGGACACTGAAAGTCCGGTACGATCGAAGGGAAGTCCCCGTTTTCGTGTCCGGCAAACTGGAGCAAGAAGAAAGTTCCCGTGCCGCGGACGCTCTCCGCTTTCTTGACCGACACAGGGATTTCTTCAAAATGAACCGGCCGGAACGGGATCTGAAAGTGATCCAAACGGAAAAAGATGACCGGGGCTTCACCCATATCCGGTTCCAGCAAATGAAGAACGGCATTCCCGTCGACGGTGCGGTCATCGCAGTCCATTTCGACAAAGAGAACACCGTACGCACGGTAAACGGTCATTTCCGAGCTGCCGTGGATGATGCGGCCCTTGACACCAACACCCAGGTATCCGAAGAAACAGCGGTGCAAAAAGCAAAACGGGCCGTTTCCGCACCCGAAAACCTCAATTATGAACCCCAGACCGAACTTGTCGTCTATCCCTTCAACGAGACTCATCATCTGACCTATAAAGTCAACCTCAACTTCTTCGGGAAAGAACCGGGCAACTGGTTTGTCTACGTGGACGCGAAAACCGGGCACGTGGTGGATCAATACAACGCCATCATGGACGCCGGGGAACTGAAGCCGGCCACGGCTTCCGGTATCGGGGTCAAAGGGGATCACCGGGTCCTGCATGTCTCCCACCAAAAACCCGTGGATGAAAACAGACGGACTTTTTTCATGAGAGATATTTCCCACCCGTCGTTGGATGGGATTCTCACGTACGATTTCCAGAACCAGTGGCGCTCCCCGACCAACCAGCTTCCGGGGCAACTGTTCACCGACGGTGACACCTCCTGGAAGGATCCTTATCAGGCTGCGGCGGTGGACGCCCATTACAACTCGGAAATCGTGTACGACTACTTCCTTGAAAAACACGGACGGAATTCCATCGATGGAAAAGGGATGCCCATCGTCTCCACGGTTCATTATGGAGAAGACTATAACAATGCCTTCTGGAACGGACAACAGATGACCTACGGGGACGGAGACGGCAAATTCTTCATTCCTCTGTCCGCCGGCCTGGATGTCGCCGCCCACGAGATGACCCACGGAGTGACGACCCACTCCGCCAACCTTCGTTACCGTTTTCAATCCGGTGCTTTGAACGAAGCTTTTTCCGATATCTTCGGAGCACTGATTGATGATGAGGATTGGGAGATCGGCGAAGACATCATGGCACCCGACGCGATCGCTTCAGGAAGGACCTCCCTCCGCAGCCTGGAAGAACCGGGGAAATACAAGGTGAATCAAGCCTACTGGCCCTACGGGGACGGTTCCGGAAACTACCCCGCCCACATGGACGAATACTATGACCTGCCGCTTGAACTGGACAACGGCGGAGTGCACATCAACTCCTCCATTATCAACCACGCCGCCTATCTCATCGGTGAAGAGATCGGAAAGGAGAAACTGGGTGACATCTGCTACCGGGCATTAACCGCCTATCTCACACCCGATTCCGACTTCTCCGATGCGCGGGACGCCCTCATTCAAGCAGCCTCGGATCTCTACGGCGAATCAAGTGCGGAACAAAAAACGGTCGAGTCCGGGTTGGATGCGGTCGGCATCCGACAGTAACGAAGAAAGCTCCCTTCTTCTGAAGGGAGCTTTAGCTTTCTTAAAGGTCCAGGACCAGCTTTTCACACTGTGCCCGCGACACGCAGGTCAGCATGCGGTGGTGAGCCCGCTTCTCCTCTCCCGTCAGGAATTCATCCCGGTGGTCCACTTCCCCCTCCAGAACACTCACGGCACAGGTGCCGCACCGCCCCATCCGGCAGGAATGGGGAGCCTTCACTCCCGCCCGGAGCAAAACATCCAACAACGACCGGTCCTTGGGAACATGAAGCAGACGGCCGCTTTTCTTTAACTCCACCTCAAAAGGCTCCGGGTCACAGACGACCGGGGGCGAAAAGAGTTCCCAATGGATGCTTTTCTCCGGATATCCGAACCGGACCGCCGCCCCGGAAAACTGCCGCACCATCGATCCGGGTCCGCAGAAGTACAAATGGGTGCCGATCCGTTGGTCCAACAGAGGTTCCGGTGTCATCCGCTCTCCGTTGCCGGAGAAGTAAAAGCGGCACCGGTCCCCGTATCGGGAGCGGATCCGTGAATAAAAGGCACACCGGGACCGGGAGGGTGCGGCATAATGCAATTCAAAAGAGGCCCCTTTCGCCTCCAGGTCGGCCATCATGGAAAGAAAGGGGGTGATCCCGATCCCCGCCGCACAGAGGACATGATGCTTGGCGCGACGGCTCAGGGGGAAGCGGTTGACCGGCCAGCCGATTTCAAGCTCCGTCCCCTCCCGGACCCGATGATGCCAGTAATGAGAGCCGCCCCTGGAATTCTCCCGCAACCGGACCGCGATCTGATAGGAGTCCGTCCGGTGGGGATCCCCGCACAGGGAATAAGGGCGTTGGATGACGGATCCTTCTGTGCGCAGGATGGTCGTGACGTGGGCTCCTCCCCCGAATGCGGGCAGAGAACTCCCCTCCGCCGGAAGGAGGATGAACCGCTTGATCGATGGCGTTTCCCGGTGGATCTCTCCGACGACTACGCGAATGGTGGATGGATGTGACAAAGGCAACCCCCCGTTTCCGTCTCAGATGATGACAAATCCGTAGCAGGCGTCGTGGAGACGGGAATAGTGCGAGCTGACCTCCAGCTTTTCCCCGCATTCCCGGCACGGAATCTCCGCATCTTCCCCGGCCCGGTTGATGGTATGGCACCGGGCGCAGAAGACCCTCTTTTCCCGGGGGCCGACCCCTTTCACCTGCATTTCCTCTTCCGTAAAGCCGACCCGTTCCGCGAGCCGGAAAAGGGGTTTCACCCGTTCCCACTTCCCCGCGATGTACAGGCAGGTTCCCATCTTTTGCGCCGACAGCCAATCTTCCAGCCCCTTGTCCAGATGGGGGGAATCTTGAAAGAAACGAAGCTCGATCGGTACCTCCCCGTCATTCAGGGACTCCCAAACCGGCTGGATCTCCCCGTACCCTTCCGAGTCGGTCAGCAAAATGTACTTGCGGCGGCCCGGAACCACGGTCAACGACTCTGTCCAACCGCGACCCGTCATGCCTTCCTCCCCCCTCCGGCCCGCAACCCTTCCAAATAACGGACCATGGGTTCATGGAATTCAAGGATTCCCTTGTACTTCAGGATCTCATCGGAAAGGGTGGTCACCACCCGATGAAAGCGCTCCAGCCACTCCAGACGCCGGGCCAACTTTTCGAGGGGGAGCAGATGGGTGTGGATGGTGAAGAGAACGGCATGACTGCGGGGCAATCGGAACAATTTCTGAACTTCCACCCGGAGATGGACGAGGGACCCGGCATTCTCCGGGGTGACTTCTTTCTTCTGCCGTCCCCAGCGGTGGATCGTCTCCGGTGAGGTATCCAGATGTCGGCCCACCGTCAGGGACCAGTTTCGCCGCACCCAGGGCCGGCCGGCTTCCATCCGGAGGAGAAAACGCTCGATCTGGTCGGAAAGCCCTCCTTCGTTGAAACCCGGGATCGGTTCGTGGATCTCCCGAAAGGTCATCCCCAGCTTGAAGGCAAGAGACCAATTGGCCGGAAAGCAAAGCTGCCCGGCTTCCAGAATCAACTCTCCGTCTTTCTGGGCCATGAGGATCAGATCTTCCTGGACGTGGCGGCCGGCGAAATCCAGCGGCTCGCAAGGGAGCGTGGAAGCATCCCTGAAGGTGAATTCCCGCCGCTCCTCCATCACCCGGTTCACGAAAATCCGGCGATCCTCCTCCTGCTTCAGCCGAAACCGTTCCGGCGCATGCCCGGCCAGATGGTCCAACACCAGTTGAGCCGCCTCCCATTGGGCCTCCTCCGTGCCCGGGAGCGAACGGTAACACCGGGAGTGAACCTCCCGGAGCAATCGTCGCTTCAACTCCACCTCCTCCCGATACGTCGGTGTCACTTCAACGCTTAAGGGAGGATCCAGGGGAACGGAGTTATTGCTGTAACGGTGGGGAGCTTTCTCCCCGAAGGGAAAAGGAAACCGGTCCACCAACGGATCCATCCGACACCCGCTCCTTTCTTTGAACAACGGTCCATTTTCCGTCGATTCAGCCGATCACCTGCGCCTTTTTCCCAGCCAAAGGCCCCACATAAAACCAATCACCAGAATCAGGATGGCCACCATCAGGGTAAAGCTCCAGAAACGTTGTGAAAAAGTGAGCGGCAGCATTTACCCAAAGCCGCTCCGGGTTTTCGCACACGCCCAGGGCGAATGACTTACATCGCTTTCCGCAAAGCCAGTTCGGCGATGACGGAAACCACGTCGCTTTCTTCCTTCGCTAGCCGGATTCTTGATTCCAACTCCGCTTCATCTCTCAACCGGGAGAGGAGGGTCTCCATTCGATTCCGGGATTGGGCCAGTCGCGTTCGGATCATGGAAAGGTCCGGTTTGGATGAGGAACCCTGTTCCGTTTCCCGCAAGACCTCCTCCATCAGAGCCACCGCATCATCACCCGCTGTATCCGACAGGCGCTGTGCGAACCACCGGATCGCTTTTTGCAATTGCCTTTGATAAAGCCGGATCTCGGCGTTCGGGGACAAAAAGGCCAGGAGGGCAACCGCCGTGATACCCAGTTGACGGGATGCATCGGTTTCCCCTCTGTCGTGAAATGCACCGTCGGCCAGCTGGTTCCGGGCCAGGACCCGCAGCAGGGAAGGAAGGGAAAGATCATCCTTTCGGGCCGGCCCCCCCTCAACCGCCTCTTCTGACTTGAAATTTTTGCCATCGAAACCGGTTTCGCGGCTAAACTCCATGACCTCTGACATAAAATCCTGCAACTGCAATGACAAAGAAAAAAACCTACGACCGGTTCCGGCCCTTCGACCCATCATATCCCAGCCGCGCGGCGGAGCGACGGGAACGGTCTCTGTCACCGGAAGGCCGGTGGCTTTTTCCATGCGTTCCAACACCGAAACAAAGGAAGTCCGGCCGCACAGCACTTGGAACTGTTTGGACAATGCCACCATTTCCTTTTCCATTCGCTCATCCCGCCTGGGATTGCCCGTGGGAAGCTCCGCTTCCATCTCCTTGAGCTTGTTGCGGGCCCAAATTTTTTCAAGCAAGGGTTGAGTCGATTGCGGAGCGACTTCCACCGGGGCTGCCATGGTGAGAGGAACGCCCTCCACTTGGCCGGTCAAGTGAATATACTCCGGCAGGGAGCCGTCGAAACGGGCCATCACCGTCATCGGTTCCCTGTGAAACAAGCCGGGAAGCCTTTTCGGAACCACGTCCTTCAGAATCATCCCCGCCCCCTCCAACTTCAGCCCCTCCACCATTGGGGAGGCGATGCGTTGAAACTGAAGCAGAATTTTCTCCTCCAGGGGTTCACCCGGATAAATCATGACCGATTTCCCGTTCCCGTTTTCAGCCAGTTGGTGGATAAAAGCCTCGTTGACCGAGGTATCGATCCCGAAAGGGAACATTCGCCGCCGACCGATGGTTCGTTTCACAGATTGCGTGATCTCCCGTTCGTTTCCCACCTGACCGTCGGTGAACAACAACACCCGGCGATCTTTGGGTCCCGTTTTTCCCTGCAGAGCCAGCCGGATCGGCTGAAAGATTTCCGTTCCTCCCATGGGTTCGAGATTCCGGATCCACCGGGTGGCCCGGTCCAGGGTATCCTGGCGGAACGTCACGCTCCCCTGTTTGGAAAAATGGTGGCATTCGCTTTCAAACGCGATCATGTTGAACGTGTCACCTTCGGACAGGTTCCGGAGACACATCAGGAGAGCGTTCTTGGCCTCTTCCATCTTGGTTCCCATCATCGAAGAAGAAATATCGATGAGAAACATGTAATCCCGTGCCCGTTCCGTTTCCGGCATTTCCAGTTCCGGTATGAAGGTGAGATACAGCGTCCCCCCATCCCCTTTGCCGGGAGCGGCCATGGCCCGGGCGACCGGTCCCTCTTTGCATTCCTAAATCAGTACGATATCCCGGTCCAGGGACACCCGGGCCCTGGCAAAGGACACCCGGGCCTCCCGTTCGCTTTCCATGTTCACCCGAATTTCGTGGGAGGGCGATTGGATCGAGGTTAACGGCGCCATCCCCCGGATGCTCAGATCCAGTTGGACGGAGTAATCCACCTCCCCGACCGGCGGTGTGATCCGGTCCGCATCCGGAACCCGGTCCGTCGGATCCGCCCACCCCGTGCCCAAACGGTTTCCACGGGGGGTACCCGGAATATACCGGGGGGCCACCAGTGTCGGAAACGAGATCCGGATCCCTTCACCCTCGTACTCCCACTCTTGGAAGACAGAGTGGGTGAGTGTCACTTCTTCGCCGGGAAACACCTGTCCCACCGAGACCTGGAACACATTGGACCGGTGCTGTGCCAACATAAACGCGCTGTTCCCTTCCTGCACCGCATCCTCATAAACCCGGTGGGCTTCTTCTTTTTCCCGGATCTCACTCCGGAGTCTCCGCTCCCCCACCCACACTTCAAATGACGTCACTGAAGCCGAAGCCGGCAATGGAAAAGTGTAAAGGGCTTCCATCGTTTCCTCGCTGTCGTTTTGATACCGCTGGGTCAGTTGATATTGGGAAAACACTCCGCACACCGTCCCACCGATGGAAACATCCTTTAACGGAACCCTTTGCCCTTCCCGATCCACCAACCCGCACACTGTTTCCGTCCGCTCCATCAGCTTCCATTCCCCCTTGAGAAAATGGGGTATACCCATGATGTTTTTCTTCCCTTACAACATTCTTCATCATTCCAACATATCCTTTGTCCGCAATCGCTTTCACCACCCCCGACCACACGGTGATGAAAACCCCCTCTCCCCATCCCGGAAAAAAAGGGTGCCATTTTTCGGCACTCTTTGTTTATTGAATCCGGTTCACCTGAACCGCCGTGTTCTTGATGTGGTCCGGCACGACGATCGGGTCGGCTTTCCCGTTTATGTTAAACTTCAGATCGCGGGTTTTAACAGAGGTCAGGCCTTTCATTTTATATTCCATGACGACGTGAAAGTCCATCTTCTTGACATGAAACGTCTGATCGTCAATCCAAAGCCTTTGTTGCATTTCTTTCACGGTAAAAGTATCCTTGATGTGATTGAATTCATCTGTATCCCCTTTTTCCAATCCCACCGCTTCCTCACTCAGTTCACTTTTGTATATGTCTGTCAAGTATTTCCTCGATGTGTCTTGCTTTAGATGGGCCGACAGAATATACACCCCGTTTTTGTGGTTGACCCTCAACTCATCCTTTTTAAAAGCACCGTTGTATGTAACCATTTCATCAAAGAAATACTTTGGACTTGTGTAGCCCTGATCCGCCATTACTCGATACGCTGCTTCCTTGTTACCGGAAGAGAAGGGCATCTTCACCCAATTCGTCGGTTTCTTGGCAAAAAGTGCGTCTTCCGTTAAATATAATTCCGTTGTTTCCGTCTTCTCCCCTATTTTCCGGGTTCCCTTCATATGAATGGATCCTGGAATGGCTCCTGAGTCTATCACTTCTTCGATGTGCAATTGGTCTTCAAGGCTTACTTCCCGGCTGAACCCGTTCCCTTCCGCTCTCCAGGTATCTTTTGCAGTAAAATCAAAGCTCAGGCTGTCCTGCAATTTCCACTCTTTTCTCGCGATCAGCAGAACTTCGTTCATGTCCAACTCTTTCTTTTTTTCCTTCTTGCCTTCATTTTCTTTTTTCTGCTTCTCCTGTTCCTCCTTCTCTTTCATCACCTCCGCCACCATCGGACTGCATCCGGAAATCAGGGCCATCCATACAAGCAAGGCCATGCATAAGTGCAATGTTTTCCTCACATGATTTCTCCTCTCTCAGACACTTTTATGACATCTTGTCCTCTTTTCTCCACACTCAATTATTCGAATGCGGGATAGAATTTCGGTCCAAATCGACATTTTCAAATGAAAGCCAATGGATCCACATGATAAAGGATAGAGAACCAGCCACCATCAGTTGTTTTTCATGGATTAGGGGAAGCTGACAATTCCGAAGGGAAACAGAGGGTTCTTTTCCCCCTGAAAAAAGGCCAACCAACCGGCTGACCTTTTTGGGAGAGGGTGTATTGCCATGCTCCATCCTTCCCCCTCCCTGTCTTCCCTGTCGGGATCCGGACGATCAAAGACCCAACACCATCAGATCCCCCCGTTTCCTCAACCTCATTCCAGCGCTTCCATCGTCTGTTTCAGCGTATTCCCGATAAACTCCACGTCCTCGTCCGTCGCGGACAGAGGAGGTGACAGAGTGAGGACGTTGTTGAATCCGGCCACCGTGTCCCCGTTTTTGCCGATGAGAAGCCCCCGGGATTTACAACCGGCGAGGACCCGGGCCACCCGGTCCGGCGCCAGGGGTTTTTTTCCGGCTTTCTCCTCCACCAGCTCGATCCCCAGCATGAAACCGAAGCGTCTGAGATCGCCCACCCGGGGATGCTCCATGAGCGGCAGAAGGTCCTCCTCCAGCCGGGAGCCGCTTCTTTCCGCCTGCTCCGGCAGACGCTCTCTCTCCATGATCTCCAGGTTCTTCAACGCCAAGGCGCAGGCGGCGGGATTGCCGCCGAAGGTGTTGACATGCCGGAAATGCTGGTATTCCTTTTGTTCCTTGAACCGATCGTAGATTTCCTGGCGCACGGCAGTGGCGGAGAGGGGAAGATATCCGCTGGTCAGTCCCTTGGCCATCGTCACGATGTCGGGACGGAGGTTGAAATTGTGGTGGCCGAACTTTTGGCCGCTCCGACCGAAACCGCAAATCACCTCATCGACGATGAACAAGACCCCGTGTTCCCGGCAGATGCGCTGCACTTCTTCCATGTAGACGGGATGTGGTACGATCACACCCCCGCCGGAAATGGCCGGTTCCATGATCACCCCGGCGACGGTCTCTCTGCCTTCCCACAGGATCGTCTCTTCGATTGCAAGGGCACAATCCCGGTTGAACTCCTCAACGCTCCGCCCCTCCGGCCTCCGGTAACTGTCCGGCGGCCGCACATGGATGAACCCCGGTCCCAGGGGCTCATACCTGTATTTCCGCTGGGCCTGCCCCGTTGCGGCCAGCGACCCCATGGAATTGCCGTGGTAAGCCCGGTATCGGGAAATGAATTTGTACCGGTCGGATTCTCCGTTTTGCCGGTGGTACTGGCGGGCGATCTTGAAAGCCGCTTCATTGGCTTCCGAACCGCTGTTGGAGAAGAAGACGGCGTACTCCCCTCCCAGCCACTCGTTCAGCTTTTCAGCCAGCCGGATCGCCGGGAGATGGCTCTGGGTCAGAGGATAATAAGGCATCGTCTTCAACTGTTCATAAGCCGCCTCCGCCATCTCCTTGCGACCGTAACCCACATTGACGCACCAGAGCCCCGCCATCCCGTCCAGATACCGGTTTCCCTCGCTGTCCGTCACCCAGCACCCTTCCGCTTCGGTCACCACCATCTTCTCCCCGTAAGGAGTGAGATGGTGCCATACATACCGACGGTCCTTCGCTTTCACATCCCCGGTTTTGAGGGTCATTCCCGTCACCTCCCCGATTCATGGCGGGCGGTCACCATTTTTTTGCGGGTGTAAAACTCCACTCCGTCCTTTCCGTTGGCATGCAAGTCGCCGTAAAAGGAGTTCTTGTACCCCGAGAAGGGGAAAAAGGCCATGGGGGCGGGCACACCCAGGTTGATCCCCAGCATACCGGCATCGATTTCGTCCCGAAAGCGGCGGATCGCTTTGGCGCTGTCGGTGAACAGGCAGGCGCCGTTGGCAAATTCCGACCGGTTCGCCACATCGATCGCTTCATCCAGATCCTTCACCCGCACGATGGTGAGGACCGGAGCGAAGATCTCTTCCTTCCAAATCGTCATCCCCGTATCCACCCGGTCGAACAGGGTGGGACCGATGAAGAAACCGCCGCTCCCGGGACCGGCATCCTTCCTGCCGTCCCGGATCAGCCGCGCCCCTTCCTTTTCCCCTGTTTCGATGTAAGAGCAAGTCCGGTCCTTGTGGGCGGCACGGATCACCGGACCGAGAAGCACCCCCTCCTCCATCCCGTCCCCCATGCGGATGGCCTCCGCCGCCTCAACCAGTTTCTCCACCAGGACATCGGCCACCTCTCCCACGGCAACCACCACGGAGCAGGCCATGCACCGCTGTCCGGCGGATCCGAAGGCCGCGTTGATGATGTTGGGCACCGCCTTATCCAAATCGGCATCGGGCATGACGATGGTGTGGTTTTTCGCCCCCGCCAGGGCCTGCACCCGTTTGCCGTGAGCCGCGGCGGTCTTGTAGACATACTCGGCCACGGGTTGGGAGCCGACGAACGAGACGGCTTTCACCCCGTCGTGCTCCAAAAGGCCGTTCACCACATCCCGGGCACCGTGAACCACGTTGAGGACCCCGTCGGGAAGACCCGCTTCTCTGAACAGCTCCGCCAGCCGGTTGGCCAACAGGGGCGTCCGCTCCGAGGGCTTCAGCACGAAAGTATTGCCGCAGGCGATCGCCAGGGGAAACATCCAGCAGGGCACCATCATCGGGAAATTAAAGGGCGTGATCCCGCCGATGACCCCCAGGGGATACCGGTACATTCCGGATTCGATGTCCGTGGCGATGTCCGGCAGCTGTTCCCCCATCATCAGGGTGGGGACGCCGGCGGCAAACTCCACGCACTCCATCCCCCGCTGCACCTCGCCGAGAGCCTCCGCGTAACTTTTGCCGTTCTCCCGGGTCACCATCCGTGCCAGTTCCTCTTGGTGTTCCGTCAGAAGCTGTTGATACCGAAAAAGGATCCGCGCACGCTGGGGCACCGGTGTCCGCCTCCAGCCCGGAAACGCCTCGGCCGCCGCTTTCACGGCCCGGTCCAGGTCTTGACGACCGGAAAGGGGGACATGGGCCAACACCTCTCCCGTCGCGGGATTGGGCACCGTTTCGGTCTCTTCTGAGAGCGCCTCCTCCCAGCGCCCCCCAATCCAGTTTTTCAATTTGGCGGTCGTTGCCGTCGGTTCCATGGAATCGATCCTTTCCTTATTACTCAAAATTCTGATTCAGTCCTCAGTATAGAAGGGTTCATCCATTCTTTCACTAGACGCAATGTTAAGAACATAAGGGGGCGGTTTGGACATTTGGTTCATCTCAAAGAGAAAGCGGATGATAACGTCCCGACACGGCATCCACAATGACGGTGGCGGGATCTCCCCTTTCCCACTCACAGGTCATGATCCAAAACGGACGATGGCAGACTCTTTCCTCTTCTTGAATCAGCTTCAGTGTTCCCATCCATTTCAGCCCGACGGAGACGGATGAATAAATATAGGCCTCTGCCTGCTTTCGAGCCGTTTTCGGGCTCAACGTCTCCCCGATGATTTTTTCCGTCGGGACGGTCCGGGTTTGGATGACAGGCACCGTATCCACTACGGCTTCCTTCCCGGAAACCAGATCCACGGTGCATCCAACCCGACCCTTTTTCGGGAACAGACGGGTATTTCGCTCCAGCCGATATTGCAAATAAAGGTACGGATAATAGACGAAATCCCGAACTCGAACGGACCGGGCCCGGGTCTGCCGGGAGATCTTCTCCATCATCGACGGCTCGTCCCAATCGCTTGGAACAATGGATAGATCAGTCATGATCGCTTCACCTCATGCGGATCCGGATGAAGGTTGGAGGCCCCGAATATGCCGTTCGATGTTCCTCGCCTCAGGTGCCAGCTCCCGGGAGCTGTTACGGTCCAGCGCCCTGGAGACCTTACGCCCGCGTTTGGCTGCTTCCACCTCGTTTTGGATTTGTTGGGAAGGGGCACGTCCGAAGAAATTTCCGATCACCATCCCCAGGAGGGACAGGATCAGCCCGGCGATAAAGGGATGCACCGCGGTGACGCTTTCCAGGTCCATTTCCGTCCAAAGGATATGGGTAACCGCTCCCAACACCATGGAGCAAACGGCACCCACCCGGTTGGCTTTTTTGGAGTAGACCGAAGCGACATAAGGCACGATGAAGCTGTTTCCCAACACCCCGAAACCGAAAATGACCAGGTCGAAAACCGAAGGCGGTTCAAATGCGGCGACGGCCACTCCGATGATCCCGACCAACAGAATCAACAGGCGGGAAACGAGAACCATTCGCGCATGATCGGCCTCTTGATCGATGAACCGTTGATAAATATCCCGGGACAAAATGGTGCCCGCCTGCATCAACAGAGAATCCGAGGTCGACATTACCGCCGCCATCACGGCGGACAGAAGGATCGCGGCGAGGATCCCGGGGAAAAACGTATATGCCAGTTCCGGAATCACCATTTCCGGGTCCGACAGGTTCGGCAACAGCACGATCGCGCACAGGCCCAGAATGTACGGGGCGAACACAAACAACTGGTTCCAGCTGGCAGACCAGAGGATCGCCGTCCGGGCTGTTTTTGGGCTTTTCATGGACATATGCCGGACCACCACATGAGGAAGACCCATGTATCCGATGGAGTAAATGAGCACCGCACCCAAAACGACGCCCCATTGGCCCTGATAAGCCAAATCTTTCCCCCAGATACTGAGATAACTGGGGTCCACCTCCGAGAGTGAAGCGTTTAAGTGGGTCAATCCCCCCAAATGAGTCAGTGCGGCGGCGGTAATCCCCACCACCCCGATCACCATGATGATCGCCTGAACAAAGTCCGTCCACACCACCGCCAAGTAACCCCCGAACACCGTGTACAGCACAATGACACCAACCCCGATGAGCAACGCAGGCAGGTAGGACATCCCCGTCAGGGATGTTAACGCTTTCCCGGCCGCGATGAACTGGGCGAAAACATACACGGAGATAAAAATAATGGAGATCACCGAAGCGATCACCTGCACCAGGGAACTCTCGTACCTCTTTCCCAAATACTCCACCGGGGACAATGCTCCCAATCTTTCAGACAACCTCCGCATTCGTTTGCCAAGCACGGAAATGTTGATGATGGCCCCTCCCGCATCCCCGAAAGCGTACCAAAGGGCATACCAACCTTGTTGAAAGGCCAAAGCCGGACCGCCCATAAACATGTAGCCGCTCATGGACGTTCCCTGCATGGTCAGTGCCGTCACCGCCGGACCCACCGAACGCCCGCCCAGCAAAAAATCATCCACGGAACGGGCGGCCCGTTTTGAAAAGATATAACCGATTAACAGCAATCCGCCAAGGTAAACCGCAAACACCCACGTTTCCAGATTCATTTCAATCCCCCCTTCTCCCTGAAGAAACTCCATTCTCTTCCCTCTCATCTTCTCTTTTCAGTTTGAAATACATCAGCAAGGCCAGTCCGATCCAAAGAACCGGCCAAGGAGCGAACCAATAAAAGGTTTCCGCCGGCAAACCGAACATGAAAGCCCCTCCTTTTTAAAAGATTTCAATCTTCAGTATATTACCCCTCCATGGTTCATTCATTAGACGAAATGTTAAGAATTGGATAGGTTGGATTGGACATTTGATCGTTATGCCGAGTTTGCCCATCCAAAACAACCCAGTGGCAAAATAATGGCTCCCTTTTAGAGAAAAATGAAACCTGATCCTTGACCCTGACGTTACGTCAGGGGTTAGGATCCAATCGGGGGTGACCGATATGGGATATCAAGTGAAGGAAGTGGCCGATTTGGCGGGAGTGAGTATCCGGACTCTTCACCATTACGATCATATTGGGCTGCTGAAACCAAGTTCCTTCACGGAGGCCGGATACCGGATGTACAGCGACCGAGATCTAGAACGGTTGCAACAGATCCTCTTCTTCAAGGAACTGGATTTTCCGCTGCATCAAATCAAGGAAATCCTGGACGATCCAAAGTTCGATCGCAAACACGCCCTGCGGATGCACCGGGAGCTGCTTATGAAGAAAAAAGAACGATTGGAACGAATCATCGAAACGGTGGACCAAACCATCCAATCGATGGAAGGCGGGATACCCATGGATAAAAAAAAGATGTTCACGTCCTTCAGCATGAAAGAGATCGAGGAACACCAAAAGAAATACTCCGAAGAAGCCAAACGCCGTTACGGCAAAGAGCGAGTCGAGGACGTGGAGAAGAAAACCTCCCGGTACTCCGAGGAGAAGTGGGCCGCCATCATGGGGAGATGGAAGGATATTTATGAACGGATCGCCGCCCGCATGGACCGCGGCCCCGAAGATCCCGAAGTGCAACAGACCCTGGAGGAATACCGGCAGCTGATCACCGACAACTTTTACGAATGCACCCCGGAAATCTTCCGCGGCCTGGGGGATCTCTACGTCCAAGACGAACGCTTCACCCGGAACATCGACCGATACGGAGAAGGGATGGCCCGGTTCCTGCGGGACGCCATGCACGTCTACTGTGACCGGATCAACCGCTGATCAAAAAACTGCCCCCCTATCCCGGGTGCAGTTTTTGATCTTGTTTGTTCCCCTCCTGATCGCGGCTGTCATTTTAACATGGAATGTTCACGGGCAGTCGGTTTGAAGGCCGGCATCACTTCACGGGCCACCAACTGGATCGATTTCAACACTTTTTCATGAGGTAACCCACCAAAGTTCATCAGCATCATGATATGGTCACAACCGGCTTCCTTGTATTTTCGCAACCGTTGGATGACATCCTCCGGGCTGCCGATGAGTAATTGCTCCCGCGCTTCCAAGTCTTCGAATCGGGCCGACCGCCCATACAGTCGGGTATCCAAATATAGATTGAGATGTTCTTTGGCATCGCGCTCTGCTTCCTCCCGGGTCGGGGCCACATAGGTATGGAGGGCTAAAGGAATATGGATCTTCGTCTCATCATGCCCCGCTTCCCGATAGGCTTTTTTGTAACCCTCAATCACCTGTTTCAAACGGGAGATCGAATCACTGGCCACATAGGGCACTCCCATGATGTTATAACCCATTTTCCCGACAAACTCGGCCCCCCGGGAACGGAGGGTACCGATCCAGATGGGGACCTTTTTCTGTTTGGGCAATACTTTCAGTCCAACATCGGAAAACTCGTAATACGTCCCTTGATGCTGGAATCTCTTACCGCTCCAGGCTTTTTCTAGCACAGCCAGACCCTCGTTGAACCGGAATGCTTTCCCTTCAGGATCCAAATTGAATCCCGCAAATTCATGAGGTAAATAGCCGCTCCCCAAACCCAGGTTGAGACGTCCGTTACTCAGCACATCCAACAAGGCATAGTCTTCCGCCACTTGGACGGGATTGCGGAAGGGCAGGGTGACGATGGCCACGCCCAAACGGATGGTTTGGGTCCGTTCCGCCACCAAGGTCAGCAACATTTGCGGCGTGGTCAGAATGCCGTATTCACTGAAATGGTGTTCGGCAAACCATACTGAATCATACCCCAGCTGATCGGCCGCTTCAGATTGCTCCACCACTTCATGAAGAAGCTGCTCAGGGGTCCGACCCCATTTTTCTTTGTAATTGTCAAAAACAGTGAAAAGCCCAAATTGCATCGGAACAACCTCCTATTGATGCGAAAAAGTCTGATATATGCGTTTGTGGCTGCAGAACCGTATGGCCATGGCCGGTCGGGTCCAGGTCATCCCTTTTTCATTCCTTGCCCTTTTATGGGAGGCAGCGCCGAAACCGTTCCCACTCCGGCGAAACCTTGCCGGACTTGCTCCTGGATTTGGGATACGGACGTCCGGGTCAGCCAGCTAACGATCCCAAAGACCACTGCGGAGATCGGCAGGGCATAAAAGAGGGGATCCACATGGGTCCAGGGGTAGGGAAGGAGGGTTTCCTTCCCGAAGAGGGCTTTGGCCAGTCCGAAGGCGGCGGCTTCCTTCTGATGGAGGAACAGAAACCCGAAGATGCTGAGGCCAAACCCGGTGACGATGCTGGCCGCTGCCCCTGCCTGGGTGGCGTTCCGCCAGTACAGGGCTCCCACCAGCGCCGGCAGGAAGCCGGCGGCACAGATGCCGAACCAGAAGGCCGTCGCCTGAGCGATGACACTTCCCGGCAGAATGTAGGCCAAAATCACCGCAGCCACAATGCCGACCAACACCCCGATCCGGGATAGGTTCATTCTTCCTTCCCGGCTGACATTCAGGTTTCTCAGAATGTCTTCACTGAACGCCGTTCCCTGAACGTGGATCAGGGAACTGATGGTGGAGATCGCAGCGGAGAGCAGGGTCAGGGTGAACAGGTACAAGAACCATTCCGGCATGATCCGGTTGATGAAGATCGGCATGATCAGGTCGGAGTTCCCCTCGGCCACGGCGAT
The DNA here is from genome assembly GCF_003054245.1 of Melghirimyces profundicolus. GTDB lineage: Bacteria > Bacillota > Bacilli > Thermoactinomycetales > DSM-45169 > Melghirimyces > Melghirimyces profundicolus. The sequence continues at coordinate 100,348 of NZ_QBKR01000002.1, forward strand.
GGCGATTTTCCCCTGCGTCTCATGGAAGTACAGGTTGCTGATGGGGCCCACCATGAAAGCGGTGCCTGTCATGAAGAACATGAACACACCGCCGATCAAAACGGAGCGGTACAGGGAACGGGTCCCCCGGACCGTCATGGAGCGCATCGCCAGCTGGGGCTGGGCCAGCACACCAATCCCGACCCCCATGACCAGGGTGCTGATCAGGGTCCACCAGAGCGGAGAACCCAAGGCAGGCATGGAGGTCCACCCCTGGTGCCCCTGTTCCACCAAGGGCGGTGGAATCTGGTCCTTCATCGCCGACAAGCCTTGATGTCCGTCCACCACTCCTCCAACTGCATAATAGGTGCTGAACAGGAGCAGGATCATCCCGAACAACATCACCAGTCCGGCAAAAGCATCGGTATACATGACCCCTTTCAATCCGCCGGTGATCACGTACAGGGCCACGATGACAGCCAGCAACAACAATCCGATATTGTAATCCACTTTCAAGGTTTCCTGCAGAAACCGTCCACCACCGATCAACACGATGCTGGTATAAGCCGGCATGAACAAAAAGATCATCAGTCCGGAAAAAACCGCGATGAACTTCGAGTGATACCGCTTGCCAAGCAAGGTGGGAAACGTGGTTGCATCCAGGTTCTGAGACATCTTTCGAAGACGGACTCCGAAGATGGCGAATGCGACGAAAATTCCAACCACAATGTTCAAAAACGCCAGCCATAACAGCCCAAAACCAAATACCGCCGCCGCTCCGCCGAAACCGATGATCGCCGAGGTGCTGATCATCGTGGCCCCATAGGACAACGCCATCACTGCGGGATGGACGTTCCGCCCTGCCACCAGATAATCTTCTGCCGTGCGGGTCTGACGATTTCCGAGGAAAGCGAGCCAGGACATCACCCCCAGGTATACAATGACCATTCCGATCAACAGAGACAGGTTCATTCGGAGTCACTCCCTTCGTTCCACCGAATCGCTCCGTATACGATACAGAACAGAGAAGCCAACACCGTCCCCAACCAGGCAATCGTAATCGTCCAATCCTCCATTCCCAACATCGGATCTCCTCCTTTTTTTGCCGTGGTACTCGAAGTTATCCCGTCTCCGAATCCGTCTGTGCCGCCAATCGGCGATATGGGCCTTGGCAGAACCACAAGGGGTTGCCCTCCTTCAGGAGAAGATCGGTCACTTCTCCGATGAACAAGGTGTGATCCCCCGCCTGATGGTTGTAAGGATGGCCGAACCGGCCGTCATGGTCAAAGCCGGACAAGCGCTTCCGCCCGTCTTCCTCACCCATTGGTGACGATCTTCGGCCTCCGATCCAACGTGGGTGGGAGGAGTTTCACTTCTTCCCCCGTCTCGAAATCCAAAAAGGGCGTCGCTTCCTCGAACCAGCTTTCCGGCGCCCTGTGTCCCCACAGGGTTTGCCGCTTGGGATCGTCGAGATCCCAACGGATGGGCTTGAAATCCGGATCGCAGGTCAGATAATCTCCTGTATACAGCTCGATGCGGTTGCCGTCTGGATCCCGCAAGTAGAGGAAAAAGGCGTTGGACAAACCGTGACGCCCCGGTCCCCGCTCCATGGAAGGCCCGTACCCCAGGGAGGCCAGAACATCACAGGTATGAAGCACTTTCATCGGGTCGCTCAACCAGAACCCGACATGATGGAGGCGGGGGCCGTGCCCGTTCATAAAGGCGACATCGTGCACCGTCGGTTTGCGGTGAAGCCAGGCGGCCCAAATCCGGTCATCCTCCGTCGCCGTATACTCCGAACAGGCAAACCCCAGTTGTTGAATGTAGAAATCGCAGGCCTTCTCCACATCGGGAACCATGCAGTTGAAATCCGCTGCATGTGGGCCCCCCGGTACAGATCGTAGCGCTGCAACATCCGTTCCACTGTCTCCATCTCCGCGAAAAACTCAAGCGGAATCCCGGAAGGGTCCTGAACCCGGAAAGCGCGCCCCACCGCATGCTGGCTCCCCTTTTCCAACCATTTCAGTTTCATTCCTTTGGACTCGAAGAAGGATGAGAGCGATTCCAAATCTTTCTCTGAAAAAACTTTATAACCGAGAGATTGAATGCCGGGCTTGGATGCCTTTTTCAAGACACAGCTGTGATGATTATGTTCTTCCAATCCCCGAAGATAAAGATGTTCACCGTCCGACTCCGTTTCGATAAAACCCAATGCATCGACATAGAACTCCCGTGCGGCATCCAAATCCGTTACCTGGACAACCGCTCTCGCCGCCCGCAGGATGTTGAAAGCCATCGTGTCCCCTCCCTGATTATGTCTTTGCGAAGTCCGGTTTGGGCGATTCGGTCCGTCCCAGAAATTCGCGGATCATCTCTTTGAACGGCTCTTTGTCATAGGCGTCGAAGTAAGCCATCCCCATTTTGACCGGGTCGCCGAAGAAGTAGTATTCGTAGTGGGTCTGACGGCTGCCGAAGGCGCTTAAGCAGATATCCCAGGCGAGGCGGAACAGCTGAACCCGCTCGTATCCCTCCAGGTTTTTCCCTTGCATCGCCCGATGGATCAGTTTCCCGATCTCCTCGTTTTCAAAATCAGCCTGGGTCGGAATGCCCATCAATCCGGATGCACCAAGGATTCGCAGGATTTCCACCAGACGCGGGTACACCCGCGGATACCAGTTGCGGGCCGCGTTCAGGGGGGCATAGTCCGGGGTCATGTTCCCCCACTTGTCGATCTGCGCGTTTTGTTCGGCGCGAAAGAGGTGGGATTTCATCGTCTCCAGGGTCAGCATGATCTCCGTGCCCTTGTCCTTCACGTGCTGGAACCGGTCGATTCCGATCGCTTCCATCAAGCTGAGGACGACACCGAGAATGAATTCGGTTTTGACGATGTTTTTGGCGACGACTTGGTGGGCCATGTGAACGACGGCGTTGGTCTGCCTGTACGTACCGTTACAGATTCCCGAATCTTCCAAAACGAAGACGCGGTCCCAGGGTATCAGCACGTGGTTGAAGATGACGATGGCGTCCCCTTCCTCAAACCGGGATCCCAGAGGATGATCCCATTCATTTTTGCCGTAGTCGAATGATTCACGGCTGAGGAATTTCAGACCGGGAGTGTTGTTGGGGATGGCGAAAGCGAGGGAATAGGGATCCTCTTTTTCCCCCGATGGTTTGACCGTGGACGGGAAGACGATCAGCTCGTCGGTGATCCCGCCCTGGGTAGCCAAGAGGCGCGCCCCGTCCACGATGATGCCGTCCTTTGTCTTCTCGACGAGATGGAGAGCCACATGATCCTTTTGCTCGTGCTGGGCTTTTGCCCGGTTGACCTGGGGATGGATCAAGGTGTGGGTCAGGGTGACATCGTTTTCGCGGCAGTGTTCGTAGTAATTTTCTGCATTTTCCGCATATTGGGGATCTCCCTGGGCAAACCACCGGTTCGCCGTCCCGCAGGCCATCACGTTGGCATTGAGATAATCGGGGGAGCGGCCCATCATCCCGCCCGAAAAACGGGCCCACTCGGAAATCATCTCCCGTCGGGCGATCAGGTCATCGATCGATTTCGGAGCGATGAAGGATAATCCCACCTTGTCTCCCGTTGTCGGAGACGTGTACAGCATCTTTTCCGGCTTTTCGTACTGGAGGTCGTACAGGCGGGCCATCGATCGGATCACGTTGCGGAATGCGGGGTGTTCGGTGACGTCCTCCACTTTTTCGCCGTGGATGTAGACGTGGTTCTTCGCCCTTTTCAAACCGTCGATATACTGCTGACCGGTTCTTGCGGGCATGTCGATCACTCCTCCCTGATTTTCGGATCATCTGTCCGATTTGCCAAACTGTGGAATGGGATGGTCGCCGAGGGCGACATGGATCACTTGGGTTTCCGTGTAAAATTCGAAGGCGTAATGCCCCCCCTCCCGGCCGATCCCGCTGTACTTGGAACCGCCGAAAGGGATCCGCAGGTCCCGCGTGTTTTGCGAGTTGATCCAAAGCATCCCGGAATCCACGGCTTGCGCCACACGGTGGGCCCGCCGGATGTCCTTCGTCCACACGTAGCCGGCGAGACCGTATTTGATGTCGTTGGCCAGCTGGATCACTTCATCTTCATCTTTGAAGGTCATCACCCCGAGGACCGGTCCGAAAATCTCTTCCTGGGCGACCCGCATGTCGTTTTTTACATTCAGGAGCAGCGTTGGCGGAACAAAATTGCCTCCGGAGAACCGCTCCGGCACCCTCCCGCTGATCACCTCCGCGCCTTCATCCCGGGCGATTTTCAGGTACGATTTCACTTTCTCACAATGCTCCTGATGAATCAGGGGACCCACTTCCGTCTTCTCATCCATCGGATCGCCGATCACGATGTGGGCGATTCGCTCCTTTAAAGCATCGACGAACTTCTCATGGATCGCCTCATGGACGAACAGCCGGGAGTTGGCCGTGCAGCGCTCGCCGTTGAAAGAGAAGATCCCCCAGACGCAGGCATCGAGCGCACGGTCAAAATCGGCGTCGTCAAAGACGATGATCGGCGATTTGCCCCCCAGCTCCATGGATACCCGCTTCAGGGTGTCGGCGCCGTTTTTCATGATTTCGGAACCGGTCACCGTCTCCCCGGTGAACGAGATCAGCTTCACGTTCGGATGAGTCACCAGCGACGCTCCTGCTGTCTCCCCGAAGCCGTGGACGACGTTGAACACGCCCTTCGGCAATCCGGCTTCATCGATAATCTGAGCCAGCTTGTTGACGGTGAGGGGGGAGAACTCCGCCGGTTTCATCACGACAGTGTTTCCCGTGGCGAGGGCCGGCGCTGCCTTCCAAGTTTCCAGCATGAAGGGGGCGTTCCAGGGCGTGATCAGACCGGCGACCCCGAGGGGTTTATGGATCGTGTAATTCAAAAAGTGGTCATCCACCTGATAGGCTTCTCCCACCATCCGGCTGGATACCATTTCCGCGTAAAAGCGGAAATTTTGTGCCGCCCGCGCCGCCTGTTTTTTTGTCTGGCTGATCGGCAGTCCGGTATCCAGGGATTCCAGGCAGGCGATCTCCTCCGCGTTTTGATCGATCAGGTCGGCGATTCTGCGGATGTATGTGAGGCGTTCACTCACTTTCATCTTCCCCCAGGGGCCGTGTTCAAAAGCGGTGTTGGCCGCTTCCACCGCCGCCTCGATATCCTCTTTTCTCCCTTCCGTCACCCGATTGATGACCCGGTTGGTGAAGGGGTTCCTATTATCAAAGCTCTCCCCGGACTGCGCATCGACAAATTCCCCGTCAATGTAGAGCTTCACATCGTCCAACGAAGTGCTCACCGGTTTTTTGTCCACTCGGGCAGTCAAGGATTTCTCCCTCCCGTCAGCTCTTCTTTTATCTCTTTTGTCTTTCGGCCGTCCACGATCGTGTTTTCCAGCGCCCCCAGCCTGTCAATCTCCAGTCGGGTCACATCCCCGGGATACACGTGTGAAATTCCCTTCGGTGTCCCGGTCAGGATCACGTCACCCGGCTCGAGGGTCATGAATGCGCTGATAAACCGGATCAACTCGGGGATCGTGTAAATCAGATCCTTCGTATTCCCCTGTTGCTTCAGTTCGTCGTTGACATAGGTGCGAAGGTTGAGGTTCTCCACGTCGGGGATATCCGCTTTGTCCACGATATACGGACCCATCGGTCCGAAGGTGTCATGACCCTTGGCACGGACCGGCGGACGGTAATAGTTGTTGACGAAATCCCGGACCGTCACATCGTTGGCGATGGTGTACCCGCTGACCACATCATAAGCATCCGCCGCTTGAACCAACCGCGCCTGTCGGCCGATCACGACGGCCAACTCGTTTTCGTAATGCATGTAGGTGGCCCCCTCCGGGTAGACGATCGACGCTTTGTGGCCAATGATGGATGAGTTCGGCTTGATGAACAACACCGGCTCCGGCGGCTTGTCAAGCCCCAGCTCCTCAGCGTGATCGGCGTAGTTGAGAGCGAGGCCGATTATTTTGCCCGGCCGGATCGGCGGAAGCCACACATCGATCTCGGCCAGGGGATACTCCTTTCCTGAGGCGGCTTTGACGATCGCTTCCTCCACCGTTCCCGTCTGTTCGCACCCCTCGGCGATAAATCGTGCGTGTTTCAATACGATCCACCCCTCGTCCACCCAATCGGGTTTATTATTCATATTATTAAGAGGAATGATTGTGTTTCTATTTTTCCGACAATAGTGGATGCAGTGATCCGTTCGTTCCCTCATCGGGCCGTTCGGTGTAATGTTTCAACACGCCACGAATCTCTTCTTGCAATTCCTGCGACGGCAGATCCATCGGCAGGCGGAGCTTCGGATGGATTTTCCCCATCATGCCGAGGGCCGCTTTCAGGGGAGCAGGATTGGTATCCTTGAACAGAACGTCGTTTAACGGCATCAATTCGTAATGCAACTCCTGCGCCCGTTTCACATCGCCGCGGTTCCAGGCATTGTACAGCTCCGCCACTTTGTCGGGAACCACGTTGGCGGTGGCACTGATGTGACCGGCACCACCGATGGCCAGCATCGGATAGCACAGCAACTCGATCCCGGAATACAACAGGAAATCCCGGCCGCAGTTCAAGAGGACGCGGTTGACGTGTTCGAAGTCTTTGTTGGATTCTTTGACACCGATGATGTTGGGACAGTCTTCATTCAGGCTCGCCAAGGTCTTCACTTTGAGGTTGACGGCGGTCCGTCCGGGGATGTTGTAGATGATAATGGGAATGTCGACGGAATCGGCGACGGTTTTGAAGTGTTTGTAGAGGGCGTGTTGGGAGGGTTTGTTGTAGTAAGGAACGATCACGAGGGCTGCGTCCGCACCCATCTCCTGGGCGAGCTTTGTCAAATGGAGCGTTTCTTGATGGTTGGTCGAACCTGTTCCCGGTACGACCGGCACGCGTCCAGCCGCCGCCTTGACGGCCACCTCCATCACCCGTTCCCGCTCTTGAAGTGTCAGGGAGCTCGGTTCCCCCGTTGTGCCGGTGACGGAAACGGCATGGCTGCCGCTCTCAATATGCCAATCGATCAGATCCTGCAGCGTCGGTTCATCGATGCTGCCGTCTTCGCGGAAGGGCGTGATGACCGGGGCGATCGACCCTCTCAGCTTTTCGCGGGCATCCGACAAGTCAGCCAAAAGAACCCTCTCCTTTTCTGAAAATTCAAGCCGAAGTGACCATGGATGATCGATATCAGCGGAATGGCTGACTCCCACATCCCCCCCTTCATTTTCCACATGGTCACCTTTCAAAAAAACGGACCGTTTTCTCTTCCTCCGGCTGCGGTTGAAAGGAGAGAACGGTATTCATCTTGTGACCACGGGCAAAGGACTCGATTTCTCCAAAGGGGCGACTTTCCCGAAGCATGCGGATCAATTCGTCATGCTCTTCGATCGATTGTTTCACCCGCACGGGCTTGAACGCCGATCCCATTCTCCGGATCGAATCCAGGCGATTTTGAGTATTGCGGATGTTTTCCAGCAGATATTGATTGTTGCAACGGCTGCAGATCCGATCATGAAATTCGCTGTTCAGATTTCCGAAACGGACAAAATCGAATTCTTCAAGCGAATCCTTCATCCTCTCGTTGATCTTTTGCAGTTCAACAATCTTATCGATGGGAAAGCATTGAGAGCTCAAGGCGGTCGCGTATCCCTCCAACACCGCCAGCGTGGACAGGGTTTCGAGATATTGGTTTTTGTCGATCGGGGTGACAACGGCTCCGCTGTAGGGTTTGTACTGGATTAAGCCGTCCGCTTCCAGTTGCCGGATGGCCTCCCGCACGGGAATGGCGCTCAATGACATCTCCTTGGCGATTTGATTGATCACGAGCCGGTAACCGGGAGAATACGTTCCGTCCAATATCCGCGAACGAAGAATTTGATAAGCGTACTGCTGTTTGTTGAGAGACGTTTTCTTTTCCATACTCTTATGGTATACGAAATCATATATGATTTTCAAAGAATTTTTCAAAAAATTGGAGAAAAACAGCGATTTTTCAACTCACGGGCATTGTGCGGACGAACAGAGAAGGTGATTGACGGAAAATCACCGTATTTTATTGTAATCGTGGATCATTCCTATTGACATCTGTTTAAAACGCGTTATCTTATGGATGAGGGGGATAACTCCTCATTCCGACCATTCACTCACTAAAGGAGGGTGTCAAATGGCCAAAAACAAACCCTTGGTCGAAAAGGAAGAACTGCCTGTCCCCGCCGGGATCATTCCCTTCTTCCTGCTCAAGAGGAAGAAAAAAGCGGCCCGCCCCGTAAGCGAGTCCGCCACACAGAAAAACATTCACTAACCAACCAACACCAACTAACACTTTAACAAAAAAATGAGGGAATGCAAAACCCCCCGCCGGGAGCGGGGGGTTTTTTACAGTTCATCCCGTCAAAAACATCAGAGCCGCACGGGCATAGATTTGGGTCGTTTCCACCAGTTGGTCCACGTCCACGTATTCATCGGCATGGTGGGGAATATGCCGGTCCCCCGCCCCCGTGGTGACGATGGGTACGCCGGCCCGATGGAGAAAGGTCCCGTCGGTGGCGCCGGGAACCCCATTGTACACCGGATCGTTCTTGGTCACGGCCCGGTAAGAGTGGGCCACTGCCTCCACCACGGGGTCCTCCCGGGCAGTCTCGGTCCAGGGACGCTCCTCGATCACCTCCAGGGTGGCGTGGAGGTCGGGGTCCTCTTTCCCCAGCCGTTCGAGGATCCGTTCCATCTCCTTCCGCAGGACGTCATGGTCCTGTCCCGGGACGGTCCGCATATCCAGGGTGGTCCGGCAGCGGTCGGGCATCACATTGATCTGGGGCTCCCCGGAGACCGGCGCCTGCAGGATGGTGGGAGTGATGCTGGGCCAGCCCAACATCGGATGCTTTCCCACCCTCGCCTTCTCCTTCTCCTCCAGGCGGCCCAGTTCGGTCAGGATGCGGGCCATGCGGGGAATCGGATTGATCCCCGTCAGCGGCATCGCCCCGTGGGCCATCTTTCCCCGGGTTTCCAACACCGCCCGCATCGCCCCTTTTTGCGTGACGCAGATCTGATTTTCCTCCGGTTCGCAAATGATGGCCCCATCCACTCCCCGGGCCCACCCCCTCCGGATGAAGTCCTTGATCCCGATCATCATCCCTTCTTCATCACAGGGAATGCAGAGGAGAATTTTTCCCTTGAAGGGCAACCCGGCCCGCTGGATGGCACGGACAGCGGAGATGGCGGCGGCCAGGTTCCCTTTGGTGTCGCAGGATCCCCGTCCGTAGAGCTTCCCGCCGTGGATGGCTCCCCCGAAGGGGTCGTAACTCCAGGAATCCCGGTCCCCCTCGGTGACCACGTCGGTATGTCCTTCAAAGAGCAGGGTTTTCCCCGGGACGCCGGAATCGTAAAAGGCGATCACATTGGGCCGCCCCGGAACCACTTCCTCGTAATGGACGGTCAGGCCCATCCCCTTCAGCACCTCCTCCACGAAGCGGGCCACCCGCTCTTCGTTCCCCCCTTCCTCCGGCCGGTAGACACTGGGAATCCGAACCAGTTCCTGCGTCAGGGAGACGACTTCCCTCTCATCGACATGGGACAATACGCGATCCGGCGACATCGGCGTTCACTCCTTGTATTCGGAATGTGAGGGCAGTCCGCCCGCCCCTGCGGCGGCTTTCACCGCCCGGACCACCGCTTCGGCCAACACTTCCGCAGAGAGGGCCCCCACCACATCCACCGCCGCCTCCACCTTTCCCGTGGCCAAGGCAAACACGGTGTCCCCGTCGTTCATGGTGTGAACCGGGTAAATGGTTCGGGCGAGACCGTCGTGGGCCATTTGGGCCACTTTGTTGGCCCGGGCTTTGGTCAGGCGGGCGTTGCTGGCCACCACCGCGAGGGTTGTGTTGGTGCCGGGGAGGTTCTTCCCGGCGTCGTTTCGCGCCATGCAGTCGATGAAATCCATAAATCCGCCCTGCCCGTCCCGGGCTCCCGCCAGGGTTTCCCCCGTCCGGGGATCACGCACCTCCCCCACGGCGTTGACGGCGACGAGGGCCCCCACCGTCAGTCCGTTTGCGAGCCGCCGGGAGGCGGTGCCCAGACCGCTTTTCATGGCGGCTTCCATCCCGCAAAACTTTCCGACGGAAGCTCCGCACCCGGCACCGACGTTGCCCTCCGCCACCGGTTCTTTACCGGCCCTCCGGGCGGCTTCGATTCCCATGGCCGCGTCGGGCCGGACCCGGGCGGAACCCAGGGAGAGATCGAAGAGGACGGCGGCGGGAACGATGGGGACCACTCCCACCCCCACGTCAAACCCCTCCCCCTCTTCCTCCAGGAAACGCATCACCCCGGTGGCCGCCTCCAGTCCGTAGGCGCTGCCCCCGGTGAGACAGACGGCGTGCACCTGTTCCACCAAGTTGATGGGATTCAACAAGTCCGTCTCCCTTGTCCCCGGGGCGGAACCCCGGACGTCCGCTCCCGCCACGGCGCCTCCCGGTGTCCGGATCACCGTGCAGCCGGTGAGCGCCTCCGGATCCTCCGCCTGACCGACTTCAATCCCCGGCACGTCGATGATCGAGCTTTTCACCCTCAACCCCCCTGGAAACTTTGGATGTTTGCCTGCCGCTCCCGATCCGCTTCCAGACACCCACCACCGCCACGGTCACAATGACGGATACGACCGCTTCCGGGATGCCGTTGGTCACGGCGATGGTAAGGGCCACCCCGGAGGAAAGATAGCCCCGGAGCACGGCCACCAAAAGGACCAGCACCGTGTTGGTCAGGGAGCCGATAAAACCCGCCAGACCGACGGCCAACAGCTGGTTGAACCGCTTCAATCCCACATAGGTGAAGTAGGCCGCCACCCCGATGAAAAGCCTCGGGATGATTGCCACCAGGGGATCTTTGAAAAGGGGAACCGTCGCGTTCAAAAAGGAGGACACTCCGAAGATCAACCCAATGACCAGACCCACTCCCCACCCTTCCAGGATGCCGCCGATCACCGCGGGAATGTGCATGATGGTGGCGTTCCCCGCCGCCGTCGGCACCGGGATGAAGCCCAGCCGGGTGACCCCGAGCAGAATGGAGATGGCCCCCAGAACGCCTGCGATCACAATTTTCCTCACCGTCAGCCGATTGTTCATAGCTCTTCCCCCTCGATTTGAATTATGGCAACCACAGAATAACCGCCGCCAGGGCCAGACTGATTCCGAGCAGCCCCCAGTCCGCTCCCTTGGAGCGGTAACGGGTGTAGACCGACCGTTCTTCCCCGGGCACGTAGCCCCGGGATTCCATGGCGAGGATCAGATCTTCCGCCCGGGTCAGGGCCAGGTTGAACAGCGGAATGATCAGGGGAAACATGTCCTTGGTGCGCCGGATGATCCGCCACCACTCCCCGCTTCCGAACTCTGCCCCCCGGGAAGCCTGGGCTTTCATCAGCTTCTCCATCTCCATGGCGAAAGTGGGGACGAACCGGATGGCGATGGTCAGCACCAGGGCGAAGGCGTGAACGGGAAATTTCACCTTCTCCAGAGGGGACAAAAGGCACTCCATGCCCCGGGTCAGATCGGTGGTGGAGGTGGAGAAGGTGAGCACGCTGGACAGGAAGATCACCTCCACAAAACGCATCGCCGACACGATCACCAGCCGGATGCTGTCCCCGGTGATCCGGATGACCCCGTACTCGAAGTGGAGGGTCCCGCCGGGGGCGATGGAACCGGAGAAGAAAAACTGTAACAGGGCGATGATGATAATGAAGGGAACCGCCGGTTTGATCCCCGACACCCCGTATCCGACGGGGATCCGGATCAGGGGAAACAGGGCGAGACAGAACGCCAGCGCAAAGAGGTTCCCGACATAGGTGTTGCAAAAGGCGATGGCCAACACCAACACCCCGAAAGCCACCAGCTTGAACCGGGGGTCAAAGCGGTGAACGGCGGAATCCGTGGGGATGTACTGGCCGATGGTCATGTTGCGGGTCAATTCAAAAGCCGAAGCCATGTTCTCACTCCCTTTCCCGGATCAGGGAGAGGATCTCCCCGGCGGCTTCCTCGGTTAAATAGGCCCCGGGATTGACTGGGTGTCCGCGGCGATGGAGGGCGTGGAGAATCTCCACCGCCTCCGGCGGACCCAGCTGGTGTTCGGCGAGAAGGCGGGTGTCGCCGAAGATTTCCCGGGGCGTGCCTTCCGCCGCCACCCGTCCTTCGGCCATCACACAGACCCGGTCGGCCAGGGTGGCCACCTCTTCCATGTTGTGGGTCACGAAGAGGACCGTCATCTTCTCCTTCCGGTTGAGTTCCCGGATCCGGTTCAGGAGTTCGTTCCGGGAGTACGGATCCAGTCCCGCCGTCGGCTCGTCGAGCACCAGGAGGTCCGGCTTCAGCGCCAACACCCCCGCCAGGGCCACTTTCCGTTTCTGACCGCCGCTCAGGGCGAAGGTGGGACGGTCCTTGTATTCGTCGAAGGAAATCCCCACCAGTTCCATCGCCCACCGGACCCGTTCCCTCACCTCCTGAAGGGGGTATCCCATCTTGAAGGGACCGTAGGCGACATCGTCTCCCACCAGCTTTTCGAAGATCTGGTCCTCGGGATTTTGGAAAACCAGTCCCACCTTGCGCCGGAGGGCTTTCACATCCGGTTTCGGGCCGCTCAGATGGAGGCCGTCCACGGTTACCTCCCCGGACTGGGGAAGGAGCAGGCCGTTCAGATGCTGGATCAGGGTGGATTTGCCGGAGCCCGTATGGCCGATGATGGCCAGGCACTCCCCCCTTCCCGCCTCCAGGCTGACCTCCCGGAGGGCGACGTGTTCCAGAGGGGTGCCTTTCATGTAGGTGTGACTCAGATTCCGGATCGTGAGAAAGGGTTCCCTCATCCGTGGTTCACCTCCACCTTCCCGCAAGTGAAGCGCTCCACTGCTTCCACCAGCTCCTCCCGCCGATAGAGATCATCGGGGAACCCGGGGTGACCGGCATGGACCCGGGAGGCGATCCGACCCGCCTCCGGCACATCCAGACGGAGACGGCTCAGCTGTTCCCGCTCCCGGAACACCTCCCGCGGCGTCCCTTCCAGGGCAATCCGGCCCTTTTCCAGGACGATCACCCGGTCGGCTTCCGCCGCTTCCGACATGTGGTGGGTGACGCTGACCACCGCGATCCCCTCCCCGTGCAACCGGCGGACCACCTGGAGAATCTCCTTCCGCCCGAAGCTGTCCAGCATGCTGGTCGCCTCGTCCAATACCAGGCAGTCGGGCCGCATCGCCAGGATCCCGCCGATCGCCACCCGCTGTTTCTGCCCCCCGGACAGGTGGTGGGGAGGTCGCTTGCGGAAGTCCTCCATCCCCACCGCCCGAAGAGCGTCCGTCACCCGGTCGGCCATTTCTTCCGGCGGAACACTCAGGTTTTCCAAGCCGAAAGCCACGTCTTCCTCCACGATGGTGGCCACCAACTGGTTGTCCGGGTGTTGGAACACCATCCCCACCCGCCGGCGGATCTCCCGGAGGTGTTTCTTCTCCCGGGTATCCAGGCCCTGGACCCAAACCGCCCCTTCGTCGGGAAGCAAAAGACCGTTCAGGTGTTTGGCCAGCGTCGATTTTCCGGAGCCGTTGTGGCCGATGACAGCGACGTGCTCCCCCCGGTTCACCCGAAGGGTGATCCCGCGGAGGACGGGAAACGTCTCCCCGTGGGTCCGGTAGGAAAAATAAAGATCCTTGACTTCGATCAAGGGGGATGCCGACATGTGCTTCTCCCTCCTTTTCAAATGCCGCGCCCACCGTCCACATTCAGGATCTCGCCGGTGATTTTTCGGGCGCCGGCGAGATACAGGACGGCCTCTGCGATATCCTCCGGCTCGATCAGGAAACCGAGGGGGACGCTTTCCACGAAGATCTTCTGAATGTCGCGCTCCGCCGTCTTCCCTTCCCCCACAAACCGTTTCAGCATGGGGGTTTGGGCGGGACCCGGATTGATGGCATTCACCCGGATCCCGTCGGGGGCCAGTTCCAGGGCGAGGGCCTGGGTCAGGCTCAGGACCGCCCCCTTGGAGGCGCAGTAGGCGGTCAGTCCGGGACGCGCACGGACGCCGGCGATGGAAGCGATGTTGATGATGGTGCCGCCCCCGGTTCGTTTCATGTGAGGAACCGCATGCTTTACCGTGAGATAGACGGACTTGGTGTTGACCTTCAGAATCCGGTCCCACTCGGTTTCTTCCAGTTCTTCCACGGGAGTGAACGTCATGGGGACGCCGGCGCAGTTGACCAACATGTCGATCCGGCCGAATCCTTCGATGACCTGCCGCACCATCCGTTCCACCGATTCGTCGATGGAGACATCCGTCACCGCCGCCATCGCCGTCGGACCCAGTGCCTGTGCCGTCTCCCGGGCGGCCGTCTCATGGAGATCGGCCACCGCCACCCGGGCCCCTTTCCGCACCAGGGATTGGGCGGTGGCCCGTCCCATGCCGGAGCCGCCTCCCGTCACGATGGCCACCTTTTCCTTCAGATTCACAGGTTGAACACCACCATGCGGAGTTCGGTCATCTCCTCGATGGTATAGCGGGGCCCTTCTTTTCCGAGACCGCTGTTTTTGGTTCCGCCGTAGGGCATCACGTCGTTCCGGTAGGTGGAGACGTCGTTGATGATCACTCCGCCGTATTCCAGCTCCCTGGATGCCCGCATCGCCACGTTCAGACTGCTGGTGAAAATCCCCGCCTGGAGGCCGTAATCCGAATCGTTGGCCAATTCGAAGGCTTCCTCCAGGGTCCGGTAGGGAGTGACGGTCACCACCGGGGCAAAAACCTCCCGGTTATTCACTTTCATCTCCGGTGTGGTCTGAACGAGCACCACCGGCGGCAGCAAGGCTCCCTGCCGCTTCCCTCTCCGGAGGGCTTCCGCCCCCCCGGCGATCGCCTCCTCCACCCAAGCTTCCGCCCGCTCCGCTTCTCTTTCGCTGATCATCGGTCCCACATCGGTCTCCGGATCTTCCGGATCCCCCACCTTCAGCCCGTCGACCCGCCGGAGGAACCGGTCCATGAACGCCTCCAACCGCTTTTCATGAACCAGGATCCGTTGGACGGCGATGCAGGCCTGTCCGGCGTTGTGGAAACTGCGGGCAGCGATCTGCCGGGCGGCCAGGTCCAGGTCGGCGTCTTCGTGAACCAGATTCGGGGAGTTGTTCCCCAGCTCCAGCGTGACCGGTCGCAGCCCGCTTGCCTCCTTGATCCGCTGTCCCACCTCCGCCGAGCCGGTGAAGGTGTAAAGGGCGATCCGTTTGTCCCGAAGGAGCCACTCCCCCGCTTCCCGGCCCGAACCGGTGATCACCTGGACATGACCGGGGGGAAGCCCCGCCTCCTCCAAGAGAGTGACCAACTGGAAGGCGGCAAGGGGCGTCTCCGAGGAAGGTTTCAACACCACCGTGTTGCCCGAAGCGATGGCGGGGGCCACCTTGTGGACATTTAACAGCCACGGATAATTGAAGGGTGTGATGGCGCCGATCACTCCCCGGGGCACCCGGATCGCCCAGCCGGTCCGATTCTCCGAGCCCGGTGTGGCATGAAGGGGGACCATTTCTCCTGAGATGCGCTTCGCTTCCTCCGCGGACAGGCGCAGGGTGTTGATCACCCGGTCCATTTCCCCCCGGGCGTCCTTCCGCGTCTTCCCCACCTCCCGGACGAGGGAAAGTTCCAGAGTCTCCCGCCGCTCCTCCGCCAGGCGGGAAGCCGCAAGCAGGATCTCAGAGCGTTGAAAGGGTGTCAGGGAGCTTTTCCGGAAGGTCTCCTCCGCCCGGGTGACGGCCTCTTCCACCTGGTGCCGCTCCGCCCGGCCCACTTCGGCGATCACATCCCCGGTGTATTTGTTTTTTACCGGGATCCACTCCCGTGTCTCCACCCATTCTCCCCGAATGTACAGAGGGTAACGCTGGACTTGCTGGACGGTCATGTGCTCTCCTCCTTTGAACCCCGTTTCAAGATCTGCCGTCGGATGGCCTCCCCCATCTCCCGGGTGGAAGCGGATCCCCCCAGGTCCGGGGTTCGGACGGTTCCTTCCACCAACACCTCCTCCACCGCCTCCAGGATCAACCCGGCCTCCTCCCGGTGTCCCAGGTGCTCCAGCATCAGACTGACGCTCCAGATCTGGGCGATCGGGTTGGCGATGCCTTTTCCGGCGATATCCGGGGCGGAACCGTGGATCGGTTCGAACATCGACGGATACCGCCCGTCGGGATTGAGATTGCCGGAAGGAGCCAGCCCCAGCCCTCCGACGATGGCCGCTCCGAGGTCCGTCAGGATATCCCCGAACAGATTGCTGGCCACCACGACTTCAAAGACCTGGGGACGGGTGACGAAGCAGGCGGCCAGGGCATCCATGTGGACCTTCCACGTTTCGATCCCGGGATGCTCCTGTGCCACCTCGCGGAAAATCTCGTCCCAAAAGGGCATGGTGTGGTTGATCCCGTTGGACTTGGTCGCCGCGGTCACGTGGGTTTTCCCGGTGGTCCGCGCCCACTCGAAGGCGTATCGAATCACCCGTTCCGTCCCGTGCCGGGTGAAGACGCTGTTCTGCACCGCCAGTTCATGGGAAGTCCCCCGGTGGAGACGACCGCCGGAATCCGAGTACTCCCCTTCGGTGTTCTCCCGGATCACCACGAAGTCCAGTTCCTCCGGCCCCCGGTCCCTCAGGGGACTCTCGATCCCCCTCAACAGCTTGATCGGCCGGTAGTTGATATACTGGTCGAACCCGCGCCGAATGGGGAGGATCAGCTCCCAGATGGAGACAGGGTCCGGCACGTCCGGAGCCCCGATCGCCCCCAGCTGGATCGCGTCGAAATCCCGGAGGACGCTTAAGCCGTCTTCCGGCATCATCCGCCCGTGCTTCCGGTAGTGGTCACAGTTCCAGTCGAATGCCTGCCTTCGGAACCGGAGCCCCCCGTGCAGTTCCTCCACCGCGTGCAGGACTCTCAGCCCTTCCATCATCACCTCCGGTCCCACCCCGTCTCCGGGGAGGACCGCCAACCGGTACTCTTTCATCGAAACGCTCCTTTGACGCAGTTTTCTGTCATTAGCTGATTTGGAAGCCTCTTGGAACGGCAGACTTATAGTTTAGTATAATCAATAGAAAGAATACACGCATTAGTTAGAAGCGTTGTAATTTAATGTTCGTTTCGAGAAAGGGGAAGCGTTTACCCAAAGTAGCGACTTTGCTGTCCTACCCAGTGGAGAATCAGCCTGCAAGGGCGTTTAGGGGCAAAAGCTGCTCTGTGTTGCATCCGAAGGCGTTTTGCCCCTGCCCGCAGCAGGATGATTCGGAGCGGACAGTGCAACCATCACTGCAGGACAGCAGCCGGAGCGGCTTTGGGTAAATGCTGCCAATCACTTTTTCACAACGCTTCTATACAAAATGTTAGGTGAATACCTACGTCATCTTGACATCACCGCAGGGGAGGAAGAAAGTGATGCACTCCACCACCCGCTTCACGGTCCGGGACGCCCTCGACCGTCCTCTCTTCGCGACGGCCCGGGTGTTGGCCGGAAAGGACAGCCTCGATCGGACCATCCGTTGGGTTCACATCCTGGAAGTGACCCGCTTCGAGCATCTGATCAGCGGCGGGGAGATGATTCTCACCACGGGCATCGCCTTCCGGTCGGGAACGGATTCCCCCCTCGCCTACCTCCGGAAACTGATTGACCTGGGGGTCTCCTGCCTCTGCATCGAACTGGGGGAGTATTTCACCGAACTCCCCCGGGAGATGGTGGAACTGGCGGAGTCCCGGGGCTTTCCTTTGGTCGTCTTTGAGGAAACCGTCCGCTTTGTCGACATCACCCAGGACCTCCACTCCCTCCTGATCCACCGCCACTACGACCGTCTCAAGCAACTGGAAAGTCTGTCCCGGACATTCCACCGGCTCACCCTGTCACCCCAGGGGTTGGAGAACATCCTGAAGTTGCTCCACACTCATACCGGCCACACGGTCCTCTTTGTACCGGCCCAGGGCCGTCCCCGATCCGTGCCCATGCTGCCCCCGGAAGAACGCGATTCTCTCTTCGTCCGCATCCAGGATGACCTGGCTGGGGCAGAAAAGGATTCCCCCCCTTACCGACGGGAACACGCAGGACGTCCGGTCCTCCTTCAACCCGTTCAGGCCATGGGGCAAACCTGGGCCTTTCTGGGGCTGGTCTGTCACGCCACGCCGGAAGAATACGAGTCGCTCATTCTGGACTGGTCCTCCCTCGCCATCGCCCAGGACCTTCTCCGGAAGCGTTACCTGGAGGAACGAAAGCTCCACACGGAGCACCTGTGGGTGGACGACTGGCTCCACGACCGGATGGCGGAATCCGATCTCGAGTACTACCTGGGCAGCGACTACGACACGCTCGCCTCCACCCCCTTCCGGGTGTGCCTTCTGGAACTGCCGGAAGGAAACCGGACGACATCCGCTCACCGGGAGCTGGACGCCTTCCGTTACGAGATCTCCCTCATCGTCCGCTCCACCTTTGAGAAACAGGGATTCCGCCCCTTCATCACCCTGCATAACGCCCGGTTGGCCGTCATCGCTTTCAACCGGCGATCCGAAGCGTCCGAACGGGACCGCCTTCGCCAGGTGTTTGAGAACATCCGCCGTCTTTGCCGCCAGGCGCAGTGGAACTTTCATCCCCTGATGGGTGCCGGCCGCCTCTGCCGGAATCTCCTCCGGGCTCCCGAATGCCATCGGGAAGCCCACCAGGTCCTGACCGTCAACCGAAGGGAACCCGTCTCCCCCTTCTATGAAGACCTGGGAATCTACCAGCTCCTTCTCCACCCCGGCGGCAACCAAAACCTCACTTCCTTTGTGCGGGAACACCTCGGCCCCCTGATCAACCACGACCGGGAAAAAGGAAGCGACCTCCTCACCACGTTGAAGGTCTACCTCGACCACAACGGTTCCAAAAAGGAGGTCGCCGAAAAACTCTACATCGTCCGCCAGTCCCTCTATTACCGCCTGCAGAAAATCGGGAGCCTGTTGGGCGAAGATTATCTGTCCCCGGATAAGAAGCTCACCCTTCAGGTGGCCCTCCGGGCCTGCCGGATGGTGTATCCGGAGTTGGTAAAGGAGACGGGAGAAAAGACATAAGTTCGCGGATCGTCATGACCTCAATCGTATCCACGGCCGGTCCTGTTGCCAAGTCACTTGCAACGGGACCCCAAACACCCGGCTCATCTGTTGATCCGTCAAAATCCGGTGCTTTTCCCCCTTCGCCAGGATCCGCCCTTCTTTCAGCAGCAAGACGTGCTGAATCACCGGCACGATTTCCTCCGCATGATGGGTGATATACAGGATCGTCGGACCCTCCTCTGCCTCTCCCATCACCTGAAGCGATCGCAGGAGAGATTCCCGTGCCCGGATGTCCAGTCCCGTGCCCGGTTCATCCATCATGAGAAGGGCCGGTTTTGCCATCCAGGCGCGGGCCAGCAGGACGCGCTGTTTTTCCCCCTGGGACAACTGAACGAAAGGCTTCGATGCGAGGTCCTCACACCCGAACCGCCGGAGCAACTCCATCGCCTCCTCCACCTCCCGGTCGGCCACCCGCTCATACACCCCGATGGTGGCCCGTTTCCCGCTGATCACCACGCGAAGGGCGGATTCATTTCGATGGTGACGATCGAACCGCTCGGCAAGGGAAGGGCTGATCCACCCGATGGAACGACGCAGTTCCTGCAGGGGGTACTCGCCGAACTTCTTCTGAAGCACGGTCACGCTTCCCTCCGTCGGCCACGTATACCCCGTGATGATATGGATCAGTGCGGTTTTCCCGGCTCCGTTCGGACCGAGGATGGCCCAGTGCTCCCCCCGTTTCACCGTCCAGTCCACGCCGCTCAGCAAGGTTTGTTCTCCCCTTTGCCAACAGACACCTTCCAATTCCAGGATGTTCAAAATTCAAACTCCTTTCCGACGGTATTTCCGGCAATATAGCACAGGGGGCGCTTCGGCTCAATCATAAGGTTACGCCCCCTTATAGAGGTTGCGATCAGTTAACTTAAAAATAGAGCGGACTAATACAATTTTTGCAAGTAAACTGAAAAGCGACTCCCTTACAACCGGTTGAAGGCAGTCGCTTTTTTAAACACCACACCCAACAGCACTTGAAAAGCCGTTTCGGGAACACCCGGGATTATGGGTGGATCCGGATTTGATTTTCAAAGGGATCGGTCGTCAACACGGCCGCTCCCCGGGTTTCAACCGGGGCACCGATCTGCCGCAGCCGTTGAGCGATGCGTTCCACCTCTTCCGGGGACTGGACTTTAAGCGAAAAAACGCGCAGACCCACGGAGTTGGGGGGAGGCGGCGGAGCCCCCTGTCCAGCCCAGGTGTTCAGGCCGATGTAGTGGTGATAACCGCCGGCCGACACGAACAGGGTCCCGTTCCATCGGATGGTGGGTTCCAAATCCAACCCTTCACAATAGAACTCCTCGGCTTGGTGAAGATCGGCCACATGCAAATGCACATGTCCGATTCGGGTCTTCTGCGGAAACCCCTCCCAAGTCTGATCCCCCGCCAAGGAAAGCAATCCCTTGACATCCAAAGGATCACTGACAGCCGGTAACTCTCCATCCCGTCGCCACAACTCGCGCGGACGGTCAGCGTAGATTTCGATGCCGTTTCCATCGGGATCCGGAAGGTAAAGGGCTTCGCTGAAATGGTGATCCGATGCTCCCATTCGGATCCCGATATCGGCCAGGTAACGGAGACACCGGGCCAGGTCGGTCCGTTCGGGCAGAAGGATGGCATAGTGATACAATCCTGTGGTCCCGGGGGGTTTCGGTCGGGCTTCGGCTACCTCTTCCAGGATCACCAAAGGGGTGGTTCCGTCAGCCGTGAGTTCGGCTGTCCGGCTTTCCCGGCGCAGCATACGAAAGCCGAGGGTATCCCGGTAAAAGTCAAGCGAACGCTCCAGATCCGCAACGGTCAAATGGACGCGGCTGATCTCCGTTTCGGGATGGATTGGCCGGTTCATATGTGAATCCCTCCAGTCGGATTGATTTTCTCAGTATGATCTCTCTCATTAAGGTGCCTTCCCGCATCTCGATTGATGTAACCATCATTGTTACAACACATCCAAAAAATAGCATGATGAATCAGGACTGTATGACAGCCGGGTGTCATTTCCTTCAGCCCCGGGACTCATTTACGATGGACGGTCCTCCATCTGTTGGATCAAATCCTCGACCAGCTGTTTCATGGTGATTTGTTCCAACACTTGTTCCATCGCCGATTGGGCGATTTTCAAAATCACATGGAGCACGGTTTGGATGTTGGCCCCGACCGGACACTGAGGATTGGGATGCTCGTGAAAGTGGAACAGCTCACCTTCCTCCACCACTTCCACTGCCCGGTAAACATCCAGCAGGGTGACATCCTCCAGGCTCTTCAGCAGATAGGCTCCCCCTGTTCCCGGACGGACGCCGACCAGGCCCGCTTTTTTCAGCTTTCCGATCACCCTGCGAATAATGACCGGATTGGTGTTGACACTGCTTGCAATCCATTCCGAAGTACAGTGGGAAGCTTTTTCAACCTCAAGAAGGGAAAGGATGTGAACAGCTATAGTAAAACGACTGCTGATTTTCATGGCATCACCCTTTGTGTTATGTAACCATAATAGTTACAACTCAGAAGGAATGCAACTCCAAAAAACACCGGTGGGACAGAACTTCGCCAAGCTGATCCGGTCGTTAAAGTCCCCAAGCGCTTGCAAGATCACTCCTTTTTGAAGAATAGATGGAAATTTCGTCATGAACCCCAATTGGGTGTCAAAAATTTATCAGGGGGTCCAATCGGAATCTGTACATCAACGGCTACGGACCGAGGTCCGAGTCAACGGCAACTGAAGCGGGTTCAGGGAAGCAGATACTTCTCACTGAGCTTGGCTCGCTCAGCATCCAAACATAGGAATTCATCACGCAGATACTTTGATCTACCCATTTGAAATATTGTGAAATAGTGAGCGGCAGCAATTACCCGAAGCCGCTCCGGTTGCACTCACAGAGCACAAGTCTCGCCGGGGTCGCTTCTCTCCCCGGTCTCGCTATGCTGTCCTGCAGGGATGGATGTACGGTCCGCTCCGAATCTTCCTGCTGCGGGCAGGGGCAAACGCCTGCGGATGCAACACAGAGAAGCTTTTGCCCCTGAACGCCCTTGCTGGCGGATTCTCCGCTGGGCAGGAAAGCAAAGTCGCTATTTCGGGTAAACGCTTCCCCCTTCTTCTGACCTAACAATAAATCACAACACTTTTAGGTAACATTGTGTGTAATTGGGTTTGTCCATTAAAATTCGGGTCAACCGCAGACTAAGGGTTGACTTATTCCACCAACTCCGAGAAAGGCCACTTAAAATCAGACTTTCTTTAAACGTAATGCATTTTATCCATCGGAAGACAGAATAAAGCTATGAACCCGGTCCATCAGCCTCTCTTGGGCAGATTGGATTTTACCTTCAACCCGGGTCCACCGGTCCCGGTCTTCTTTTAAACGGCTTTTGCGAACATCCAGCATCCGTTGGGCTTCCTTGGGACTGGGACCCCCTGGACATTTGCGAACTTCGATGAAATAATGAGGATCGCTGACTTGGGCCAGTTTTTCTTGAGAAAAGGTCATCTCCCTTCCTAAGACTTCTTTAGCCGCTTCGAGAATCATCTGTGGAGGAACTTCATCCAGCTCCATGCCGGCCCGGTGGGCTTTGTGGGCCACCTTGGAAGCGATCTGGTGAGCGGTTCGGAATGAAATCCCCTTCTCCCGAACCATGGCATCTGCAAGCTCCGTAATGGTGATGTATCCTTCCCGGGCCCGTCGCGCGAGATCTTCCCTGTTGATTTCAATGGTGCTGATAACGGCGGTCATCAATTTAATCACCCGGACGCTCTTGTCGATCGCCTGGTAAAGGTGGGGTTGCAGATCGTCTTCGGTATCCACGATATCCCCGAAAGGAGTGTTGTGCACCATGGTGAGAACAGCCTGAGCGTCGGCGATGGCGCTGCTGGACAGGGACCTGGAATGCTCCACGGAAACGGGGTTTCTCTTCTGGGGCATGATGCTGCTGATCTGGACGTAAGCATCCGCCACCTTCACGGCATTGAACTCACGGGTGCAAAATTGGAGCATATCCTGAACCCACCGCCCCAGGTCCGTCATCAGAATCATGATCGAGGTTGCGGTCTCCAGAAGGTAGTCCGCTCCCGCGATCGCGTCATAGGAGTTTTCCACCACTTCCTCAAACCCCAGAGAATCTTTTACGGAATCGCGGCAGATGTCAAAGCCCGTTGTGGTGATGGCTGCCGCTCCGAGGGGACTTTTGTTGACGTTTTGGTACGCCGACCACAATCGTTTTGTGTCCCGTTCCACCATATCGTGCACGGACAGGAGGTAATGGCCCAGCGTGGTGGGTTGTGCCGGCTGGGTATGGGTGTAAGCCGGCATCACGGTTTCCAAATGTTCTTCCCCCACATACAGCAAGGCTTCCCTGAGTTCCTGCACGTTCCGGATCAGCTCCAACAGCTTTTCCCTCAAAACCAAACGGTACATGGCCACTCCCATGTCATTCCGGCTGCGGGCAATATGCATATTCCCCGCCAGGTCTTCCCCGATCTCCCCCTTTAACATACCCTCCACCATGAAGAACAGGTCCTCGTAACGGGGGTCGTATTGAAATTCGGAGGGATCCTTCCCGGCCAACTTTTCAACGGCCCGCAGGATTTTTCCTGCTTCATCCCTGGATAACAGCCCTTTATCGCACAGCATTAAAACATGGGCTCGATGAATCTGAAACATGGCGGAAAACAGAAAATCCCTTTGATCATTGAACACAGGCTTTAACAGACAGTCCACATAGGTCTTGGCAGGAAAGGCAGTACCGTCTCTTTCCAACACTTTTTTCCTCTTTCCCATCTGTACACCCTCCCTCGGGAAATCATAGTGTATTTTGTGCTTTTACACCGAAAAAACGTTGAGAGATCCACAGTACGCCGGCGATCAATATAATCTGGTAGACGGCGTATGCAGCGGCCTGGCCCAGATTGAACATACGAAGCTGGTTCATGATTTCGATCGAAATGGGCCGGTTATCAATGGTGTAAAGCATCACAGAGGAGACGAATTCGCCCACCGCTGTCACAAAAGCCAGTAAGGTTCCGGCCATAATCCCCGGCATGATCACGGGAAGAATCACCCGTCGGAAAGTGGTCGTCCACCGAGCCCCCAAATTTCGGGCCGCTTCCTCCAATGAATCATCCAACTGTTCCAATGCTGCATTGGTGGAGCGGACCACCAAAGGGATGTGACGGATAAAATAAGCCAGGGGCAAAATCCAAAACGTTCCGACCAACACATGCCCAAAGGTGAAGGGAGTCGGGACGTTGAATGCCAGGATCATGTTCATCGCCACCACAGTGGCAGGCAGAGCCCAAGGCAGCATCACCAAAATATCCAGGAGATTCTTCCCCCGGAATCTTCGTTTGACCAACACATAGGAGGCGAAGATCCCGAACAGGAAGTTACCGGCTGTGGCGACAGTGGCCATCAAGAGACTGTTTCGGACCGGTTCCCAGATCGTTGGATCTTTCATCAGCAGAATGTAGTTCTCGAAACTGAACGTGGTCGGATACGTCTGATAGGTCCAGGTTCCTTCGGGAACCAGCGACAGCAGGAACAAAGTCGCATGAGGAAGGAGAAGGATGATGACCCCGAAAACCCCGGTGGCCACCAAGGGCCACTTTACCCATGGGTTACGGACTTCCCTCCGGTGGGTGCCGACCCCTTTTTCCATCATCCGGTAATCCCTTCTTCCCTGGTACCACCGCATCAACAGCAGAAAGGAAATCGAGATGACAGAGAGGATCACCGATTGGGTGGCGGCCATGTCCAGGTTTCCGTTGATTTTTGAAAAGTAGATTTGAAGACTGAGAACCCGGAACCCCCCTGCCAGCAGGAACGGCGCTGAAAACGAAGCCATGGAGGTCATGAAAACCAACAACGATGCTGCCACCAACGCCGGTGTCAACAGCGGGAGAGTAACTCGCCGGAACACCGTCCAGGAGCCGGCCCCGAGGTTCGTGGCCGCTTCCTCCAAAGCGGGATTGAGGCCACGGACAGCGGAAGAAACCGTCATGTAAAAATAGACATACATGGTATAAGCGTGAACAAGGAGAATTCCCGAAACCCCGCTCAGCTTGAAAGGCGGTTCCTCCAACCCGAACAGATCCTGGATGGATCGGGTAACCAAGCCCGATTCCCCGTAGAGGAACAGAAAGGACATCACCCCGACCAGCGACGGGAGCACAATCGGCATGATCGCTGCCGATGCGAAAAAACGACGGCCCGGGAATTCATATCGGTTGAAGATAAAGGCCAGGGGAACGCCGATCAGGGCACTTAAGAACACACTGAGAATCGAGATGTAGACACTGTTCCACAACGCCTCCAGGTTGGCCAGGCTCTCCGGATTAAAGAATAGTCGGTAATTTTTTAACGAAAACGTCCCATTCACCCAGACGCTCTCCACCAACGTCCTGAATTCGGGATAAAACACATAGGAAAACAACACCGCCACCACCGGGAGCAGAAGCACCCAGGTGAAGACCCGGTCTGTCTGAAACCAATCCCATCCGCGTTTCAGCAAGCGGTTAAGCACGGTCATCACCTCCGGGAATGAGCCGGAGGCGATCCTCCGGAAACCGGAAGATCACCCGATCGCCTTCCCTCAAACGGCCCATCAGGTCGGGGCGGTTGACAAACATGGCCTTGAGCGGTGTCCCGTCTTCGAGACGGGCGGCACAATGAAAGGAAGTGCCCATAAACTGGACAAGCTCCATTTTCGCCGACAACGTATTTTCTCCCGCTTCCGGGACCAAGTCCACTCCTTCCGGCCGAATGGTCAGGAACAACCGGTTTCCCGGTTCCACAGAAAATCCGGACTCCTCCTGCTTGTGTCTGATCCGGAAGGTATGATCCTTGCTTTGGACGGTCACCGTCTCCCCGGATACTTGTGCCACCGTGGCCGGAAAGAGGTTGGTTTCCCCGACAAAGGAAGCAACAAAGGCATTTCGGGGGGCGTTGTAAACCTCTTCCGGGGTCCCCACCTGCTGACAGACCCCTTGGTTGAACACTGCGATCCGATCGCTCATGGACAGGGCCTCCGTCTGATCGTGGGTGACATAGATGGTGGTGATGCCAAGTGAACGTTGTAATGACAGGATTTCCGAACGCATCTCATCGCGAAGCCGGGCATCGAGATTGCTGAGCGGTTCATCCAAAAGAAGAATTCCCGGACGGATCACCAGGGAACGGGCCAGGGCGACCCGCTGTTGCTGCCCCCCGCTGAGTTGGGCGATCCTCCGGTCACTGTATCCGGCCAGCCGGACCTGCTCCAACGCTTTTTTCACCCGCTCACGGATTTCCTTTTTGGAAATCTTGCGCACCTCGAGTCCGAAAGCCACATTTTCATGCACCGTCATATGGGGAAACAGGGCATAGTTTTGAAAAACCATGCCCGTGTTTCTCTTCTGGGGAGGAACTTCGGTCACGTCCCGGTTATCAAACCAAATCCGCCCCTCCGCGGGATAATAAAAACCGGCAATCATCCGCAAAGTGGTGGTCTTCCCGCATCCACTGGGCCCGAGGAAAGTAAAGAACTCCCCTTCCCGTATAGTGAGATTCAGCTCTTTGACCGCGGTTGTGGTTCCGAATGTTTTGGATACATTTTGCAGACGGACCCGGCTCAACCGTTATCACTCCCATCCCGGTATCGTCATTCTTCTTTTTGTTTGGCTTTGTTCTTGATCTTCTGATCCCAATACTCCATCCATTCATTCTCTTTTTCCTGCAGCACTTTCCAATCAAGATCCATCGGTTTGATTTCCGTCTCTTCAATCCATGCCGGTAAACCTTTTACATCGGTTCGTGTCGGAATGCGGTAATATTTCTCGGCCAACTGCTTTGCCGCTTGTTTTGAGTTGACAAACTCATAAAATGCTTTGGCCGCTTCGGGATGTTTCCCGCCCTTGACCAGGGCCATTCCTTCCGTCAGAACCGGGGTCCCACTTTCAGGAATCACGAAGTCAAACGGATAATTCTTGGTCTCTTTCAACATGACGGTATCGGGCATGTTCCAGACAGAAAGGGAACCTTCGCCCCGGGCCACCTTGCTGTACATGATCTCAGGATTGGCGGCGTATTCTTTCGTGTTGGCATCCAGCTTTTTCAGCCATTCATAGCCTTTTTCGGGGCTTTTGGAATCCTTATATTCCCGGTAGATCATGGCCGAATAAATGGTCCGCATTGTACCGGAAGCGAGGGGATAG
Organism: Melghirimyces profundicolus; assembly: GCF_003054245.1. GTDB lineage: Bacteria > Bacillota > Bacilli > Thermoactinomycetales > DSM-45169 > Melghirimyces > Melghirimyces profundicolus. The sequence goes on from NZ_QBKR01000002.1 coordinate 127,615, forward strand.
CGGATGATTATCTCGTTTTTCCATTTCGGATCCAACAGATCGTCCCAGTCTTTAGGTGCTTCCGACTTGGAAATCTCCTTTGTGTTGTACATGATCACTTCGGGGGTCTGGCTGGTTCCGGTCCAGGAGAAATCCTCTGCCCGGAAATCTTCGGGTAAAGCCTCGGCATACTTCGGCTTATAAGGTTCCAGCAGCCCTTCTTCCCGTGCTTGCTCGAACATCACCGACGGGGCACCCCACCAGACATCCGCCTGGGGATTTTCTTTCTCGGACCGAATCCGGTCGAGGACCTCCTGTGAGCCGATGTCCAGCCATTCCACGTCGGTGTTGGGGTGCTCGTTTTCAAATTGTTTTTCGAAATCCTGCAGAATGTCTTTTCCGTGAGGGGAATAGACGACCACCTTCTCCTCCAGACCGTCTTGATTCGCGGAATCTCCCTCCGGTTCGGAGGCCAAGCAACCGGTCGATATTACAGTGGCCAGGATGGTTAAAAGAATCAGGCTTTTTCTTGTTTTTGACCTCATATGATGGACACTCCTTCCATGAGAGGTTTTCACAAAACACCCTGATACGGGCAGTCATGCTCTTTCAAAACCAAGGCTCCCGCCCCCAGTGCGCCGGCATCATCGCCCAGTTGGCTGATTCGGATTTCCGGCTGAATCGGGGCAAACCTTTTCACAGTCTTTAATATTTGGGGAAGCAGCAGATCCTGGGACTTCATCAGGCCGCCTCCCAGAATCACCACTTCCGGATCAAACAACACCACCACATTGACGATCCCGGCAGCCAAATGCTTGTTTGCCTCCCAAATCACGGCCCCTGCTGTCTCATCGCCCTTCCTCCATAAGTCGAAAATATCCTTTGCATTCGAGACAAGCGTTCCGTCCGTATCTTTCAGGCCACGCAAATACTGACGCGCGATGGCAGGCCCCCCGGCTTTGCTTTCCATATAACCGAAGCCCGAAAAAACCGGATCATCCCAGTGTTCAACGGCATGGGAATCGGTCACCATGAACCCGATTTCTCCCGAAGCCCACCGGGAACCCCTGTAGAGGTCCCCGTTCAGAATCAATCCACAACCGATCCCCGTTCCGACGGTGATCATGACCACGTGTCGTTTCCCCTTCCCCGCACCCAGCCAACACTCCCCCAATGCCGCCATATTTACGTCGTTTTCAACATAAACGGGCAGGTTGAAACGGTCCTCCATTTCCTCTTTTAACGGGAGATCCGTCCAACCCAGGCTGGGTGCCGACAAGACCACCCCGTCATGGAAACGGGTGATGCCCGGTGCACCCACACCGAGACCGATCAGCCTTTCCACAGGAACCGGTGCGTTATCCAGAAATCGTTCAATCAAACGAAACAGCGACTCCAGTCCAAGAGATACCGGCGTGGAAACGACTTCTTTGGAAACCACTTTTCCGGAGAGATTGCAAACCACAAAAGTGATGCTGGAACCGCCGATATCCAACCCGCACACAAAACCGGAATCATCGTCGATGGATAAAAAAACCGGCTTTCGTCCTCCCTGAGTGGGTGAAGAACCCCTTCCCGTCTCCCTCACCACCCCCTCCTCCATCATTTCATCAATCAACTGGGAAACCGTTGTTCTGCTGATGGACGTCATCTCCGAAATTTCTGTCCTGGAGATCGGCTGCTTCCTGCGTATGGTCTGCAGGATTAATCGTTGGTTCATGCGTTTCATCTCGCGGGGAGTTCCGCTGACGCTTTGCTTCCTCATAAGCCATCCTCACTCGGGTTTGGTTTGTAAAGTTTCCAAACTAACAATGCAGAGGTGGGATAAATACCACGGTCAACTTACTATACATCATATTTCTGATTTTTAAAATACTTTGAACTGAATTAATTTTTACAAAAAATTATTGAAAAAATAGTTTTGATGTGATCATAATATGGATGCAGATGGTGGGATAGAATACCGGACTACTATTATACGGGAGGGTCCGGCATGTACCGGTGGAAAAAGTGGTTTCCCCTGTTTCTGTCCGTGTCGTTGATGGTCAGCCTGCTCTTGCCTTCATTTTCGGTTCAAGCCAATGAAGAACAGGATCCGGAGCTCTGGAAGGTCCTGCGTCCCTTGGACAAGGTGGTCAGTTTTATGAATACCGGGGCTCACCCCGACGATGAGTTCAGTGCACTGCTCGCATGGCTCTCCCTCGGTGAAGGGGTGCGGACGTCCAGTGTCCTGGCCAACCGGGGAGAAGGCGGTCAGAATGAGATCGGAAATGAACTGGGAAACGGCTTGGGAACCATTCGCACCCGGGAACTGCAGGAAGCATCCAAAGTTCTCGGGATCGATCTGTTTCTGCTCAGTCAACGGATCAACGACCCCATCTATGACTTCGGCTTTTCAAAATCTTCGGAAGAAACCCTGGAAAAATGGGGAGAGAAGGTGGTCTATGAACGCCTGATCCGCCGCATCCGTGAACAGCGCCCCGATATCCTGATGCCCTCCTTCCGTGATGTCCCCTCCCAGCACGGACATCACCGGGCCATCACCCGTCTCAGCCTGAAGGCGTTCCATGATGCCGCCGATCCCCACGTTTTCCCTGAACATTTGAAACAGGGGCTCCGCCCATGGCAAATTAAGAAATTGTATTTACGAGGGATGGAAGGGCATGAAACCCTGCGATTCAACATCGGAAAGAAAGATCCCGTGTTCGGCCTCACCTATCCTCAACTGGGCGAAGAATCAAGAAAGCTCCACAAAAGCCAGGGTATGGGCCGTGATTTGCCTGCGGAAGATTACTTTGTCTCTCTGGAACTGGTAAAATCAGCATCCGGAGAAACCGGGAAAGAATCCTCCCTCTTTGAAGGGATTCCCGTCACCTTTGAAGATTTGGCCGCTTCCGTCAAAGACGCGGGCCTGAACAAACGCCTGATCTCCCTGCAAAAGATGCTGGAAGCAACCCAGAAGGCCTACCCCGACCGCCCGGCGGTGACGGAAAAAGTGCAGACGGCCCTGAAAATGACCCGCCACATCAAGGATGCCGTCGAAAAAAGCCGACTGGACAAGAAACAGAAAGAAGACCTTGCTTTTCGGCTTCAGGTGAAAGAAAAACAACTGCAGGCAGCCAGTGCCGTGGCTTCCAACATCACAGTCCGGATGTCGGTGGAAGATCCGGTTTTGACCCGGGGGGATGACACCCAGGTCACCATTGACATCCAAAACGGCGGAACATCGGATTTGACCGACCTGAATCTCCAACCCGTCGTCCCGGATGGTTGGACCGCTTCCACAGATCCCTCCTTCGGGAGCATAGCCTCAGGAGAACAAAAAACCGTCACAATGAACCTATCCGCACCGGATGACGCTTCTTATTTCGACCCCTACCAACCTTCCGTCATCCGTGCAAAACTTCGATACCGACTCCAAGGAACCAAGGTCAACCGCACCCTCTCGGTCAACCCTGTCAAACAAACCATTGCTCTCCTCCCCGACTGGGGGATGCAATTAAACCCTTCCGCCACCATCGTCAACACGGAGAAGGCTTCCGATCCCAAAGAAGTGACCGTGACCGTCACCAACTACAAAGACAGCGCAAACTCCGGAACCCTCCGGCCAAAACTGCCGCAAGGCTGGAAAGCGGAACCCGCTGTCCAACCCGTCACCTTCACCCGACCAGGGGAACAAAAAAAGCTGACCTTCCGGGTGACCGCCCCTAAGGGGGTACAGTCCGGCCGCCATTCAATCGATTTCACGGCGGAAGTGGGCGGACGCCGCTTTCAAAGTCAGGTGCAGCCCATCTCCTATGATCACATCGGCACCAGCTACTTGCTAACCAAGTCCCGCCTTCCCGTCCAGGCTTTCTCCCTCAAAATGGCGGAGGGCCTGAAAGTGGGCCATGTGGATAGCGGCTTTGATAATGTGGCTTCCCATCTGCGAGAGGCCGGGATGAACGTGACGGAATTGAAAGCAGAAGACCTCGCCAACGGGGATCTGAGTCAATACGACACCATCGTCGTCGGCATCCGGGCTTATCTTTCCCGGGAAGACCTTCTGGAGCACAATGACCGCTTGTTGGATTACGTCAAAAACGGCGGCCATGTAGTGATGCAGTATCACAAACCTTGGGACAACTGGAAACCGGAACTGGCCCCCCACCCCATCACTCCGGGACAACCGTCCATCCAGTGGCGAGTCACAGATGAGAAGGCACCCGTGACCTTCCTGCAGCCGGAGCACCCTCTTTTCCATGCCCCCAATGAGATTACGGAGAAGGATTTTGACGGGTGGGTTCAGGAACGCGGCCTGTACTTCCCTTCCGAATGGGATTCCGCCTACACCCCACTCCTTTCCATGGCAGACCCCGGTGAAAAACCCTTCCAGGGCGGTTTGCTGGTAGCCGATTACGGGGAAGGATCCTACATTTACAGCAGCCTGGTCTGGTACCGGCAAATCCAAAACCAGATTCCCGGCGGCTACCGAATGTTCGTCAACTTGATCAGCTACCCGGAAACCAGATAACCTTCCTTTAAACAACCGCCTCCCATCCTTGACGAAAAGGGTGGTGAGGCGGTTTAAAAATCAAACGAACATTGTTGCAACAGAAATCGGGAGAGCCTCGGGACCGCTTATGGATCCTTTTTGTTCAGGGCAATTCCACAAACTGACTGAGGAATTCCCGGGCAGTGGGGATATCCAAACGGTAAATGGTGTTGGTCGATTTACACATGGCATCACCCGTGACGGTTACACCCGCAATAATATCGGTTTCTTCGGGACCGGAACCAAGGAAGTTGGGGCCGCCGGAATCGCCATAACAGGTACCACCGTCTCCGGTGGCATCATTTTGCGAAAGACGGAGCCAGCTGTCATTAAGCGCTTCAAATTGGGAGACGGATTTCCAGCGTTCCCCGTCGTAGGGGAAAGTGGGACCGCCGGGCTGATTTACCGGGGCATGAACACCGTAACCGACAGCGGTGAAGGGTTGACCTTTCATTCCGTCGTGGTCGCCCATCCGGTCAAACAAACCTGCTTCCGGCAGTTGGGCAGGTTGGATTTTTTTAATGGGTTGATCCAGCAATACCACCGCCAAGTCGGCGGGGTTGGATTGACGTTGGTTGTAGTCTGGATGAGTAACGGCTTTGCCTGAGTACAGTTCGGTGGTGGTCGTCACCGGATCGACATCCGAATCAAAGCTGACCCATACGGTTTCATCTCCCAAATCACTGGTGCAGTGAGCAGCAGCGAGGAAGACATTAGTAGTATTGTGAAAAAGTGAGCGGCGGCATTTACCCGAAGCCGCTCCGGCTGCTGTCCTGCAGAGATGTAGGCACTGTCCGCTCCGAATCTTCCTGCTACGGGCAGGGGCAAACGCCTACGGATGCAACACAGAGAAGCTTTTGCCCCTAAACGCCCTTGCAGGCTGATTCTCCGCTGGGTAGGACAGCAAAGTCGCTATTTCGGGTAAACGCTTCCCTTCTTCTGTGCCTAACCATAAATCACAACGCTTTTAGGTGAAATCAAGGTACCGCTGCAGATATGTTCTTTATCACCGGTGTCCGGGTCTTCAACGATCAGAGCACCTACATTGGGGTGATCTTCGTCGTCCGGTTCACCGTAGGTAATGGCGTGTACGGAAGCGCCAAGAGACACCAACGTCATACAGAGAGTGAAGAAAACCGATAACCAAACCAAGGGTCGGTTCATCCATTCCCCTCCTTAATGTTTCGAGTATTTGTGTTCTTTATCTTTTTCGATTTCGGATTTGGAAGTTCCTGTTATCAGGAAGGGCTGGAAATCCCGTGGAGACGGAAAACCAGTCCGTTGACGCGCAGCAATACGTTCCGCTTCTTGTGGGCTTTCTCGATACGTCTCCTCTCTTGCCTCGATTTCCTTTTGGATCTTCCCTTCCCGTAAGATCTCTTGTAGTTCAAAATCTGCCATGATCATTTACCGATTGCTGTGCTTGTTCAGCGGCATCCACCCCGGATCCGACTTCCGCTCCTTGAAGAAATGCTTTCCAAGTACTCCTTGGATTTTTGTTTTTTCAAATACCTCGACGAACGGTAACCGCCGGCCGATGAAACAGACCGCGGATGCCCGGCGGTTTCGCCGGGCATCCGATTCACTCCCTTGGTCACAAAGATCTTCCTTCCCTCAGTTCGCCACTTTCATTAACGGCTCTTCTGCCGCTTTTTCCCGGACGAACAGGATGAGGACGAAGCTGGCCAGGATCAGGGCGCCGTCCAGCATGACGGCGGCGGTCCAGGTGCCGGTGGCGTCGCGGAGGGCGCCGCTGACGACGGGGGACATGACCGCACCCATCTCGCCGATGAGATTCCACATACCGAAGGCGGCACCCCGGTATTCAGCGGGGGCGATGTCCGCCGTCAGGGCCTGGGAGATGGGCTGGAGTGCGTTGAAGAAGAGACTCGTGACGAACAGAAGCACGGCCATCAGGACCACGGATTGGCCGCCCTGGGACAGGTAGAAACCGAAGCCCAGGGTGAGGAGTCCCTGGATCAAAGTGAAGGATAGCAGCATCCCTTTCCTCCCCCACCCTTTCCGGACGGCATAGTCGGCGAGCCAGCCCCCGGCGGGAAAGCCCAGGATCCCGGCCCCCGCGTTGAAGGTGGCGGTCAGGGCTGCCTTCAGGAAAGAGGTATCAGCGGCGTTGGAGATAATGGCCACCGACCAGAAACCGAAAAACCACAGGTTCCACAAAATGGCGATAGCGGCGATGTACAGAAGAAGCAGGTTTTTGTTGTAAAGGACCGGGGAGAGCTCCTTCCCCTTTTTGCCGAAGGCAAAGCCGATCAAAAGGAAAGCCAGGATGAGCTCGATCGCCGCGACGCCGTAGTCCGGCATCCCGATGGATTCGGACAGGAAGTAAACAGCCATGATGGCCGCGAGAAATACGGCTGAATATTTCAATAATTCAAGGACGGCGGCGCGGTAAGGAAGATTTGGCTGCTGGGCCCTGAAATACCGGTATAACCAGACTCCCATGATCATGGTGATGGCACCCAGGACGAAGAACGGCATCCGCCATCCGTTTTTTCCCGGCATCCAAGCTTGTCCCCAATTGATCAGGTAGGGAGAGAGCAGGATGGCCAAGGTGATCCCGATGGACAGGCCGGTGATCACCACCCCCATGCCGAAACTTCGCTTTTCAAAGGGTGTCTTTTCCGCGATGAGAGTCCGGTCGTTGGAGTAGTACGCCCCCTCCCCCAGTCCGGTGATCACCCGGAGAGCGATGAATCCGACCAGGCTGGTGACGAACCCGCTGACGATGGTGGCCACCCCCGCCCAAAGGATGCTGATCACAATAATGGTCCGGTGGCCGTATTTGTCCCCCAGATACCCGCCGGGAAACTGGGTCAGCATATACCCGGCGAAAAAGAGACTGCCCACCAGTCCCCCGAGAGCATGGGGATGATCCGACGCCCCCAGGAAGGAGACCTGGTTTTCAATCATCCAAGTGATGACCGGTCCGGTGATGGTCCGGTCCGCCGCGCTCACGACCCACCCCAGTAACAGCAACATCCACAGTTTATGGTACCCTTGCCAAGGCCATCTTCCGAATGCACCCATTTAACATGCCTCCTTTGGCTCCTGTTGAAACCGCTTTCAAATTTACTCTGTCAAATGGGAGGAAGGCGGACATCCAATACAGCGGAACGTCCTTCTCTCACCCGTCTCAAACCGTTTTCCAAGGCCTCTTTCAGTTCAGACGCCTTTTTCACCGTCTTCGCATAGGTTCCTCCGGCTGCTTCGGCGATCCTCGCCAAATCGGCCGATGGATCAAAATCAACCCAGAACTGACCGGTCTGTTTTGCCACACCGTCCGGATGCACACCCAAGGTGGAAAGTTTCGGGGATTTCCATCCCCGGTTGTTATAAATCACCGTTAAAAACGGAGTACGGTATCGGTTCGCCATCCAATGGACGGTTGCCGGAATGCTGAACAGATAAGCACCGTCCCCCGTAAGGCTGATCACGTTTTTCTCCGGTTCGGCCAACTTGGCCCCGATGGCCGCACCCCCGTTCCAGCCCAAGGATCCCCCGCCGCTTGTGAAGAGCGAACCGGGCCGGATGGTCTGAAGATGAGTGGAGATAGTCTCATAATTGGAAATGCCTTCGCTCAATACCAAGGTGTGGTCATCCATCACTTCTCTGACGCAAGCCGTCAGATAGGCCGGAGTAATCCCGGCAGGATCCGGCTGTTCCTCGCGAATCAGCTCCTCCCTCTGCCGTTCATGAATCTGCGAAAACTTCCGCCAACGCATCATGACGGCCTCTTCATCGATCAGGTCCACCCCCTGCAGGTACTGGTTCAGTTGTTGAAGAGCCACATGGGAGTCCGCCTTGAAAAAACGCTTCGAAGGGATATACCAAAGGGGCATCTGTTCCTTCAAAGGATCGATGTCGATATAATAGATCCTCGCATTCTCGGCCGGCTTGTTTTTTATCGGAATCCAAGGAACATCGCTGTCCAACACAAGGACGAGGTCCGCTTCGGCGAGAAGTTCATTCTGCTTTGCCGTGTTCCATTGATAACCGACATGCATGGGGTGGTCCGCGGGAAAATTCATGTAATTGGGGACGGATTCGATGACGGGAATGGCCAAACGTCGGCTCAAGCGGATCAGCTCACCGACGGCTTCCGGATTTCGTCCCAAATAAGAAGTGATGATCAACGGGTTTTTCGCCTTGATCAGATCCGAGGCCAGTTCAGCAATCCCCTGGGGCGGGAGGGCACAGGGAGTTACCGGCCCCCAAAGTTCCGGTTGGATGGTTACGGGTTCCGTCTCTTCTTCCATGACTTCCCGGGCACCCATCAGATAGACCGGCCCCTTCGGATCGCTGATTGCGAATTGCATGGCGCGATGAACGAGTTGTTTCACATTGTCCCCGGAACGTATCTCGTTGTCGTATTTGGTGTATCCACGAACGATCCCCCGTTGATCGAAAACATCCTGAATCCAGTGGATAAACTCGTTCCGGCTTCCCCGAACTTCCCCTTCCTGTGTATAGGGGGAAGCCCCGGCAAAGATCAGGACGGGAATCCTGCCTTTGGCCGCATTATGGACCGCCCCTCCGAGGTTTTGCGTGCCGCATTCCACATGGACCAACACGGCCTGCGGCTCTCCGCTTACCTGGGCATAACCGTGGGCGGCACTCATGGCCACCATTTCATGGGGGCAGATGATGAGCCGGGGAAGGTTTCGGTTCTCTTTACGTGCTTGGGCCAGACTTTCGATGATGGCAGAGTGGTCGCTTCCCAGGTTGGCGAAGATATGGGAGACTCCCACTTCCCTTAAAGCTTCCAAGAAAGCCGTCGCCGTTGTATACATGAGCCTTCCCCTTTCATGGAGTGAGTTGCGACGATCCGGCACCATCAGGTGAAGAAGGGATAGTCCCTCTTCTTTTCCTGGACGGAGATCCATTGATGGGTCGTGAATGCTTCCAGAATCCATTCCCCTCCGAAACGGCCGATTCCGGACGCCTTTTCCCCACCGAATGCCACATGGGCTTCATCGTTGACCGGTTGATCGTTGACGTGCACCATTCCCGTTTGGAGAGACCGTGCCACCCGGACGCCGCGTTGGATGTCGCGGGTGTGAACCGCTCCACTCAAACCGTAGACGGTATCGTTGGCGATCCGAATCGCGTCGGACTCGTCCCGGGCCCGAATGAGGTTGGCTACGGGACCGAACATCTCGTTTTGGGCGGTTGCCATGTCATTGGTCACATTAACCAGAATCGTCGGCTCCAAGATCAAACCCGTCGCATGTCCCCCGTAGATTCTTTCGGCCCCCTGTTCCAGACTGTGCTCGATATGTTCCAGAATACCTTCCAACTGGGACCGGTTGATGAGGGGACCGATCGCTGTGTTTTCGTCGGCGGGGTCCCCGGTGCGAAGCTGTTCCACTTTTCTTTTGAAAATGGGAATGAAATCATCGTAGACTTTTTGATCGATGATCAACCGATTGACGGCCATGCAAATCTGCCCCTGATGGAGGAATTTCCCGAAGGCGGCTGACTCCGCCGCCGCTTCGAGATCGGCATCGTCCAGGACGATCATGGCGTTGTTTCCGCCCAGTTCCAGCTCCGTTTTCTTCAGATGTTTCCCGGCCAATTGGGCGATATGGCGTCCCACCTCGGTGGAGCCTGTAAAGGAGATGATGCGGGGGACCGGATGGGTCACAAAAGCATCCCCGATTTCGGAGGATTTGCCCGCAACCACACTCATCAAGCCCTCGGGCAACCCGGCTTCCTCCATGATCCCGGCGATCAACAACCCACCGGTCACCGGTGTTTCCGAAGCGGGTTTAACCACGACACCGTTACCGGCCGCCAGAGCGGTCACGATCGAACGCATGCCCAGATGCAACGGAAAGTTCCACGGGCTGATCACACCGATGACCCCGACCGGCCACCGGTAGACCCGGTTTTCTTTCCCCGGTAGGGTGGAAGGCAGGATTTTGCCTTTCATGCGAAAGGGGAACGTGGCCGCCTCTTTGACCATTTGGCAAGCCGCTCCCCATTCAATTTGCGCTTTCAGACGGGTGCTCCCCGATTCTTTCACCAGCAGATCGATCATCTCATCTTTGCGTCCGACCATGATGGAAGCCGCCCGCTCCAGTATTTCCGCTCTTTCCTGGGGGAGGGTTTTCGCCCAGTCTTCCTGCACTTTTTGACTGGTACGGTAGGCTTCGTCCACATCCCGTACGGAGGCTCCCTGGAAGGTAAACAATAGCTCCTCGTTATATGGATTCCGCACTTCGACCCGACTGCCTCCGGATCCGGACTTCCAACGTCCGCCGATGAACAACCGGTTCCAGTTCTTGTCCATTTTCTCCCTCCTGTTCAAGCCCTGATGGTTCCGGGTATGACGGATTTCCCGGTCTTCGGTCCGATCTTCATTCCCCTTGGAAGAGGGCGCGTACTTCCTCCGGAATCGGAACGGCTTTGGGACGGTCACCCGAAAAAACGGTCCACGCACGCACTTCATATCCCGTGGCGTTCAGTGTATCTCCTGTCTTGAATCGGTGCCGGATTTTGAATACCTTCCTGTGCAACTCCAGGAGAGTACTTTCGATGTCGATCACCGTTCCGAAAAACACCGGTTTTTCAAATCGGCAGTGTGCCTCGAGAATGGGCAGGCCGACTCTTTCGTCTTTAAACAGCTTGACGGTCGGCAACCCGGCAACATCAAACAGCTCATGGGTGGCCTGGTCCATCCAGCGATAAAAATGAGGGTAAAATACAATACCGGCTGCATCGGCATCTCCCCATGCCACCTTATATGAAAATACGTTTTTCACGAGGATGAACCTCCAAGGGGGGAAGCTTGGCTCATTCGCTGATCCACCACCCTCCGGGATTTCATTTCAAACCGCGGGAGGAAGCCTTCCGTTACGGGTTCCACGTCGATGCGGAGCCCGATCCGGCTGCGAAGACGTTCGGCCAATCTCGGAACTATAGAGTCGGGAGCTTCCACCTGCACTTTCACCTGGTTCATCTCTTGCACGGTGTAATAAATGATGCGGAATTCGGCCACTTCCGGGAACTCCCGGATGACGGCCTCGATCGATTGCGGAAAGATGTTGATCCCCCGGACGATCACCATGTCATCGCTTCGTCCGAGAATCCCTTCCGGAAGAAAACGTTGCGGATTGCCGCAGTTGCAGGGCATCCCGCTGTTCCTCACCACATCTCCCGTCCGGTACCGGATCAGGGGGTATCCGTAGCGCCCCAGATTGGTCAGCACCAATTCCCCTGTCTCCCCTTCCTCCACGGGTCGGTGGGTCTTGGGGTCGATCACCTCCGCGATGAACTGGGATTCGTTCACGTGAAGACCGTTGCGCATGGAGCAGGAATAACCGTAGGCTCCCATCTCCGTCATGCCGGCATGGTCGTACAGATCTCCTCCCCAAGCTTCTTCAATCTGCCGTCGGACCGAGGGGATCGACCCTCCGGGCTCTCCCGCCGTGATGATTTTCCGAACGGAAGAGGATGTAAGATCCAGCCCCTGCTCCCGGGCCACTTCCGCCAGGTGCAAGGCGTAACTCGGAGTGCAAAGCAGGGTCGTCGCCCCGTTGGCCTCCATGGCGGTGAGCCGCTCCACGGAGGTTTGACCTCCTCCCGGAATGACGAGGGCCCCCGATTTTTTGGCCGCTTCATAGGCCGACCAGAAGCCGATGAACGGGCCGAAGGAAAAGGCCAGAAAAACCCGGTCTTCTTCGGTAACCCCGGCGGTGCGCAGCACCTCCAGCCAGCAATCTTCCCACCACTCCCAGCTTTTCTTCGTGTCCAGGACTTTGAGGGGTTTCCCCGTGGTCCCGGACGTCTGGTGATAGCGGACATAGCTGGAGAGGGGATAGGTGTGGTTGCGTCCGAAGGGTGGAAACTTCTCCTGATCCTCCATCAACTCCCGTTTCATGGTGAAGGGGAGACTTCCCAGTTCTTCCGTAGAGCGCAAGGGAAGCCGGACGCCTCTGAGCTTCTCCCGGTAAAAACCGTTCATCTGGGAAGCAAAAACCAGTAATTGATTCAAGCGGTGTAACCGGTAGGTTTCCAACCCGACATTTTGTTCGTGAACCCGGTAACCTTCGGCCTGGACCAACTCACTCCTCTCCTTTCCTGTCAAACTTCCCATTGCTCACACCAAGGATTTTGAGATCCCGTTGGCTGCCCGCATGACTTGCCGGGAAAGACCGGAGATCGTCCCCCGGTGGATCCGGGTCACCGGACCCGCAATATTGACCGAAGCCACCACGCATCCGCTCCCGTTTCGGATGGGGGCCCCCACGGAGGTGACTCCCGCATGCAACTCTTCCGCACTGACGGCATAGCCCGATTTCCGGATAACCGCCAGCTTTTCTTCCATCGCCTCCGTCGTGACGGGCGTGTTGGGTCCGTGAGCCGGCAAACCCTCGGCCAACACCTCCCGGATGACGGCGGGAGGACGGAAAGCGAGGACGGCCTGACCGGTGCTGGTGCAGTGGACGGGATTCCGCTTCCCTACATAGGAGAGCAGGCGGACGGGATACCGGGATTCCAATTTGTACAGATACACCACATAGGGGCCTTGCAACACCCCAATGTGGGCCGTCTCCCCGGTTTCCTCGACGAGCTCTTTCAGCCAGGGATACACCTTCTCGCGATGCAACTGAAGCCGTGCGGTGAAGGCGTTCCCCAGGGCCAGCAGGGAACCCCCCAACCGGTATTTCCGCGTATGGTGGTCTTTGGCGACGAAACCCCCGTCGGCCAAGGTGGACACGAGCCGGTGGGCGGTGCTCTTCACCACATCCAGTTCATCCGCGAGTTCACTCACCCCCCACTCGGGCTCTTCAACTGAAAACTGTTTTAACAAACGAAGGGCGTTTCGCAGGGAGGAAGTCGGTTTCGGATCTTTTGACAGGGGAATCGTCTCTTCAACCGGCATGGGTGGCTCCTCCTTTTCCGATCCGGGATCGTCAGAGGGTCTTCGGTTCAAAGTGACCGGTGATCTCCTGATGGCCGCCGTTTTTCGGATAGGACTCTTCCCGTTCCACCCCGAAGCGCTCCATGATGGGAAGGTCACTGGTGGAAAAGAGAAGGGCGTCTTCGGATCCCTCATTGTTATGCTCGTGCCACGCCCACCCGGGGACGACGAAGTAATCCCCTTCCGACCAATCGAACCGGGTCCCGTTGATGATCGAACACCCGGAGCCGCGGAACACATGGTAGATGGTGGAATGGGTGTGCCGGTGGGCCTTGGACCGGAAACCGGCCGGAAGCTTCTGCATCCAAGCGGCAATGTTCGGATTGGCGGTCGCCCCGCTGGAAGGATTGAGGAACTCCACCGCCACCCCGTCATGGGGATCCGGCTCGAATTGGGAGAGGGAGTCCAAGCTGGACCGGGTCTGCTCCCACTTAAAGGCGCCGAGGGGGGCCGTCTGCGCCTTCCGGTCGGATACCGGGCGGACCAGACCTCCCGCGTAGCGGCGGGGGGAGTGGTCATCAGGCCGGGAAGGGGGCTCGATGTGGTCCGGATGGGGTTCGAAAAAGGTTCCCCCCAAGGCGTAAATAAAGGGAATGTCCAAGCAGTCCATCCAGATCATCGGTTCATCCCCGGGATGAGCATGGCCGTGCCACAGACCCAGGGGGGTGGTGAGAAAATCCCCCTCCTCCATGAAGAGGCGTTCCCCGTCCACGATGGAATAGGCCCCCTGGCCCTGGGTGATGAACCGGAGGGCGCTCTGGGTATGGCGGTGGGACGGAGCCGTTTCCCCCGGAAGGATCAGCTGCACCGCGGCGTACAGGGTGGGCGTGGCACACCCCCAGCCCCAGGGTTGGCGATCCTTCAGCCCGGGATTCTGCAGATAGATTGCCCGCCTCTCCCCGCCCCGGTCCGGGGTGAAGATCTCCCTCGCCTCCATCAGTTTTGTCCGTAGCGTCTCCCATTTCCACAGATACGGGATCGCCCCGGTGGTCGGCTCCTTGCAAGCCAACTCCGGGATCGCGCTCCAGAGCGGCCCCAGATCCAACTCTGCCAGCTCCCGGTTGAACCGTCGCACTTCCTCACTCTGCATGAAGGCTTGCGTTTCCATCGGAATCGCCTCCTCAAAGGGTGTTCCGTTCCCGAAGACTTCCCAGAATCCGGTCGATCTGTCGAATGTGCCGGTCGAGGTGCTCCACCATGAAATGGTCCAGCAGAAAGGACATGGGACGCGTTCCGAACTTCGGGTTCCGGTGGGGGGCCTCCACATCGAGATCTTCTTCCCGGAGTCCGGCCAAAACCGTATCCGCCCATTCCCCGCTTTCCCCGATCTCTTCGATCACCTTGGACGGATTCCGGTCCCCCGCCTGTGCCACCGCCTTCAGGCGCCCTTCGTGGTCCATCCCCCGCCCCCAGGGACCCGGGGACTGGACCACGCGCTTCAGTTCGTTGATCCAAAAAACATTGGCTTCCGCCACATGACACAACACTTCCTGCGCCGACCACTCCCCGGGGGCGGGTTTTTGGCGGAGCGTCCCTTCTTCCAATCCTTCCACCCGGGTGACCAGGGAGTCGATCCGTTCACCGATTTGCCGCCGATATCGATTCAGCCGTTCCACGGTGATTCCTCCCTTCAGCACGAACTCTGTTTTCCAGCACTCCGATGCTTTCCACTTCGATCCGGACCCGATCCCCGTCGTTCAAAAACACGGGCGGTTTCCGGGCGAACCCGACCCCTCCGGGAGTGCCGGTGCAAATGACATCGCCGGGTTCCAGGGTCATCAGTTCCGATAGGAACTCCACCAACCGGGCGACGTCAAACACCAGTTGCCGGGTGTTGCTCCGTTGCCGTTCCTCCCCGTTCACCCACAGGGCGATCTCCAGGTTGCCCGGATCCGGAATCTCGTCCCGGGTGACCAAACACGGTCCCATCGGGGCGCTTCCATCCAGGGTTTTCCCCTGCAGCCACTGGATGGTCCGCTTCTGAAGATCCCGGGCGGAGACATCGTTGACGATGGTGTACCCCGCCACGTAGTCCAGGGCCTCATCCCGGCTCACGTTTTTGGTGCGCCGGCCGATGACGAAGGCGAACTCTGCCTCGTAATCCAACTTCTCCGTGACCGGGGGCAACGGAATCTCATCCCCGGGTCCGATGACCGTGTTGGCAAACTTGGCGAAAATCACCGGAAACTCGGGCTCTTCCCGTCCCATCTCCCGGATATGGTCGCGGTAGTTGAGCCCCACACACAGGATTTTCCCAGGGGCGGGGACGGGAGCGGCCAGACGTACCGCTTCGCGGGAGTGAACCGTTCCCGGCGGCAGCCGGTCCCCGTGTTCCCGGACATACTCCACCGCCTTTTCCGCCTGTTTCAGGCTTTCCTCTCCCCCCTGCAAAAACGGGGTGATCTCTTTCGGAACCCAAGCATCAGCAAGAGCTTCGGACCGCGGATTCCCCTCCGCTTTCAACCACGCACGGCACGCCCGGTTCAGGTCGATCACCCGGTCACCGTCCAGGCAACCGAGCCGGTGTCCTTCCCCCTCATGAAACGTGACCAATCGCATTTTCATCACCTTCCCTGTGGTTTGGTACGAATACAGAAACCGCTTTCAAAAAGATCCATCAATACTTGGAAGCCATGGCCGGCGGGCCGGATTTCGGCCCGTAGGGACCCTCGTCGAGCCATCTACCCAACCGCGGCCACATCGGGGCCAGCGAGGCAGCCATGTACCGTTTCATCTTCATTCCCGCTGAACGCCCCTGAAGGTGATGCAAGGCCACCCCGGCAGCATCGCGGTTGTATTTGGCCGCCTGCAGGCGCTCATCGGCACAGGAGCGGATAACCCGTTGCGCCGAAGCGGGATCCTCCGTACGAAGGGCAGTATGGATGGCCCGGGCTGCCGCAATTGCATCCGCGACGCCGGAATTCATCCCACGGGCTCCGAAGGGGGCGAAGAGGTGGGCCGCTTCCCCGGCCAAAAGCACCCGACCGTTCGGATCGGTGAACGCCTTCGCCACCACCTGGAGAAACCGATACGTCGACACCCATGTCACGCGGTCGGCGTATTTGTCATCCATCACCTTGGGCAGCCACTTCCTTACCCCTTCGGAACCGCTGTATTCATCGATGTCGTCCCCGTCGAAGAGTTGAAGGTCGATCCGCCATCCCCCGGCGAAGGGAACAAAAAGCACGTTCCGCCCGCCGACGGCCGGATGGTGGTAGTGGAAAACCCGCTCCAGCGGCATGGGGTTTTCCGGGTCTTCCTTCACATCCACCACGATGAACGTGTTGGCCGAGCGGCTCCCTTCCATCCCGATGTCCAACCCACGGCGGATAGCGGAACGGGCCCCGTCCGCCCCGATGAGGTAATCGGATTTCCAAAGGGTTCCGTCTTCCGTCGTCACGGTGACCTGGTCACGGTCCGTGTCCACCTCCCGCACCGGGGCGTTCCAGATAAACTCCACCCCGGCCTCTTGGCAAGCCTGATGAAGGTCCCGTTCCACCTCCACTTGGGGTAAGCTGGTGAACGGGGGCAACTTTTCGGGGTCCGGGGACGGATACTTTTTCAGGTAAACCTCCTTCCCTTTCCACATCGTTCGTTTGATCGGCCAAACCAAGCCTTTTTCAGCCAAGGTGTAACCCAGTGATGGAGAGATCTCCTCCAGCAGTTTCAAGGTCGCCCGGTGCACGAAGATTGCACGGCTTCCCGGACGAATCCGGTTCTCCGGTTCCGCTTCCAACACCGTGACCGGGACTCCGTGACGCTTGAGCGCCAGGGCCGCCGTCAACCCCACAGGACCGGCTCCGGCCACCAACGCGGACCGGCGTTCACGGTAATGGTCATCCGTCACATTCCATCCCCCTATCCATCGGTTGTTTTTTCACCGTCGAAACCGCTTACATTTCAATGGAAAAAACGGTGTATTCTGCGGAATAGGTTGCCTTACCCCCAAAAGTTTTCCGGGAAGTGGGTAAACCTTCCTTCCGTTCCCCCTTTCATCCGGGTTGCGCGTCTTTTGTTGGCCAGTATATAGTGATCGTGACCACGGCAAAAGTCCGTTGTTCTTATATTCGGAACAATCTAAGGAAAACAATAAATATTCGGAGGGAACAGTATGTCGGAACCCCGCAGAGTTTACCTCTTGAATTCCGTCAAAAACGCCATGCGCATTCTCCATCTGTATACAGAAGACCGTCAAGAACTGGGCATCAGCGACATGGCCCGCAGGTTGAAATTGAGTAAAAGCACCGTTCATCGTCTGGTGCAAACGCTGGAAGAAGAAGGATTTCTGGAAAAAAACAAACGGACCCAACGCTATCATCTCGGCTGGAACCTGCTCCAGCTGAGCGGAGTGGTGATAAACCACATGGGCATGTTCCGCGAGGCGATTCCCCTCATCGAGAACCTGGCGCAAAAATGGGGGGAAGCGGTCCACATCGGCATCCTGGAAGGAGCTGAATTTGTTTATCTGCATAAAGCGGAAGGTCCGGATCCGGCAGAGCTCCTTTCCCACATTGGCAAACGGAACCCCGCTTCCTGCACCAGCGGGGGAAAGATCCTGCTCGCCCATCTCCCGGAAAAATACCTTGCTCCCATTTTGGAGCAAGGCTTGCCCGGCTGCGGGCCCCGATCCATCACGGATCCAAAAGACTTCCGCCGCCACCTGAAAGAGATCCGGGAAACAGGCTATGTCATCAGTGTGGACGAGCTTCATCCGGGAGCCGTCAGCATCGCCACCCCCATCCGGGACTACACCGGCGAAATGGTGGCCGCCCTCAGTATGGCGGGCCCCACCGACCGGATCCCCGAAGCAAAATTCGCCGCCATAGCAGACGACGTCGTCCGCTATGGCGGGGAGATATCCCAACAACTTGGTTATTTTTGATATTCTCCTAAACACTATGATGAGGAGGAATTAGGCTTTCGGAGACAATGTGGAATATACGAAAAATTGAGTTAATATTGGACGATTTTTTCAGAAAATGGAAATTGGACCTTAATAAGATATAGACATAAAATCTGCACCTCTCCCGGATTTGCCGAGAGAGGTACGGCCTAAGATTTGGTGATATTAGAAGGTGTATAGCCCAAGTTGGTCTTCAAAAACTCGTTGATGTCATTTAAGGCTGTCTCCACGTCGGAGACCGAACCCACTAGAACTAGGCTGCCGGTGAACCGGTCCAGGAAGCCAAGGGAAACATTGGAGCTTTTGGTGGCAATGTCCCCCGCTATGATGACGGTTTCACTGGGGGTGAGGGTTAAGATCCCCAGGGCTCCACTCCTGTCGATTCCCAACTTGTCAAACATATCCTGATCCGGGTTTGAGATCAGATGGCTGAGGGTGACTTGCTTTCCGGGAACAAACTCCTGAATAAACCGCTTTTTTTCTTCCGACACGCCAGCACCTCCTCCCTTCTCCCTTCTTTTTACACCGAAGATTTCAACACCTTCAGTGTTTTCTCTACCGCTCGGGAGGATTTTTCCAAAGCTATTTGTTCGTCGGAAGTCAAGGGGATCTCAATTACCTTTTCCACCCCGTTTTCTCCGATGATGGCAGGAACTCCGAAATAGAGTCCGGAAATTCCATATTCTCCTTCCAGGTATACCGCGGTCGGCATGATCCGTTTCTTGTCCTTCAAGACAGCCTCCACCATCTTCGCGGTCGATGCTGCCGGAGCAAAATAAGCGCTCCCCTTCTTCAACAGGTTGACGATTTCCGCGCCTCCCTTCCGGGTTCGCTCGACAATCCGGTCGATTTGTTCCCGGCTCATGAGCATTTCGATCGGAATGTTACCGGCGTACGAGAAACGAACCAAGGGAACCATGTCATCCCCGTGCCCGCCCAGGACAAACGCGCTGACATCCTCCACGGATACCCCGAGTTCCATGGCGATAAAAGTGCGGAAGCGTGCGGAATCAAGAACCCCCGACTGCCCGAAGACACGATTTTTCGGTAATCCGCTCGCTTCAAGGGCTACATTGCACATTACGTCCAATGGATTGCTGACAATGATGAAGATGGCATCGGGTGCGTATTTTACCGCTTCCCGTGTCACGTTCTCCACGATTTTGGCATTGGTTTTGACGAGGTCATCCCGGCTCATCCCCGGTTTGCGGGCGATCCCCGCCGTCACCACCACCACGTCGGCTCCGTCAATCTCCCGGTAATCGTTGGAGCCGGTCACCATACAGTCAAACCCTTCCACCGGAGACGCCTCCAGGAGGTCGAGGGCTTTACCGCCTGGCATCCCCTCCTCAACGTCAATCAACACCACATCCCCCAGTTCTTTACTTACCAACCAGTGGGCCGTCGTCGCCCCCACATTGCCTGCACCGATAATGGCGATCTTTTTTCTTCCCATCCCCCTGCCTCCTCAATCTTTTGCGTTGAACAGTGACTGATGTACCGATCGATCCGGGCGCGGGATCAGGTGGTGGGAAACCAGCTCCCCCACCCGTTTGGCTGCCCCGGCCCCGGCATCGAGAGCCGCCCGCACGGCCCCCACGTCCCCTTCCACGAGAATGGTCACCAGGGCACCGTCCACTTTTTCCTGTTTGACGAAACGGACGTCCGCCGCTTTGACCATCGCATCCGCCGCCTCCATGGAACCGATGAGACCGCGGGTTTCAATCATACCCATGGCTTTGCTCAAGATTGCTTCCCTCCTTCCAGATCAACCGAATCGATGATTCCCACCACTGCCGCATCCACCGCCGTCTCTGTATTGGACAGGATAAAACGCGCCGAGCTCCCCTCTGTCACTATCACTTTGTCCCGGTCTCCCGCACCGATTTGATCCACTGCCACGATCACTTCGCCCGCCGGTTCTCCCGAGGCGTCCTCGGGTTGGATCACCAGGAATTTAAGGCCCTGAAACTTTCCCTCTTTGCGGGTGGCCCATACTTTGCCGATCACGGTGCCGATTCTCATGGTTCCACCGCCCTTCCTACATTTCCAAATCAATTACTTGGACATTGATTTTCCGTTCCCGGACGAAATCCTTCGCCAGTGGAGTAACCAGCGTGGAGGAAGAAACGACCACCGTACTGCCCTCGGGCAAGGATTGCACCTTCTCCGCATCCAACAGCAGTACATCAAGGAACCTTGGATCCCCGACGGCGAAGGACCCGCGGATCTCTTCCGGGGTGGTTACCACCGTGGCACCGTAGGAACGCAGTTCATGCACGCATTCGAGGATTTTCCGGCAATAGGGGTTTATCCGGTTTCCGGGTTTCTCCCGTGTCGTCCACAAGAGGTGCTTTTCCGGGACCAAGCAGACCTCTTTCTCTTTTAACAAGGAACGGGCCAATAACCGGGTCGGAAATGTGTCGGCGATCTGCCGCGCCCCTTTGACCAGAGTATCTTGGTCTACTCCGAGGAAAATCATCCGTTCCGCCTGGGTCAGTTCCCGGTCCCAAAGGGCTTCATCCGCTTCCCAGGAGTGAACGGCTTCATATCTGTTCGGATCTGCCAAGCTTCTCTCCGGCGTAAAGAGTACGAGGTCCCACCTTTTCTCCAACTCTTCCAACCGGATTTGACCGGAATCGGTCATCGCTTCGGACCAGCAGACAGCAACCGCTCTTTTCCGTGTGGGACCCTGTTTCATCAGTCTCTCAACCACTTCTTCGACGATCTGTCGCACTAACTCCCGATCGGCCATGGCTCCACCCCCGACTTTTTAACGAGGCGGACTGTTTCCCCGGTCTTTAACATGGCGGCATTGGCCTCATCGGTGTCAATGTGCATTTCCAAGCGATATTGATCACTGACCCGGATCAAAACCCGATCAAACGTGACATATCTGTCCCCGCCGGTTTCAACGCCGACGTATTCGCCGTTTTGAACCCCGAATTCCAGCGCGTCCTTTGGTGTCATGTGGATATGACGCTTGGCGATGATCATTCCCTCCTCCACATGAACCGATCCCTTGGGTCCGATCAAGGTAACCGGCGCCGCTCCCTTTAAATCGCCGGATTCACGGAGGGGAGGATTGGATCCCAGTTTTACGGCGTCTGTCAAGGAAACCTCCACCTGTGTGCGGCCGCGGGGCGGGCCAAGAATGCGGACCTTTTCCAACACACTCTTGCCTCCTGCCACCATCACGGTTTCCTCTGCGGCGTATTGACCGGGTTGGGACAACGCTTTCCGCCTGGTGAGACGATACCCCTTTCCGAACAGCTTCTCCACATGATCGGGGGATAGGTGGACGTGCCGTGCGGACACGCCGATCGGGATGGTCCGAAACGGGTGTGCCTTTTGCTTTAATTGTCGGATCACCTGTTCCACGATCTTGTTGATCTCTGTGGCATGCATCTTTGCCCCCTCCCTTCGTTCCGCCACCATGTGCTCGTCCTGCCGTTGGGCAGTCAGGGCGATCCGTTTCATCGGTGCCGCCTTTCACAGTGCCAAGCGGCTCTTGTTTGTTTCACAAGCATGCCTTCAGCCAAAACCTCCACCCATGCCGGCCTTCGGGAATCATTCTTGTGCCGGCAATTTCGGCAGAATTTGCTCCAGTTCGTTGTGCGGCCGCGGAATCACATGGACCGAGAGGAGTTCACCGACCCGCTGTGCCGCCGCTGCTCCCGCGTCCGTCGCTGCTTTTACCGCACCGACATCACCCCGCACCAGCACCGTAACCAAACCTCCGCCAACGTGCACTTTTCCCAACAAACGAACATTGGCCGCCTTGACCATCGCGTCTGCCGCTTCCACCGAACCGACCAAACCTTTCGTTTCAACCATTCCCAATGCTGTGAATTCACTCATTGTTGGATTCCTCCTCCATTATTTTCGTTTTCACTTAAATGGTGAACGAAGCCCTCAACTCATACGGGCCAACACTTGCTCCACTATTCGGGTGATCTCTTCTCTTCCGACTCCCGAAGCCTCACCCCCTTCACTGCGGGCCTCCACCTCTCGTGTCGGTTGACGGGATGCCACCTTCGTCTGCTCCCGGACTTGCGGGGTTTCTTTTGTTCCATAAGCCAGCCGCTTGGTATTCATCAAATGTTGGACTGTCAGATTGTCCGAGGTGATGTTTCCTCCGAAGGAACCGCACCCGAGGGTCATGGCGGGTTTCAATTCCGTAGTGGCACCGATGGCTCCGAACGTGGAACCGGTATTGACCAACAGGCGGGAGACGGGGATTTCGAGAGCCATATTCCGTATTACTTCTTCGTCGTTGGAATGGATGGAAAAACTGTGACCCTTCCCCCCCAAATCCAAAAGCATGATGCTCAGCCGGCTGGCCTCTTTCCAATCTTCCACTTCATAGAGGGCCAATATGGGGCTCAACTTTTCGATGGAAAAGGGAACATCCTTGCCGATCCGATCCTCCTCCGCCAACAACACCTTGCATGTTCCGGGGACTGTGATGCCGGCCATTTCAGCGATTTTACCGGCGGAGAGACCCACGATCTGCGCATTGAGTCCTTTACCGGCGGGAGAGATCACGGCCTCCACTTTTTTCTTCTCCTCCCCATTGAGAATGTACACTCCCTGGTTCCGCAGTTCCCTGAGCACCATCTGTTTGATATTTTTGTCCACCAAGATGGCTTGTTCGGAAGCGCAAACGGTGCCATTGTCAAAAGATTTGCTGTCGATAATTTGCCGGACCGCCCGGGGAACATCGGCGGATCGTTCAATATAGGCCGGAACATTGCCCGGTCCGACCCCGTATGCCGGTTTGCCGGAACTGTAAGCCGCCCGGACCAAACCACTTCCGCCGGTAGCCAGGATTAAGTTCACATCCGGATGCTTCATCAGCTGCTGGGTGGCTTCCAATGTGGGTCGGGATACCCAACCGATCGTTCCTTCCGGGGCACCCGCTGCAACTGCCGCCTCAGCGCAAATTTTCAACGTTTCCACCGTGCATCGGGCTGCGGAGGGGTGGGGGCTGACTACAATAGCGTTTCTTGTCTTGAGGGCGATCATGGTTTTATAAATAGCGGTGGAGGTGGGGTTGGTCACGGGCACCACCGCGGCGATGACCCCGAAAGGGGAAGCCACTTCCACAATCCTGTTTTCCGGATCTTCCCTAATCACCCCGACCGTTTGGGTGCTTTGGATGGATTTGTAGACGTCTTTTGAAACAAATTGGTTTTTTACCTTTTTATGTTCCACCACCCCGCGACCAGTTTCACTGACGGCCATCTCTGCCAAAACCTCTGCCGACTGATACGATTTCTCGCTGATCGCCCGGATGATCGCGTCTATTTTTTCCTGGGAATATGCTTCCAGCTTTTTTTGTGCCGACTTGGCTCTTTCCACCGCGTTTCGCATTTCCTGCAGGGATAAAAGATCCTTGTCCAGCTCCATTTAAGTCACACTCCTTTCGTTGAAGTACTGCTCCATGGCGGAAACCAATCGTTTTCGGTTCGCTCGGGAAATCTCTTTCCCGGGCAGGTTGAATCCCGGCAGACGGCGGGCTTTTTTGCGCAGCTCTTTCACGCTGAGAGTGCGCCACTCCCCGGAATTCCCGTTGATATCAGAATCAGGTGTAAGTTGCAACTCTTTCTCTCCCGACTTCCCGCTTTCTTCCTGTGAAGAGGTTGAAGTTTGTCGGTCCTTCCCGGGACTTGACTGGTTAACCGGCAGGGATCCCCCTGGCCGCAACATACTTTGCAATTCCTCCATCCGGGGAATCACTGTCCATTGCAACACCTCCCCCAGTTCCTTTCCCCGGGTAACTCCGTGCTTCACGGCTTCCGCAACTGAGGCCACTTCCCCGGTCAGCACGATGGTGACACGCCCCCCGCCGATCCATTCGAAGCGGGAAAGCCGGACGTCAGCTGTTTTCAGCGCCGTATCCGCTGTGATTAAGGTGGCGGTAAATCCGGTCATTTCGATCAGTCCCAGAGCTCTCTCTTTCATGGTCCGGGACACCTAATAAACCTTCGGGTTTTCGGCGATCCGGATCACAGTGTCCATAAAGGCCTGGGTCGCCGATTTGCATGAAGATTGGGAGCCGGTCAACAATCCACCGCCGAAATTGGTTTCCGAAGGGGGCTTGTAAAACTTCACCAAACGGACGTCCGCCGCTTTCAACGCGGCATCCAGGCCCATTACCGCTTCAAGGGGAGGAGCGATCAGGTAAGCCAAAGGCTCCCCTTCCCGTATCCCCGCCACTTCGGACAGGTAGGAACCCGTCCGTGAAATCACATGGGCGTAAAATGTGTGTTTCGCTTCGGGGTCCAGAGCGTAAAACCAGGCTTCGTTTTCCGCCGTGTAACAAAAGACTTCCATGCCGCTTTTCACCTCGGCCGGAGTAGGTCCCGCCAGAATTCCGATAAACTCCCCGGACAACGGCCCGGAAGCGTGGGCTGCCCCGGCATAGAATGAACTTCCGTAAACCACTTCCACGTCTGCCTTTTTGGTGGCCGCGTCCAGGGCGGTATACCCGACATCGTCAATATTGGTGGTAAGGATCCCTATACTGCGTTGATGCGGTTTCAGAGCCAATGATTCCGCCAACCCCGCATCCACATTGGGGATCATCTTGGCGGCCAAAATTTCCGCCTTGACCGGTTGCAGATCCAACTGGATCCCTCCTCTTCGTTCATCCGGATCGATTGTTTTTGTCGCCCGGAAGGTAGTCGATCACTCTTGCACGTGTGGTAGATGTCCCGTTTTCGGTCCTTTCAAGCTCCATCCGCTTCATCTTTTCGACCACCATCCGGACGACTGTCTCCACCAGTTCTCTGTCCTTCAATTTGGAACCACCCCTTTCTATGTCGAAAATGCCAAGGTTTTTACAACCACCGGTACGACGCGTCCCCCGAGCAGTTTTCCGATATCGATGTAGTCCCCGTGCTCCACTTTAACCTGATCGATGCAAAGGACTGGTCGCCCGTTATTCTCTCTCGAAAGTGTCTGTCCCAGCACTTTGGCCAGATCGCGGTCGACGATCAGCACCACCGGTTCCCCGGAGGGCTTTTCCTTGTGCAAGGCTTCAGACAAATACCGGCTCAAGTCTCGGATATCCCGAAAGCTCATATAGGGAAGATCCGACATCGCCAAAGCAAAAGGAACACCTTCCCGGTTGGGGTCGTACATTTCCGTTCCTTGCTGAATGGCACGCTTAACCTGCTTTTCCAGCTCCTCCGCCGGATGGTGGCGAAACTTGAAAACCGGCAGGTTTTTGATCGGGAGCACGTCATCCGCATGGATCGTCGATCCGCTGACTTCGATTGTCTGCATTCCGGCTCCCGACACAGTGGCCCGTATGGTTTCGCCGGCCTCTGCCCAATGCCAGGTCCGCAACCCGGGAAAAGTGAGGAGATCCTGGGCTAAAACCGGCCCGAGGTCTCCGTGTCGGTTGATACTCTCCCGAAAGGACCAACCGGGTGGGCTTCGCAGACAGCCCCCCACACCACCCGAAAACATCAGTTCCTCCACTCTGTCGTTCCAGTCAGGCGGGCCACCGACCAAGAGCAGTCGATCCGTTTCCTCCAATTCCCCGCGCAGTACATTTGAAAGTGTTTTGGCCATTTGGCGGGTCAGATACCTGACTTTTGATTCCTCAGCCATGTCCCCCGGACGGAGAGTACATCCCACCGCTTCCATCAGAGTCCACAACGGGCGGGAAATGTGGGCCACCCTTCCCTTTTCAAATTTCATCAGCCTCCCGCCGATATGAAGGGTGCAGGTTCCTGACAACTCTCCACCGCGGAAAACCGCGATATTGGCCGTTCCTCCTCCGATATCCACATTGGCTACAGTTGTCCCCGTCTCCTTGGAACGTTGCCAAGCACCGGAGCCCTTACCGGCGATAATCCCTTCCAATTGGGGGCCTGCCGTTGCCACCACAAATTCTCCGGCCTCACCGGCCATTCGGTGGACCATGTCCCTGGCGTTCTGTTTGTTGGCTGTTTCACCGGTAATGATGACCGCCCCGGTATCAATCTCACCTGGTTTGATCCCTGCCAAGCAATACTCCTCACTGACGATCGACAGCACTTTTTCAATGTCCACACGATCCGAAGCGATCAAGGGGGTGGGATGGATCCGGCTCCGGTATAACACTTCTTTGTCCACAATTTCGATTCGTGGAACCTGGGCCCACCCTGCCAGGTTCTCCAAAGTCAGTCTGCTGATCACCATTTTCGTTGTACTTGTTCCGATATCGATTCCCACGCTGGTAATCTGTGTCCGATCTTCGTTTCCATTTTTGGATATCAAAGATTGAATGGTCCTCACCACCTTTAAGAGGACAAATGAAAAGGCACCAAGCTCACCCCTATCAAAACAGGGGAATGATAACTTGGCGCCTTTGCCAAAAGTCATTTTCTTTTTTGGTCGTGATCAGGTGGATAGTCCGTCCGTTCCTTTTCCAAAATGCTCCTGGCCAGATTCACCATGGACAGATTGTGCATCATACAATAACTTCTCATCTTTTTAAAAGCCGCTTCCTCCGCCCAGCCCTTCTCCTTCATCAGCAAGCCCTTCGCTCGCTCGATAATTTTCCGGTCCTCCAGCTTTTGGTTCAGCTCCCGGTTTTGCGATTGCAAGCTGTACAATCGTTTTGCCTGTTGAAGGGCGACCTCCACGGCTGGGACCAAATCCGTTTCACGGATGGGTTTAACCAGATACCCCACGATGAAAGCGTTTTCAGCTTCCTGAACAAACTCTTTCTGGCTGTACGCTGTCAATATCAGAGATGGGATATTGTAAGCATTGCCTATGATGCGGCTTGCTTTGAGGCCATTCATTTTGGGCATCTTGATATCCATCAGCACCAGGTTCGGCCGGTGACTTGCCGACAGTTCGATGGCCTCATTCCCATTACCAGCCTCAGCCACCACCTCGTATCCCGCCTGTATCAAAATCTCGTGAAGGTCCATCCTGAGGATCGTGTTGTCTTCCGCAAGCAGGATTTTTGCTTTTCCCGTACGGATCACCCCCAAAACAGCCTACCATTGGATATCTGACTATTTTTATATTTAGATTATACCATATTGAAAGTTATTTATAATTGGAAATATTTTTATACATTATGCCGCAAATTATCTGATTCCTAATAAGTTTAAAAGCTCATCGATCCCTTTTCCATTAAAGGACGATGTAATAACCACCGGCCCTTTGGGCATAGCCTTACGCAGTTGGGTTTGAGCCCAATTGATGTCCGCCTCCGGATGGTCCGCCTTTGTCACCACTCCGATGGGAGTCTTTGGGATCCCGTTGGTGAACCCCGGCGGGATCGTCGCTTTTTTCCGGGTGGAATCCTGGACCACGAGAATATGTGTCACTTCCAACACCGTGGCCATTAATGCCTTGTAGTAAAGGGGGTTTTCCAAATATTCTCCCGGTGTGTCAACGATCCAATCATGATAATTCAACGTCTGGGTTTTTTTCGATTCCTCTTTCCGGTCCAGCAGCCTGTTTACCAAGGTTGATTTTCCCGCCCCCACTGCCCCGATCAACATGACTTTACCCATATGGTTCCCTCCGCTTTCAGGGTTGCCACTCGGTTCAGGAAGAGTGTTTGAATGAAAAGTTTACTTGGGTCCCATCTGAGTTTATATACTCCAGGTGTCCATTCAACTCCTTCTCCACCAGGGTCGTCACGATCCGTGTGCCTAATGTATGGCCTGAATGATTCTTCGGATCAAAGCCGCACCCGTTATCCCGTACACCGATATTCAGGCAGTCCTTTTCTTTCTGTACAATCACTTCGATATATCCCTCGTTCTGATTCACGAAAGCATGGTCCAGGCAATTTTGGATCAATTCGTTCAAAATCAGGGCGACGGCGATTGCTTTATTCGAAGGAAGAACGACTTTGACACCGTAAACTTTGAAATTTATCTTTTTTTCCGGGGGAGACATGGTATGGACGATCATGGAGACCACTCTTTCCATCAAGCCGTTTAGCTCCACAAACTCAATCCCTTTCTGAGACAGAGTTTCATGGACCAGCGCAATGCTGCGGATCCGGTTAATCGTATCCTGGAATACTTTCCGGTTTTCTTCCGATTGAACCCGCCGCAACTGCAACTGCAGCAGACTGCTGATGGTTTGCAGGTTGTTTTTCACCCTGTGGTGGATTTCACGGATCACCGTCGATTGGATACGCAGTTGTTTTTCTTTTTTCCTTAGTTCGGTGATATCTCTCAGTAAAAGCACAACCCCTTTGAAGCGATTCTTTTTTTGAACGGAGATCGCTTTAATGGACATCGCGTTTTCGTCAAATTGCAGTTCCTCCCTTGACACCCCTTTGGCTTGAGCATCGGCCACTACCGAATCGAAAACCCCGAAGCAAAAAGCGGACAAGGGGGTGCCGATCTGCGGAATCGGTTGATCCAGTTCTTTCAACATTTCACGGGCCTTCGGGTTGACGTAGCTGAACAATCCTTCCTCGTTGCACAAGATGACCCCTTCCTGGATGAGGGTGGGCAGATCCGTCTCCGCCACCGTCACTTCCCAGAGGGTCTCACTTAGATCCTCCGCAGTTTTACGTATCCTTCGAAGTTTCTTTTCCTGCCTGATCTGATTCGAAATGTCCTGTTCCAGGATGAGTACACCGATCACTTTGTCATCCCTGAAAACCGGAAGGACTTTTTGTTCCACCGTTACTTTTTCATTGGTGATGGCTCGGGTCCCTGTAATATACTTACCGGTTTGAAAAGCTGCAAAGACACCCGGTTCATTATCTTTCAGAATCAACTTTCCGGTAAAAGATTCGGTATACAAACTGCGGGATGTGCGGGGTTTCGCTTCCGCGACAACCACAGCTTGGTCGCTTCGTCCCCTTACCAGACAATCGAGGAAAATGTCTGCCCCGTACAGATCCGCCATCAGCTGCAACTGCGTTGTCACCTTTGTCAGCTCTTCAATATCCGCTCTCTCCAGCCCGGTTTTTTCCTGAAGTATTTGTAACGTTGGTTTCATCTTTCCACCCCGACTCCTATCCAGATCTATGCACTCTCTCCCGAAAGTTTACCGGAATCAAGAGACCCCTCTTTGCGCTCCTGTTTCTCCAGCTCCAGGGCCTTGGGTACGGAGAGTTTATAAGCCAACGCAATCGCCAGTATTCCTCCACAGATTTTCCCCGCCATCACGGGAACGATCAGCGTCGGCTGAAAATTTGCGGTGAATGCCATATGGTCACCGAACAAGAACGCGGCGCAGACTGCAAACGCAATATTAATCACTTTATCTTTTGGTCTCATAAACTTCACCAGACGGAACATGGCCAGGATGTTTGCAATGGAAGCCAATATGCCCGCGCTGCCCTCCTTAGTGAGTCCCAACTTCTGACCCGCAAATTCCAACGGCTTCGCCAAATACTTTCGCATCAGATAGACCATCGGGAAAGCCCCGGCCAGCATAATTCCAATATAACCGGCAATTTCCAGCGCCCTGAACTGGTCTTCCTTGTCCGCGATAATAGGATCGAACCCCCAGGACCCGAACAAGGTGGAAAACCAACTTGTGAAATATTCCACGATGGAGAAAACCAATACCAGTTTAATCCCGGCATCCATGATTTTGCCGAACCACATGAACCCGCGGATCATGGCGTCCGGTATAAACCGCAGGCCGACGGCGATGGCAACACAAAGGACGATCAGAGGCGCCAGGTTAGCCAGGATGCTTCCCAACCCCAAAGCCAACTGATAAGTGGCTTCCGCATTTGTCGAAACAGCTTCCCGAACTTCGGCATGGCTGAGGGATAAGATCAGGCAGGAGATAAATACCCCCACCGGAACCGTCAGAATACCGGACATCACACCGAGTGCCATATACTTATGATCCCGCTTTTCCAACAAGGCCAGTCCGACGGGAATCGAGAAAATGATTGTGGCTCCGGCCATATATCCCACCATCATTGCCATAATCCAGCTTTCCCGTGTGGCGGCCAAGGCATCCGCCAACTGGTACCCCCCCATGTCCACGGCAATGAAAGTGGTGGCAGCTATGGCAGGATCCGATCCGACAAGACCGAAGACCGGACCGAAAACGCTTTCAATGATTTTCGACAAATAGGGAATGGAAGCCATAATCCCGGCAACCGGCACAAAAATGTAGCCGATGGAATACAACCCCTCCATAAACTCTTTTCCCAAACCTTCTTCGCTGTTACGAATCGATGCAAAGGCACCGAGAATGGCTGAAGCCATAATGACATAAATAACGTACGTTCCAATCTGGCTCATATGCGTACCTCCTTCAAAAGGTTACTGCACATCCGAGCGGTGACGAGCTTTGGCATATTTCACGCCGCTGACTTTCAACTGAAGCACTTCTTCCAATACATCCGCCAAATACGCTCCCGCTTCCACGGGCGGAGTTCCCCCTTTGTGAATATTGGAAATCACCGTGCGGTCCGCCTCCACTGTTTTTTCAGAGGGGCGATACACCAGATATGCACTGACACTTTCAGCCGTGGCCAAGCCAGGTCGTTCTCCGATGAGAGAGATGATCACATCACAGTTCACCAGAGAGGCCACTTCGTCTTGTACCCATACACGGCCGCGTTTGATGAAAATCGGTTTTCCAACGGTGATGTTTTTCAGTTCCAACCCCTGCATCAGGGAAGGAAGCAAATCCGGGATGTTTGTTTCGATCGCAGTGGAGCTTAACCCATCTGCCACCACAATCTGTACCTGCCTATTTTTGGGACAATTCCGTCTTATCCACTCCGCTGACTCTTCATTGAGCCGCCGGCCCGAGTCTAAGTCCATCAAGTATTCTTCCATGGATTCGGCTTTTGTTTTAAGCAGGGGAAGACCGTATTCTTTTAAAAAATCTTCTGACACGTCCTTGAATACCGCATCCTGGGCCGCTGCATGATCGATGCGGAATTTCAACAAGCTGTCTGTCTTCATTCGGGTTCCCGCACGACCGATCCCGATCCGTGCAGGCGTGGCTGCTTGAGCTTTATCAATGGCCTCTCTTTTTCTGGGCTTGTCCACGCCGACTTTTTTGTCCATTGAAAAGACGATCGTTTCTTTCGAAGGAGGAGAACTTTTTTGGACGGTTTGCTTCCCGTTCTTTTTTTCTATTTCGGCGAGGACTTGATTTACGATTTCTTCAATACTGACATTCCCCATCACAGTTCCCTCCTGTCGAATATGGATAGGTCACCCGCCCGGGAGGTTAACCTCCCGTTTTCCATAATCCCCATCTTTTCCAGCCACTTCTCAAATTCACGGAGAGGACGAAGCCCCAGCATCTCTCGGAGACTCGCATCGTCATGGTAGCTGGTGTCCTGATAACTCAGCATCACGTCGTCCCCACCGGGGACTCCCATATAAAAGTTGGCTCCTGCCAGCGCCGTCAGCATCCCTGCAATTTCCTGGTCGTTTTGATCGGCAATCATGTGGTTTGTATAGGTGGGCGCGATTCCCATTGGCAACCCATGAAGCTTGCCCATAAACAAGTCTTCCAAATCGGCCCGGATGACCTGGCGACCATCGTACAGGGTTTCCGGACCGATGAAGCCGGAAACGTTATTGACCATGAAGGGCTTCCAGTGTCGTGCATAACCATAGGTTCGCGCCTCCAAGGTTTGCATGTCCACGCCCTGATGAGCATCAAGGGAAACTTCAGATCCCTGACCCGTTTCAAAATACAATACATTGGGCCCTGTGGAAGTTCCTCTGGTAATCATTAACTGCAAAGCCTGGTCCAGCAATTCCTTGTTCACTCCGAAATCGTCATTGGCTTCCTGGGTACCGGCAAGGCTCTGAAACATCAGAGCGACCGGTGCCCCCTTTTCCAAGCTCTGCATTTGTGTGGTGATGTGGGCCAGAACACAGTTTTGGGTGGGAATCCCCCATTTTTCCATGAATTCATGGGACATATGCAACAAACGGGATACGGATTCCACTGAGTCATTGTTAGGGTTGATGCCGATCACTGCATCCCCGGACCCGTACGACAAACCCTCTTTGATCGAAGCCAGGATTCCTTCCGGATTGTCGATCGGATGGTTCGGTTGACAACGAAATGCAAGGCGTCCCGGCTCTCCGATGGTTGTGTTGCAATGGGCTTGGACTTTGATTTTCTGCGATGCGATCACAAGATCGATACTGGACATCAATTTGGCCACAGCAGCAATCATTTCACTCGTCAAGCCGCGGCTGATCCGTAACAAGTCCTCCTGAGAGTTACCGTGGGACAAAATGTACTCTCGGAGTTCCCCGATGGTCCAACCGGAAATGGATTTGTAAATATGGAGGTTGATATCGTCATAAATAATGCGTGTTACTTCATCTTCTTCATAGGGAATCACGGGATTTTCATATATGTCTTCCAGTGTCATTCTACTTAAAACCACTTTGGCCGCCGCCCGCTCCAATGAGGAACCGGCGGCGATCCCGGCCATTTTGTCCCCTGATTTTTCTTCACTCGCTTTTGCCATCACTTCTTTAAGGGTGGAAAATGTAAAATGTTCTTTACCTATCAAACAACTTAGTTTCATCGGCCTGCCCCCTCATCCATGCAAGGTAAAATCGCTTAAACAAAAAACGCCATAAGGCAACCGGAGATTCCGGATACCGAATGGCGTCGTTACCATCGTTTATTCTTTTTCAACTCTATGCTAGCTCAATTTTTTAACTATTTCAAGATTTGGTTTTACTTGTTTATGCGTTAAATACTTCCATTTTTTTTGATAACCGCCCTTAATACCCCGGAGACACCGCCCCTTCCTTCTCAAAGGGCCAGGGGGGCAGATTCCTCCGCAGGTCCTTGTCCTTGCTCTCCGAATCTCCTGGGGAATTCACCCCTTCCTCCTCGAAAGCAGGTCCCATTTCCAAGATTGTCTGCTTACGCCAAATCGTCGCTTTCCGGGAACTTGGAGGAAACTGTTTAAATAAGGAAAGGTGTCAAGCCGTACGAAATTATTATCACGGTTATAATTCGCATTGTAATACCAATAATAGCGGCGATTAAGGCTTCCCGCGGTGACAGATCGGAAGAATTGGTTGACCAAATTGCAGGAACTTGTCCGAAAATATCTGAAAGAGGTAATCCCGAAGCTGCCAATACAAAGGTTCCCACTACAAGCCGGGGATCCATATTTGTTGCTACATCGTGCAACTGACTCATCGCTAATGTTGGAGAAGCCATAACGGCGGTAATACCCGTTTTGGGATCGGCACCGATCCATCCCATAAACTGAGTCATTCCCTGTTCAAAAGGTTTCCACACCCCCATAAAATCCAACAAACCGATTAGCCCAAAAATTACTGCCACCGCCGGAATCACAAGCAGGAATAAAAGCTCCGCTCCCTCTCTTGCCCCTTTGAATAGGGTACTAAAATAGGGTGTATTAGGAGTGAATTCAGGAAGGTCTTGTAATGCAACTGCTCGAGTATTTCGAAAAATGGTCTTGCTTAATAAAAAAGGAACTACCACCAAGGGGGTGAATATCGCGAGAAGGATAACAGGAAAGGCATTAATACCGGCTATGGACAAGGCGACCAACCCGAGCATAAAGCATGAAAACGATTGTTGGGACTGTACCATGGTAGCAATTGCAATCATTTGCTCATCTTTGGTCGCCCCTGCCCGTTTAAGAATAGGCCCTCCAATTCGACCAGCCGCATTGATATCACCAAGAATATTGTAAATTCCGGGAATCACTACGGCTGAATTGACTTTTAATTTATTGGTGATGGGGACAAATAAACGGACCAAGGCATCGGTGAAGCCTAGGCGTTCTAACATCCGTCCAGTCATAACGCTCAATATGATTGCAACCCCTACGCCTCCTGTTAAAAATACATCTACTATGATAGGCTTGACTCTGTTTAGCATGGCACTAAAAGCACCGCTAATCAAGTCCGGTTTGGATACAAGCAATGCCACCATCAGAAGTACAAAACCCATTCCTACCCATTCAATTCTTTTGATTTTTCGCGGGTTGATTTCCCCTTGTACCTCATACACAGATTGAAGATCTTCCTGTGCTTTTGCCATTGTTTAGCCCCCCTATTTGTTTTCAAACTCGTACCTTGCTAAGCAAATAATCGCTTGCCATCTTTTCAGCGTAAGTTGTTAATTGCTCACCTCCAGCTTGCTTCACTGGATACGACGTTACCCGTTCACGAAACACCACTACCTCCACTTTTGGTAGGAGCTTGTCCAATGCAAAAGCCAACGGAAGGCCGTTTTCGAATATTTCTGATATATGATTATTACCAATTACAAAGTTTAATCCCAACTTATTAGATTCCTTAACTAATGGACTGTCCGCTTGAACCCTACTGATTGATGCTATAACCGTATCGGACTCTGGAAACTCCATAAAGGCATGCTGTAAATCGTCCACCGAAAAACCAGTGTGGGGAAAAATATGCAAAACGTTCTTCACTTCACTATTTTTATTTCCTAAAAGAATTTCTCCCTGTTTAACAGTGATTGTATCTATAGACGTGTTACCCTGAATATCTCTTTCTGCCTGAACTTGTTGGGTTAAATCCATAAAGGAGCTTAACCGTTGAAGTACATCCCCTAAATTTTTGACTTCTGGCAAGGTTGTACCCGCAAACAGTACATTTCCTTCCTTACCTCCATAATTAAGGTTCGAATAATAAGCTTGGTGGCCATGTAAAAAAGGGATACCAGGGTGCAAACCGTGAAATGCCTCGTGTAACTCGAAAACAGCTAAGCCATAAAGAGTTAAGTAATTTTTTAACGTCACTCCCCCACTACTGGTCGCATCGGCTACGGGGTGATGAGCAACAATGGCATCTACCCCCGTTGCAGCAGCCAATTCGATATCATGTTCCGACATTGTCATTGTTACCGCTAATTTGTTAATTACGCGATCCGATTCACCAAAAACAAGCCCTGGTTTTTCGAGAATATTTTTGCCCTTTATTCCAGAATTCTTCCACACAATGAAATTCCTGCTCTGCGAACCAAGCACTCTTCCTTCGGTTAGATAATCTAATGCTCTCAATACATCGTTTACAGTCGCCATATTATAACCCCCTATAAATGTACACATATATATAAAAAGCCGACAGCACGCTAAACATGAGGAGGTTACTCCCTTGTTGGCGTACTGACGGCTTTCCTGCCCTCTTTACAGAGTTCATTCTACCAGTCAGGTTTTACCCTATTAGGTGTGTTTCTACATTCGACTCTAACACAATCACCGTTGCCGACCATTCGGTTAGCGGATCATAGTCTTTAAGAATAGAAACCACCTGAAACCCGTATTTCGTTTTAATTTTATCACATAATTTTTTCTTAAATTCATCAATTAACAATACGTCCATTTGGCGAGTAAATAAGCGATTTTTTTTGTCAATTGAACGAATAGCTTTAACACGTCGATGAACAGCCATAATTAATATTTTGTTATCTATGATGTTAACACGGACTTCCTTCGTTCCAACATCGAATAATTGCATGTTAATTTCATTGTAGTCGCTAATAAGTTTCTGTTTAAATTGATTTGTATTCACGGTTGAACACTTCACTCAGTTACTTTTTATATACTATAACCTATTGATTGAATATTGTCAATAATTTTATACAACAAAATATGATGTGATGTCAAATGTACAGAGAGATGAATAACTGTCGACATTCAGAATTTCAAATGCCAAACACAAAAAACGTTATGAAAACAATGATTTTATCAGATTAGTCAGATAATACATCCTATACCCTAAGGGTATAGGCTTCGCCCTTGATGTCAATCCCGACGATGGCTGGTTTCTTACCAAGGAGGAAAGGATACAAACGGACTTCCAACTCGGGATTTTCTTTCTTTCGAACGGCTTT
Organism: Melghirimyces profundicolus; assembly: GCF_003054245.1. Lineage (GTDB taxonomy): Bacteria > Bacillota > Bacilli > Thermoactinomycetales > DSM-45169 > Melghirimyces > Melghirimyces profundicolus. The sequence goes on from NZ_QBKR01000002.1 coordinate 163,822, forward strand.
GTAAAAAGTAGCCGGAGCCTGGTATGTGAGGGTTCCGTGAATACGCTCCTCATTATAAAACAGAATGAATTCCGTCACTATCCCTCTTCATAGTCCTCAACCTCAGGTGTGTGAAAGATAAAGCTCTCTTTCAATCCAAAAAAGCCGGTGTAATCTTCACCGACTTATTCATGGTATGACTCCGTATCTATTAAGAGTAAATCCATTGTGACTAGGATAGACAAGTTGACAACTCTTTACATCCACCCGATTTTTTACAATTGGAACATGGAACTTTTTTTCCGGTTAGGTTAAGTAACTCACTTAGAGATGTGGTAAGTTGGTCTAAAGCTTCTTCCACAATGGCCTTACCGGCCTCGGCGCTCGCTTTCGGCGCATCGCCGATGCACCCGTTTGCGGTCATGTCTTCGTAGGAGTATGTCCCTTGGACTGGATTCCCCGGCCGCAGCTTCCTCCACTTCCCCTCCCGGATGTCCCCTTTTTCCAGGCGATCCATGTGAACAAGATGCGGAGCCAGATACAGGGCCTCGGACACCTCCCGTTCACAGCTGTGACCGTACAATGGTGATTTCACATGTCGCTTTAGTGCATTTTTGGCTGAAGCGGTCGTTTTCGCATAATAGATCTCGACGTTCAGCTCACGGGTCAGCGAATGGCAAGCGATACTGAGTGTGGATTGATTTCCCCCGTGGGCATTCAGAAAAAGAAAACGGGAAATCCCATGATGCTTTAATGAAACAACCATATCCCTCAGGACACAGATCAGGGTTTCCGGTTGCAGACTGATGGTACCGGGGAAGTTGGCATGATGATGAGAGACCCCGAAATTCACGGTCGGGGTGACCAAGGCGAAGGGGTGCAGACGCTCCGCCAACCTCTTCGACATTTCAGTCGCGAGTACGGCGTCACAGCTCTCCTTCATATGAGGACCGTGCTGCTCGTGTGCCCCGACGGGGATAATGGCGAGTTTCACAGTATTTAAAGCTTGCTTCACTTCCGGCCACGTCATCTCCGTCAGTAAAAACATCCCCAATTTCAATCACCTCTCTTTCGAAGGTTATTAAGGGTTGTCAAAATTCCGTACATTTGATAAATTTTATTCGCGGTATACAATACACCAAATACAAAGAAGGAGTCATCATTATGCTAAATATCGGAATAATCGGGTACGGTGCAATAGGAAAAGATGTAGCGGGCTACATCCATTCCGGCTTTGCGGGTCAAGTGAACCTGAAATCCATCCTTGTAAGGAATCGAAACAGACTGGGAAGAGAAGAGGACAAGGCTTTGTTTGAAGATCACCCATCCCGCTTCTTTGATTCGGGCCTTGATCTCGTGATCGAAGCTGCCGGACATGAAGCGGTCAAGCGCTACGCCGTGGATTCGCTTACCAGGGGAATCGACTTCCTGTCGGTCAGCGTGGGAGCGTTCTCCGACGAAGAGCTTCACAGACGGGCGGTGGAAGCAGCCGAACGATTTGGAAGCCGCCTCATTTTCCCTTCCGCAGCGATCGGCGGTTTGGACCGTATCTCCGCCGGCAACATCGGAGAAATCGATCAGGTGACTCTCTCAAGCAAGAAACCGCCCCAAGCTTGGTATGGCACCCCAGTGGAAAAACAGATAGATTTGAAACGGGTGACCAAACCTGTTTGTGTATTCGAGGGATCGGCCCGGGAATCGGCCCGCCTGTTTCCGGAAAACGCAAACGTATCAGCCGCACTGAGTCTGGCGGGGATCGGTTTTGACCGGACCCGGGTTCGTATTTTCGTGGATCCCGATATGACCCGAAATGTCCATGAGGTGTACGTCTCGGGTCAATTTGGAGAGTTCCGCGTTCAATTATCCAATGCTCCCTCGAAAAACCCCAAAACCGGATATATCGTGGCCATGAGCATCATCAAAGCGCTGAAGGACTTGTCCGGTCCCGTCATGATCTTGTAAAGTTTAGTGCCGAAAGGTCACGTGCAACGGTCAGCTCGTCTTATTTTCCCAATACTTCCTTAATTTCGGGGGAACATTGACCGTCACCGAAGTGTCCCATTTGATCTTTACGTCCCCCGTGGCGAAGGATTGGCATGCCAGACGGTATCCCTTTTCCAACAATTCCCCGCCCAGACGCTCGACTTCTTTCTTTTTGATCTCCGTCAGGTTTTCCGCCCCCTCGTCTACACGGATCCGACATGTCCCGCACAAACCGCCTCCGCACCGATAAGGGATGCCGCATTCGTACCGAATCGAGGTGCGGAGGACATTGCTTTCTTTTCCTTCTTCGATTTCCACTTTTTTATCGGTGCTCGCAAAATAAATGCAGGGCATCGTGCAAACCTCCTCCATTTTTTTATACTGCGGACAGCTCCGCCAACCGCTCTTCCACCCGTGCCTTGATTTTGTCATAGAACTGTTCGGGTGTTACACCGGGAACGAATCTTTTGTCGACCAGCACATAGGGTGTGGTTTTGCAGACCGTACAGATCCCCCCGCATCTCATTTCCACGTATTCGATGCGAAAACAGATGTTGGGAAATTCCTTCTTTATTCTGTCGACGATTTTGGAGGTCAGTGCATGCCGTCGTTTATTGTTTCTGCACACTTCGATCTTGATGGCCGTCAAATCTGTCCCCTCCTCACCCGGAATTGGCTTTTGCCGCGGCGCTCTTGTAGGCCTTCATGGAGTTTTCTACGTGAACCTTGGTCATGGCCTCCGCGAGTTCCGCATCTCCGTTCCGCACGGTTTCCATGATTTTACGGTGCTCCTCTACCGCCTTTTCCCACCTTCCCGGTATGTCATGACCCACCTTTGCGAAGGCCCGGATATAATCGGTCAAGCCGATCAACAATTCATACAGTCGGGGGCTTTTTGAAGCTTTGTACAATTGTTCGTGGATTTCCAGATGAAGTCGGGGAAACTCTTCTTCCCGCCCATTCTCCAAGAGATCCATCATTTTTCTGATGGTCGTGTCGAAAGCTTTCGCGGTTTCCTCATCCATTTTTTGTGCGGCCAGCCTCGCAGCCAAACCCTCCAGGGCGGATAAAATGGTGAAAATTTCTTCAATCTCGTTTCTGGAATAATCGGCGACCACCACGCCTTTACGTGGCAGGGTGATCACAAATCCCATGGATTCCAACCGGAACAAAGCCTCCCGGATCGGTGTGCGGCTGATTTGTAGCTTTTCGGCCAAGTCCCTTTCAACGATTCGGTCCCCGGATCTGAGTTCGCCGCATAAAATGGCGTTTTTTAGGTAATCGAATACTTTGTCACGAATGGGAACCAGCTCTCCTCCGTTCCATGTCGTTTCTCCTTGCTGGCGAATGCTTCACCCCTCCCTCCGTTCATCCAAGAAAGATCGCTCCATAGACCAGAGAGCCCGTGATTACCCAAGCGGGATGCGTGTGCTTTACATATAAGAAGATGTAGCTGAAGGATCCCAGCAGAAAGGTGTGCAGGGTGCCGCTGGATTGCTTCGCTTCCAGAAAAAACTGCCACGCCAGGATCCCCAGCAAAACAGCGATGACCGGTTGAACGGAGCGGGTCATGGCCTTCACCTGGTCAGAGTCCTTGAAAAGGTCCACAAACTTAAACAATAGAATGACCGCAATCGCTGAGGGAAGAACCGTCGCCGCCAAAGCCGTTGCCGCTCCCAAGGAGCCTCCGACCTGGAATCCGACGAACCCCGCGATCTTGGTGGCGATTGGCCCTGGCAGGGCGTTGCCCAATGCAAGCAGATCACCGAATTCTTTCAGACTGAGCCACTTATAATGATCGACGACTTCCTTTTGGATCAGGGGAATGGTGGAAGGGCCCCCGCCGTATCCCAGCAGGTTGGATATGAAAAAAGCCCAAAAAATCTTGAAATAAATCATGGTCTTTCCTTTCCCCCCTCAGAAGGATCACGGCTGCGCCGTCCCCAGGTGGCATATGTGAAAGCGCCGGCCAAAAACACAAAGATAAGGATCGCCGGGTGAACCCCACTCAGGACAGCCGTCCCTCCCACGGCGGTCAAAGCCACGGTCACCGATAAACCCAATCCCGTTTTCGCCTTGTCAAAGAATTCATAAGCAAACATCCCCAGCATAACCCCGATGACCGGCCCCACTCCCCGGATCATCCCGCTGATCACGGGGGAATCCTTAAACTTGTACAAAACACCGAGGAACCCGATCATTACAAGTACAGTCGGTAGAATATGGGACAGAATCGCGGTCAGGGCGCCTCGCGTTCCTTTCACCCTATAGCCGATATAAGCGGCCATTTTGGTGGCGATCGGCCCGGGTAACGCGTTTGCCAGAGCAAGGACCTCCGCGAAATCCTTCTCTTCCATCCATCCGTATTTTTCCACCGCCTCATAGCGGATCAATGGGATGACGGAAGGCCCGCCCCCGTATCCGAGAACACCCGCTCTGATAAATCCGGTGATCAATTGAAGATAGGACATGGGCGATCCCCTTATTCAATCAAGTTTTTCAGAGCTTGATGTCCGCATTCGTTTCCACGGTGTATCCCTGGGAGGCAAATGAACTTTTCAACGCATCCAGAGCAGCTTTGCCCACCGCAATGTCCTGCTCCCCGTTGCCGCCGCTGATACCTACACCCCCCACCACTTCACCGTCGATCACGACGGGAAACCCGCCTACAAAGACGGCGAACTTACCCGGAAACATCAATTGAATTCCATAAGCTTCGTTGCCGGGCAAAACGGGACCGTTTGGCTCCCGGTTGAAAAGGTGAGTGGAACGTTTATGACCCGCTGCCGTAAACGCCTTAGCGACGGCGATCTCGGGTCCGGTGATTCGCGCGCCGTTCATTCGTTCCAACGCAATGAGGTGTCCCCCATCATCCACAATGGCGATGGTTTCCAATACCTTGATTTCTTCCGCTTTCTTTTTTGCCGCTTCGATCATTAGCTTGGCGTCTTCCAGCTCCAGTTTAAAGGCGGTTTTCAATTTCTTTCTCTCCTCTCCTCCGACTGAAATCAATACCCGTAATAGACGGTCTTCGTTTGCGTGAAGAACTCCAGCCCCGTTCGACCTGATTCACGGAAAGTGGAAGTGCTGGAATTCTTCAACCCACCGAAAGGCGCCTGAATCAGGTTACCCGTTGTTGTTCGGTTCACCTTCACCGTACCCGATTGGATCCTCCGGACAAATCGGTGTGCCTTCTCCACATCCCGGGTAACAATCGAAGCGGATAACCCATACTCCACCCCATTGGCCACCCGGATCGCTTCTTCAAAGCTGTCCACCGCGAGCACCGAGATGACCGGGCCAAAGATCTCTTCCTGTGCAATACGCATTTCCGGCGTTACATCCGTAAAAACAGCCGGTTCCACGTAAAACCCTTTATCATAGCCCTCTCCCGTCAATTGCCGGCCGCCGCATCTTAAAACAGCTCCTTCCTTTTCTCCGATCTCCACATAGCGAAGTACATTTTCCAGCTGTTTTTGACTCGCGAGGGGCCCCAGTTGAATCCCTTCCGACAATCCATCTCCGATTTTCAATTCCTCGGTCTTTTTCACGAGTTTGGCCGTGAACTCTTCCTGTACGGCCCGGGCCACAATCACCCTGCTCGTTCCGGTGCAGGCTTGACCGGTCAGTGAAAAACCACCATTGACGGACAGTTGCACTGCCAAGTCCAGGTCGGCATCATCCAAGACAATCAGGGGATTCTTTCCTCCCAGTTCCATTTGCGTCCTTGTGGTCAAGGGAACCGCATTGTGAATCTCCTTGCCGGCCTGAGTTGAGCCTGTAAAGGTCACAGCCTTGACCGCAGCGTCCGATACCAAGGATCGTCCGACCTTCGAAGCCGAACCGGTGATGAAATTAAGCACCCCCTCCGGCAGACCTGCCTTCACAAAAGCTTCCGTCAAGCGGAGCCCCATCAACGGCGTAACGGAAGATGGCTTAAAAACCACCGTATTGCCGGTGATCAGGGCCGGTGCGATCTTTCGGGCCGGGATGGACAGGGGAAAGTTCCACGGAGTGATCGCAGTCACCACTCCCAAGGGCTCCCGCACGGTGAACACCATCGAGGAAAAGTCGTCCTGGGGAAATGTCTCCCCCGAGAAACTCAACCCTTCTGCAGCATAAAAGCGCAGCGTGTCTGCGGATCGTTTCACTTCCTGACGTGACGCCGGCAGGATTTTCCCTTCCTCCCTGGTTAATTCCCGGGCAATCAGTTCCAACTCATTTTCCAGATGATCAGCCGCTTGGTTCAGTATCCGGGCCCTCTTGGACGGAGGGGTTTCCGCCCACCCGGGAAACGCTTTTTCAGCTGCGCGGATGGCTTCCCCGGCATCTTCCTTTCCGGAAGCCTGAAAAGATCCGAGCACATCTTCCGCATTCGCGGGATTAATGCTTTCGAACAAAGATTTTTCACTAGCTTCGACCCAGCGCCCGTCGATGTAGTTCTGGTAACTTTTTGTGACAGTTGTAAGCAAATGCATCTTCCTTTCTTGGAATGAAACGGCAGATTTCACTAAAGGGTGAAAACTGCCGTTTCTAATGCTGGTTTCTTAAACCTCCGCAGTTTCCAAATCCCGTTGTACATAGGCGCGATAGAGGCCGTCCATATACATCCATCTCATTTGGGCCCCGGTCCGGACAATATCCAAACACCGTTGCTGCAGCTCGACCGTGTCAGCATAGGTCAGGACTAGCTGATAACCCCGCTCTCCGTGAATTTCGTCCGAAACGATGTGAAGGTCGAAAAACTCCACTTCTTCCTCGGTAAAACCGTACTTTTCTTTCAACGGAGGGGTCTGCTTCCGGTAGATGTCGGGAACCTGAGACTCAAGGCCCACGATCAGGGCGGCGGTAGCCACGGCGAAATGTTCCCGCATCGCAACGGCATAGCACCAGCTTTGAAGGCCCAACGTGCTGGGCAACATGTTTTTCGGATTCTGCACCCGGTCCGCAGTGGTGCCGCAGGCTTCGGCAAATCGGATCAGCAAGTCCGTATGACGATCCCCGCCAAGCTCTTCTTCCCACATATTCTGCAGGAGGAAGTCTTTCGCATCGGTAAACTGATCTGGGATGCTGGAGTAGATATAGCCCAGGTAGTCCGCGAAGGGACCTACGTAGTGGTAATGATTCTCCGCCCACTTGGCGAAGTGTTCCCTTTTCAGTTTCCCTTCCGACCACGCAACGCTGAAGGGAGACGCTTGGCTGTGATTCCCTTTTACCGCCTCTTCCAACTGGTTACGGAATTCTTCCCGGGTCAACAATTCAGCCATCATTCTGCCTCCTATTTGGTTTTTGGTATATGGTATACCAAACTTTCGTCTACAGTTTAATCAATGACCATTCAGAAGTCAACACCTATTTGCAACTATCTAAAAATTTCTACCAGATTAGCAGGGCAACCAACGTGGATACAAACAGCCCGATAACCACGGGAACAAAGTTCCTCCGGACCAACTCGATCACGGGTACTCCTGCAAACCCGGCCACCGCCACCAATGAAGACCAGGCGATGATCGTTCCCCCTCCCGTCCAGATGCTCCCCATCTGTCCGATTGCCGCCAGCGTTCCGGGATCGACCCCTGAAGCGTTTGCTAACGCCCCGGACAGCCCTCCCGTCAAAGGAAGTCCCGAAAAGCCGGAGCCGTCCAAGCCCGTAATCATACCAATAATCAATACTCCAAAGCCCGTCAGCAAACTATTCACCGGAATCAAGGCTTGTCCTGCTTGAACGAGGTCAAACAGAAACGACGGTGCATTTTTATCTTGGGAAAGGATTTCCCCGGCGAAATCCCCGCTTCCCAGGAAAAAAAATCCTGCAATCGGGACCACGGGTCCCATCGCCTTGAATGCAAATACAAATCCTTCCACGATGTGTTCACTGATCCTGTCCAAGGCATGGAGCCGTGCATATGAAAAGGTGGCCATTGCCAGCAAAACGGCGGCCACTCCCCCGATGAAAGCCGCGCCGCCCGGCCCTTCAAGCCCGCTTTCCTGGCCGCCGTATTTGGATTGTACCATGATGATGATCACGGCAAGCAACGAAAGGGGCACAAGCACTGCAAAGCACTTCCCCCATTTTTGAAGCTGCTGTCTGCTCTGAAACCGGTCTGAATCTACCTTCTCCAACGTCACGGCCACTTCTGTTTCAGCCTGGCTCCCCCCCAGGTATCCGATCTCTTGATCAATCAGCCGGTCATCGGCTTTCCTCACTTTCCTGTACGCGTTGGACAAATAAGCGATACCGATGGCGACTCCGCCGGTTATCAGCGATAATATCATCGCTTTGTCCGCCACCTGGCCCGTGCTTACTCCCGCTGCCTTCGCACTCAGCATCGGGGCCACCTGCATCACATAATCGGATGAAAGGGCCATCCCCTGTCCCGCGATCGCGATTGCGACGGCTCCCGCCATCGCCGGAAGGCCGGCTCGGATGGCGGGGGGCAAAAGCAGGGCGCCGATCAGCGGCACAGCCGGTGTCGGCCAAAAAAACAGGGAAATGGTATAGGTCATACCAGCCAGAATAAAGAACGAGACGTGGCCGTTCACCATCATCCTCTGAATCGGTTTGATCATCCTTTGGTCTGCTCCCAGATCCTTCAGGGATCGGAGAAGAGCAACCATAAAGGTGATGATGAGAAAAATGCTGAACAATTCTTTGGCTGCAACCAGGTTGGCATTGAAGATCGACTGAAGTCCAGCTACGAAACTCCCTTTGAACACCCAGGCAACGAGTAAGGTTCCAATCAACGTGGGTAGGACGACACCTCGTTTGAACAGCATGGTGAGAATGACGACGAGTGTCACCGCAGCATAGAGCCAATGTGCTGCCGTCAGCGCCATGATCCCGGCACCTTCCTTTCCCTTATTTTCCTGCCGGATCAACTATTTGGCATAAGGTATACCAAATACACCTTGAGCTTAAACAATTCGATCTATTAAGTCAATAATTATTGATAATTTTCTAACATGTTCTAATTCAAATTCAATTTCTTTTGGTATACAATATCCATAGTCTTATTGTATCTGTTGAAAGGATGGTGGCCATGAGTATACAATCCCGACACATCAGAGCAACGGTTTTTACCGGTGCCATTCTGCTCCATTTGATTTCCACCTCTGCCCATGTCCACCTGTTCGATTTCGTGATTTCCCTGCTGTCTATCGTGGCGGTGGCGATTGCGATCCCCCATGCCAGTTCAATGGCTCGGACCCTGACCTTCATCTTTATTCTCTCGGGAAGCTGGATGCTGTGGGCACGAGGGATTCACTTACCCCAATACATTTCCCTATACGGCAATATGCTTCATCTGCTCAGCCTGTTTGTGATCATTCCTCTTCTAGCCATTCCCATCCAATTGGGAGGCTACAGCAAAATCATCAAACGTCTACTTCATTTGAAAGTCCGGTCTCAGCAACATCTTTATCAATTGATCTCCGGCTCTTCATTTTTTCTTAGTTGCTTCATGAATCTGGCAACCCTGCCGATGATGTACTACAGCGTAAAAGACACGATCGACCAATATCCGATTCAATCCCACAAACGATTCGTTTCCATGAGCATCGTGCACGGATATGCCCTTCCGATCTTGTGGACACCCGTCGCGCCCATTGTCGGGGTGGTTTTGGATCTGACGGGTGTAAGTTGGATAAGGATGTTTCCGGTTTTATTGTCACTGAGCCTCGGAGGTCTTATTCTGGATTGGTCCATCCATTTTTTGATGAAAAATCGGCTTTCATTTTCAAAAATCCAAGACAAGCAAGCCCGCCGGGAAGCGGCGACAACGTTGGAAGAAGGTTTTATGATCGACAAAAGCGAGGCAAAGATCATTAAACGAAAACTGATGCAACTGGGACTTGTGATCTCATTCTTCATTTTGCTGATCACCACCCTTGAACACGCGCTCCCCATCGGGATGGTGCTGACCACCGTACTGATGACCTTTCCCTTCGCGGCGATCTGGTCCGGTCTTATGGGAAAAGGCGCCTCATTCCTTGAAAAGGCGTCCCGTCATGTAAGCCGATATGTTCCCGACATGGCCGAACAGTTCGCCATTTTCTTAAGCGCAGGTTTTTTTGTCAAAGCACTGGAATTGACCGGGCACAACCACGAAGTCAATGTTGTGGTCCAGGGGTTGAATCATTGGATGGGAGACCCCCTGTTTTTGGCCCTCTTACCATTCATCCCCCTCGGCTTGTCCTTTACGGGAATGCACCCGGTTGTGGCCATTGCATTGTTGGCTGAGTCTTTGAATCCGCAGTTGCTGGGCATTTCCGTTGAAAAACTGACAGTGGCCCTGTTGGGCGGTGCCGTCACAACATTCCTTATGGGCCCTTTCAACGCCACAATCGGGATTATGTCCTCCATCATCAAAGAAACCCCATTGCGCATTTCGGCCTGGAACGGGTCGTTCACGGCAGGATTTGTCGTTTTATTGATCGGATTCCTCTATTTTCTTCCATAAAAAAACGGATAGTCCATCTATCCGTATACAGTATGCCAAAAGCCATTTGGTATCAGCTCTTCAAACCTTTTCCTCACCATTGTTGTCGCCTTTCAGGGCTTTCAAATAAGCCTTTTTTGAATTTTCAATATGAATTTTCGTCAGATTTTCCGCCAGCTCGGCTTCTCCATCCCGCACGGCAATGGCAATATCACGATGTTCTTCCAGTGAACGTCTCATTCGGTCCGGCTGTCTGAATCCGGTCCGGGCAAAAGCATGGATATAGTCGAATAAACTGTGCAGCATATTCAGCAGTTTGGGACTTTTCGCCGCCTGACAGATGGTGTCCACAATATCGATGTGAAAGAGGGAAACGTCTTTGCCGATATCTTCTCCAGCCAGGATTCGCTCGATATTCCCAGTCAACCGGTCCAATTCGAGTTGCGTCTTCTCGTCGATTTTGCGGGCGGCCAGTTTAGCGGCTAATGCGCTTAAAGCAGAGAGAATCGTGAATATCTCTATAATTTCATCCGGTGACAAACGGGCCACCACGACTCCTTTTCGGGGGAGGGTTTTCACAAACCCCTGGGACTCCAAACGGAACAACGCTTCCCGGATCGGGGTCCGGCTGATGCTCAGTTTTTCCGCGAGATCCCGTTCGATAATGCGTTCACCCGCCGTCAGTTCCCCTTTTAAAATGGCATTTTTAATATAATGATATACCTTGTCCCGGATCGGGTTCAGTTCCGAAAAATTCCAACCTTCATTCATCTCTAACCATCTGCACTCCTTTTATTGTTGCCATTATAATTACTATATCACTTTCCTTTAGTCCGGTTCCATTATTTTATAATTGGTGATCAAGTCCAAAGTTCTGTGTAAATCCTCCCCATTAGCAGAAGTTACCGTTCAGGGTAAAAGGTTAATCGAGCCATCTCACATCCTCCTTTTTTTGTGAATGTTACGTCAACTCTATTCAAAGAGGAGGATGCGTGGCTTTTTCCATTTCCAACCAAATCCAATTTTACACAGCTATTCTTGTCCCTGAGACACCTCCCCTTCCTTCTCAAAGGGCCAGGGGGGCAGATTCCTCCGCAGCTCCTTGTCCTTCCGGTAGCCGAGGGCATACTCCCCTTGCATGATTTGATGGATTTCCCGGGTACCTTCGTAGATGACGGGGGCTTTGGCGTTTCTCATGTAGCGTTCCACCGGGAACTCGTGGGAGTAGCCGTTGGCCCCGTGGATTTGCACGGCATCCACGGCGGCGTTGAAGGCGGCGTCGCAGGCGTACCATTTGGCGAGGGAGGTTTCCCGGGTGTTCCTCCACCCCTGGTTTTTCAACCATCCCACCCGGAAGACCAAGAGCCGGGAGGTCTCGTAACCCGCGGTCATTTTGGCGATCATTTGCTGCACCAGTTGGTGCTTGCCAATGGGTTTCCCGAAGGTTTCCCGTTGGTTGGCATACTTCACACTGGCTTCGATGCAGGCGTCGATCAGGCCGACCGCTCCGGCGGCGACACTGAACCGTCCGTTGTCCAGGGCGGACATGGCGATCTTGAACCCTTCTCCTTCTTCCCCGACAAGATTCTCCCCCGGAACCCGCACGTTCTCCAGGAAGACCTCCCCGGTGTTGCCGGCCCTGATGCCCAGTTTGTTTTTGAATCCGCGGGTGGAGACACCGGGAAAGGTCCGCTCCACGATGAAGCAGGACAGGCCTTTGTGGCCGTCCTCCGGGGAAGTTTTGGCGAAGACCAGGATGTGGTCCGCCACATCGCAAAGGGAGATCCAGGTTTTGCTCCCGTTCAGAATGTAATCGTCGCCGTCCCGCTTGGCCCGGGTTTGCATGGCGGCCACATCGGAACCGGCGTTGGGCTCTGTCAGGGCGTAAGCGCCCACCTTCCGTCCCTGTGCTTGGGGGGTGAGGTATTTCTCCTTCTGGAACTCGTCCCCCCATTGGAGGAGCGTCATACTGTTCAAGGAGGTGTGAACGGAAACAGCGGTGCGGAAGGCGGTGTCCCCCCTCTCCAGCTCAGCGCAGACGATGGCCAGGGTGTTGTAGTCCATCCCCTGTCCACCGTAGCGTTCGGGAATGCAGACCCCCATGAGACCCAGGTCCGCCATTTTCTCGATGATGCCGGTCTCGAAATGCTGGTCCGCATCCCACGTTTCAATATGAGGCATGATTTCCCGGTCGACGAATTTGCGGACCGTTTTTTGAACGGCTTGTTGATCTTCCGAAAGCGAAAAATCCATGGCGCGGATCATTCCTTTCTGATAGGGTCGGGTCCCGGTCATCGGTTGGGTCGGCAGGGATTTCATTAAGAAGGATTTGGCCGCCCGCCCACCACACTCACGACACGTTCGTGCAACACCGTCCGATTTCCGGGTGGCCGGCACAGGTGACTCCTCCTTACCGTTCATATTCCCGCTTCAGCTGCGCGGCGATGATGTTCCGCTGAATCTCCGAGGTTCCCTCATAGATCCGGGTGATGCGGGCATCCCGGTAAAACCGTTCCACCGGGAACTCCTTCATGTACCCCATCCCGCCGAAGATCTGGACCGCCCGGTCGGCGATCCGGTTGTACACCTCGGACGCATAGAGTTTCACGGCGGCCGACTCCTTGATCACCTTTTTCCCCTCATCCACCAGGGAAGCGACCCGGTACAGCAGACTCCGAAGGGTTTCGATTTCCAGCGCCATGTCCGCCAGCATGTGCTGGATCGCCTGGTTGTCGAAGATGGGGCGGCCGAACTGTTTCCGTTGCATGGCGTAATCCATGGAGAGCTCCAGCAATTTCTGACAAGATCCCAGACAACGGGCGGCCAGCGTGGCCCGTCCGTTGGCCAGGATTTTCAGGGCGTTCACATATCCCTCCCCCTCTTCGCCGAGACGGTTTTCCAACCTCACCTCGCAATCCTCGAAAAACAGCTGGCAAGTGTGGGATCCCCTGAGCCCCATTTTCCCGTCGGCAGGCCCGCGGCTGAGGCCGGGGGTGCCGGCCTCCACGAGAAAGGAGGTGATCCCTTTGCTCCCCTTATCCGGATCCGTCACGGCCATGACGGTGATCACATCCGCTTCCGGTCCGTTGGTGATGAAATGCTTCATCCCGTTCAGGATGTATCGGTCCCCGTGCCGTTCGGCACGGGTTCGGATGTTGGCTGCATGGGACCCGGCTTCCGGTTCGGAAAGGGCGAAGGCGCCGAGCCATTCCCCCGCGGCCATTTGGGGCAGGAAACGGCGTTTCTGTTCCTCGGTCCCCATCTCGACGATTCCGACGCTGCCGATTCCCGTGTGGGCCCCGATGAGGCTGGTGAAGCCGTTGTGTGTCTTCCCCAGTTCCTCCAGCAGCATGCATTTGCCGGTCATGCTGAGTCCCAGTCCGCCGTACTCCGCTGGGATGGACAAGCCGAACAGCCCCAACTCCCGGGCTTGTTGCACCACGCGTTCGGGAATCCGATCTTCTTCTTCGATGGTTTGCACAACCGGTTCCACGACTTCCCGGACAAAGTCCCGCACCACCGTACGCAGTTGCCTGATTTCCGTTTCCGTCATCGGTTCCATTTCAAATTCACCGTCCCGTCGGAAGTTCTGATTGTTCCCGAACCCGCCGTCCCCGCTCGTCATACCGGTAGACCCCCCGGCCCGTTTTCCGTCCGAGCCGTCCGGATTTCACGTATTGCACCAACAGCGGGCAGGGGCGGAACTTTTCGCCGAGGGTTTCATGAAGATACTGAAGCACCTTCAGGCGGGTGTCCCATCCCACAAGGTCCCCCAGTTCGAAGGGGCCCATGGGATAGTTCAATCCCAGCTTGAGCGCCCGATCGATCTCCTCGGGCGACCCCACCCCTTCCATCAGCATGTAGAACGCCTCGTTGCCCACCAGGGCGCTGATCCGGCTGGTGGCAAAGCCGGGGCGTTCATGGATGCGGACCGTCTCTTTCCCCATCGTCTCTCCGACGGCCACCGTCCGTTCCACGACCCAGTCGGCGGTTTGCAGCCCCCGGACCACCTCCACCAACTTCATACGGTGGACCGGATTGAAAAAGTGCATTCCGATCACCCGTTCCGGACGGGCGGCCGCCGAGGCGATCTCCGTGATGCTCTTGGCCGAAGTATTGGTGGCCAGCACTACGTCCTCTGGAAAGAGGGCATCCAGTTCCCGGAACAGGCGTTGCTTGATTCCCAACTCCTCCACCACCGCTTCGATGACAAAATCACAGGAGACCAAATCTCCGATGGATGCGGCGGTTTCAATCCGGGGGAGGGCGGCCTCTCCCTCCTCGGGAGACAGCCGGCCCTTTTCGATTTGACGCTTCATCAGGGAAGCGATGTCCTGAACGGCCTTCTCCAGAACGGGCGTCTGGGCGTCATTGAGCCGGACTTGATAACCCCGGAGGGCGGCCTGAAAGGCGATCCCTTTCCCCATCACTCCGGCGCCCACCACCCCGATTTTCCGGACTTCTCTCATCGGTTTCCCTCCCCGACCGTTTCAACGATGGTCGCGATTCCCTGTCCCACTCCGATGCACATGGTCACCAACCCGTAACGGGCCTTTCGCCTCTTCATCTCATGGAGAAGAGACGTCAGCAACCGGGCTCCGGTGCTTCCCAGGGGATGTCCCATGGCGATGGAGCCGCCGTTGACATTCAGCTTTTCTTCCGGGATTCCCAACTCCCGGGCACAAGCCAGGGATTGGGCGGCGAAGGCTTCGTTCAGTTCCACCAGATCGATGTCGTCCAAGGTCAGCTCCGCCCGCTGCAACGCTTTGCGGACCGCCGGCACCGGCCCGATGCCCATGACGGAGGGATCGACGCCGGCAATCGCGCTGGACACCACCCGGCCCAGGGGGGCCAGCCCGTACTCCTTCGCTTTTGCCGGTGTCATAAGGAGCAGGGCCGCTGCTCCGTCATTGATGCCCGAGGAGTTCCCGGCAGTTACCGTTCCGCCTTCCCTGAACGCCGGACGCAGTTGGTCCAGTTTGTCCAGGGTGACATCGGGGCGGGGATGCTCGTCCTCCTCCACCCATTGCGTCCCTTTTTTCGTCCGGACAGGAACCGGCACGATTTCCTCCCGGAACTTCCCCGATCGGATCGCTTCCGCCGCTCGTCTTTGACTTTCCAGGGCAAAGCGGTCCTGATCCTCCCGGGAAATTCCGTATTGCTCCGCCACATTTTCCGCGGTTTCTCCCATGGAGTACGGGGGATACCGTTCGGCCAACCGGTCATTGATGAACCGCCAGCCGATCGTGGTGTCAAAGACCGTTCCGTTTCCGCGGGGAAAAGCCCGCTCCGGTTTGGGCATCACCAAGGGAGCACGGGACATGCTCTCCACCCCGCCCGCGATCATGACGTCTCCCTCGCCCAAGCGGATCGCCCGGCCGGCCTGATGGATCGCTTCCAATCCTGAGCCGCACAGCCGGTTGACGGTCACCCCGCCGACACTCACCGGCAAATTCGCCAACAACAACGCCATCCGGGCCACGTTGCGGTTATCTTCCCCGGCCTGGTTGGCATTTCCGAAGTAGACGTCTTCCACGTCCTCCCCGGGAATCCCGCTCCGCTCCATCACCCCTTGGATGGCGACGGCAGCCAGGTCGTCCGGACGGACCGAAGACAGACTTCCGCCGTGGCGGCCGACCGGAGTCCGGACCGCTCCCGTGATCCATGCTTCTCTCAACCCATTCACCTCCCGGTTTGGTACCAAAACAGTAGCAAAAAACATGCCAACGGGTGAAAACCCTGTAAAAACGGAGAATCGTGTTTGGGATTTCCGAACCTGAGTCAAAAAAATAAGTCGATTCCGCCTGATCAGTCGGAATCGACTTATTCCTCTACGATTTCTCCCGGATGCCGTATTTGTATGCTTTCCGGATCGCGCTGGACTGGCTGATGCTCAGTTTTTCAGCCACACGGTAGGAGCTCCGGTGCCTCCGATAGGCCTCGCGCAGAATCTCTTGCTCCAGCCGGGCGGTAAACTCGGACAACGACTGGAAAGGTCCGGTTCCAGCCGGCAGCGGAAAGACTTCCCCGTTAATTTTCGTCCGCAACCCGCCCGTGTCCGGGGGCGTTGTTTTTTTCTTCAAGCCCCGGGTCTCCGGGATGTACTCGGGAAGGATGGTGTCATCGGGGCTGGTGATCACCAACCGCTCCACCATGTTGGCCAGTTCACGGACGTTCCCGGGCCAATCGTACTGCCGCAATTTCCCGTACACTTCGGGTGCGAAGGTCCGGGAGGTTCGGTGCTTCCGGTTGAACCGGTCAAGGAAATGGACCAACAGCGGTTGGATGTCACTCCGCCGCTTCCGGAGAGGGGGGATCTCGATGGGAACCACGCTGATCCGGTAGTACAGGTCTTCCCGAAACTCCCCTTTCTCCACCATCTTCTTCAGATCCCGGTTGGTGGCGGCGATGATCCGGGTGTTGAAGGGGATCGGTCGAATTCCCCCCACTCGGCGAAGGGTTTTGTCCTGAAGGACGCGCAACAGCTTGACCTGCATGGGTAACGGAAGTTCCCCGATTTCGTCCAGAAACAGCGTGCCGTTCTCCGCCACTTCAAACATCCCCGGTTTGCCTTCCTTTTTTGCCCCGGTGAAGGCTCCCGGTTCGTATCCGAAGAGTTCGGACTCCATCAGCTCCGGGGGGATCGCCCCGCAGTTGACGGTGATAAAGGAACCTTTTTCGAATCGGGGGCTTTGTTTGTGGATGGCCCGGGCAAACACTTCTTTCCCCACTCCCGACTCTCCCAGCAACAACACGGTGGTATCCGTTCCCGCCACCCGCCGGGCCAGATGATAAACCTGTTTCATGGCCAGATCGTTCATGATGATGGAGGAATCGTCTTTGAGATGAAGTTTGCGGAGCTGGGCCAACTCCCGTTTGTATCGATCGGACAATTTCCGGGTCTCATTCAGTTCGTCTTTCAACCGGTTCAGCTCCGACACGTCCCGGATATTGGTGACGACACGGATGATTTCCCCATCTTCATCCAGGACCGGACTGCCCGTGATGACGTTGATCTTTCCCTGTTTCGTCTCCTGGACCACGCTGACGGGTTGGCCGGTTTTCAACACCTCCAGGGTGACGGATTTTTTCAGAATCCCTCTTCGTTCCAGGTAACGGACGTCTTTTCCGATATAGTACTCCTTCGGGATCCCGGTCAACCGTTCGATCGCCGAGTTGGTGTGAAGGGTGATGCCGTGACGGTCGGTGATATAGATGCAATCATAGGCGTTTTCGATCACGGCGTCCAATTCACCGGTTCCCTCCGGTTTTCGAACGTAAGGTTCCAGTCGGTGAAGCCGCCCTCCTTGCAGACACTCCGGTCGTTCGGTATGCAGGCGGTATGTTTCTCCCTTCCGGGTAATCCACACATTCTCCGATGTCCGTTCCAGAATGGAATCCTTCAACTTCTCCCATGAATCAGGGAATTCGGCCTCCGCGTTACGCTTCACCAACCGGATCATGGCTTGAGTCGCATGGTGGATTCGTCCCCCTGCATCCACAATGGCCATGGCACAGGATGACTGCTCCCAGAGCTGTTGCCAATTCAACTGCATGTCAATCCCCCCTTCCAAAACCCCATCCATGACTGCCCTCATTTCCGTTGACCGTGATCACAGGACAACCTGTTCCGCGTTTCTTCCCGATCGAAATCGGTTCTGTCTATTTCGATTAACGAAGATTTCATCCGGAGAGATTGCAGTTTGAAAAAGAAAAACACCCTTTCCGGTGTTTAACAGAAACCTGTCTCTTTTGTCTTCCTTTTGATCGGGTCGATATAGGTATCAGCAAGACCTTAAACGAACGACTTTTGGCCGCTGAGCCATTGCCCTCCGTCGATCGTGATG
Organism: Melghirimyces profundicolus; assembly: GCF_003054245.1. GTDB lineage: Bacteria > Bacillota > Bacilli > Thermoactinomycetales > DSM-45169 > Melghirimyces > Melghirimyces profundicolus. The sequence goes on from NZ_QBKR01000002.1 coordinate 182,069, forward strand.
CACTCCCCGTTGATGAAGCCGGACGCCGGAGAGAAGAGAAAGCTGGCCAGTTCGGCGATTTCCTCCGGCTTTCCCAGACGGCCGAGGGGGACGCTTTCAATCGTACGTCGGCAGGCTTCTTCCGACTGAAATAAACGTTCCTGCCCGCCGGTGTTGGTAACCGGACCCGGTGCAATCGCGTTGACTCTGATTCCGTACTTTTCACCCCACTCCACCGCCAGCGTCCGCGTCATGGCCAGAACACCGGCTTTGGCACACGCGGAGTGGATGACGCCCGGTCCCGCCCCCCAGGCATACGTGGCGAGGATGTTGAGAATGCTGCCATTCCGCCCGGTTCGAATCCACTCCTTTCCGACCGCCTGGGAACAATACCACGTTCCGTTCAACACAATGTTGACGACAGCATTCCACCCGTTGATGGAAAGATCCTCGGCCGGACAGATAAAGTTTCCGGCCGCATTGTTCACCAGATAATCAATGTCCCCGAACGCTTTTTTTGTCTCTTCCACCGTGTGATGGACTTTTTCCGGATCGCGGACGTCCATGGGCACGCACAGAACCTGTCCGTCCCGGTGTGGTATCTCTTTCCTGGCCGCCTCCAAACGTTCCGACGAACGCCCGGTGATGACCACACGCGCCCCTTCCGCGGCGAATTTCTTCGCCATGGCCTTTCCCATTCCGCTTCCGCCACCTGTTACAATCACCACTTTGTCTTTCACCGGAAAGACCTCCTTTTGGGAATGCAATCACTCTTTACATTTTAACGAATCATTCAAACACATGAAATATTCTTTGGGTAACTTTCCATGTTTCACAAAAAAGCACACCCTTCCGGGTGCAGCATGGGATTCTCAAATACCAGCATTTCATTTTTCAACCCCATACGGTGTTATAGGCGATGCTTGCAACCAAGGCGAAAAGGTGGTTGAAACGGGAGGAAGCCCAACAAATCAAATAAGGGGCAGGCTCTGTGACATTCACAGGGCCTGCCCCCTCTCTTTTATTAATTCATATTTTCGAGCATCTTCTTGATGACGTGGCTGGAGTTTTTCGCTGCTTCTTTCACAAAGTTTTTTTGGATTTTCGCAGCTTCTTTGTCGGCTTTATCAGAAGCTGAGCGAATGACCACGTACGGAATGTCGTTCATATAAGCCACTTGTCCGACAGCAGCGCCTTCCATTTCAACGACATAAGCGTTGAATGTTTCATAAATCCACTTGGTCTTCTTTTCACTGGCGATGAATTGGTCGCCGGTCGCAATGCGGGCGGTATACACATCAACGTAGTCCGGCAATCCTTTCGTGCCTTTTTGGGCCAAGGAAATCAATTCTTTGTCCGCTTTAAAAAACCGGACGTCCATCCCGGGGATTTGGCCGGGCTTGAAGTCTTTAGCCGTTTCATCCATATCATGATGGACCGTTTCCGTTGAGATGACAAGATCGCCAAGTCCCAGTTTTGGATAAAGGCCGCCGGCAACACCGGAGTTAATGAGCGCGTCGACATGAAATTCACTGACAAGAATTTGGGCGGCAGACGCAGCATTGACTTTGCCGATGCCTGATTGAACGAGGACAATGTTTTGTCCTTTCAATGTTCCTTTATAAAACGTCATTCCGGCAATTTTTTTCGTTTCATCGACTTTCATTTCGTCATGCAGCATGTTGATTTCGACTTCCATCGGTCCGATAATACCCACGATTTTTTCGTCTTTTTTCGGTTGTTGGCCGCCGGTTGTGTTGTTTTGGTTTTGTGTCCCGCACCCCGCGATTAACATCGTGACCAGCGTGAATACCAACAGCTTCTTTCCGATTGCGAAAACATTCATCTTCTGTACACCTCATCGTTGTTTTTGAGATCGAACTCGAATAAAAATCAAGGAGAAGGGGGTCAGGCCCTGTGACCGAATGTTGTTCACAGGGCCTGGCCCCTTTTTTAAGTTGTGTTCACAAGCCCCGGCACCCCTGCCTCAATGTGTTGAAAGGTCTCAACATCAAACAGTCCGACATCGGTCAACTTGAGTTCAGGAATGACCGGCAGTGTCAAAAAGGACAAAGTTAAAAAAGGATTGAAGGCTCCCGAAAAACCGGATTCTGACAATGCGGCGTCGATCTGTTCAAGCCCGGCATTCACGGTGTCACTGTCTTGATCTGACATCAGACCTGCAATTGGCAGCGGCAGCGCGGCCTGCACTTCGCCGCCTCGTACGACGACCAATCCGCCGTTCATGGCGCGGATGGCATCAACCGCTTTCACCATGTCCCGATCATTCGTCCCCGCCGCAACGAGATTATGGGAGTCGTGAGCGACCGTGGATGCAATGGCGCCGTGGGTCAAACCAAGACCTTTGACAATCCCCAAGCCGATATTCCCGGTGCCATGATGCCTCTCCACCACCGCTAATTTAAGCTGGTCGCGGTTCACTGAAGGCTGGAAGACTCCGGCTTCCACATCCACTTTTTCAATCAACTTTTCCGTCACCAGGCTATTGGGGTTAATCCCGATAACATGGGCCTGTTCGGTTGTTCCGATCGGAATTTGCAACTGTTCTGCCCGAATTTCCGGAATCTGAACGGTATGGGTTATCGGCGGCGGCGGAGTTACCGGATTCAAGTCTTCCCCGACGTATTTTCCCTGTTCAGCAACAAGCTTCCCTGATTTATAAACCTCACTGATGGTGACCTGATCCAAGTCATCCAATAGTAAAAAGTCCGCTTCATAGCCCGGGGCGATCGCTCCTTTTTCGTTTAAACCATAGCATTCCGCTGCATTCAGTGAAGCCATCTGAACCGCTAACAACGGGTCAAGCCCTTCTTGAATCGCCAAGCGGACATTATGATCAATGCTGCCTTCTGCGATTAAATCATCCAAATGCTTATCATCGGTGCAAAAAAGACAACGGTGCGCGTTCCGTTCATTGACAACCGGCAGCAGCGCCTTAAGGTCTTTGGCTGCGGACCCTTCCCGCAAAAGAAGGTGCATCCCGCGCCGTAAACGGTCCTTCGCTTCAGAAGCCGTGCTACATTCATGGTCCGTGCCAATTCCAGCCGCGCGGTAAACATTTACGGCAGCAGCGTCCAAACCGGCAGCATGACCGTCAATATGGCTGCGATGCTTTGCGGCCCTTGCCAGCTTGTCCATCATTCCATCCTCAGCGTTTAAAACCGATGGATAATCCATCACTTCAGCCAACCCCTTCACCCTTTTATGCTGATAAAAAGGTTCAAGGTCTTCCGCCGTCAGCTCGGCTCCGGCATTTTCAAACGGTGTGGCGGGAACGCTTGACGGCAGCATAAAAAAAATGTCCATCGGGATATTTTCGGCATCATCCATCATAAATTGAAGTCCGTCTGTTCCGGACACATTCGCGATTTCGTGAGGATCCGTCATGACCGTCGTGACCCCGTGCGGCAGGACGACTTTGGCAAATTCACTCGGCGGGACCATCGCCGATTCAATATGCACATGACCATCGATAAACGAGGGAGAGACATAACGGTTGGCCGCATCAATGACCTGTTTGCCTTCAAATTCGCCAATCCCGACGAAAAAGCCGTCTGCGATGGCAATATCCCCTTCCATCACTTCCCGATTAAACACATCTATAATTTTTCCATTTTTGATCACGATATCAGCAGGAATTCTTTTACTTGCCACATCAATCCGTTTTTTTAATCCCGATGGATCGAAAACCATCAAACTTCCCCTCCTCTAATAAAAATAAAAAACTCCAGGCTCATCCTGGAGTTGACGCAGAGGAGAAAAATTAGAGTTTGCACACAGATGTCACCGCTCAGTATCCGGACCCTTTTCCGGCCGGGCGGGTGAAAGCACGACTCTAATCCCCTCGTAGTCAAACTATTTACGGTAGTTTGGTAGAAACTTCCGGACCATATTTCCAGGATTATACGAGTGGATGCATCGCTTGTATTCAATTGAAGGAATGCTGATATTCTAAACACGGACGACAACCGTGTCAATGCCCCCCATGAGATATAATAATTTTAAAACCTTTCTGCGACAAGATGACGACAGTGAACCCCCCCCCTCCAAAAAATACCCTCCCGGCAACAGGAGGGCGTGCTCTTATACAATATTTTCAACCCACGATCCCATTCGCCAACAGAAGCATGACCAAGGACACCGCCCAGGCCAAAGTGGTGGGAACCGACCAGGTCCAGAGCTGTTCCTTCACGTTTTTGATCCCCAACATCCGGTTGGCCACCCAGAACATACTGTCATTGAAGTGCGAAAACATCATCGAGCCCAGAGCGGCACCTTGTGCGGCCAGCACCATGTTGATGTCCAGGTGGACGATGATGGGGGCGGAGATGGAGGCTGCCGTAATCATGGCGACGGTTCCGCTTCCCTGGATGAGACGGACCAGTGTGGAAATGAAAAACGGGAGCAGAATCGCGGGCAACGGCGCTTGGGCCACCAGTTTGGCGATTTCCTCGCCGGCTCCGCTTTCCCGAAGGACATTCCCCAGCGCGCCCCCCGCACCGGTGACCAACAGAATGATCCCCGCTGATTGAATTCCTTCTTCCATCCGTTCCAAGGCTTCCGAACGGCGAAGATGACCGAACAGACCGTAGACGGCGATCAACAGCCCGATGCCCACGGCGATGACCGGGGATCCGAGAAAGAGAAAATAATCCACCACCCCGCCTTTCCTATCAAGCGCCGTCAACACTGTATTGATCAGGATGAGGATGAGGGGAACGAATATGGGCAATAGTGAAATCCAAAGAGACGGCAAGTTCTTTTTTTCTTCCATCTCCACAAACTCGCGGAACGTTCGGGGATGTTCGGGACGAACCCATCCCGTTCCTTCTTCATCGGGCAGCTGATATATCTTTTTACCCACCCATTTGCCGTAAAAGACGCCGGTCATGATCACCGGTATGCCAAAGATCAATCCCCACAGCATCATCAATCCGACATCCACTTTGAAGATGCCCGCGACCCCCAAGGGACCCGGTGTCGGGGGAACCGCATGGTGGGTGGCGGTCAGCCCGATTCCCAGGGCCACCCCCAACCCGACAACGGATTTTCCCGTTCTGGAAGAAAGCGCTTTCGCAATCGGGGTTAAAATGACAAAGGCCGAGTCGACAAAAATGGGAATGGAGACCACGTATCCTGTCAAAGCCAATGCCCATTCTTCTTTCTTTTTGCCCAACCACTTGAGGAAACTGAAAGCCAACCGTTCCCCCGCACCGGAAACTTCCAGGATGCGGCCCATCATCACCCCGAAGCCGATCACCAGTCCGATGGACCCCAGTGTATTTCCGAATCCCATGGTAATCGCTTCAATGACGGCCGGGGGAGCCATCCCCCCGACCAAACCTGTCACCGAAGCGGCGATGATCAATGCGGGAAAAGCGTGAACCTTGGTTTTTAACACAAGGAAGATCAGTATTCCCATTCCCAAAAGAAGCCCGAGAATTATCAGCCCTGCCGAACCGTCCATGATGAAACCCTCCTGTCAGCTGATTTGAGTAAAATGAGGGGCATACTTCGCCGCCGCTTTAATGCATTCCTCCATGCTGACTGAACTGGCAATACCCTTCCCGGCGATATCCAGGGCGGTCCCGTGATCGACGGAAGTGCGAAGAAAAGGCAGTCCGTTGGTAATGGAAACCGTCCGTTCAAAATCCGCCATCTTAGCCGCGATATGGCCCTGATCGTGATACAGGGAAAGAACAGCATCGTACTTTCCGTGCAAGGCCTGATGAAAAACGGAATCCGCCGGAACCGGACCGACGACATCCAGTCCTTCCCCCCGTGCTTTCTCAATCCCAGGGGCAAGAATCTCCATTTCTTCGTTTCCGAACAGGCCCTGTTCTCCCGCATGGGGGTTGAGGGCGGCCACCGCCAATTTCCGTCGGCTGAGGCCCAATTTTTTCAAGGCTTCGTCACAACGCTTCAAATAGTCATGCACCCGCTCGACCGTGATAATGCCGATGGCCTCTTTCAGGGAGAGGTGGCGGGTGAGGAAAAAAATCCGAAGGTCGTGGACTTCAAACATCGTCAACGGATCTTTCACTCCGGAAATATGGGCGAGCATGGCCGTGTGATCGATGAAAGGAACCTTGGCTGCCTGCAGGGACTCCTTGTTAATCGGTGTCGTGGCCACCGCATCCACGATTCCCTCATGAGCCCAACGGCCGGCTTTCATAAAGTAGTCGTAAGCCGCTTTCCCCGCCATGGGTTGGATTTCACCGAGCTTTAATTCATCTGTCTTTACATTGTCCATATGAACAAGGTCAATGGTCCCGTACTGGTAATCCCCTTCATCCGGGTGTTCCACTTTCCGGATCTCCAGTTGCACCCCGCTGAAGTCCATCGCCTGTTTCAACACCTCGCGGTTCCCCACCACAAGCGGGCGACAAATCTCGTAAATTTCTTTTTTATCCAGCGCCTTCACCGTGATTTCCGGTCCGATGCCGGCCGGGTCTCCCATCGAGATGGCGATGATCGGTCTCTTCAACCTTCCCACTCCTTCATCGGTTGTTTTCTCTTGATGAGTTCAATCTTCAGATGGCGGACACTTGCGTCAATCGCCCGTATATCTCCGGCCATGCCGCCTTTGGTGACAATGGGAATACCGTCGAGGTAACCCCCGATGAAGCGGCCATAGGCGATCAACGGTTGGATTTCTTCCAAGAGCTCGATCCCCCGGGTCCCGGTGGCTGCAAACAGAGAAGCGGTGACGTCTCCCCCGCTGGCAAAACAGCCGCCGATTTCCCCCCGGCTTCTCTCGATGATTCTTCTGGAGATTCCCGCAAGTCCATCGGTGATGCTCTTCGCAAGGGATCCTTCCGAGGTTCCCTGTTCCTTGGCCAAAGCAGCCAAGTCCAACAAACCCTGCTCCGGGTGGTGGGTGGTGACGAGAATCACATCCGAGTGCCGACTGCGCTCCAAAGCTTCTTCGATGGCCCGCTCCATCGCTTCATTCCGACGGTCCGATCCGATGGTGAGCACTTCGGGCGCCACGTAAACCGGCCGGCAGTCCCACTCCTTCATGAAATGTTCCAACTGTCTTCCCGTGGTCGGAGTGACGCTGCCCACGGTCACCAATACTTTGGTACCCTTTTGCCTCGATTGAAAATGGGTCTTGATATACGCGACGGAAAGGGGGCCGGGGTCCGCGGGGACCAGAGGTTTTTGAATCCGCCCCATCGCTTTCGCGATTTGCTCGATCTGTTCTTCAGTAACGGCATCCAGGACGATGATTCGGTTTCCCTTTTGAATTTGCTTCACCAGGGTCCGGTGGATTGCAGGCATTCCTTCCAAAACCGTCTCCATCTCGATGAAACCGACGGGGAGTCGGCTTTGTTCCTTCAGTAACGTCGGGATGTGGGAACGGGTGATGGGAGCCACAGGGTCCTTCGCCACATCCGTTCGTTGCAGCGGAATCCCGTTGACCAAAAGATATCCCCCCACGGTGATCCGTCCGGAATCCGGAAAGGAGGGAACCACTACCGCGGTGGTTTCTTCCCCCAGTACATCCAACAACGCATCCAGCTCCGCCCCCACGTTCCCGCGAAACGTACTGTCAATCCGTTTGCAGAAGACCTGGGTGCCGCCTTGACGCAAAATATGGACCGTTTGTGTCACCCGCCGTCGGGCTTCCACTGGGGTCGCATATCGGCTGTCCGTATCCACGGAAACCACATCGTAATCCCCTTCGGGGTGGATCAGACCGAACACCATGGAAGCGGTACGGAACCCCTGCTTGGAGAGGCGGACCCCGGTTGCATTGGCTCCCGTCAAATCATCGGCGATAATCCCGATCTTCATGGTGGCTCCTTTCCGAAGACTTAATCTTCCGCCTTTTGATTGGCTGTCAATAATTGCACCCCCGAGTCGATGCAGGCTTCCCGGAACTCTTCCGGAATCCGGTCATCGGTTACGATGACCTCAAAATCCTTCAAACCGGCAAACCGGGCCAACGCCCGCTGTTGCAATTTACTCGCATCTGCCATCAACACCCGGCGGGAAGCCTGTTCCATCATGGCTTTTTTTATTTTGATTTTGGGCAAACTGTTGGTCTGGGCTCCCCGTTCCCAATCAAAGGCGTCACACCCGATAAAAGCGATGTCCACATTCAACTCACTCAGCATGAATTCTCCGAAAGGCCCCTCCAGACTGTAAACCTGCGGCTTCAGTTCCCCTCCGGTCAGTATGACCCGGATCCCCTCCTCATCCACCAGTTCCAATGCGATCTTCACATCATTGGTCACCAAGAGAAGGTCGTGAACCCGCTTCAACCCCTGAGCAAAAGCGTGATTGGTGGAGCCCGCATCCACGATGAGACTTTCTCCCGAAGAGACCAACGAAAGTGCTGTTTCGGCGATGGCCCGTTTCGCCGCCGCATTGCGGGTGGCTTTCTCTTTCAGGGGAAATTCCCGCATATGGGACGGACTCAAAATCGCCCCGCCGTGGGTGCGCTGCAAGTCCATCTCCCGTTCCAATTGATCCAGATCCCTGCGGATCGTCATAGCGGATACGTTGAATTCCGAGGCCAGCTCACTGATTTTGACGTTCCCTTCCAATTCCAGCTTCTGCTGAATTAAACGCCGCCGTTCCGCTGAAAGCATGACATGTCTCCCTTTCAATCAAACACAAACTAACACATTTTCATCATTATTTGTGTTAGTTTGTGTTTATTAATGTACTCTTTTGTCATCTTTTTGTCAATCTTATTTCTTCGACTGGCTTGCCCCCATAAAAGGAAAACACCGGCGTTCGGTTGAGACCTGCGGGCTCTGATCAGGGGATTCATTTGTTTCATTTATAACTGAAAAAAAGTTGACGCCTGTGGACAGACGTCAACGGGTTGGCTTCGCTCGGGTGTTTTACCATGATCCACAATGAAGGCTGGGCCTTTAAGCTTCACAGAGGTAGACACTCTCCGTGTAGAGTCGCATCCGATCCTCCCATCTTCGGCACTGCGCTTCCCATTCCGATTCGCCGGGTCCCTCCCCGTACAGCCAGGAAAGCGGGACCCCCAGGTTGAGGAGACGGCCCCGGACCGTGAATCGGGTCACACCTGCAGGGAGCATTTCCCCTGCTTCCCCCAGCCGGCGGAGTTGGTGAACCGACAGGGACGGATGTTCAAACAGAACGCTTCCCTCGGGCAGCGATGTTTCCCCGTTTGCCCGAAGCCGGCGAACCGGTCCGGCGATGCTGTAGGAGAGGACCACCCGGTGCCAGACCTCCAACTCCTCTTTCAGGGAAGGGTTCCGCTCCGACGGGACAATCCACCCGCTGCTTCCTTCCCCTGTCATCCAGCGGATCCCGCGGACGCCCTCCGGCGGATGTGTGGTCCACGACAGCTTCGGATCGGAGCGAAGGCGATCCAGCCATTCTCCCCGGCTCACCAGGTGGCTCCAGGCTTTTAAAACCACATCCTTCGGATCCACCAACTGAACCGGCGCTTTCCGGCAACCCAGCCGAAGGAGGGAAGCGAAACGGTGAGCACCGTCAAGAACCAGACACCCCCCCTCCGACAAAGGTAACGCGATAATGGGGTTTTTCACCTCTCCGTCGTCCCGGATCCGACGGCAGGTCTCTTCCAGCCTTGTGGCCTCATGGCATTCATGCAGCCGGATCCGATCGACTTCCATCAGTTTCAGACTCGACAGGGGTGTCATCTTTGCACACCCCCCTCCGCTTGGAGAGAACGCTCACGGAAATAAACCTGGTCGGGGTGGGGGTGGCTCAAAAAGTCGTGGTGGGAAATAGACCAACCGTAAGCCCCCGTGTACCGGAACAGGAGCACATCCCCGATCCGCAGACGGGAAACGGCCGCTTCCCGGGCCAGCACATCCTTGGGGGTGCAGAGCTGGCCCACTACCGTCACGGCGGTGTCTTTCCATTCTTTTCTCGGGAAGGGGTAATCCCACCGATCGACGGGAACCACCTCGAAGGGGTGGCTGTGCTGCCAGGAAGCGGGAAGCCGGAAATGATGGGTCCCGCCCCGAACCACCGCGTAGTTTTTCCCGTGATTCTGCTTCAGATCCAACACTTCCACGGCATAGCCGCCGCAGGAAGCGGTGAGGTACCGCCCGCACTCAAACTGAATCGTTTCCACCGTCTCCGGGAGCTCCCGTTCCAACGCGGACAACCCGGGAAGGAACCTTTCCCAATCGAAGGAAGCGTCCGGGTCGGCAAAATCGATCCCGATTCCCCCGCCCACATTGATCACTTTCGACCGGACGCCGAATAACTTTTCCCATCCCGCCACTTTCTCCATGTACAGGCGAAGCAGGCGGAGATGCCGTTCCACATCCAGATTGTTGGAAAGGGAGTGAAAATGGAACCCCTCCAAATTCACTCCTTCCAGCTCCCGGGCCATTCGGATGGCTTCCGGGACCTCCTCTTCATCGATCCCGAACTGGGTCGGCCGGCCGGCCATGTGGAGGGTGGCCGAGGGAAAGGGACCTTTCAGGTTGACACGCAGCAGGACGGGAATGTGAACCCCGAGCCGTCCCGCGATCCACGACACCCGCCTCAGCTCCTGAATGCTTTCCACGTGAATCCGTTCCACGCCGAGACGGACCGCTTCTTCCATCTCTTCGTCGGTCTTGCCGGGCCCCCCGAAGATCACCGGGATGGTTTTCCCCGCTGTCCGCGCTTTCCGGACTTCCCCCAGGGAAGCCGTTTCGAACCCGTGGACGACGGAAACGAGGGTGTCCAGGATAAGGGGTTCGGAGTTGGCTTTCATGGCGTAATACATCCGGAACCGCCCCGGAAGGGAGGAAACGATCGCCCGGGTGTGGGTTTTCAGATGGTCCAAGTCATACAGGTGGGCGCAAACGGGTCCGCCGTCTTCTGCCTTTCGGGCTTGGATCCATCGTTGGAACCGATTCATGCCCGTCCCTCCTTCACCGTCTGTTCTTTCATCCTCTCCAGATGGGAGCGCAACGCCCGGAAGGCCAGCCCTCTCTCCTCTCCGAGAACGAAGGCCCGGACTCCCCGATTCTCCCACTCCTGCAGATCCTGCTTGGCCCGCGGAAGGGCACAGAAAGGAACCCCGTGACGGTCGGCCGCCTCCCGGATCCTTTCCAGGGCTTGCTTCACCCCCGGATGGCGGGTCTGCCACGGAATGCCGAGGGACTGGGAGAGGTCCGCCGCTCCTTCCAGCACCATGTCCACTCCGTCCACGGACAGGATTTCATCGATCCGGTCCACCCCTTCACGGTCCTCGATCATGGGCACAACCATCACCTCCCGGTTGGCCGGCCGGAGATATTCTTCCAGGTCCAAGCGCCCGAACCCGGGCACCCGGCCTCCGTTGAGACTCCGCATCCCCTCGGGGAAATACCGTGCCGCCTGCAAGGCCGCTTCCGCATCCCGGCGGCAGCGGACGTGGGGAACCACCACCCCCCGTGCTCCGGCGTCCAGGGCCCTGAGAATCGGGCCAGCTGAAGGGTTCGGAACCCGGACCAACGCGGGCAGATCCCGGGCTTCCGCCGCCCGGATCATGTTCTCCAGGGTCTCCGGGTTGACGGAGGCATGCTCCGTATCCACTATGACGAAATCATAGCCGGCACAGGCGATCATCTCCACGTGGAGGGGAGTCGGAATGGAACAGAACAATCCCCATACCTTTTCTCCCTCTGCCAACTTTCGTTTCAGTTCATTCGGTTTCCACACGGACCAAACCCTCCCCGGAAGCAACCCGGGCCAGCGGGTTGCGGACCTCGTGGACGCGGAGCTCCGTCTCCGGAAACAGGCGCCGCTTGGTCAACTGTTCCACTTCCACCCGGGGTGCCAACAGATCGAAGATCCGGAAGCGGGGCGTCAAGCAGTCAAACCGTTCCATGTAGCCACCCACGATCTCCCGTGCCATCTCCCAAAACCGCCGTTCCGCCAGGCCGTAAACATCCTGCAAAAACATCGCCAGTTCCCCCAGGTTCACGAAGAAGAAGGCATCCAACATAAAATCCGACACCTGACGGGGATCTTCGGTCTCAATAAAAGAGTTTCGGTTGATCCGGGCGTGAGACTCCGGTGTCGCGGTCAAATCGGGCCGGTTGCCGGGATCGGTCAGATGGTCCGCCGAAAAACGGATCCCGTCGTGAAAATCCTTCAGGGCGATCCGTTCCGGCACCCCCTTCCGGTGGATCAGCACCATGTTCTGGGCGTGGGCTTCCATTCCGATCCCGTGGGCGTACAACAAGTGAAGAATCGGCGGCAGGGACACCTCCAGCAGGCGGCGGGTCCAGGTTTCCACCCCCAGCTGCCGGACCCAGGGATCGATGAGCGGCGTTCCGTCGGTGTCCCGCTGGCACAGGCCGTTGTAGGGCACCGCCTCTTCCTCCGGACGGAGATAGCGGTGCAGGCTTTCCCTCCAGATGGCGCTGAAAGCCCCGTAGGTCCGGTCCGCCAGGGGGGCCGGAACCGGACCGTCCCATGCGGCTCCCGCCACCTCACCGAGCAGGATCAGACGGCATTCTTCCCGTAAATAGCGGTCCTTCTGCCATATCCCCCGGAGCCAGTCCGTGATCTTCGGTGCATTTTCGACTGTGTGGGGGGCCAGCACCCGGGAGGTGGAGGTATTGAGAATGCTGAGGGAGACCTTGAGGGACCACCTTTCGGGACAGGTCACGTTCGCCAGCGTCCGGATCGATTGTTGGGGGCGGTAACCGTCTTCCGAGGGACCCAGGAACAGAATCTCCCCCGTCTCCAGGGCCCTCTGGTAATGGACGGCGATCACGTTGCGCCACTGCCAGGGGTGAACGGGGATCGGGAGGTATTCCACGGGGTCCGCGCCCGCGTCCTTGGCAGCCTCCCGGAGCCGCCGTTTCACTGCGGTTCCCGCCAGTGCCTCCACCTGCTTTGGCGGGGATATGGATTCGGATACGGCCAAACGCGCTTCTTCCCGCCGGACTGCCAGCCAGACCGGCCGGATTTCCGGAAGGAATTCCGGGCCGTAGGCCAAATGGTCCGACAGGCTGAACCCGATCCGCGATTTGTAGGAAGGGTGATAGGGATGACCGTCCATCAGCTCCCCTTCCAGCTCGTCGTAACCCTTGCCCAAGAGGGTTCGCCCTTCCCTCCGCCGGAGATATTGGCAGAGGGTGTCTTTGACCAGCGTCTCCTCCAGTTCCCTCGTGAAGTGGTTCAACTGCTCCCCATCAGCCCCGCACACCTCCCCGATTTCTTCCAGGAACCGGGAAAGGGAGACTGCCTCCCGGCCTTCACGGTAAAGGGGGGACACCAGCCGGATCCGGTCAAAAGAGAAACGACGCTCCCCCCGGCACCAGTAATGTACCGGCTTCCCGGTCCGGTCTCTCCCTTCCCACTCGAAGCGCTTTTCTCCCTCCCGTTCCACTTCGGAGGAAGAGAGCACCCCTTCATAGAGGAGGGTCTCCACCAGCTGGCGGATCAGACGGCGGCGAACCCCTGCCGCTTCTTCCGATCGAAGGGCCCGCCAGGTGATTTCCATTTCCTCAGTGTCGGTCCGTTTCAACGTCACGACCGTTCACCTCCCGGATCGGATTGGGAATCATGACGTAATCGGGGCGCTCGCCCCGTTCGTGGAGGCGGCTGACCAGATTGGCTTTGGCGGGAAGATGGGGGTGGTGGAGCAGATCATCCACATACCGTGCTGCATCCTCCGTCCATTCCTTCCGCCATTCGATCAAGGAATCACGGAAGTCACCCCACAATCGCTGCTCCTTTATGCCCCCGTGAAACGCGAGGACGTGGATCAAGTGGCCCAAGTGGTTGGTCACCGCATAATACTTCAACCGTTTCCATGCTTCTTCATCCCCGTACAGCACCGGACTTTCCGGCGGAATCGGGGCTCCTTTGGGAAGCCGATCCCGGCTGACACTCACCCCTTCCATGTCGCGGACCCAAAACCGCACCGGCCAGTTCTCTTCCACCTCCACCAAGCAGTTTTGCACATGGGCTTCCAGGCTGATCCCGTCACGGATCCATGTGTGAAGGACCGGTTTGAAGGCGATCCGGAGATAGGCCTTCAGCCACTTCCGGACCCAAGCCGGGGAGAGGGGTCCCTTTTTTCCACCGCCGGCCCGGCGGACGATTTGGACCAGCCACGGCTCTTCCCCCTGCCGTTCTTCCAGAAGTGAGGCGACGACCCACGGGGTAGGGCCCGGCTCCGGAAAAGGGTGCTCCCGGAACAATACCGCCGTATCTTCCGCGCGGGCTCCGATCCGGCGGCAACCCCAATCCAGGAGCACGCCAAAGCCCGGGTCGCTCCACCCGCGCCGGCACCGGGAGACGTAAACCCCCGCGTCCAGGGTCCTTCGGATGTGTTCGGGCGGGTTGGTCCGGAAAAAATGGGTGATCCGGACGCGAAGGGGGAGTTTCCACGCTTTCAACCGCCCGGGATGGCATACCGTCCGGACGGATGAGGTGGGGTAGACGGGTTCCCCGAGGGGGCCCAGATCCACGAGGCTCCCTTCCCGGACCCGCTCGCTGAACCACGGTTGTTGCAGGAGATGGCGGGCTTGCCAGGGGTGCAGGGGGAGAAGGCCGAAATCCCGCTGTCCGGCATTCAACCGGCCGGACGCCGACTCCCGGACTTCATCCGGAACCGGCTCCCCCTCCCAGCCGGGCAACCGCTCTTCCTCCAACAGAGAGGGATGGACGGCCAAATAATGAAGCCGGAACGACGCTCCCATTTCCGGGGCGTACTGCTTCAGGTCCTCCGGTTGGAACCCCTCGGAGCTTTTCGGGGTGGGATGAAAGGGATGCCCCGCTGTCAGAGCCTGTTCCGCTTCCTTTCCTCCCAGATCGGGCCGCCACACCCTCCGGGGATGTCCGCGCTCCGCTTCTTTCCTCAGATAAAGGGCCGTTTTTTCCACACTGTTGCGAACTTGGGCAAGAAACCGCTCCAGCCTCTTCCGTTCCGGGCCTTCGTTTGGCAAGCCGTCTTCGAGCAGGAAGCGGGCCAGCTCAACGGCGGTGGTGACCTGTTCCCACCCCTTTCCCCGGTCCGCACGGAGAAGGTCCGCGTAGCGATGATGGCCGGAGGGAGAATAATGGATCAGGTACCCGTACAGTTTTTTTCCGTTCAGATCCAAAGAGAAGGGTTCCCCCGGAATGTTGCCGACAACTCCTCCCTCCGGAGTACTCTCTTCCACTCCGGACCGGATCCGCGGATCCGGAATTCCCGACTCCCGGAGATAAGCGTTCAACAGACGCCTGATCGCACTTTTTTCCGCCGCTTTCGCTTCCGAAGCAGCGGTGGTCCAGCCGTTTTCCATGGATCTCACCTTTCTCTGTTTACTCCCCCGGCGGCTTGTTCCATTCCCAGGGGGGGCAGTCCGGGAGACCGGCTCAGGGTGTGCCGGGGCAGGCGCACCATCAACAGGGCTCCAGTCAAAAAGAATCCCCCCAGGAAAAGGAAGGCGGCATCCGGAGAAAGCCAGCCGGAGATCAGGGCGGCGGAAAAAGAGCCCATGATCTGTCCGAGCACCAGAAAACTGTTGGTCACGCCGATGGCGCTTCCTCTTACCTCTTCCGGTGAGCTCCGGGTGACTTTCAAAAAAACCGAGGGTAAAAGCGCACTGAAGCAAAAACCCTGTACCAGGCGCAGAGGGAGCAGCCACAGGGGATGATGGACCGCCGTCTGCAAACCGACGCAAACCCCGCAGGCAAGGGAGGCGAAGAAGAAATTCCTTTCCGGCGAGGACCGGTCGTTTCGCTTTCCCCACCAGGACCCGCCCAGAAAGGTGGCGCCCCAGGTGACCGCCTGAAGCCCCCCCACCCACGTGGCGGCATACGCGGGGGAACCGGAAAGATCCCGGACCAGCGGAGCAAACACCACCACGAGACCGAACACGCCCGCCTTGGCCAGAAAACCGGCCAGAATCAGGGAACGCGTGCTCCGGCTTCCCCACAGTCCCGCGAACACCTGCCGGAGCGGGACGGGCTTTCTTTTTCGTTCGATGCCCGTCCGGGGTTCCGTGAGCGCCTTGGCGGCCCACAGTCCGCTGATCCCCGTCAATGCGGCCATCAGGAAAAACAGCACCCGGTATCCGTACCCGTCGGCCAGCAACCCGCCCAGCAGCGGTCCCGCCAGGGAACCGGCTGCCGTGGCTCCCTGAAAGCTTCCCAAGGTCCGTCCCCGCTTGTCCGGGGGAGCGTCGGAACCGGCGAAGGCGGCGGCGGCATCCACCACCCCGCCGAAAGCCCCCTGCATCAGCCGGAAAAGGAGAAAAAGCCAGGGAGTCTGGGCCATCCCCATCAGGAGCATGCTGAGGCAGAGTCCAAACACCGCCCGGACGACCATCCATTTCCTTCCCCACCGGTCCCCGATCTTTCCCCAGAAGGGGGAAGCGAGGATCAGGGTGAGAGCCGGCGCCGAAAGAGACAAACCGGTCCACCAACGGTTTTCCTCCCCGAACACCCCCAGGGTTTCCAGATAGAAGGGGAGCAGGGGCACCACCACCGTCAGGCCCGCCGTGGAAATGAACTGCACCCCCCACAGAACCCGGAAGTTCCGCCGTTGTTCCATGCCGGGGTTCATCCCCCCATCCTCTCCCGTTCCGCCGAACCGGAGAGGGGGTTGGAAATGTACCCTGTCCCCGAGGGCATGCTCCCGCCCCCTGTCCCCTTGCGCTGAAGCAGGGGGGCGAGGATCTTCTTGAAGGGCCACCGATCCTCCCGGAGGAGCACCCGGCGGAAGACTTCCCGGTGCCGGATCGGCTGCTGCTCCAGGACCGCCTCCACGGACGCCCGGATTTGCCGGAAAAACTGTTCTTCCCCGATCCCCCACTTCCGGCTCCAGGCATCGGCGATGGCACCGAGGTTGACCTGGACGCCCAAGGTTTGAAAATAGGCCAAAAGCGCTTCCGGTGAGGACAGGATCAGGTTGTTGGGGGTTCCCGGCTTCACCGTGTACCGGGGGGGCTTCACCCCCGCCGCTTCCATCCAGGGAGGATGGATGCGAAGGGTGTCATGATCCCGCAACACGATGCCCTCCGGGGATCCGTTCCGAAAGAGGAGCAGGACATTTTGGCCGTGAACCTCCGGCATCACCCCGTGGGAAGCAAATTGGAGGGCCATCTCCACAAAGGGCTCACAGACCGAGCGGAACCGTTCCAGCATCTCCTCCAACCTTCCGTCCGAAAGTCCCAGACAATCGATTCCCTCCTCCACGGCCAACGCAGACATCGGCACCGGACGGATCCCGGGATCCGCGGTCACGCTTTCGGGATATCGACGGATCTGGGCCGCCAAATGGCCGGGCCGGTCGCCGAAGGGATCTTCACCGGGCCTACGGAAAACGCACCAATCCCTTTCGTCGCAAAGGTGGACAGAAGTTCCCGGCACCGGATCTTTCCGGAGAAGGGCCTCCATGGCGGCTTGTGCTTTGGACCCGTTCTCGAGATAGCGTGACGGCAAGATCCGCAGGGCACTCAGGGAACCGATTCCCAACGCCAGTTTGAGATGGATTCCTTTCCGCCTCCATGGCGCGAGGGTGCGGAGAGAGGAAGTCGCCTGATAACACCCGGTATTCTTTAAAAGGGGAACCAGGATGCCCTCTTGGAACTCCCTTTCAAAAAGCGAAGAAATCATTCGTCGGCTCTGCCAGGGATGGACCGGCACCGGGACCCATTCCTTTCGGGAAAGCCCTTTTTCCCGCATCGCCTCCATCACCCTTTGCTCGCCGAGCAGAACATCCATCCGGTCCCCTTCCCCGCCGATCCGGACAAAGTTCCGTTGGACCGCGACCCAATCGATTCCGAAGGAGTTGCCGAATTCCGGACTGTAGTTCCGGTATTCCTCCTCCTCCCAACCGACCTTGGCCCGGGCCGTCGGGTGAAAGGGACGATCCCGCATGGAAGCCAACCGTTCCGTCCATCTGAGAGATTCCGGACGGGAAGGTTCTTCCCGGAACCGGTCCCAAGCCTCCAAGGCGAGGGTGGCGTGCTTTTGAGCCGTCCGGAGCTCCTCGATGAACCCATCCCCGTTGGGTACGGGCTCTTCGCTTTCGAGGAGAAGCTGAAAGACCTCCACCGGCCCCGGATGCCGTGACCCGCCCTCTCCCTCGAAAACCACGGGGAGACGGCTCAACTCCAGCTGACCCCGGACGGAAGAGAGGACCACTGGAAAACAGAGATTCTTTTCCGGGAAGAGGGAAATCCGGTATCCGGCTTCCCCTTCCCGAAAGTCCCCCCACTCCGGCAGGGGCTCATGGAAGATTCGACCTTTTTCCTTCAAACCGAACAGGTTCTCCGCCAACATGGCGTTGATCAGATCCCGGAGAATCCGGTCCCGGATGCGGGAATCTTCCCTTTTCGTCACAGGGGTGCTTCCTTTCCCATCCCGATGCAAGGTGACATGCCTCCCTTTCTCTCAGTACAGGTCCAGCCAGGTTCCGACTCCTTGTTGAATCGCCTTCTGATAGAGGTCCTGGGCGCAGGCGATGTCCTCGATCGCCATGCCCATCGGGTTCAGGAGAATGATCTCCTCTTCCGATTCCCGTCCCGGTTTGTCTCCGGAGACGATCTCTCCCAGTTCGGCGTGGAGTTGTTCGCGGGAGAACCTTCCTTCCAGGACCAGTTGATGAATCACCTTCTTCTCCCGGTTGCTCTGCTCCCAATCGTCCACCACCACTTTGTCCGCCTTCAGAAAGACCTCTTTGTGCACGTCCATGATGGAAACGTTGCTGATAAAGGCCCCTCTCCTGAGCCATCCGTAGGGGATGTAGGGTTGGTCGGTCACGGTGCAGGTCACCACCACTTCCCCGGAACGAACCGCTTCCTCGGCGGAACCGGCCGCCCATACCTCCACTTCCGGGTGCCGATCCCGAATGCGGGAGGCGAGATCTTCCGCTGAATCGGGGGTGAGGTCGTAGAGATGGACCCGGCGGATTGCCGGAAACTGCTCCAGCAGGGAGAACACCTGCATGCGGGCAATCACCCCGCATCCGATCAAGGTCAGATCCTCAAATCCCTCCTTGGCCAGACACCGGGCCGCCGCCACCGTCACGGCAGCCGTCCGCATCCCGCTGATCAGTCCCCCTTCCATCACGGCCAGCGGAAAGTTGGTTTCCGGATCGTTCAACACCACCAACGCGCTGGCCCGGTCCAGGCCCCTCCGTGTGGGGTTGTCGTGTTTGCTTCCCACCCATTTCAGCCCGGAAATCGCCGGTTCCCCCAGGTGGGCGGGCATGGCGATAATCCGGTCGGCGATGTGGCCCTCCGCCCCCGAAGCCCGGAGGTAAGGTTTTAAAGGCTGAACGAACTCCCCGCGCGCGTGGAGGGTCAACGCTCGCTCCACGGCCCCGACGTACAGGTCCGAACGGTCTCCCCCCAACCGGAACAGATCGCTTCGGCTCAGATACAAAATCCGGGGATCATTCCCGCTTTTTTGAATCTCCATCCGATCCTACACCCTTTCTCCCATGATCGATGTCCGCTCTTCCTCCTGCCCTGCGGCCAGACGGTCCACCCAATCATCGTTGTACACCAGATCGAGATAACGGTCTCCCCTGTCGGGAAACAGGGTGAGAATCCGGCACGGACGGGGCAGCTTCCCCAGGGTCTTCCGAATGGCGGCCACCACGGAACCCGAGGATCCGCCGGCGAAAATTCCCTCCCGCTCGAGAAGCTCCCGGCACCCCCGGGCGGCCTCCCGGTCATCGACATGGACCACCTCATCGATTTCCTCCGGAGAAAACAGCTCGGGAACCCTGCTGGCCCCGATTCCCGGAAGTTCCCGCTTGCCCGGGGGGCCTCCGAACAGAACCGAACCCACCGCATCCACGGCGACCACCCGGATGGAAGGAAAATGCTCCCGCAGACGCCGGGCACAGCCCAGAAGGCTTCCGGTGGTGCTCACCGCGGCAAAAAACACATCCACCGGTCGGTCCAGTTGGTCCGCCATCTCGGCGGCAGTCCCGTGGTAATGGGCTTTCCAGTTGTTCTCATTGGCGTATTGGTTGATCCAGAAACTGTCAGGGATGGTATGTAACAACTCTTTCACCCGGCGGATGCGGGAATCCAGGTACCCTCCGTTTTTATCGGGCTCCCGGACCATCTCCACCCCGGCTCCCAACCGCCGGAGGATCCGGATATGGGTGGCCGTGGTCTTGGGATCGACCACACAGGTGAAAGAGAGACCCAGCACGCGTGCCGCCATGGCGACGGCGATCCCCAGGTTGCCGGAACTGCTTTCGATCAGATGGGAACCGGGACGGATCTTTCCTTCCCGCATCCCCTGTTGGATCATGTAACGCGCCGTCCGGTCTTTCATGCTGCCTCCCGGGTTCATCAATTCCATCTTGGACATCACTTGAACCCCGGGCTCCGGAAACAAGCGGTCGAGGGAAACCAACGGTGTATGGCCCACACATTCCAGTACGGAACGTTTTACTCCGCGGCTTTCCACCTTCAGGTCGACCAAGTTGCACACCCCTTTGATTGAAAATGATTATCATTTATCTCGTGTCCCAATGTAATTGATAATCATTTTCAAGTCAACCCTTTTTATAAAATTCCTGAATCATCAATGAAATTCCTGAAGATCTTCATTTGCTGATTTTGTTTTCGTCAGCTTCCGGATACGCTTCCCCTGGATGTCCATCGGTTGGAAAAAGTGAACCCGACTTGGTCAACCCAAAGCAAAAAAACGACCCGAAATGCCTATTCGGGTCGCACACGATTCCGTCTTCAGTTGGATCCATTTCAGACTCTTCTTTTTACCATGCGGCGATGGACCCGTCGGTCCGGGGTTCCGTTCCGCCGGCCAGGACACCGTCTTCCCCCCGCCAGATGATCTGCCCCCGTCCGAAACCGCCCGGGTCGGTGGCGATGCGGATGTCGTGGCCCCGGCGGATCAGCTCCTGCACGATGGCATCGGGAACCCCCCGTTCCACTTCCACGGTCTTCCCTTCCACCCAGCGCCAGCGGGGGGCATCCAGGGCGGACTGGGGATTGAGACCGAAATCAACGGTGTTCATCACCACCTGGAGATGGCCCTGAGGTTGCATGTACCCCCCCATCACCCCGAAGGGGCCCACCGGCCGCCCTTCCCGGGTGAGAAAGCCCGGGATGATGGTATGATACGTCCGCTTCCCCGGTTCCAGGGCATTGGCGTGATCCGGGTCCAGAGAAAAGGTATATCCCCGGTTTTGCAGACTGATCCCCGTTCCCGGTACGACCAAACCGGATCCGAAGCCCATGAAGTTGCTCTGGATGAAGGAAACCTGGTTCCCCTCCCCGTCGGTGGCGGCCAGATAAACCGTCCCGCCCGGCCGGGGGCTTCCGGCGGAGGGCAGTCGGGCCGAATCCCCGATCAGGCGTCTGCGTTCCTCCGCATACCGATCCGACAAAAGCGCTTCCACGGAGTACGGCATCCGCTCCCTTTCCGTGATGTAGGCCTCCCCGTCGGCGAAGGCCAGCTTCATCGCCTCGATCTGGCGGTGATAGGTCGCCGCCGTCTCCCGCTCCCCGAAGTCGAACGCTTTCAGGAGGTTCAAGGCCATCAGGGCCACCAGCCCCTGGCCGTTGGGCGGGATCTCCCACACTTCATACCCCCGGTACCGGATATGAATGGGGTCCACCCACTCCGGGCGGAACGCTTCCAAGTCTTCTTTTCGCAAGAATCCGCCGTGCTCCCGCGCGAAGCGATCCATTTTCTCCGCCAGGTCCCCCCGGTAAAAGGAATCCGCCCCGGTTTCGGCGATGGAAGTTAACGTTCGGGCATGGTCCGGCGACCGCCACACCTCCCCCGCCCGGGGAGCCCGCCCTTCCGGGGTGAAGGTGCGGAACCAGGATTCAAACTCGGGACCGTCCAATGGACGGAAAACCGCAGCTCCTTTCTCCCAGTATTTGGCCAAAACCGGGGTCAGCGGATATCCCTCTTCGGCGTAACGGACAGCGGGTTCCAACACCGCGGTCAGGGAAAGCTTGCCGAAGCGGCGGGACAGCTCCGCCCAGGCCGCCGGTGCGCCCGGCACCGTCACCGGCAGCCAGCCGAACCGGGGGATCCGCTCGTGACCCGCTTTCCGGACTCCATCGATGGAGATCCCACGGGGGGCCGGGCCGCTGGCGTTCAATCCATGGAGTTTTCCCCCGGTCCAGACCAAAGCGAAGGCGTCCCCCCCGATTCCGTTGGAAGTGGGTTCCAGCACCGTGAGGGCCGCTGCCGTGGCGATGGCGGCATCCACGGCGTTGCCTCCTTTCTTCAGCATGTCCAGTCCGGCTTGGGCCGCGAGGGGTTGAGACGTGGCCACCATCCCTTTTTTGGCGTAAACGGTGGTGCGTTGTGAAGGATAGGGTTGATGCAAAGGATGAAACTGCATGTTGAACCTCCCATTCGATAGGCCGTGTTCTCCCGTCTCTCTCCGGGCGAATTGTAAGAACATGGAATTATTGTGAAAAAGTGAGCGGCGGCATTTACCCGAGGTCCGCTCCGAATCTTCCTGCTGCGGCAAGGGCCAACGCCTGCGGATGCAACACAGAGAAGCTTTTGCCCCTGAACGCCCTTGCCGGCTGATTCTCCGCCGGGGAGGGTAAACGCTTCCCTTCTTCTGAACCTGACAATCGATCCCAACGCTTCCAGGCTTTCTGTTATCCCAGCAAAACAAAACCGTAGACGAGGGAGCCGGCGATCACCCAGGCGGGGTGAATCCCCCATTTCTCCAGCAGAAGCAGGCTGAGAAGGGAAAGTGCCGCCGTCTGAAAAACCCCCACCTGGTTCCATGAACTTTCGAAAAACTCCAGAGCGATCATCGCCAGCAGAACCCCCACCACCGGCCGGATCAGAGTGGTCATCCGCTGGATTTTCGGGGAATGACGATACTTGTAAAGCAGTACCAGCAGAAGGATCATCGCCACCAACGACGGCCCGACCGTGGCCAACAGGGCCACGGCGGCCCCCAGGGGTCCTGCGACTTCATACCCGATGAACCCGGCCATCTTCGTGGCAATCGGTCCGGGCAGGGCATTTCCCAAAGCCAGAACATCCCCGAATTCCTCAAGGGTCAGCCAATGATACCGATGGACCACTTCGTGCTGGATCAGGGGAATGCTGGCAGGACCGCCGCCGTAGCCAACGATTCCGGGGATGAAAAAGGCCCAAAAGAGTTTCCAGTAGATCACCCGCTCAACCCCTTTCCTCCCCGCCGGCGGAGGCTTCTCCATCCGGGGGCGTGGTTCCCTCTTTACCGCCGGTGACCAGTGCCAGGATCAGCAGCGCCCCAATCACCAACGCCGGGTGAGTATCGAAAAAAAGAGCGAGGGCGGTAACCCCGGCGATGGCAACGGTCCCGGCCCCTTTTTGTTCTCCCCAGGATTTTTTGAAAAAGGAGTAGGCAAGCACCGTGAGCATAACCGCCACCACCGGCCGGACCGCGGCTGTCATCCCCTGGACCCGGGGGGAATCTTTGTAAGCCATCAAAAACCCGAGCAAAAAAATCATGATCAGCACTGTCGGCAACACCATCGCGGCAACCCCCACCAAGCACCCTTTGATGCCGGAGACGCGGTATCCGATGTAACCGGCCATTTTGGTGGCGATGGGACCGGGAAGCGCATTCCCCAGAGCGAGGACATCGCTGAATTCTTCGTCATTCATCCATTTGTACTTTTTCACCACTTCTCCGTGGACGAGGGGGATCGAGGAAGGCCCTCCTCCATACCCCAGCATGCCCACGCGGAAAAAGGCGAGGAAAATCTGCCACAACCGTTTCATCGTCCCATCCTCTCCTCCGGGTCACCTTCATCGGGCATGGCAGGCGACGCGGTGTCCCGGTCCGATCTCTTTCCATTCCGGCCGTGTTTCCTTGCAGATCTCCATCGCTTCCGGACACCGGGTGTGGAAAGGGCATCCCTTGGGGGGATCCGCGGGGCTCGGGAGATCTCCCCGCAGGAGAATCCGTTCCCGCTTCCTCCCCGGGACCGGGCGGGGGATCGCCGACAACAGGGCTTCTGTGTACGGATGCACCGGATTTTTGTACAGTTCACGGACCGGCGCCAGTTCCATCGTTTGCCCCAGGTACATGATCAGTACACGGTCGCACAGGTGACGCACCACCCCCAGATCGTGGGAGATGAAAAAATAGGTTAATCCGTGTTTCTCTTGCAAGGATCGGAGCAGCTTGAGCACCTGCGCCTGGACGGAGACATCCAGCGCGGAAACCGGCTCGTCACAGACGATCAGAGAGGGGTTTAATGCGAGGGCCCGGGCAATTCCGATTCTCTGCCGCTGTCCACCGCTGAATTCGTGAGGCAGACGGTCATAATGGTCCGGTCTCAAGCCCACTTCCTCCAACAACCCCATGACCCGTTCCCGCTTCTCCCCTTTGCTCAACGAAGTGTGGATCGTCAGGGGCTCTTCGAGGGCCGGACCGACGCGTTGACGGGGATTGAGAGACGCAAAGGGATCCTGAAAGATCATCTGCATCTTGCTTCGGAATGGTTTCATGGCCCGGGCTGGAAGTTCAGAGATATCCGTCCCATTGAAATAGAGTTTCCCTTCCGTCGGTTTTTCCAGACGAATCAGCGTGCGCCCGATGGTGGACTTCCCGCATCCGGATTCGCCGACCACTCCCAAGGTCTCCCGATCGTACAGATCGAGGGAGACCCCGTCCACCGCTTTAACCCGGGCGGAAGTCCGTTGGAGCCATCCACGGCGAACCGGATAGTGCTTTTTGACGTTTTCCAGCTTAACCAACACTTTCTCCGGCATGATCCTGATCCTCCTCCTCCGCCAGCCAACAGCGTGACATGTGTCCCGGTCGGTGAGTGAACACCCGGGGATTTTCCTCCCGGCAGCGGTCCATCGCTTCCGGACACCGGGGATGGAAGGGACAGCCCTGTTGAATTTCCCCCGGCTTGGGCAAAGTCCCCGGAATCGCCTCCAATGTATAAGTATCGTCATCCACATTGGGCATCGAGCGGAGCAATCCCTTTGTGTAAGGATGTTTCGGATCCTCAAACAAGGTCCGGACATCGGCTTCTTCCACCACTTTGCCGGCATACATGACCAGCACGCGGTCCGCCGTTTCCGCCACCACTCCCATATCGTGAGTGATCAGGATGACGCTCATCCCCGTGTCCTCTTTCAGCTTCAGGATCAGCTCCAGGATCTGCGCCTGGATCGTCACGTCCAGGGCGGTGGTGGGTTCATCGGCAATGAGAAGCTTGGGTTCGCAGGAGAGGGCGATCGCGATCATCACCCGCTGCCTCATGCCTCCGGAAAGTTCATGGGGATACTGCTCCATCCGCCTTCCCGGATCGGGAATACCCACCCGTTCCAGCAAGCGGACTGCTTCTTCAAACGCTTGTTTTTTCGACAGATTCCGATGGACCACCAAAGGTTCCATCAGCTGAAAACCGACGGTGAAGACCGGATTTAACGAGGTCATCGGTTCCTGAAAGATCATGGAGATGTCATTGCCCCGGATCTGCCGGATCTCTTCCCGGTTCAGACGGAGAAGATCCCTCCCGTCAAAACGAATGTGCCCTTCCGCTTCGGCGGATCCCGGCAACAATCCCATCACCGACAGGGAAGTGATGCTTTTCCCGCAGCCGGATTCCCCGACGATGCAGAGCACTTCTCCCCGATGGACGGAAAAGGAAGCTCCCTGGACGGCGGGAATTTCACCTGCCGCCCCTTGAAACCGGACTTCCAGCCCTTCCACCGTCAATACCGGATCCTTCATCAAATCCCCCCTTATTTGAGCGAGACGTTTTGCAAGTGCCATTCGCCCGTCGGATCGACTTCGAGTCCTTGGACGTTTTTGGAGGTGGCGATGACGATGACACCGTGATGAAGCGGCACCCAGGGTGCTTCTTTCACCAGCAGTTGGTTCGCCTCATGGAGCACCTTCAAACGCTTTTCCTTGTCTGTGGTGGTTCGGGTTTGGTCAATCAGCTCATCCGCTTTCGGGATGGAGGTTTGGGTGCCGTTGCTGGCTCCGATGTTGTCCGAATGCAGTTGAGGATAAAGCAACTCGCTGCCATCTCCCGTACTGTTCGTCCAACCGCCGATCACCATCTCAAAATCGCCTTTCCGCAGCCGGTCGAGATAAGCGCCAAACTCCAGGGTTTGGATTTTCGTTTTCAAACCGGCTTTCGACAGTTGTCCCTGAACCAGTTCCGCCAATGTCGGGTAGTTTCCGGTGTTTGCCGTGGTGATCGTCATCGTCTTGTCGTCCATTCCGGCTTCCTTCAACAATTTTTGCGCTTTTTTGACGTCGTAATCGTAACCCTCTTTCTCAATTTCCTTGTTGTAGCCGAACACCTTGGGCCCGATGATCCCTTTGGACGAATGGGCCACTCCCTTCAGCGCATCCACCACTTCTTCCTGGTTGATGGAATGGGCGACGGCTTGGCGGAAGGTCTTATCTTTCCCCGGTCCTTTTTTCATGTTGAACCCGAGGTACGTGACGGGAGTGCCATCATTGGTCTTCACATTTACTTTCTGGTTGTTTTTCAGGCGGTCCAGGTGTTCAGGCTGCAAGGAATCCACAAGATCGACTTCCCCCGTCTCCAAGAGGGAGATGGCGGTGGAAACCTCCGGCACGACACGAAATTCCACTTCTTTCAGTTTGGGAGCACCCTCCCGGTAATCCTCGTTGGCTTCCAGGATCAATTTGTCTCCCGGGACCCATTTTTTAAACTTAAAGGGGCCGGTCCCCACCGGTTTCTTCATCAGGTTGCCTTTCTTATCGGCGGTGGGGCTGACGATGGAGGCGTTGGAATGGGCCAATGCCGCCAACAGCGGGCCGTATGGTTTTTTGGTTTTAAGGACGACGGTGAACTCATCCTTGACTATCACTTCATCAATCGGCTCCAAGAGCGATGCTCGGGGTGCCGCGGTCTTGGGATCGCGGAATTTATCAAAGGTGTATTTGACGGCTTCCGCATTAAAGGGTGTGCCGTCGTGAAACTTGATCCCCTTTTTCAAGGTAATCTCCAGCGTATTGGGATCTTTTTGTTCATAGGATTCCGCCAGCAAGGGTTGGATTTCCATCGTCTTCGGATCACGGGTAAACAGCGTTTCATAGATTTGGTCCAAGGCGCGGGCGGACGCTCTGTCGTTGGTTTTGATGGGAGACAAACCGACGACATCCGCTGTCGAGGCATAAACCAGTTTTTGCTTCCCGGATGAACCCGCGTCGGGAGGCGGGGGAGTGCATCCCCCGGCCAGCAGCACCAAGACGAGAAGTGAAATGACCCATCCCTGCCATTTGAAAAACCCTTTCATTTATCATCCCTCCATCGATGAATCGAATCAAAGATCAACGGACTTCCATGTTGGGATCCAATGCGTCACGCAATCCGTCACCCACCACATTGAAGGCAAAAACGACGAGCATGATGGCGATACCCGGAACAATTGTCATGTGGGGGGAGGTCCACATGAAATCACGGCCGGCTGCGATCATCGCCCCCCATTCCGGGGTCGGCGGCTGGGCCCCCAACCCAAGAAAGCTCAGGGCGGAAGTGGAGAGGATGGCCGTCGCCATCCTCATCGTTCCGAAAACGATAATCGGGGCCGTGCAGTTGGGAAGAATGTGCTTGAACAGAATGCGGATGTCGCTGGCCCCGTTGGAACGGAGGGCCAGGACAAACTCTTGGTTTTTCAGGGACAACACGCTCCCCCGAACGATACGGGCGCAGGATGGAATCGACCAGACACTGATGGCAATCACGACATTGACCAAACTTGTTCCCAGCATCGCAATAATCAACATGGCCAACAAGATGCCCGGAAAGGCAAACATCAAGTCCATCAGGCGCATGAAGGGCCCGTCCAACCAACGGTAATAGCCCGCCAACAGACCCATCAAAACCCCGCCGATCAATCCCAGCAACACTGACGAGATTCCCACGATCAGCGAAATCCGGGCACCGTAAAGTATACGGCTCCACAGGTCCCGCCCGAATTCATCGGTTCCCAGCCAATGCCCTTCCGAGCCGGGAGGCCGTTCTTTCACTGACAGATCCTGGGCCGTGGGGTCATAGGACGTTAATAACGGAGCAAAAACGGCCATGATCACCTGCAGGGTGATGATGACAATCCCGACGGCGGCCCACCGGTTTTGGAGCAACTTCCTCCAAACGGTCTTCACCCGGTTTTGCTGATCCGGAATCGGCGCCTCAACCTGCACATCCGTCGTCACAGCTGTATCCGTTGCCATCAGGCCCCCTCCTTTCCTCATTCATATCGGATTCGCGGATCGATCAGGGCGTATAGGATGTCAACCAAGAGGTTCACCAGGACAAACAGGGTCGCCACCAGGAGAACGGCCCCCTGAACCATGGTGTAATCCCGATTGGCGATCGCCTGGATCATCAGCCTCCCCACGCCGTTGATGGCAAAAACTTGTTCCGTGATGATCGTTCCGCCGAGAAGAAAACCAAAATTCAGACCGATGACGGTGATCACCGGGATCATGGCATTCCGCATGCAGTGAAGAAGAATGACACTCTTTTCTTTCACCCCCTTCGCTCTTGCCGTCCGGATGTAATCCTGACGGATCACTTCCAACACGGCGGAACGTGTCATCCGTGCGATCAGGGCAGCGGAACCGGTCCCCAGCGTGATGGCGGGCAGAATCAATTCTTTCATCCCCTGCAGCGTCCAGGGAGGCTGAGTCACCCCGGCTGCGGGAAACCACTGCCAATTCACCGCAAACAGCAGAATCAAAACACTCCCCAACCAGAAATTAGGGATGGAGATCCCCGCCAATGCCCCGATGGTACTCAGGGCATCCAGGGAAGTGTTCTGCTTAATGGCGGATATCATCCCCGCTCCCACACCGATCACGGTGGCCACGATGATACTGGCGATGGCAAGGTTAAAGGTGTTGGGAAAGCGGATCATGATCGCTTCCGTCACGGATTGCTTGGTCTGGTACGAATAACCCAAATCCCCTTGCACCACTCCGCTGATATAACGGAAATACTGAGTGAACAGGGGGTCATTCAACCCGAGGTCTTCCCGGATCGAGGCGAGATCCTCGCGGGTTGCCGTCGGTCCACCGATCATGCTGGCGGGATCGCCGGGCGCCAGGTGAAGGGAGATAAAGACGATGAAGGAAATACCGAGCAACAGGGGGATGAGTTGAAACAACCTGCGGACAATCAAACCCGCCATTGGATTCCCTCCCTACCGGACAAAATTGAAGCGGCTCTTTAACTTCTTCAACACGGTGATAACATTGGTCTGACTCACCCCGTCGATGTGGTTCAATTTTTTCATCAAAAACTCGGATAAATCGTCATAATCCCGGGTCAACACTTCCAACATGAGATCGTAATCCCCGGTGGTGAAAATGATCCACCGGATTTCCTCCATCTCCCGCAGCTGCTTGACCACTTCATCCATCTGTTGCGGGGCCACGGCGACCTGGATGTAGGTCTGGACATTCAGACCCACCTTGATCGGATTGACCACTCCGACCAGGCTGAGGATGCCCTCCTCCTGCATCTGGGTGACCCGCAGTCGGATGGTTCGTTCCGTCACCCCCAGCTTTTCGGCGATTTTGGTAAAGGGTATCCTCGCATTCTCCTGCAGCAAAAGGGCGATCTCCCGATCCAGCTCATCCAGTTCATGACACCACGATTGATCCTTGCTTCCTTCCATCTGCGCCTCCTCCACGAAATCGACCCAAACAACTTCCATCGGTACGATATTCGTACAATATTTTCAGGATTGATACGAATTAAAGAATTGATTGTTCCTTATGATAATCAATGTCGGTCGATGTTTCAAGCATCAAAATAGAAAGAAATTTGTTCCGGAGAAAAAATTCACTCTTTTAACGGAGCAAAATGTGTTATCATCCGGCTGACCCCGACACGGTTCTGCTGAAACTGGTCGACGCTGCGGAGTTCTCTCCCTTCCTTCTTTCCGGATCCCTGGCGGCAGTGATGTCGACGGGGAGCGAACTTGGCCCACACGACCGCTTCCATCGTGGGCCGGATTCGCCCGGCCGGGGCCGACACCTCCTTGCGGACATAGGTTTTAACTGCAGAAAACCCGGCAACCGTGATGGTTGCCGGGTTTTGTATTTGACGTGGTTATGCCGGAGCGCTTCGGAAGGCGGGTTCCTTCAGCAAGCGCAGGGCGGAAAAGGCGAGAATTTTGATGCCGTTTTCCAAGGCGTCTTCGTCGATGGTAAAGCGGGGATGGTGATGGGGGTACGTACTCTCTTTCTCCTCATTGCCGGCCCCGATAAAGAAAAACGTGCCGGGAGCTTTTTGCTGGTAGGCGGAGAAATCTTCACTTCCCATGGTGGGTTCCAGCCGGACCACCGCATCGTTTCCCAGCATCTCTTTCGCCGTTTCCTCCACCACCCGGGTCACCGTCTCCGAATTGATCACCGGGAGATAGCCCTCTTGAAAACGGAAGTCGTAAGCAGCCCCGTGGGCCTCGGTGATGCCTTTCACCACCTGCTCCATCCTCCGGAACACCTCTTCCCGGACCCGGACATCCAGAGTCCGGATGGTCCCTTCGATCTCCACCGTGCCCGGGATGACATTGTGGGTGTTTCCGCCGATGAATTTGGTCACCGAGAGGACCGCAGATGCCAAGGGGTCGGTGTTTCTGGCGACGATATGCTGGAGGTTGGAGACCACTTGGGCTCCGACAGCGATACTGTCGACGGTCTGCTGAGGCATGGCGGCATGACCGCCTCTTCCGCGAACGGTGATATGGAAGTTGTTAATGCCGGCCATGGCCGGTCCATAGACCACCCCGGCCTTCCCCGTTTCCAGCGGAGACCAGAGATGGGTGCCGATCACCCTGTCCACCCCGTCCATCACCCCGGCCTCCACCAGTTGGGCGGCTCCGCCGGGGGGCTGCTCTTCGGCATGTTGGAAAATAAAACGGATCTCCCCCGGGATCTCTTCTTTGACCCGGGAAAAGAGTTTCGCCACGGCCAACAGCATCGAGGTATGTCCGTCATGGCCGCAGGCGTGCATCACCCCGGGGTTCTTGGAAACAAACTCGAAGCGGTTTTCCTCCTGGATCGGAAGCGCGTCCATGTCGGCCCGCATCGCCAGCACCGGCCCCGGCCGTCCCCCCTTCAACCGTGCCACCACGCTCGTCGACGTGGGACGGAACACTTCCAGATTTCCGAAAGAGGTCAGCTGCTCATGGACGAACCGGGCGGTCTCCTTTTCCTGAAAAGAAAGTTCCGGGTGCTGGTGGAGATATCGTCTCCATTGAATCACCTCGGGTTGAAGCGCCCGGATCTGTTCCAGGGAAATCGTCAAGTCCACCTTCCCCCTCCCTTTCGTGGTTGGTGGCAGTCCTTTTTCGAAAATGATGCCCCATTTATTCATTCGATTGAAATGAGACAAGATCCTCTATAAGTGTTTGAAAAAGTGAGCGGCAGCATTTACCCAAAGCCGCTCCGGCCGCACTCACAGAGCACAAGTCTCGCCTGGGTCGCTCGCTCCCCGGTCTCGCTATGCTGTCCTGCAGAGATGCAGGCACTGTCCGCTCCGGATCATCCTGCTGCGGGCAGGGGCAAAACGCCTTCCGATGCAACACAGAGAAGCTTTTGCCCCTGAACGCCCTTGCAGGCTGATTCTCCGCCGGGCAGGACAGCAAAGTCGCTATTTTGGGTAAACGCTTCCCCTTTTCTCGAAACGAACATTCAATCACAACGCTTCTATTTCGGCCTCCGTTAAGAAATGATACCGGGAAGGACCCCGGCATGACAGAGCGGACAGGTCCTCTCTCCGATGGATCCCGGCCTGCCTTCCCTCCAAATCGTATCTTCATCTCCTTGAAAGGAAACAATGATAAAGAATGCACACAAAAGGCGGTATTTCACATGAACCTACTCCGAAAATGGCTGGCCGGCCTGTTTTCGTTATCAACTCCGGAAGATGAACCTTCAAATGAAGTTCACCAGCCGGACCGTGGGTCGGCTCTTACCGTGAAACAGCTTCAGAAACGGTTCAAGGATGTCCATGATGCCCGTGTTCAACAATTGCACCATGACTCCCGAACCGTCACTCTCTTTTACGTCCGCTCCCTGATCGATGTGGAAAAATTGCAGGTGGATATCCTGTTTCCCCTGTTATACGGGCAGAAAGACCATACCGATCACGCCGTCGTCTCCGATCAGGTCCAACCCGTCCCGGATCTCGAGCAGGCGATTCATCAATCCCTTCAGGGCGCGGTCATCGTGTTTACCGAAGGAAATGTTTTTGCCGTAAAAATCCCCAGTACATTAAGCCGTCCCATTGAAACCTCGGAGCAGGAACAAATTCTCTACGGACCTAAAGACAGCTTGAGCGAGCAATTGGAGCAAAACCTGACTCTGATCCGCCGGCGTCTGCCGGTGCCGGAATTGAAATCCTGCATGTTTAACCTGGGAACCTTGAGCAAAACCGATGTGGCCCTGTTGTACATGGAGGGAATTACCAATCCCGAATTACTCCGAACCGCTTTGGAGAAAACATCGAACGTCGATTATGATGCCTTTTTTGACTCCTCGCATATCGGTGCGTTTCTGGAAGATCATGAGAACAGCGTTTTTCCACAGTTTCAGCATACGGACCGACCCGACGCCATCGCCGCGGCGCTGGCCAGCGGAAAAATCGTGTGGCTGGTTGCCAACAGCCCCTTTGCTCTGATTGCGCCCATCACGTTTTTTGATATGTTTCAGTCTCCGGAGGATTATGTCCAACGATGGACGGTGGGCAGCTTTTTACGCAGTCTTCGCTTTTTTGCTTTTTTGGCGGTGATGATCCTGGCTCCCATGTATGTCGCGCTGACCACGCACCATTATTACTCGATTCCCCTGCAACTTTTGTACCTGCTCATGGAAAGCAGAAGTGAAATTCCGTTTACTCCGTTTTGGGAAGCGACTTTTATGCTCTTGACCCTCGAAATTTTAAAGGAGGGCAGTTTACGGATGCCCACCAAGTCCGGTCAAACCCTCGGGATTGTCGGGGGGATTGTCATCGGTCAGGCCGCCGTCGAAGCGAATATTGCCAGTAACATTCTGATTGTGTTTATTGCCCTTACCGGGGTCGCCTCGTTTCTGGTCCCGAATTACATTATGACCACTTCCAGCAAGTTGATTCAGTTACTATTACTCATTCTGGCTGCATGGCTGGGGATGTGGGGAGTGATCTGGGGACTGGTGTTCGCCCTCATTCATTTAACCGGCCTGACTTCCTTGAAACAGCCCTACTTCGCTCCGCTTTCTCCGATGTTTTGGAGAGATTGGAAGGACACCGTGATCCGGGTTCCCTTACCGAAGATGAAACATCGGCCTGCGTATTTGAACCCTGTGACGTCATCGAGAACGAAAAGGAAGATCTGATGAGTACCGGTACCCTTTTTAACCATGAACAACCCCTGCAGCCATGGTTTTGGGCGGTTCTGGTGAACCGGCTCCAAATCGGCTACTTCCTACTGATTCTGCCGAAGATATTGGTCTATCCTTATATGCTATGGGTCATTTTAATGGTGGGACTGGTGTCTTCCCTCAATTTGCATTTGATCGGCAAGTGCCTGGCCATTCACGATGGGTTTATGAAAGGTGTCTGGTTGCGCGTGTGGATGGTCCCCGCCATCGGGATCCTCTTGTTGAAAATGACCCTTATTGTCAGAGGGTATGCCGGAGTGGTGCATCAGTTTTTATTTCCATCGATCGGCATCTCAGCATTTATCGTCCTGATGTTGGTTGCCGCCCTTTATCTGGCAAAACACGGGATGACGACGGTGCTCCATTTTTGTGTGATCGCCTTTCTCGCTTCGGTTTGGGCTACAATCTTGTACGGTTTTTTAGCGATGCCGCCGGAAGCCCACTATTCATACCTGTACCCGCTGATCCCCTTCCAATGGCCCTCCAATGGGTTCGAGTCCCTGTTGAGTGTATGGTCCGCGTTTGCCGGGCCGGAATATCTCATTGTGCTAGGACCGTGGTCAGGCGGTAAACGCCTGACGAAATACTTGCTGGCGGGTCATGTTTTTTCGATCCTCGAATATACCTATCTTTTTTTCGTGTCGTTGGTATTTCTCGGTTCTCCTTACTTAAAAACCGTCGAATTTCCGGTTTTTAATCTCCTTCGTTATGTCCAGCTCCCATTTTTTGAACGCTTGGAAATGATCGTCATTCCCGCTTACATGACTCCCCTTATACTGATTATTTCTCTGCTGCTGCTTTATTTGTATGGAGCCCTTCGAATTCTTTTAAACCGGAATCGAAAACCCGCGCATACCAGAGGACTTTTCATGGTCTCTCTCGCCGTGGCAGGTTATTTGCTGATGGTTGATCGTTGGCTTTGGACCACGGAGATCCACAGGCGGATGTGGGAACAGGCGCAAATGTACGTCGTCGGAGCAACCTTTGCATTGGCTCCCGCGCTCTTTCTCGGGTATTATGCCATGCAATCCAGGAGGCGGAGAAATGAAAAAACTGGGTAAGGGATTGCTGATCGTCTCGATGGTGATCTCGTTGACCGGATGTTCCTGGGGGGTAAAATCAAATATCATTGAGGAGATTTCACCGACGATCCTGAAATACATCGACCGGGAGCCGGATGGGCAATTGAAAGTGTCGACGCTCATCCCGCCCCTGCGCAAAGAAAAGAAACGGGTGATCACGGAAAAGGCGCGACTGGAAAAGGAAGCAAGAAATGAGATCAGTCAGAAATACTACCGCGAGCTGAAAAGCGGACAGTTGCGCATGCTCTTCCTTTCCAAGAGACTGGCCCGAACCGATATCTTACCTATATTAAACACATGGATGCTCGATCCTGAAATCTCCCACCGTCTTTACCTTGCCGTGGTGGAGGGGGATTTTGTTTCCTTCCTGCACCATCAGCTTCAAGTACAGGAACTGATCGATTTCAATTTATATCAGATGTTTTCCCACTATGAGCAGCAAGGGGAAATCAACGTGACCAATCTGCACCGGTTTATGGAAGCTTATTTTTCCCCCTATGCGGATTCAATGGTGCCGCTGTTCACATTGAAAGATAACGAGTTAACGTATAAAGGGACGGCCCTTTTTCGGGAAGGAAAAATGGTGGGCGAAATCACGTCCCTCGACGACATCCTCTTCCAAATGCTCTCTCATAAAAACTGGTTCCAAAAAACGCTTCC
Organism: Melghirimyces profundicolus; assembly: GCF_003054245.1. Lineage (GTDB taxonomy): Bacteria > Bacillota > Bacilli > Thermoactinomycetales > DSM-45169 > Melghirimyces > Melghirimyces profundicolus. The sequence goes on from NZ_QBKR01000002.1 coordinate 217,148, forward strand.
GCTTCCGGAACAGGGGATAATTTTGGGTTCCTTGTACACGGAATCAAAGGTGACGGCTCCTCCTTCAGGCGATGTGAAGATTCAAGTCGGATTAAAAGGGAAAGTGGATGAATATCAAGGCAAGCGGAACTTGAACCAATCCAAAGAGGTGAAACAATTGACAAGGGAATTGGAATCGGTGCTGGAACAGAAAATCACCCGCATTATGCATCAACTGCAACAATGGAGAGTCGATCCGCTTCGGGTTGGAGAACGAACCCTGGGCCCCCTTTCACAGCCTTATAGTGAAAAATCATGGAAAGCGGCATGGCCGGACAAGCGGATCGATGTGAAAGTCCGATTGCAACTGGAAAGTCTGGGGTTGTTGGAGCTCACAAAATAGACGTCTCAATCATTTGACTCGACAGGGGGATTGGGCCGTGTCCGGGGCTGCGGAAAATACAAGCCCGGTCCTCTTTGCATAAGGGGACCGGGTTCTTTCATGGTTCGCTTTACCAACCCATCCAACTCAAAGCGGCTTGTTGGATAAATATTGTTTCAACTCATGTATCTCTTTCTCAAGTCGTTGCACGCTTTCTTCAAGGTGGGCAGGGCCGGATGACGAACCGTTCCGGTTCAGCCTCCACCTTTGGATCCGCTCAAACAGCAACAGCAGGCTCGGATCCTGAATGATCGTATCCATCACTGCGTCTTCAAAGGTTTCCTTATAACCGGTCATCCCATGATCTCTTCCGTTTAACAAATGCTCTTCCAAAAGTCGGGCGATTTCACGGTTGTTCGGTCCCCCGCTTTGCTGGTAAAACGCCTGAATCCGTTCTTCCATCGTCCGTTTTTCCGTTCCCATCCGATCCCTCCATCCGGTTCGTTACGCTCGTTTGGAACGAACGACACGCCACAACACGTAAAGGGCCAGGACGGCGGAAGTCCATATCATCCCTTCCCCCAGCCAGCGAATCGACGGGGTCACTTTCATCGCCTCCGTACCGAAAGAAAGAAGCAAGGAAGAACCGATAAACAACCCGCTGGACACAAGGCCCAAGGTCAGCCGGTTGACCGATCGGTTGACAAACCGGTTTAATTCCTCGGGAATCCGGTGTTCAACGGGCATCTTCCAATCGTTCCAAACCAGTTTTTCCAGAATTTTGTTTACTCTCCGTGGAAACGTTCCGGCCAGTTTACCGACTTCCGTTATCAAGCCGGCATTGGCCCTGAAATTGAACCGGCGGGAGAGCCACCGACGCAAAATCTGGACGTCAGCGGACTCCACTGCTGTATGATAACTGATTTCGGGACACAGCCATCGGGCCGACCCCTCCGCCGCGGAAAACCCCTTCGCCCACAGCGCCAAGCCGTTCGGGATGCGGCAGTGGTTCCGCATCCCGATACTGATCAGCTGAATCAGCAAATGGCCCCAGTTGTACTGACTTCCCTGCTCGCTGTTCACATAGCGGATACACATCGTACGAAGTTCGTCTTTTAAACGGACCGGATCCGTGTACGGCGTCGGCTGAACCAAATCCAAAGCGGCTTCGGCCGCATCTTCCGCTTGATTCACCCGGATATGCAAAAGCGCCCGGAAGATCGCCTCTGTGTGCAGGCTGTCCATGCGTCCAACCATGCCCCAGTCGATACCGATGATCTTTTTGGTCCGACGGTCCACCATCAGGTTGGAGCCATGGGGATCAGCATGATAATACCCTTCCGAGAACGTTTTCACGTAATAGTGGGCCAGGTCGATCATTCTCATGAAACGTTCTTCAAAGGTGAAAAAGTCGACGGGAAACTCTTTGAGATTCCATCCGTCGATGTATTCCATCACCAGAACACGACGGCTCGAACGGTATACTTCCGGGACACCGATGGTTTCAAACTCCTCTGCAACCCGTTCGTGTTCCTGGATATTCCGGGCTTCCGTTCGCATATCCAGCTCATCCGTGGAGCTGCTGTAATAGTCGTCAATCAAACCCGGCAAATCAACTGAGGCGGCGACGGCGGGTGGAAGCCGTTTTTGCACGATTTTGGCGAATGTGCGGATGATGGAAATGTCCGTCCGGAACAATTTTTCCACTGTGGGTCGAACGACTTTGACGGCACACTCCCGCCCATCTTTCAATTTTGCATGATAGACCTGGGCCAAGGAAGCGGAACCGATCGGTTCGGGTTGAATCCATTCAAAGGTGTCCAGCCCGATTTCATCCTCCAGTACCACAGCCATCCGAGAAAAAGGTTCGGCGGGAACTTCATCCAACAGATCCGCCAATTCCGTTGTGACGGCGTCCGGAAGAAGTTCCTGACGGGTCACCAGCACTTGGCCCAATTTGATAAAGGTGGGCCCCAGTTCTTCGAAGGCCAAACGCAACCGACGTCCGATGTTACGCAACTTCTCCTCTTCGTCGCGGCTTCGGTTCTTGCGAAAAAGGCTCAAGTCTGCACGGTTGAACAGATGAATCAAGCCGTGTTTGGTCAGAATTTGAATCATCAGGCGGAAGCGTCTCTTGCGGGTGATCCGGTCGCACATCTTCTGAATCTCCCGACGCAATTCTTCTTTATCCCTTTGCAGGATCCCCTCTTCACCGATATGCCATTTCTCGGCAGGCATGGAACCCATACCTTTCCCCCTTTCGGCCCCCTTGATGGCGGATGGTTCGGAAGACTTACAGTAATTCTCCCATCTCTTCTTCCCGGGCTTGTTGGATGCTTTCCAGGGATTGATTGCGGGCCCGTTCCAGCACATCCATCCGTGAACCGAATTGTTTCATGGCGGTTTGGATCATTTCGTTTTTATCCAACCCGAAGGGAAGTTCATCCACTTGACCGATGATATCCTGGACCACCCCGATGGCGGGTTCCAGCAGCAATTCCATTCGTTTGCTGACCACATCCCAGAGATGATCGTGCTCTGCGATCAGACGGGAAAGGAGATACACGCCGTAACAGATATGGCGGGATTCATCCCGTTTCAGATATTCAAACGCCTGCACGGTCCCCGGCATGATCCCCAATCGCTTATAGGAGGTAAAAGTGGCATGGTAGCCCGTTTCAGCCAACATCCCTTCGACGATCATGTTGTAAGTGACCGATGCCTCCGCCTGCGCTTCCGGGGAAGGATCGTGGGTCAGGCGATCCATCGCTTCCGGCAGGTATTCATAAAAAATCCGTTTGTAATTGTCACTGTGATAGATGGAGAGATCACCGGAGATCCCCAATTCATCCACCATCCTCCGGAAAATCTCGACGTGTTTGGCTTCTTCCCAGAGAAAAGTGGTCAAGAACATCTCCTCTTCCATCCGTCCCTCGTTGGAGATCACTTTAATGAGAGGAAGAAGATCTCTCGTGACCGCTTCTTCTCCACCCAGGAAGACCGCGTTCAACCGGAGAGACATCTCCTTTTCAACTTCGTTGAAGTTGGCCCAATCCTTCTCATCCTGGGTGAAATCAATATCCCTGGGGTTCCAGGTCCCCAGTTTTTTGGCTTTGTGATACAGCCGCATGGGCAAGATGGAATGATCCAATCCTTTTTCACTGGTTGTTTGCAACACACGCACATCGAATCCCCCGTTTCCCCGTTTTTATCGTGAACAACCAGAAATGTAAGCGATTTCAAAGCCCTTCGGGTATTTCCGTTTCCACCTTCATCGCCGTCTTCATCAGTTGCTGAGCCGCTTGCACGTGGCCGGTCAGTTCCGCCATATTTCCTTTGACCAATTTCAGCCTTCCGCGCATCAAGGTGGAAATCGGCTCCAACTGACCGTCAAAAAGCTGTTTCCATGTCGGGGGATCCCCGCAGATGACTGTGGGGGCCGATTCCAGATCCTCCCGTAAAGAAGCCCTTGCTTGTCGGCACTCCCCACGCCACAGGTCCAAATAGATCCAGCGATCTTCTTCCAATCCCACGGCTGGATCTTTCTCCACCATAAACACAATCGGGCCTTCCCAGGTTTGTGCCGCCTGCCGGTACTGAGGGTTTTCATTCAATTTTTTTTGGTACTCTTTCGCCCATTCCTCCGTAAAAGCCTCAAAAGCCACCCGATCCCCTCCCGGTTATTGATACTAATACGTACTGGTATTTTAATTTATAATATTTAAATAAGTCAAGTTATTTTGTATGTTCTTACTGGAAACGTTGTGAAAAAGTGAACGGCAGCATTTACCCAAAGCCGCTCCGGCTACACTCACAGAGCACAAGTCGCGCCTGGGTCGCTTGCGCTCCCCGGTCTCACTATGCTGTCCTGCAGAGATGGTTGAACGCTCGAAGACAAATGATAAAGCCGGGGGTTACCCCGGCCTTCATTCAGGTGGAATCAAGTTTCATCTCCATTCCCCCTGCTTCGTTTATTTTTTTCAAACCGTGTCCCGATCGGTTCATCGTTGTCCTTCACCATCTCTCCTAACCGTGCAGACTTCCCTGCAGAACGGGGCGGGGACGGTGGGGGCCGACGGGGATTTGGATCAGGGTCGTTTGGTTTTGCGGGGTCAAGCGGTAGAGATCATCGCACAGGTGCCCGTCGAATCCGAGGAGCGGATGGCCTCCCAGTCCGAGAGCGGTTGCCGCGAGCAGCAACCGTTGCAGGAGCATCCCTGCTTCCATCTGTTGGATCCGGTATCCCCTGAACCCCAACTCCCCGGTGAGATGGTCCCGTGCCCCGGTCACATGGAAGCAGAGGGGAACTTGGAACAGGTTGACATTATGGAGAGACATCCCCTGTTGCAGCCGGGCACGGTGATCCCCGGGCCGTACAGGGAGCAACGCGTGGGCGGTGCCGTCGTATTCGTAAGCCCCGTCGGGGATGTTTTCCACCCCGTACAGACTGACCCTGAGGGTGAGACGGGAACCGACCTTCTCCACGTTCCCGTCCAAGTCATTCCGGCAGTGGAAGGAAGCCGTCGCCTCCCGGAGCAGCGTGGCCAGTTGGCGTTGACTCACCTTCCCCAGGACGAAATCCGTTCCCGGAGAAACCCGCTTCCGGCAAACTTCGCCCAAATCACGGACCGGCCGGTTGACGCGGGGCAGCGGAATTCCTTTGCTCTCGGGAGGAATCCTTTTCTCCTCCCCGACTTGCCGGAACGCCGCCGTGGATTCCTGCATCGACGCCCCGTTCATACGGATCAGCATCGGTAGCTCCCGGACCCGTCCCGACCGGACATGGTGATGATACGCAAGCGGTTCCAACTCCCCGCACAATTCCGTTTCGCTAAAGGGGCCGTCCCTGCCGCTTCCTTCCCCCAACCCGATCGGCTCCCTCGACAGCGGGATCACCGCGTACACGCTCTCCTCCGTTTCGGACAGCCCGAGCAAACGGTTGACTGCCCGGTCGAGAAATTGAAAACACACCCCCGCCTGGATCCCGGAACGCTCCGCCACCTCAAGGAACTGTCCGATCAGCACGCCGGTGTCCAGCCCCTGGAGGCGGTAAGCGAAGTTTCCGTACTTAAAGGCGTTCTTCCAGAACATCGTCGACAGGAACACCGCGCCGAAACACGACGACATCTCACAGCGGCGGCCCAGAGCCCGGGAGAGAAAGGAATCGAAATCGCCTTTTCGCAACAATACCAGCCGGTGGTGCGCCGGATCGTAATGGTAGACTCCGGAAGGCAGCTCCTCCAGTTTCAGATATACGTAGCATTCATTCGGATACAAAGCTCCGCCGGAAGGGATATACCGGCGGCACTGCACCCGCTCCGGGGCCGCTTCCGCGCTATCCCACACCCCGGCGGACTGGCAGCATTGCTGAAGCCCCGATGTGAACCACAGGAAATGGCCGAGCCCGCGAAGGTCGGGCTTGAGCGGCGCTCCCTTTTCCAGCGCCAGCGGCACTTCCGAAGAGAGGGGAAACGCAGGCAGACCCCGGTAGAGCTTATACGGGAGGGGGATGTCATCCCCATCCACCTCCCCGTTCGGGGATTGGATCCTGTCGATATCAAAATGAAGACAGTAAAGAAAATCCTTCAGATTCATTCTTCTCCCTCCCGGTGGGCGTTCACGGAAACGGATGCGGGTGGGAATTGAGTTGGTCCTTTGTCAAGGCGCGCTCGGCGTATCCCAGGATCTCCGGCACCTTCAGCACCCGTTCCAGTCCGGTCAGGCGGGTCAAGTGATGGCCGAAGGTCATCGGCAACATCCCCGGGATCAGCACCTTCACGCAAAAGAGGCCGTTCCGCCGGATTTCCGGCGCCGTTTGGTCCACCACAATCACATCGAGGTTCAGACGGCGGAAGGCCTGGAGCAGGTCCTTCAGGTCGTCGGTCAAATCCGCATGAGACGCCTGTCGTTTGAATTCCCGATCAAACCGTGAGAACGGGCGGTCGTCAGCCAACAAAAATTCCAGGCGCTCCTCTGCTTCAGGCAGGGCATACAACAGGGAATGGTCCTCCATGTGCCGGACCGATGCGGGATTGCGGAACATTTGGACCGCCTTCTCCCGATCTTTCTCCCATTGTCCGTCCAGGGCCGGCATCATCCCGGCCAACTCATGGATCGCGCTTTTCGACGCCCGGACCGGATCCGGATGGGCTCCGGCAGCGCAGATGAGATTCGCCCCTTCCCCTTTGCGGTTTTTCGCCAACGCCCAAACGGCGGGAATGCCGTTTTCCATCGTCGCGTTGTACAGATGGACGTCGTATCCCGCCACTGCCCGTACCCGGTCGATCATCAACATCAGTTCCCGGTCGTCGGCGGAACCCGGGTCCAGGCGCGGGAGGGGCAGCCGCCCATACCAGGTCATCAGGAAGGAATCCCGTTCCACCACCTCCAGAATCCCGTAGAAGATCGCTTCCTCCAGACTTCCCCCCAAGGCGCATCCGTTGGACGTCTCATAGACAAAACCGTCTCCGCCACCCAGGCTGTAATAGGCAAGCAATTGCGGAATGAGAATCGGACGCTCCTCCGCAAAGGACCAACCCCACACCCAATCCATGGATCGGTCGGGATTAAAGGGTTGAAAGGGGAATCCGGGCTGTTCATAGGCTTCTGCGTCATGCACCCCCACTGAGAGAGGGTGCAGCGCATGGTCCGCCAGATTGCGGTACGTGTCGCGGACCACGGTCCGTTTGCCCCGCGGGCCGATTCCGCAATACCGTTCCAGGCTCTCCAGAATGGCGGTCCATTCGCTTTCCTCATAGGAATGGGTGCGGCCCGCCGTGGCTTCGTCCGCCGTCAGCAAGGGCAGATTTACACTCACGGTTGCGAAGGGTGAAAGGAGATCCTCCATTTTCCCGTTCAAAAAGCCGGTCTTGATGTCCAGGTAATCCCGGACCAATCCTTCTCCCATCTCTTTCAAGGAACGGCAACGGTAACCGTCCCCTCCGGGCTTTGGACTGGGCCGAAGCGTGATCCGGGCCGCCTCCGGAGAATCCTCGGGGATTCCCCCGCAAACGGGACACATCGGATCCGGAAGAAAAAGATGGCGGGAACTTTTCAGCGTCTTCAGGTTGATCAACAAGAGCCGTCCTTCCAGACGTCCCCGCCCCCCGTCCAACACCCTCCGTGCCTCCGCCGAGACCAGTCGGGCCATTTGCATCAGTCCCATAAGCGAGGCCCAGGGGTCCGACTTCCCCCCTCCCTCCGCCGCCAACCGTTCCTTCAGTTCCAACGTCTCCCTGCGATCCCGTCCCGCCATGAGCCGCCGCAGATCGGCACACCGGGAACACCCGGGCACCCCTGGACGAACCAGGGGTCCAACCACTCCTTCCCCGAAGGAAACAAAGCCCCGCAGCCAGGGGATACCGGCCTCCCGCAACCACTCTTCCGACCCCCGCTCATCCCGGGGGTCCCAGGTGTCGTTCAAGATCAGTGCCAGTTCCGCCCCTTCCGGAACGACCCCCTCCCCGGTGGACATGGAAACCACTTGACAGTCGGAAGAAAGTTCGGACCGCACCTCTTTCGCCAGCCACCCCTCCCCCGCCAGGGCCACCGTCGCGTTTCCGCTCATCGGACCCCCTCCTCCCGTACCAGCACGCCGAACACACCCGCCAAGCCTTCTTTCATAAAGGGTTCCACCGTCAGGTCCAGGATCCCGAGGCGCTTTTGGTTTTGATTCAGGACCGGCAGCGCGGACTGCAGAAGCTCCGGTTGCGGCACTGCTTCACAGGCGGGGACTTCCAAGCTGCGCGTCCCTTTTTCCGGCGGATGCATGCCGGGCACCGCCGGAACGGCTTCTTCTCCTTGCAGGGCCTGTTGCAACGCCTTTCTCAGTGCCATTGTCACATTCAGTCCCACACCGGCGAACCAGAGCCCCCCCGATCCGACCCAAATCACCGGAAACCCGAACACCTCCCCGCCCCAACCGATCACCGGTTCTCCCCGCTCCGCGGTCAAGGCCTCCAGATAGAAGCGGCACCGTTCGTCCGCCACCTCACTCAACCGCACCTTTGAGATCGACGGGTTCCGCTCCTGGGTCACCCTTCCCAGCTCCTCGTCCAGACAAGCCTGCAAACCCCGACAAAGGGCTTCCGCAACCGTTTCCCCCGCTCCGACGCCGACAAATTCCCCCGGTTTCACAACCCCATCCGTCAGCCTCCCGGCCATGCGCAACACATATGCTTCCACCCCGGCCAAACCCGCCTCCCGCCGCGCCTCCTCATGGGTCAAACCGGAAAGTGTTTTTTCCGGCAACAGTCCCGCCGGTCCCCCGGTCAGCGGATCCGCCACCTGAACACGACACCGGGCAAGGGGAAGCTGTTTCAAGTCTCCCTCCTCCCAACGGTGAAAAATACCCGATTCCGCCGAGGTCAGCTGGCCGAAAAACGGAATCAGCTCCATGGGTCTGTCGCTTCCGCTGCTTTCGTTCAAAAGCGAATTCGGATCTTCTATCCATTGAACTTTCTCCGTCCCGGTGATCAACGGATGGGGAAGGAATGAATGCCAGTCCCCTTCCAAGGTCTCCAGATCCAGCAGGAAGAAGGCATTCCGCTGTTCCGGATCCGTCACTCCCGTCACCGATTGGAACCATTCAAAAACGGCCACATTGGCCAACATCGCGCCCGCGGTGAATGAAAACCGGTGCACCTTCGGATCTTTACAGAGGGCGGTCCGGTGGATCCGGCGCCATGCCGATTCCCAGCATCCCTCCGATTCCGGGTGGATCAAAGGACCGGCCAGACCGGTTTGTTCCAGACAGAGGGCCGGTATGAACACCTTTTTTTCCTGTCTGCATGCCTCGTGAAGCGCCCGCAACTCCTCCAGATCACCATCGCCGGAAACATACAGAACGGCGTCATACGGCTGTACCGCTTCCCGCCAGGAGCCGGCCGCCTCCAAGGCCGTCTCTTCCACCGCCACTTCGGAATCCGCCCGACGCGCATGCTCCTCCAGCTCCGCCAACCGTTCCCGGTTCGTGGGTACGGAATCTGTGATCAGGACGTGGAACCGGGGCAATCCGGTCTCCAGGAGCGATGAAACAAGGGAAAGGAAAAAGGGCCCGGAGCCCACAGCCAAGGCTTTCGCCTGACGATAGATCTGGAATCGATGGGCGCCCGATCCACCGAAACTGTCCAGAAACGCAATTTGGGAAGCATAACGTTCGAACACCCCTGCCGACAACTGATGGGGCCGGTCCCGGCTCACATCCCGGACGAATCCGTTTCGGTACAACGTTTCCACAATTTCATACACCCGTTCCCGGTAGGGACCGGGCAAACCTTCCGTCAATTCCCCCAATGTATGATCTCCGTTGAAAACGGGGATCAGCTTTTCGATCCACTGATCGATGGTCTTCCCCTCGATTCGGAATGAGCACGAATGATTCCGGAAATACACTCCCCGTCCGGGTTCGGGAAGAAAATACGTATCCGAATTCACTTTCAGCCGCATGGAAGCGTTCAACTCGGTCATTTGACTCCTCCTCCCCCTCATCGGTCTCATCTCTTCACATTTATGTACGGCAACTTGTCCGTTTGCATCATAAGCGGATGGAAAAAACCCCTGACAGTCCAACGACGGGGCTGTACAGGGGCAACTTTTTTTACACGCGGCCGCGGATTCCCTTGGCAAGTGGCTCCCGAAGACCGCAAGACTGCGCTCTCATCGGAAACCGCCGCAACCCCCGCAACCGCCGCAACGGAAACAATTGAAGCACCGAGAGCAGTTGAAACACCGGAAGCAATTGAAACACCGGAAACAATTGAAACACCGGAAACAGTTGAAACACCGGAATCCCGCACAACGGCCGCACCGCTGGGCAAGCGAGGGATCCTGATATTCCCAGGGTGCCGGCTCCTCCGCCTGAAATTCGTCCACACTCAGTTTCTGAAGCTCATGTTTGAAATCATCCATTTAATGCCCCTCCGTATGGATAAAATTCGTCCGAATCGGAAAAAAACAGACGCTGATTCTCAGACCCCTCCCCCCTTCCAAAAAAATATAGTTATCTTTATGAATCGAAGCCTCCGTTATTGCGGGTCCACATTTTTAAATTCAAAAAAAAAAGAACCCCCGGAAGGCGGAGGGTGGCAAGAAGATTCACTTCCCCGGAGTTTTTCCCTTGATTTTTCCAACGACCGGACCGATGGGTGGCCGTTCGCCGTCGGAGGGCTGGTCTTTCCTTGGGGCCAAACCGATATTTAACGTACTGCCGATGTTCACCGATCCGCTCGTACCGATGTCCCTCACACGAATACTGAAGGTATGGTTTTTAACAGCCATGCCCAATCACCTTTTGATCCGGATGATTTCTCACCCTATGCATGGAACCAAAAAAAGATGTCTGTCCGGGATGTCTGCATGAGACAGGAGGAACCACACCGGGCGATCGCGCCGACGCCCTTCCGATCATGTTTGTCTATCTTTGTGAATACATTGGTATAGGAAAGTATCGAATGGGGGTCGGGTAAGAAAATGCAATATTATTATGGAAATCAGATGCCGTTGCGGATCTTGGATGAGGCTGAATTTTGGAAACATCAAGAAGAAGAACATACGGTTGTGATCCGGGAGCTCGTAAATAACTTGGAAACATCCTATGTCGAGGCCCTGAAAGAATGGGAGAAGGTGTTAAGTGAAACACACCAGCGTGTTCTGAGGTTTATTGAAACAGTGATCCGTTCGGGTTATGTTATCACACCTGAGCTTTATCAAGACGTATTACGGCTGGTGAAATTTTGTCTCGATCAAAGCGAGCAATTTATCGAAATTTGCAGGCAAATCAGGGATCAAAGCGAGGCGCTCAAGGACCATTTGACCGCTAAAGTGGTGATGAATCATATTATCCGGGAATCCGAATACTTCATCGGCATTGCACAAACCATTTTATATCAAAACTAACAGGGCATAAATCATCCGGAACCCCCGTATTTATTCCGATAATGAGACAAGGCAATCAAGGGCCAAAGATACCGGTAGCTGTGGTAATGGATGTAGAATTCTCCGGAAAGTCCCGCTCCGGTGGGATACCGCATGAGCCAATCGTTTTTCTCCCTCATGTCGAGCAAGCACCGGATGCCCGCTTTGATCTCCGGAGTCGGCTGGTCATGCCAGGCGATCAGCGCATCCACGGCCCAAGCCGTCTGGGCGGGGGTGCTGCCGCGGAGGGGGATGTACCGGCGAACGACATCGCTTCGACAGGATTCCCCCCATCCCCCGTCTTCATTTTGAACGGATTTCAGCCACTGAATGCCCTTTTCCACCACCGGATGAGAGCGGGAGTACCCCACAGAAGCCAGTCCGGTCAAAGCCGCCCACGTCCCGTAGAGATAGGCCACCCCCCACCGTCCGAACCAGGAACCGTTCGTCTCCTGATGTCCCTCCAAGAACCGCACCGCCCGCCGGACCGCAGGATGATCCCCCTTCCATCCCAATTCCTTCCCGATGAATTCCAACGTACGGCCGGTCAAGTCCGTGATGGACGGATCCGTCCACACCGTATGGGCATCTTCAAAGGGCAGCAGACGCCGGGGCCAGGACTTGTCGGTGTTCTTCTCAAACGCCGACCATCCGCCGTCCCGGTTTTGCATGGACAACAACCAGTTGACTCCCCGGTTCCAGGACCCTCCCAAAGCCCACGGATTCCTCCGGCAGGTTGGGGCGACCGCTCTGAGACAGGAGGACGTATCGTCCAAATCCGGGTTCAGGGTGTTGATGTCGGAAAACCCCCATCCCCCCGGCCATACACCGGGATTCCGAAGGGCCCAGTCGCCGAACCGGGTATGTTGGCGGCGGAGAAGATAATCCACTCCCCGGCGGATGGCGGGATGCTCCGGTGGCAATCCGGCTTCCTGCAGGGCGTAAGTAATCAAGGAGGTATCCCACACAGTGGAGGTGGTCTCCTGAAGGTGCCATCCCTTCTCCATCGGAAGCAGAAAGCGTTCCAGCCCTTGCATCGCCTGACGGAAGAAGCGATGACGTTTGGGGTAGCCCAAGGCCATCAAGCCGAACACCATCAAAAACGTGCTGCTGAAATAGCTGTACAGCGTGCCGTCCGGTTCGATCCGGTTCAGCAAAAACCGTTCTCCCCGTTTCAACGCCTGGGTTTTCAACGGACCGGTTCCACGCGGCACCTGAGAGAGTCCCATCTCAATTTCCTGCCGAAACAACCGTTCGTTTGGGGAATGGCGTGAAAGAGACGGTTTCGTTCCCAGCCAATCCGTGAAATCCACGGGGGGACCGGGCAGACGAACGGAAAATTTCCGATCGGAAGCCAACAGAATGGGAGCGACATGAACCCGGGTGAAGCCGACAAAATCAAAAAAATTAACAGGCAACCACCAGGGCAGGAGCAAAAACCCCGCCGGAACCCCCGGATGATTCGACCAATCATACAGGCCGATCAGGCTCAACATCACTTTGGTCAACGACCCCGCCTGATGAATCCCCCCTTGTGACAGAACATATTCCCGGGCTTTTCGCATCACGGGATCGTCCGGTTGAATCGCCCCGGCATAGAGAAGTCCGACAATGGATTCGATCGTGGCGGACAGGTTGCCGCCTCTTTCATCCTCATACAGTTTCCAGACGCCGTCGTCTCCCCCCAGGTGACGGAGGCGTTCCGACAGGCGGTGAATGGCTTCCTTCTCCGTTCCAAACAGCCGGTACAACAGAATCATGTACGAATCGGTCATGGGACCGCTCTCAAAGCAAAAGATCCACCGGCCGTCCGCTTCCTGACGGGAAACCAGGAAATCGGTCAACCGCCGGATCTCCTCCTCCACCCGATCCATATGAGTCCGTTCCATCCGTTTCTCCCCCCACTACCCACTTTATGGGGGAAGAATTCCGTTATGCATGCTGTAAAAATTTCGGCTTGATGGTAAGGGGGACCGACGAAAAATCAGAACCTTGCCTTGTTCCCATGCGGATCTACCAACATACCAATACGGTAAACTCAAATCAAAAGCCCAATGGAGTGGTTCGGTTTCAGGACGAACCGGCCTGTACAAACGCCTGTTTTATATTCATAGGATAACAGTCTATCACCTTGAAGCAGGGAAATACATATTGTTATAACGAAATGGAGGAAAGGAGGAGAAAAGTTTGTCTGGACACTTTGGTTTGTTTGGTCTCCGCCGGCTGTTGCTGTTCCTGTTGGTCATCGCCACCATTTTTGCGTTGGTGGGCGCCATTTGGTAGACAAAAAAATGCTGTAAAATTGATCCGCATCGTGCGGATCAATTTTACACTGGAAGCGTTGTGAAAAAGTGAGCGGCAGCATTGACCCAAAGCCGCTGAACGCTTCCAGGGAAGAGTCCAACCCCCATTTAAAAACCGGGTTGAGCAACCCGTTCACATCAACTTATTTTTGGCACAGGGGTTGAGATCTTCATTGTCGTACCCTGTTCATTTTCCAAATCCCTCTTACTTGTTCTACTTCTCTGCAACGTTGCCTTCATGGGCAACCGCTATTTTTATCAAAAGTCCAAACCCTTTGATCCAAGCTCTCATATTTTTATATTAAGCCATTCAAACCGTAGCTGCCGTAGCTCATAACCTCCTTTTGAGAAGCCGATGATTCGGCTTCTTTTTTATACACTGAAAGATCCTCCATCCTACGAGAAGTACAGCTTCGGCCCCCTCTCCGATTCCTCCATACTTACTTCTGATGAGAGGACGCTGCCCTTCCGTCTTCGGTTTCATCTGAATAGGATGAAATAACATGAGAATGAAACCAGGTGACCGTTGATGAGATCCCCACGAACTTTCGTCTACACCGCATTGGGCGATTCCATTACCCGGGGTTATTCCGCTCCGGGGAAACGGGGTTATGTGGATATGCTGGCATCCGAACTGGGATGGAAGCTCCCTTCCTTTCGAGCCTACAATGCCGGGATCAAGGGGTTGACCAGTCGTCAACTCCTACTTCGGCTCCAGTATTCCCTTCATCTCCGGCTGTGGGTTCGACGGGCGAACCTGCTTACGCTCTGGGTTGGAGGGAATGACCTTCTTTATGCGTATCTTCGGAACGCAGTGTGGAACGACCCCCGAATTTTCAATCGAACATTATCGGACTACCAAACCAATATAAACGGAATTCTTTCCCGGATTCAAAGCCTGCAGGCCGTCCCCCCATTGGTGTGCAACCTCTACAATCCGATCCCTCATTCCAAATTGGCCCTGCAGTGGATTCCGGTGTTCAATCACGCTCTGCAGGAAATCTGCGACCGGCGGGACCTTTCCCTGGTGGACATTCATGCCGCCTTTCAGGGGCGGGAGCCGGAATTAATCCACGGCTATCGCAACGGACGACTGTCGGACATGCGGTTACTGAAAAAACCCATTCACCCCAATCTCCGGGGTCACCGGGTGATTACCGAGACCCTTTTGGAAGTGATTCATGGATAATCCCCCCTTTCTTGAAACCCGGAAGGGGGGATCGATGGTGCGTGTCTTTGCATGACTTCAGGAACCGTTTACTCCCGGTTCATGACCGACTGCATTTTCTCCAGATGAATCCTTAAATCCCGTTTGTTTCTCCCTTTCGCAATCACACCCTGTCGAGTCAACTCCGAAAGGGTCGCGCTGACCGTCTCCCTTGTCGCCCCGATCATCGCCGCCAAATCCTGGTGACTTAACCGAAGATCCAGTTCCCAGTACACCCCTTTTCGATTTCCGAAATTGTGAACCAGCTTGGAAAGAAGATACAACAGGCGCTTTTGGACGCTGCCATATGCCAGATTCTCCAACATTTCCTCGGCTTCCCGCAACCGCTCGGTCAATATGCCAATTAACTTAATGGCCAAGGAGGGGCGCTCTTTCATAAATTCCTCTAAATCCTTTTTATTTAACACGCATAAAAGCGTCTCTTCCATCGCCTGTACATAGGTATCCCGCGTTCCTGTGGAGAACGTCTCCACTTCCCCGAAAATGTTTCCATCCCCGAGAATCCCCAAGGTGAACTCTTTCCCTTCGCGGTTGAGTTTGTATAATCGCACTTTCCCTTTCTTCAGTAAATAGAGAGCCGGTTGGGGTTCTTCGGGGGAAGAAATGATCGTACCCTTGGGCGTTTTGGACATCGGCGCCATTCGGTCGATCTCCTTCAGATCCTCCAAAGGAAGCTCCTCCATCAAGTTGATCTGGGACAGGTACCACAATTTATTCATCCATCCTCACCCACCGGTTGTACACTTGTTGAAATGGCTCCGGATCAAAGCCACGCAGAACCGTGTTCCCGACCAAAATCATCGGACTCACGATCACGTCGGTACGGATCTTTTTTTGGAAATCCGCATTCACCTCTGACAGATGGATTTCCTCAAAAGGAATGTGATGGCGTTGAAAATAGAGCTTTGCACGACGCCCTCCCGGGCAACCGGGATGAGTCAACAGTTTTACCAATGGCATCATTCCCTTCGCTTCACAGGTCTTTATTCAGGATTTTATCTTGGGGCCACCGGAAACGCAGTAAGGAAAGTGACAGTGTGTAATGGATGAACGGAGCCGGCGCCGGGCCCGGCTCTTTTTATTTCAACAGGCGACGGGCTTCCGACATGCGTTGAAACGCCGTGAAAAGCTCAACCGCCAAAAACAAGGCCGTCGTGTTGGGCAGCCAGTCCGGGAACAGGATCATCAGTGAAAACAGGAGAAACCCCTCCGTCCGTTCCGCCAGACCCGCCTGATAATAAAAGGACTTGATCCCCTTCTTTTCCGACAAAGCTCCCACGGTCAAAAAGACCGTGATGGAAAAAACAATGGAAGCGGTCAACAAAAGAAGAACCAATCGGGCATCCGGCCATCGGAACGCCAGTCCCACAATGACGGAGAGTTCCACCAGCCGGTCAAAGGTGAGGTCCAACAAGGTCCCCCAAGGCGTGGTTCGTTGCTCTTGCCGGGCCATCGTCCCGTCCACGGCATCCAAAATCCCGGAGATCCATAGAAGGAAAACCGCCATGACGGGGTGGTCCCACACAATGAACCAACCCACCGGCAAACCGATCCCAAAGGCCAACCACGTGACTTGGTTGGCAGACAAACCCCACCTGAGAAACCAGCGGGCGATTCGTTCGATCCAAGGCTGCACCCATTTCCTCCCGTGGGTATCCAACAATTCATTCCCCTCCCTTCTCTTCCGGAATCCAATGCAGTTTGGAGACGGGGTAAAAAGCGGTCCGTTGTTCCCCGGGTCGCGGCGGTTTCAGGGTGGGCCTCTCCCGGATGTTAAGGGCCAGATTACCCACCTCCGCTTGGATGGAATAATAGCCGGTACGAAAGATCACTTCCCGGATGGTCACACGAAAGGGAATGGTGGATGAATCGGATTTTGATGGATTCAACCGAAAACACTCCGGGTAAAGGACCAGCCATCCTTTTCCGGGTCGGGCACCCTCCATCGGAAGTTGAATCTCCGCGGAATGAAACCGGCTCTGTTCCATCCTTCCCGCAATCACATTCCGGAGGCCCAGAAAACGGGCCACTTCGGGATGGGACGGCTTTTCATAAAGATTCCGTGGACGATCGGCCTGAAGAAGCCGTCCCTCTGTCAAAATCCCGATTCGATCCGCCAGGTAAAAGGCTTCTTCCCGGTCATGCGTTACAAAGAGGATGGTCATTTGATGCTCCTGATGGAGCTGTTTAAGCAAGACTCTCATCTTTTCTCTCAACTGGGGATCCAAAGCGCTGAAGGGCTCATCCATCAATAATACGCGGGGTTGAATTGCCATGGCCCGGGCCAGGGAGACCCGTTGCTGCTGTCCCCCGCTCAATTCCGACGGCAAACGGGATTCCAACCCATCCAAGCCGACCGAATCCAACCATTCCCCGGCTCGCAGCTCACGCTTTTTTTTACCCCATCCGCGCATTTTCAGTCCAAAGGCCACATTCTCTTTCACGGTCATATGGGGAAACAACAGAGGTTCCTGAAACACCATCCCGAACCCTCGTTTCTCCGGTGGCAGATCCGTCCATTCCCGCCCGTCAAACCACACCCGCCCTCCTTCGGCCGGAATCAGTCCGGCCACCACCTTGAGGAGCGTCGTTTTTCCGCAACCGGAAGGCCCCAGAAGGGCAAAAAACTCCCCCCTTCCCACCGTCAATTCCGGAACGCTTAAAGTGAAATCAGGGGATGGGTCTCCTGAACGGTACTGCTTTTCAATGTCGGTCAGTTGAAGCATCGAATCCCCCCTGTCCTGATCTAAAATGGCTGAGTCCGATGGGAGTCTCCGTAACATCGTCGTAACAACCATTCGGTAGTGATCAACAACCCTGCCGTCATTCCTGCAAAAACCAGGGATAGCGCGGCACCGATCGCCGGATCCCCGCCGTTTAAAAACGGAAACAACAAGAGCGGAAACGTCCGGATCAGCCCGCCTCCGATCAACAACGTCAAAAGATACTCACTGAGGGAAACGAGAAGACTGAGCCCCACTCCGGCAGCGATTCCCGGGAGGAGGTGCGGAAGCACCACATGGCGGAAACGGGCCCAGGCGGATGCCCCCAGCATCCGGGCCTGATCCTCCCACTGAAATCCCAGGGTCCGGTAACTGATCACCAGAGGTCGAAGCATGTAGGGAAGCGTCGGTACGAGATGAGCCAACACCACCCCGGCAACCGTTTCCGTCACATTCCAGCGGATGAATGTCAGATGAAGGCCCATGATGGCCACATAGGGAGGCACCACCAAAGGAGCGTACATCAAAGCTTCCACCCCTCTTTTGCCCCAAAACCGGTAACGGGCCAGCGCGTTGGCAGCCGGCACGGCGATCAAAAGATTGATCAACGTCACAACAATCGCCACCTGAAGACTGACCCCCATGGATTCCCACAATCCCGATGAAGGAGAGAACAGGTAAGTCCACGCCCTCAGGCTGAAGGACTCCGGAAGAACATGCGGCCACCGCCAGCCCGCCGACACACTCCACAGAAGCAAGGGGATGAACGGAACCACAATGAACAGGATGAATAAGAAAACCGCCACCCTGTGAAAGCGATGAAAGAGCCTGCGGCTCACTCCCAACGCCCCCCTTCCAACAACCCGAATCGTCGGCCCGTCCGGTGGGCCAACCAACCGAAGAAAACCGCCATCCCCGCCAACAGCACATTGACTGCCAAGGCGGCGGGCCGCTTGGTCAGATCGCCTCCGGTGTACATTTCAAAGGACCACACCGGCAACATCTGCGGATACGTCACTCCCAACAGGTAGGGAACTTCGAAGGCGGAAAAGGTAAAAGCAAACACGATAAAAGAGGCCGTCATCCAGGCCGGCAACAAAAGGGGCAACAAGATCTCCCGAAAGTAGGCCCATCGTCCGCTTCCAAACACCCGGGCCACCTCCCACCATTTCTCCTGCGTCCGGTACAGGACCGGATATAACATCCAGGCGATGAAGGGAGCTTCTTTCCAGGCATAGGTCAGTACGATCCCCCAACCGAATCGATCCTGCACCAGAACGGGAAAGTCCGCGGGTTGGTCCAGGAATCCGAGAGCGAACATCAACCGGGGGATCCAGCCGGTCTGGATCATCATCACCACCGCCAGGTAGGCGGCAACGAAATGGGGAATCAAGAGCGGGAGTTGAAACACATGCCGCCAGAACCGGCTGTGCTTGAATGGCCCCGCACCGGCCAACATGACCAGACAGACCGAAATCATCAGTCCCAATACGCCACCGGCCAAGGTGGACAGGATGGAAACCCTGAGGGTTAAGCCGAGGGATCGCCAAAAATCGGCGGAAGAGAGAAGGGTTTCATAAAATTGAAGGGTCAGCCGACTCTGCCCCACCAAGGGGCGGTACCCCAGGCTTTGCAACACCCCTTCCCACAATCCGCCCACAAACAAAAGGAGCATCGCTCCCGTTGCCGGAGCGATGAGCAGGTAAGGTTTACTTCTTTGCCACATGGGATTTCCAGCCTTTTTCGAGTTGATTCACCACCGACGCCGGCACTTCCGGGATCCGATGCTTCGCCAGCTTATCCGACGGCAAAATCGCCTCGCCCCGGTCCATGTTCTTTAGTCGCGCCTGATCCTCTTTGGATAACCGTTCCGGATCCAACGCCATGTCTTCCCCCCAGTGGTCGGGATCCATTTTGGTCAGTTGCGCGTCCGGAGAAAGCAGGAAATGGGTCGCCACCATCGCCCCTGCCGGATTGGGGGCGTTAAACGGGATGGAAAGATAATGAGTGTTGGACAGCGTCCCTTGATCCAACACAAACGTCCGGGTGGATTCCGGGAACCGCCCTTTTCGGATTTCGCCGGCGGCCCGGGCCGCATCATATCCCATCGTCATCCAAACCTCCCCGTTGGCATAAAGCTGGTCCAGTTTGGCCAGACTTTCGGGATATGTCTTTCCTTCCCGCCACAGGTACGGCTCCAAATCGTTCAGATAGGCCCACAGTTTCTCCGCTTTTCGGTTGAATCGCTCGTCTTCCATCCCCCGGACATACTGTTTGTGGCCGCCGGTGGTCTCAAACAGGGCCTGACGGACAAAGGCGCTTCCCGTAAAATCAGGGGGCGCCGGGTACGTGAATTTTCCGGGGTGGTTTCGGACCCACTCTTTCAATTCCGCCATGCTCTTGGGTGGGTTTTTCACCTTGTTCCGATCATAAATGAATACAAATTGCGCTTTTCCCCAGGGCACTTCCAATCCTTGTGTCTCTTCCCCGAAATCCAACCGGATATCCGGTGTCTCCCGGTTCACGTACCGCTTCACGTTGGGAATCCGGTCGGCAAAAGCACCCCAAAGCAGCTTCTGCTCTTTGGCCGTATGAAAGTTTTCCCCGTTGATCCAAATCAGATCGACGGTTCCTTTGTTTTTTCCAGCCTGCTTTTCCGTCAACAGTTTATTGATAATATCCTGGGTATCCGAAACCGGGACCCGCTCGAGCTTGACTCCGTATTGCTTCTTCAACCTCGGGGCCGCCCATTCGTCGATATAGCGGTTGATCGACTCGTCTCCTCCCCACATATACAACCGAATGTCTGTCCCCTTCGCCTGTTTGACCACCTCTTCCCACGGTTTCTTTAAAAGAGACCGGGAGAAGGTCGTACCTTCCGACGGTCCCATGCAGCCTCCCAAGACCAAAACCAGGACAGTGAACAGAAGCGGAATCATTCGTTTTTTCATTTGGAACCTCCTTGTTCCCTGCTTCGAAAAGAAGAGCCTTTCCATCGTTTGTACACGACCGGCAAAATCATCAGCAAAACCACGAACCCAAGAGCGACATAAAACGTCGTGGAAAACACCTGATGGAGGGAATGCCCCAGGTAGTTGTAGGCAAATGCACCGGGGATCATTCCCAATGTGGTCGCAGGTCCGTAATCACGGAATCGAATCCGGGACAGGCCGGCACTGTAACTGATGACGTCAAAGGGAATCAGAGGGATCAGACGCAATAGCAGAACCGTTCGAAAACCGTACCGTTCCGCCCGTTCATCCAAGAGCTTCAACCGCTTTCCCAACCACCGCTGAACCGTTTCCCGTCCCAACGTTCGGGAAAGACCAAAGGCCAGACCGGCTCCCAGAGAGGCCCCGATCAGATCATACAACGTTCCCCACCACGGCCCGAAGGTCAACCCCCCCGAAAGGGTCAATACCACGGCCGGGAAGAAGAACAGCGGCCGAACCGCATAAAGAAAGATATAGAAGAGGGGCGCCCAGACCCCGAAGGACAAAATGAATGGTTGGATTTGTTTCGGGGTCAAGTTCTCCCACCCCAGGGTGCGAACCAGCCAAAATCCCATCAACAAAAGCAAAATCAGGCTGATCCATTTCCAGGTCTTCCCCATAAAAACCGCCCTTCCCTAGCCGGATCGGCTTTGGGTCAATGCTGCCGCTCACTTTTTCACAACGCTTCTAACGGAACCAGCGCAAGTATCGCTTGGTGAGCTTCGGCAACCATCCCGAGAACAATGTTTCTCTCCAGTATTGATCCGCTGTCTGCTGAACAGCAGCGGCCCGGCTGGGATATGGAACCACCGCTTGGGAGAGGTCGCCGATCTTATGCCCGTAACGCGCGGCAAACACCACTTCCTGCATCCAGTCCCCCGCTCCGGGACCCACTGCATGAGCCCCGAGGATCGTTCCTTTCCGATTCGTCACGATTTTGATGAGTCCTTCTGCTGCATGTTCCGTCACGAACCGATCCACTTGACTCAAATCAGTCTTGTACACCCGGATTTTTCCGTATTTCTCACGGGCTTCCGATTCGGTCAACCCCATATGGAACACTTCCGGATCGGTATAGGTCACCCAGGGCAGATGATCGTAAGTCACTTTTCTCCGAAGTCCCAACACCGCATGGGCCACGACCGTTTTCCCTTCGTATCCGGCCGCATGGGTAAAGGGAAAACGTCCGATGACATCCCCGATGGCGTAAATATGGCGACGGGAGGTCTGCAGGTACGGATTGACCTGAATCGCCCCCCGTTCCGTCCGCACCCCGGCCCGATCCAATTGCAGTGTTTCGGTATTGGGCTTCCGACCCGCTGCGATCATCACTTCGTCTACGGTAAATTTCCGGACGCTTCCATCTTGATCCACCGTGATTTCTTTCCGGGACCCTTTTTCTTGGACACCGGTTACCTTCGTTTTTGTCAAAAACTGAATGCCTTCCCGTTTCAAGGCCCGCTTCACATAGGGGATGAGTTCCGGATCTTCCCGAATGAGAATGTCCGGAGCCATTTCCACCACCGTCACTTCGACCCCGAACCGGGCAAAAACCTGTGCGAATTCCAATCCAATCGGTCCTCCGCCCGCAATGAGCAGGGATGAAGGCAACACCTTCAGTTGTAACGCCGATTCATTGGTTAAATACCCGGATTCCTCCAACCCCTCGATCTTTGGTACCACAGGACGGGATCCGGTGGCAATGACGATCCGTTTCCCCCAAATTCGCCGATCGTCCCCTGTTTGGATTTCATGGGGACTTTGAAAGACGCCCGCTCCTTGATAAACATCAACCCCCATTTTCCGAAACCGATTCGGATCATCGTGGGTTCGGATGGTTTGAATCGCCTGATGCAGGCGTTGATGAGCAAGGGAGAAATCCGGCTTTCCCCGGACCTCCAGTTGAAAGTCGGCCGCCCGTCGGGCCGCTTGCACCTGTTTCGCCGAATGGATCAGGGATTTGGTCGGCACACAACCGCTCCACAAACAGTCGCCGCCCAGCTCGTTTTTATCAATCAAGGCGACTTTCGCTCCCAGACTGGCCGCTCCCGCCGCGGTGACCAGACCACCTGCCCCTCCGCCCAAAACCAGCAAATCATATTTCTCCATCTCACCCCTCCTTCCCGGGTTATGAAGAGTATATAAAAAAATACCTCCATTGACCGTGAAACGGATTACAAAAAACATCAAAAGATGGCTTTCGGTTGATTCAACTTCACGTGATGACGGGCATTCACGCATTTCCGATTAAGGCGTTGTATGGGGGTTAAGACCGGGTTCTTCCAAAAAAGGAAGAAAGGCGCCCATTCAGCGCCTTTCTTTTGTCCTTCCACGGGAACTCCCCCCTCCGCCTGGATTCCGGAACCCATGAAATATAGGGTCTCATCGTCCTTTAAGCTCCCCTCATTGTCAGGAGACTTTTTTCCATTCCACTTCCAATTCCACACCTGCGGCTTTCAGAAGGGTAAATACCGGGCACCGCTGATCGACCACTTTTTGCAGTTCCTGTACACGCGGGTCGCTTTCGGTGGTTTGAACCTCCGCTTGGACTCTTACTTTTTGAAAATAAGGTTGAACGTCCGGATCCCCCATCAGTCCCCGGGAATCCAACACCCCTTCCGCACGGAAGCGAATTCCCTTCAGATCAAAGTCCATTTCTTTGGCCACAAAATTGGCAATGACATTCTCACAACCAACCAAGGCACCGAGGAGATATTCCAGCGGATTGGGACCGAAATCCGAGCCGCCCATATTGGCCGGTTCATCGATGATAAACTGATGCTTACCCGCTTCCACATCCGTCCGCATATTGGAACTTTCCGAGTTCACGGTCACGGTCATGATTTGTTCAGCCATTATCGTCATCCTTTCCTTCAGTATCAACTGACGCGAACCCTTGGTCTTGAAACTCAGTTTCGGTTGCTTTTACAATCATGCGACCCCCCTCACCATGATCTTCGTTTATTATCGACTCTGTCGGGTCATGATGCTGTAAGCTGGATTACATTTTTGAAAAGAATTTTGTCTCATAGTGGGTTCACAGAGAAATGGAATCCGGTATCCACCGTTTCCAGGGATGGGTTCCTTAACATGCCCGGAAAAAATGGACATAAGGGCGATCACCCCTTTCTTGATACATCTTCCCTGGCCCTCATCGAACTCCAATATTCAGGTTCACTTCAGTGAGGTTTAAAAGGAAAACAACCAAGGAACAATGATCCTAAGCCCGATAAAAGGAGGATAAAAAATGACGGATATGAAACTGGGAGAACAGACGCCCAACCTATCTCTCACCTCGGTGACCGGAGATCCGATGAACCTGGATGAACAACGCCGGCAAAACGGTCATTGGCAACTGTTGCTGTTTTTCCGGGGGGCATGGTGACCGGTTTGCGTTGAGGACCTCCAAGGTTTGGAGGAAAACTTGAAGAAATTCCAAAACAAACAGGTCGACCCCATTGTGATCTCAACCGATGATCCCGAAGCACTGAGGAAAATGGCAAAGGATCATCAATTCAGTTTCCCTGTTTTTCATGACCCCGAATACAAAGCCTCGGAAGCTTATGGTGTTTACATCCATCGGGAAAATGATCCCTATGAAGACCATGGAACCCATGCAGACCCCGCCCATATTCTCATTGACGATCAGGGCCGCCTGATGTACAAGCATAAACAGACCGGCCCCTTCGGACGCCCCTCCCCCGTCGAGCTCTTGAAAACCGTTACTTATATTCAAAAAAACCTTAAGGATTGACCTGGATTTCCGGGTGAGACAAAAAGACAAAGATCATGATCTTTGTCTTTTTGTGTCTGTCTATGCAGGAGTCCAGAGGAATGACCAAGGGTTGCAGGAAACCGATTTCCGCCCCGAACCGGGTTGCCCTCCGAAAGAAAGGTCACGGTCCGCTCTGTCTCCCCTCCGGTTACCAGTGCTGAAAGGAAATGCAAGATTCAAGAAGGGGATGCTTCTTGAATTGGTATAAATAAAGGGCTTGTTTAACCCAAACTTCATCCCCTTTTCCGTCATAGATTGATAGAAGAGGTGATGAAGGATGCCATTGGTTGTCATTGATCCGGGACACGGCGGAACGGACCCGGGTGCCGTAAATGGCAGTTATCAAGAGAAAAACTTCACATTGCAGATTGGGCTTAAAGTCCGGGATTTTCTCCTCAACAACTACCAAGTCAGCGTCATGATGACACGGACCACAGATGTCACGGTCAGCCTGTCCTCCAGAACCGATTTGGCCAACCGGAACAACGCCGATTACTTCTGTTCCATCCACGTGAACGCCGGGGGTGGAACGGGTTGGGAGAGTTATATCTACAACGGCACGGTGCCCCCGTTCACGGTGAAGTCACAAGATACCATTCACTCCACGATCATGGGAATCATCGGTCCCCGATATAGCGTTCGGGACCGCGGAAAGAAGCGTGCCAACTTTTATGTACTGCGGGAAACCAACATGTCGGCGATCTTACTCGAAAACCTGTTTATCGATACAAGCCAGGATCTGAAACTGTTAACAAACGCCACCTTTATCCAGGACCTTTCCGAAGCCATTGGACTGGGAATCGCCAAAGCCCTTTCGCTCTCAAAGAAAACACAGAAACTGTACAAAGTGATTGCCGGCTCCTTCCAGAGCCTGACCAATGCTCAAGCCCGGGAATCCTACCTTGAACAGAATGGAATCTCCGCCATCATCGTTCAGGTGGAAATCAACGGACAAACGTATTATCGCGTACAGGCCGGTGCCTTTTCCAAGCAGGAAAATGCGGAAGCCCGTTTGGCCGAAGTGAAAGCCCTCGGCATCTCCGACGCCTATATTTTGCTTGAATAAGGTGGATGGACACTCCCCCAATCTCCTTTTATCTTACCGTCGATTTTTCGTATGCCTCCTGATCGTTCAGGGGGTTCAAACGATTTGGTCCAGGAGGGGGCTGGAGAGCTTGGAGCGGTAGCGCCGGACCTCTTGATGGGTGCCGGTGCAGGCACTTTCTTCCTCGTAGCCGAAGTAACCGCAGGGACAACCATGCAGAGAAAAACTTAGGATTAACAATGGCTCAGTTGGTGCCAAACAGCCGCTTGAAAACAGACAACCAACCCATTATCCCTGCCACACGTATCCAAGAAGCTCGTGTTGCGAAGGGATTGCTTACCCAAGAATTGTCCAACAGAGTTGGGATTAGCCCTACAGCTTTAAGTAAACTGGAGAACGGTCAAACAAAGCCAAAGCTAAGTACCTTACGCCTTTTATCTCAGGCTTTGAATGTCCCCATTGCCCACCTTGGTTGTTTCGAGTCTCTTCCTGAATATTCCTTCGGCCAACGGCTAAAAAAAGCCCGCTTATATCACGGGATGACACATAAAGAGATGGCCGACTTCTTGGGTGTCAGCGAGAAAAGTGTGAGGCTCTGGCAAGATCGGTTGGTAAAGCCTTCACCGGAATATATGGAGAAGGTGGAAGCTTATTTGTCCATACTGAAAGCTGACTAATTAGCAAAAGAACCATCTAAATATAGAACCTTTCCAAATAATTAATTAGGGAATCCCAGGCCTGTTGATTAGCCAAAATTTCGGATAAACAAAAAGAGCACTCTCCTGTATAATGGGAAAACCCACCACAGTTTACCCACAAGAGAGGTGCTCTCATGAGTAAAAATAACACAGTGCTTCGCAGTTTACAATTACTTCTTTCCCAAGATGAACTCCAAACGATCCTGGAAGAACACAAATATTGGGATCCAGCTCGGAAATTAACAGTGAGTGAATTTCTTAAGTTTAGTGTCACGATGGCGATAGAAAAATGGAACAG
>NZ_QBKR01000003.1 GCF_003054245.1 Melghirimyces profundicolus
CAGGCGAGACTTGTGCTCTGTGAGTGCATAGCGAGACCGGGGAGAGAAGCGACCCAGGCGAGACTTGTGCTCTGTGAGTGCATAGCGAGACCGGGGAGTAAAGCGACCCAGGCGAGACTTGTGCTCTGTGAGTGCATAGCGAGACCGGGGAGTAAAGCGACCCCAGGCGAGACTTGTGCTCTGTGAGTGCATAGCGAGACCGGGGAGAGAAGCGACCCCAAGCGAGACTTGTACTCTGTGAGTGCAACCGGAGCGGCTGCCGCTCACTTTTTCACACCGCTTTCAGGACGAGATCAGTCACTGCCAGGATCATCACTTTGAAGGACAGCACCCGTTGAATCATGGGAGGCCCTTGCATTGTCATCACTTAAAGAGTCCACAAAAAGAATCCCGCCAAACAGCAAGATCGATGTCATAAATAACAGCAGTTTATTCTTCTTCAATGCTTATCCCCTCCTCCCCCTGTAAATCCTGTTGTACTTTATACATATTTTGCAGGCATTTATGGAATTCCTGCTCGTCAATTTTTTCATAACACTGTGACAGGCGGAAAAGAATTTGGTACTCCTTTTTTGTGTAAGAATGCTTTTTGGCTATATCCAGCGCTTTCTGATAGAAATGAATGGCATCCTCGTAATGTTCCTGCTTTCGGTAAAAGTCACCCATCACTTGCAAAGCGTAAGTTAATCGAGGGGCTACATCTTTTCTTTCCCCTATGCGAATCGCTTTTTGAATCACTTCCTTGGCTAAATCCCACTTGCGTTTATGCATGTACAGGATGCCCAGTCTGGCGTAAGTGGTGGTGAATTTATGCTCATCTTCAAATTTGCCCGTCAGTTTTAGAGCCATGTTAAAAGAAGATTCGGCTTGATTCCAATGTTGTTGTTGCATATACACGCTTCCCAATACCGTCCACAAATCAAACATCGAATGATATTGCCTGTTGAGCCGTGCCAGTTCCAAACCTTCCTTGGCATAGTGAATGGAGTCTTCCAGCATCCCGCTTCTTCGTAAAAGGTCGGCCCGCAACCAATAAAAACTGAGAATGGTCTCAATTTGTTCAATTTCCCAAAGAGAGTCCCACACTTCTTGAACAATTTGCATGGCCTCACCGAGGCGGCCCAACTTTTCCAAATAAATGGCTTTATTACGTCTTAAGAGGTATTTAAAAATCGGTCTTTCTCCGTTTTCAATATAGGAATCCAAGCCGCTCTCCACATATTTTAAGGCTTGGTTAATGTCATTTTGATTAAAACTGCATAAACTTAACTCATTGTAAGATGCCGCTTCAATGTTGTTTTGTTTGCTTTGATTCGTTAATCGAATGGCATTGAATAAGGATCGTTCCGCTCGCTTCCAATTTTGCTTGGTTCGGAACAGCTTCCCTTTTAAATAGTAAGCAAGCGATGCGTAAGGATGACTGTCTTCCAGATCCAGTCGATCCAACTTCTCTGCTGCGGCCTCAACATCTCCAATCGTTAACAAGGTTTCCGCTTTGAATAACTCAAATCTCGTCTCTTCTAACTCCTGTTGTTCACTGACCATCAGGTTGGGAAGATTGTCCAATTCCAGGTTCAGTTTCGACAGAAGGTATTTGGTTTTCTCCATATTGACATGGGGAACCCCACGTTCAATGTTGCTGATCGTGGCGGGGGAGATGTTATCGTCAGCCAGGTCCTCCAGACGGAGCCCCCGTTCTTTTCTTACTTTGCGGATTACTTCCCCGATTTCGTGAATTTCCAGTACAGTCAAAGGGATCACCTCGATAAAAATCCATGAAATTTTGTTTTCCCGTTTGTGTCCATTATAGATGAAAAAACAGAGATATATAAAAGTTTCTTTTTATGAAATATTATCCAGCAGGCGAAGCAACTTATGC
Source organism: Melghirimyces profundicolus (assembly GCF_003054245.1). Taxonomy (GTDB): domain Bacteria; phylum Bacillota; class Bacilli; order Thermoactinomycetales; family DSM-45169; genus Melghirimyces; species Melghirimyces profundicolus. The sequence goes on from NZ_QBKR01000003.1 coordinate 1,880, forward strand.
TTTTCCGTTCTAATTGGCTTCCCCGGGTTTCTTTATGTGCCGGTCATCATCCCCGATGACCGGCAGGGTAAGAAAACATGATTTTCTGAAAGATTCAATGAAAAAGGCCTGTTTTTCAACAGGCCGCATGAGGTGTTTGATCCGTTGGCGATGGCGGGGACAAAATATCAGCCGTCAACCTTTCATGATCCACAGGGCGACGGCGATGATGACGCTGAAGCCGACTCCGCTGACTATGAACAAGATGGGGAGTTGACTTCGACGATCCAGGTGCATGAAAGTGGTCAGTTGGAGGATGAGCTGGACGAAAGCGAGGAAGAGGAGGACGGTGAAGGTGACCGGAGCCGGGAAGTATCCGCCCCCCACCAGGGCGAAGGCGATCGCCGTGAACAGGAGCATCCAGCCGAATGATTTGAGGTGCAGAGATGTGGTTTCGCGGGGACGCGTGTTTTCGTTGTGATCGGTTCGGGTCATCGGGATCCCGCCTTTGATCGGGGTTTGTTCATTAGAGGAGGATGCACCGAACAGGCCGGGATTATTCCGAAGCGAAAAGAGGGTGGTTGCGGGTGGGCTGGATGGTGTCGGGATCGATGCCGAAATGTTCCCGGATCAGCCGGTTCCGTTCATGGATGTCCCGGATCGGGGTTTTCGTGTGGTTGCCGCGGCCGGAGATCGTCAAGTGGCGGTTGGACAGGCTGATGCGGCCTTGAGGCGTGGCCCGGGTGACGATCAGTTTCTGTCGGAAGACCGAGGTGGGGGAGGTCTGCTGGTGTTCGCACATGACGGTGAAATCCTTTAGACGCCGGGGAACGGTGGAGAACCGGTACTCAGGGATCCATCGCCACTTATCTTTTTTTTCCAATGCGTAGACACCCTCCGTTTGCGGTACTTTTTTCACCCGGTATCCCCCGCTGATATCGTTGTATCTGCAGCCGTTCAGGGGCAGCGGTTGTCTGGTGGAGTTTCCAAAGCCCACATCGACGAGCCAGGGTTCCTCCAGATGAACGATCAACGCCATGTGGTCGTATTCGGGACCGAACCCGCCCGCCGCAGAGCGGACACGGCCGGATACCATGGAAACCCGGTATCCCATTTTTCGAAGAAGAGCCCCGAAGGCGCTGTTCAATTCATAACAAAAACCGCCCCGTCGTTCACGCACGATTTTGTTTAGAATCTCCCCGCAATGAAGGCGGATCCAGCGATGATGGTGGATATCCAGATTTTCAAAAGGGACGTGGATCAAATGCTGTTCCGTCAGGAGACGGAGCGTTTCCAAGTCGGGTTTTCCGACAAAACCGAGGCCGATTCGGGCCAAGTACGCCTCCACATCCACGGGAATCCCTCCTTCCCCCATATCATACAGGAGGAAAGGGGAGGCTCTCCACCCTCTTTATCAGATCGCGACGTACAGTCTCTGGCTTTAGCGTTGTGATTGAAAATTCGTTTCGAGAAAAGGGGAAGCGTTTACCCAAAACAGCGACTTTGCTGTCCTGCCCAGCGGAGAATCAGCCTGCAAGGGCGTTCAGGGGCAAAAGCTTCTCTGTGTTGCATCCGAAGGCGTTTGCCCCTGCCCGCAGCAGGATGAACGGCTTTGGGTAAATGCTGCCGCTCACTTTTTCACAATCCTTGTAGCGTTGTGATATAAGGCGCGTTGGACGAGGGAGGGCTTTCCCCTCTCGCAAGTGCGACAAATTTTTGGTATCTTTAAGGTACGGCCGAAAAGCCGTTAAACGAGTCGAGGAACCGTTCAGGCCTCGGAAAGGCCTGTCGTTGTCTCAGCTTCAGTGCCCGTTCATTGGCTCGGACGGAGCCGTCGGTGAGGGATACTGGGTTACCAGCCCCGATGAGCCGAGAAGCCCCCGGCGTCCGAAGAAGTGCCCTTGGGGTGCGACTGTAAAGGAGTGCACCACAGGCCTTTCCTTCGGTCACCTGTGGTACGCCCGTGCAGCCGGAGCGGCTTTGGGTAAATGCTGCCGCTCACTTTTTCACAACGCGTTTAGCCGTGGGGTGTGTCACAGACTCACCGGGGGTCATTGGGATACAATCATGACCGGAAGGAGGAATTCGGATGGCGCAAGATTTCTACATCCAACAAATGCAGGCAATGGTTCAACCCATGCGTGACGAACTGACACGGATCGGTTTTGAAGAATTGCGTACGCCGGAAGAAGTTGTGGAAGCTCTGGAAAACAAGGGGGCGAAAGGGACGGCATTGGTGGTTGTCAACTCGGTCTGCGGCTGCGCGGCCGGATTGGCCCGTCCGGCCGTGGCTCATTCCCTGAAGCACGATCCGAAACCGGATCACCTGTTTACGGTGTTTGCCGGCCAGGACAAGGAAGCGACCGCCAAAGCGCGGGAATACTTCGAAGGATATCCGCCTTCCTCCCCGTCCTTTGCCCTGATGAAAGACGGGAAAATCGTGCACATGGTTCAACGCCATGAAATTGAAGATCGAAGCCTGGAAGAGATCTCCGCCAACCTGACCGCCGCCTATGACAAATACTGCGGATAAACCGGAGTCTCCATCCAGAATCCACGCCGCCTTTTGTTTGCTCACTCAGCAGATAACAGGTGGCGTTTTTTAAAACGTTTTTGACCGGCAGATCCCTTTGTGGTGGATGTAGGAAAGGAGGAACAAACGTGGCGGAATCGTTGGATCGCTTGCTGGATCAAGCGGAAGAAGTCCAAGCGGAAGAAGCCTTTGTCAAACAGAACAGCAAGGCGTTGAAAATCCGTGTGACGGATACGGTTTATTGCCGGGCGGGGAGTATGATCGCTTACCAGGGGAAGATCAAGTTTGAAAGCACTTCCGGCGGCATCGGCAAATGGATCAAGAAGAAAATCAGCGGGGAAGGATTTCCGCTGATGAAAGCCACCGGCTCGGGGGATCTGTTCCTCGCCGATGACGCGGCGGAAGTGACCATCCTTCACCTGAAGGGGGAAACCCTCTTCGTGGAAGGACGCCACCTCCTGGCTTTTGAGAAAACCGTCGACTGGGACATCTCGGTGATCCGGGGCGCCGGAGTGGCTTCCGGCGGATTGTTCACCTGCCGACTCTCCGGACACGGGTTTGTGGCCATCAGCTCCCACGGGGAACCGATCGCCTTGGAAGCTCCCGTGGCGGTGGACCCCAATGCAGTGATTGGCTGGACCTCCGGTGTTTCCCCCCGGCTGAAGACAGACATCAACCTGAAGACACTTTTCGGGAAGTCTTCGGGGGAGACGGTTCAGCTCAACTTCACCGGTTCGGGGCGGGTCTTGATCCAACCGGCGGAACTGTATTCCTTCGGCAAGGAAGAGTAACCGGGGTGAGACCAAACGGTGAATCGGCGGGGGATCACTCCCGCTGAAAAAAGTGAGGCGGCCACCTCCAGGGTGGCCGCTTGTCACTCTTTTCCGAAGAACGTCTTCAATGCTCGGGGAAGGTCTTTTTGCCAGAATCCCCAGGTATGGTTGCCTTCCTGTTCGGAATAGACCACCTCGGCTTCTTTTTCCTGAAGCGCCCGGTGAACCTCCCGGTTTCTCGCCAACAGGTCCAGGTTGCCGAAGTGAGTGGGCACCGCGGTCTCCGACTTTCCGATGGTCTGGTAGATCTTCAAGCCGGAGAGGGAGTTCCTCCGGCCGATCGCTTCGAGGGTGGGTTCGAGGAAGGCACCGGACTGGGAGAGGACGCGGTGGAAAAGGTCGGGATACTCCAGAGCCAAATGAAGGGAAACGGTTCCGCCCAGGGAAGAACCGCCCAAGACCCGGTCCCCGGCCCGGTCGGAAACGGGGAAATCCCGTTCCACCATGGGGACCAACTCTTCCGCAAAGAAGCGGAGATAAGAACGGTGGCGCTCCCCTTGGGGAGAATACTCCGCGTTGCGATTTTCCTTCTTCACGGGGATGGCCACCGCTGCAAAGGGGTGGGTTTCTCCGTCCAGGATCAGTTGGTTGGCCTGGGTGGCCAGGCGTCCCATATTGAAATAATCGTCTCCGTCCTGGAGGTAGATGACCGGGTAGCGTTCACTTTCATCGTGTTCGGGAGGAAGGTAGACCTGAATGTTCCTTGTTTCGCCCAAGTGGGTGCTCTTGATTTCCGCTTTCCGGATCGTCCGTTTCAGATATCGCTTGTCCAATGACAACACCACTCAATCCTTCTTTCCAGTTCCTTGTGACCGTACCCCAACTTTACAGACTGCGGCCCGGGAAATCAAGGGGAGTGCTTTGACCAAAACCTTGGAACTGTTTAGAATATAATTGAACCGACAGGAAACGGGGTGAGCCGTAACGTGAGAGAAGCAGTTTGGTCTCCTGACAGGGAACAGATCCGAAACATGAAGATGTACCGGCTGATGGAGAAAAACGGAATTGCCGACTATGATGAATTTTTCCAACGTTCCGTCGGGGATGCGGCTTGGTTCTGGGAAGAAGTGACCAAAGATCTGGGATTGGAATGGTTTCGGCCTTACCGCCAGGTTCTGGACCGTTCCGACGGGGCCCCCTGGCCCAAGTGGTTTGTGGAGGGCAAGATCAACGCGGCCCATAACTGCCTGGACCGGTTTGTGAAAGACCCCCGGGCACGAAACCGGTTGGCCGTGATCTGGGAAGGGGATGACGGGGAGGTCCGGAAGCGGACATACCGGGAACTTTGGACCGAGGTCAACGCCTTCGCCCGGGGCCTTAAGCAACTGGGTGTCGGCCGGGGAGACCGGATTGCCATCTATCTGCCGATGGTGGTGGAAAACGTGGTGGCCATGCTGGCGGCGGCCCGAATCGGTGCCATCTTTACCCCGTGCTTTTCCGGTTACGGAGCGGAAGCGGTGGCCACCCGCCTGAAGGACTGTAAAGCCAAGGTACTGGTGACCGCTGACGGCTTCCTGCGGCGGGGCAAAACCATCCCCATGAAAGAAGAGGCGGACAAAGCCGCCGACCTCTCCCCGTGTGTGGAGAAGGTGGTGGTGGTCCGTCGTCTGAACCGGAAGGATTGTCCGCTGAACGAGGAACGGGACATCGACTGGGATGTTTTGATGTCGAACAGGAAAGCGCTTTCTGCGGAAGCGACCGATGCGGATACCCCCTTCATGATCATCTATACGTCGGGAACCACGGGCCGGCCCAAGGGAACCGTTCACATTCACTCCGGTTTTCCCGTCAAAGCGGCCTTCGATGCCGGTTACAGCATGGACGTTGGTGTGGGGGACACTCTCTTCTGGATGACGGACATGGGCTGGATGATGGGCCCGTGGATGGTGTTCGGTTCGTTGATGAACGGAGCCACCATGGTGCTCTTCGAAGGGACGCCGGATTATCCGGAGCCGGACCGGGTGTGGATGATCGTTGACACCCATGGGGTGACCCATCTGGGAGTCTCCCCCACGGCCATCCGGGCATTGATGAAATTCGGGGATCGCTGGTTGGAAGGTCACGATCTGGACACGTTGAGGGTGTTCGGTTCCACGGGGGAACCCTGGAATCCGGAGCCATGGAGCTGGCTGTTTGAGAAAGTGGGCAAAAAGAAGGTTCCCATCTGGAATTACTCCGGCGGAACGGAAATCTCGGGGGGGATCCTTTCCTCCAACCTGATGAAACCGATCGTTCCCTGTTCCTTTAACGGTCCGATGCCGGGTATGGATGCGGATGTGGTCGATGAAGAAGGCCATCCGGTCCGCGGCGAAGTGGGAGAGCTGGTGGTGCGCCAACCTTGGGTGGGCATGACCCGCGGCTTCTGGGAAGACCCCGGGCGGTACGAAAACACCTACTGGAGTCGCTGGCCCAACCTCTGGGTTCACGGAGACTGGGTGCAGGTGGACGATGAGGGTTATTGGTTCATTACCGGACGGTCGGATGACACGCTGAAAATCGCCGGAAAGCGGTTGGGGCCGGCTGAGGTGGAATCAATCCTGGTCGATCATCCCTCGGTGGTGGAGGCAGCCACCATCGGGGTGCCGGACCCGGACAAAGGGGAAGCAGCCGTCTGCTTCACCGTCCTGAAGCCGGGGGTGGCAGGGGACGAAAACCTGAAACGGGAACTGGTGACCTCCGTCGCGGAAAAGATGGGAAAAGCGTTAAAACCGAAAGAGATCCATTTTGTAAGCGATCTGCCCAAAACCCGGAACGGAAAGATTCTGAGGCGGGCGATCAAAGCGGCGTACACCGGCAAGGATGCCGGAGATCTTTCTTCTCTGGAAAACCCCGGGGCGGTGGAGGCGGTGCAACAATCCTCAGCGAACTGAATCATCGACACAGAAGGGCCCGATGCGGCCCTTTTTTTCTGAGAATTACCTTTCGGTTGACGTTTTTGGAGTTTATAATAAAAATCGGGGCCCGAAACAATGACAGGTGGGCCCGTTGTACGGATCCTCCCCCAAGGCTCCCGGGGAGTGTAAGGAGCTTATTGCGGGGGTGGTTCTTCTTCCAGCCGAACCGTCTGAGTGTAGTCTCCGCGGCGAACTTCATCGGGAGTGGCGTCTTTCTGAAGCTGATCGCCCGTTATTCCCGGAGCGAACCGGGGTTTTGCTTTGTGTTTTTTGGAGAGCGGTCTTTTCCTTTTCATTTTTACCCTCCTCCTTTGTGTGAAGAATTCCCGTTTCCAGGCTTTTTATCCGCCGGTCCCGGTACATAGTGATGTGAAAAAATAGAGAAACAACGTCCGAAACGGACAGAAAACGGTGCAGAGCTCCGAATATATAGAGTAGGGAGAGGTGTCGGCGTTGCATGGTCCGGGGGATGGTGATCACAACCTGCAGGAGCTTGAGATGGAAACGCGCGTACGGGAAGCTCAGAAGGATCCGACAGCCCGGATCCGGGATGAGCTGATCGCCGAGAACCAACTGTACGTGAGGAAAATGGCCTCCAAAATCTGCAGGCGAAACATCACAATTCAAGATGATGAATACTCGGTGGCTTTGATGGGATTTAATGAGGCCATCAACGCTTACCGGCATGATCAGTCTTCCACTTTCCTCTCGTTCGCTTTTACCGTGATGAAGAGAAGGTTGACGGACTATTTCAGGAGCGAAAAGAGACACAGGAATCATCAGGTGACCTTGATTCCCTCCGATTCAAAGGATAATGAGCCCATCTATCCGGAAGTGGTCAAAAAATCCTTTGAAAACCACCAGGACCGGGAACTGAGGGAACGCCGCCAGTCGGAAGTGGAAGAGTTCCGGGAGCATTTGGCAAAGTTCGATCTCACCATGGAAAAACTGGCTAAAGTTTCTCCCAAGCATAAGGACACCCGGCAGAACCTGATGGAAATTGCCAAAAAGATCGCTTCGCGTGCCGAACTGCTCGACCAGTTTTACAAGGAAAAGCGGGTCAAGCGGGGGTTTGCCGAACAAGTCGGCTGCCACCGCCGAACGTTGAAGCGTCACCGGAATTACCTGATCGCGTTGGTAGTGATCCTGGTGGAAGACTTGCCCACGATTCGGGATTATCTGGAACTACCAGTAGACATGAAGGGGGGTGGCGACAGTGAGTAAGGGGATCTTGATGGAAAAGGAGCAGATGCATTGGGTCGTGATGACCTCCGACGGGGAGTTTGTGAAAATTCCTCCCCAGGGCCAGGGAAGTGTCCGGTTGGGCGAGGAGGTTCACTTCACTCCGGAAGAAAAACCGGGATTTTTCACCTCCTTTATGCGGTACCCCTGGGTTACGGGAGGATTGGCGGCGGCGATACTGGTCTTTGCATTGTTGGTGCCGCTGTTCAAACCGATGGATGTGAATGCCCAAACCTATGTGTATATCGATATCAATACGCATACCGCGGTCGGTTCGGCAAACAGGGGCCATTCTCTGAACCAAAAGAACGCCAATTCCAGCCTGGAAGTCGGGGTCAACGGGGAGGGAGAGGTCATTTCCGTCGATGGGATAAATCCCCCGGGTGAATACATGGCCCGGATGGTCCGGGAGAATCTCGAATACGAAGGGACTCACATCGATGAGTTTGTTGCCGACTTTCTGAACCAGGCAAAAGAGAAAAAGTGGCTCCATCCGAAGGACGAAATCATTGTTTCCCAAGTGACGGAATCCGACCAGGAGGTTTCTTCAAGCAAGGAAGAAAAGAATCATAACACCCTGGATAAAATCAAGAAAAAGGTGGATACGGATCCCAAACTGAGAGGGGCCCATCTGGAAATGGTCACCCTGCCTCTTCCGGACCGCCTGAAGGACCGGGCCAAGAAACTCGAAGTTTCTCCCGCCCGATATGCGTTATGGCTTTTTGCCAATTCGGAAGGGCATGAGTTGACGAGGGATGAACTGCAGGATCAAACCGTCAATGAGTTGCTGGAGTTATTGAAGGATGCCCTCGACCCCGACGACCCACCCACGGAAAAACAATGGAACCAGTGGATGACAGCTTACGACCCGGTCAAACAGCGGGATCCCGAAAGACCAAAGGATCAAACGGATTCCAATCCGAAGGAAGAGCCATCCGACACGATAAAGAAACCGGAAGACCAAAGCACCGACACATCCGGTGACAGCCAGGATGCCGGTGGAGACCCATCCGGACAGGAACCTTCGAACGACCCCCCACCCTCGGATGGAACCACGTCCGGAGGGGACACGGAAGGGGACGATTCCAACCCGGAACCGACCAACCCCGATCCGGAGGGATCGACGGGAGATTCCCAGGCTTCGGGCGACAGCTCATCCGAAACCAAGGAGCCCGACAAGGTCCCGGCCCTTGATTCGGGGGGAAGTGAATACTGATCTCCGCTCTTCTTTTTTATCCGGTATGGGACAACCTTCAGCGGTTCCCCATTCCCCGGCGGGTGCAGGCCCACATCTCCCGAAACCGTGCCACACGAGGGAAATGGGGGAATCGTTGATGCAAGGAATCGGGATCGTCCGGAGAGTGGACCATCTCGGCCGGATTGTTCTGCCCAAAGAACTGCGGGAAACGATGAATATCAAGCCGCATGACGGGGTCGAGATCTTCGTGAACGACGACACCATCGTTCTGCAAAAATACAACCCCTCCTGCGTGTTTTGCGATTCTTCGGAGGAACTCTTTTATTTCAAGGGGAAAATCATCTGCAAAGGTTGCCTGGAAGACACCAGGAGCCATGTGGTGTAAACCTGAAGCCCGCGAGGGCTTTTTCTTTTGCTTTACCCCTGTAAAGCAAATTGCTGACAATGGATCAAAACATTTGATAAAATAGAAACCGGAATCGAAATTGAGTGGCAATTTACACAAGTGAAAATGTAAGCGCTTTAATCCCGTGGACGGAAGGAGTGTTGCATATGGATCCGGAATTTCTCAGGGTATCGACAGAGAAGGGAGTCGGCCGGATCGAACTCCGGCGCCCGAAGGTGCTGAACGCACTTAACCGCCGTATGGTGGCGGAGCTCGTGGAAATGCTTGAATCCTTTGATCGGGAGGACACAGTGGGGGCGATCCTGTTGACCGGCGGACCCAAAGCTTTCGCAGCGGGGGCGGATATCGACGAAATGGCCGGCGCAACCGCGGCTGAGATGCTAACCATGGATCCTTTTGCGGACTGGGACCGGATCCGGCGCGTTTCCAAACCGATCGTGGCAGCGGTGAACGGGTATGCCCTGGGAGGCGGTTGTGAGCTGGCTATGGCTTGCGATCTTATCTTTGCTTCGGAGACGGCGCGGTTCGGGCAGCCGGAGATCGATCTCGGGGTGATGCCGGGCGCGGGCGGAACCCAGCGTTTGACAAGAGCGGTGGGCAAAGCGCGGGCCATGGAAATGGTGTTGACCGGAAAGCCGATCACCGCCAAGGAAGCTTATGCAGCGGGCTTGATCAACCGGGTCGTTCCGGCGGAAGTGTTGGAAGAAGAAGCCATGAAGATGGCCCGTGAACTGGCTTCCAAACCCCCGGTTGCCCTCCGTCTGGCCAAACGGGCGGTCCAACGGGCGGCGGAAATCGGTCTGGAGGCGGGCCTGGATTATGAACAGAAGCTCTTTTATTTCCTTTTTTCCACCGAAGACCAGAAAGAAGGAATGCAGGCGTTTATGGAGAAGCGCCGCCCCGAATTCCGCGGGAAATAAAACCGAGGAGGGAAAAACCATGGCGGAAACCGTTACCTACCAGAAAGAAAGCGGGGTCGGGATTCTCACCTTGAACCGCCCCGAGGTGTACAACGCCTTTAACGGCAGGATGACCCAAGAGCTCACCGCCGCGCTGAAGGAAGCCTCGAAGGATCCGGACGTGAGAGCGGTTATGATCCAGGGAGCAGGCAAGGCCTTCTGTTCCGGGCAGGACCTGAATGACCGGAGCGACCTCCATGTCGGCAACCTGTCCCTCGGCGACAGCGTTCGAACGCGGTACAACCCGATGATCCGGGCCATCACGGGGATGGAGAAACCGGTGATCGCTTCCGTGGGCGGAGTGGCCGCCGGCGCCGGATGCAGCCTGGCCTTTGCCTGTGATATCCGTATTGTCTCCGAAAAGGCCAAATTCATCGAGGCTTTTATCCGCATCGGTCTGGTCCCGGACAGCGGATCCAGCTATTTTCTGCCCCGGCTGGTGGGCTTCGGCCGTGCGATGGAACTCTTGATGACCGGACGGGACATCTTGGCGGAGGAAGCGGTGAAGATCGGCCTGGCCAACCGGCTCGTGTCCCACGAACGGTTGGAGGAAGAGAGCTTCGAGTTTGCAAGGAAACTGGCCCAAGCTCCCACCCGGGCGATCGGGCTGACCAAGCGGGCGCTCTGGAGGGCGGTGGATTCGGAATTGGAGGAAGCCTTGGAATATGAGGCCCAGATGCAGGAAACCGCCGGAAAGACCGAAGATTTCAAGGAAGGGGTACAAGCTTTCACAGAAAAGCGGGTGCCGGAGTTCCGGGGGAAATAAGGGATTCGGGGTTCCCCCGAACTCTCCCCCATCGGGGCGCATATCATGGGATCGGGATACGAAACAGCCCGTTCCTCTTGGCCCATAAGCCGAGCGGTCGCTCGTTAGGCAACGGAACACCACTTCACGAAGGCAGGGATGATCACCATGAAAGTCCTTGGACAAAATCACGATCGGTCCTCCAAAAAGAAGTTGCCGGAAGAGAAGGTCGAACAACGTTCCCGGATGGATGACATATTTGAATTGATGGCAGAAGGCGGCCACGAGGAGGTCACCTTCTGCCGTCATCCCGGGTCCGGGTTGAAGGCGATCATCGCGATTCATGACACCACCATGGGGCCCGCCCTGGGGGGATGCCGGATGGTGCCTTACACCTCCACCGACGAGGCGGTGAAAGACGTGCTCCGACTTTCCAGGGGAATGACATTCAAATGCGGTTTGGCCGATGTGGACTTTGGCGGTGGGAAAGCGGTGATCATCGGGGATCCCGAAACGGACAAAACCCCGGAAATGTTCCGTGTGCTGGGCCGGTTTGTGGGGGGGTTGAACGGACGCTTCTTCACCGGTACGGACATGGGTACGATGCCGGAGGACTTCGTTCACGCCGCCCGCGAATCCGACTCCTTTGTGGGCCTGCCCGAAAGTCATGGGGGAAGCGGGGACACGTCCATTCCCACCGCTTACGGCGTCATGCAGGGTTTCCGCGCCACCGCCCGGCACCTGTGGGGAACAGACAGCCTGGAAGGTCGAACCGTTGCCATTCAGGGTGTGGGCAAAGTGGGCGCCCGGCTGGCAGGTCAACTGGTGGAGGAAGGAGCCCGTTGTGTCGTGGCCGATGTCTCACCGGCCAGGGTGGAGAGCCTGAAGGCACGAAATCCTGATATAGAGGTGACGGGGGTGGAAGAGATCCATCGGGTGGAGTGCGACATCTTCGCCCCCTGTGCGATCGGCGGGGTGATCCACGACGGTACGCTGGACGAACTCCGTTGCCGGGCGGTGGTGGGTTCGGCCAATAACCAGCTGGCGAAGGACCGGCACGGGGATCTTCTCCATGAGCGGGGCATTCTCTACGCTCCCGATTACCTGGTGAATGCCGGTGGTTTGATCCAAGTGGCCGATGAACTTCAGGGTTACCACCATGAACGGGTCATGGAAAAAACCCGCGGGATCCACGATATGCTTCTCAAAATTTATGAGCTGTCCCGAGAGGAAGATTTACCGACATGCCGTGCGGCGGATCGGCTGGTCCTTGAACGTCTCCGTCAGGTGGCGGATCTGAAACGGATTTTCCTGGGCTTTGATCGCCGGGGCTGAGGGAGGGATGGAGGTTGCTCAGACAGATGGACCGGGTGGACCGCTGTTATCTGAAGCCCGGCGGCCAGTTGACAGAAGAAGGGCGCAGTCGCTGGGAAGCCGTACCGGAGGAGTTGAAGCTCGATTTTTACCGGTGGATGGTGCAGGTTCGTTCCTTTGACCGCCGCTCCGTCATTCTTCAGCGACAGGGAAGGATCGGTACCTACGCCCCGCTGGAAGGACAGGAAGCCGCCCAAGTGGGCAGTGCACTGGCCCTCTCGAAAGAAGATTGGATCTTCCCCAGTTACCGGGAACACGGGGTTGCCATGATCGCGGGGATGCCTCTGATGAGAATTCTCCTCTATTGGATGGGTCGGGTGGAAGGGAACGTGCCTCCCGAAGGAGTCCGTGTGTTGCCGCCTTACGTTCCCATCGCCACCCAACTGCCGCAAGCGATGGGAGCCGCCTGGGCATCCAAGCTGAAAAGGGAACGCTCGGTTTCGGTTGCCTATTTCGGAGACGGTGCCACCTCGGAAGGGGATTTTCACGAAGCATTGAATTTTGCCGGAGTGTTTCAGCTCCCCGTGATCTTCTTTTGCCAGAACAACCATTATGCCATCAGCGTACCCTTCTCCCGTCAGTCCGCGGTTCCGACGGTGGCGGAACGGGCTTGTGCCTATAACATTCGTGGCATCCGGGTGGATGGAAACGATGTGCTGGCGGTTCACAGCGCCATGGAGGAAGCGGTGACAAGGGCGCGAAAGGGGGACGGGGCCACCCTGATCGAAGCGGTCACCTACCGGAAAGGTTCCCATACCACCGCCGATGATGCGACGCGTTACCGGGACCCGTCGGAAGTGGAGGATTGGGTTCGGGAGAAAGATCCGATCTCCCGGATGGAAGCCCTTCTGAAAGCGGAAGGGTTGTTGTCGGAAGAGGACGTGAAGAAGTGGGAGGAACAATGCAAAGCGCTCGTGGATCGGGCGGTCAAGGAAGCCGAAGCGGCTCCCGCTCCCTCCGCCGATCACCTCTTCGCCCATGTGTTCGAAGAGTTGCCGCCGGAGCTGAACCGGCAGCGTGCGGAACTGTCGGGAGAGGGGGGAGAGTGTGTCTGAGAAAACACTGATCCAAGGGATCAATGAAGGGTTGCGGACGGCGCTTAAAGAGCGTTCCGATGTGGTGGTCCTGGGAGAGGATGTCGGTAAAAACGGCGGTGTCTTCCGAGCGACGGAAGGGTTGTGGGAGGAATTCGGGGACGAACGTGTCATCGACACGCCTTTGGCCGAAGCCGGAATTGTCGGAGCGGCCATCGGTATGGCGATTAACGGCATGCGGCCGGTGGCGGAGATTCAGTTCATGGGGTTCATCTATCCCGCATTTGAACAGATTGTCACCCATGCGGCGCGCCTGCGCACCCGGACTCAGGGACAGCATCCCGCCTCCCTCGTGGTCCGGGCTCCTTATGGAGGAGGGATCCGGGCTCCGGAACTTCACTCGGATTCCACCGAAGCCCTCTTCGTCCACACTCCCGGCCTTAAGGTGGTGGCACCCTCCACCCCTTCGGATGCCAAAGGCCTGCTTTTGTCGGCGATCCGGGACCCCGACCCCGTGATTTACCTGGAACCGATGAAGATTTACCGGGCTTTCCGCCAGGAGGTTCCCGAGGGATGGTTCGAAGTGCCCATCGGAAAAGCCCGAAAGGTGAGAGAGGGAGAAGATGTCACCCTGATCGCTTGGGGTACGATGGTCCCGGTGGCGGAACGGGCGGCCCGGGAGGCGTCGGAGCGGGGAGTCTCCTGCGAGGTGCTCGATCTTCGGAGCCTCTGCCCTCTGGATGAAGAAGCAATCGTGACCTCCGTCAAAAAGACGGGACGGGCGGTGATCATTCATGAGGCTCCGAAAAACGCAGGTTTGGGAGCGGAGTTGGCTGCCCGGATCCATGAGCTGGCTTTCCTGTGGATGGAATCCCCGGTGAAACGGGTCACGGGGTTCGATGTTCCCGTTCCGATGTTCGCGCTGGAGGACGATTTCCGTCCGAGTCAGAAACGGATCGATCGGGCGATTCACAAGGTGATGACATTCTGAGGAGGGGAGAGCATGGGTCTTGAATTTAAACTGCCCGATGTCGGCGAAGGGGTGGCCGAGGCGGTAGTGGTCCGCTGGCTGGTGAATGAAAGGGAAAGGGTGGAATCGGACCAGCCCGTCGTCGAAGTCCAAACGGACAAAGCGGTGGTGGAACTCCCCTCCCCTGCTGCGGGGACGATACAAGCGATCCGCTGGGACGAGGGGGAGACGGTACCGGTCGGGGAAGTGCTGCTGGTGATCAGGGAGGAAGGCATGGAAAGCAAACCAACCGGCAGCGGGACGGAGGAGGCGGCCATCGCCGAAGGTTCCGTCCCTTCCGGAGAGGGGAAGAAGATGGAAGGATCGACCCCGGGAGAGAAGCCGCCCGCCCGCCGCCGCACCTTGGCCGCCCCTTCCACCCGGCGCCTGGCCCGGGATCTGGGGGTGGACATCCGGGAGGTGGAGGGATCGGGTCCCGACGGCCGCGTGAGGAAGGAGGACGTTCGACGGGCCGCTGCTGCGTTGGCGGAGTCCCGCGGGGTGGTGGAACTGGCTTCGGGAATCCGTCGAGGGGTTGCCCAACGGGCGCGGCAAAACGCTTTTGGACCCGTTTCAGAGAAGGTGTCTGAAAAGTGGGATGAACTCCGGGAGGATTCGGCTTTCACGGAAGAACCCCTCTCCCGCACCCGCCGCGTGATCGCTGAACGCCTTCTCTTCTCTGTGACGAACAAGCCCCACGCCACTCATTTTGAGGAATTGAACGCGGAAGGGTTGGTTTCCTGGCGGAACCGGTTGAAAGCGAGAGCGTCCGAAGGGGTTCCGAAGATCGGCTATCTTTCGGTGCTGCTGAAGGCGGTGGCGGTATCTCTGAAGCATCACCCCTTGTTGAACACTCACTTTGACGAAGAGAAAAAAACGGTCCGCCGCCACCGGTCCGTCCATTTGGGAGTGGCGGCCGACACGCCCCGGGGGTTGCTTGTTCCCGTCATCCGGGAGGTGGATCGAAAAAACATCCTTCAAATCGATCGGGAATTGAAAGAGTTGACGGCGGCAGCCCGGGAAGGGCGCCTCGCACCGGAGCAGATGACCGGAAGCACCTTTACCGTCAGCAACGCCGGCTCCCTGGGAGGCCGTTTCGCCACGCCCATCATCAATCCGCCGGAGGTGGCCATCCTGGCCCTCCACCCGGTGGAGCAGCGTCCCGTGGTCCAAAAGGGGGAGCTGGTTCCCGGCTGGAGAATGAATGTTTCCCTCTCTTTCGACCACCAGGTGCTGGATGGGGCGGACGCCATCCGGTTCACCCGCACCCTGGGATCCTATACCGCCGATCCGGGTGCGCTTTTACTGGAATTAACCTAAAAAAAGGAAGCCCTTCAACAAGAGGGCTTCTTTTTGATGGAATCCATCTTCAGTCATCGAACATGCCGTCCGCCAAATCGAAATCCCCTTCCGGGAGATCGAGGTCCGTTGCTTCTTCCAGGCCTTCCACCGCTTCCTCCGTCAGTTCCGACAGCACCATGGCTCCCAGGACTCCGGCGGCAAACCCGCCGATCATTCCTTTCCAATGGAGAGAACCGTGCTTGTGTTTGCCCGAAATCGACCATTGCCAGGAGGAAGGATTTTCCGCCATCTCCGTCAGAACCTGACTCAGCCGTTCTTTCAGCTGTTCCTCCTCGTCCAGGAGGCTGTTTTCCAGAAAGAGTTCCCTCTTGATCTCCTTCTCTCCCGTCCAGGAGTGAACATCCACTTCCAGGAGCAGCCGGAGGCCGCCTTCTTCCACTGCGGCTGCGAATTCCACTTCTTCCACTTTGCCGTGAAGCAACTGGGTCGGAAACAGCTCAAATTCCTGGGTGTATCCGTTGAAGGAACGGGAGCCGTATTTTTCCCGGAACCCGAGCCGGGAGAGCGCCTGCAGGACTTTCTGAAGCCGGTCGGGCGGTTGCACCTTTATGTAGTCGTGATCGGTATGGTCGACCGCCCCTTCGATGTCCAGACGGGTCACAAAGCTGTACGTGACGGGATTGCCGGAGACGGGAAGTTCCTTGGGCAACACACAGGAAAAGGGAAAGGAACGCCAGTTGTCCGGGGGGATGACAAAGGATTCCCGGATCGGGATGGTTTCAATGGTGTGGCTAAAAGGCTTGCCATTGGCCCGGATCACCAACTGAAGTTCCACGTCGGCCCCGTTGATTCGCTGTTCCACCATGCCCCCGGTGATGACAAGCTCTCCTTTTACGGTGTCACCCGGAAGAAATTCCGTTTTTTCCAGTTTGAGATCCACCTTTGCTCCGCCTTTTCCCATTTTAGCCAGCAGATTTTTAAACACGTTGTTGCCCCCCCACATGATCTTTCATCTCTGTCTACCAATATATCGTATGACGTGACGGATGACGATCCTCCATTGGTTTTAATATCGGAACAGGCAAAAGCCGCAATCGGGAGAGAAAATGGAAAATGGCCGACGTTTCCGGCTCAAAGGCCGGGATCCATCATTTCAGCCGGTTCCGGTTTTATGGTACAATAATGAATGAATACTCAATCACTCAATGATAATGGATGGTCGATGTCTGATGGTTAGAACGTCGCTGAAACGTTTGAAACACGGGGAAGTCACCGCTCTTCGGTGTCGTTTTGATTTTCCGGGAAATGTTTTTCGGATCTGGGTTTTCCACGTCGACGGCCTGATGCTGGAAACCGGTCCCCGTCGGGCGGTAAAGGAAGTGGAACGATTTGCGCAGGATTTTCCTCCCCGTTCGATCGCCTTGAGCCATTTCCATGAAGACCATGCGGGCAATGCCGCCCGTCTGGCGGAGAAATACGGAGCGCCTGTTTACATGGGGGACCGGACGGCGGAAATCCTGGCCCACCCTCCCCGGATTCCGCTGTACAGAAGAGTGGTCTGGGGGCCGCTCACGCCGGTTCGGGGGATTGTGACGGAGCGGATCGAGACGGAACGTTTCCGTTTTCTCGCCGTGTCCACCCCGGGGCATGCCGATGATCACGTTTCCTGGGTGGAAGAAGAACGGGGATGGGCCTTTACGGGAGATCTTTATCTGGGAAAACGTTTGACATACGGGATGCGGAACGAATCCGTTTCCCGGCTGGCCGAATCCATCCGCCGGGTGCTCCGGTATCCGGTCCGGACTGTGTTTTGCTCCCATGCCGGAATGATTCCCGACGGCCCGGAAGCCCTGAAACAGAAGCTGCACTTCCTGGAGTGGCTGCAGGATGAAACGCTGCGCCTTCACCGTGAAGGCGCCCGATCCGGGGAAATCGCATCCCGGCTGTTGAAAAAGCGGACGGGGCTGGTCTGGTTTTCCAACGGGGAACTCTCCCCCGTCCACCTGATCCATTCGATCATCAGAGAAAACCGAAAAAAAGAAAAGCCGGCCGTCCGGTAAAGGACGCCGGCTTTTTGGCTGTCAGGGCTGGATCGGGACGGCGTCGCTTTCCACCTCCGGTGGCAAAGTGACGGGATCGGCTTCTCCGTTGCTTCCGAATGATCATACTCCTTTTTCAACAATGGGTCAGGTATGAAGGCAACCCTGTTCATATACGAGAAGAAAGTATGAATGACTCCCAAAGTGAAAAAGTAAGAATTTCCAATCAAGGAGGAACCGGAATGATCTCCGTGACATTTTCCCATCTGGATTACAATGTGTCCGATCTGGAGCGGGCCGTCCGTTTCTACAATCCCCTGATGGCGTTTCTCGGATTCACCAAGGAGATCGAAGAAGAAGGTTGGGTGCTTTACGGGAACGGAAACATGAAGCTCTGTATCGTCCAGTGCGGGCCCGGTTTTGCGGAGGGAGGCTTTCATCGGAAGAGGCCGGGTCTGAACCACATTGCCTTTCAAGCCGGAAGCCGGGAAGCCGTGGACCGGGCCGCGGATTTTCTGCGGAAGAGAAAGATTTCGCTTCTGTATGGCAGTCCGGGCCAGTTTCACGGATCGATCGAGTACTACGCGGTCTTTTTTGAAGATCCTTTCCGTCTGAAGTTGGAAGTGGTTTACAGCCCGGAATATCAGGGAGGCATCAGACGGAGGGAGGAGGATTCGAATACGAAATGAATCGACAAGGTGGGGATTCACCCTCCTTCCCTTTTTTCGCCGGGTGCCGCTCACTTTTTCATAACGCCTCTAAGGGAATGAAGGAGACTGAAGGAGGAAAAGGTTTCCTTCGGAGATTGACACCGCCCTCCCGTTTCAGTCATAATAATGTTACAATTCTGTGAAATGCAAATACGGAAGGAGTGGACGCCATGGCGCAATTGGAGAAGGCGACCGGCAAAAGCGAGATGGCCCGGGAGGCGCATGGAGAAACCACCGGAAAGTACCTGCTGTCCTTCTTATGGATGTTGCTGATGACCGTGGTTTCCTTCGTACTGGTGGGGATGAATCTTCTGCCGTCCCATTTGCTTCTTCCCGCCATTCTTTTCTTGGCGGCCATTCAGGTGGTACTGCAACTCTTTACCTTCATGCACCTGGACTTTAAATGGTATCTGACCGCCTCCATCTTCATGGGCGGTGGTTGCATCGTGGCCGCGACGGCCATTGTGGCCATGGTGTTTTGGGTTTGACAGGTTTTCTTTTCCCATCCGCCCCGGAAACCAAGCCGGTTGGTTCCGGGGCGGAGTCATGAAGAAAAAAGAAATCGTTGACAAAATACTTCCATAAGGGATAAGTTTGTCGAAGAGAGGAGGGAGGGGATGGACTCGGAACGGAGAAAGGAAAACGGCCGTGACGAGAAAGGGATTTGGAGTCCCTCGGCGGTTGCTCTGTTTTGTTTTTTCTTCACCTTTTTGGCTGCCGGCTTGATGAATGCCATCAGTTACGGACGGGCGGGATACCCGGAAAAGAAGAACAAGCGGTTCTTGGTTGTCATTCCCGGATTTATCGTTTTTATCATCTTGGCTTCGGTAACACCGGACGGATGGTCTCCCCTGTTTACGTTGTTCAACCTGGGCATGATCCTGTATTTCCGTTATGACCAGAAGAAACTGTTCGATGAATATGTGGCAAAAGGCGGTAAAAAAGCGGGAGTGGGTTTTCCGCTCCTGATCTGCCTTTCGGTCACCTTACTTCTGTTGATGGCCATGTTGGCGTCAGCCTTCTGAATGATAATGTTCTTTTCCGCCCTCTCCCCCGGGAGAGGGTTTTCGTTTTCGGCGATGAAAGAGGGGATGTGCGGCGTGAAAGGGTATTTTACAGGCTTTGAGAAAATGGGGGACCGGCCGGCCACCGGTTGCGAGCGGGTGATCCACCGGGATCCAACCCGATTGTCCATTTTCAGAAACGGAAGGGTTGGATCATTCGTTGTAAGAAAGTAGATTCCCCATTACTTCCATCCTCAGAAGCGTTGTGATGAATGATGGTCAGGTTCAGAAAAGCCGGCGGAGAATCAGCCAGCAAGGGCGTTCAGGGGCAAAATCTTCTTCTGTGTTGCATCCGCAGGCGTTTGCCCCTGCCCGCAGCAGGATGATTCGGAGCGGACCGTGCAACCATCACTGCAGGACAGCATAGCGAGACCGGGGAACGCAACCGACCCAGGCGAGACTTGTGCTCTGTGAGTGCATAGCGAGACCGGGAGCATAGCGATCTCAGGCGAGACTTGTGCTCTGTGAGTGCATAGCGAGACCGGGAGCATAGCGATCTCAGGCGAGACTTGTGCTCTGTGAGTGCATAGCGAGACCGGGAGCATAGCGATCTCAGGCGAGACTTGTGCTCTGTGAGTGCATAGCGAGACCGGGAGCATAGCGATCTCAGGCGAGACTTGTGCTCTGTGAGTGCATAGCGAGACCGGGAGCATAGCGACCTCAGGCGAGACTTGTGCTCTGTGAGTGCATAGCGAGATCGGGAGCATAGCGACCTCAGGCGAGACTTGTGCTCTGTGAGTGCAGCCGGAGCGGCTTTGGGTAAATGCTGCCGCTCACTTTTTCACCATACTTTCAGGGAACCGCTGAATGTGCGGCGGCAGTGGGGACAAGCCGGGCAGGGAGGGGGTTTGTCCCGATTGAATTCGAGTTCACGTATCACATTTTGTTGAAGGAGTGATTTTTATCCCTGGAGCCGAACCTCCACAACCGGACTGGACCAATCAACTGATCATTCCCTTGGCTGCCGATCTCGGTGTCTTTGTGATCAAGGCTGCGATCGTTGCACTCCTGGTTTCCTGGCTTTTCAAAAAGTACATTCACCCTTTGTTCGCAAAAAAGGAATCCTGAAACAGGAACGTAAGAAAGTCAGGAACCCCGCGGCTGAAGCACCCCAAGGGCACTTCCTGCGGTCGCACACAAGGGCACTTCCTGCGGTCGCACCACAGGCTCCCGGGATGCTCTCCGGCCCTCGGATCGTCAGACAAGTGTGAGACGTTAAGCAAGTACTCCGTAACAAACCCCCTGCATATGGACGGGGGCCCATGGCCCGTGAGACCGGGAAGGTGCATAAGTGCCATGCAACAAGAGCCCTCTTCACCGGAAGAAGGCTCTTTCTTTTCTGTTCAGAACCGGCCGGTCCACTGGAAGAGGAGGACGGTTACTCCGAGGATCCAGACATAGACGGCGAAGGGTTTCAATGAGCCCTGCTTCAGCAGTCGGATCATCCAACGGACGGCCAGGTAGCCGAAAAGAGCAGACATGGCCGTCGCCATCATCAGGGAAGAGAGCGGAAGCACTTCGGTCCGTGCCGACAAGAGGTCGTCAAACTGGAAGACGAGGGCGCCGGCGATGGCCGGAATGGACAGGAAAAAGGAAAACCAGGCGGCGTCGGCTTTGTCGATCCGCCGGAACAGAGCGGCGGCGATCGTCATTCCCGACCGGGAAACCGCCGGAAGAATCGCCGCCCCCTGGAAAGTGCCGATAAATGCCGCATCGGTATAAGAGATCTGCTCCAAGGATTTGTTGGCCCGTCGTTTCCATCCGTCAGCCAGCCACAGAGCCCCGCCGGTGATCAGGAATTCCCATCCGATGGTCACTCCCGTTTCCGAGATCTCTTCAAAAAAATCCTTGAATGCCAAGCCGATGAAGGCGGTGGGGAGAGTGCCCACCATCAACAGCCGTCCCAACCGGCCGAAGGGATTTTTGAGGACCGTCGCCAGTTCCCGCCGGTAGACGGCGAGAACGGCGATCAGCGTGCCCAGATGGAGGATGGTATCCAGAAAGAGACCCGCGTCCTTCAAATCAAACAGATTCCTGCCCAGGTACAAGTGTCCGGTGCTGCTGATGGGGAGAAATTCGGTCAATCCCTGAATGATCCCCAGCACCGCGGCTTCCAACCAATCCATAGAAACCCCCTTCTCCCGCACGGTCCGAAGACGGGACGCTGTATTTCAATCGAGCAGACGGCCCAGGTCCTCCACGATTTTCACAAAAGGGGTCCCCTCCCCGTAGCGTCCGGCGATCCGTCCTTCCGGATCGATCAGCACCGAGGCGGGTACGGAGGTGATTCCGAAGGCATCGTAGGTGGACCGGCCGTCATCCAGGAGGACGGGAAAACGGTACCCGTGTTTCCGGATGAAAGGTTTCACTCTTCCGGGGTCCGGCTCCCGTCCCGTTACATTGACGGTGAAAAAAGCGAAACGGGAGGCATCAAGGGAACGGGCGAACACTTCCTTTCCGGGGAGATCTGCTTGGCAGGAGGGACACCAGGTGACCCAGAAAGAGAGGAGCACCACTTTTCCCCGGAGATCCTTGAGGCAGACCGTCTCCCCCTCCAGTGTCGGCAGACAGAAATCGGGGGCTTGTTCCCCTGTCATGTTTCAACCTCCTTGTCGTTCAGGGCGTCGAATATTGGAAGCGTTGTGATGGATTGTCAGGCTCAGAAGAAGGGAAGCGTTTACCCGAAACATCGACTTGGCTGTCCTGCCCGGCGGACAATGCATCCATCCCTTAACGACAGCATAGCGAGACCGGGGAGCGCAAGCGACCCAGGCGAACTTGTGCTTTGTGAGAGTGCAACCGAAGCGGCTTCGGGTAAATGCCGCCGCTCACTTTTTCGCCATACATCCGGTCAGATGCGGCTCAGAATCAGGCCGGCAATTAACAGGATCAAAGCGATGGTTTGGAGACGGGAGAGACGTTCTTTGAAAAAGAGGATCGACAGAAGGGCGACCACGAGGCTGTTGGCCGCGAATACCGGCGCCACAATACTGGCCGGTCCATCGATCAGCGCAATCGCGTAGAACTGCATCCCGATAAAGGAAAAGAAACCGGCGGTGATCCCCCATCGGAGCCCGGTGCGGACGGCCTCCGCGGTTTCCCGTGAGGACCGTTTTCTCCACAGTTCCACGCTCATCCACAGCAGGCTGAAGAGATATCCGTACATCAGGACGATCTCTCCCGCCATCCCCCGTTCATCGGTTACTTTCAGGCCGCCGTTCCGAAAAGTGAAGGCAATCGTGGCGGCCGTGACCAGTCCGTACCAGATCCGGTCGCGTATGGCCAATGTTTCATCCGGATCGATCGGAATCAGAAACACGGCCAAAATCAGAAGCGTCACCCCCGTCCACTCCGTCGGGGAGAGACGTTCCCCGTAAAAAGCGACGGAAAACGCGATGATCAGGAGGATGTTCGTATTGACCAAGGGGGAGGTCAAACTGGCAGGCCCCCGTGCCAACGCCATCATGAACAGCCAATTCCCGGCGGCGGAACCCAGGCCGACAGCCAGTCCTCCGAGCAGGACGGGAAGGTCGAAGCGGAAGGAGCCGGTCAGAAAAGTCCAGAGGGCGAAACCGAGTGTTCCCGAAAGGTAGATCCCCCACAGGGTGTGGATCATCGAACCCTTTTGAACGGAGCTGGTTTTCATCAAAAAGCCGGACATACCGAAGGTGACAAAACTTATAAGGGCCCAGACAAACCACATCGACTTGTTTCCACCCTTTCCGTGAACTCATGAGTTCCACCGTACCACACGGGGATGATTTCGTCCACGGCCCGGGAGATCCCCTCTGTCCACCTTTATATTATTTATAGCAGGGAACCGGATCAAACATGCCTCCCGCATAAAAGCCGGACACCTGCTGCATCCTAGGAATAACGATTACCGGGAGGGATGCCCGATGGAAAGAAAAGACCGGAAACGGGGACGCACCCATATGGATCCCCTGGAGCAGGCGACGGAAGCATTGCCCGAAGTTTCCGCAAATACCGATGAAGGGACGGAAAATCGGGACCGGCTGGACCATGAAGAAGGGGTGAAAGATCCGAACCGCCTCTCATACAGCGAACAATTCAAGCGACTCTGAACCTTCCGCTCCGACCACAAGTGATCCGCCGGAAATTCGCCGGCGGTTTTTTGATACAATGGACGAAAAAGAGCTCATTACAGCCCGAGAGGGGTTGTATGCGGTGGAGGGAAAACCATGGAACATCTGGATGAGCTGAAGGAGGCGGCCCGGGAGCGGGTGGCCCATCTTTTGCCCAACCATATTTTTGATGAATTCGACCAGTTGAACTCCCGCATGCTGATCGCGGTCACCCTGTTGCAGCGGGGAGAGAAGGACCTCGCCTACCCGCTGTTTGAATCGATCGCGGCCGAAGGACCCGACGAAAATGAAAACCGACATTTCGCTTTTGTCAGGAGTCTGGTGGAAATGGCTGAAATGGACGCGGAGAGGGAAGCGTTTCAATCCGCCGAAGAGAAGATGAAGCGGGCCTTGGAGCATTATCCGGAATCAATGGGGTATATGATGAGTCGGGTCCATTTGGAGGTCTACCTTGCCTATTACCGTTTTCGACTGGGCAAAAAAGAGGAGGCCCATCGGGAACTGGAAGAGATCATTCGCCGGGAAGAGGGGCGTTTCCGGGAACTGGGGGAGGAGGACGGACGAAACCTGGTGGGTCCCGGCCTCTGCTACGCTCTTCACCAGCTGGCCCTCTTTCATGGGGAAGAAGGAGACTGGAAGCGGGCTGCAGAGACGTTCCACCGCCTGAAGGACTTTGCTTCCACGGTGGATCACCAGGGATGGACCGAAGCCGAAGGCTGGATGGAAAAGGGAGACTGGGAAAAAGCCTTTCACCGGATGGAGGAATCGGTGACCTATGAGGCGGGCTGAGTTTGATTTTTCGGGGCACGGGGGAAATCTTTCTCTGTCCTTAAAAAGCCGAAACGATGAATACGGAAAGGAGGTTGTTTCGTGCAGGCCGTGATCGTGACTGAGCCGGGCGGACCCGAAAACTTGAAAGTGGGTGAATATCCCACGCCCCGGCCCACCGACCATGAATTGCTGGTCCGGGTGAAGGCCACCGCGCTCAACCGGGCCGATATTTTGCAACGAAAGGGACATTATCCGCCCCCGAAGGGAGCCAGCCCCATCTTGGGATTGGAAATGGCCGGTGTGGTGGAGAAAGTGGGAGAAAACTGCCGAGGGTGGAAACCCGGGGACCGGGTCTTCGGGCTTCTGCCGGGCGGAGGGTATGCGGAATATGCGGTGATCCCCGGGGACATGGCGCTGCCGATCCCGGAGGGATACGGGTTCGAGGAAGCGGCGGCGATCGCCGAAGTCTTCCTCACGGCTTATCAAGCTCTGTTTTGGCTGGGCTCCCTGAAACAGGGCGAGAAGGTTTTGATCCATGCCGGGGCCAGCGGGGTGGGGACGGCGGCGATTCAACTGGCCAAAGCCGCCGGAGCCACGGTCTACACCACCGCCGGCTCTTCTGACAAGCTGGAAGCCTGCCGCTCATTGGGAGCCGATCTGGCTGTCAATTACAAAGAAGGTCCCTTCGAACCCCATGTGCGATCCGCTGCCGGAGAAAACGGAGTACAATTGGTTCTGGACTTCGTGGGGGCGCCCTATTGGGAACAAAACCTGAATTGCCTGGGGATCGACGGGAAACTGGTGCTGATCAGCACCCTTGGGGGCGCCCAGCTGGAAAATGCCAGCCTGGTCCCCTTCCTGGCCAAGCGTCTTCAGGTGATCGGAACGACCCTTCGGTCCCGGAGCCTTCATTACAAGATCGAACTGACCCGTGACTTTGCGGACCATGTCCTTCCTCTGTTCGGCGAAGGCAAGATCAAGCCAGTCATCGATCGAACATTCTCCTGGAAAGAAGTCCGTGAAGCCCACCGGTACATGGAAGAAAACCGGAACATCGGCAAAGTGATCCTGAGAGTGGATTAAAAACGGACCGACGGTGGTGAGCGGTTCCTCCTTCAGAAACGGTCCCAAAAGTCCGGCGGAGGAAACGGCATCCTTTTCGCTTCCACGAATGCCCTCAGGTTTGCAGGAATATGGACCGTCAGTGGATCCGTGCCGTCCTTCCGCATCGGGGGCTTTGTACATGGATATCCTCCTCGAATCCATCTCGTTTTTTCTCACCTGAAAAATACGCCCGGCCCCTTTGCTTCACGCAAGGTTGCATGTTTGCCGCGAACCTGGCAAAAGATACAGAGGATACCATGTATGAGGAGGTCTCCGCCATGGAGGGTTCGATGCTACAACAAGTGTTGCAGGATTACAAAGAGGGAGTGGGCACGTTTGAAAAAAATCTCCCCAAAGTGGCCCGGCAGTACCGAAAGTTCACGGAAGCCTGCTTTGAAGAAGGGGTACTGTCCGTTAAACAAAAGCATCTGATCGCCCTGGCTCTCGGGGTGATGACCAATGATGAGTACTGTATTATTTACCATACCAAAGGAGCCCTTGACCAAGGGGCCGACCAGCAGGAAGTATTGGAAGCGGCCGCCGTGTCCGGTGCTTTCGGAGGAGGGCTGGCCATGTCCCAGGCGGTCACCCTGGTGCAGGAAGCCCTTCAGGAATTCCGCGGGGATCAGACGGCCGCGGCGGACCCGGGCCGGACGTTGGAGCACTGAAAGGTTTCAAACCGAGAGACAAAATCGTGATACCATGTTGTTGGAGGGATTCCAACAACATTCTTTTTTCAGAGGAGGCCGTTATGGAAACCAAAGATGCCCTGCGCCAACGGCGTTCTGTCAAGGTATTCGATCCGAACCGACAAGTGACCGACGAACAGTTGGCGGAACTGTTCGAACTGACCACCCTGGCTCCTTCGGCCTGGAATTTTCAACATTACCAATTTATCGTTGTCCGGGATCCGGAATATAAAAAGCGGCTGAGAGAAGCCGCCATGGGACAGGAAAAAGTGGAGCAGGCTTCCGTCACGATCGTGGTGTGCGGGGACCTGCACGCCTACAAGCGGGCCCGTCGGGTGGCGGAGGAATTTGCCGATAAAGGTTTTTACGGACCGAACGGGAAAGAAAAGGTGGAAGCCCAGGCCCGGCTGATGTATGACACTTACGCCAAAAATCCGCAAAAAGCCCGGGAAGAAGCTCTTCGAAGCGCCTCCCTGGCGGCGATGAGTCTGATGGTGGCCGCTCAGGACATGGGGTTGGCGACCTGTCCCATGATCGGCTTTGATCCGGAGAAAGTCCGGAAGGTGGTGAAGATGCCCGGACACCTGTTCCCCGCCATGCTGATCTCCCTCGGATACGAAGGCGATTTTGACCTGCCCCGGTGCGCACGCTTGCCTCTCAACGAAGTGGTGCAGATCGACCGCTATGGGAAAGCATTTAACCCCGAAAGCTGAGGGAAACGAGACTCACTTCTCCCTTGGTGTCGAAAGAACGCTTTATGACATGAGGTTCCGTCTCAACCGGTTTGGAAATAAAAGGGGATCGTGATACGATCATAAACGTAAATCACGAAGGGAGAGGTTTTTTATCCTGAACCAAAAAATTTCCGCCACCATTGAACGGGCCATGTACACTTCTCACAATATCACGTTCGCAGAGTACGCCAACGATCTGAACAAACGGATCGAAGTGGAAGGAAAGCGTGAGGAGGAATACCGGAAAGCCAAACAATTGGTTGCGGAAGCAGCATGACTCAACGTGTGACGAGGAAAAGGACCGGCGGCGCAGGCCGCCGGTTTTGTCTTGTCGGCACCTCCCGGAAAAATGATACAATGGGAAGGAAGCAAATGATGAAAAAAGGGTGAGTATATGTCCGAAACGTACAGCAATACCTGGGATCTGGATGTCTTTTTCCCGGGGGGAAGCCAATCCCCCGAGTTTCGGCGGTTCATGGAACGGTTGGAGGAAGATGTCCGTTCCTTTGACGAGAGAATCAGGCGGATGGAAAAAGAAAGGTCGGAAGATTTGGATACCTGGCGCAACATTCTCGGTGTCATCCAAGATCTGACGGCCCGGTTGAGCGAGGCGGGAGCCTTTGTCGTCTGCCTTGCTTCAGAAAACGTGAAAGACGAACAGGCCAAGATCCTTCGGGGTCGTCTTTCCCAGACCGGCGCCGCTTTCAACTCCGCCATGACCCGGCTGGACCGGCTGATGCTGGAGATGTCCGATTCGGCTTGGGAGGGACTCTTGCGGGATCCCGCCATCCGCCCCCTCTCCTTTCCCCTCGAAGAACGCCGCCGGCGGGCCGCGGATAAGTTACCCCCGGAGATGGAGAGTCTGGCGGGGGACCTGTCGGTTGACGGTTACCATGCTTGGGGGGACCTGTACAATACCGTGGTCGGCCGGTTGACAATCTCTGTGGAAGAAGACGGAAAGACCCGGGAACTGTCCGTGGGTCAGGCCGCCAACAAGCTGTCCAGCGGCGACCGGGAGGTCCGTCGAACGGTGTTCCACCGGCTGAACGAAGCATGGGCCGGAGAAGAAGAGGTACTGGCTTCCACCTTGAACCACCTCTCCGGCTTCAGGCTGAACCTCTACCGCCGCCGGGGCTGGGATTCCGTCCTGAAAGAACCTCTGGACATCAACCGGATGTCGGAGGCAACGCTCTCGATGATGTGGGACGTCATCAGCCGAAACAAAGAGGAAATCCTTCGTTTCTTCGAACGAAAAGCGTCGCTTTTGGGGTTACATAAATTGAGCTGGTATGATGTATACGCGCCCCTTTCCAAGGAAGAGTCCCACATCCCCTACGACGGAGCGGCGAATTTTATCATGGACCATTTCCGGGAATTCGATCCCGACATGGCCGACTTTGCCAAACGGGCCTTCCGGGATCGCTGGATCGAAGCGGAGGACCGCCCGAACAAACGTCCCGGAGGTTTCTGCACCAATTTCGCGGTCAGCAACCAGTCCCGGATCTTCATGACGTACTCCGGTTCCACTGACAACGTGGCCACCCTGGCACACGAACTTGGGCATGCCTATCACCAGCACGTGATGAACGATCTGCCCCAGATGGTGCAGCGCTACTCCATGAGTGTCGCCGAAACCGCCTCCACCTTTGCCGAATCGATCGTGGCGGACGCTTCGATCCGGCATGCTCCCACGAAGGAAAAAAAGGTGGCCCTTCTGGAAGAGAAAATTCAGCGGGCGGTCGCCTTCTTTATGGATATCCACGCCAGATTCCTGTTTGAAACCCGGTTTTACGAGGAACGGAAAAAAGGGATGGTGAGCGCCGACCGCCTGCGGGAACTGATTTTGGAAGCGGAAAAGGAATCCTTCTGCGGGGCGCTGGAGGAATACCACCCTTATTTCTGGGCATCGAAACTCCATTTTTACATCACGGGGGTTCCGTTCTACAACTTTCCCTACACGTTCGGTTACCTCTTCAGCACCGGACTGTACAGCCGGGCACTCAAGGAAGGCCCCTCCTTCGCGGAAAAGTATGTCGCCTGCTCCGGGATACCGGCCGCATGACCGTGGAGGATCTGGCACACAAACATTTGGGTGTCGACCTCACCCGACCGGAATTCTGGCAGGAAGCCGTCGACCTGGTGAAAGGGGATATCCACCGTTTCTTGGAGCTGACGGATCATCGATGAAAAGCGTTTGCGCGGAAAGGACCGCCCCAGAGGGCGGTTTTTCGTTTTCAGCGGTATTTTACATGGACCGCAGGGATGGTGGTAAAAGGGATTTGGCGGATATCGCAGAATCGGGCCGGAAGGGTTTGCCGAATCCCTTGTGGAAATCAAAATACGGGAGTTTCCTGAAGGGAGGTGATGGGAGACATGCACATCCGCATTCCGGGCTCCCGGGTGGTGTTGAGGGACCTGGAACCCGGGGATCCGGAATCGATCTGGTATTGGAAGTTTGAGTCGGAGGACCGGGAACACCACCGCTGGAACGGCCCCTATTATTCCATGGAGGCCCCTCCCCGGGAAGATTTCGACCGCCGCTGGGGGGAGGAACTGAATCGGGTGGGGACTTTGAGGCCGCGCCGGCATCTGGTCATCGAAATTGACGGGGAACTGAAGGGGACAGTCAACCGGTATTGGGTGGATCCAGTGACCCGTTGGTTTGAAATCGGACTGGTCATCTTTGATTCCCGCTGTTGGTCGAGAGGCTGTGGAACCGAGGCGTTCCAGATGTGGATCGACTACCTGTTCCTGTCGATGGACACGGTCCGTCTGGGCATTTCCACCTGGTCCGGCAACGAGAGAATGATCCGTCTGGCGGACCGTTGCGGCATGGTGGAGGAGGGGCGGATCCGGAAAGCCCGGATCGTGGAAGGCCGCTATTACGACTCGGTCAAGATGGGATTGCTTCGGGAGGAGTGGGAAAGCGGAAAACGGGCCGACCTTCCGCTTTTCTACCCATGATCGGTCATGCGGCGGTGAGGATCAATGGAATTCCCATTCCACGATTCCCGCCGGGTCCACCGGATCCTCCGACCCGGTGATCGCCTGGATCACCGTTTCATGACAGACGACGATCCCGCAGGCATGGTGCCTATAACGGGAGAGGACGGCTCGAGCCCGTTTCCGCACACTGGAAATCGTCTCCCAGGGACGCTCTTTCCCTTCGGGGTACCTTCCCTTATGACGGCGAAAATCTTCCCGCAGCTTTTTCAATTTTTCATAGGAGTCGTAGGAGAGGGTCCGGTCCGGGAGCCATTCATGAAGGTCATATTCCACGTGGAGGGGCAGGTCCCGGATCCGGCTGATGATGGCCGCGGTATGCATGGCCCGTGTATAGGGAGAGGAGAGAATCCATTCGCCTTCGGCCAGTCGGGGATCCCGGGCGGACTTTTCCGCCTGAAGGAGGCCCCGGGCGGACAAGGGGACGAGATCCCGTTGCACTCCCACCATATATCGCTTTTCGGTCATTTCCCAGTCGGGCTCACCATGTCTCACCAGGTAAAAACGCGCCAACGGGCTTCCTCCTCGGAATGTGATGGTTTCGTCATTCATTTTATGTAAAGTCATTGGATCGTCGCCATTCGGTTCGCTTCACCCCCGTACTTCAACCCATTCGGGAGGTTACATGATGGAATTTAAAAATTATGAGGAATTCTGGCCCTTTTATGTTTCCCAGCACAGCAAAGCGGCAACCCGTCGCTGGCATTTCGTCGGAACGTCGATGGTGTGGGTCTGTCTCCTGCTGGCGGTGACGATCCGCTGGTGGTTCATCCTTCTCGCACCGGTGATCGCCTACGGTCTGGCCTGGTACAGCCACTTTTTCGTGGAAGGAAACAAGCCCGCCACCTTCGGCCATCCCTTTTGGTCCTTACGGGCTGACTTCCGCATGTTTTGGCTGATGTTGACCGGGCGGATGAAAGAAGAAATCCGCCGTCTGGAAGAGCAGAACCCTGATCGAATGAAGGCATAAACAATTTTTCCCTGACTATCCTACGGGTTCCCTTTGCAAAAATCAAAATCGGCACAATGTTGAACCGGTAAGACCTACAAGCGTTGTGATTTCATGTTCGTTTCGAGAAAAGGGGAAGCGTTTACCCAAAATAGTAACTGGTGCTCTGTAGCCGGAGCGGTTTTGGGTAGATGCTGAGACTCACTTTTTCACAACTACAGCCTGTCCCGCTATAAACGGGACAGGCTGTGTTGTGATTTCTCTGTTGGCACCGAGAGGGTTCAGGGTCCCGGTTTGGACGGCGGTTGCATCGGGATCGCATGGGTTGCCGGACGGAATGGGGTTATGGGATCAGGACGGTCACCGGGATCAGAGCTCATCCCGGATTTCTCTCCGGTTTATATCTCACGTCTCCCGGTAGTCAGGTTGTCTTCGATTGTTGCGGATCATTTTTCGTAAAAAGCTCATGACACAGTCCGTCTGGAAGAAAGTTCATGCAAGAGATCGGGCCCGATCCGCGGCGTCCGGGATCTCGTGCAGGTAACGAATGGGAACCTGACCATCTGCAAATACTTAAAAAACGGTGCAGAAAAAACACCGGGAGGAAACCATGGTTCCCGTTGACTTTCAAGAAGGTCGGCTCGTGATGAACAAGGGGTTGTCCCTTCGATATCGGGCCTGGCTTCCCGAACAACCCCGTATGGGCTTGATCATGGTTCACGGTGCCGGTGAGAGCCTGGAACAGTACCACCACCTGGGGGTGCGGTTGGCCCGGTCCGCGATTGCGGGACTGATGTTTGATCTGAGGGGTTTCGGACATTCCGGGGGACGGTCCGGCCATGTGGACCGGTTTGAAGATTATGTGGAAGATCTCGACCAGATGGTACAGTATTTCAGGGAAGTGACGGGGTTGGGGCGCATTTGTTTAATGGGCCACAGCCTGGGTGGATTGATCGCGACCCGGTATGCCCAAAACCGCCCCCGCGGGGTGAGCGCCCTCATTTTGTCCGCCCCGGCTTTCGGATTGCACCTTCACCTCCCGGCGTACGCCGGTAAGTGCATCCGGTTCTTCAGCCGGGTGCTGCCGCTTTTGCATATCCAACCTCTCCCGATCATCAACCGGCTCCGCCGGTATCCGAGGTTGTTCTCCTATTTCACCCGATTATTCGGACAGGAGTTCAGGGATCCGGCTCCTCGCTCCTACTCTTTTCGTTGGATCGATGAAATCCTGATTCATGTCCGGGAATCTTTCCGATACATACCGAACCTCACCCTTCCGACCCTTTGCATCTGCGGGGCGAAAGATCCTCTGGTGAACTGGGAGACGGTCCAATCCTTTTTCGACCGGCTGCCGACGGAGGAGAAGGAGTGGCACCTTCTGGCCGATGCCGATCACTGTTTCATCCATGAAGGACGATCTCCTTCCGCGATCGACACCATCATCGATTGGGTGAACCGGCGCTGACAATGGTTTCTGTCGGTACCGAATAAAGCCCCTGTATTTCCTTATTATTTCATTCCTGATAAAAGGGCGTGTGAAAACTGTTGCGCAGGATGCTGATCCTTCCGCTGATGGCGGTGGTCATCACGGGCTGTCTGAATCATTCGTGGAACAAACCGAAGCAACCGGAGAAAGACTTCCATCGCATGGAAGCCCGTTCCGGCCGTCCGGTGATCTGGTTGATGGTGGATTCCCTGATGGCGCCGGGGATGGATCAGGGGATGAAGAAGGGGGAGCTTCCCGCTCTTTCTTTTTTGATCCGGAACGGGATCTATCAGAAAGAAGCGGTGAATGTGTTCCCGACGATGTCGGTCTCCATCGATGCATCCCTCTTGACGGGGGAATACCCGGATCGTCACGGCGTCCCCGGTTTAATCTGGTACGATACGAAAGAACAACGGTTGGTCAACTACGGGACCGGGTTGATGGAAGTGGTCCGGGGCGGCGTGAACCCTGCCCTGATGGACACCGCCCGCAACCTGAACCAACAGCACCTGAACCGGGAAGCCAAAACCCTGTATGAAGAATTGGGGGAACGGGGTTTTACAACGGGGAACGTCAATGGGATGATCTACCGGGGTCACACCGATCATACCCTTACCTTTCAGAAGTGGATCTCCGCGACGACAGCCCTGCCGGAACGGATGAATGTCAAAGGTCCCGACTTTCTGGCTTTGGGTGCCTTTGCCAACCCTCTGAAAGGGTTGCGGTCCCTTCCCGACAGCGTTGCCTCCTCCTTCGGGATGAACAACCGCTATTCCGTCGAAACTGCAAAAGTTCTCGCAAAGAAAAACCGCCTTCCCGATTTTATGTTCGTTTATCTTCCGGACCTGGATAAACCCATTCATGCCGAGGGACCGGGAAAATCGGAGATGAAAGAACTGAAAAAGTTGGACCGGCAGATCGGGGAATTGATGAACTCCTTCGGGAGCTGGGAAGAGGCGCTTAAACACGCCGTATGGATCGTCAGCGGCGACAGTGGCTCCACACCGGTTCTTGCCTCTAACGAGGATCCGGTTGTACCGTTGGATCGGCTGTTGGGGGATTTTGAGCTTCTGGAAGCGGGGAAGACCCCCGGTGAGAAGACGGAAGTGGTGTTGGCCGTGAATGAGCGCTCGGCCTTTGTTTATTCATTAAAGGAAGACATCCGGCTGGAATGGCTGGCGGAATCCCTGCAGAAGGACCGAAGGATCGATGTCATCGCCTGGTCCGATCCAGAAGGGTGGATCCATGTGAGAAACGCCGCTCTCGGAGAGAAGGAGATGCGGTACCGAAAGGGAGACGAATGGACGGATGTTTACGGACAGCGTTGGCAGCTGGATGGGGATCCGGACGTGTTGGACCTTGCTGTTCAACCAAGGGGAGGTCGCCTGAGCTACGGGGATTTTCCCGACGCACTGGCCCGGCTTGAGGCTTCCCTTCACTCCCATCCGGGCCGCTTTCTGATCGTGAACGCAAGACCGGGATACGAGTTGGCGGACAAACACTCCCCCACCCACAAAGGGGGAGCGGGACACGGTTCTCTCCACCGGATCGATTCCGTGTTTCCGGTTGTGATTGCGGGGACGGATCGGCGGCCGAAACACTGGCGGATCGTTGACTTCAAGCCCTTTGTGCTGGAGTTGTTGGAAAGCGGGAAGAAAAAACCCGACATAAAGGAGCCGGCTCAAATGTGAACATCACGGGATCAGGCAGCCACCGTCAGTCCGAAGTTTCATAAAACAAATGCTAAAAATCGACGAAGTGATTTCGGGGAATGTGGGGCAAACATCCGAACCAAGGGGTGTATCCGACCATATCATGGAGTTGACAATACCCCTTTGCTTCCCACCGCGACAACAGCCGTTCCCAGGGAACGGCTGTTGTCTTTTTTTATCGAAACAAGCATAAAAAAGTGACGAAAAACCAATAAAGGTATAGGGAGGGTTCATAAAGGCGATGTGGGCACTGAACCGGAGTTGGCTCACCCTTTCATATCATCATTGATCTTCTGAAGCTTCTTCATGCCGGACTCGGGGCTTAAAGGCGGACTTTTCCGGAGTTCCGTCTCCAGTTGCTTCAATTCCTCAAACAGTTTGCTGTCCGTTGTCACATGGATTTCGTATTGGGGAAAGGTTTGCCTTAACCGATGAAAAACGGTTTTCCGGATATCCCGGAGAAACAGCCGATCCCAATTACTGACCTTTAATCCCATGGAAAGGTTGTCTTTCAGGATCACAGCCGTGGCTTCATCGACCCGACCGTCCTGTTGGGCCAGTTTTTTGGCCTGGTTCATGTTTTGAACATCCGGTGTTTCCGACTGGGCAATGGGAAGAGGTTTCTCAGGTTTCGGAGGTTGGGCCTGTTCAGCACATGCAGTCAGCAAAAGAACCGGGATGAGGAAGAGCCAATGATGTTTGTTCATAACGGGATCTTCTCCTTTTCATCAGATCATGTTGCCGGAGGTTGAATATGACGACGTATTCCAAAGTCAAGCAAACCCTGATCGATTTGAAGAGTGCCCAATCGACGATGGAACACTACGCCAAGATCACTCAGGATGAAAAATCAAGGAAAATCTTTGAACGATCCGCCCGGAAATTGGAACCCACCCTGGAGCGGCTGAACAAACGGATCCAACGGATGGAATTCGAAGAACCGCAGTACAAAGGATCGTAAAAGGAGGATGTTTCATGCCGGATTGGCTGATGACCGTCATTCGCTCCGTGGGGGTTCTGGTTTTGATGGCGGTTTGGATGCGCCTGTTGGGGAGGAAGATGGCGGCACGGATGACCCCCTTCGACCGGGTTTACCTGGTGGGGTTCGGCGTATTGGCAGCCGTGTTGGTTCTCAACCTGATCCAGCCCCCGCTGTTGGCATGGATCGCGTGGTTGACGTGGGGGCTCACCGGCCTCGCTTACAGCTTCCTTTCGTTGAAAAGCAAATGGGTCCGGGATCTCCTCCACGGAAAAGAAGCCGTCGTCATTAAACACGGGAAAATCATGGAGGATCAGTTGAAGCAAGTCCGATATACGCCGGAAGACCTTTTGCAACAACTCCGCGGAAAACAGATATTCAACGTGGCTGACGTCGAGTTTGCCGTGATGGAGGCCAACGGGGAGATCAATGCCCTGATGAAATCAAACAAGCAACCCTTGACCGCCCAACAACTGGGAGTGGAAACCGCACCGGAAACGGGCGTTCAAACCGTTATCCTCGACGGAAACATCCTGGACGAGCCCTTGGCCACCATGGGCCTGAACCGGGGATGGCTGAACACCGAGTTGTCCAAGTTGGATGTTTCGCCGGAAAACGTCTTTCTGGCTCAGGTGAACACCATGGGCGAGCTGTATATCGACCTCTTTGACGATGCCATCCAGGTGGCGCAGCCGACGGCCCGTCAACTGCTCTTGACCACGCTGGAGAAGGCCAAAGCCGATTTACAGTCATTTTCCTTGGATACGGATGACGAGAAGGCGAAACAAATGTACCGGCAATGTGCCACGGAAGTGTCATCCATCCTTTATGATGTGCGACCGCTTTTAAAATAAACCATCGGAGGGGAACGACATGTCCAATAAACAGAAGAAAAAACTGAGTCCGGTCCAACAGGAGTACCAGGACTTCGTAAATAAGCGGGAACCCCAACGCCCTCTTTTCCAAAACTGCATCCGGGCGTTTCTCGTCGGTGGAACCATCTGTTTGATCGGTCAGTTGATCTCCCAGTTTTATATGCAGTTCTTGGACTTCAACGAACAGACAGCGGGAGATCCCACCGTGGCCACCCTGGTTTTTTTGGCGGTCCTGTTTACCGGACTGGGCGTTTACGACCACCTCGCTCAGTGGGCGGGAGCGGGAACCGCCATTCCGGTGACGGGGTTTGCCAATTCCATCGCTTCGGCGGCAATCGAACACCGCTCGGAGGGGTTTGTCCTCGGGGTGGGAGGCAACATGTTCAAACTGGCCGGATCCGTGATTGTGTTCGGGGTGTTCGCCGCCTTTGTCATCGCGACCCTCAAGGTGATCCTTCTTCAGGGACTGGGAGGGGTTTAACGTGATCCAAGGACGGACCTGGGTATTTGCCAATCCGCCCTCCATCACCGCTTCCGCAGCCGTGGGAGGGCCTTTTGAAGCGAAGGGGCCGTTGGCCGATGATTTTGATCTTCTGCATGAAGATTTGTGGCTGGGTCAGGACAGTTATGAGAAAGCCGAGAAAAAATTACTGGAGCAAGCCAGTGAACGGGCGATTGACAAAGCGGGGATGCGAAAGGAAGACATCCAGTTCTTCCTCGCCGGAGATCTGATGAATCAGGTGATCTCCAGCAATTTTGCGGCCCGTACACTGGCCGTACCCTATCTCGGCCTGTTCGGAGCGTGTTCCTCTTCCATGGAAAGCCTCGCCCTGGGGTCTCTTCTGGTGGACAGCGGGTATGCCGAGCGGGTGCTGGTCGGTACGGCCAGCCACAATGCGGCGGCGGAAAAGCAGTTTCGTTACCCGACCGAGTACGGCTCCCAAAAACCTCCCACCGCCCAATGGACGGTGACAGGAGCGGGGGCGGCGGTACTGACGAACCGGGAGGAAGGAATCCGGGTGACTTCTGCCACAGTGGGACGTGTGGTCGACATGGGCATTCAGGATCCCTTCAACATGGGGGCGGCGATGGCCCCGGCCGCGGTGGACACCATCGAAGCCCATTTCCGGGATCTGAAAAACCCGGAGTATGATTTGATCCTGACGGGGGATCTGGGGAAAATCGGGCACACCACCGCCGCTGATCTGTTGGAAAAACATGGGCTGAAGCTTCCCAACGACCGTTTTGGAGATTGCGGGCTCATGATCTACCGGGAAGATCAGCCGGTTCAGGCCGGGGCCAGCGGCTGTGCCTGTTCGGCCTGTGTCACGTACGGACATGTACTGAACCGGATGCGGAAAGGGGAGCTGAAAAAAGTGCTCATCGTCGCCACCGGGGCCCTGCTGTCACCGCTCAGCTACCAGCAGAATGAAAGCATTCCCTGTATCGCTCATGCCGTCGCTTTGGAAGGGGGCGTCTCTTCATGATCTACCTGTGGGCATTCGTCGTGGGCGGGTTGATCTGTGTCATCGGCCAGTTGATGTTGGACGGATTGAGGCTCACCCCGGCCCATACGACCAGTATGCTGGTGGTGGCGGGAGCCGTTTTGGACGGGTTCGGTTTATACGAACCGTTGATTGACTTTGCCGGAGCCGGAGCGACCGTTCCGATCACCAGTTTCGGCAACGCCCTCGTTCACGGGGCGATGGCAGAAGCGGAGCAGCACGGATTGGTCGGGGTGATCACGGGCATTTTTGAAGTGACCAGCGCCGGCATTTCCGCGGCCATTGTGTTCGGTTTCATGGCGGCCTTGGTGTTTAAACCGCGGGGATAACAGAAGGTGAATGAACGGATGTTGTATGTCTTGAAAGTGGTCACTCTCTTTACGCTTTCCATCGCAGCCTTGCGCTTGATGGGAAAATCCACCCTGGCTCAGGTGACCCCTCACGATTTGATGGCGATCGTGGTCATCGCCGCCTTGGCCACCCACCCGATCTTGGTGAACGATTATTGGAAAACCATCGGAGCGATTGCACTGGTGGCCGGGATGCATTTCCTTTATGCCAAATTGACGCTGTACCGCTGGAGTAAACGATTCATCTTAGGGGAGCCCACCATCCTGGTAAAACACGGAAAGATCATCCAGAAAAACCTTCGACGGTGTGAACTGTCATTAACCGAATTGTTGGGGAATATTCGATCCGAAGGCTATCCCGATCTGCGGGAAGTTCAGTATGCCATCCTGGAGCCTACCGGGTCCTTGAGCGTTTTGCCAAGAGATGACTTATACCCGGCCACCCCGAAAGATTTAAACATTCCCGTTCCCTATCGGGGTCTGGCGCTTTCCCTGGTGGTGGATGGAAAAATTCAGAAACAGAATCTGAAGTTAATCGGAAAAGATCGCGACTGGCTCAAGCGGGAGCTGAAAAAACAGGGGTTTGAAGAGATCCGGCAAGTGATGTATGCAGCGACCCGGGAATGTGAACCGGAGATTTACGTGGATACCGGGAGCGGTGACAGTAAATAAATGAATCCCCCTTCCTTCAGAGGAAGGGGGACGATTCTTTCTTATTGTTGCTTGTACTGAGGTTCTTCCGACATCACTTGTTGCTCACGGTTTTTCAACTGCTGCACAATGGAGTCCATATTTTGTGCCAGTTGATTGTACATTTGTTTCGCCTGCTTGTTGTCTGTATCCAGTGCGAAGGTTTTCAGATTAGCGGCGACCCCTTCCGCGCTGGCAATGGTTTGCTGGATTTTCGTTCCGACGGTCATGTGATGGCCTCCTCTTTTCAAAATGACATAAGATATCATGCACATTCATGAAAACCGTTATTCGGTAGTCATCGGTAAAAAACATAAGGGAGGATCATAAAAAACCACGATTTGGAAAGTATATAAGAACAAACCTGTTAATCGGGGAGTGGTAATGGATGAGTACCTTTTCCTTTGTGGGTCATCGTCAAAATGCCTCGTGGTTGGAGCTTTTTGCGTCGGGGATCCGACGGAAAATGGAGAGCCACGGATTTGCATGGGATGAAGAAGTGAAACCGGACGTCCAAGTGGTGTTCAACTTTGTCGATCCGGCCTCTCCTCGTCATTTTCGACGGAGTGGAAAGGGAACCTTTGTAGTGACGGTGGCGGAAAACGACCGTCCGGTCGACAACGTCCAGTCCGCCGCTTATCCCCTCCTGATCCGTTCCCTGGGGAATCTGATGATCTACCTGGATTCATCCGGCAGTGAGCCGGAAACTTATTTTGTTACCCTGGAGCAGGGGTGGTATCCCATCGTCGGTACCCCGAAGCAGGAATCTTATTTCGATCGGGTGTTTGAACGTTTGCGTCCCTTGGCGACCTCCCGGTTGGTCATTGACAATATCTTTCATCCCGACCTTCCGGAATCCTTATGGGAAGGGGATGAGATGACACGGAGCATTCACCGGGCCGGAAAAAAGCTCGATCAGCTGGACTTGTTGCCCGCCCCCTTTCCGATCCAGGAATTGCTGCCTCCAAAGGACTACCGCCATATCCAGCGTCTTTACGGGATCGGGGGGCTCAGTTACGGAAACTTAAGTTCCCGCAAGGAAGGGAACCGGTTCTGGATGAGCGCCCGGGGGGTCAACAAGGCCAATTTGCACGAAATCGGCCGGGATATGTTGTTAATTAAAGGCTTTGACCATGAAGCGCCGGCGATGAAGATCAGCGTGCCTCCCCACATTGAACCGAAGCGGGCGTCGGTGGATGCGATCGAACATTGGATGATTTATACGGAACATCCCGAAGTGGGGGCCATCGTTCATGTTCATGCCTGGATGGAGGGAGTGCCATCCACGGAGATCAATTACCCTTGTGGCACGGTTGAGTTGGCGGAAGCCGTGGCCGAACAGATCCGCAAAGCGGAGGACCCTTCCCGGACGGTTGTCGGACTGAAAAACCACGGTCTGACGATCACGGGCCGGGACCTGGACGATATTTTTGAACGGATTGAAGGAAAAATCCTGCCCCAGGTTCCCATGTCGTAAAGAGGAGCTTGGACCATGTCACGAATCGTGCTTGTTACGGGTGCCTCCAAAGGGATCGGCAAAGAGATCTCCAGAGAGCTGGCCGGCAGAGGAGATTTCCCCCTGATGGTGGCCCGAAACGCGGAAACGTTGCGGGAGATGAAGGAAGAGTGGGGCACGGGAGAGAGCTTTCCCTGTGACGTCACCAACGGGGAAGCAGTACAAGAGCTGGTGACGGAGGTGATTCGGCGCTTCGGCCGGGTGGATGTTCTTGTTAACAACGCCGGCTACGGTAAATTCGGCGGGGCTTTGGATACTCCGGTGGAGGAGTACGGGTCCATGATGGAGACCAATTATCTGGGGACGGTCCGGATGACCCTGGCTCTTCTTCCCCACTTTCTACAGCAGGGGAAAGGACGGGTGATCAATATCGCATCGGTGGCAGGCCTCTCCGGAAGTCCCAATCTGGCCCCGTATGTGGGTTCAAAGTTTGCGTTGGTGGGGTTTTCCGAATCCCTCCACTTGGAGTACGCCCCGGTGGTCCAGGTGGGAGTATTATGCCCGGGGCCGGTGCGCACCTCCTTCTTTCAAGGGAAAGAGCCCTCCCGCCTGTTCCCGGCTTTGCTGGCCCGTGAGTTGCTGGATGCGAAAGCGGTGGCCCGTGAGGCCATCCGGCTGATGGAGCGTCCCCGGCTGAAGGTGATCCCGGGCAGTCTCAGCTGGGCGATGCGGTTCCGCCGTTGGTTTCCTGACCTGTATCTTCGACTGACCCGGCACCTGTACAGGGAATGGGAAAAAGAAAAGGCGGGGAGCCGGTGATGCATGTTTTCATTGTCAATCCGATGTCCGGGAACGGGCGGGGGGAAGAGGTTTGGTTCCGGATCCAGAGATTGCTCTCCCGGCATCGGATTCCCCACCAGGTTCATTTCACGAAACATGCCGGGCACGCCACGGAGCTGGCCCGGTCGGCGACGGGGCAATCCGGGGTCCGGGCTTTGGTGGCGCTGGGCGGGGACGGGACGGTGCATGAAACGGGGAACGCCTTGGTGGGGACCGGTCTGCCCCTGGGTTATATACCGGCCGGGACGGGAAACGACTTTGCTCACGCCTGTGGAATCCCTTCCTCACCCGGATCCGCTTTGCGACGGGTGTTAAAGCATGAGGTGCACCGGATCGACACGGCGTCCATTGGTGAACGTTTCCTGATCGGGTTTGCGGGCATCGGTTTTGACGGCCAGGTGGCGGAAGTGGTCAATCGGTCGGCTCTCAGCCGGAAGTTGGGCCGGCTGGCTTATCTGTCGGGCTTTTTCCAGGCCTTGAGACAATATCGGCCGGCCCGTGTCTCTCTCACGCTGGACGGAAGCCGGTTTGAACATGACCGGGTTTGGTTGATCGCCGTCGGCAACATTCCCAACTACGGCGGAGGAATGAAAATCTGTCCCGGAGCTCTTCCGGATGACGGCCGGTTGGACATCTGTTGCGTCAGTGAACTTTCGCGGGGGCAGGTGTTGAAAATTTTCCCGGCCGTTTTTAAAGGGAACCATGTTCACCATCCTTCGGTCAAGATCCGAAGGGGACTTGCGGTGGAAGTGGATGCGGATCCGCCCCTGGTCGTTCATGCCGACGGAGAAATCATCGGAAAAACCCCGCTCTCCATTTTGGTGCGGCCCGGGTCTTTGAATGTGATACGGTGATGGATCGATTAAAACCGGGCCCCGTTCGGTTGAACGAGGCCCGGTTGAATCTCCTTACGCCGGGTCGGGGCAAGACGGGAGGTTCCGCTCCTCCCCGGTCAAAGGCACGGAGATGAAATAAAGGTGAAGGGTGCCGTGGCTTTTTTCCGTCCAGTTTTTATTTCCGTCTGCATCGGTGAATTCCCAGAGGGAATATTTCCATATAATACCAATCTCTTTCCGGTTCACCCTCCAGTTGAAGTCGTCGATGATCTCTTCCCGTACGAGTTTGGCGGAGACGATGTCGGCCAATGGATACAACCTCCCGATCCGTTTCTTCGGTTGAAACGAAGAGTCCTGGCAGCTCTGTACCAAGCTTTGTGTCCCTTTTAACGTACCGGTGAGGTTCTGTTTTTATACAAAAAATCACCCCTTTTTCCGGGGTGATGGGTATGGTGGATCCGCCGGCTCGCGATCGGTGAAGGGCTGGTTTTCCTCGGGCCCGGTTTTCACATACCACCCGTTACCGACGGGACGGTATAAGTGGCGGTTTTTCCGGTGAAGGGGGCAGAATGCGCAACGCCCTCCCGGCCGTTGTTTATAGCATTCGATACAGCGGATGGGTTTTTCGTTCAACGTTTCGCCAAAAGGTCGCAGAACGCTTTTGCGTAGGGAGCGAGATCCGGCGGGCGGCGGCTGGAGACGAGGTTTCCGTCGACGACGACGGCTTCATCCACCCACTCGGCCCCGGCGTTGGCCATGTCGTCTTTGATCCCCGGGGTGGATGTGACTTTCCGTCCTTTCAGGATGCCGGCGGAAATGAGGACCCAGCCCGCGTGGCAAATCTGTCCGATGGGTTTTCCGGATTCGTCCATGTCGCGTACAAAGGCCTGCACCTTCGGCGATCGGCGGATTTTATCAGGAGCCCACCCTCCCGGAACCAGGACGCCGTCAAAGTCTTCCGGCTTCAGCACGTCGTAGGCCACGTCAGAGACAGCGGGCACCCCGAATTTTCCCTGATAGGAACGCTGTCCCTCGGGGCCGGCCAGCACCACCTCCGCTCCTTCTTCCCGAAGACGGATCACCGGGTACCAGAGTTCCAGATCTTCAAATTCATGATCGACGAGACAGACCACTCGTTTGTCTTTCAGCCGCATGGGAACAACCTCCTCGGATATGGGTGACGTGACGGGTGAAATCGGTTCCTGCATAAAATAGACAGAAAGAGTGGATCCCTTGAATCCCTCGGGGAACTAATATAGAATAAAATGAGAATCAGTTGAGAATCACTTTAAATACCTTCCGGCCGGTCTTCCGTAATCGTAACATATCCCTTGACACCTGCAAACGGGGTCGTTTGGGCCCTGTTTGTTCAATATATATGGTGAATAGAGATAATGGAGGAATGCAGAGATGTCGATCTCACCCAAACTCGAGATAAAAGACCTGAACGTCTCCATTGAGGATAAAGAAATTCTCAAGGGCGTTAACCTTGAAGTCAATGGTGGTGAAATCCACGCCATCATGGGTCCCAACGGGACCGGGAAAAGCACGCTGGCCCAGGCCTTGATGGGTCATCCGCGTTATGAGGTGACCGGAGGAAGCGTGCTCCTGGACGGGGAAGACTTGCTGGAGATGGAAGTGGATGAACGTGCCAGAAAAGGCCTTTTTCTCGCCATGCAGTATCCGAGCGAGATCAGCGGGGTCACCAACTCCGACTTCCTGCGCAGCGCGGTGAATGCCAAGCAGCCCGAAGGCAAGGAAGTTTCGATCATGAAATTCATGAAGCAACTGGACAAAAAGATGGCGCAGCTGGGGATGGATGAATCCTTCGCCAACCGGTACCTGAACGAAGGTTTTTCCGGCGGGGAGAAAAAGCGGAACGAAATCCTGCAGCTCATGATGTTGGAACCGCGCATCGCCATCCTGGACGAAATTGACTCGGGCCTTGACATTGACGCTCTCAAAGTGGTGGCCGACGGCGTCAACTCCATGCGCAATCCCAACACCGGATTCCTGATCATCACCCACTATCAGCGGCTTTTGAACTACATCAAGCCCGACCGTGTCCACGTGGTGATGCAGGGTCGGATCGTCAAATCCGGCGGTCCCGAATTGGCTGAACGCCTCGAAGCCGAAGGGTATGACTGGGTCAAAGAAGAGTTGGGAATCGAAGACGAAACCGTCGAGAGCAAGGCGTAAGGCGGGGGTGTCGCGAATGATCGATACGGAACAACTTTTCGACCGTCAAGCCGTCACCCAACTTTCCCAGTCCCAGCAAGAACCCGATTGGCTGCTCCAACGCCGGCTGAACGCCCTTGAGCAGGCGGGCCGACTGAACCTGCCCAAACTGGAAAAAACGCGGATCGACCGTTGGAACTTCACCAACTTCGAGCCGGTCCGGCAAGAGAAGGCGGTTGCCTCAACCGATGAAATGCCGGAGGACATCCGCCGGTTTATCTCCGCGGAGGATGAGGATTCCGTCTTTGTGCAGAAAAATTCGAGTCCGGTGTTCCGCCGGCTGGCCGAGTCGCTTGAATCCAAAGGGGTTATTTTCACCGACCTGGCCACTGCCGCCCGGGAACACGAGGAGCTGGTGAAAAAATACTTCATGACCGATGCCATCCGATCGGATGAGCACAAACTCGCCGCCCTGCACGCCGCCCTTTTCAGCGGTGGACTGTTCCTGTACGTGCCGAAAAACGTCTCCGTCGATGTCCCCTTCCAGGTCCTTTTCTGGGCCGGCGGCAACGGGGTCGGTACGTTCCCCCACCTTTTGGTGGTGGCGGAGACCGGCAGCGAGTTCAATGTTGTTGCCAATTTCGTCTCCGACCGGGAGAGTGATGCGGTCATCAACGGTGCCGTGGAAGTCTTTGTCGGCGACAATGCCCGGGTGCGCATCGCTTCCCTTCACACCCAGGGCGAAGGAACGACGGAAGTGGCGTACCGCCGTACGGTGACGGGCCGGGACGCCGACCTGGAATGGATCGTGGGTGACCTGAACTTCGGCCGCACGATCTCCGATAACACGGTCCACATGAAAGGGACCGGCGGAAATGCCCGGATTAAGTCGATCACCGTGGGATCCGGAGAATTGCGCTCCAACATTACGTCCACGGTTCGGCACTGGGGAGCCCGGACCGAAAGCGACATCACAGCCCGCGGCGTCATGAAGGATCAGGCCCAGTCGATTTTGAACGGGATCACCAAAATCG
The DNA here is from genome assembly GCF_003054245.1 of Melghirimyces profundicolus. GTDB lineage: Bacteria > Bacillota > Bacilli > Thermoactinomycetales > DSM-45169 > Melghirimyces > Melghirimyces profundicolus. The sequence goes on from NZ_QBKR01000003.1 coordinate 46,498, forward strand.
AAAAGGGGGCCAAACAGGCCAACGGCGTTCAGGCCGAAAAGGTGTTGATGCTGAGCAGGGAAGCCCGGGGGGATGCCAACCCGATTCTCCTGATCGACGAAAACGACGTTCAGGCGGGACATGCGGCCAGTGTCGGCCGGATCGATCCGATTCAGATGTTTTACCTGATGTCGCGTGGGCTTTCCCGCCGGGAAGCGGAACGTCTGATCATTTTCGGCTTCGTCGGTCCGGTGTTGGATACCATACCCTTCGAATCCCTGCGTGAACGCATCAGCGGGATCATCGAAAGGAAACTGGGATAAGTACCGTGGGATGTTTCCCCGATCTCACCATCTTCAGACAAGTGATTCCAACGTGAGCCGGCGCATAGGAAATAAACCCTCCGATCCGGGTGAGGGAATTTCACACCGGGAAAACGGAGGGTGTGCGAAAGGATGAAACCAACGCGGGATGGCGCCCGCAGACACTTTTCTCCTGGCCGCAAGGCAGGGGGTAAGATGGAGAGGGTTCGATGAGCCACTATGCGAAAGACTTTCCGATCCTGAACCAGGAAGTGAACGGAAACCCACTGGTTTATCTTGACAGCGCCGCCACCTCCCAAAAACCGTTTCAGGTGATCGAGGCGGTGGAAAGCTATTACAAAGAGATCAACTCCAATGTCCACCGGGGCGTGCACACCCTCGGGACCAAGGCGACCGACGGGTACGAAGGCGCACGGGAAAAGGTGCGCCGCTTCATCAATGCCGCTTCGGTGAAGGAGATTGTTTATACACGGGGGACCACGACAGCCCTTAATATCATTGCCTCCAGTTACGCCCGGCCCCGTCTGAAAGAAGGGGACGAAATCGTGATTTCCCCTTCGGAACACCACAGCAACCTGATTCCGTGGCAGCAGGTGGCCCGGGCGACCGGGGCCCAACTGAAGTACTTTCCCCTGGAGCCGGACGGAACCCTCGATCTGAAAAAAGCGGAAGAGACGATCACTGAACGGACCAAGCTGGTGGCCATCGCACACGTGTCCAACGTGTTGGGAACCATTTTCCCCATCAAAGAGCTGGCGAGACTGGTTCACCGGCACCAGGGGGTACTGGTGGTGGACGGGGCGCAGAGCGTCCCTCACATGAAAGTGGACGTCCGGGACTTGGATTGTGACTTCCTTGCTTTTTCCGGGCATAAAATGATGGGGCCCACGGGGATCGGGGTTCTGTACGGCAAAGAATCCCTCCTCGAAGAGATGGAGCCCTTCGAGTTCGGGGGTGAGATGATTGACCATGTGGACCTGTATGAGTCCACCTGGAAGGAACTCCCCTGGAAGTTTGAGGGGGGGACCCCCAATATCGCCGGGGCGATCGGCCTCGGGGCGGCCGTCGATTACCTGGAGTCCGTGGGCATGGATGAGGTGGACGCTCATGACCGGCGTTTGGCCGCCTATGCCGTGGAAAAGATGAAAGAGGTCGAGGGCCTCACCGTATACGGTCCGACCACGGACCGGACGGGGCTGGTCACGTTCAACATCGAAGGCGTCCATCCCCACGATGTGGCCACGGTCCTGGATGCGGAAGGGATCGCGGTCCGGGCCGGTCACCACTGCTGCCAGCCCTTGATGCGTTGGCTGGGCGTTTCTGCGACGGCCCGCGCGAGCTTTCACCTCTACAATTCCGAGGCGGATATCGACCGCCTGATGAAGGGGTTACAAAAGACGAAGGAGTATTTCGGCAATGTCCTTGGATGATCTTTATCGCCGGGTGATTATGGACCATTACCAAAAACCCAGAAACCGGGGCCGGATCGAAGACGGTACGGTCACCGTTGATCTGAATAACCCGACCTGCGGTGACAAGATCTCCGTTCAGATGCGGGTGGAAGAGGGCAAGATCGAAGAAGCCAAGTTTCTCGGCGAAGGATGTTCCATCAGTCTGGCTTCCGCGTCGATGATGACGGAAGCCGTCAAAGGGCTCGAGGTCGATGAAGCCTTGCGCCTGGTGGATCTGTTCTCCAGGATGATGCAGGGCGAAGACGTCGACCCGGACGAATTCCCGCTGGAAGATATTGAAGCCCTTCAGGGCGTCGCCAAGTTTCCGGCGCGGATCAAATGCGCCACACTGGCTTGGAAAGCCCTGGAAAAAGGGGCGAAGGAATCGGTTCAAAAGAGCTGATTCCACCTCAACAGGAGGGATGAGAAGTGGCCAAGAATTTGCCCGACATTTCTTCGGAATACCAGTACGGTTTTCATGATAAAGACGTATCGGTTTTCCGGTCGAAGCGGGGGCTGACCCGGGAAGTCGTCGAAGAAATTTCCCGGATGAAGGAAGAACCGGATTGGATGCTGGAGTTCCGTCTGAAAGCTCTGGATCAGTTTTACAAGATGCCGATGCCCAACTCCCGGAATTCCAAATGGTTCTCCATTCTCCCCGGCAAACTGGATGACCTGAACTTTGACGATATCACCTATTACGTCAAACCTTCGGAGCGGCAGGGGCGCTCCTGGGACGAAGTCCCCGAGGAGATCAAGCGCACCTTCGACCGCCTGGGGATCCCGGAGGCCGAGCAGAAGTTTTTGGCGGGGGTTTCCGCCCAGTACGAATCCGAAGTGGTTTACCACAACATGCAGAAGGAGCTGGAGGAGCAAGGGGTTATTTTCTGTGACACCGACACCGCGGTGAAAGAGTATCCCGAACTGGTGAAGGAGTATTTCGGCACCGTGGTTCCTCCCAGCGACAATAAATTTGCTGCACTCAACAGCGCCGTCTGGAGCGGCGGAAGCTTTATTTACGTGCCGAAAGGCGTGAAATGCGAAGTCCCGCTGCAAGCCTACTTCCGCATCAACTCCCAGAACATGGGGCAGTTTGAACGGACACTCATTATCGCCGACGAAGAATCCTTCGTCCACTACGTGGAAGGTTGCACGGCGCCGATTTACAGCACGGATTCGCTCCACAGCGCGGTCGTGGAAATCATCGTGAAGGATCACGCCCGTTGCCGTTACACCACCATCCAGAACTGGGCTCCCAACGTCTACAACTTGGTGACCAAACGGGCCGTCGCCGAAAAAGGGGCCCACATGGAGTGGGTGGACGGTAATATCGGCTCCAAGCTGACCATGAAATATCCCGCGGTGATCATGAAGGGGGAAGGAGCCAAAGCCGACGTCCTCTCGATTGCGGTGGCCGGCAAAGGCCAACATCAGGACGCGGGTGCGAAAGTGACCGCCTTGGCTCCCAACTGCACCTCCACAATTGTTTCCAAGTCCATCAGCAAACAAGGCGGGAAGGTCACCTACCGGGGGCTGTCCAGCTTCGGCAAGAACGCTCACGGCTCCAAAGCCAAGGTGGAGTGTGACACCTTGATCCTGGACGATCAGTCCACCTCCGATACGATTCCCTATAACGAAATCAAAACCGATGACGTTACCCTGGAGCACGAAGCCACCGTGTCCAAGGTGTCGGAAGAGCAGCTCTTCTATCTGATGAGCCGCGGGCTCAGCGAAGAGGAAGCCACCCAGATGATCGTGATGGGCTTCATCGAACCCTTCACCAAAGAGCTTCCGATGGAATATGCGGTGGAAATGAACCGTCTCATCAAGTTCGAGATGGAAGGGAGTATCGGTTAACGCTTACGCCACATGGGTTCTGGGTGCAAAAAGTGGGTTTGCCACTTTTTGCCCACCGATTGTTTTCGGATAATTGTAAATACGTGTCCGGCTTGTACCGCTCGGACACGTATTTTTATTGCACAGCTTCAGGCAGGTGGACAGGGTAGAAATGATTTTTCGAACAACAGCCTTATTACTTGACAGTATTTTTGCCTTAAGCTAAGATAAAGCCAATTTAAAACTGCATATTACAATTCCTTATCGAGAGTCGGGGGAGGAACCTGGTCCGATGATCCCGCGGCAACCTCTTATTTTTCCAAAAATAAGAACGGTGCCAATTCCAGCAGACTGTTCCAGTTTGGAAGATAAGGAAGAGCGGCATGTTCACCAAACCTCTTCCTTGTTGGAAGAGGTTTTTTGACGATTGTATCCCAACTAAACTTATGAAAAAAGGTGGTTATTAGTGAACAAAACATCTGAAAACCAACTCAGAAAGGTAAAGGCAAGTTCTTCCTGGTTGGGAAAGATGAAAACACGTCAATATGTTCGGGATTTTACCTTTCTGGTTGATGAACCGGAAAAGCTGGGTGGGACAAACGAAGGACCGACACCGCTGGAATATGTCATTGGAGCGTTTAACGGTTGTTTATTAGTGGTCATTGAAATGGTTGCTAAAGAACAACAATTCCTATTTAAAGACGTCGTCATCGAATCGTATGGTACTGTAGACCGGCGCGGTCTGCTTGGCATCGCAGATGTATTGCCCCACTTCCAGAAAGTGGTGAATAATATTACGTTCGTGACGGAGGAGACGAATGAGCGATTGGACAATCTGCAGGCGGAAGTCCAAAAGCGTTGCCCCATGTATAACTTATTGGTTGATGCGGGAATCGACGTACAACTGAACTGGCATATTTCAGACGAAGAAGATGTAAAGGAGAGGCGAAATGTATGAATGCTTATGGAGGATGGTTATTGGGATTGGCAGCCGTGTATACGGCGCTTTTAATAGTAGCCGGCAATATTGCCAGACGTAAAGCGGCGCGGGGTGAGGATTTCTTTATCGGCGGGCGCCAATTTTCTCCACTGAATGTAGCGGTTTGTATTACTGGACTTTTTTCGGGATCGACCTATATCGCTATATTGGAATTATCCTACGTACAGGGCATGTCGGCCGCCTGGTACGGCGTAGCTGAAACCATTCAGGTTTTAATTATCGCATTTGTGTTACTTGGACCTTTTCGCGACCGGATGTTGGTGACGATTTCAGGGCTGATCGGGGATCGCTACGGTCGGGAGGCCAAACTGTTAGGCGGGGCGATCACCGCTTTTGCGTTCCCGATGTGGTCGGTGGCGACAGCGATCGCGTTTGCTTCCGGCATCCATGTCTTTACTGGCATCCCTTTGCCATTCGCGATCGCGATTACCGCCTTGCTGTTATTTGTGTACCTTCAGGCAGGCGGTATGTGGTCAGTGGCGTTTACCCAAAGTGTGAATATGCTCATGTTTGCCCTTATGTTTATCGTGGGGACGGTGGCGTTTTTCATTAATCCCGGTATTGACGGTTTGAAGCAGTTGGCAGTAACACAACCGGCCATGTTCAGTTGGGACAGTGTCGGCTTACAAGTAATTGTGGCTTGGTTTGGAACATTTCTGGTTAACGTTTTACTGGCACAAGCCGCCTTACAAATGGCATTGTCTTGCCGTACGGTGAAAGAAGGACAAAAGGGGTTGAAAATGGCCGTCGTTATGGGAATTCCGTTTATCGTTCTCGGTGTTCTGTTCGGGATGTCCGCAGCAATTGTTGTACCCGATGCCGGGGCAGGGTTGCTGGGGATTTCGGAGTACATCATGCAAGTGCTGCCGGCCCCGCTCGCCGGTCTGTTTTTTCTCGGTATTTGGTCGTGTGCACTCAGTTGGGGAGCTCCCTGTCAATTTTCCGGTTCCACGAGTTTGGGGCGTGATGTCGGGAGCGCTCTTAACCCCAAAGCGACGAATGAACAACTTATCCGGTACACCAAGTGGTCATTACTGCTTCTAACCGGGCTGATGATTTTCTTCGGGACACTGAGGACGGAGCAGTCCGCATGGTGGAACATTTTAGCATGGACTGTCCGTAACTCGGCAACGTTTGCCCCGGTTTTGGGTGCGCTGTTCTGGCCGCTCGTCAGTAAAAGAGGTGTCCTTATTTCGATGACGGGTGGGTTTTCCTCGGGGCTCTTGTGGTATTACTGGGGTAACTGGTCGCCAGATGAATTTTTCCTTAACATCCATCCTGTATGGATCGGGATGGGCGTCAACGTAAGCTTCATGGTGTTGATCACGGTAGTGGAACAGGGGAGGCGATTGACTTTTTCTAGGCCGTCATCCGGGCTGGCCTGGTTGGGTCTTGTGACCCTTGCAGGTCTTCTGTTGATGAACATCCTTGCTTTTAATACACTTTATACGTTGGGACTGTTGGGTTTAACGCTGTTTTGTTTATTGATGGCGTTGTTTGTCACACTCATTACGTTGACGAACTCTTCTGTCTCGATTCGAGCGGAATGGAATGAAAATAAGCAAACAGCTTGAAAACAATCACAAGAACTCCCCGAAAGGGGGAGTCGTTTTTTTGGGCCGCCGGTAAGTGATTCGTCTTCTTTTGCGGAAACCAGCTCTTCATATCATACGGACTGAAAGTGGTCAAATTTTTCGTATCTTTACATAATTGTTTGCATTCCGTATAATCGTGCTCAGGGGAAGGGGGAGCTTCGATGTTGTTTGTTTTCCTGGCGGTGACCATCGGCTGTCTGTACGCGACTTTCCGTTACCGGAAGCCGTGGATGCTGACCATTCCGTTTTTGACCTTGTTCGGATACATGATCGTGCAGATCGTGATGGTGCCCCTGGATTTCATGGAAACGGTCCGATTTATCTTCAGTCTCCGTTAAATTTCACGGAAAAGGTGGGTGTTGTGTGTGAAGAAAATCGACAAATCCGTGGCCGATTTGTATTTTCGTAAAAAGGTCCGGTATACCTTTCTTTTTCTGTTCATCGGCTTTTTGGCTTCTTTTGGCGTGGTGATGTTTGCGGAATTCCTGAGTGGGTTCACAATGAACGGGATGCCGTTTCATTATTTCATGGGGGCGCAGGGAGCTGCTTCCATTTTTGTCATTCTCCTGTTTGTCAATGCGGTAATCAGTGATCGACTGGACCGGGAGTTCGGGGTGGATGAGGAAACCAACCGGCGCATCAGTGTGGGCAAAACGCTGGATCAATAAGACGGGAGGAATGACATGGACACCCAATTTTTCGTATCGCTGGCCTTGATTCTGGCATCCTTCGCCCTCTACATCGGGATCGCCGTATACAACCGGTCCAGACAAACCTCGGACTTTTACGTTGCCTCCCGCGGGGTTCCGCCTGTCTGGAACGGCATGGCCATCGCCGCTGACTGGATGAGTGCCGCTTCCTTCATCGGAATGGCGGGAACGGTGATGGTGCTCGGATATGACGGACTGGCCTACATCATGGGCTGGACCGGGGGATATCTCCTTCTGACCTTCCTTTTGGCGCCCCAGTTAAGGAAATCGGGCCGGTACACCGTTCCCGAGTTTATCGGGGACCGTTTTGACAGCCACACGGCCCGGCTGATCGCAGCTGTCGGGACGATGATCGTCAGCTTTGTCTATATTATCGGTCAGCTGTCCGGGTCGGGTGTGGTGATCGGCCGTTTGTTCGAGATCAACACCACGATCGGCACCTTGATCGGGGTGGCGGTGATCGCCGTTTATGCCACCTTCGGCGGGATGAAGGGGATCACCTGGACCCAGGTGGCCCAGTACATCGTCCTGATCACGGCCTATCTGATCCCCGTGATATTCATGTCCCTTCAACTGACGGGCAATCCGCTGCCCTGGATGTCTTACGGAGAGATCGTCACCAAGCTCGGTGAACTCGACCGGGAGCTGGGGGTGAGCGAATACTTCGCCCCCTTCCAGCAACAGAACAAGGTGCAATTCCTGGCACTGCTGTTCTGTCTGATGGCCGGCACGGCGGCGCTTCCCCACGTGATTGTCCGCTTCTACACGGTCACCACGATGCGGGCGGCCCGCTGGAGCGGAGCCTGGGCGCTTGTGTTCATCGGTTTGTTGTACCTGTCGGCTCCCGCCTATGCCGCCTTCTCCCGTTTTTACCTGATGACCCAAATCGCCGGACAGCCCCTGGACAGCCTGCCGGCATGGACGAAAACGTGGGTGGATACCGGGGGATTGCAACTGGCGGACAAAAACGGGGACGGTATCCTGCAATGGCCGGAGCTGACCATCAGCAATGACATTGTCGTCATGGCGACACCGGAGATCGCCAATCTGGGGATTTTCGTCATCGGCCTCGTCGCCGCGGGAGCGATGGCCGCCGCTCTCTCCACTGCCGGCGGATTGTTGATCGCCATCTCCTCTTCCTTCGCACATGACATCTATTACCGTCTCATCAATAAGACCGCGGATGAGAAAAAACGTCTGAACGTCGCCCGGATCTCCATCGCCGTTGCCACGGTGGCTGCCGGTCTGGTGGCGCTGGATCCCCCCGGGGTGATCACGCAAATCGTGGCGTGGGCGTTTTCCCTGGCGGCGGGAACCTTTTTCCCGGTCCTGGTCCTCGGTGTCTGGTGGAAACGGGCCAACACCGCGGGAGCGATTACCGGGATGCTCTCGGGCCTGGCGGTCACCCTCGGATATATCCTGATCTCCAAAAACACCGGTTTCACCTTGTTTGGAGTGATCGACACCGGAGCCGGAATCTTCGGGGTGATCGTCAATACCCTGATGGTGTATTTCGTATCCAAGGCCACCGCAGCTCCTTCACAGGAAATCCAGGATTCGGTGACCGACCTGCGCTATCCGGAGCAGATGATGTACAAAAACGGGGAAGTCTATCTGCAGGATTCTTCCACCAGATGACCTTTCCCCGGAGATATTTTGAGGGAAAAAACCGGCCGGTGAACGGCCGGTTGATGGGGAACCGGGGTGGGTATCGCAGTTGAGGTATGTAGAGTGAATCCCGTTCTTCCGAATAAAACAAGCGGCAGGCTTCCCTGCCGCTTGTTTTCAGTATGGGTCCCTTTTTTTATTCCCTTCTTTGATGGGTACATGCTTGAAAATTTCGTGACTCTCAAAGTGCTGAATGAGTCGATTGATCCAGTTAAAGAATTCGATCGCTTTATGATTTTCTTCCAGTATCTTTTTGGCCTCTTCTTTCGTTTCCGGATCCGCATTTTCATCTTGGATGATTTCCTCCAAGTCACGGCTTAGTTTCATCCGCGTGGCTGCTTTTGCATGGGTCGTTTTGCTCCAACTCGTACAAAACAAGTCAATAAAAAACTGGTAATAATCTTGTTCGATGACATAGTGGTCTTTTCTCGATCCTTTTACATGAATCTTCTCAGCCACACCCAAATCCATCAGTTCACGCACGGCATTACTCATACTCATTTTGGTCATGCCCATTTCTTCGCTTAACTCATCCAACGTCATCGGTTTCTGGTGGTAATAGATGGTGGCCATGACTCGTCCGGTCGTTTGGGATACGCCATATATTTTCATATTGTTGCCAATCTGTTCGATAATACGGCTTTTAATCACATCTAATCGATCTTCATGGGAGCCCTTCAACCTGATCACTTCCATCTATATATTTTCTATTTACTGTTGTACTGAATCTTGGTTTTGATGTAAATCGCCCAAATCAGCTCCATATCGGAGTATTTACTCGTTAAGTCGAGCATTTATCGTGTAAATATCGTAAAATATATATTTTACAAATTTGACTTATAAATTATATATTTTATACACTTTACTCCGACAATCAAACCGTTTTTTGCCCGTGCAAAAAAAATGCCGCGTTAGATGACAAAGAATACGAAGAGGATTTGGTGATCACGTCATGAACATCTTGAATTACATTCTCATTCGTTTCTTGTGGGCGATTCCCACGCTCCTCGGTGTGTCGATTCTCGTCTTTTTGATGATCCACCTGATTCCCGGGGATCCTGCGCAACTGATGCTCTATCCGCGGGGAACCCCTGAGCAAGTGGAAGCTTTGCGTGAACAACTGGGACTCAATGATCCGATGGCCGTCCAATATTTCAATTGGCTAAAAGATGCATTATTCTTTGATTTCGGAAAATCCGTTTCGACCGGGTCCTCCGTCATTTCAGAAATCAGCAGTCGTTTCGCCGCTACCGTTGAGCTGGCTCTGTCCGCGTTATCGATTGCGGTGGTTGTCGGCATTCCCTTGGGAGTCATCGCGGCACGCAAGAAAAATTCGTTGATCGATTACCTGTGCATTACCTTTTCGCTGGGCGGTGTATCGATTCCGGTTTTTTGGCTCGGACTCATGCTGATCTTCGTTTTTGCGGCGACTCTCGGATGGTTGCCCGTATCCGGAAGGATATCGATGGACAGTGGGATGCAAATCGTGACCGGGTTTTATCTACTGGATGCGCTGTTGATCGGTAACTTGTATGCTTTCGGGGACGCAGTCAAACATTTGATTCTCCCGGCGGTCGCCTTATCCACGATTCCTTTAGCGATGGTCGTTCGGATCACGCGTTCCAGTATGCTGGAAGTTCTCTCGCAGGATTATATGAAAACCGCCAGGGCCAAAGGAATTCCGGGTCGTTTAATTATTTACAAACACGCGTTAAGGAATGCACTGATCCCGGTGGTTACGGTATTGGGGATTCAGATCGGTTCTTTGATGGGAGGCTCGATCCTGACGGAAACAGTGTTCTCATGGCCGGGACTCGGCTCGCTGATCATCGATTCGATCAATGACCGAGACTATCCGGTGATACAGGGAGTGGTCTTTCTCGCGACCCTGATCATGATTGTGGTCAATCTCATTGTCGATGTTCTTTACGCTTATCTGGATCCTCGTATCCGATACTGAGGGAATGAGGGTGAAAACTATGTCCATAAACAAGACAGCACAAGCACCTCGATCGTTTATCGGTGAAGCTTTTAAACAGTTCAGAAAGAATCGACTGGCGGTTACCAGTTTCATTTTGGTGATTGTCATCATGTTACTGGGTGTATTGGCTCCGTTGATTGCGCTGGAGGATCCGGTCAATCCTTCACCGGAGAATCGGTTGCAGCCCGGCTTTTGGGCCGGCAACTTTGATCATCCCCTGGGAACGGATGAACTGGGACGGGATATATACAGCCGTATTGTTTACGGAGCTCAGATTTCGCTCAAGGTCGGTTATACGGTGATCTTGATTACGGCCATTTTCGGTACTCTGTTCGGTTTAATCTCTGCTTATTACGGGGGAATGATTGACCTGATATTGATGAGGATCACCGACATCTTTCTCTCCTTTCCGCCGTTGCTGTTGGCTCTGTCCGTCATCGCGATCCTGGGAACGGGTCTGGAAAATGCGATGTTGGCGATCGCGCTGATCTATATTCCGCAAATGGCGAGAATCGTGAGAAGTTCCGTTTTAACGGTGAAAGAACTTCCTTACGTTGAAGCGAGTAAGTCCTTAGGCGCAAAGAATTCCTTCATCATCATCGGCCATATTTTACCCAATATATTGGCACCATCCGTGGTTTACCTGACCTTGCTGTTGGCTGACGCCATTCTCTATACATCGGCGCTGGGGTTCTTGGGGATCGGGATTGATCCATCGACACCGGAATGGGGTGCGATGCTGAGTAAAGGCAGAGATTATATCATCCTCGGACAATGGTGGGTGACGGTGTTCCCGGGGATCATGATCGCTCTCACCGTTTTTGCATTCAACTTATTAGGGGACGGATTGAGAGAAGCGCTGGATCCGAAAATGGATGTCTAAGGGGGCCGAATATGAAATCGGTTTTAGATATCAAAAATCTGAAAGTCGGGTTTCATTCCGATGAGGGTTTCGTGCAAGCCGTGGACGGACTCGACTTACAGATCGGCGAAGGAAAGACACTCGGTTTGGTGGGGGAATCGGGGTGTGGTAAAAGTGTGACCTCGCTTTCCGTGATGAGACTTTTACCCGAGAAGGCCCGGATCTCCGGTGAAATCGGTTTTTTGGGAGAAGATCTGCTGCAAAAAGATCAGAAGGAACTAGAGAGAATCAGAGGCGACAAAATCTCGATGATTTTCCAGGATCCCATGACCTCCTTAAATCCGGTATTGACGATAGGAGAGCAGATCGAAGAGGTGATTCGCTACCATCAGGGAGGGACAAAGCAAGAGATCAGAGACCGAACGTTGGAATTGATGGATTTAGTCAAAATTCCCGATAGCGAGCGAAGAATTAGAGAATATCCGCACCAAATGAGTGGCGGGATCCGGCAGCGGATCATGATTGCGATGGCGATCGCCTGTGATCCTGAACTTTTAATCGCCGATGAACCGACGACGGCACTGGATGTCACCGTTCAAGCACAGATTTTGGCGTTAATCCGGGAATTGCAAGAAAAACTGAACACAGCTGTTCTCATGATCTCCCACGATTTAGGAGTCATTTCACAAGTCGCCGATGATGTGGCGGTGATGTATGCCGGTCAAGTGGTCGAATGGACGACCACAGAGGAGCTTTTTGAATCTCCCAAGCATCCTTATACGCAGGGATTGATTCGTACCATTCCCCGTATGGATGAGCAGCAAGGGGAGTTGGAAGAAATTCCGGGCATGGTTCCGGAGCTTTCACAGGAATTTAAAGGTTGCCGATTCTACGATCGGTGTCCGAAAGCAATGAAAGCATGTAAGAAAGCCGATATCAATCTTCTCGATGTCGAGCAATCGAAAGTCCGATGCTTACTCTATTCCGAATAGGGGATTGGAAATATGAGTGAAGAGAAATTGATCGAGGTCCGTCACTTGTCCAAATCCTTTCCGATCAAAAAAGGATTCCTCAGTCGCCAAGTGGATTGGCTAAAAGCCGTGAACAATATCAGCTTCTCCGTGTATGAGGGAGAGACGCTGGCATTAGTCGGTGAAAGTGGTTGCGGCAAATCGACGACCCGTAAATTGTTATTGAATTTACTGAAAGCGGATCGAGGGGAGGTGCGTTACAGAGGCGAGAATATTTATGATCTCAATGACTCCGACATGCGTCGGTTAAGGAAAAAGATGCAAGCGGTGTTTCAGGATCCATACGCTTCGCTCAACCCGAAATGGAAAATCGGGAACATCGTGGGAGAACCCTTATGGATTCATCGAAAGGGGACGGCCAGGGAAAGGAAAGAAAGGGTTCAAGAGTTATTATCGTTGGTGGGCATTAATCCTCGGTTTTATGACCGGTATCCGCATGAATTCAGCGGTGGACAACGACAGCGGATCGGGATTGCCCGAGCGTTGGCGTTAAATCCGGAAGTGATTATCGCGGATGAGCCGGTGTCCGCTCTGGATGTCTCCATTCAAGCTCAAGTGTTGAATATGTTCAGAAGGCTGCAGGATCAATTGGGTCTGACGTATGTGTTTATCTCCCACGATCTGAGCGTGGTCAAGCATATCAGCGATCGGGTCGGGGTGATGTATTTGGGGGAAATCGTGGAGATGGCATCGACGGAGGAACTTTACAACGATCCGAAACATCCGTATACAAAAGCGTTGATGTCATCCATTCCGCTTCCGGATCCGAATAAGAGAAAGGATCTTCGGTTTTTGGAAGGGGAAGTGCCCAGTCCCATCAACCCGCCTTCAGGTTGCCCTTTTCACCCGCGTTGTGAGTTTGCAACAGAGGAGTGTAAAACCCATGCACCCGCCACTCACGATCTGGGAGAGGGCCGTCAAGTGAAATGTCATCTGTACAACGATCGATTCACGGGAGAAGGAGAGGAAATGGATGTTCAAATGTAAACGGTTCTTCATGGTCATGCTTTCCACCCTGCTTATCCTTTCCGGTTGTGTCAAAGGGAAAGAACTGGAGGGGGGGAACGACCTGACGATCGCCAGAAGCACAGATGCTGAAATGATCGACCCCGGACATGCGATGGCGGAAGGCGACATTGACGTCGTGTTTCACCTCTTTGACGGTCTCGTCCAATTTAAGAATCGGGATTTGGAAGTGGAGCCGGCGTTGGCTACGGATTGGGATGTTTCTGAAGATGGAAAGACGTGGACCTTTCAACTTCGTAAAGGGGTGAAATTCCACGACGGAACGGATTTCAATGCAGACGCCGTCGTCCATTCATTTAAGAGGATTCTCGATAAAGATCACAAGTTTTATGGTTTGATAAAAGGGAACTCCTATTTGGATTATCTTTTGGGCGATATCATTGAGGATGTCGTAAAAATGAATGATTATGAAGTCAAATTTGAGTTGAAGAGAAAATTCGCTCCGTTTTTAACATATATGGGGTACTATTCCCAATTTGTCGTAAGCCCTGCAGCATTGGAGAAATACGGTGAGGACTTTATCAATCACCCGGTGGGAACCGGACCCTTTAAGTTCAAGCGATGGAAAAAAGGAGAGTACCTGGAACTGACAGCTAACGAAGATTACTGGGGTGAAAAACCCAAAATCGATTCTCTGGTCTTTAAAGTCGTTCCGGAATCGTCCACTCGTCTCATGGAGCTGCAGAATGGAAGCGTAGATGCCATTAAGAATATCGATCCGAAACAACTGGAAACGATTGAGAAAAACGATGAATTAAAGGCGTTGTCCGTGCCGGGAGCGAACACCTTCTTTATGTCGATCAATACGGAGAAGGAGCCCTTCGACGATGTGAAAGTGAGACAAGCCTTGAACCACGCGGTCAACACGAAACGCATCGTTGAAAATATTTATGAAGGCGACGGCACACGGGCGATCAATTTCATGCCGCCCACGGTCTTCTCTTTTGATAAAAATGCAGGGCCGTACCGGTATGATCCGGATCAAGCGAAAGCCCTTTTGCAGGAAGCGGGATATGAAGATGGTTTTAAAGTGAAACTCAACACCTTCGAGGGTGCGCGTACGTACGTTTCTCAACCGGTTCAAGCCGCTGAATTAATCGCTTCCGACTTAAAAAAGATCGGACTCGATGTAGAAATCGAGACCAATGAATGGGCGAAGCATGCCGACATCATGGATAACGGAAAGCATGAGCTCAGTTTGACCGGGTGGTTTGATGTTCCTTATCCGAGTAACTTCCTCAAGACCTTGGCGCTTGAAGGATCCAGAACCAAATATCACCCTGAGGATTTACAAGAAAAGGCGAAAAAAGCTTTGGCCACGTATGACGAAGAAAAACAATTAAAACTGTATCAAGAGTTGCAACAAGGGCTTCATGAAGGAGCACCCATCGTTCCGATCGCTCACAGTAACTACTCCGCGGCGGTTCGCAGCGATGTCAAAGGATTTGTTCTCGACAATCTGGGTGTCGTGCGCGCCCATAAAGCTTCTAAGAAATAACCGATCCTCATTATAGTCGAAGAAAGGTGGAAAAGCTGCGGTGAACGCAATCGATCCAAGTGAAATGCCATACGACGTCAAAGTAATCGAACATACATGGATTCCGATGCGTGACGGATGTCGATTAGCCGCCCGCATCTGGATTCCCGAGGGAGCGGAAGAGGATCCCGTCCCCGCTGTATTGGAATATATTCCATACCGAAAACGGGATATCAAACGATTAAGGGATACAGAGATGCACGCCTACTTTGCCGGACACGGTTACGCATCGGTTCGAGTGGACATTCGGGGCAGCGGTGATTCGGAAGGTGTGTTAAGCGACGAATATTTACCTCAAGAATTGGATGATGGCGAGGATATTTTGCAGTGGTTGGAAGAACAACCGTGGTGTAATGGCAGAGTCGGCATCATCGGGATTTCATGGGGGGGATTTAACGGGTTACAAATCGCCGCCCGTCAACCGCGACAATTACAGGCGGTGGTAACGGTTTGTTCCACCGATGATCGATACGCGGACGATATTCATTACATGGGCGGATGTTTGCTCAACAACAATTTATCCTGGGCTTCCACCATGTTTGCCTTTAATTCACTTCCGCCGGACCCGGAAATCGTCGGTGATCGGTGGAAAGAAATGTGGATGGATCGACTGGAGAACAGCGGATTGTGGTTGGAAAAATGGATGAAAAAGCCCCATCGAAACGAGTATTGGAAACACGGTTCAATCTGCGAGAACTACGGTGATGTCCAGTGTCCGGTGATGGCTGTCAGTGGATGGGCGGACGGCTACTCCAATTCCGTCTTTCGCCTCATGGAGCATTTGAATGTGCCTAAAAAGGGGCTGGTCGGTCCATGGAGTCACAAATATCCGCATGACGGCGTTCCCGGTCCTGCGATCGGCTTTCTGCAGGAAGTGCTCCGGTGGTGGGATCACTGGTTAAAGGATCAAGATACCGGTATGATGAAGGAACCGATGATCCATTCCTGGATGCAGGATAGCTTCGAGCCGAAAACGAAATACGATAAAATTCCCGGCCGCTGGATTGGAGAAGAGCAGTGGCCTCCGCCCAAAATCGAGTCGGTTCGTTATCCGTTGGCGCCCGGAAAGATTTTGATGGACGATTCGACCCCGGATTCCGCATCGGAATCGCTGACGATACAATCCCCGCTGAATGTCGGCTTGTTTGCAGGGAAGTGGTACTCCTCCGGAGATGCACCGGATTTACCCTATGACCAACGGTTGGAAGATGGGGGCTCCTTGGTATTTGAAAGTGAGGCGTTGGTTCAAAAGTTGGAGATTCACGGTTCCCCCGCTGTCGAATTGGAATTGAGCGCCGACAAACCGGTGGCGATGATTGCGGTTCGGTTATCCGATATTTCGCCTGATCAAAAGGCGACGAGAGTGACATACGGTTTGTTGAATTTGTGCCATCGTCACAGTCATGAGCATCCCGAGCCCCTGACTCCCGGAAAAAAGGAACGCGTCAAAATCCATATGAATGAGATTGCGCATTCGTTTCAACCCGGGCACCGGTTTCGCATTTCCGTCTCCACGGTTTACTGGCCGTTGGCATGGCCTTCGCCGGAGCCGGTAACGCTGACGATCGATCCTTACCACAGCCAGGCCATTTTGCCGGTTCGTCCATCGAATCAGGAAGTGGATAGCCGTTTAACGTCATTTCCATCGCCAGAAAGCGCCAAAGTCGAACCGCCTGTGCAGAAGAGCTCATCTGAACAAAACTGGCTGATTACACATGACTTGGGCAAAGAGTCCACCACGTTGAAGGTGATTCAGGACGGTGGCGAGTTGTATTTCGCTGATATCAACCTGAACGTGGTGAGCAAAACGGAAGAATGGTATACCTATGAGGAAAACCGTTACGACTCCCTTCGTGGCGAAGTGCATTCGGTTCGTGGGTTGAGCCGGGAGGGTTGGTCGGTCCGAACCGTGACGCGAACCGTTCTGACATGTGATCAAGAAAACTTTTATGTCCACGCGACACTGGATGCCTATGAAAAGGATCGAAGAGTGTTTTCAAAAACATGGGATGAAACGATAAAACGCCAGCTGTTATAACATCAAACGAGGGACCCCCCTGATTCCACTGAATCAGGGGGGTCACGTTTCACGCTGTTTTTATTTGTCAGTTGGAGGGTGAGTCATCGGTCATCAGGTCGATTGCCACGGGGATGGCGTCTTCGTTGGGTTGGATTCGGGGATGGTGAAGGCCGTGGGGCTGTCCACACCCAGCCAGATTCCGCGAACGAGGGACCGGATCCTGCTTTTGATCTTCTCCATCGATTCCATGGACAAGGTGCGGATGGTGCCTTCCAGTCGGGCGTTGCCCGGGGAAAAACCGGCCGGTAAATAGCCGGTTTTTTTCATGTTGAAAGAAAATTGATATTTTTTTCATGAGTACGTTATGGTACTATATCAGAAAATACACACTCGATTGAATTATCAGGGGTGGAAGGTGACCAGAAGGAGGGATTTCTTTGATCAAGGGAAAAAACTTTTTTTCCCGGAAGAGAGGAAAGCCTCGAGGTATTTGTCTGGTTCTCTGTGTGGTTTTGGCCGCAGCCACCGTTCTTTTCCCCGGATCGGGCCCCGGGAAGGGAGCGGCATCGGCCGGGACCGCCGATCCCGGGGGCTTTTTGAACATCATGCCGCCGGGACAGGATGGGACGTTGAATACGGTCGAATGGGGAGTCTATCAGGTGACCGGGGAGTACCCGAAGCACTTTAACGATCAGACAAAGATGTACGATTCACTGTCGAAGGCGGCCCGGGGTGTGACCGACGGGGAACTGACCCGTTATTTCAAGGAGGCTTCCTTCGGCTTGAAAGGCGAAGCGGAGCGGACCTATTCCCCGACCGAAGGGGCTTTGATTCGCCGGGATGAATTCGGCGTCCCTCATATCGAGGGAGAAACCCGGGAAGCAACGATGTTTGCCGTGGGGTATGCCACGGCGGAAGACCGTCTGTTCCTGATGGATGTGTTGCGGCACTTGGGCCGGGGGCGGCTGAGTCAATTCCTGGGGGCCAGTGAAGCCAACAAAGCCATGGACCGGGCACAAGTCCAAGTGGCACCGTACAAGGAAGAGGAACTGATTCGACAGTGGGAAGCGAGTTGTACACAAGGGGCGGAAGAGGCCGAAGCCTGTGAAGACATGAAAGCGTATACAGCGGGTGTCAACGCCTATATCGGCAAAGCCCTTCTCAACCCCAACCTGTTGCCGGCGGAATATCCCGCCTTACAGCAGATGCCCCGTAAATGGAAGCCTGAGGACAGTGTGGCCATTGCCAGTCTGGTGGGCGGCATCTTCGGAAAGGGTGGCGGCAATGAAGTGGCGAGCGGCCGATTCCTCTCCCAACTCCGGCAGAAACACGGGAACAAGGAAGCACGGGCGATCTGGGAAGACTTTAGAAACGCCGACGACCGGGAAGCCCCCGTCACCACGGACAAGCCCTTTTCCTACAACCGGCATGACAGGGTGGATCCCCGTTCCACCGCGCTTTTGGATCTCGAAACCGTGGACGGGACTCTGAAGGAGATGAAGAAGCCGGAGATGGCAGCCGACGGTCCCTTCGGGAAGATTCCGCTGAAGGTGCCGGAGCGTATGAGCAACGCCATCTTGGTCAGCGGCCGACACACCGAAAACGGACGCCCCATCGCCGTCTTCGGTCCCCAGACCGGCTACTTCAGCCCGCAGCTGTTGGTGGAAACCGATGTTCACGGGCCGGGGATTGATGCCCGGGGGGTCGGTTTTGCCGGGGTGAACCTCTACGTCCAGCTGGGGAGGGGACGGGATTATGCCTGGTCCGCCACCTCCGCCGGAGCCGACAATGTGGACCAATGGGTGGTGAAGCTGTGTGAACCGGAGGGAGGCGAACCCACGAAGGAGTCCCAGGGCTACTGGTACAAAGGGGAATGCAAGCCGATGGACGTGTACACTCACCGCCAGATCGCCAAACCCACGGCAGCCGGTATTCCGAAACCCGGGCTGGAGAACATCGTTTTCGACATCGAGGTGGAACGGACGGTTTACGGTCCGGTCAACGCTCGGGGAACCGTGGATGGAAAACCGGTGGCGGTGACCACCCAGCGTTCCACCTACGGCAGGGAACTGAACAGCGCTCTCGGGTTCAAGCGGATCAACGATCCCGCCTTCATGAAAGATGGGGCACGGTCCTTTCTGAAGGCCTTTGACGGGGTGGAATACACCTTCAACTGGTTCTATGTGGATAAACAGGACATCGCGTATAAACATTCGGGCTTGGCCCCGATCCGGGATTCCCGGACGGACCCCGACCTGCCCACCTGGGGAACGGGAGAATACGACTGGAGCGGCGAGTATCTGAAACCGGAACAACAGCCCCATGAAATCAACCCCGACAAAGGTTACTTCGTCAACTGGAACAACAAACAGGCTCCCGGTTTCCGGGCCAATGATGCCGAGTTCAGCTACGGGCCCGCCCACCGTTCCCTCCACCTGGAAAAACGGATCAAGGAGGCGGTGAACTCGGGAGAGAAAATGACCCGGGCCGATATGGTGAACATCATGATGGATGCCGCCACCGTCGATCTGAAGGGGCAGGAAACGGTCCCCTGGATCCTCCGGGTCCTCGGAGAGAAAGCCCCCCAAGGAGACCCGACCCTTCAGGCGATGCGGGACCGGCTCGCGGATTGGGCAGCGGATGGGGGTCACAGGAGGGATGTTCAACCCCGTGATGGTCAGTATGATCACGCCGTTGCCGTGGCGATCGCCGATACCGCCCTTCCTCATTGGACAGAGGCGGCCTTCGGTTCCGCTCTGGAAGGAAGTGACCTCCCCTTTCCCCTCGAAGATTCTCCCCGTACGGGGGTGGGATCCGCCTTTATCGAAGGGGTGTATTCCCACCTCCACAAAGACCTGAGGCAGGTGTTGAAGGAGCCGGTGGAGGATCCATGGCACCGGACCTACTGTGGGGACGGGGACCTTGCCGCCTGCAGGGAGGACCTTTGGAACGCTCTTTCCAAAACCTCGGAGGAACTGGCGAAGGAATACGGTTCCGAACGGGTGGAGGACTGGGTTTACGACCCTTCCCGGGACGCCATCCGCCAGGAAGCGGTTGGCCTTGTTTCCGCCCCTGACATGGCCTGGGTCAACCGTCCCACTTTCCAACAGGTCGTTCAGGTGGGGGTACCCGTTCAGGGCGAATGATGCCTCTTTGATCAGGAAAGCCCGACACACCGGTTTGAAGGGAGTGTCGGGCTTTCTTTGGGGTTGGGGGATCCGGTACAAGAAACGGCAGGGGGAGGCCTGCCGCTTGTTTAGCCGTCGGCTTGCAGGGTGAGCCATCGGGTCATCAGGTCGATTGCCACGGGGATGGCGTCTTCGTTGGGGTGGATCCGGGGATGGTGAAGGCCGTGGGGGCTGTCCACACCCAGCCAGAACATGAAGCCGGGAATCTCCCGAAGAAAGTAACCGAAGTCTTCCCCGGCCATGGATTCCCGGCATTCCATGACACGGACGTTCCCGTGGCGGGCAGCCCAATCCATGAATTCCCGGGTGAGGGAAGGGTCGTTTTCCACCTGACAGTAATTGGCCCCCCAATCGATATGCGCCTCGCATTCAAAACCTTCCTCGATTCCGCGAACGAGGGACCGGATCCTGCTTTTGATCTTCTCCATCGATTCCATGGACAAGGTGCGGATGGTGCCTTCCAGTCGGGCGTTGCCCGGAATGATATTTTGTTTGGTGCCGATGGTCACTTTTCCCAGGGTGAGGATGGCGGAGTCCAAGGGATCGATGTTGCGTGAAATGATGGTCTGGAGCTGCATCGCCAGTTGACTGCCGGCGATCACCATGTCGTTGGACCGGTGGGGGAGGGAGGCATGGCCGTCCGTTCCCACCAGGTCGATAAACAGTTCCGAGGTGTTGGCAAAGAGGATTCCCGGGCGGGTGGCGATGGTTCCGACGGGATAATCGGGGCCGATGTGGAGGGCGAAGAGGCAGTCGGGACGCCAGGATCGGAACTCTTCGCTCTCCATCATGGGCAGAGCCCCTCCCGGTCCTTCCTCCGCCGGTTGGAAAAGGAACAGGAGGTCATCCCGCACCGGCCGTTCCGCGAAATGGGTCAGAATCCCCAAGGCGATCGCCATGTGCAGATCATGTCCACAGGCGTGCATCTGACCGGGGTGTTCGGACGTAAATTCAACCCCCGTTTCCTCATGGATCGGCAAACCGTCCATATCCGTCCGGTACCCGATGGTCCGGGTCGGCCGCGTTCCCTTCACCTTGACCAATACTCCGGTTCGCCAGGTTTTCACTTCGAGCCGGTCTTGGGGAAGACGGGATAAATAGTCCAATATGAACCGCTGCGTTTTAAATTCGGCAAACCCCAGTTCCGGAATCCGGTGAAGTTGTCTTCGGATTTCCACAAAAGGGTGGAGGCACGTGGTCATCTTCCTTCCTCCTCAGGAGAGAATCCGGCTCAGGCAGTGCTCCAGACACCCAATGAACCGGTCGGTTTCAGCATGTTTCAGGGTAAGCGGGGGCAACAACCGGACTACGGTCTGCTGGGTGAGGTCCACCAGCACTCCGTCATCCAGAAGGTCCAGTTGCAAACGGTTCGCCTGTTCCGGGGTGAGGGACGTATGGACGCCAATCATCATGCCCCTGCCCCGGATTTCCCGCAGGACAGAGGGGAAGCGTTTCTGCAGTTGACGGAGCTTTTCCCAGAGGTATTCCGCATTGCGACGACCTTCTTCCAGCTGCCCCCGCTCCAGCAATTCCTCCAGCACCGCGTTGCCGAGGGCGGCGCTCAGGGGGGACGGGGCGAAGGTGGTTCCATGATCCCCCGGGCGGAACAGATCAGCCAGCTCGTCGCCGGCGATGATGCCGCCGAGGGGCAAGCCGCCGCCCACACCCTTGGCAAAAAGGATCAGATCCGGTTCGATTCCGTCATGCTGGTAGGCGAACAACGTGCCGGTCCGGCCCATGCCTGTTTGGATCTCGTCCATCAGAAGGAGCATACTCCGCTCCCGGCACAGCCTTTCCATTTCCCGCAGGTACGAGGACACGAGGGGCTCCACGCCCCCCGAACCGAGGATCGGCTCCGCCAGGATCGCTGCGGGGTTTTCTTCTTCACATACTCGTTCTAAGGCATCCGGGTCGTTGGGTTCCACTTCGATGACGGGGAATTCCGGCATGGGGAAATCCTGATACACACCGGGCTGGCGGGTGAGACGAACCGCACCCAGGGTTCGACCGTGGAAACTCTTTTTCATCACCACGAAGCCGCGTTTACCGTCTTCCCGTTCTTTCGTCCACTTATGAACCAGCTTGACCGCCGCCTCCGTTGCTTCGGCGCCGGAATTGGAGAAAAAAACTTTCCCGCTGATGCTGTGTTTGACCAACCGTTCCGCCAGACGGATGGCGGGAATGTTCAGGAATTTGTTGGAGATATGGAGAAACTGTTCCCCCTGTCGGTGGAGCGCCTCCATGACCGCCGGGTGGGAATGACCCAGCACATTGACGGCCAACCCGGTAAAGAGGTCCAGGTATTCTTTTCCTTCGGTGTCGATGAGGGTGTTTCCCCGGGCTTCAGCAATGGCGATCGGAAGCCGGAGGTAGGTATTCATGAGATACTGTCGGTCCAGTGTTTGCCATTGGGTCATAATGCTCCCCCTTGATGCACGTTCATCATTTCCGGTCGGATAGAAAAGGAGGGCCGCCTGGATGACGGCCCGGATGAGGATGAGGTTGCGTTTTTCAAAGTTGGCGGAGTTCCTGCTTGATCTCCGTCTTGGACCGGGTCTGTTCGTCGATCTTTTTGATCACGCGGGCCGGGGTTCCGGCGACCACACTGTTTTCCGGCACGTCTTCCACCACGACGGCACCGGCGGCGACGACGGATCCTTTCCCGACGCGGACCCCTTCCAGAATGACGGCGTTGGCTCCCACCACGACCCCGTCTTCGATGATCACGGGTGTGGCGGACGGCGGCTCAACCACGCCGGCGATGACGGCCCCGGCTCCGATGTGACAGTTTTTCCCGATCGTGCCGCGTCCTCCCACAACCACATTCATGTCGATCATGGTGCCTTCACCGATGACGGCGCCGATGTTGATCGAGGCACCCATCATAATCACCGCGTTCTTGCCGATTTCCACCTGGTCACGGATGATGGCTCCGGGTTCGATCCGGGCTTCCACGTTTTTCAGGTCGAGGAGCGGGATGGCGGAATTGCGGCGGTCGTTTTCCACGACCATGTCCTCAATTTTGTCTTTGTGAGCTTCAAGGACCGGTTCAAGGGCCTTCCAATCCCCGAACAGGACGCCCACTTTCCCCGTAATGAAAGAATGGACTTCTTTCCCGAAGTCGATCCCTTCCAACTCCCCTTTGATATGTACTTTCACCGGGGTTTTCTTTTCACTTGTCCGGATAAATTCGATTATTTGGTTGGCATCCATCATTTCCATCCTTTGTCCACCCTTTCTATGTCCATGTCAAAGACGGTTTTTCTTTTGGACGACACTGGCCTAAAGATGAGTATAGCATAAGGCTCCGCGATGAAGAAACCGGACCGTCGGGGGAAGTTTCTGCCGGAGAGGGTCACGCTTTTTGATCCGGTGCTATAGAGTGTTGCAGAGGGTACGGAATGGAATGACATATTTTCTTTCAATTAGAACCAAAGCGCTTCCAAAGAAATGTATTCTTCTCTATAATGAGTAAGTGCATGTACTTTGCCCATTTTTTCAAATCGTTTCTCATCGGGGGGGATCAATCACATGAGGCGGATTTGCTCATTTTTCGCGGTGCTGCTGGCCTCCGGTCTGTTTCTGGGCGGCTGCGGTCCAATAGAACAGATTCGGGAGTGGCTCCCGGAGACGGGAAAAGAGACCCATGCCCGGGCAGAGAAGGAAGAGCAGGTCCTCAGGTTGACGACGGAGGCGGAGCCTCCCAACCTGGACAGTGCCGAAGCCATTGACGGGAACTCATTCAACGTATTGAACAACGTGATGGAAGGGCTGATGCGGCTGGATCAGGACAACAAGCCGCAGCCGGCGATGGCCGAAGATTTTGAGGTGAGTGACGACAAAAAAACCTATACTTTCCAAATCCGGGAGGGAGCCCGTTGGAGCGACGGAAAACCGGTAACGGCCCAGGATTTCGAGTACGCCTGGAAACGGGCGCTGGACCCGGAGAAGAAACTGGAATCCGCATACATCCTGTTTCCTCTTGAAAATGCCCGGGCATATTATTCGGGGCAACTGCCGGTGACCGCGGTGGGAGTGAAAGCGCTGGATGACCGCACGCTCCGCGTCCGCTTGGACGAGCCCGTGCCCTATTTCCTGAGTCTGACGGCATCGGCGGCCTACTATCCCCAACGGAAGGATATCATCGAAAAATTCGGCTCCGATTATGCCAAAGAGGAAGACAAGATGGTCTACAACGGTCCTTTTGTTCTGAAGGACTGGGAACATGAACAGAGCTATCGCTTGGTGAAAAACGAAAGCTACTGGGATGCGGGAAGCGTGAAGCTGGATGAAGCGCAGGTGCGGATCATTCCGGATTCCGTGGAGGCGACCAACCTTTACACCTCGGGGGAAGTGGACATGGCGCCCCTGAGTGACAGCTTGGTGCAGGCGTTTAAGGGCAACCCGGAATTCGTACCGGTGGAGCGGGGGGCAACGTTCCTCCTTCTGTACAATACCAACATGACCTTCTTTTCCAATACGAAAATCAGAAAAGCGTTCAGCCTGGCCATCGACCGGGAACAATTGGTGCAGGATGTGTTGAAGAACGGTTCCCGGCCGGCAAAGGGGATGGTCCCGGACTCGATCTCGGGGTACAACGATGAACCCTTCCGAAAACAGGCGGGAAAACTGTTGGACACGGATGTGGAAGAAGCCCGGCGCTTGTTGAAGGAAGGGATGCAGGAACTGGGGATTTCCTATCTCCCCCAGATCGAGCTGAACGTGAACGACGACGACCGCAAGAAAATTGCCCTTAACCTGAAGCAACAACTGAAAAGCACGCTCGGAGTCGATATCGTGATCAACCCCAAAACCATGAAACAAAAATTGAAGGCGGAACAGGCCGGCTACTTTCACCTGTCCCTGGTCCGTTGGATCGGACGGTATAACGATCCCATGGCCTTCCTCGAAATCGGACACTCCCAGAGCCGGGTGAACTTAGGCCGTTGGAGTGACCCCACCTTTGACAAGTTGATCGTCCAATCCAAATTCAACACAGATCTGAAAAAGAGGGACACGGATCTGGCCAAGGCGGAAGAAATCGTAATGAACCAGGCGGGGGTTTCCCCTTTGTTTTACGAAACACAGGCTTATATCCAGAAACCCTACGTAAAGAACCTGTACCGTTCCCCCGTCGGAGCGGAGTATACCCTGAAATGGGTTTATATCGACGGCAGGGTCGAAGCGGAATCCGTTAACTGATCCCGCGCTTCGGACCCATACGAAAAACCCGGTTCACCGGAACCGGGTTTTTCGTATGGTTTTCAAGTCAATGATATTGGATCAGGACGAATGAAGATTCGAGTTTTGGCCGCTGCGTTCCTCCGAAAGAACGGAGGCCGGCGGGTGTTCAAAGGACGCCATTGGAAAATCATTCGGCGAACGGATTCAGCCGCTCTGTGAGATTCTGAATCAAGTTTTTCTTTTTTTCGGTTTGGGGCACTCCCACGGGGTCATCCGGCGGATCCGTCAAGCGACGTTCCGGTTCGGGTTCCGGTTTTTGCAGGGGCGGTTCCTTTGCTTCAGGATGGTTTTTCACCGGTTCTTCGGCCCCCGCTTGTTTGACCAGGGCGCTCTCCCGATAGCGTCGGATCGCTTCTTCCCCCGGCTGTTTCACTTTCACGAGAACGATGTTGTCAAAAATCCGGTAGACCACTTTCCCATTGAGCTTCCGGTGCAGCTTCTGCTGGTCCTCTTGGCTTACATTCCGGTGAAACTGGACGGCCACGGTATCCTCCGGTTTTGGGGCGACCGGGGGGGTTTCGATCCGACTTTGCCGTTGAATTCGTTTCCGTTTGGGGACGTCCTTTCCCTGCTCATTTTTCACGGGGGCTTTGTTGACAGCCGCATGGGTTCGGGGGTGGGGGGAGAAGGGTTCCCGGTAAGCCAAGGCATCGGAACCCATGGTGAAGGTTCCGGCCAAAGGAATGCTGACGCAGGTTCCCACCAGAAAGACACCCTTGATGATCGATTTCTTCATGAACTGTTCCTCCGCTGAACCTTTTCTCCATTATAACAAACGCGGTGGATGACATTCCTTCGTCGTTTTTGTCCGAAGATCCTTTTTATGGCGGGCCGCCTGTAACATAACAGGATGCCGACCCGAGGGCAGTGACTTGCCGCGCTCGGCGTTGACCTCCGGGTGTATGAAAAGCCTTTTTATTCGAAATGGGAAAAAA
Source organism: Melghirimyces profundicolus (assembly GCF_003054245.1). Classification (GTDB taxonomy): domain Bacteria; phylum Bacillota; class Bacilli; order Thermoactinomycetales; family DSM-45169; genus Melghirimyces; species Melghirimyces profundicolus. Next base: position 72,884 of record NZ_QBKR01000003.1, read on the forward strand.
GTCTTGTCAATTTCGGCTTTACTGTTATATAATACAACACGAGTTAATCACTCTGTATCTGAACAGACGTCAACCCAAAGGAGTGACCTTCCGTGAACACAGAGATTTCCTCACTCCCCAAAGATGTGGAAGTGAAGGGGGAGATAACCGGGGAATTTGGAGAAATCCTGACTCCCGAGGCCTTGGAATTCGTGGCAAAACTGGCACGGAATTTTACCGATGACCGGGACCGTCTGTTGCATAACAGGGAACGGCGCCAAAAGGAGATCGATGAGGGTCGGGGGCCCGGGTTTCGGAAGGAGACCGAAGAGATCCGGAACCGTTCCTGGTCCATCGATCCGGTTCCCTACGACCTTCGGGACCGGAGGGTGGAGATCACCGGTCCCGCTTCCGACCGGAAGATGGTGATCAACGCCCTCAACTCCGGGGCGAAGGTGTTCATGGCGGACTTTGAGGATGCCAACTCTCCCACTTGGGAGAACTGCATCCAGGGTCAGATCAACATGCGCGATGCCGTCAACGGGACGATCCGTTTCATCAACCCCGACGGGAAGCGTTACCAACTGAAGGAGAAACCGGCGGTACTCCTCATCCGTCCGAGGGGCTGGCACCTGGATGAAAAGCACGTCACGGTGGACGGCCGACCCGTTCCCGGCGGCCTTTTCGACTTCGGACTGTACTTTTTCCATAACGCCAAACCCCTGCTGAAAAAAGGATCCGGCCCTTATTTTTATCTTCCGAAGCTGGAAAATCACTTGGAAGCCCGCCTGTGGAACGATGTATTTCTCTTCGCCCAGAAGGAGCTGAAGATCGCTCCGGGCACCATCAAGGCGACCGTCCTGATCGAAACGATCACCGCCGCCTTTGAGATGGATGAAATCCTCTACGAACTGAAGGAACACTCCGCGGGGCTCAACTGCGGGCGTTGGGATTACATCTTCAGCTGCATCAAGCGCTTCCGTAACCGTCCGGAAGTGATTCTTCCGGACCGGTCCCTGGTGACGATGACGGTTCCCTTCATGCGGGCCTACACCCTGCTGGCGGTCCAAACGTGCCACAAACGGAACGCCCACTGCATCGGAGGGATGGCGGCCCAGATTCCGGTCCGGAACGACCCTGAAGCCAACGAAGCCGCTCTCTCCAAGGTTCGGGCTGATAAGGAACGGGAGGCCCTCGACGGTCATGACGGCACTTGGGTGGCCCATCCGGCGTTGGTGCCTGTCGCCAAAGAAGTCTTTGACAAACACATGCTTCATCCGAACCAGATCGACAAGAAGCGGGGAGACGTGGAGGTCACCGCAAAGGATCTGTGCCAGGTTCCCGAGGGTCCCATCACGGAAGAGGGATTGCGCCAAAACGTGAGTGTGGGGATCCAATACATGGAAGCCTGGCTCCGGGGTTACGGGGCGGTGGGTATCAACCACCTGATGGAAGACGCGGCCACGGCCGAAATCTCCCGGGCCCAGGTGTGGCAGTGGATCCGCCACCCCAAGGGGGTGCTGGAAGACGGACGGAGAGTGACGGTGGACCTTTTCCGCCGCACGGTGGAAGAAGAGTTGGAGAAGATCCGGGAAACGATCGGGGAGGAACGGTTCTCCGCCGGGCGGTTCACGGAGGCGAAGGATCTTTTCGATGCGCTGACCGTCTCCGATGAATTCGTGGAGTTTCTCACCCTGCCGGGATATGAGCGGCTCTGAAGCCGCCGCCCCATACATTTCAAATAAAGATTAAAGGAGAGGTTGAAAATGACCACCATCCAAGAAGAAGCGAAAAAGCTGCGGGAATCCTGGGAGAACGACTCCCGCTGGCAAGGTATCGAGCGCCCGTACAGCGCCGAAGAGGTACTGAAACTCCGCGGTTCGATCCACATCGAGCATACGTTGGCCCGCCGGGGTGCAGAACGGCTGTGGAAGTTACTTCAGGAGGAGCACCATGTCAAAGCCCTCGGAGCCCTGACCGGAAACCAGGCGGTTCAGCAAGTCAAAGCCGGTTTGAAAGCGATTTATCTCTCCGGGTGGCAAGTGGCCGCCGACGCCAACCTCGCCGGGCAGATGTACCCGGATCAGAGCCTCTACCCGGCCAACAGCGTTCCCCATGTCGTGAAGCGGATCAACCAGGCGCTTCAGCGGGCAGACCAGATCGAGCACGCGGAAGGAGGAGCCCAACGGGACTGGTTTGCCCCCATCGTGGCCGATGCGGAAGCCGGCTTCGGCGGCCCCCTGAACGTCTTTGAACTGATGAAAGCGATGATCGAAGCCGGAGCGGCCGGGGTTCACTTCGAGGATCAGTTGGCCTCCGAGAAAAAATGCGGCCACCTCGGCGGGAAAGTGTTGATTCCGACTTCCCAGGCGGTGCGCAACCTCATTTCCGCCCGTCTGGCCGCCGATGTGATGGGAGTGCCCACGATCCTGGTGGCCCGCACGGACGCCAACGCGGCAGAATTGATCACCAGTGACGTCGATCCATCGGATCACCGGTTCCTCACCGGCGAGCGGACAACGGAAGGGTTCCACCGTCAGCGCTGCGGTCTGGAGACCGCCATCGCCCGGGGCCTGGCCTACGCTCCCTACGCTGACTTGATCTGGTGTGAGACCTCCACTCCGGACCTGGAGGAAGCCCGGCGGTTCGCCGAAGCCATCCATGAGCGATTCCCGGGTAAAATGCTGGCTTACAACTGCTCCCCCTCCTTCAATTGGAAAAAACACCTGGACGACGATACCATTGCCCGATTCCAGGACGAACTGGGCGAGATGGGGTACAAATTCCAGTTCATCACCCTGGCCGGCTTCCATTCCCTCAACAACAGCATGTTCGAACTGGCCAACGGTTACAGGGAAACGGGGATGGCTGCCTACTCCCAGCTCCAGGAGCGGGAATTTGCCAACGAAGTTCACGGATACAGCGCCACCCGCCACCAGCGGGAGGTGGGGACCGGATACTTCGATGCCGTCTCCATGACCATCACCAGTGGCTCCTCTTCCACCACCGCCCTCAAAGGATCCACGGAAGAAGCGCAGTTCACCGCCGCAAAATAAAGGCTGTTTCTTTCGCCGCCACCCTCAGGGGTGGCGGTTTTTCCATTTGCATCACGAACAAGCGTTCCTTTTGTGGTATCATGGATGAACAAGAGGAGGTGCGGGGGTTGATTCAGGATGAAAGCATCCTCCAGTATGACTTTCACCGGTTATCCCGGAACGAAATCGGAGCCATCGTCGGACTTTCCGAAAATTTGGGCTGGGATTATTCAGAAAAGGACGTGGAGGGGATGATGCGGTCCGGTGTGTTTTTCGGCCATCGAAACGGGGCGGGAAAGGTGATCTCCACCGCTGCCATCTTTCCCTACGGCAACCTGGCTTCTCTGGGGGTGGTTATGGTGGATCCGGGTTACCGGAGAAAGGGATTGGCGACGGAAGCCATCCGGGCCTGTCTGGGGGAAGTCCCCGGGTTTCCCGTCACGCTTGTCGCCACGGAGGAAGGGGTGCCCCTCTATGAAAAGTTGGGGTTCAGAATGGTGGACACCTTGGACAAGCTGGTGGCGAAGCGCTGGTCGGGGCAAAAGCCGTCGGAGGAAGGAGACGGTATCCTCCGACCCCTGACGGAGGCGGACATTGAGCCGGTGCTCAAGCTGGACCGGAAAGTCTTTGGGGCCAACCGGGAGACTTTGCTCAAATGGAGGATCCGGCAGGCGAGGGAGCGTGTACTTTTCCGGAGTCCGACCGGGGAAATTTCGGGGTTCGCCTTGGGAGTGCAGGGGCCGGACGTGTTGCTGATCGGTCCCGTCATCGCTCCGGATCCAGCCTCGGCCGCCTGGCTGATCCACCGGATCGCCTCAGGGCATCCGGGTCCGATGCGCATCGATCTTTTCTCCGGGCACCGGGGGTTGTCGGATTGGCTTATCCGAAACGGCTTTGTACGGGAGCGAAAGCCGCCGGTCATGTTGAAGGACGGGGTCTTGCTTCCTTCCGGGAAAAACCTTATCGCCGTCGCTTCCCAGGCATTCGGATAGGGAATTCCCGCGGGATCTCTCCGTTCGGCTATGTCTTTCTTCCTAGTGACGGAAAGGGAAATCTTACATACAATTGAAGCGGAGAAAATATTTTTATTTATCAAATCAAAGAGGTGTTGGCATTGCCGTTAAAATGGCTGGCGGCGTTTATTGCGGCTTCCGTCCTGTGTTTTGCGAGCGGTTGCTCCCTGGCGGCCAAAGAGTGGATAGACGCCAGCCGTGCTCAGATGGAAGAATCTCAGAAAGAAAAAGAAGTGGCGAAAAAAGAGGAAGAAGAGCCCTCCACCGACGAACCATCGCCTGACGCTCCCGACAGCACCGATGGAGCGGAGGGGCCGGCGGCCGGTGACGGAGCCGGTCTCTTGGACGGAAAGAAATTGGAGGCGAGCAACATCACCATCCTGGCCGATGATCGCAATTGGCAGCAGGTGGACTTTCAGATCCTGGACACCAACCACGAATACACGGAATTCACGCCCGACGGGCAACCCTCCGATCTCAGCCGGGAGCTCATCGGCGTCCACTTTTTCAAAGGACTGCACCATCAGGCGAGCGTTTCCCAGACTGCGGAAGTCATGAAGCGGGGAATGGAGGAAGAAAGCCAGGGAACGGTGACCTGGAAGGTCCTTTCCCAGGATCGGGACAACATGCTGGTGGAACTGTCGTTGACCGGGAATCCCCAGGGTAACATGTACGGATACGCCCGGTTTCTCACCACCCATGAGGGAATCTGCACGGTGTTGTATCTGACCGGCGATGTGATGAGCGACGAAGAGAAGAAAAAGTGGCAGTCCCTCCTCAACCAGGCCAACCGGGCGGGGGTGACGTTGTAATGGGACAAACCAGGTCCTTCTGAATCGAAGGGCCTGGTTTTGGGAAAGGATCGGGGAATCGTGTTGGAAAGAAGGGTTATCGGATCTGTGCCCGTGGATTGATCCGATTTGCAGGCTGATTCTCCGCTGGGCAGGACAGCTGGTTTGGGTAAACGCTTCCCCTTTTCCCGAAACGAACATTCAATCACAGCGCTTCCAGATCAGTTCCCCGGTTTTCGTATGGTGGGACATATTCATTGACCGGAAAGCGAGGGTTTATCGATGGATGGGACCAACCTGCTCACATTTACGGGAATCTCGATCATGCTGACGTTGATGCCCGGACCGGACATTCTGTTTGTCATCACCCAGAGCATCACCCGCAATCCGAAGGACGGAATCGCCGTTGCCCTGGGACTGTGCACGGGATTGATGGTCCACACGACGGCGGCAGCCCTGGGTGTCTCCGCTGTCCTGTATCATTCCTCCCTCGCTTTTCAGACGTTAAAAGTCGCGGGGGCGCTTTATCTCTTTTATTTGGCCTGGCAATCCCTCAGGGAAGCGGGGGCCGCCCACACCGGGTCTTTAGCGGTGGAAGGGCGGAAACGCCCGTTCTTTGCCCTGTACCGCAAGGGGATCCTGATGAACCTCTTAAACCCGAAAGTTTCTCTTTTCTTTTTGGCGTTTCTCCCCCAGTTTGTCTCGCCGGAAGCGGGTTCCGTTTCGGTGCAGATGATCCTTTTGGGTGTGATCTTTATGGTGCAGGCCTTTTTGGTGTTTGCCGTCGTTTCATTGGCCGCCCACCGGCTGGGCCGAAACTTCATGGCGAACGTTGCCGTCTCCAGGTGGGTGGACCGGGGCAAGGCGGGAATCTATGCTCTGCTGGGAGCGCGGTTGTTGTCAATGGAACACCAATGAATCCGGAGAGGTCAAAGGTGAAAACGATCAGCGTGATTGGCAGGAAGAGCTTGGAAAGCCATCTTTCTGAGTTCCGTCGGCACCAAAGACGGAACCGGTCCGACTCGTCCCCGTCAAGGGCGGAGGGGGAAAAGTTTTTGTCCACTTTTCCGATGGATCATCGATCCTATAAGCAAAATCCTTGAAAAAGGGCTCCCGCAGGTATCCGGCGTGGGTCTATTTTTAAGGGATTGGTGGGTACCAATCGATTCGATATCTATACCGCCGTGGGTCCATGACAGGATAATCAGGCGGTATAGATGGTGGTGTATAAGGAATTGGATCCGGATAGGGCCAGGGTGTTGGAGGCGGTGGCAGGTCGGGTCGGGGCAGCCGTTGAGACGGAATGGGTCCAGGATAAAAGCCTGCTTTCACGATGTTCCTTCCTGATCTTCAAGTGGTGATCTCTATAGATTGCAGTATGGTGTTTTGGGTGATTGTCGCCAGTGATCGCGCCGGCACAAGACCGCCCGGGATTTTTCTAGGGGTCTCGCCAGCCATTTAACAAAATCCTGGGCTAAGCACAGGAATCGCCTGATTTGCGTCAATCCATCTGCTCTAAGGATCGTTAAAAATTCCAAGGGATAAATACCATCTATCCAGCATTATCGGCCTGTTCAGCCTCGATTTTCATCGTAGAACCGATATTCTGCGACGAATGGTCCCTCCAGATATCCTGGACGGGCCAGAACCAGCACCGTTACTGAATCCGCAATTTGACCACTTATTGGAATTAGATACAACGTTATATAGGTATATTGCAATATTATTACTAACCTGTTTATAATAACAGTACTCCCTACGTCTGACTCCTGCAACAGGAGCATTCTTTTTTGAGTAACGGAAGGCTTAAGCATAAGCAATGTCTTGGAAGGAGTGGCGATAAAGGATGATGGCATTGGATCAGTTGGCCGAGTATCACAAAGTGCTCGGGGATCAGACCCGTTTGCGTATCCTGGCTTTATTGAAATGCGAAGAACTGTGTGTCTGCGAACTGGTGGAGATCCTCCAACTATCACAACCCACCGTTTCTCAGCATATGCGACGCTTAAAAAGCATCGGTTTGGTCAAGGAACGCCGGCAGGGGCAATGGGTTTTCTACTCCCTGGACGGGAGCCAATATCCCTTGTTTAAGGGAGTGATTGAAACCTTACCCGATCTTCGGGAAGAAATCGAACAACTGAAGAACAACGGCAAAAAAGTGATTTGCAATTAGAAAGGATGGGACATCATGAGTGGTGTGATGAGACGGTTGTCTTTTTTGGATCGATACTTAACTTTGTGGATCTTTCTGGCGATGATCGTGGGAATCGCTTCGGGTTATCTCTTTCCCGGAATGGTGGACACCCTGACGGGCTACCAGGTTGGCACAACCTCCATCCCGATCGCCATCGGCCTCATTCTAATGATGTATCCCCCGCTGGCTAAGGTCCGGTACGAAGAGTTGGGTCAAGTGTTCCGAAATACGCGGATCCTCGGATTGTCCCTGGTGCAGAACTGGATCATTGGCCCGGTGTTGATGTTCGTCTTGGCCATCCTTTTTTTGCGCGATGACCCCGCATATATGGTCGGCCTGATCCTGATTGGATTGGCCCGCTGCATCGCCATGGTTATCGTTTGGAACGATCTTGCCAATGGAAACCGGGAGTATGCTGCGGGTCTGGTCGCGTTCAATTCCGTCTTCCAAATCGTGTTTTACTCCTTTTATGCCTACTTCTTCATCACCCTGATCCCAAAATGGCTCGGCATGAAAGGAGCAGTTGTGAACATCACCATGGCTCAGGTGGCGGAAAGTGTATTGATTTACTTGGGGGTTCCCTTCGTGGCCGGCATGTTGACTCGGTTGGCTCTCGTGAAGGCCAAGGGCCGGGAGTGGTATGAAAATGAATTCATCCCGGTGATCAGCCCGCTTACCTTGATTGCTCTTCTGTTTACCATCATCGTTATGTTTTCTTTGAAAGGGGAGCTGGTGCTCCAATTGCCCTTGGACGTGGTTCGTATCGCCATTCCACTGGTAATCTACTTCGTGATCATGTTCCTGGTGTCGTTCTATATGGGGAAGAAGGTGGGCGCCGATTACTCTAAAACCGTCTCCCTCTCCTTCACGGCAGCCAGCAACAACTTTGAGTTGGCCATTGCTGTCGCCATCGGCGTGTTCGGGATCCACTCTGGGGCCGCCTTTGCTGCCGTGATCGGTCCCTTGGTGGAAGTCCCGGTCCTGATCGCTTTGGTGAATGTGGCCTTCTGGTTCCAACGCAAGTATTTCCAAGCCAAACAAGCGTAAAGGAGGCGAAAACATGAATAAAAAGACGGTCTATTTCCTCTGTACCGGCAACTCCTGCCGCAGCCAAATGGCCGAGGGATTCGGTAAAAAAATCCTCGGCGATCGGTTCAACGTTTATAGTGCCGGAATCGAACCCCACGGATTAAATCCCAAGGCGATTAAAGCGATGAAGGAAAAAGGGATCGACATTTCCGATCAGACTTCGGAGGTGATCGATCCGGATATTCTGAACAAAGCCGATTACGTCATCACCCTGTGCGGGGACGCCAACGAAACCTGCCCTATGACCCCGCCCCAAGTCCAACGGATCCACTGGGGCCTTGACGATCCGGCGAAGGCGGAAGGAACGCCGGAAGAGGTATGGGAAGTATTCCGACGGGTTCGGGATGAAATTGAAGAGCGAATCCGTCGATTTGCAGACGAAACCCAATAAAACTGGCGATCGAAAGCTAAAATCGATAACGAAACCGCACCCTTTTGGGTGCGGTCTATTTTTGGCTCGGTGATAAATATTTCTTCATGGCCATCACATCAACAAAACGGCAAGTCCCATATCAATTCCTTGGTTATAGATGACTTGAATCTGCCGCCAATCCTCTTCCTATGCTTTTCGGATCGTCCAGGAAACGCTCATGGAGTGATCATCGCTTCGGTCAGGTGGAAGCGGCGGGATAGTTCCTCACAGAAGGCCTTCAGCATGACTTGGTTGACGGAGTAATAGTTCGGATCCGGGGTTGAATGGACTTCTCCGGTTGCACCTTCCACCTCCTTTCAAGGGTTGACGATACATAGGGGGCTCTTTCCTTCTCCTCGATCGCCGTCCATCTTCGGACGGCTCTTTTTACGATCAAATTTTTGCACCGGAGTCGGATGGATCTGTGTCCAAACATGACGACAAGTGTTAAAATATAGAAGAATTCAGTACCGATCTTTGCCTCTTGTGTTCATCGGGGGACCATGAAGCGGAGGGAAAGCATGAGTGCATTTCTTTATGCCCTGATCGGAACAGCAGTGGGGTCCTGGGCCACCGGTTGGCTGTTGTACCGGCATCTTCACCGACAGGTGAAAGTCAGCCAGTCGATGATCCGGGAGTTGCAACAGCGCTTGGAACGGGATTTCTGGCGCCGGCTGCTGTTGGAGTTTTACGCGGAGTTGATTCATTTTCACCGGATGCTGGGGCATTGGAAACAGAGCGGCAAAGTGGATCCGGCAGCTCTGGAAAAGACAGTGACCGCATACGGGAGAGCGCAAGCAAAAGCGGAATTTTTGTTTTCCGAAGAGTTTCATCAGTCGGTACAAACCATGGCGGAGTCCTTTCACGTGATGGTGGATGCCATCCGTTTTCACCAAGACAAACCGGATGACGCCCGGATCGACTATGATCTGGACGAGATCTGGGAAGAGGCGAACCGGCGTTACGTGGCAGTGAAAGACCGGCTTTCGGAGACGGTGGACCGTCCCTTATCCTCCCAGCCGGGAGAACGGTTCCAGGTGTGAAAGGGGGTCCGGAAGTCCCGGGACTGTTCCTCCCGTTTTACGAACGGTACAATGAGGGAGGACCGATCAAACAGAGAAAGGGAGATCCGGTTGGAAAAGGACCAATGGTTGAAGGGATTGATGGAGATCCCGGTCACGGATGAAAAGGCGGAAAAAGAAGCCCGGAATCATATGGATCAGTTGACCAAACCCCTGGGCGCCCTGGGGGATCTGGAAGAGATTGTGATCCGGCTGGCGGGGATCACGGGTGAAACCGTTCCGGACATCGAACGGAAAGGGGTGGCGGTCTTCTGCGGCGATCACGGAGTGACCGAAGAAGGGGTCAGCGCCTATCCCGCCGAGGTGACGGGTCTCATGATCGGGAACTTCAGCCGCGGGAAAGCGGCGGTCACCGTGCTGGCCCGCCGCTTCGGTGCGGAAGTGTCGGTGGTGGATGTGGGAAGCCGCCTGGAACCCCTGCCGGAAGGCGTCCTGGACCGGAAAGTCCGCTTCGGCACCGCCAATATGGCCCGGGGACCCGCCATGACAAGGGAGGAAACTTTGAAAGCTCTCCGGGTGGGGGCGGACCTGGCCCTTCAGTGGAAAGAGAATGGAATTCAGTTGGCGGCAGTGGGCGAGATGGGTATCGGGAACACCACCTCCGCCTCAGCGGTCGCCGCGGTTCTCACGGGGAAACCGGTCCGTGAACTGACCGGCCGGGGAACCGGGCTGGATGATGACGGCCTGGAGCGAAAGCGGGAGGTGATCACCCGCAGCCTGGAAGTGAACCGCCCCGATCCGGCGGACCCGCTGGATGGGTTGGCCAAGGTGGGTGGACTGGAAATCGCGGCCATGACGGGATTCATCCTGGGGGCGGCACGTCATCGGCTGCCGGTGGTGGTGGACGGTTTGATCTCCACGGTGGCTGCGCTGGCCGCGGTCCGACTGGCTCCCGGTGTTCGTGCCTGTTTGTTTGCCTCCCATCGGTCTGCGGAACCCGCCCACGGGGTCCTGTTGGAGGACCTCGGGTTGAAGCCCTTGATCACGGCCGGCATGCGGCTGGGGGAAGGGAGCGGAGCCGTTCTCGCTTTTCCCCTTTTCGACGGGGCAGTGACGACGGCGAAGGAAATGGCCACGTTTTCGGAACTGGGGCTGAATGGATAACGGAACCAAGGGGAAAAGGCGGGGCGAGTCTTTCGCCCCCGCAAGAGGGAAGCCGGTGTAAATCCGGCGCGGTCCCGCCACTGTGACCGGGGAGCGGCAAGCCGGGCCACTGTCCGTCAGGATGGGAAGGCCGGGCGAACGGAGCCGCGGGGATCCGGGAGCCAGGAGACCTGCCTTTTCCGACAACACCGACGATCCGCGCGGAAGGGGAGGTGTTCGGCAGGACGGGGTCCCGAGGATGGGGTTTCCCCGTTGCTGGACACTTTCCTCCCTGAACGCGGAAAGTGTTTTTTATTTTGATGAAAGGTTGTGACCCCATGGAAAGTTTGGAACGGTACGGGCACGGAGGGGACCGGTGGACCGCCGGGGAGCGCTTCGGCCGGGAAGCCGGATCGTTCCTCGATTTCAGCGCCAATATCAACCCCCTCGGTCCGCCAACCGGGGTGCTGGACATACTTCGGCGGATCTGGAACGATCCGGAATGCTCCACCCTCTCCCGTTACCCGGATCCCGCCGCCCGCTCCCTCCGGAGCGCCTTGGCCGGGCGGTTGGGAGTGGATCCGGAGCAGGTGCTGATTGGAAACGGAGGGGCGGAATTGATCGATCTCCTCCATTCGGCGGCCCGTCCCCGCCGGGTCGGAGTGATTCACCCCTCCTTCGCCGAATACGAAGCGGCAGCGAGGAAGCGGGGGCAGGAAATCGTCCCCCTGAAGACGGAATGGGACCGGGCGTTCCTTCCGGAACGGAAAGCGCTTCTGGCCTGGATCCGGGAAGTGGACCTGGCCTGGGTCGGCCATCCCAACAACCCCACCGGCACCCGGATCCCCTTCGAAGACCTGGTGGCCGCGGCGGAAGAGGCGACCCGCCGGGGAACGGTCCTCGCGGTGGACGAAGCCTTTCTCGATTTTCTCCCCCCGGGAGAGGAGATCTCCCTGCTGCCCCGTTTGGAAGAGTTTCCCACCACGATTCTCTTCCGTTCCATGACCAAATTTTACGCCATCCCGGGGTTGCGGTTGGGGTATGCGGTGGCTGCCCCGGAGTGGATCCGGAAGCTGGCGGAATGGCAAATCCCCTGGAGCGTCAATGGGGTGGCCCAGGAGGCCGGTACAGCGGCGCTCGGAGACCGGGAATTTGAAGAACAAACGCGGAGCTGGCTGGCGGAGGAACGTCCGGCGCTGGCCCGTGGCCTGGCGTCCCTTCCCGGGGTGGATGTGCTGCCGGGGGAGGCGAACTACCTCCTGCTCCGGGTGGCGGAGAATGTGGGAGGCCCGATCCCTTCCCGTTGGTTGCAACGGGAGCTGGGGGAGCGGGGCATCATGATCCGGGACGGCTCCACTTATCCGGGGCTGGACGGCCGCTACGTCCGGGTCGCGGTACGGGGACGGAAGGAGAACCGCCGGCTCCTCTCGGCGATGGAGGACGCTCTTTTCCGCGCGGGGAGGGTCGGGTCATGATCCGTCTGGTCACCGGGGGGGTTCGTTCCGGGAAAAGCCGTTTTGCCGAAGCCTTGGCCTCGAAATGCGGGGAGCGCATTCTGTATGTGGCCACCGGATTTCCGGGAGACGGGGAAATGGAGAGGCGGATCGCCCGCCACCGGGAACGCCGCCCCGCTGCCTGGGAGTTGGCGGAAGCCCCGAAGGACCCGGCCGATGCCGTGAAGGAAGCACAAGGGTGGGACGGGATCTTGGTGGACTGTCTGTCCGCCTGGGTGGCCAACCGGTTGATGGCGTTGCCCGAGGGGCGGATCGGGGAGCCGGGAGATGCCTTTGAACGGGAAATGGAAAGGGAAACGATCCGGCTGCTGGATGCCCTGGAGGGTCGGGAGGCGGTCCTGGTCACGTCGGAAGCGGGACTGGGCGGCGTCTCGATGAACCGGATGGGCCGACAGTTCCAGGACGCTCTGGGAACCGTCAACCAGCGGGCGGCGGAGCGGGCGGAAGAAGTTTGGATGGTGGTCTCCGGTGTTCCCTGGAGGGTGAAAGGATGAACGCGTTTTTCGTCGCCCTCTCCTTTCTGACGCGCTTTCCCGTCCCCCGGAGAACCGATCCCGAAGGTTGGCCCCGGAGCACCCTTTACTACCCCGTCGCCGGGTTGGTGATCGGTTTTGCCCTGATTCTCTTCGATCTTTTGGTGGCCGGCTTTTTCCCCTCCGCAGTCCGGGGCGTGCTGTTGCTGGGGGTGTGGGTGGGACTCACCGGGGGGCTTCATCTGGACGGTCTGATGGATACCGCCGACGGTTTCGGTTCCAACCGGGGACCGGAGCGGACGCTGGAGATCATGAAGGACAGCCGGGTGGGGGCGATGGGGGTGCTGGCGGCTTTGTTCCTCCTGCTGCTGAAAGCGGCGGTGCTGGCCTCTGCTCCCGCCCCGCTTTGGGTCCCGCTGTTGGTGGCTCCGACCGTCGGCCGCTGGTCCATCCTGTTGGCCATCCGCTTTTATCCGTATCGTCGGGAAGACGGGATCGGACTCGGATTGCGGGAAGGTCTGACAGGTCCCCGGCTGGCGGGGGCCACCCTGATCACCCTGGGGGTGTCGGTGGCCGCTCTCGGCGGGTGGGGGCTCCTGTTTCCGGTGGGGGCGGCCCTGTTGGTTGGGTGGACCGCCCGGGTGGTGATCCGGCGGATCGGCGGATTTACCGGGGATGTGTACGGGGCGCTGGTGGAAGGGACGGAAGCGTGGATGCTCCTTTTGTGGTTGTGGCTGGAGGTTGTGGATCCATGAGGCTGATCTGGATTCGCCACGGGGAGACAGAATTAAACCGCGAAGGGCGGTACTGCGGCCACCTGGATGTGCCCCTGAATGAAAACGGCCGCCGCCAGGCGGCATCGGTGGCGGAACGACTGGCCGCCCACCCGATCCGTCATGTGTATGTCAGCGATTTGCTCCGTTCCCGTCAGACGGCGGAACCTCTTCTGACCCGGCTGGCGGAAGCCCGGGTGGAACCCACCCCCCTGCTGCGGGAGCTTTCCTTCGGGGATTGGGAGGGGTGGACCTATGAAGAAATCCGCGCCCGGTTTCCGACGGCCCTCCACCGGTGGCTTTCCGACCCGGTCCGGGTTCCGCCGCCGGCGGGGGAGACATTGGGCCAAATGGAAGAACGGCTGGGACGGTGGCTGGAAGAAGTCCTCCATCGCCACCGGGAGGGCGGGGAGTGGGTGGCGGCGGTCAGCCACGGCGGTCCCATCCGCTGGTTTTTCTCCCGTCACATCAAAGGAGATCCCGATGCGTTCTGGGAGAGGAGACTCCCCCACGGGGTTCTTTTGTCGGCGGAATGGAACGGGACGACGTGGCGGGAGGTTCCGCTCCGTGCCGAAGAGAGAGAGGGAGGGAATTCATGAAACCGATGATCCGCAAACTGTTCAATCAAAACACCCTGCGCCTCCACCGGATGGACACTCACTTATCCCTCCGTTCCCAAGCCCCGCTGACGGTGCTGTCCAGCGCCCCTCTGGGCGGCGGATTCTTCCACACCCAAACCATCGTCAACCGACAGGTGGACAAGGGTTACCGTGAAACCGATCCGGTGGGGGAGACGCGGCGTTGGTTAGCCCAGCACGGTTATGATCCCGGGAAGACGGCGGCCATGCTGACCGCCGCCTCAATCAAGGACGCGGCGGTGGTGGAGGCGGAGTCGACCCGTGTCCGGGTCGCCGCCGTTGTCACCGCCGGAGTGAGCAATGCCGCCCGGGCGGGGACGGACGGCCCTGTTTATACCCGCTGTCCGGAACCGGGCACGATCAACACGATTCTGCTGGTGGACGGACAGGTGACGGAAGCAGCCATGGTCAACACCGTCATCACCGTGACCGAAGCCAAGACCGCCGCCCTGGAGGAGCTGAGGATCACAGACCGGGAAGGGAGGCCCGCCACCGGAACGACCACGGACGCGGTGGTGATCGCGGTGACCGGAGAAACCCGGGACCGCTATGTCCATGCCTACGGCGGTCCGGCCAGTCCCCTGGGACAGGCGGGGGGCCGGGCCGTCTTTGAGGCGGTCCGGGAGGCGCTGTTGAGGGCAGGGGAGGCAGTCCGTCGATGATCCCTTGGGCCTTGTTGCTGGCGCATCTCATCGACCGGATCGTGGGAGATCCCCGCCGCCTGCCCCATCCGGTGGTGGGGATGGGTTGGCTGATCACCCGCGTGGAAAAGCTCCTGCACCCCCTGACGGAGCGGAAGCCGGGCAGGGGTGTAGAACGGCTGATTGGATGCCTCTTGCCGCTGACGGTGGTCGGCTCCGTCTGGCTCCTGTCCTTCCTTCTCCTGTCCGGGGTGGGAGCCCTTTCCCGGTGGGCGGCTTTCGTCCTGGAAGTCTGGCTGATTGCCACCACGCTCGCCACCCGTGGCTTGGCGGATGCCGCCCTCTCCATCTACCGTGCCCTTGCGGCGGGGAATCTGGCACAGGCCCGGAAGGCGCTGTCCATGGTGGTGGGGCGGGACACGGAGGAGCTGGATGAACCGGAAGTGGTGCGGGGGGCGGTGGAGACGACGGCGGAAAATCTGGTTGATGCGGTTACGGCGCCCCTTTTTTTCGCCGCCGTCGGGGGAGCCCCGCTGGCCCTGGCCTACCGGGCGGTCAACACGCTGGACTCCATGGTCGGGTACAAGGATGAACGGTACCTCCACCTGGGCTGGGCCTCCGCCCGTCTGGATGATCTGGCCAACTGGCTTCCGGCCCGGCTGACCGTTCTCCCCCTGCTGACCGCACTGTGGTGGACCGGACACTCCCCCCGGAGGGCATGGCGGATTCTCCGACGGGATGCGGGAAAGCATCCCAGTCCCAACAGCGGAATCACCGAATCCCTGATGGCCGGGGGATTGGGAATCCAGCTCGGCGGAACCAACCGATACCGGGGCACCCTTTCCCACCGGGCGTTCCTCGGGGATCCATCGAGGCCGAAGGAACCGGAAGACATCCGGGAATCGGTCCGGATTTTGAAAGCGGCCGGCTGGGTGTATGTACTTCTCCTGGCCCTGATCTGTTACACTGTAAGTGGATAGTGGGGTCAGGACGGTGGACTGTCCAGTAACGGGTGTTGAAAGGAAGGCGAGCTTGTGCTCTGTGAGTGCATAGCGAGACCGGGGAGAGAGCGAACCAAGAAGCGTTGTGATTGATGGTCAGGCTCAGAAGAAGGGAAGCGTTTACCCGAAACAGCGACTTTGCTGTCCTGCCCAGCGGAGAATCAGCCAGCAAGGGCGTTCAGGGGCAAAGGCTTCTCTGTGTTGCATCCGCAGGCGTTTGCCCCTGCCCGCAGCAGGAAGATTCGGAGCGGACAGTGCCTACATCCCTGCAGGACAGAAACCGGAGCGGCTTCGGGTAAATGCCGCCGCTTACTTTTTCACAATACTTCTGCGCGAGACTTGTGCTCTGTCATACAACCGGAGCGCGGCAAAACACGATCCACCATCCCCATATGAAGTGAGTCAATACTCATGAATGGGGGAAAGGGTTGCGTGAAAGCCCCCTTGCACGGACCTGGATGGAAACGCTCCCATTACCTGAACGGAGGGGATCCCGATGTTGGAAGGACAGCCGCTGGTAACACCGGAATGGTTGCATGCGCATTTGGAAGACCCGGACCTGGTGGTGGTGGACAGTCGGTTTGAACTGGCGGATCCCGCCGCCGGTAAGGAAGCCTACCGACAGGATCATATCCCGGGAGCCCGGTACATGGACCTGGAAGAAGATCTGTCCGGTCCCGTGAAGAAGCACGGGGGACGCCATCCGCTCCCCGATCTGGACGAATTCGTTGAAAAACTGGGGACCGTGGGGATCGACGGAGCCAAAACCGTGATCGCTTACGACGATCAGGGCGGCGCCATGGCCGCCCGTTTCTGGTGGATGCTCCGCTATCTGGGACATGAAGAGGTGGCCATTTTGGACGGGGGGTATCGTGCCTGGAAAGAGAGGGGGTATCCGGTGACCGGGGAAATCCCCCAACCGGTGCCTTGCCGATTCCAACCCCGGATCGACCGGCCCGAGCAACTGGCGGGGATGGAGGATGTCAAACACTACAGCGGACTGGTGATCGACTCCCGGGACCCGGACCGCTTCGAAGGAAAGACCGAGCCCATCGACGCCAAGGCGGGCCATATTCCGGGGGCGGTCAACCGCTTCTGGAAGAAGAACCTGTGTGAGGACGGCCGGTGGAAGCGCCCGTCGGAATTGAAAAAAGAGTGGGCGTTCGCCTCCCGGGGCGAAGCCCCGATCGTCTACTGCGGCTCCGGCGTCACCGCCTGTGCCAACCTCCTCGCCCTCCACGCCGCCGGCTTCAAAAATGCCCGCCTCTACGCCGGCAGCTGGAGCGACTGGATCAGCTATGAGGCAAACCCGGTCCGGACAGGGAAAACGAATCATTGAAAAAAGACGACGGGTCGAATCCCCGTCGTCTTTTCATTTGACACTTCCCATGATGATTCAACCTGAGGTCTTCTGAACGGCCGACAAACCCTTCTGCCAATTTGAGGTGCCTGAGAAAGCCGAAGTCCAAAGGTGTGGAGATATGAACGTCCAGATCCTTTCATTCAACGGTACCTGTGATTTGGAATAATAATAACCAGCAGGGATCGGGAGATCCCTGCCTTACCATTTAAAACGCCCAATTTCCCTTGCGGAAGATCGGCTCCCGACGTCCGTCGGCGGTTTCGCCGTCGATGTCCATGTCGGCCGAGCCGATCATGAAGTCCACGTGGGTGAGACTGTCGTTGAGTCCGGCTTGCTCCAGTTCTTCCCGGGACATGGAGGTTCCGCCTTCGATGCAGGAAGAAAAGGCTTTTCCGAGGGCCAGGTGGTTGGAGGCATTCTCGTCGAACAGGGTGTTGAAGAAGATCAGGTTGGAGTTGGAAATGGGGGAATCGTGGGGGACCAGGGCGATCTCACCCAGGTGACGGGCCCCTTCGTCCAGCTCCAGCAAGCTCTTCAACGTTTCCTGTCCCCTTTTCGCGTGCATGTCCACCACCCGGCCGTTTTCAAAGGTCAGGGTGAAGTCTTCGATCAGGTTCCCTTGGTAGCTCAAGGGTTTGGTGCTCCGGACCGTCCCCTGGGTTCCGTTTTTCAGCGGGGAAGTGAAGACTTCTTCGGTGGGAATGTTGGCGTTGAACCAGATCCCTCGCTCGTTCTTCGAGGAGCCGCCGCTCCAGATATGGCCGTCGGGGAGCTCCACGGTCAGGTCCGTGCCGGGAGCCCGGTAGTGGAGTTTTTTGAACCGCTTCCGGTTCAGAAAGTCCATTTTTTCATGCAGGGTGGCGCTGTGCTGCTTCCACGCCTCCACGGGATTCTCCGTGTCCACCCGCGTCGCGTGGAAGATGGCCTGCCACAGTCTTTCCACGGCCTCCTTCTCATCCAAATCGGGGAAGACTTTTGTGGCCCAGGCCGGTGACGGAGCCGCGATGATGGACCAGCTGATTCGGTCGGAGAGGATGTACTCCCGCAATTTTTTCATGGCGTTGCCCGCCGCTTTGGAGAAAGCGGCGATCCGTTTCGGATCGACTCCTTTCAACAGCTCCGGGTTCTGGGATTCCACATGAAGGAAAGCCCCGCCGTTCGCGGCGATCTCTTCCCTTCCCCTGGCTTTCCAGAGGGGAAATTCCTCAAAAGCCTCATCCGGTGCCAGATCATATTTCAAACGGGTGCACACTTCATCCTGCCAATCGACATAGACGTGTTTCGCCCCTTCCTGATAGGATTTTTCCACGATCAACCGGATCAGTTCCGCCGTATGGATCGATGCGGTGATCACCAGCGTTTGTCCGGGTTGGACGTTCACTCCGGTTTTGACGGCCAGTTCCGCATATTTTTCGAGTTGGTTTTGAAAAGACATGGGACGCTCCTTCGTTGTAAAGTTGATAACCACTTCTTCACTCAACCCAAATATCCTTTTCATGCCTGTGAATCCATCATCCCGGCGTGCCTGCCCCGGCAAGTGATTTTTCCGCCGGGGTTTCCGCTTCCGCGGGCTCCAACGACAGGAAGAGATCCACGGCGGCCAGAAAATCCGGCTTGTTCAGCGCTTCTTCCACCCGGTGGGCGTTGGGGCTGGACACCACGGATTGGAAGCGAAGATCACCATTCCCCGGAGTTCCCCGGAATGGACCACTTCATACCTCTCATATGCCGAGACTCTTTGGCAATATAGGAAAAGTTCTGTATCGAAAGGGAAAAAGAAGAGCCGGCCCCAGCCGGCCGCAGTTCACTTACCGTTCTCTTCACGGATCTGGCGGTAGATATTACGGATCAGTTCCTGTTTGGTTTCCCAAAGTTCGTCGGAGAGGTCCACGGGGTATTCCTCCGGATTCAGTTGACGCAGGTATTCCTCCCAGAACAGGGAGCGCTGCTCCCGGTGATACTTGCGCACTTCCGAAAGGGTTGGCAGATCGTACACCCGTTTCCCGTCCTCAAAGATCGGCTCCAGCAGGTTGATCGCCCGGAAGTCGCGGACCTTCTTCTTCCGGTAGGTGTGGACCGGGTGAAACAGGGTGAGCGGCCGATCTTCGTCGAGGACCTGATCGGCGGGGGTGATCAGGTCGCCACGGGCTTTGTTGGTCTTCCGGTCGATGATCCGGTACACCGTCTTCCGTCCGGGCGTGGTCACCTTCTCCGGATTGGAGGAAATCTTGATGGAGGGGATCCATTCTCCGTTCCGGTGGCGGGCCACCAGCTTGTAGACCGCTCCCAGAGCCGGTTGGTCGTAGGCGGTGATGAGGCGGGTACCGACCCCCCAAGCGTCGATGCGGGCTCCCTGGGATTTCAGGTTGAGCAGGGTTTCTTCATCCAAGTCGCTGGAGGCGATGATCCGGGTGTTCGTCAGTCCGGCTTCGTCCAGCATTTTCCGCGCTTCTTTGGAAAGGTAGGCGAGGTCACCGCTGTCCAGGCGGATCCCGGCCAGCTCGTGACCCTGCTCCCGCAATTCCAGCCCCACTTGGATCGCATGGGGGACGCCGCTTTTCAGCGTGTCGTACGTATCCACCAGGAGCACCGACCGTTCCGGGAAGGCCCGGGTGAAGGCGCGGAAGGCTTCCAGTTCGCTGTCAAAGTCCTGAACCCAGGCGTGGGAGTGGGTGCCGCTGGTGGGGATGCCGAATTGTTCACCGGCCCGGAGATTGGAGGTTCCGTCGAAACCCGCCAGATAAGCTGCACGGGCCCCCCAGACCGCCGCGTCCGTCTCCTGGGCCCGGCGGGTGCCGAATTCCAGCAGGACATCTTCCTCCGCCACCGTGCGGAGCCGTGCCGCTTTGGTGGCGACCAGGGTTTGGTATCCGATGAAATTCAGGAGGGCGGTTTCAATCAGTTGCAATTCGATCACGTTGCCCTCCAGGCGCAGGAGCGGTTCGTTGGGAAAAATCAGGGTTCCTTCTTTCATGCCGTAGACATCGCCGGTGAACCGAAACCCCCGGAGCAGGTCCAGAAAAGCGGGGTCGTATCTCTCCGGCTGCTCGGCCAGGTAACGGAGATCTTCCTCGGTGAACCGGAGATTCTCCAGATATTGAACGGCCCGTTCCAGGCCGGCGAAAACGGCGAATCCGTTTCCGAAGGGGAGCTTGCGGAAGTACAGATCAAAAACCTTCCGCTGGTGATGGGAGCCGTTTTTCCAGTGGGCATACATCATGGTGATCTGATATTTGTCGGTGTGAAGCGCCCACCCCGGATTGGTTTGCATCGAGTTCACTCCATTCGGTTTCGGTCCGGAGACGGACCGTTCACCACAAGATAAATGACCGGAAAGATCCGGCCGTTCTTAATGGTATAAGCGGAAAGACGGGGCTTTTCGCCTTTCAGGGACAAGATCCAGCTGATCAGTTCGGGATAATGCCATTCCCGGGTGTCCCGAGCGGATGGATACGGATCGGTATGGGGGTGCGAATGAAGAATCCCCAACAGCTCCAGTTCGAGCCTGCGCATCTCTTTGAGGGTTTCCAGATACGCCTTCGGTTCAAAGGAAAAGGAGCGGGGGCTCATATCCTGGTTGGGGATCGGGAAAAAACGGGTGATCTCCCGCCCCGATCCCGCCAGGATGCCGCACCCTTCGCGGGGCTTTTCCCGCAGGCAGTGATCCTCGATATCGGTGATCACATCGGAACGAATCGTGATCGTAGAAAACGCCACCGCTGCCACCTCTTCAGTCTGAGTGAAGATCCGGATCCCTCAGGGGTTCATCCTCTGTCGAAGGATTTTCCCCCTTATTTTACTCTGAAACCGCCGGTTCGGCAAAACCCGTCAGAAACCGTCGAAGTCTGTGGTAAAATGGCGGCACCGAAAGCGAGAGGGGGGTTCGGAATGGAGAGTCAAAGCGGCCCTGTCAATCCGGTTCAAATCGGCGTTTGCGGCTGGGGGGATCACGACCTCTACCCGCCCGGAACTCCATCGCGGGAAAAGCTCTCCCTTTATGCCGGCCATTTTCCCGTGGTGGAGGTGGACAGCACCTATCACGCGATCCAGCCCCGGGAGCGGATGGCTCAGTGGACGGAGGAGACGCCGAAAGATTTTCGTTTCGTGGTGAAAGCGTATCGGGAAATGACCGGCCACGGCCGGCGGGAAGGGGCTCCCGTCCGTTCGGTGAAAGAAATATTCCGTGAATTCGTCGACTCCCTTGAGCCGATGGCGAAGGCGGGGAAACTGACGGCGGTTCTGTTCCAGTTTCCTCCCTGGTATGATTGCAACCGGGATCATGTGCGGTATATCCGCCAATCGCGGCAGGCAGTTCCGGATCTTCCCATGGCGGTGGAGTTTCGGAACCGGACATGGTTTGAGCCCCGGTACCGTGACCGGACGCTCCGCTTTCTGGTGGAGGAACAGCTGATCCACGTCGTCTGCGACGAACCTCAGGCGGGGATCGGCTCCGTTCCGGTCGTGCCCGCCGTCACTCACCCGGCTCAAGGGTTGATCCGGTTTCACGGGCGGAATGTTTCCGGATGGAACAAGTCCGGACGCAGCAACAGCCACTGGCGGGATGTCCGCTATGCTTACCGGTACAGCCGGAAAGAACTGGGGGAATGGGTGGGCCGGGTGGTCGGGATGAAGGAGCAAGCGGATCAGATCACTCTTTTGTTCAACAACAATTCCCGGGGGGACGCCGCCGACAATGCCAAAGAGATGATCGATCTTCTCGGCATCGACCTGAACGGGTTGGGGCCGCGGCAGATGGATATGTTCCGATGGACGTGATTGGATTTCAAAGTGAAAAAGGGTTGCGGAGGAGGGGATGGGGAAATATGAATAGGTGAAAGGTTTCAGGATCCATTTCGAAGTTTAGGAGGGTTTCATGGGAGATTACCGGTTGCCGATATCCGTCAAAGGGGTTTTACTGGACGCATCCGATCGGATCTGTCTGTTGAAAAACGAGCGGAACCAGTGGGAACTTCCCGGGGGAAGGCTGGAGCGGGGAGAATCGCCGGAACAGGCGCTGGTGCGGGAAATCCGTGAAGAGCTGGGGATTCAGGTTTTGATCAGTCACCTGCTGGATACCTGGATTTTCGAGGTATTGCCGGGCAAGGAAGTCCTGATTGTCACCTATCGCTGTTATTGGGATGGAGAAGGCCAAATCGAGCGGAGTGAAGAGCATGAGGCCCTGGAGTGGTTTTCCTTGGACGACCTCAAAGGAATTGAGTTTCCGGATGGATATCAAAAAGCGGTGCAAAAGAGCCTGGACAGGTGACTGGTGCCAAAGGGAAGGGGGCCGGGGGAACGGTCCCCGTCTTCTTTTGCTTTGCCTTCTCTGTTAGGATGGTAGGGAAGACATCAGACAACGGCTTCATCGGACGCCGTCGCAGGAGGGGAACATGCTGTCGGAGTGGATGTTGTTTTTGTTGATCGGCCTGATCTCTGGAACGGTGGGCAGCCTGGTGGGGTTGGGAGGGGGCGTTGTCACCGTTCCCTCCCTGTTGTTGATGGCAACGTTCTTTCCGGGACAGAGCCACCTCACCCCCCAGGTGGCGGTGGGAACCTCCCTGGTGTTGGTCATCATCACCGCCCTGTCCTCCACCCTTTCCTATGCCCGGCAAAAACGGGTGGACTTTCTGAGCGGAGGGGTGTTTTTCCTGGCGAGCGGGCCGGGGGCGATCCTGGGTGCCTGGCTCACCCGCTTTTTTCAGGAAGAGGCTTTTTACACCGGTTTCGGTCTCTTTATGTTGCTGGTCACCGGGATGCTGACTTTCCAGGGGCGTATGGACAAGAGGCCGGTTCGGTGGAGTGTCAAGAGGGAATTCAGCGACCCCGAAGGGAATATATACCACTATGGTTATCGTCGGTCCACGGCCTGGGCGGGCTCCTTCCTGATCGGAATGATTTCGGGGTTGTTCGGGATCGGGGGTGGGGCGTTGCTGGTCTCAATGATGATGCTGTGGTTTCGTTTTCCGCCCCACGTGGCGACGGCCACCTCCATGTTCGTCATCTTTCTGTCGGCCGCAGTGGGTTCTTTGACCCACCTGATTCAGGGGCATGTCGATTGGCAGGCGGTGCTCTTGATCGCACCGGGATCCTGGATCGGGGGACAGCTGGGAGCCCGGGTTTCCAGGGTGATGACCGGCCGCTCCCTGATGATCGCCATGAGGTTGGCGTTGATGGTCGTGGCGTTGCGGATGATCTTTGAGGGTCTCTTCTGAAGAGAAGGGAGGATGAAGGTGAACGGCAGGAATCGGGTGCACATTTTACATACGAACGATCTTCACAGCCATTTTGAGGCGATGCCTCACGTTCATACCGTCCTGAAAAAGATGGCCGGGGAGCTGGAAGCGGCGGGGGAGGCCGTGATCCCGGTGGACTTGGGGGATCATATGGACCGGGTCAGTGTGGAGACGGAAGGCACCGGGGGCATGGCCAATCGAGCGGTGATGGAAGCCGCCGGTTACAAGATGGTTACGTTGGGAAACAATGAGCTTCTCACCTTTTCCAAAGAAGAACTTCACCACCTCTACCACGATGCACCCTTCGAAGTGCTGGCCACCAACGTGACCGACTCCGACGGGGAGCGACCTGCCTGGATCCGTTCCCGGTCCATCCGGAAGGTGGGGGGATGTCGCATCGGATTTCTGGGGGTGACCATCCCTTTTCAAAACTTTTACCGCCTGTTGGGTTGGGATGTTTCCGACCCTTTGGAGGTGCTGATCCTGGAAGTGCCCCGTTTGAAAAAGGAAGTGGATGCCGTGGTGGTCCTCTCCCATCTCGGCTTGGGAAACGACCGGCGTCTGGCGGAAGAAATCCCGGGGATCGACGTGATCATGGGAAGCCACACCCACCATCTCTTGGAAGTGCCCGAACGGGTGGGGGACACCCTGATCGCCGCGGCCGGCAAGTTCGGCAGCCATGTGGGCCACATCACGCTGGAGTGGGATTCCCGCCTGAAACGGGTGGCCCGGATCGAGGCCCGGTGTCTGGAGACGGACCGTGCGGAGCCCGATCCGAAAGTGAAGGAGAGAATCCGGGAATACCGGCGGGAAGCGGAACACCGTCTCTCCGAACCCTTCGCGAAGCTGGATCGGCCGCTTCCCGTCGACTGGTATGGGGAGTCCCCCCTGGGGAATTTCCTGGCTGACGGGCTTTTTCACTGGGTTCCCGATTCCGAATGTGCCCTGGTCAATTCCGGCCAGCTGTTGGAGGGGTTGGAGGCGGGGCCCGTCACCCGGGGGCTTCTCCACCGGATTTGCCCTCATCCGATCAATCCCGCAAGGATCGGGCTGGAAGGAAGACAAATCCGCAAGCTGTTGGAGGAGGCGCTGGACTTCAACCATCAGGACCGGGAGATCCGCGGATTCGGGTTTCGCGGGAAAAAACTGGGGATCCTGAACCTCGCCGGGATCGAAGCGGAATACGATCCCGAGGCCCCGCCCGGAAGACGCCTGGGGGAAGTCCGGGTCGGATCGGAGCGCCTGCAGCCAAGTCGCACCTATCGGGTGGCCACGATCGACATGTTCACCTTCGGTGTCGGTTACAAGGAGTTTAAAAACGGAAAAGACCTGAAATATTACCTTCCGGAATTTCTGCGGGACATTCTCGCCCTTCGCCTCAGGCAACCCGGAGCGGTAAAAGAGTCCTTCCGGGCCCGCTGGCACCCCCGGGGATCCGGTTAAGAACGGGGGCGGGCGCCGGGGGTTTGCTCCCGGAGCCGCTCCAGCACATACAGAAGGGAAGGCCGAAGCCGCAGCACACGGCCAATTGCCCGCCCCCCACATACAACATGGCGGCGGGAAGGGTGACATCCAGTCCGGTGACCGTTTCAAGCAAAATTCCGATGATCACGGCATTTACCAGGACCGGGGGCAGGGGAGCCAGCCACCGAAAGGGCATCCTGGCCGTCCACCAGGCCGCGATCAAGGAAGCCAACTTCCGAAGAGGACGTCATAAAAACCCACGGGGCTGAAGAGTTGGCCACCAGTGCCCCCACAAACAGGCCGGGCACGGCCAGGGGCGTGATCCAGGGGAGCACGGTCAGAATTTCCGGGATCCGAAACGGACGAGACCATGGGACAGCGGAGCGACCAACACGGTCAGGACCGCGTAGATGGCGGCAATCATTGCCACGGTGGCGATTTTCTGAGCGGACATGGGTGTCATCTCCTTTCACTTGCCTGTATTATTCACGATCCGCCGGCATGGTTTCTTCCCGCTGGGAAAAAATAGTGGGGAGTGTGGAAGTCGGTCTCCTTTTTAAGCGGAACCGGGTTCCATACGGCCTCCCGATAGGTTAGAATAGCGGAGGAGAAGGAGGCTCAACCGATGCGATTTGTGGACGACCTGTATTCCCTTTACCGGGAGCACCTTGAAGATGAAGAAAACGCCGTCTCGGTGGTTTTGAATATCCTGGAAGATCAAAACCGGGAAGACATCATGAAATTGATCGAGGAGATGGACGATGAAGAAGTGGTCCAGATGGTGGGGGTTTACCTTGTCGAGATGCTGAAGATGAAGATGTCCCAGGAGGGGCAACTCAGCGATTGGGAATCCCCTCTGAAGCGTCCCCGATACCATTGAGACGGATCCGGTGACGAGTCCGTTCCCAACCTCATACCGGTTCGGGGGAGTTTCCGGGGAAAAAGGAACGGACAGCCCCGCATTCCGAAGCTTCCGCCGTTTTGCCCCGGGAAGACGCCCGGTTCAGACGGATCCGACACCCCTTCCATTTGCTTCACATACGCTGTAGTGTAACGGAACGCAAGGTGGGAGGGATGTCAGTGGTCCGGCTGAAACCGATGCAAGTGGATGGCCATCCGGTCGTGGGGGTGGAAGTGGCGCTGCCGAAAACCAACCTTCTGGTCATCACGACGGAGAAAGGGTACATCATGTGTGGCGCCTTGGATGTGGCCCTCTTAAACGAAAAGCTGGCGGACCGAAGGGTCCTGGCCGGCCGCGCCGTCGGGGTGCGCACGCTGGAAGAGCTTCTGGACGCCCCGTTGGAAATGGTGACGGTCGAAGCGGAACAATTGGGAATCCATGCGGGGACGACCGGCAGGGAAGCTCTTTTGCACATGCTGTGAGGGTACCGACGGGTGCCCTCACCCTTTGTCCGGATCAATTGAACGGGATATTCAACTCCGGTATACTGAAACCTGAATCATCGGACTCATTTTCACAAAACCGGAGGAAAAGCGAATGGCGACATGGTACGCGAACAAAGGGAGCCACCCCGTGACGGGTTCCAAGGAAGCGATGGAACTGGTGAAACGGTATTTGTTCGATGTCGTGGCGGAGAAACAGGTCACCAAAGCGGAGATCAAACTGATGGGCTACTTGGTCCGGAAATCCCTCCGTCTCGGAGAGGACGGAAAGGAGACCCTTCGCATCGGGACGAAGGATTGGGAGAAAGAAGCGGGTCTGTCCCGGAACGAGGTGGACAAGACCCTTGCCAAGTGTGAGGAGCGGGGGTGGATTTCCATCGATCACGGATCCCAGCCCGTCAGCCTTCGCCTGAAATTGCGACATCGGGCATAGGGAAGAAAGGGACACCCCCGGAGAGAGGGCTTCGGGAGTGTCTTTTATTTTTCGGCCCGTTCGTTGAAGCAGGTCCCCATCCTGAAGTTCGTATCTTGGATCCCCTCTCCCCATCCGGGTTTCTAGGCAACGGCTCTTTCGACATCGAAAGGGATCTCCGAGGCAGGGAATCGTAACAACAGCCCTCTGCCGGTACAGGAGGCTGTTGCGATGGATGGCACAACCCTGTTCAGGCCGTTTTCTTCAACTCCTCCAGTTCCCTCCCGGCTTCGGCGGGAACCCGGGTCAGCAGGCTGACCACCACCGTGACCAAGGTGGACACGAGGAATCCGGGGACGGCTTCGTAGGTGATTCCTCCGAGGAGGGTGGCGAACAGTTCCTTGATGTCCGGCAGGAAGGAAAAGGTCCAGGCCGGCTGTTTTTTCACCAGAATCACGGTGATCAAACCGCTGATCATTCCGGAAAGAACCCCCCATTTGGTGGCCCGTTTCCAGAACATCGAAAAGATGAGAGCCGGACCGAGGGCCGCTCCCAGACCGCCCCAGGCGAAAAGCACCAGCCAGAAGACGAACTCCTGGGCCGAGAAGGCGAGCCACAGCGCGAGCAGAATGACGAGAAGGATGGAGAGCCGGCTGTAGACCACCAGGCGCCGTTCCGGCGCCTCTTCCTTTTTGGTGAACCGTTGGTAGATATCCCGGATGAAGGAGCTGGAGGCCACCAACAGCTGACTGTCGGCGCTGGACATGATCGCCGCCAGGACGGCGGTCAACAGCAGTCCGAGAATAAAGGGCCCGAACAATTCGTCACCCAGAGTCATGAAGATGGTTTCCTGGTTTTCATCCGGCAAACTTCCGATGTCGGGAAAATAAACCCGGCCGGCAAGCCCCAGGATCACCGCCCCCCAGCCCATCACCACGTTCCAGACCGATCCGATCAGCGCAGCCTTGCGCATCTCTTTCCGGTTTTTAAGCGCCATGTAGCGAACAATGATGTGGGGATTGCCGGGGCTGCCGAATCCGATCCCCAAAAGCCCGGCGATGGCGCCGAAGCCGAAGTGCCAAGGGTTGACAAAACCTTCTCCCTGTGCCTTCATTGCCTCCAAAATGGGTCCGAATCCACCCAAGTCGATCACGGCCGCCAACGGCACAATCACGAGGGAGAACAACATAAATCCGGCCTGCAGAACGTCGGTTTTGCTGACCGCGTGAAATCCGCCCAGCATGGTGTAAACGAGGATGATCAAAGCGGTCACCCACATTCCCTGAGTCGGGGTGAGCCCCAGGCTGGAGGAAAAAGCGCTCCCCCCGGCCACAACCTGGCTGCTGACGTAAGCGATCATGAAAAAGATAATGATGATGGCGGCGGTGAGCCGGAGAACCCCGGTTTGATCCCGGAAGCGATGCTCCAGGATGTCGGTCAGAGTGATGCTGCCCGAGGTTTCACTGTATTGGCGCACCCGCCGGGCCAAAAACATGAACAGGAAGACTTCCACGGTGATGAACCCGGCGAGAGCCCAGACCGCGTTTAACCCGGTGGCATAAGCCATTCCGGTAACGCCCAGGACCAGCCAGGCACTCCGGCCGGAACTGACTGCGCTCAGGGCAACGGTGAATTTTCCCAGCTTTCGCCCCGCCAGGAAAAAGTCGGCCAGAGATCCGGAGCTGGTGCGGGATGTGAGGATTCCGATCGTCACCAATAACAAAAGATACCCGCCCAAGACCGTCAGGGTCAGCGGATGAGCGCTCATGTCGACTCACCGCCTTTCCGGGCTTCGGCTTCCGTGTTGTTTCTTCCGGTCACCGCGTACAGGATCACCGCCAACAGGATGATTCCAACCGGGAGACCCACCAGGGCGAAGAAGATGCCTCCGCTCACGGATATCCACTTCCTTTCTCTTTTTTCTCGCAGAATATTCTTTCGATGAAACAGAGCCTGCCACCTCCCGGTATTTTGCAGGAAGGGAACCAATCCCCACTTTTTTCGCAACGCTTCGAGTGAGTGTTAAGATTCTGAATTGATGTTTACCAAGGAATGCTATATTCTAATAGTGCTTGCCTCTTGGATATGAATCTCTACCAACAGGAAGGGTGTACTGTGTTGAAGCCATTCAAATCTGTTTTATGGATTCTTCTTCTCTCCATCAGTTTGATTACCGGTTGCGGGCAGGCAGAGCAAGCGGATCCGGGATTCGAAGAAAAGAAGAAGAAAGAACTGACGCCCGCCCAAGTGCTGGAGAAAGCAACAAAAGCCGCCGAAAAGCAGACCGGATTACACTTTGACACCACAATGGATCAAACCTTGAACATGGAAACCAACGGTATGAAACAATCCATGGACCAAAACATGGAGATGGAGATTCAGATGACTCGCGAACCCCTTGCGATGCACGCAAAGGGAACCATAAACATGAACGAATCGATCCCCATGGAGATGTATTTTGCCGATATGACGTACTACATGAAAAATCCCCAAGGCGACGAATGGAGCAAAATGGAGATCCCTGGCAACTTTGATAAGGAGAAGTTTGAGGAGCTCTTGAACCAAAGCAGTTCAGAAGATCCCCAAGCCATGTTGGAACAATTAAAACCCTTTCAAAACGATCTGAAGATGACCCATGAAAAGGGGATGTATATCATCACCTTGGAACTGAACGAAGAACAGTCTCAGAAGTACATGGACGTTATAGTCGAGGACAAGATGGATCAAATTCTGAACATGATGAAGGATACCGGTGTCCCCGGAGAAGAAGAGATGAAAAGCGAAATGGACAAATTTCTGAAGAACATGAAGATCCATGATTTAAAGCAAACCTTTCACATCGATGAGAAAACCTTTGAGCAAAAAAAAGTGGACCAGAAACTGAACATGGAAATGATGCTGGAAGGCAACAAGATAAAGACGGATCAAAAAATGAGCATGGAAATCAAAGGGGGAGTGGATCAAATTACGATCCCCGATGAAGTAAAGGCAAATGCGGTCGATATGGGGAATATGAAGGAGATGGACGGCATGGGGCAGCAATAGGGGCTTTCATAATGAAGCTCCCCAAAATATTGAAAAAAATCAAGCTCTGATCAGAGCATCCGGTTCAGACAAGGCCCTGCGTTGAAAGGCGTGAGGGCTTGGTTTTTCCAGGGGTGCAACGGGGTAAGCCAAAGAACGGAACCGATCAGCGATCCGTTTGACTGAAAAGGAGGTGATTGGCTTGCATGCCGTGGTTGTAGGTGGGACCGGAATGATTCGGGATGTGTCTGTTTTCCTTGCGGGGAAAGGTTATGATGTAACCGTCGTTGCACGGAATCATCAGCGCTTAAACTCCTTGGTGAATGACACTCCATCCGCTGAAGGTTCCGTCCATCCCGCACAAGTCGATTATCATGATGGGGATGCATTTCTGAAAGAGATGGAACGGGCGATATCCACATACGGCCCGATCCAATTGGCAGTCGTCTGGATTCATTCCACGGCTCCTGAAGCCCCTTACAAGTTGGCTTCTTTATTGGACCAGTCAATTGAATCCTGTGATTATTTTCATATTATTGGAAGCAGCGTTGCGGACCCCTCCCGCGATTCGACATCCGGAATCGAAGGATTTCATCGATTCAAGAACCTCCGATATCACGAAGTCATTCTGGGATTCATTTTAGAAAACGATGGCTCGAGATGGTTGACCCATCAGGAGATCAGTCAGGGAGTGATCGATGCGATTCATTCCAACAGAACAACATCCATCGTGGGAGTCGTTAAACCGTGGTCAAAAAAACCTTGAGAAAAGGTGCCCGCGTGGGACTCATTCCGGGGTGCGCAGTTTCAGGTTCCGGGCCAGATCGAGGAGGTCTTTCGGCAAGGGGGATCGGACTTCGATCGATTCTTCCTTCAGCGGATGACGGAAACGCAATTCACAGGCATGGAGGGCCTGGCGCCGGATCAGACGGCTTTTGCTCCCGTAGAGGCCGTCGCCGAAGAGCGGGAAGCCCAGATGGGCGAAATGGACCCGGATTTGATGGGTCCGGCCGGTTTCCAGTTCCACCCGGACCAGGGTGGCGTGTTCGTTCCGTTCCAGCACGCGGTAATGGGTGACGGCGGGATCCCCCTTCGGGGAGACGGTGCGCCGGAGCGGGTGGTTCGGTTCCCGGGCGATGGGGGCGTCGATGGTTCCCTCGGAGAAGCCGGATCCGGAGAAGCTCCCCTCCAAAAAGGCGTAATAGAATCGCTTCAGCCGTTTCTCCCTCAGTTCCCGGTCCATCAGTTGGTGGGCGTAGGCGGATCGGGCCACCATCAAAAGACCGGAGGTGTGGCGGTCCAACCGGTGGACAGGGCGGACTTTCCCTTCCCTCCCCTGCTCTTTCCAGTAATGAACGATCCCGTGGGCCAACGTACCGGTTTCCCCCGGACGGACCGGATGCACATTGACCCCCGCCGGTTTATCCACCACCATCAGGTCGGCGTCTTCGTACCGCACGTCGAAGGGGACCGGTTCCGGTTCCAGGTCGGCCCGCTCCCGGGGACGGACTGCCACCTGAAGCCGGTCCCCCTTTTTGACCACCCGTTTCAGCCAGGGCATCTGTCCGTTCAGACGGATTCCCCGGCTGCGGGTCAATCGGTTGATCATCCGGTTGGACAGGAGGAGCGGACCTTTCAACACCTCCTCCACCGTGTGCCGGTCCCACTCTTCGGGGACGCGGTAGGTGATCCACTTGTTGTGCGACATCCGGCAACCCCCGCTTTCTCTTTGTCATATGGCCGCTTCCGTATCCATCGTACCCCTTTTTCCCCCTTTGGCAAAGGTTTTACTGGAAGAAATGCGTTTGCCGCCCGGCGGGGCTTATGATATATTGGGTTCAACACGACAATGGGGAGCCGGGGAAACCGGCTGAGAGGGTGCTGGATCCCGCACCGACCCGCTGAACCTGATCTGGATGATACCAGCGTAGGGAACATACGGAAAAAGCGGCCCATAAGGGCCTGCAGGCAGGTACGTATGGAAGCTCGCCAATCCGTCCGGTCAGGATTGGCTTTTTATTTTGTCCAAAGGAGGGAATGCCGTGGCGAATGCCAATGTCAGCCTTCAGATCCTGCCCCGGGCCGCCGGGGACGAAGAGGCTTATGCCCGGGTGGACGAAGCGATCCGGGTGATCCGGCGTTCCGGCGTGAAGTACGAGGTTGGCCCGATGGAAACGACGATGGAAGGCGACTACGACAGCCTGATGACCATCGTCAAAGAAGCCCAGGAAGCGGTGGTCCGGGCCGGAAGCGATCGGGTGATCTCCATTATCAAGGTGGACTACAAGCCGGCGGGGATCTCGATGGAAGAGAAGACGGCCCCCTATCGCTCCGGCGGTTCCCAGTGAGGCGCAGGGTTAAGAAACGGTTTCGGGACGGGGCTCCTCCGGTCCTGACCGTGCTTTTGTTTCTCCTGGTATGGGAAGCGGGGGTGCGGCTCACGGGGATCGAAAGGTGGCTTCTCCCCGCTCCCAGCGGAATCGCTGCTTCCTTTGCGGACAGCTGGGAATTGATCCAACGTCACACCTGGCCCACCCTTCAGGAGGCGGTCCTCGGTTTCCTGCTGGGGATCGGGGTGGCCCTGTTGCTGGCGGTGTTGATCCAACTTTCGGCTTGGCTCCGCCGGGGGATTTATCCGCTGTTGATCGGTTCCCAGACGGTGCCCATCATCGCCGTCGCCCCGCTGTTGATTCTGTGGTTCGGGTACGGCCTGTTGCCCAAGGTGCTGATTGTCGCCCTGGTCACCTTTTTCCCTGTTGTCGTGAGCACCGTGGACGGACTGTCCTCCGCGGATCCGGACATGGTGCGGCTTCTCCGCTCGATGGGGGCGAAGGAATGGCAAGTGTTCCGGATGGTCCGGTTTCCCCACGCGCTGCCCTCGTTTTTCTCCGGAATGAAGATCGCCGCCACCTACGGGGTGCTCGGAGCGGTGATCGCCGAATGGTTGGGGGCGAGTGAAGGATTGGGCGTCTTTCTGATCCGGTCCCAAAACTCCTTCGCCGCGGACCGGGTGTTTGTGGCCATCACTGTCATCACCTTCTGGAGTCTGGTGCTATTTGGTCTGGTCTGTCTGGCGGCGCGGTGGGCGGCCCCCTGGGCGTACCTTCGGAAAGAGGATTCATGGAAGGGAGAGGAAAAACGATGATGGGGAGAAGGAGAGTGTATCCATTCACCGTGCTACTGCTGTCACTGGTCCTGGTGATCACCGGTTGCGCCGGCGGGGGCCATGACGCGGGGGGCGGTGATTCCGGCAAGAAAAAAGTGAAACTCATGCTCGACTGGGTGCCCAACACCAACCACACAGGCCTCTATGTGGCCAAAGAAAAAGGATATTTTGCCGAAGAGGGACTGGAGGTGGAGATCGCCACTCCGGCGGAAACCACCGCCAACCAGCTGGTGGGAGCCGGTAAGGCGGATTTCGGCATCAGCTCCCAGGAGTACGTGACCCAGGCCCGGGCGGAAGGGGTGCCGATCGTTTCCATTGCGGCCATCCTGCAGCACAACACCTCCGGGTTCGCCGCTCCCAAAGGGAAAAGGATCCAACGGCCGAAAGATTTCGTCGGCAAAACCTACGGAGGATGGGGCACTCCGATCGAAAACGCCTTTATTCAGACCGTCCTGAATATGGACGGAGTGAAGACCCGGAACGTCGAGGACCAAGTGAAGATCGTCAACATGGGAGAGGCCGACTTCTTCACCGCCACCGAACGGAATGTGGACTTCGCCTGGATTTACTACGGATGGACGGGAATCGAAGCCAAGCTGCGGGGGGTTCCCATCGACTTTTTGGAACTGAGGGAACTGGATCCGGTGCTGGACTTCTACACGCCCACCGTGATCACCAATGAAAAGAAAATCAAGGAAGATCCGGAGACGGTCAAAAAGTTCATGAAAGCGGTGAGCCGGGGATACGAATACGCCATCGACCATCCGAAAGAGTCGGCGGACATCCTGGTCAAAGCGGCACCTGAAACGGACAAAAAACTGGCCCGTGCTTCCCAGAAGTGGATAAGCAAACGCTACCGGGCCGATGCCGACCGTTGGGGGGAACAGAAAGAGAAGGTATGGACGGACTTCACGGAGTGGATGTGGAAGCACCGGCTGATCGAGAAAAAAATGGACCCGGACAAAGCCTTCACCAATGAATTCCTTCCGGAGCAATGACCGATGAAGTTGGAAATGGAAGCCCTGGAACAATCCTACGCTTCCCCGACCGGAGAACGACGGGTGATCGACCGGGTGGACCTCAAAGTGGAGGAGGGGGAGTTCGTCAGTCTCATCGGTCCCAGCGGATGCGGAAAGAGCACCCTCTTCAACCTGGTGAGCGGGTTGGAGCGTCCTCTGGGGGGCCGGATCCGAAAAGACGGCTCCGACATCACCGGCGCGACGGGCCACGTCAGTTACATGCCCCAGAAGGATTGCCTCTTTCCTTGGCGGACGGTGGTGGAAAATGCCTCCCTGGCTGCCGAGGTCGCCGGAAAGGACAAGAAAAAAGCCCGGGAACGGGCGGAACGGCTCCTGCCGGTCTTCGGGCTGGAGGACTTCGCCGGGGAGTATCCCGCCCGCCTCTCCGGGGGCATGCGGCAACGGGCGGCCCTTCTGCGCACCGTGATGGCGGACCGTGACCTGTGGCTCCTGGACGAACCCATGGGTGCCCTGGACGCCCTCACCCGGGAGCGGATACAGGACTGGCTCCTGCAAATCCTGAGTCGGTTTCCCCGGACCGTCCTCTTCATCACCCACAGTGTGGACGAAGCCGTCTACCTCTCCGACCGCGTGGTGGTGCTCACTCCCCGTCCGGCCCGGGTCAAAGGAGAGCTTTCCATCACCCTCCCCCGTCCGAGGACACGGGAACAGATGACTTCGGAGGCGTTCCTTCAGGCGAAACAGTGGCTGTGGGAAAAGCTGCATGAGGACAAATGAAACCACCCCGTGACGTTCGGGGTGGCTTTCATTTTTTGATCCGTGTCATCCCTGACGCAGACGGCGCTTGATTTTATTGTGGGAAAAGCGTAGACCGGCTGTCTGATGCATATTGATTCTGCTTTTGGCACATGATATATTAAGCTTAGATGAACGACAGGGCGTGGTCTCGCTTCCGGGGCCGGGAACCTCACCGAAGTTGCCGCTTCAGGTGAGGTTTTTCATACCCGTCGCTGCCACAAGGGTTAGCGCCTACTCCTCCTTATCCTGATCGCGCCGATCGCGATACAGGTCAAAGAGAAGCCGGGCAACAGCGGTGAAGGCTACTGTCACAGCAGCCCATTCTGCCATGCCCATAGACATCCTCCCTTTCCGGATGGTCTCCGACACCCGGAAGGGGGACAGCCGTTCATCCTATGCTTGTTATATTATACCTTGCTTTTTGATAGAAGATTTTCAGCATAGAAAACGGAAAATTCAAACGAACCATAGCGAATGAAAACGGGAAGGCAACCCTGCAGCCAACGATATACGTTGGCTGCAGGGTTTTTTCTTGGGATTTCCCAATGTCACGGGAAACGGAAAACAACGTGCGCGTCATGTCAGCTGAGCGGGATGCTGCGGATTGCGATCGCCGACACCGGAATCGGCATCGAACCCGATCAACTCCCTTTCCTCTTCAATCGGTTTTATCGAGCCGATGAAGCACGTACCCGGAACAGAGGGGGAACGGGACTGGGGCTGGCGATTGCGAAGGAATTCGTGTTGGCCCATGACGGAACCATTGAAGTGGAAAGCCAGCCGGGGCAAGGCATGACCTTTATCGTCAAGTTGCCTTACAGGCACGATGAAGCCAAAAAGATCTAACCACCCCTTAGCCTGTGGATGGTTAGATCTTTTCAGTTCAACGGCGGCATCCGGAGGGAAAAGGTGTCGGCGGTCGGCCTCCGGGGAGACGGATCTCCTCCGGCAACGCTTCAGGGCATTGAGTCGGCGAAGCTGGTCTTAAGACTCATTTTCCGCTCGGGAACGGCAGATGGCGAGAGTGGCCGTTTCCCCACGACGGATGGGCCCCGGTTTCTCCACCACACATACGATCCCCCGCAAGCCCCGTGAGGCTTTGACAAAACGGGAGGCCAGTTGGGGTTGATCGGGGAACCGCTGCTGGAGGATTTTTCCCGGCTGGATGCAGGGGAGGTTTTCCCCTTCGCACAGGAGTCCGGCTCCGTCAGGGAAGATGATCCGGCTTCCGGGAGAAAGGCGGGAAAGTTCAGGGTATCCGGTGATAGCCAAATTGGCTCCCAGCCATTCGGGCCGAACTTCCTCGATTCCCAATTCTTCGGCGATACGGGTACACTCCTCGACGGAGGCCACGGAGACCTGTCTCCGGTTGAAAATTTCCGTCCC
This sequence comes from Melghirimyces profundicolus, assembly GCF_003054245.1. Classification (GTDB taxonomy): domain Bacteria; phylum Bacillota; class Bacilli; order Thermoactinomycetales; family DSM-45169; genus Melghirimyces; species Melghirimyces profundicolus. The sequence goes on from NZ_QBKR01000003.1 coordinate 108,832, forward strand.
CCGGGGGTACATGGGTTCCCTGGCACCGGCTTTTTTCGTCCATCCGAAGTGAAGGTCCCCCGGGATGCCGCCGTATTCCAGCTCCGCCGACTCCATCGACCGGGTGACAAACGTATCCCTTCGGTCGGCTCGGTAGATTCCTTCAATTCTTACTTCCTCATGCCTCCACATCCGATCTCCTCCTTTTTATCTTCATATCATACCGCATCACCGACCTTCCGGCGTCGATGGTTTGCCGCTTTGCCGGGCCCGGTGTCTGCGGACATTCATCCGGTTGCCGCAGGTTCGGTGGTCACACCAGCGGCGGCTTCGGTTGCGGCTTTCATCATAGAAGAACCAAAGACAGGCATCGTTTCCGCAGATTCGCACCCGGCCAGGATCATGCCGGACGAGGAGTTCGGCGAAGGAAGCCGCGATCTCGGCTTTCACCCCGTCCCAATCCATTTCCACCGGAGTCAGCTTCCACTCGAAGGAATCACCTTCCTGTCGAAGTTGCCGTCGGACCGGCCGGTGCGCGAGACAGGCGTTCAGGTGGCTCAGAGCCTCTTCGTCCGGCGGAATCCCCCGGGTCAGGTCCATCGTGAGCAGGCGGAGCCAGGCCCGAAACCGTTTCAGGGCCTTCTCCGGGAACGGCTCCCCCGGCGTCCGGATGCCCCAGTCGGCGAGCACCTGATCCAGCCAGCCGGGTTTCTCCAGGCGGTCCTCCAGGAAATCGGGATGCACCCCGTCCCGCCATTCACTGTTGAGAAAATCGATGAACAGAAAATTCACAGTGACCCCCCTCTCTTTCCTTGTTCCATTCAAAATTTACGCTAAATTTCGTTTGTAATAAATATAAATGAATTAAATAGTTACAAACAAGGAGGACGGGACAGGGGAAGAGGCAGCATGAAGGGGCGATTTCGGGCCGGGTATTGAAGTTGTGGTGCGGGAGTCCGTATCTCTCTTGCGGGATTACCAAACTCCCTCCCCAATTGAAAAGCCTTGTCATCAAGGGTATGATGGGAAAAGGTATAGGAGCTCAAACACACAGCGATTGGGAGGGATAACCGGATGGCAAAGAAAAAGACGGGGCAGAGCCATAAACAGAAAAAGAAACAGGTCGAGGCCCGCTCCGACCGCATGCAGACCCTCACCCTCGTGACGGTCATCCTGCTCTTCCTGGGATTGGGTATCTTCGCGCTGGTGGACAGTTTCATCGGAGGAGAAGAAGTCAAACAGGGAGACGGGGGGAAGGCCAACGTCGACGAAGCGATCTTCGCCTATGATAAACAGCCCGTCCGGGGCAATCCGGACGCCAAGGTCAGGATCGTCGAATTCGGGGATTACAAGTGCCCGGTTTGCAAACGGTTCAAGGATGAAATCTTTCCGAAACTGAAGAAAGATTTCTTGGATACCGACAAAGCCGGTTTTTATTTCATCAACAACCCGTTCATCGGAGAGGATTCCGTGACTGCGGGGATTGCCGGGGAAGCGGTTTACGAACAGGATCCGGATGCATTCTGGAAGTTCTACCATGCGGTCTACGACAACCAAGGGCCGGAAAAGGAAACCTGGGCCACCCAGGAGTTTCTGGTCGATCTGGCAAAAAAAGAAATCCCCGGGGTGGATCGGCAAAAGCTGAAACAGGCGATCGAAGACCGGAAATATGAAGACGCGGTCCAACAGGACAGGCAGATCGCCGCGAAGGCGGGGGTTACTTCCGTTCCCACTCTGTTCATCAACGGGAAACCGGTTCCCAACACCTTCGATTACGATCAAATTAGAAAGATGATCGAGGAAGAGTTGGAAAAATAACCCACAGGGGGGAGAGTCGTCGGTGTCCTGGATACGCACCTACAGTCTCTATCTGGCGTGGTTGGTGGCGGTGGCCGCTCTGGTCGGAAGCCTTTGGTTCAGCGAAGTGGCCGGATTTATCCCTTGCAAACTGTGCTGGTTCCAACGAATTCTCATGTACCCCCTTGCGTTGATCTTAGGTCTTGCCAGTTACCGCGGGGACCGTGATGCCGTGCTTTACGCGTTGCCTTTCAGCGTGATGGGGCTGGTCGTCTCCCTCTGGCATTACGCACAGCAAAAAATCCCGGGGTTGGCTGACGTGGCCGGTTGCAGCGAAGGGATTCCCTGTTCCGGTCAGTACATCAATTGGTTCGGTTTCGTCACGATTCCTTTTTTGGCTTTGACCGCCTTTGTCCTGATCACTTCCCTTTTATGGATCGGGCGGAAAGAAACGGACTGACGGGGAGGGTGCCTTTTTTTTCCGGGCACCCTTTTTGTCGAAGCAGGAATGAATTCATTTCCAGTTTATTGTAATTTGTATCAGTTTTCTTGAACGCCCGGAAGCACTTTGGTACATTAATTTTACCCGTCAGGGTAAACACCGGGAGACCGCCCTTTATATAGATCGGATTCTATCGGCAAAGGAGAGATCCATGGTGAGCGAAACGATTCCGCTGCACGTGTTGCGCATCACCGACCTGAATAGATCCCTCACTTTCTACCGGGACATGCTGGGGTTTGAGCCCGATTGGGAGGACCCCGAAAGGGGGACCGTCCGGCTGGTGGCACCCGACGGGGATCGGATCCTGTTGACTTCGGATCCGGAACTGGACATTCGAACCCTGTTTGCCCCGGAGACACCGCCCCGGGAACCGGCGGAACCGGAACCCGCGGTGCCGGAGGAGAGGTTGGAGCCTGAATCGGAAGAAGATCAGGCAGCCCCTGACGGCGGACCGGACGGGGAGCAGGCTCCGAATCCGGAAGCGGAACCTGTCGGTTCTTATGATCCTTTCGGGGAAGAGGAACCCAAGGGGCAAGTTGGGACCTATCAGATTCTGGAAGCGAATAAAGAGGAGCCCCTCCGTTTTCCCGGAGAGAACCTCGAGTATTTCCAGGAACGCCTGGCCATGTACGGGCTCCCCGACCTCCTTCTGGAAGAGAACCCCGGAGTGGAGCAGGTTTTGAAGATCCAGGATCCGGACGGTTACCGCATCGCTCTCTATGAGAGCCTCCGCCTGGACGATGAGGAAGTGATCGCCCTCTACCGCAAAGGTCCGGACCTCTTAGAGGGCGCGATTCTGGGTTTGGAGAACGAAGATTTGGAATGGGAAACCGAAGAGGGGGAAACCATCCGCCAGTTGATCCTCCAAATCGTGGATTTCGATCTGGAGATGATGCAACGGATCAAGTGGGCGCTGGCCGAAAGCGGCCGGAAGTATACCATCCCCCTCTACGATCCCGAGGAATGGGCCGAAAAACTCCATTACGCTTCCCGTCCCGTTCAGGCTGAACTCGGCATGTTCCGCTTTGTCCGGGATCATGTCCTCAGCCAGTTGGAAACCGTTTCCGGAGCGATGGACCGTTACCTGGTTTCCGAACATGGGAACGTGGAGGTTCGCACCATGGTGCAGGTGGCGGGAGAGTCGGTCCGGGAGCAGGTCCAGACCATTATGGAGACACGCCGTCGCTACGGGAAATGACGCCCGGACCCCTCCGGTGTGCAGCACTCGTGTATACCGGAGGGGTCCGGTTATTTCTGTGTTTTCCGGAGTTGCCGGTTGACCGTCTCACGGCTCATTCCGATCAGCTGCCCGATTTCTTCCTGAGTGAGCATCTCTTCCACGGATTGGCTTCCAAAGTGGCGTCTGAACCATTCTCTCAACAGGGGAATCCGTTCCTTGGCGGGAGCGGTGGCAATGTTCAGACGTTGTTGGATGATCCGGAGGGTGTGCTGCAACTGTACGGCCACTTCCCGGTATTTTACCGGATCTTTCTCCAGGGAATCGTACCATTCCCGGGCGGGGACCGCTTCCACTTCGCTGGAGATGACGGCGATTGCGGTGGCGAAATAGGGCTGAGGGCTCAACAGGGAATGATGGGGGAAGAATTCTCCCGGAACCAGCAGGTTGAAAAGCAGAGAGGAACCGTCGGGACGAAGACGAACCACTTTTAAAAGCCCGCTTTTCAGCCGGTACAAATCTCCGGTTTCTCCCTGTCGAAACAACACTTCTCCCCGGTGCAGGATCAAGGGGGTTCACCTCTTTGTCAAAGTCAGTGTGCCGTGCATCACAGAAATGAACCGGCTTCCTCCGCTATCTTGGAGATGGAAAAACACCATCCCGTGAAATGAGGGGGAACCGTTCATGCTGGATGAGAAAACGTTGGCGATTGTCAAGAGGACGGCACCGGTATTGAAAGAGCAGGGAGAGGTCATCACCCGCCGATTTTACGGGCGGATGTTTTCCCGTCACCCCGAATTGTACAACATTTTCAACCGATCCAACCAACGGGAAGGAAAACAGGCCCGGGCCCTGGCGGATACCGTGTATGCCGCTGCGGCCCATATCGACCGGTTGGAGGACATCCTGCCGGTGGTGGAGCGGGTGGCGCACAAGCACCGGGCCCTGGGGGTTCGTCCCGAACAGTACCCCATCGTGGGGGAGAACCTTCTTTGGGCCATCGGGGATGTGCTGGGGGAAGCTGCCACCGGAGAAGTCCTGGATGCCTGGAAAAAAGCTTATGATGCGATCGCCCGGATCTTTATCGGGGTGGAGGAGCGGTTGGTTCAGGAAGTGAACAGCCAGCCCGGTGGTTGGGCCGGTTTCCGTCCGTTCCAGGTGGTCCGGAAAGTCAGGGAAAGCGAAGTCATCACGTCCTTTTATCTGAAACCTGCCGACGGCGGCCCCTTGGCCCGTTTCCAGCCAGGACAATACGTGACCGTTCGCGTCCGGATCCCGGGAGATCCCTGCACCTCCATGCGCCATTACAGTTTGTCCGGCGCTCCCGGAGCAGAGGTTTACCGGATCACGGTGAAACGGGAAGACGGGATCGACGGAAAGCCGCCGGGAGCGGTTTCCACCCACCTCCACCGGGACATCCGCGAAGGGGATGTGCTGGAGCTGTCCGCCCCCGCCGGTGATTTCACCCTGAAACGGGAAGGGAGCGATCCCGTCATTCTTCTCAGCGGAGGAGTGGGACTCACCCCGCTGGTCAGCATGTTGCGGACCTTGGTGGAAGAGGGGTCGAACCGGGAGATCACCTTCATCCATGCCGCGGTGAACGGACGCGTCCACGCTTTGGGGGATGAAGTCTCCGGTCTGGCTGCCCGAAACCCCCGCATCCGGTCCTTCATCTGTTATGAGAAGCCCACCGAACGGGATCGAAAAGAAGGAAGGTTTCACAAGGAGGGTAATATCGACGGAACCTGGCTCCGGACCGTGCTCCCGTCCAACCGCGGGGACTTTTACCTTTGCGGTCCTTTTCCCTTCATGAAAGCCATGTACCGGATTCTGAGGGAATGGGGAGTGGACGATCTACGGATTCATTATGAAGTATTCGGTCCCACCTGCCATCTGGATGAATCCCGTGAAGCGGGAACAATCCGGGGGAGAAGGGAGCCGTCCCGGATCTGAGGGTTCCCATAAGCAAAAGGCGGCCGGAGGAAAAGGCTGCCTTTTTTTGAATGGATATTAATGGAGTTCCTTGAGCAGCTTGAACAGAATCCGGAGTCCCCCGGGGTGATCGTCTCCCAGGAGGTAGAGGATCACCAGCAGGATTCCCAGCAAAACCGCGGCCCGGATCAGCCATTCTTTCCTTCGTTGATTCATCGGTTCCACCCCTTTCACCGGGGAGATCGGAATCTCTTTCCGCGAAACCCGGTTATTTCACGGAAAAGGAGAGGCCCACAGATCATGATCCAAAGCATGACGGGTGACCGGGTGTACATCCGGCGGCCGGAAATGGAAGACCTCGATGCTTTTCTGGAGCTTCGCCTGAACAACCGAGCATTTCTGAAACCCATTGAGCCCCGGTTTCCGGAACGTCATTTCACCGAGGAAGGGCAGCGGGAAGCCGTCCAAACGACGATCGACCGGTGGGAACGCGGGACGGGATTCGGTTTCGGCATCTTCCTCCGCCCCACGGACCGGTTGATCGGCCGGGTCAATCTCAGCAACATCGTCCGGGGCGCTTGGCAAAACTGTACCATCGGATATTTTTTGGATCAACAGCACCAGGGCAAAGGGTACATGACCGAAGCAGTCCGCCTGGCCACCTCCTTTGCCTTTCAGGAAGCAGAACTCCACCGGATCGAAGCTTCCGTGATGCCCCGGAACCGGGCCTCCATCCGGGTGGTGGAACGGACGGGATTCCGGTACATCGGTTTGGCGAAGCAGCATCTCAAAATCAACGGCAAATGGGAGGACCACCACCTGTATGCCTTGACCGCGGAGATGGCGGAACTTCCCGCCGAATGATCGCTTCCGTCCCTGACCGGCCAAACCGGCCGGTTTTTTGATTGGCTTCCTCAACACAATTTTGAATTCATTTTAAAATTCCATTCAAACTACTATTCTATCCTTTTCGTGTATCCATTACGAAGGAACCGGGGGGATCAAGGTGGATCGAAAGGAACGTTGGGAGAACATGGACCGCCGTGGATTTTTGAGGGAAACGGGTCGTTTGGCCATGATGGCGGCGGGCGCCGCAATCGCCGGGACGTTTCCGGTTCGGGAGGTGGAAGCTTCTCCGGTCTTCAGCGATTATCCGTTTTCTCTGGGGGTCGCTTCGGGAGATCCCCTTCCGGATGGGGTGGTGCTGTGGACGCGTCTGGCTCCCGATCCGTTGAACGGCGGGGGAATGCCGGCCCGGGACGTCCCCGTTCAATGGGAAGTGGCGAAGGACCGAAATTTTACCAACATTGTGCGGAGAGGAACGGAGTTGGCCCGTTATGATTTGGCTCATTCTGTTCATGTGGAAGTGGAGGGGTTGGAGCCGGGACGGGAGTATTACTACCGGTTCCGGGCCGGCAGCGAGGTGAGCCCGGAAGGAAGAACCAAGACGGCGCCGGGGCGGGGGGCCGCACTGGAGACGTTCACCTTTGCCTTTGCTTCCTGCCAACAGTATGAGCACGGCTACTATACCGCCTACCGCCACATGGCCCGTGAGAATCTGGATCTGGTGGTCCATTTGGGCGATTACATCTACGAATACGGGCCGGACGAATATGTATCCAAAACAGGAAACGTCCGGCACCACAACAGTCCGGAGATCCTGACCCTGGAAGACTACCGGAACCGTCATGCCCAGTACCGATCGGACAAGGACCTGCAGGCGGCCCACGCCGCTTTTCCCTGGGTGGTGACCTGGGATGACCATGAAGTGGAAAACAACTACGCTGACCACATCCCGGAAAAGGGGCAGGACCCCGAAGCCTTTATCCGCCGCCGCGCCGCTGCCTACCAGGCTTATTACGAGCACATGCCCCTGCGTCGCTCGTCGCTGCCGAAAGGACCGGACCTGAAGCTGTACCGGCGGCTCACCTTCGGCAATCTGGTCCAATTCCACGTGTTGGACACCCGGCAGTACCGGGACGACCAGGCCAACGGGGACGGGTTCAAGGCCCCGAACGAAGAGTCGCTCGACCCCAACCGGACGCTTCTCGGAAAGGAGCAGGAAGCGTGGCTGTTCGACGGGCTGCGAAACTCCCCTGCCCGGTGGAATGTCTTGGCCCAGCAGATCTTTTTTGCGGAGCTGGACATTCAAACGGGGCCCGGCAAGTTGCTCAACATGGATGCCTGGGACGGATATGCCGCTTCCCGGAACCGACTTTTGGAATTGTTTGGGGAGGGGTCCGTATCCAACCCCGTCGTGATTACGGGGGACGTTCACGCCAGTTGGGCCAATGACCTGAAAGCCGATTTTGACAACCCCGAGTCCCCCATCGTCGGGTCGGAATTTGTGGGAACGTCGATCACCTCCGGCGGCAACGGTTCCGACATCCGTGCCGAAACACCCGTCCTGCTGGAGGAAAACCCGCATATCCGCTTTTTTAACGACTACCGGGGATACGTCCGCTGCACCCTGACCCCGGACCGCTGGCAGACCGACTACCGTGTCGTTCCCTATGTCAACCAACCGGGCGCCCCAATCTATACCCGGGCCTCCTTTCTTGTGGAAAACGGAAAGCCCGGCATGAAACAGACCGGAGACCATCCCATCCCCGGGGGCGAGGCTCAAACCTCCGAAGTGGAGAAGGACCGACTGAAGGCACAGGACCGGGCACACGAAAGGCAGAAAGCCAAGGTGACCCGATAACCCACCTCTTTGTTCCCGGCCCCATTTTCATCCCCACCCTTCCCCAATGCGGAAGGGTGTTTGATTTTATGCCCTGGCTTCCCGGGAGCGGCTTCGGGTAAATGTCGCCGCTCACTTTTTCACCATACTTTTAAGGACGTATCATGGCCCTGATGCGTTACTTTTTATAAAATCCCGCGAAACTGTCGCCGAAAATGACACGTTCGGATGCATGTCCTCGTTCCCGAAGAGGATTTGTCCTGAAAGGCGAAACTAAAGTTGATGCTACATCTTGCGGTTATTATACGACCCGTTTTTTCGGAACCATTGGGCGGCTGGTTGAATAATCCTGTATCAACTCAAAAAGATAAAGGGATCGTCGTTGATTCCAATGTATCCTTATACATCTCTACCACAGCCTAAAAGGATGATCGCGCCGATGGGATTGATTCAGGCCCGCTCGACGTGATGCGCGACCTTGAGATTCCCGACATGCCGGCCACTGACGCCGGAACGATCCCCAGCTTCTTTCTCCGACACCTATATGCAGTTCAATCATAGCAGTGGCTCGCGGGAAGTAAAAGTTAGAGAGATGTCGGTCGCAAGCACATTGCGGGGGTGATTGTGCATGAGTCCATTGGCATAAACAAACGGAGTGGGCTTGCATGCTTTGGGGTCGTGCGCACATTACCGCGGCCGACCAGAACGGGCGGAACTTCATAGCCGATGTCGGCATGGGCGATTTGTGGTACTTTTCCCCCCCGGACACACTCGATTCAAAGGCTGGAGGAATCGTAACTTCCGCCATTCTCACGAGGCATCCATTTTGCATAAGATGAATTATTTATAAAAAGGAATGAGAATAATGCCTCCTTTTGTAAAAATAGGGAGCATTAAGATTAATAATATTGCTAATAACGGGTCGTTTAACGTTGGAAGTACGCTCCACAACAGCCACACAGCAAACACTAAAGCTCAGGGGACGAATATGTCAGTAGGAGATTTATCTCCGGCGAAATCCCAAATGAATAATGGTCTATCTGATAATGATTTAAGCGATCAAGGCCAATTCGGAAACCCGTCTTCCCCGGTAAATAAATCACTTTGATTAATGAATGCTGAACAAACGCATCATCCTGCTGTTCATGCGCGACTTGTGCTCTGTGAGAAAAAGCCGGAGCGGCGTTGGTTAAATGCTGCCGCTCACTTTTTCACAACGCTTCTGGGGGAGTGGTAGGGAACCCGGACTGTCTTCCACCATTTTTCGGTTTTCTCAAAGCCGGACAGGCCGTCCCCACCCTGTTCAAAAAATTCGAACTTAAATTTCACGGAAAAAAGGGAAACCCGCCTTCTCCGTGGAAAGGTATGAGGAGAAGGAGGGTGAAGAAAATGGAGAAAGCGGAAGCGTATCAAGAGAAGGAAAAAGAGATGGAAACCAAGGTCGAAGACCGGAATGCCGAAAAGCCGTCCCTCGAAATGAGGGACGGTCTGAAAGGGCTCAGGGAAAACCTGAAAGATTTTCTGAGGAATGAGACCGAGAAACGCAAAAAATCCCGTGAGAAAACCCCGCTTCTGATGGAAGAAGTGAAAGAGGAGATCCTGCAGGAAGAGGAAACGGAAAGAGAACCGGCGGCGCTTCCTTCCATGGTGACAATCGTGCGCAATCAGGAAGCCATGATGGCCCGCCAGGAAAAGATGACGGAAGAGCTCCAAACCCTTCGCAATCTCGTCGACCAGCTGATTTACGGCGTGCGCCGTCCCTGAAAGGCCGGGCTTTCCCGCCCGGCCTTTCTCTTTCCCGGTTGCCGCTAAGCAAAGGTTTCGACAAAAATGACAGCCCGGCCGTCCCGGGTGACACTGCGGCTGACAGACAAACCGATTCATCGGCGGAAGTCGGTTTTTTGTCGCTCCTTCATGCGGGTTCCCCACCGGGAATAAGCTGATGATTGACGGGTGTCCTTTCAGGGACTATACTTCTCCTGCGTAGAAGTGAACGGGAGGGAACGATGATGAGTGAAACGGAAGTCGGCAAGAGAGCGGAAAAAACCCCCCTTTCCCCGGCATGGGATCCGTGGGACCCGTGGTACACCCGGAGCCGAAAAGGTCGGCATGAACTGACGGGCGTGGAGTTCACCGTCACCCAGCTCTGCAACCTTCGTTGTGAACACTGTGCCGTCGGGGAGGCGTTGGTGAAGGAGGAAGGGATCCCGCTTCCGGCCGATCAGCTGATCCGGAGACTCGAGGAAGTGGAGAACCTGCAGACCCTCAGCATTACCGGCGGGGAGCCGGTATTGAGTCCCCGGATCGTGAAAGAGACGATCCGGCCTTTGCTCCGGTATGCCCGGGACCGGGGGGTGTACACCCAACTCAACTCCAACCTGACCCTCCCGTTGTCCCGGTACGAAGATTGGGTCGCCGACGTGGACGTTTTACATATCTCCTACAATTACCGGGATGAAGCGGACTTTCACCGGATCGCCTTTGAAAAATACGGGCGTGAGGTGACACCGAAGGCCGCGGATAAGTTATTCAGACAGATGGTGGAGAACGCGAAGGCCCTCTCCGACGCCGGGGTGTTCGTTTCCGCCGAGACCCTGTTAAGCCCTTTCACCTCCCCTCATATCGATCGGATTCACCGGGATGTGGCCGGGATGGGGTGTCGCCGGCATGAAGTCCACCCCCTCTATCCCAGTGATTTCGCCAGGGGAATGGAGCTGATCGATCTGGAGACGTTCCGGGAAACCGTGATCCGTCTCCTGGATTGGAGGGATCCGGGGGTTTGGATCCTGTTCGGAACCCTCCCCTTTTATCCTTGCAGTGAAGAGGAAGCGGACAGGGATCTGTGGCTGCGCCTTCACCGGGAGGAAAACGTCACTGTCCGGCATGATCCCGATGGCAGGAACCGGCTCAACGTCCATGCCTTCACCGGGGATGTGATCGTAACCGACTTCGGGGACGTCCCGCCCCTCGGCAACATTTATTCGGACCGGCTGGAGGAGGTCTTCAACCGCTGGCTGAAACACCCTTTGGCTCGCCGGCACCACTGTTATTGTCCTGAAGCCCGTTGCACCGGCCCCAATATCCTCGTGGCCGATGCTTATTATTCCGGAGTGGATTTTCAAAAACGAAAAGCCCTCGTTTCGCTGGACGGGGATCCGGATTGAAACCGGAGGGCCGGGTGACCGGATTCCCGGCTTTTTTTTGGATGGATCAACGCGCGTATCCATTGTTTCGTACGGCCGGGAATCGATGATCGAAATATGGATTTTGATAAAAAAACCCCACGGTCGTGTCCATGGGGCACTCTCTATGCAATTTCGTCAATTGGCGGAGTGATTTTTTTCTGCCTGTAGTTCGTGACAATCGCAACAAGTGCCGTAAAGGGTACCATTTTTCTCCCCATCGACGTAATCAATAACCGTGTCGCAGGTTTGGCAGACAAGGGCCTCCATGGATGATCCCCCTTTACAAGTAAGCGCTTTAATAAATGTGTCACATTAATATTATTATGTTATACAGTTTACGTCAACACATGGAATAATGTTTCATTATTCATGTCGTATCCCGTTGTAAATCCCATATATCCTTACAGCCTTTTTATTATACGGAATTGGAAACACAAGAAACCCCCGGAGGGACCGGGGGGTGAATCGATTATCTCCGGTAAGGATAATAAGGCGGTCGGTACGGCGGGTAGTAAGGCGGCCGGTAAGGCGGGTAATATGGACGACGGTACGGCGGGTAGTAAGGTGGCCGATAGTAGGGCGGATAATAAGGCGGATACCGCCGGCGCTGCTCGGTGTCGAGGTCCTCCTCCTCTTCGGGGTACGATGTGGTCTGGCTGTAGGGATCCGGGGAAAAACCGTAGGGATCCGGGGAAAAACCGTAGGGGTCCGGCCAGCCGTAGGCTGCCTGCTGTGGATCAAAACCTTCCTGGGCCGGTTGCCAGGGATCCTGACCGAACCCGTACTGACTCACCGTGGGGTGCGCCCAATCGTATCCGTAGGGATAAGGAGCCCCGTAATCCGGTTGGGCTTCCTGCTCTTGTCCGGAAGAGCGGGCTTCCGGTTGGTTTTCCCGTTCCTTTCGTTCCTGATCGGACAACCTTCCTCTCCTCCTTTTTCACCGTAAATAGGCTTACACCACAAATGTATGTGGGTGGGACTGTTTTTTGTTTGTCCACGGACAATTTATGCCGGATAAATCACCGTTTGCATAAATTGGAATCCAAAAGGATTTTCAGGTTTCTTTGGAAAAGTGGTAGGGATCAAGGATTTCCAGAATGTTCCTTATGGCGAAAGGGGTGGCCCAAGGTGATCGTCAGGGAAGAGAAAGACCGGTACATCCTGATCCGTCAGCATGACCACGGACGGGTCTCCGGGGATATTGCAGACCATTGGAAGGAAACGCCGGACGCGTCCACGCGGACGGCCGTCCGTTATCATGACGTGGGGTGGGAAGAGTTGGACCGATCGGTCCGGTGGAACCCGAAGACCGGCAAACCGTATTCCTTTGTGGATCATCCGATGGAGGACAAAATACGCGCCTATCATTCGGGAGTGAACCGGGTGGAAGAGATGGACGGGTGGGCCGCCTGTCTTTGCAGCATGCATTATGTCTCTTTTTTTTCCAAACCCCGGGAAGAAGCGGCCGTCCGGTTCGTCGAAAGGGAAACAGAGCGGCAACGCAGATGGACCGGCGGGACGGGAGAAGCGGACCGGCGAAAGCTGGAGGAACGTCTGCGCTTTTTGAAGCTGTGCGATGATCTCTCATTGTTTCTCTGTCTCAATTCACCGGGAAAAAACGAACACCCCTGGTACCGGGCCGGGTTTCGCTCCGGGAGCGAACGCTTCCTTCCGAGGTGGGAAGAAACAGATCTCCTGCGCCTGGAACCCCTGCCCTTTTTCGTCACCTTTGAAGTGGTCCTTCCGTACCAAGAGATCAGCTTCTCCGGGAAGCCGCTGAAAGAGGGGGTCCACCGGATCCGGGTTGCCGGGGAGGACTGAGACTCCCATCTTTTCATTCCCATGACCGTTCCCATTGGATATAATGGGAGATGACGCCTTCCGGCCGGTCCCGCCGGGTGATGGAAGGGCCGGTGAAGCACTAAAAGCGTTGTGATTTCATGTTCGTTTCGAGAAAAGGAGAAGCGTTTACCCAAAATAGCGACTTTGCTGTCCTGCCCAGCGGAGCGGACAGTGCTCTCTGCAGGACAGCATAGCGAGACCGGGGAGAGAGCGACCCAGGCGAGACTTGTGCTCCGTGAGTGCATAGCGAGACCGGGGAGAGAGCGACCCAGGCGAGACTTGTGCTCTGTGGTACAGCCGGAGCGGCTTGGGTAAATGCTGCCGCCACTTTTTCACAACGCTTCTAAGAGAGAGGGGAGAAGCGGGATGATTCGAGCGGTGATCTTTGACTTTGACGGGCTGATTTTGGATACGGAAACGTCCGAATACCGGACCTTTGCGGAAATATACGAACAATACGGGGCCCAGCTTCCGATGGAGTCCTGGGCACGGGTCGTCGGCAGTTCGGACAGCGATTTCGATCCGTACGACTATCTGGAGAAGCACGTGGGTCGTCCGTTGGATCGCGGGGATCTGGAGAGCAGGCGGCGGGAGCGTCACCTTGCGTATATTGAGGAGGAAGACATTCTTCCCGGTGTCCGGGAAGTCCTGGAACAGGCCCGTGAGCTCGGCTGGAAAGTCGGGCTGGCTTCCAGCTCCACCCGAAGCTGGGTGGAAGGATACTTGAACAAACTGGGGATCCGCCCTCATTTCCAATGTCTCCGGACCCGCGACGACGTGGAACGGACCAAGCCCGACCCCGCTCTGTACCGGCTGGCGGCGGAATGCCTGGGAGTGGATCCGTCGGAAGCGGTGGCGCTGGAAGACTCCCCGAACGGGGCTCTCGCCGCCAAACGGGCCGGGATGAGATGCATTGCCGTTCCGAACTCTGTCACAAAGCATTTCGCCTTCGGGGACATTGACTTGCGGCTGGATTCCTTGGAAGAACTGGATCTGAAAGCCTGGGCGGACCGAGTGGAGAAAACCGCCACGGGTAAGTGAAAGAAGGTCCGCAGGGAAAGCGGTGCGGAGACGGCAATCGCGCCCCAGTCCCAGTTTGTAAATCATCCGGGGGTTTCTTTTTTACTCCATGGAGAGGGGAGAACGGGGAGATGAAGGTGTCCGGATTCAACCATGTGACCATCCGTGTCACCGACTTGAAAGCATCGCTCCATTTTTACGTGGAAGTTCTCGGGATGGAACTGGTTCACCGGGGACGCCTGGATGCCTACCTCGAGTGGGGGACGGCCTGGGTCTGTCTGATCGAGAGGGAAGGAGAAGCGATCCGGGAGGAAAACCCGGGCCCCGGGGTGGATCATGTGGCCTTCTCGATCGCGGAAGAAGACTTCGATGAAGCGGTGGAACAACTTCGCCTGCACCGGGTCCCTGTTGTCCGGGGGCCGGTGGAACGGGGCGGCGGCCGGGTGATCAACTTTCTCGACCCCGACGGCACCCAATTGGAGCTGAATACAGGGGATCTCCGCGGACGGATGAAAGTCTGGGTCTGATTTTCCGGGAATGGAATCGCGATCAGAGACCGGGAGGGATCGGTTCCCCCATGCGAATCGCCATGACAGGATCTTCGGGATTGATCGGCAGCACATTGGTCCGTCACCTGACCGGCACGGGACACGAGGTAACCCGTGTGGTCCGGAGCCATACGGACCGGAAGAAGAAAGGCTTTGAAATTCGTTGGAGTCCGGACCGGGGAGAAATCGATGCCGCCGGGTTGGAAGGCCATGAGGCGGTCATTCATCTGGCGGGAGAGAACATCGCCTCCGGACGCTGGACGCGAAAAAAGAAGGAACAAATTCTGAAAAGTCGGCAGGAAGGGACGCAGTTACTTGCCCGAACCCTGGCCGGGCTCAAACATCCACCGAAGGTGTTGCTGTCCGCTTCCGCTGTTGGGTATTACGGTAACCGGCCTCCCGGAATCAAAGTGGATGAAGGAACCCCGGCAGGAAACGGGTTTCTCGCACGGGTGTCGATGGAGTGGGAACGGGCGACCCGGGCGGCCGTTGACGCGGGGATCCGGGTGGCCCACATGCGCTTCGGGATGGTGCTGAGCCGAAAGGGAGGGGCGCTGGCGACCATGCTCCCCCTCTTCAAACTGGGGCTGGGCGGGCGAATCGGGCGGGGCCGTCAAATGATGAGCTGGATCGCACGGGACGAGATCCCCCATGTGGTGGATTTCCTGCTGGAACGGGAGGACCTGTCCGGACCGGTGAATATTGTCGCTCCCGCACCGGTCAACAATGAGGAGTTCACCCGCACGTTGGGACGGATCCTCCGCCGGCCGACTCCGTTCCCCCTGCCGGGTCCGATCGCCCGGGTGGTTTTGGGGGAGATGGCGGAGGAGTTGCTCCTCGGAGGAAACCAAACGCTTCCGAAGAAGCTGTTGGAATCGGAGTGCCGCTTTCGATGGCCCCACCTTGAAAAAGCGCTTCGTCACGAATTGAATAAGGAAGACGGCCACCGGTGAACTTCCGGTGGTTTTTTCCTTCCCCCACTCGGCCATCCCCTGTCCCGGGTTGAATCCGGGGTGGAATCGGGAACAATGGTACTATATTCCGTTTACCCATCATTAAAAAGTGAAGAGAATCGGTTGAATCGCTTCACAGGTCATCAAATGGGTGAGGGGGTGTACGGGTGAAGCGAAAATGGGGATCGTTGGCCGTTTTCCTGGTGTTCTGCTCCATTGTCGCGGCTCTGGGAGGGAGGGTGTCGGATCCCGATCCGGGATCATGGTATGATCGGTTGCAAAAACCGTTCTTCCACCCTCCCGGATGGGTTTTCGGTCCGGTGTGGACGGTATGGTACGTTCTGATTGCGATTTCCGGCTGGATGGTCTGGGAGGGAAAGGATTCGACGGAACGTCGGTATGCGCTGTTGTTCTGGGGAGGACTGGTACTCCTCAATCTGGTGTGGACCTGTTTGTTCTTCGCGTATCAGTTCCCTGGCGCGGCCCTGTTGGAAATCCTTCTGTTGTGGTTTTTCATCGGGGCTTTTGTGATCGCCGCCTGGAAAGTGACCCGGACGGCCGCGGTGCTGTTGCTCCCCTATTGGATCTGGGTCACTTTTGTCGCATTTTACAACCTGAACATCTGGTGGTTGAATTAAAAGGAGGCTGTCGGCATACGGCACCGGTTTTTCATCGGGAGGTGGAAGGATGAACTGGGAGTCGGACGTCCCCGTTCTGCGCGTCGGGATCAGCAGTTGTCTGCTCGGCGAGCGGGTGAGATACAACGGGGCTCACAAATACCATCGGTTTATCAATCGGGAGCTGGGACGTTTCTTCCGGTGGGTGCCTGTCTGCCCCGAGGTGGAACTGGGGTTGGGGGTCCCCCGGGAAACGATCCGGCTGGAGTCAGACGGCAGGGAAGCCGCCCCCCGCCTGGTTGCGACGAAGACCCGGCGGGATCTGACGGAGGCCATGGAAGCGTATTCGGAACGCCGCCTGGCGGAGCTTTCCAAGGAACCTCTTCACGGCTACATCCTGAAAAAAGGTTCCCCTTCCTGCGGTCTCCGGGAGATTCCCATCCACCACCACGGAGAAGAAGAGAAAGAAGAGGGGCGCGGGTTGTTTGCCGAAGCGTTGCTGCGACGGTTTCCCGGGCTCCCGGTGGCGGAGGAGACGGAGCTGGAAGATCCGGGAAGGCTGGCTGTCTTTATCGGCCGGGTGGCCGCCCGGTGGAGGTGGCTTTCCTTTCTTTCGCGGAATCCCGGGTCCGGGGATCTGGTTGAGTTTCACACCCGTCAGAAGCTGAGCCTCCTGTCCCACAGCCGGGATCTGTACACCCGTCTCGGCCGGATCGCCGCCGACGGGGATCGCCCCGTGGAGGAGCGGCTGAAAACGTATGGAGAGCATTTCATGGAGGCGGTGGCGAAACCCGCCACCCGGAAGCGGCACACCGATGTACTCACCCATTTGGAGGGACGCCTGAAAGACTTCCTTCCGGCGGAAGAAAAAGGGGAGATCCGGGAAGCGATCGAAGCGTTCCGGAAGGGGAGACTTCCCCTGACCGTTCCTCTTACCCTGCTTCGGTACCATTTCATGCGGAGGAAGGATGACTGGGCGAAGGAACAGACCTACCTGAATCCACTCCCCATCGAGTGGCTGTGGAAGCGGGAGGTGGATGCAGAGGAAGAGGGATGGGAGGATGAATGAATGCTGACACTCCGGAAGCTGACAACGGCGGATTTTCCCCGTCTCATCGAATGGACCGACTCCCCGGAATTTCTCCTTCAGTGGGCCGGTCCACGCTTTCATTTCCCCCTGGATGAGGCGCAGCTGGCCGGCCACCTGAAAGGAAACGAAGGAAAGAATGCCGAGCGGATCAATTTCAAGGCGATCGAAGAAGCATCCGGGGAGATGGTGGGACATGTGGAGCTGAACCGAATCGACCGGGAGCACCGGTCCGCCACCCTGGCCCGGGTTCTGCTGGACCCGGCACGCCGGGGCGGCGGGCTGGGCACGGCCATGGTTCGCGAAGCGGTTCGTTATGCCTTCGGAGAACTCGACCTTCACCGGCTGGACCTGTATGTTTTCGATTTTAACCGCTCCGCCATCCGGAGCTACGAACGGGCGGGGTTTCGGTGGGAAGGGACGATGCGGGATGCCCGGAAAATGGGGGATGAGTACTGGAATCTGTGTATCATGAGCCTCCTGCAACCGGAATGGAATCCATGACCGGAAACCGGGGGAAGCCGGTCTCCCATGTTCATTGACATAGAAATGGGAATTATATCGTTCATCGATCGGAAGATGGAAGAAATGAAAAAATTTGTTTCGTAAAATTCTAAAAAATATACACCCAGGGGTAGAGAAGGAAACATTTTCTTGTGATAAATTTAATAATGGAATCAAAACCGTACATTTTTACGGGAAGAAAGGGGAACGAGTTCGTGGAAGACTTTGATAGCTCCCGTTTTATGAGGATGGAGTTTGAGCCGTTTTTGGTTGAAGGTTCGGAACCCCTTAAGAATGCCGTGAAGCGGGGCGAGATCCAGGAGGAAGATACCGTCTTGGTGGTGGGGCGCGGCGGGGAATACCGGGCCTTTTCGATGTACCAGATGACCTACAACAAAGTGGCCCAAGGAAGCTTGAACGGGTTGCCCTACCTGGCGACCTACTGTCCGATTTGCCATACCGGGACTGCCATGGTCCCCGTCATCGACGGGAAGGAATTTCATTTCCGGTGTGTCGGGGTGCACAATGGCATTGCCATGCTTCAGGACCGGGAGACGGATTCCTACTGGAACCATGTGACCGGGGAATGTGTGGAAGGGCCCCTGAAGGGAAAGAAAATGGACATGCTCCTTCTGGGGCAGATGACCGCCCGGCAAGCGTTGAAGAAGTACCCGAACCTGCATCTCTCCCTGGCCAAACAGAGCTGGCTTCACCGGATGCTGACCCCGATCATGAACTATTTCGGAAAACACGGGATTTATCCGCCGGGATACAAAAAGACGATCATCAAGCGGGACGAGCGTCTCCCGGATATGACCAGCGGTGTAGGCGTCTTCACGAAGGAAGAGCAGAAGTTTTATCCCATCGACACCATCGAGAAAGCCGGGGGGAAATTGAGTGACCGCCTCGCCGGACGACCCGTCACCGTCATCGTGGATGAGGACGGGTTTCCGGAAGCGTACTACGAAGACACAGAGGACGGAGAGGACATTCCCCAGTATCTGTACACCCGCTGGTTTGGGTTTTCGATTACCTATCCCGGTTGTAAGATCCATCAGGCGGGATAACCCGGAAATCATTCCTTGCCATATGTCCTGGGAAGAGTCCGTTTCATACGGGCTCTTTTTCGTGACTCTGTTTTTCTGTTTGAATTTGGAAGGATTGAAAACGTATTTGATTTTAAATCATTTGATTTCGATGGTGAAAACGAACAGAAAGATATGATACATTTGGACTGAACCGTTCCGGACTGTGGATCCGCTTTGGGATGGATCAGGAAAGGAGCTTGCCCCTCACAGCCGAAGATCTGAAGAGAGAAGCTTTGGAAGCAACTTTTTTGGAGGTTCACCCATCAACCAAGGAAAAGCGAGGGAGCCCCATTGCAGGAGTTTGATCTTTCCCGTTTTAAGAAATCCCCGATTTACCGTGTTTTGGGACACGATTTTGAACCGTTTCCGGTCGGGGGGTCCGAGCCTGTGAAACACGTGATCGGGCGCGGAGACATCAAGGAGAATGACACGTTGTTGGTGATCTGCCGGGGTGGAGAACGACTCGCGTTTTTGATGTATCAGATGACGTATCACCATGTGGCGCAGGGAACATTGGCCGGGGAACCCTTCATGATCAGCTATTGTGCCATCTGTCATGCCGGGACCGGTTTCGTGCCGGTTATAAAAGGTCGGGAATATCATTTCCATTGTGCCGGTGTCTACAATGGGAGCGCCATTCTGCAGGATCGGGAAACCCAATCCTTCTGGAACCCGGTGACCGGAGAATGCATGCACGGACCGTTGAAAGGGGAGCGGATGGAGATGCTGCTCCTGGGCCAAATGACGGCGGGACAAGCCCTGGAACGTTGGCCCGACCTTCGGTTGGCGCTGTCCAAACAGCCCGCGTGGCGGAAATACATCCTTTTGCCTTTCATGAATTTCGTCGGCCGGTTCGGCATCTATCCCCCCACGTTTAAAAGCACCATGCCCAAGAGAGATCCCCGTTTCCCCGACATGACCAGCGGGGTCGGCATCATGGCCGACGGTCTGAAAAAGTTTTACCCGATCGAGGAACTCGAAAAATCGGGCGGAGAGGTGACGGACGTTCTGAACCACCGTCCCTTCATCATCTCTGTGGATGAAGACGGTTTTCCGGATGTCTGGTACGAAGATGCTGAAGGTCCGGATGATGTTCCGCCCTACGTTTACACCCGTTGGTATGCGTTTTCCCTCACCTTTCCGGATTGCAAGGTGTTTGAACCGAGGTCGGAAGGGGAAACGGAAGCTGCATCCTGATTTGTGGAATCAATGATAGTCGAATATTTTTCTCTTAATATATTCTATTTCTATGGAAACCTGGCCTTCCTCTGCTGAAAGCGGAAAAGACATGTGCTAAATTAGAAAAGAAGAGAAGGAGGGAGAAGGATGGCGTTTGACATTGATCGTTTTATGAAACAGCAGTTTCATCCGTTTCCGGTCGCCGGTTCCGAACCGCTCAAGAACGCTGTCGGTCGCGGCGAGATCAAAAAGGATGACACGGTGCTGGTGTTGAACCGGGGCGGCGAGAGCCTTGCCTTCTGGATGTACCAGATGACGTACCACCATGTCGCCCAGGGGAAACTGGCCGGTGAGCCCTATATCGTCAACTATTGAGCGATCTGCCACAGTGGAACCAGTATGGTTCCCGTCATTGATGGAAAGGAACTTCACTTCTTCTGTGTGGGGGTATACGATGGTCTTGCCATCCTGCAGGACCGGGAAACCGGATCCTATTGGAACCACATCACCGGAGAGTGTGTCTATGGCCCCCTGAAAGGAAAGAAGATGGACAGCCTTCTGCTGGGTCAGATGACAGCGGGACAAGCCTTGGAACGGTGGCCCGATCTTCGGTTGGCCCTGTCGAAACAACCCCTGTTCCGGCGATTGGTGATTCAACCTGTGATGAACTGGTTTGGGAAATTCGGCATCTATCCCCCCGGATTCAAGAAGACCATGGTCAAACGGGACCACCGACTTCCGGACATGATGAGCGGCGTCGGGATCATGACCGGGAACGTGAAGAAGTTTTATCCCATCGACGCCATCGAAAAATCCGGCGGGGAAGTGCGGGATATTTTGGACGGTCGTCCGGTCAGCATCTCCGTTGACGAAGACGGCTTCCCGGATGTCAACTATGAAGACACCGACGACTGGGAAGACGTTCCTCAGTATCTTTACACCCGCTGGTACGGTTTCGCCCTCACCTATCCGGGATGTGAGATTTACCGGGAGAGTGAGGAGAAAAAGGAATCATCGGCTTCATGATGAGAAGGTCCGCAACCGGCGGGCCTTCTGTTTTTACAGGACGGTAGCCGTTCGGGTTCTACGGCCGGGAGGAGAATCGGAACCGCCGGCCGAAGAAAGCCGGGGAAGGGAGTGAGCCGATGCAAGAACGGGTGGGCGAGTGCTCCGGATGCGGGAAAGTCGTGTATTGCCTGGAGGGCTTCCTGAACGGGGTGGTTCTCGCGGACGGAAAAATCCGGTGCTTCGACTGTGATCGAAAGGGGAAGGAAAAGGAACTCAAAAGGGACGACCCCCGATGAAGGTCGTCCCTTTTGGGTATGGAGTTCAGGCGACTCAGTAGCGGACGGCGTCGTAGGCGTTGATCCGTCCGTGGGCCCAGTAGGTCCCCGTGCCGGGAGTCCAGTCGGCGGTGTTTTCGATCGCGGCACGGATGTTGCTCTTGCTCCTTCCCTGGGCGTCCAGTAGACCTGCCAATCCCGCCACGTGGGGGGTGGCCATCGAAGTGCCGCTCAGATAAGCGTAGCTGTTGGTCGGGTAGGTGGAGAGGATATCCACACCCGGAGCAGCCACGTCAACCCAGGTACCGTAGCTGGAGAAGGAAGCTTTGTTGTCGTTTGGGTCGGTTGCGCCGACGGCGATGGCGTTCGCATAAGCTGCGGGATAATGTTTGGTGCTGGTGCCGGCGTTCCCCGCGGCGGCCACCACGACGGCCCCGCGGTTCCAGGCGTAGTCGACCGCGCTTTTCAGAGTGGAGGAGCCGGAGGGGGACCCGAGGCTGAGGTTGATCACGTCAGAGCCGTAGTCGGCCGAATGGACGATGCCGTCGGCCACGTCGGCCAGGGTCCCGCTGCCGTTGGCGTCAAGGACGCGGACGGCGAAGATTTCCGCATTCGGTGCCATCCCGGCCACCCCGGTGGAGTTGTTGGTCTCGGCTGCGGCCGTTCCCGCCACGTGGGTGCCGTGTCCGTTGTAGTCATAGGGGTACCAGTCGTTACCGACGAAGTCATAGCCGCGGGTCACTTTGGCGTTCAGGTCCGGATGGTCATACTGGACCCCGGTGTCCACAATGGCGATCCGGGTGCTGCCGGAGCTGCGGGTGTAGTCCCAGGCGGCTTCCGCCTGAACCTTTTGGGGTCCCCACTGGTAGCTGTTGTAATAGGTGTCGTTGGGCACCCAGTCCGCTTTGAAGATGTAGTTCGGCTCGGCGTATTCCACGTCGGAATTTCCTTTATACTCTTGGATGGCTTCTTCCACGGATCGGCCTTTTACTTTCACCAAGTCGAACTTTACCTTTTTGTGGTCGTTGCGTTCTTTCAGCGTGGCATTTTCATTTTTGTGGGCTTGGGCTTTTTCGCTGTTCGTAGTGCCGGATTTGAACTTCACGATGACTTCGCCTTTCACATATTCGGCCTGATCCTTCGCTTTGGCATCCACGTCGGCTGCGGCCGGGGAGAAGAGAAGCCCCAGGGTCAGAGCCAGGGCGGAAGAAAGACTGAGAAACCGTTTCAATGGAAACCCTCCCTGAAATTTTATGGATGAAACGCCGGGACGGTTGATCCTGACGTCGCACCATTCAGATCATTTGAAAAACGATTATTGGGCGAGGGGGAACCCGAAGCCGGAGGCGATGTCATCTCCGCTGCCGGCATCGAGACCGCCCTGGATATCGTTGGTCTTGGCGCGGTTCTGCAGTTCGTCGCGAAGTTGATGGTTGTTCCAAGACGGGTTGGCTGCCCAGATCTTCGCGGCCAGACCGGAGATGTGCGGAGTGGCCATGGAGGTTCCGCTGATGGTGTTGTAGCCGCCGTCTTTCCAGGTGGACTCGATTGTCCGGCCCGGAGCGGAGACTTCCACGTCACGCTCTTGAATCACATCGTCCCCCACCGTGTCCGGGTTGCCCCGGGAGGAGAAATCGGCCACCCGATAGGTTCCGTTTTCCTGAACGTCCTCCAAAGCCGCCACCGCCACGGCGTTGGCCAGGGCGCCGGGGTAACCGATCGTATCCGGGTCAGGACCGTCGTTACCGGCAGCCGCCACGACAAGAGCGCCATTGTTGTACGCGTAGGTGACAGCGTCGGCGATCAGGCTGTCTTTGCTGGAGGAGCCGAGAGACATGGAGATGACCACGTTCACCCCGAGGCGGTTCCCTTCATCTGCCGCATGCCGGATGGCGTTGGCTATGTCATCGGACCAGCCGAAACCACTGTTCCCGAGGACTTTGTACGCCCACAGTTTGGCATCAGGGGCCACTCCGTAGATCCCCAGGCCGTCGGATCCGCCGTCAGCCAGCACGGTACCGGCGACATGGGTGCCGTGACCGTTTTTGTCGGTGCAAGCCCCGTTTTTCATTCCCCTTCCGGAGGTAAAATCCTTGCATTGCTCGGCGTTACCAGCCAGATCCGCGTGGTCGATGTAAGTACCGGTGTCCAGGACGGCGACCCGGGTGCCGGATCCGCCGGAAGTGGATGGTATCGAGGAAATGTTGTAGATGGCTTCAATCCCCCAAGGGGTCTGGTCCGACGGGGTTGCGGAACGGGTTGCCTCCGCTTTTACGGTTCCAACGGTTTTTGCTTTTTGCACCTTCCGGATTTCCAAGTCCTTGCGGTTCTTAAGCCCTTCGTACTGCTTTTGGTTGACATCGGTGGTAAACCCCTTTTTTCCGAAATCCCACCGCTCACCGTACTTTTGTTTCAGCTCCCGCTTGTCCTCTTTGTCAGCTTGGATCAGAACCCGGAATTTCTCCGGTGAAGAAGAGTCGGCTGCCGAGGCCCCGGCACCAGGGCTGAAAGCCGTGAACACCAGAGAGCAAGACAGCAATACGCTCCCCAACAATTTAAAATTTTTTGCCTTCAAACAGTTCACTCCCTCGTATAAATGGCTTGGAAGATCCTCCATAAGCACTATAACACAAACATCTGAAAATTTGTATAGATTTAATAGTTTAGTAATAATGTTAATTGGGACATCTTGTTTTCGCGCATAAAAGCGCGAAATATATTAGAATTACAATATGGTTAATAAAGGTAATTACCGTTCAAGTACAACCAACAGACGAGGAAACCAAACTTTTCCTTTGGGGGTTGACTTCTCGTTCCTGTCGTGGAGATTGATAGATTGATAATGGATCGGATGTATTTTCCATAATCCAGCCGAGACCAGTAATACCCTGATTATGTAAGATGAAACTGCCTGCGGAGGAAGCGAAATAAGGATTGAGAAATGGGCAGAAAATTTATATAATATCAAACAGACAGACTGGTCGGTCTTCCGTTGGTTCATGGATCGCTGAAGAGGTGAAAAGAAATGGAACAATCCCCCACCAAAGACCGGATCATCCGGACCGCTCTCCGCCTGTTCGAAAGCTGCGGCTACTCCCGCGTGTCCGTGGATCAGATCGTGAAGGAGAGCGGAACTTCCAAAGGGGGGTTTTATCACAACTTTACATCGAAAGATGAACTTCTCTACATGATCCACGACTTTTGTGTCACTCATGCCCTGGAAAAGGCGGAAGAAGCCATCGAAAGGCATGACAATGCCAAGGAACAGCTGCGTGGCATCATCCGCTCTTTCGTCCTGCTGTTCGACACTTACCAATCCCATCTGGCCATTTTCAATGAAGAGAGCTTGCATCTGTCCCGGGAATACCTGAAGAAGATCGAAGGGAAGCGGGATCGTTACAAAAGGTTACTCCATCAGGTGATTGAGGAAGGGGTGAAAAACGGCGAATTCCGTTCGAACTCCAATGTAACGATCGTCACCATGGCGGTCTTGGGAATGATCAACTGGATCTATAAATGGTACAGACCGGACGGCGACTTTTCCCTGGAGGAAATCGCCGATATCTACACGGACTTTGTGATGAACGGCCTGTTACCTGAGTAATTTTTGATGAACCCGCAATGTTTTGCCCGATCAGACCGACCGGTCGGTACCGCGTGGGTCCATCTCGGTTGTGGAAAATACATCAGGGGAGGAAGGGCAGATGAATTTTGAGTTGACAAAAGAACAGCAAATGGTCCGGAACATGGTGCGGGATTTTGCCGAAAACGAGGTGAAGCCGAAGGCGGACCATGTGGACCGCACCGGGGAGTTCCCCGTCGAGACCTTCCGGAAAATGGGGGAACTCGGTCTGTTGGGGATTCCTTTTTCTGAAAAGTACGGCGGATCCGGCGGGGACACCGTGTCCTATGCCCTGGCAGTGGAAGAAATCGGCCGGGCCTGCGGAAGCACGGGGTTGAGCTATGCCGCCGCCGTCTCCCTGGGGGCGAGTCCCCTCTACTATTTCGGAACGGAAGAACAAAAGCGGAAGTACCTCGTGCCCCTCGCTTCCGGCAAGGAACTGGGCGCCTTCGGGCTGACCGAACCCAATGCCGGTTCCGACGCGGGAGGCACACGGACCACCGCCGTGCTGGAGAACGGGGAATACATCCTCAACGGGGAGAAGTGTTTCATCACCAACGCCGGATATGCGAAGGTCATTATCGTGACCGCTGTGACCGGGAAAGACGCGAGAGGAAAAAACATGATCTCCGCCATCATCGTCCCCTCTGACGCCCCGGGAGTGACCATCAACAGCCATTATGAAAAAATGGGACTCCGTGGCTCCAACACGAGCGAAATTATTTTGCAAGACGTCCGGGTTCCGCAGGAAAACCTGCTCGGCGATCCGAATAAAGGGTTCAGTCAGTTTTTGCATACCCTGGACGGCGGCAGGATCTCGATCGGGGCGCTGGCGCTGGGAATCGCTCAGGCGGCTTATGACAAAGCCCTTCAGTACGCCAAGGAGCGAAAACAGTTCGGACAGTCCATCTCCAAACTCCAGGCAATCCAGTTCAAGTTGGCGGATATGGCGATGAACCTGGAACTGGCACGTAACATGGTGCTGAAGGCCGCCTGGCTGAAAGACCAGGGAAAACCGTTCACGAAGGAATCCGCCTTTGCCAAACTGTTCGCCTCCGAAATGGCCACCAAAATATGCAACGAAGCGATCCAGATTCACGGCGGATACGGGTACATGCGGGAGTACGAAGTGGAGCGCTACCTGAGGGACGTGAAACTGATGGAGATCGGGGAGGGCACATCGGAAATCCAGCGGCTCGTCATCGCCCGGCAGCTGGGGTGTTGAAAACGCGGCGAGGTTCAGGGAACCTGAACTCTATGAACGGTTTTCAGCCGTGGGAATGCTTTTTTCATCATGACGCTTGCTTTCGGCGAACCCCCCTTTTTCATCCTTACGACGCTCCTCTCAGGGGAGGGGATCGATGCTGGTAATGGAAGAGGGGATCCGGTCAGGAAAAGGAGTAGGACCCAGCATGTCCCCCGGTTCCCGGATGCCTTGGCCCCTTCCGTTTGAAAGAGTGAACGACGCTTGTTCGGTGAATCTCCGGGTGATCCCTGTGGACCATGGTCCACCGAGCCGGAAACAACGGCATTTATACGTTTCATCCCGGGTGATCCATCCAATGTGGGAAAAAGCCTCGAATGAACACCGAGGCTTTTTGTATAGCAATGGATTCGACATTTCGTCTTTCATTTTTCTTTAAGGCCCGAATGCAGAATATTAACGATCATGGACCTTTTTTGTTTATTGTGTTATTTTAGAAATCAGAAAACTGCATGGGGTGGTGAGGAGTTGCCAAAGGTATTGTTCCGTGTGCTGCTGATGGTTCTGATTCCCGGCTTGGTTTCATTTTCGTTTGTTTCCACTCAGACGGTGAACGCCGACAGTTCCGGGGATTTCCTGGAGGGTCCGGCGCCGCCGGGAGCCAATGATCCTGACTGCCGCCCGGATGAAGAGCATCCGGAGCCTGTTGTGCTGGTACCGGGAACTTTTGAAACCATGGCGCAAAACTGGGCGGTGCTGGCTCCCTTTTTGTCGAAAAAGGGGTACTGTGTGTATGCCCTCAATTACGGTTTCAGCAAAGCCGGTCCCTCCACCGGCCCGATCGAAGAATCGGCATCCGAACTGAAAGCCTTTGTGGAACAGGTCCTCGCCCACACAGGAGCCGAAAAGGTATCCATCGTCGGACACAGTCAGGGCGGGATGATGCCCCGTTACTACCTGAAGTTTCTCGGCGGGGCGGGCAACGTGGAGGACCTCATCGGATTGGCCCCCTCCAACCATGGGACCGAAGGCCTGGCCGGGCTGAAAGCGACATGGCCGGCCGTCGACCTCTTCTCCTGTGCAGCCTGCCGGCAGCAACAGGCGGGGTCGGAGTTTCTGCGGAAACTGAACGAAGGGGAGGAGGCACCGGGATCGGTCTCCTACACGGTGGTGGCGACACGCACCGATGAGGTGGTTGTTCCCTGCACCTCCGGTTTTCTGAAGGGGCCGCCTTCCCGAGTGGCCAACATAACCCTGCAAGACGTGTATCCTTACGATCAGGTGGAGCACCTGGGAATCCCCTACGATCCCCACGCCTTTCAGTTTGTTTTGGACGCCCTGGCCCATCCCGGGCCGGCCGATCCCGACCGGGTGAGGTAAGTCTCCCGACCCCACCCGGAAAGCCTTCTTTAACGAAGGAGATCGGGAAGAACCAATGGCGAGAAAGGAGAGCGCTTTCATGCCGATGATGCCGGCACCTTCTCCTGATGGAGGGGTGGAAACAAAGTATCCCTACGGGGAAGAGCACATCGGAACGACCGAGTTGAATCCGAGTTACCGGGTCGACCTCCGAAACCCCGGGCCGGAGGAACTGGACCGGTTGTTCGAGTCGGACCAGGTGAAGGACTGGTCCCAGCTGAGCTGGAAGGATGCCGGTCGGCCCTATCGGGTGGAAAATATGGCCGAAGGAAAGAAGAAGTGGGAAGCGGAAGCGAATGAGGACATGTCCGTCAAGACGTCCTGGGAGCACTTTAACCGTTCCTTCCACGAATGGTTCGTCAAAGATGTCCCCCGGGAGCTGAACGAGACCAAGAGCAACTTGAAACAGCATCTGTCCCGGTTCCGGTGGTCGGAGGTCAAAGCCGCCCTGGGCGATTACATGCGCCTTTCCCTGTGGAATTACGTCCAACGGGTGGAAGACGGAATCTGGGACCCGCGGGGCAAGCGGGCGTTGTTCCGTGGGCTGGATGTGGAGAAGCCGCGCATTCTTTTTCTGGGGGCCGCGGAAGGGTACGAGGCCATGCAGCTCTCCGCCATGTATCCCGGCGGCGAGGCCGTCCTGGTCGATTATGACGCCTTCTGCAAGACGGATCGTTACGGCCGCTTCCCGGACTCCTACCCTTTCCTGGGGACCAACCCGGCCACCGGAGGGCCGGAGGTTTGGTACAAAGAGCAGATGAAGATCGAATACATCGTGGATGATATCCGAAACCTCGCCTTCGGCCGTGAATTCGACATCGTCCTCAGTGTTGGACTGCTGGAACATTTCCCCGACGAGTACAAGCCGGAAGTCCTGGACTGGCACCGGAAGTTTCTGAAACCGGGAGGTGTTGCCATCCTCACCACCCCCCGGGATCAAGTGAAATCCCGTCTCTATTACAAAATCATGGCCGACGTGATGAACTATACCTACCGGGAACTGATGAACATCCGGCAGATGGGGCTGTACCTCCACGAAAACGGTTTCGGCATCCTGCGGCACGGGATCATCAAGGTTCACAACGGGATCGTCGCCAAGCCGCGGTGAAGAGGTATTCGAAAGGCGGGGATCCTTTTTCAGTTTCCAATCGATGCAGAAAGCCATCCTTCCGGTGTGTTGAAATCATCGGTTTGACATCCGCCAATGAGTTTTCTATGATGGCGATAACCCATTGAATTTTTCAACCAAGGAGTACAGGGGTGCCTGCGGGCTGAGAGGGACAAGGTCCCAACCCTTTGAACCTGATCCGGGTCATACCGGCGAAGGGAGTACCGGCTGTTTTTTTGCATTGATCAAGGCCGCTCCCCCCGGAGCGGCCTTTTTCCGTCGGGTTCCACTGTACTCGGGAAGGAGAGGGGATTTTTTATGAAACTGAAAGGAAAGACCGTGCTGGTGACCGGCGGGAGCCGGGGATTGGGGGCCTCCATCTGCCGGGCTTTTGCGGCCGAAGGCGCCTCCGTTGCCGTTAACTACCGGGAAAGCAAGGACAAGGCCGAAGCGGTGGTAAATGAGATCACTTCTTCCGGAGGCAGGGCGATCGCCATTCAGGCGGACGTTCGCGACGAAGAAGCGGTACGACGGATGGTGAAGGAGATTGAAGGAGAGTGGGGACCCGTTGAGATCCTGGTCAACAACGCCCTGTACCGGTATGAGTTTGATCCCGATCATCGCTCCCCATCCGATACCCTGACTTGGGAGGAAATGCAAAATCAGCTGGACGGGACGCTGAAGGGCACCTTCCATTGTGTGCAGGCCGTGCTAAAAAAGATGAAGGAGCAGCAGTTCGGCCGGATCATCAACATCGGGACCAATCTGGTCAATCACCCGGTGGTTCCTTACCACGATTACACCGCGGCCAAAGCGGCCCTGATGGGTTTCACCCGCACCTTGGCCGCGGAACTGGGTCCCTTTAACATCACGGTGAACACAGTGGCGGGGGGCTTGCTCGACCGAACCCGGGCCAGCCGGAAAACCTCCGACGAAGTCTTTGAACTCGTCCGTTCCATCACTCCCCTCCGGCGGGTTACCCGACCGGACGATGTGGCCGGCGCCGTCTTGTTCTTCGCCTCGGACTGGGCGCGACAGATCACCGGGCAGTATCTGATCGTGGATGGGGGTCTGGTGATGAACTGAATGGATGGGTAGGCGGCCGATTGGTGGTTACCACCCCTGAAATGGCACGGGGAAATGCCTTGTGTTGATCGATCATCGGATCAGCCTCTTCCCCCTTTTAAATATACAGGAGACACCCATCACCCCGTCTTGGCAGAAGGCGGGGTGATGGGTTCTTATAAGAGTGTGGAAGGTCTTTCAACGAAAGAAGCGAAGATATTCCTAACATTCTTTTAATGGCTGGTTAATGTGGCTGCACTACCATAACAGTGTTCGATCTTTTCAGGTTTGGAGGGAATGGGATGCTTCGGTGGTTCAGGGCATGTTTCTGTTTTCACGGGAAGATCATCTTCCGATCTTGTTGTCAGGGGGATAACAGTCACCTTTTCGAATTTTGACAGAAAGTTACAAAATTAATCGAAAGCCAATCTAACAGAGATGAGGGGGATTTTGGTGAGCGAAAAGGGAAAAATCAGCCGCCGTCACTTTTTGAAGATGACGGGGGTGAGTGCGGCGGGTCTTGTCATTGCAAACAGTCTTCCCATGGGACTCGGGGCGGCCAACGCTCAAACTCATTCATCCGGTTCCGGCGGCTACGGCAAACTGGTCCCGGATCCGGGAGGCGTGCTGGATTTGCCGGAGGGCTTTCAGTACCGGATCATCTCCGAAGAGGGTAAGAAGCTCTCCAACGGGGCCCCGATCCCCGGGGACTTTGACGGGATGGCGGCATTTCCGGGGCCGGGGGACACCACGGTCCTCGTACGGAATCATGAGCTGCGTCCGGAAGACGGTTCGGCCGTCTTCGGAAAGAACCCCTATGACCGATTGGAACCCGGCGGGACCACCGGGATCGTGGTCGGATCGGACCGGAAAAAAATCCGGGAGTTTGTGACCTCCTCCGGCACCCGGAACAACTGCGCCGGCGGGGCAACTCCTTGGGGGACGTGGTTGACATGCGAAGAAGACCGCACGGAGGGACACGGTTATGTTTTTGAGGTAATGCCCGACGATCCGGAAAACGATCTGTCGAAGACCCCGATCCGGGAGATGGGTTTCTTTTCCCATGAAGCGGCAGCCATCGACCCGGCCACCGGGATCACTTATCTGACCGAGGACGATTTCCGTGGCACCATCGATCCGGAGGATCCCCTCAATGACACGCGTTCCAGTTTTCTTTACCGCTACATCCCGAATGATCGGAGCATGAAACCGGGTGCGCTGCAAAAAGGCGGCAAACTCCAGGCCCTGGCTATTGAAGAAAAGGTTTCGCCCGATGCCGATCTGTTCAACCCGGGTCAGCGTTTCGGAGTGATCTGGAAGGATGTGAATTCGGAAGAACCCCACGATGATGCCCTGAAAAAGGGCTGCGTCCGTTTCAACCGGCTGGAGGGAGCCTTTTTCGCCGCCGGAGCGTTCTGGTTCGACGACACCGCAGGAGGCGAAAAGCGTCTGGGACAAATCTACCGTTACATTCCGGCGACGGAAACGTTGGAGCTGTTTTATGAAGCCACGGAAGCGAAGAAGATGGAAAGCCCGGACAACATCTGCATGAGCCCCTGGGGCGATCTCTGGTTCGTGGAAGACGGGGACGGGGAGGACCGGATCATGGGAATCACTCCCGAAGGGGAGATTTACCCCTTTGCCCGGAACCGGCTGAATGACTCGGAGTTGTGCGGTCCCACCTTTTCCCCGGACGGAAGGACCTTCTTTGTCAACATCCAGAGCCCGGGGCTGACGTTCGCGATCTGGGGACCATTCCAGCAAAAGAATCCCGTGCGGCGGCGACAGATGGCCCATGCGGCCCCCGGTGAAACCTTCGCTCCGAATACAAAGGGGCTGGAGGAAGCCGTGGAACGGTACGGACTGAGCCCCTTGGAAGCGGCGGCCTACAGGCGTCACAACGTTCCGTTGGGTTGAACGGAGGGAATAGAGGGAATAGCGCATGCGGAAGCCTGTGAGAAAGCCCTTCATCCTGTTGCTTGTGGTCGTTCTCGTGATGAGCCTCCGTCCTTCGGTGGGTTCGGCGGACGGAAATCGCGGGGGACTGCCGTTGGGTCCCCCGGACCTGCGGGAGAAGAGGGAAACCCAACCCCTGGCACCGGGGGTGACTTATACCCGGATCGTCCGTGGACAGCCCTCGGAAAAGGATCTTTTCACCGTGGATGTGGCGTTTCATGCCACCCGGGAGGAGGCGGAGCGGGAAGCCGCCCGGCTGCGGTCTGACGGGCACCGACCCCGGGTGAAACCGATCCGTGAACGGGCTCCCGACGATCCCCGGGAGGGGCCCTTGGGTTATCTGGTACGGGTGGGGGCGTTTTCCGATGAAAGCGAAGCGGAGGAACTGAAACAGGAGTTGACGGCCCAGGGATACTCCGGGCTCCGGGTCGTTTATACCGGAGAGGACGGCGGTCCCACTACAGGCCCCTGGGTGGTTCACGTTCTTGAAATCGACCCCCGATCCTTCAAGGGAAACCTTGTTCCCCAACTGGGCAAGGACCGGATCCAGGGCAGGGAAACCCTGTCGTCCATGGTCGGCCGGACCGGAGCCCTCGCGGGGGTGAATGGCGGTTATTTCGTGGTGGGGGAAACGGACGGAACCCCGGGGGATCTGGCGGGTACCTCCGTCATCAACGGGCGCGTGTTGAGCGAAGCGGTCCGGGGACGAACCTCCCTGGTCCTGCCCTCTGATTCCGGTCAGGGGGCCCGGGTGGCCCCGGTTTCCACAGAGCTGGAGGTTCTCGCCGCCAACGGTGTTCGAAGGGAACTGGACGGGCTCAACCGCCGCCCCGGACTCATCCGGGGATGCGGCGGATCCGGCGGGGACCGGCCGACAGAGGAGCCCAAGCATGACTACACCTGCACCGATGACAGCGAACTGATCCGGTTTACTTCCGCCTTCGGTGACCAAACACCCGGAGGTGAGGGGACGGAGGCGGTGTTGGACGCCTCGGGACGGGTTCTTGAGATCCGGACGGACCGGGGCGGACCGATTCCGGAAAAGGGATCGGTCCTGGCCGCCACCGGGGAGGCGCGGGGCTGGCTGCAACAATACGCCCGTCCCGGGACCCGGTTGACCTTTGAAACCCGGGTCCAAGCGGGAAGGCATCGTCTGCCTCTCTCCCCCCGTATGCATATTCTCAACGGCGGACCGCGGTTGCTCAAAGACGGGGAGCCGGCGATCACGGCCGTCAGGGAAGGATTTCATTGGAAAGAGAACCCCGAATTTTACTACCGCTTCGGAGCTCGGCGCAATCCGCGCACCCTCGCCGGGATTACGGAACAGGGCCGTCTTCTGCTGGTGACGGTGGACGGCCGCAACCCGGGTACCAGCATCGGGGCCAGTTTCAAGGAAAGTGCCCGGATTTTAAAGGCGTTGGGTGCACGGGAAGGGTTGAACCTGGATGGAGGGGGATCCACCACCATGACGGTCGAAGACCGGGTGGTCAACCACCCTTCCGACCCGACCGGAGAACGTCCCATCGCGGATGCACTGTTGATCAGGGAGTGAGATGAATAGAATGAACAACCCCCGGTTTTCCTTGGAAAGCCGGGGTTAAATGGTTCACATCAAACCACCCCGCTGACCGGGGTGGTTTTCATTATGAATCCAGCGATCGGGCGGCTGCCGTTACCAAAGCGATTGTCTGATGGACGGAGGTTCTTCGTTCCCCGCGGAACTTTGTGTCGATATAAACGCTCTTGTCCTCGGGATCATTGTCCAGGGCGGCGTTATGGAGGTGGCCACCGGGGATGTCGGTCTGCTCCGAGCGCGATCCGGAGCCGGTTGGAGCGATAGTGACTTTCGTTCGAGAGATAGCTTCTCCCGCCACCGGAGCGGGCTCTCGAATTGGGTGTCGGTCCGCCGGCATGGGATACATAAGGGCCGGAGTATTCCGGCGGCAGCCACTCGGACTGATTTGCAGTTTTGAATGGAGCATCAGCCCCTCGCTCATACTAAATGTCGGGTGAACTGAAGTCTAAGAGCCTGTACACGGCTCGACAAGGAGGGGCAACGCTTGGCTGAAAAGGGAGATAACAAAAAACAGCGATTTTCGATCAAAATAAAGTCAAAACAAAGATTGGAGCAAGAGGATGTTACCGTTGTAGATATGGAAGTCGCAAAAAAGGCGGTTGCGGCTACAGGGCTTGGTAATGCCATGGAATGGTTTGACTTTGGCATTTATTCTTATTTGGCTGTGACGATCGGCAAAGTCTTTTTTCCTGAAATGACCGGGGGTGTGCAATTGATTTATACCTTTGCCACCTTTGCCGTCGCCTTTCTTGTCCGTCCGTTGGGTGGTTTGTTTTTCGGGATGTTGGGCGATCGATTGGGACGCAAAAAAGTGTTGGCGATGACGTTGATAGTGATGGCGATCTCTACCTTAAGTATCGGCTTGATTCCAAGTTATACAACGATTGGCTCGACGGCAACCATATTATTGTTAATCGCCAGATTGGTCCAGGGATTCTCGACCGGCGGGGAGTATGCAGGTGCCATGACTTTTATCGCCGAATCGACGCCGGACAAGAAGCGAGGGGTTATGGCAAGCGGATTAGAAGTGGGCACCTTAATTGGATATATTGCCGGGGCCGGTCTCGTCACTTTGCTTACTTTTATTTTAGGATCGGAAACTATGGTGAATTGGGGGTGGCGAATTCCATTTTTGATCGCTGGACCTATTGGTTTCATCGGCTTCTACTTGCGTAATCGTTTAGAGGAAACCCCCGCATTTGAAGCTATGGAAGAAGCAAGGAATGATCGTCAACATCTGTCTATGAAGGACATATTCATTTCTCATTGGAGGACTTTGCTGATTGGCATGATCGTGGTATTCTTTTATAACGTTGTGAACTACATGGTTTTGTCCTATATGCCTTCGCATTTATCCGCCGTGCTTGGTTATGGGGAAACGAAAGGGCTCTTGTTAGTTGTAATCATCATGTTGATTATGGTGCCAATTGTAATTATGATGGGTTATTTTGGTGACCGCATTGGCGCGAAGCGAATTGTTCAGGGCGGATTGATCGGATTGATATTCTTATCAATTCCATCGTTTTTGTTAATCGCAAGCGGCAATATTTGGATGGTTTTTTTAGGGTTGATGATGTTGGCCGTCTTTTCGTCTTCCTTCCAAGGAACGATGCCGTCGCTGTTGCCTTCGTTATTCTTTACGGAAGTAAGATACGGGGCGCTGGCTATTACGTATAATATATCGGCTTCATTATTTGGCGGTACGACACCCTTAGTTGTGTCCTGGTTGATTAATTTAACGGCAGACCGGCTGGTACCGGCATATTATCTTGTTTTCGCTTCCCTTATCGGCATTTTTGTAGTGACGTATTTTGTTAAAGATACCACAGGCAAATCGCTTCGTGGGTCGCCGCCGGCGGTGGAAGAGAAACAGGAAATAAGGGATGTTCTAGAAAAGCCTGAAGAAGCCTTATGGTGGAAAGAAGAAAAAAACAAAATCGATGAGCCATAATGAAGTTCTGGAATCGAATTCTTCCATCGGTGCCATAGGGTGAAATAGAACTGGTGGTCCTGTTGTTATAACCACCGAAATTTTAACCTTCCGAATCCAACATAATTTATACCCCAAAAAAGGTGCATGATGAAACCGAAGAAATCCATCAGCCTTTCCTTGAAAAACGGGGCTTGATCCAGGGTCGCATGCACTGCCCCCGACTCCTCCGTGTAGGAAAAGGAGATTGGAACGGTTTTAAGCAAGGAGTGAAGATGAAAGAGATGACTCGCCAGCTTTAGAAGCGGTGTGAAAAAGTGAGCGGCAGCATTTACCCAAAGCCGCTCCGGCTGCACTCACCGAGCACAAGTCTCGCCTGGGTCGCTTCTCTCCCCGGTCTCGCTATGCTGTCCTGCAGCGATGCAGGCACTGTCCGCTCCGAATCATCCTGCTGCGGGCAGGGGCAAACACCTTCGGATGCAACACAGAGAAGCTATTGCCCCTGAACGCCCTTGCAGGCTGATTCTCCGCTGGGCAGGACAGCAAAGTCGCTATTTTGGGAAAACGCTTCCCCTTTTCTCGAATCGAACATGTAATCACAACGCTTTTAGAGTCATTTCGTTGTGAAATATGGATCTGTCATAAGGCTTGATCTTCCCAGTGACCGATTTCTTATGGGCACTGGGATTTTGTTTTGTCATCACCTTCGGATTCGGGGACCGGTTCTTCGAGGGACGTATGGGTGCCAACTGCTTGATTTCGGAACTCAAAAGAGCACGTATATCTATACCTTTTCTTTGTCAATTTTCAATAAAGTGCTTAACAACTGCTAATGGGTCTTCAACAGAGATCGTTTACGATGATCAATCGGAAGATACAATCCATCACCCATGAGAGGAACGATTTGCATGACAATGACGGAGAACGCCCGGCTGACCGTCAAATTGGCCCGCAGTGAAGAGGAGTTGGAGCGCGTTTTTCGCCTTCGGTATGAGGTCTTTGTTGAGGAAGGCAACGCCACGGGTCTGTCGCGATCTTCCCGGATGGAACAGGATCGGTTTGACCCGGTCTGCGACCATCTGATGGTACGGAAGGAGCCCGAAGGGGAGGTGGTGGGCACGTATCGCCTGTTGCCGGGCGATCGCGCGATGCAACACGGGGGTTTTTACTCCGAGACGGAATTCGACCTCGGTGCGTTCAGAACAAAGATGCCGGAGACCCTGGAACTGGGACGGAGTTGTGTGGCCGAAGGGTATCGGGATGGGCGGGTGATCCGGATGTTGTGGTCCGGTATCGCGGATTATCTGCGGATGAACGGTTACCGATATCTCATCGGCTGCGCCAACCTGTATCCGGATGGGATGGAATCATTGAACCGTCTGTATACCCATCTGTGCCAAACCGGAGTTTTGACGCAGGAGTACGGAATTCATCCCCATTCGGATCACCGGATCCCCCGGCTTTCCCTCTTGAGTGAGTTGCCGGATGAAAAGGAGATTATGCGGATCCTTCCTCCCTTGATGAAAGGGTACCGCTGGTTGGGAGCAAAAATCGGGGGAGATCCCGCCTACGACCCCAACTTTGGTTCCTATGATTTTTTTGTGATTCTTCACAATGCAAATGTGATGAAAAAATATCGCAGTCGGTTTCTGAACCGGTGACGGGGGAGGGGAGAGAGGGTGTACGACTGGCTCGCTCGGGTCACGGCCGGGGAGGGGAGCCTGGGGAAGTGGTCCCGCCGGCTGGAGACCATTCCCGAAAGCATGGCTCTCCCGTTGTTTCAATCGGCGGGATGGGTGCTGTATGGGTATGATCGGGATCTTCGGGAGAGGGTTCGGAAAAACCTGGGGGAATGGGGCCCCTCCCGGCGGTTTGCCAAACAAATCTCCCGCCGTTACTTCACCCATCTGGCGGTTTTGCTGTACGAGCTCCTTTGCGCCGACAAATTCCTGAACCGTACGGGGGATGAGCGGATCGCGATTTCGGGGGAACATCACTTGAAGGAAACTTTGCAGAGGGGAAAGGGCGCCATTCTGTTTGCACCCCACACCGGGAATTTTTTCTACTGTTACTGGTATTTATCCCGTCTGTATCCCTGCCTGACGGTGGCCACCGCCGGCAGCGCGGAGCTTCGCCCGCTTTACCTTCGATTCCGGAATATGGGCTGTGAAGGCTTGGATTATGACCAAACCCCTCCGATCACCTTAATGAAAAGGCTGCGAAATCATCTGAAACAAAACGGAGTGGTGTTTCTCCTGGGCGATTTCTGGAGGCCGACTTTCCAACCCTCCCGGCTGTTCGGAAAACCCACCCGAAGCCCGTCGGGTACCGCCGTCCTGTCGATCGAAGGGGAAATCCCGGTGATTCCCTGCCTGGGTACGCGCACCCGTGATTACCGTCATCAGTTAACCCTGTATCCACCTCTTCACCTGTATCGTCGATACGACCGGACCCGCATTCGCGAAGCCGTTAACCACCTCAATATCCAATTGGAGCAGATGATCCGGGAACAGCCGGAGCAGTGGCTGTATTGGTTTGATGTTCATCATCGCTGGGAAGATTCCGCGGATAACAACGGAACGGGCAGGGAGAGCCGTTAAGATGGAAGAGGCGGCTTACATGCTGATCCGGGAGTATGGGTATCCATTGTTGTTCATGGTGATTCTGGCGGGGATCATCGGTTTTCCCCTCCCCGACGAGGGGTTGCTGATTTATGCCGGTGTCCTGGCCGCCAAAGGTTGGTTGGACCCTCTGTCTTCCTTCGGATGTGGTGTATTCGCCGTTCTCCTCGGTTCCTTGATCAATTACAGGGTGGCTTCCCTTCCCCGTCGGCGGTGGCTGATCCGGTGGGGAAGAAAATGGGGGTTGTCAAAGAAGCGGATTCGGACTTCCCTTAAGCTGATAAACCGATACGGTGGTTGGGCGGTGGCTGTTTCCTATTTTGTTCCCGGAGTCCGCATGGGAACAGCTTACACGGCCGGTCTGGTTCGCCTGCGTCTTCAGACCTTCGCCGTCGGATCCTTCGCGGGAGCTCTGGTCTGGGTCGGTT
Organism: Melghirimyces profundicolus; assembly: GCF_003054245.1. Lineage (GTDB taxonomy): Bacteria > Bacillota > Bacilli > Thermoactinomycetales > DSM-45169 > Melghirimyces > Melghirimyces profundicolus. The sequence continues at coordinate 147,137 of NZ_QBKR01000003.1, forward strand.
TTTATCTTTGGATCGGTTGGATGCTGGTCTGAATAAGGGGGAGATACCATGGATACTGCCAGTCACGTGTTGATGGGAGTGACTTTGGCCGGCCTCGCCCATACGGACCCGGCGGTGGCCGGGGATCCTGCCCTGTCCAAGGCCGTCATTGCGGGATGTGTTTTCGGTTCCAATGCCCCGGATTTGGACGGAATGACCCGCTTCAAGGGATATGCTTCTTATCTCCGTCACCACCGGGGAGTCACCCATTCCGTGTTCGCCTGGCTTCTGTGGCCCGTGTTGATCGGTTCGTTATTGATTCCTCTGTTCCAAGTGGATGAACACGTGTTCTTCCTTTGGATATGGATCCTGGTCGGTGTGTTGTTCCATGTCTTTCTCGATGTATTGAACACCTACGGAACGCAATGGGCCTGGCCCTTCTCGAAGAAATGGTTTCACCTGGATATTTTATCGATTTTTGAACCGTTTCTCTTTTTTCTTCATTTCGCCGGGCTGCTCCTCTGGTGGAGCGGCATCAGCGCAGCGTCGGTTTTTCCCGGGGTCTATGCCGCCACCTTTGTGTACATCGCGGTTCGGGCCCTTCAGCACCGACACTTGGTCCGAAGAGTGAGAGAGTATTTTGGGGAGCGGGGCAGCTGCCAGGTCACCCCGACCCTGCACTGGTTTCATTGGGTTTTCGTAATGGAAACGTCAAAGTGTTTCCATACGGGAAAAGTGGTTTACGGAAACATCATTCTCCAAGATACGTACCCCAAGGCGTCGGATTCCCCCATCATCCGGGCATCCATGGAAACCGACGGAGTTCGGGCGTTCCTTTCATTTGCCCAGCGAATCCATGTTTCCTGGAAAGAGAAGAAGGACGGCTATCTGGTCAGTTGGAGCGACGTCCGCTTCTGGTATGACCGGAAGCTGAGCTTCGGTGTCGACATCCAGCTCGATCGCAACCTGAGCGTCCGGGAGCAGAAACTGGGTTGGCGAAAAAAAGCGTGGGATCCACCGTATGTGTAACCGTTCACCCCGGGAAGGGACCGGTCACCCCGGCAAGGGTGTAAGGAACCACAGTAACCCAGGTTTATACGAGGGCAAAGAAGATCTCTGTCACCTCAATGGAGGGCCGGAAATTATTAAAGCATATTTTATATTTTTTTAATAAAATATCGATTCCTGTTTTCTATACTCAATCCGGAGGATTCTCCAAATAAAGCAACCACGATTGGAAAAGGAGTTGCGGGAAATGGGTAACGACAAAATGGATCGACGAACCTTTCTTGGAATGACCGGAAAAACAGCGGTTCTGACGGCTTTGGGGCTGACATTCCCATTTTCGGCGACACAACCTCAAGCAGAGGCCGCCATGAAGTTCTCGAAATATCCCTTCACCCTTGGTGTAGCGTCCGGTGATCCGCTTCCGGACGGGGTCGTGTTATGGACCCGGCTGGCTCCCGAACCTCTCGCGGCAGATGGAAGGGGCGGGATGCCGAACACCAATATTCCCGTTCAATGGGAAGTGGCGGAGGATGAGCAGTTTCATCGGATTGTCCGTGCCGGTTCAGAAATTGCCACACCGGAGCTTGGACATTCCGTTCATGCAGAGGTACATGGCTTGAAGCCTGGACGTGAGTACTATTATAGATTCAGAGCCGGGAAAGAGATCAGTCCGACCGGAAGGACAAAAACAGCTCCGGCTGTCGCCAGTCATGTGGACCATCTTTCGTTTGCTTTTGCCTCCTGTCAGGCGTGGGTGGGTGGACGTTATGCCGCCTATCGGAATATGGCGGAGGAGGATCTCGATTTTGTCATCCACCTTGGCGATTACATATATGAAAAGAGGGATACGGAAACCCTCGCCGATTTCCGTCTTCTCCACGCTCTTTACAAAACTTCTCCCGATTTGCAGGCTGCCCATGCAAAGTTTCCGTTCATTGTTACATTTGATGACCATGAAATTGAAAACAACTGGGCGAATGATGTATCCCAGCCGGACGGGGAGGAGTCGAATGAACGCGAGCGTTTCCTTGCTTTGCGTGCCGCGGCCTTTCAAGCCTATTACGAGCACTTGCCACTCCGGGCCCGATCGAAACCGAATGGCCATGATATTCAGCTGTACCGAAAATTCACCTTTGGTGATCTGGCTGAGTTCAGCGTATTGGACACCCGTCAGTACCGCGATGATCAATTGCATGAGGGATTCCCGGGCGGCCCGCTTCAACCGGAAGCCTCGGATCCGTCCAAGACAATGACAGGAGCGGAGCAGGAGCAATGGCTGTTTCAAAATCTTGACCGTTCCCAGGCACGCTGGAATGTTCTTGCCCAGCAGACGATTATGGCGCAATTTGATTATGATCCGGGAGAAGGAATCAGCGTCAACCACGATCAGTGGGATGGGTACGCCGGTCAACGGAAACGCATCTTCGATTTCATTCAACAGCGCCAGCCTTCCAATCCGGTTGTCATCACTGGGGATTGGCACTCAAGCTGGGTCAATGATCTGAAAGCCGACTTCCATAACCCCGAATCCGAGACGATCGCGACTGAATTTGTTGGGACATCGATCAGTTCCGGATGCGGGTGGGCCGGTGCAGTGGAAGCAGCCCTCCCGGTGAATCCACATGTAAAGTTCTTTAACGGGGACCTGCGGGGTTACGTCCGATGCGATGTGACACACCAGGCATGGAAAAGCGATTACAGGGTGGTATCTTCCCCCAACGATCCTCATGCAGAGGCTTATACGTTGACGTCTTGGGAAGTCAGAAACGGACAGCCGGGTGCAAAGGAGCTTTTCTCTCAAGAGAATAAAGTGAAAACAGCAGCAGGGAAAGAGTAAATGAAAATGTCTTCCTGTCACCCATATTACAAAACGCCCTGATGGAGGGCGTTTTTTTTGTTTGTTGGGATGTTGTCGGCAGGCTCTCGGCTCGCCGCCGATCTGCCCAGGATACTGCTGATGGTAAAGCAGGCTTCATCGCCATGTGAAGCAAACGACTTTCACGTCACACAATACCAGCGAAAGTTCCATAAACGTCCCCTTTTTTTGTTAAAATGCATAGTCTGGATAAAGATGAATGAAAATTTTCGGGGAGTGGAGCATCATGAAAAAACAATACATTCCCGATCTTACTTACAATTAAGCGGTTATTGGAGAAGATTGTATCCTTCACCTGGTGTAAGGAGATCCTCAGGGAGGATAGAGTTTACTTTTTCACCTGATGCTAATACATTTGAAGGCGTATGGAGTTATGAAGTGGAATATCCCGCTACCGTACCTGCATGGATGGGCAGATGGACAGGTAGGCGAAGGAGATAGACAAAAGCTTCAGGAGTTTTTTTGACCGCTGGGGACAACAAAAACATGATGCTTTTCGTGTTGGAACGACGGGAGTCACTCTGAAATGAGTGGCTTTTTTCATGTGTCTGGAATCCGCCGACCGGCAGGTTTGGGTTGTCCGGTTGGCACTTGTATCAGGTACGGCAACTACCACGCCGTCTCCTTTGTTTCCTGTTTTATCCCAAAATTGAGGTCCATGTACCATTTGTACACCTTCGGGTATTTCGTCCGCTGAAGGTCGTACTTCTTCAATTTCATAAGGGATTAAATGTACTTTATACAAATGTTGAGCCTCCTTTCTTTTAATAGAATCCCAAAAAGAGGTCATTTTATTGGTGGAAATAAAATCCATAACGAGTTTTTTACTGCTAAGCCAAGGCATTCATCATGCAGCATCTTATCCACTCATCCCCTAACGAAAGGATTTATCAGGGGTAAAGGAAAAGCCATAAAAATAAGGGCCTCAAGACGGTCGAACGGGGCCTGAACGGCATCCTGAAGGCCGTCGTCACCGGTGAGGTATACGACATCGATCCCGAAGAATACGACCGGATCCCCCCAACCGGGCTGATAACCCAAAAATGTCGTACTTCCACCATGGAAGTACGACGTTTTTGGTAATTGGCAAACTTACAGATGATATATTCACGGGAGATCCGGCCGTTCATTATTCTCCTTCGTAATCATCGTAATTACTTTCGGGCAGAGTGTCCCAGAATGAAGTGTCGGCCTGTTGAATGGATCCATCGGCCAAGGATTGCGTGGTGGCTAGCATCGCCGTAAATGCCTGGCGGATCAGATATCCGTTGCTTTTCTGTCCCAGGATATACGGTTCGTAGTAATGATCGGCCATTCCGCGCATTTCCATGAGCAGGGTGGCGCTCCCGTAATCCAAGGCGAAGTTGTTTCGGGCAATGGCGGGGTTGTCGCTGCCGGGGTATTTGGAGATTTTGGCGTATCCTTTTTGCTCCAGTGCATGATAGACAACCGAACCGAGTTGTTTCGATCGTTGCAACACGTCAGGATCGACATTTTCGTGGGTGGGATGAAGGATGGAACCGGACACCAGCTCGTCGGTATCCCCATATCGCTCCCGCGTCCCCTGGTGATGGAAGTCGATCAGATAATCAGGACGGTACTTCTTCAACAAATTGTGCAGCGCCCGGGTTTCCGGTTCGTTCAGATCCTGGTGGTCCCTGTTTAAATCCACACCATTGGCATTATAACGGGTATGGGTCCCGGCAACGTAATCATCCATCGAAAAGTTGACGTCTCCCTCAGCCCCATCCACGTTCAGACGCGGAACCACCAGCACATTGACCCGGTCGAGGAGGTTTTTCACTTCCCGGCTGTTACTGGTAAGATACTGAATGAACTTGAGGGCACCTTCGGTGGTCAACGTTTCATTACCGTGTTGCTGTGTTAAAAACAAGATCGTCGGATTTCCTTCCTTCACCCCGAAATTGGCCAGATACAAATCCCTGCCCTTGACGGACTGTCCGTAGATTTCCAATGACAATGCGTCGGATTTCCGATCCTCTTTTTTCAGAAAGTCGACCATCTCTTCGTAGTTATGGAGACGTTCGTTTCGCACTGTTTCATTCCCGTTGTAATTTGGCCCATTGCCCGTTGCGTCGGCGGGATTGGCGGGAAGGAGCCAGGCGATGGCCGTCAAAAAGGCGACAAGAAAAGCAAATGCACGAAAAGATTTTTTCATACTGTCCCTCCTTCTGTATTTAACTTCACTGTTTTCAGCGGAAAACCCTGCTTGCTTTCTTATATAAAGAAGCTTGCAGAAAAAAACGGGGTTTCTCTACAAGCTGAAAGTGGAATGATATCTATCCTTTTCATGACGTATTTTCTATGTTTATCTTAGATTATCTGATGACTCCTGTTTCAGCGATTCGCTCACTTTACTTCCCGGAACTGAATGGGTCAGGAATATGTGGGCGATCGACACTTGGGGATCCCTTCTCTGACTTTGGGCCAAGGCGGCAAGGGAGGAGGGGCCCACTCCCTGAATGAATGGTTTGACCCCACGGATGCGTATCTTGAATCTCAACGGACATACCTGACTATTCTGGCTCTGGTCGGTGTGAAGGACGTCTCCTCACCGTTACTTGAGGAGCGGTAATACGATGCAAGGGAGGGCGTAAGCCCTCCTTATCGAAACTGAAACTTTAATAAACTATATCGTTTTTAAACCCTTCCCTATCTTCAGCAGGGAAGGGAGAGAGAGACGGGAAGTGTCAAAAACCCCGTGATCAAAGGGGATAAGACTGTTTTGCTTATATTGGAAATGGATCGGAAAGGTAAAAAAGAGAACCGTATGTGGAAACCACCTTCAACCCTTATAGGGGAGAAGGCGGTTTTTCAATGTCTGAAATGGAAGGTCAGAGTTTCGTGATCTCAGTTTCCTTGCCTATAAGGGTACGGAACCACAAGCCTCCGGGGAGCTCCGTTTTCCACCACGCGATTAGATTCCTTTCACTTTTTGTAAAAAAATTGTAAATAGGGAGGAAATACAATATGCACGTCTAAATTCTGTAATAACAGTTTTGCTGTCTAAAATTTAAGGGTTTAAAAATTAAGGGAGGGTAGTGAAGCGATGCATGTCAGGAAAGCTGTTATGGGATTTCTGGCAGCTGGATTGGTGGCGACAACGGGTTTCTCGACCCATGCTTCGTTCGTACAAGCAAAGGTTGAAACGGACTCCTTAAAAGGGTTCAGCATGGAGAGAAGCCAATGGCAAAGGAAATTTGAAAAAAAGTTTTCCGAAGCGGTAAGTAAGAATACCATTGGAGAATATTCCCGCACCATGAGCAAACGCCCCTCATTGGTCGGATCCAAGGGGAATATAGCGTCTCTGATGTATGCGGTCAAGGAACTGAAGAAGGCTGGATTAAACCCCCAGATTCGTTCGTATGACGTATATCTCTCCACCCCGAAGAATATCTCAGTGACGCAAACTGCCCCGGAAAAGCGGGAACTGAACGTGATGGAGGATCTTCCGGAGGATGCGCCCTTTAAAAATGAGATCGTTCCTGGATATAATGCGTACTCTCCTTCTGGCACTGTAGAGGGGGAACTGGTATATGCGAATTACGGCCGGCCGGAGGACTTTGAAGAGTTGGAGAGGCAAGGGGTTTCCGTCGAAGGAAAAATTGTGATCGCCCGATACGGAGCTAACTTCCGTGGAGTGAAGCCAGACCTGGCTGCCCAACGCGGTGCTGCGGGGATGCTCATTTACTCTGATCCGGAGGATGACGGTTATAAGAAGGGCGAGGTCTATCCCAACGGCCCTTGGCGTCCAAGTGACTCCATTCAGAGGGGAAGTATCCTTCCGATCTACCGTTATCCTGGCGACCCGCTAACACCGGGAGCACCTTCTCTCCCAGGTCAAAAGAGGTTGGATCCGAAAGATACCGAAAACCTGCCGACCATCCCGACCACCCCGATTTCCTACGGAGAGGCCCAGTATTTGCTAAAGAGCATGAAAGGACCATTGGCGCCGAAAGATTGGCAAGGAGGGCTTCCCTTTGATTATCACCTTGGGCCGGGGCCTGCCAAAACGAAGCTCGACCTCGACATCGAGTACGATCAGCAACCTGTAAACGATGTTATCGTCAAAATACCTGGCACCAAGTATCCGGAACAATCCATTGTGATTGGGGCACACCGGGATACTTGGACCTATGGCGCTCGCGACAATACTTCCGGATGGTCGTCGGCTATGGAAATAGCCCGGGTAATGGGAAAGATGTATAAGGAAGGTTGGCGGCCAGATCGTACCATCATTATCGCGGGTTGGGACGGAGAAGAGTATGGGCTCCTTGGATCCACGGAATGGGCGGAAGAAAAACGCGCAAAACTCAAACAACATGCTGTGGCGTATCTTAACATGGACGGCCCCGGTGGGAAATTCTTCAGTGTACAAGCCGTTCCCTCCATGAGAGATGTCATTTATTCTGTGACGAAAGAAGTGACGGAGCCCCGGAACGGAAAGAGCATCTATGAGGACTGGGTGGATCGCTCTGATGAGGAAGAACCCACAATCGGGAAACTGGGGAGCGGCTCGGATTACACGGCATTTCTCCAACATAACGGAGTCCCTTCCATCAACATCAGGTTCACCACTCCCAACGGTTTTTATCACAGCGCCTACGACAACACCGATTCAGTGGAGCGTTTTATTGACCCCAACTATGAACACCATGCCGCTGGAGCTCGATTGAACGGCATCCTGGCCTTGCGCCTGGCCAATGCTGATGTGTTGCCGATCCAGTATTCCGCCTATGCGGAGAACGTGGAAAAGCTTCTTTTGGATATGGTGGAAAAAGGAGCCCCTAAAGAGGTACTGAAGGGTTCCATCGAAGCGTCGAAAGAATGGCAGGAAGCGGCGCGTGATCTGGAGGAAAAAGCGGCATCGCTTATCCAGGATGGGGTCACACCTGCAGAAAAGAAACAGCTGGAATGGATCAACAAAGCCTTATTGAAGCAGGAACGCGATCTGATTCAAGAAGAGGGGATCCCGTCCCGCCCCTGGTACAAACATCAGATTTGGGCACCGGGCCTGACCACTGGGTATGCGGCTCAACCGCTCCCGGCATTAGGGGAAGCGTTGGAATCGGGAGACGAAAAATCCTTAGAGCAAGCAACGGATTGGCTGGAGGCGTCGTTAAAACACGCAACCGAAACCGCTGAGTCGGTAACCAGATAAGAGTACCCTATTCCCTGCCTCAGAACGGATGGGGCAAATTACTACGCAAATGCTGTGTTAAATGTTGGTTTTTGTATTTCGGCACCCTGGACGTTGTGATCAAATCCGATTATTGGTAAGTAAAACGGCCCCAGAATTTTGCCTTCTGAGGCCGTTTTTTTTCACTCCCTTGACGGCAGCAACACCCAACGATTCCCAGATCCATCGACCGGTTGTTTTGCTACGCTGGAATTAGGTGAATGAAATGTATACTCCTCCCATATTGGCTCAGAAGATTGATTATCCCTTTGATGATGAACGATATATCGCCGAACCCAAGATGGACGGATTTCGGCTGCTTTTTTCCACGATGGATAGTGCCAAGGCGTACATGAAGTGACCCATCGTTTTCCGGAACTTCAGGACTCCTCCATTCCGAAAGGTCTCGTGTTGGATGGGGAGCTGATCGTGACCGATGATCGAGGACGGCCGGATTTCGAGGCTGTCATCAAGCGGTTACAAACCCGGGATCCGGTGAATGTGAAGCGACTGGACTCTTCTCTTCCAGTCCATTACGTGGTGTTTGATCTCCTCTACCACCGTGGATCCACCTTCCCTTGATGGAACGCAAAGCCTTATTGGAAGAGGTATTGGAGGAGAACTCGGTGTTTTCCCGGATCCGGTACGTCGAGGGAAAACGGGACCGGGCTTTTTCGGATCACCGGCGAAGCAGAGTTAGAAGGAATCGTGATGAAACGGAAAGACTCCCTGTATCACCTGGGGAAACGCTCATGGGCGTGGCAAAAGGTGAACCATTGGCAAGAGGCGGAAGTCGTGATTACCGGATACCGAAAAGAGGAACCCGGTTGGTTGATCGCTGTCGAGGAGAACGGTCGGCTCCGCCCGGGAGGAGTGATGGAACTCGGAATCGGTCCAAGGGAACGGAAAGCCTTCTATCAGGTGGCGCAGCGGATCAAGACGTATGAGAATCGGCAATATGTTCATGTGGAGCCGAAAATCCATTGCAAAGTCAAATATAAAAACCAGCTAATATCTGTCAAGTCATAGGATGAAAAAGAAGGATCCATCGTGTTAAAATGAAAAAAGACATACTAAAAAACCTTCCGATTGGAAGGTTTTTCTTCTGAACCCACGCCGGATATCTGCGTGAGCTCGTTTTTCAAGGGTTTTGTTTGGGTTATTAAAATAACTGGTGTTCACCTACGTCATTGCTGCCATCGATGTTTGATTGATGGCACGGGATTGCCCCGGCCGAATAAATGCTTGACCATCATATTCAACTGTATATTTTCTATATTCCAGGAGAAACGAGGTACCATCTCCCTTCTTCCCTTGATAACTTGTTCATAGCTTATCAGGAAGGGGGAGGTAGTATGGCAATCAGTCCCCTGTGTCGAGAATTTGCTCGTATTTTTGGCGGTCAGGCACAAGTGATTAACGGAGTGTGTACAGCTACCAAAGTTCGAAATCACATTGGAGTAAGAATATGGGGCGGAGATCGAGATCCTTCTTAACCATTCCAGCCGCTATTTCTTTTGAAAGCCGGGGTCGGGATGGTCGGGCTTTGTGCTTGGGGGAAACCGTCATTCTGACCCGAGAGATCAACCCGTTTATCAGCCGACTCCGAAGCGCAGGGATTCAGGTAACAGCTCTGCACAACCACTGGCTCTTTACCAATCCCCGAATTTGGTATATTCATTTTCAGTCCATTCAACGTCCCTTGGTCTTTGCAAGGAATGTACGGAAGGCCTCCCGGGTATTAACCAATCGGCCCGTCGGTCCGGCAGGATAATGGATAAACCCCGTCTCAAAGGAAGCGGTGACTTTCACTCCTATCTTGAAGAAGCCTGCAAAAAACCGCCCGGAACCCTGAGGCGGTTTTTGCATGGGCCCAGAACCAGCAATGCTGCGGTGAGATCCAAAGCGTTTCACATGGCAGGAATACCCTATAAACGGTTAAAGTTCCGTTTCCAAATTCTCGGCACACCTTCAGATGCTACGAATACCGCATAGCGGGAGGTACAGCAGCAGATTAGGATTGCCGAGCTTGTCGCTGAGCTTGCTGCTGAGCTTGCTGGGCTTGTTGTAGAGCTTGCTGGGCTTGCTGCTGAACTTGCTGGGCTTGTTGCTGAGCTTGTTGGGCTTGCTGCTGAGCTTGCTGGAGTTGTTGCTGCAGTTGCTGGGCTTGTTGCTGAGCTTGCTGAGGTTGTTGCTGAGCTAGTTGGGCCGAAACTTCTTGCGATATTTCTTCTTTCATTTTTTTCATTTCCTGCTTATTCAAGATCTGATCCCTCCAATGTTTATTGGTTTGGTTCTAATGATGCTTCTTCACGCGAAAAGAACCCTGAAAAAAATCATGGAAAACCCCGCTTTGACCTTGGTGACAGCTTCATTGGCATTACCCCTTTTTAGGGGGTGAGAAATCCAAAGACCTGGTTACATTACGGGTGCAGTTGCTGCCGGATTCTGTTCGGGGACTTCCTGGTAGATGCCGCCGATGGTGTTCTGTGAGGTCTGGGATGCAGGTTCCAGCGGGTAATATCCTTGTTGGACCATCCATTGCCAAACATCATAAGCGTGGTGAGAGCTCATTCGGAACCCGTCTTCCAGGAATGCCCTCAGGTCCGGATGAGACATCTCCATAGCCGCCCAGGCGTATTCCCTTCCGGCGCGTTTCAGTGTCAGGAGGTAAGCAGTGGCGATTTCCTGGTCATTGAATGTTTGGGTGTTCGTTCGGGGAGTGACGGTTTGACCTGTCACCGGGGACTGGGTGAAGGATTGGAGTACCGGGTTCAGATCGGGGATAGGAAGTTGCTTTGTGGGACCCTGTGCGTTTTTCAGGTATTCCACCTTCATGTTGTAATCCCGCACATGAAAGGGAAAATGACGTTCAATCATGGATTTCAGTTCAGGATCCTGGGCATGAATCATGAAATTCCCCATGTTTGTAATGGAGTTAACGCAACTTAGGGTCAGTTCGTGAAGGTCATAAAGCTCATGACCGGCCAGTTGCATGGGAGGTTCCCTCCTTTGGTTTTTGATCACGGATAGCTTAACAACCATCCCTGATGTCTATGTAAGGGTTTGTATGTAAAAAAAGGAAAAGGTCATTTCATAAAGTAAAGAGCCCCCAAAAACGTTGGGGCTCTGGAATGTCACCTGAAGCGGCCAGGAAAGCTCAACCGGCTTCAGCTGTGAACTGGCTCTTGATGCTTCACTTGCATCAGGGGGACCCCCCTTTTTCCTCCTAACGGTTGTTATCATCTTTGCGACGGCGGCCCAACAGACCCAACAGGCCCAGTAAACCGATCCATCCCCAATCCGTGTCGTTGTCATCCACAGCTGTGCGTTGGTAGTTGTTGGGGGTCATGTCCAGCATCCTCTGGTCATTGTTGTCCTGATTATCATTCACTTCAGCGGTTAGCGTGACCGGTTGTGCCCAGACATGAGTACCTTGAACCGCGAAAATGGACAACATGACCATGGCAAGCCATCCCATAAAAGTCTTCAATAAAATACCTCCTTTTGAGTTTGGTCATCCTTAAAATCCCTCGAAATCGGCAATACATACAAAAAACTCCACTAATCGTGGAGGCCGTTATGACGCACAAGCCCTGTACATTGTACAAACCGGCGCCTTTCAAGAGAAATCCAATGCAGAGCAACGAGAAAAAGAAGCTCGAAGCTGCCGGGTTTGACTCTTTTATTGATGAGGATTGCGATTAATATTGTTCAATAGGGTTTATTTCCTCGGGAAAAATGGACTGAAAAAAGGAGGGTCGGCTCGAATAATCCTCTATAGCCAACCTCTCTTTATTCCATATTGGGATCCCCCTTGTTGAGGGGGCTTTTTTGTTTTATGTCTCAATCATTGGACCATAAAAAGGGCTCCATAAAGGAGCCTGCTTGGAATCGAGATTACTAAGCCAAAACCGGGTCGCAATATCGTCTCCATCTTCAGCATATAAGCCGCCTTGGATGTCGTTGTTCTGGACCCGGGTCTGAAGCTCAGCGCGGAGTTGCGGTTTCTTCAGGAAGGGTTGGCAGCCAGATTTTCGGGGTTTGGGATACGATCCATTCCAATGAGTTGGTATCGTTCTGATGTTTGACTGAATGCGGGATTTTTAACAAGAAACAAAAACCGCTGACACCGATTTTTAAAATGATTTTTTTATTCTGAACCCGTCTCAAATCATCATTGGGAGGATCGATCGAATGCGAAAACCCGTCATCTTTTTTCTCACATTGTTCCTGATGTTCAGTTTGGTTGTCTTGCCGGACTCCTCGGTTCAAGCGGCTACCTACACGAGTACGGTGGAGTATGTCAAAGACGGGGACACCATTCTGTTGACGAAGCCGGTTAACGGGACTCGGGAAGTGCGTTTGGTCGGAATCGATGCGCCGGAGACCTTTACGGTGGATGGAAAAGATCCCGGAAACCAGGTGGAACACGGTGAAGACGCCACCGCTTACTTGGAGCAGTTGTTACCCAAAGGGACTTCGGTCACCATGGTCACGGATCAGGAAGAGATGGATGGATCCGGCCGTTTGCTTGCCTATGTGTATAAGGACGGAATGGATGTCAATGAAGAAATGTTACGGCAAGGCCATGCCGTCACCTACGTGATTTGGCCCAACACCCATGACACCACCCGGTTTGAAGCCTATCGGGATGCCATGTTGGATGCGGAAAGCAAGGGGCTGGGGGTTTGGGATCCGAACAATCCCTTGGAGGAACTTCCATTTGAATATCGGGATCGGATGTTTGATGAAGAGCAGGACAAATATGTCGGCGATTTCTACACCCGTGAATATGTCGATCCGCTGGATTACGAACAAATTCCGATGGAGAACCGTGTCTTCTTCTTTACGGAACAAGACGCTTTGGATGCCGGATATACCCATCAATAAGAGGTGTTTCAGTTGAAAAAAATCTTCTCCTTCATGGGTTTGTTGGCTCTCCTTACCACTCTTTTCACGGTGGTTCCTCAGGATGCACACGCAAATACTTATAACGCCACCATTGATTATGTTGTCGACGGAGACACGGTTTATCTCAACGAAGAAATTCTGGGAACCAAAAAAGTCCGGCTGTTGTCCATCGACGCCCCGGAGACCAATTACTACGGGGAAAGCCAAGATCCGTGGGGGCCGAATGCCACAGAGTACTTGGAACAACTCCTTCCCCCGGGAACTCCGGTTACCATTGAAACCGACACCGAGGAATTAGACGCCTACGGCCGTCTGTTGGCCCATGTCTGGAAAGGGGATCTGGACGTCAACGAAGACATGCTCCGTCAGGGCCATGCGGTGACGTATTACATCTGGCCTAACATGAAATATTTCGAGGAATACCGTTCGGCCATGTTGGAGGCGAAAGAGGCCGGTCGCAACATCTGGGATCCGGACCATCCGATGACGGAGCTTCCCTTTGAATTTCGGGATCGGGTCTCCGGGGATGAACAAGACAAATATGTCGGTGATTATTACACGAAGGAGTACGTTCAACCGGCCGATTACAAACAAGTCCCAATGGAAAACCGCGTCTTCTTCTTTACGGAACAAGATGCCCAAGATGCCGGATACACCCCCGCAGATGACGGCAGCACGACGCCTTCCGGTCTGGTGATCAATGAGGTGTTGCCCGCCCATCAAAATTACGCGCATGAGTTCATCGAGATTTACAATGGCAGTGACCGGACAGTGGATCTCTCCGGCTATGTGATCGATGACATCGTGGGTGGCGGAAGCAGTCCTTACACCATTCCGGACGGTACTTCCCTGGCTCCGGGGGAGTATTACGTCTGGACCACCGAGTATTACTTCAACAATGACGGAGATGACGTCACCCTGTCAGACCCCAACGGGAACATGGTGGACCAATACACCTACAGCTCCACCGACTATGACATGTCTTGGCATCGTTCTCCGGATGGAGGAAGCTGGTCCAGCATCCAAGCCAGCCCCACTGAAGGTACGGCCAATCCTTAATAAACATACCTCACTTCATGCAGGGTTTTCCCATGAAAAAACCACCCTATACAGGGAGCGCAGCCGCAAGGGATTAAATATAAACCCGCCTCGTTTGGGCGGGCTTTTTAAGTTGGGTTTTTTCAGCGGGGATTCAGGAACATCGCCTTCGATCCCTTCCCGTCGATCCAGACAATCCTTGATGAGAAGGTAAATGATCTTTGCGTTGACCTGTTTTTGTCTTGTCAGAGGGAACACCTCACGTCCAAACTTGGTTTGCTGTTGCTTGGTACCTGGAAGCTTTACCATGATCAATTGCACACGCTTGTGTTTGTGGTCTCGAAAATCGCCTTGAAAGACTCTGACAGTCATTCGTTCTTCCCTACCCCGACGGGTCCAACTTTTCCGGTGAACGCTTCCTGTGACTGTATCGTTTGGGGGTCAAGGGAGTCAGCGGGGGTCGATGGACCCTGCTGCGGGGTTTGAATTCATCTCATCCTGTCAAAACTGGTGAAAGTCTCCGAAAATCATTCGAAGGAGTCTTTCCGGTATGTTATATATGATTCTTGAGTTAATCGTCGGCTTTATCGTCCTTTTTCTCGTCACCAAAATCCTGGGCAAGGTCCAGATCAGCCAGCTCAGCCCGTTCTATTTCGTCTCCGCGATTGTCTTGGGAGAGTTGTTGGGCAATGCCGTCTACGACAAGGAAGTGGGTCTTCTATCCATTTTGTCCGCCCTCATACTGTGGGGACTGATGATTCTCACCGTTGCGAAGATAACCACAAAGTTCCCGAAGACAAGGAGTCTGTTGGAAGGGAATCCCTCCATCGTGATCCGTAACGGAGTGGTGGATCGGAAGGAGTTGAAAAAAAACAATCTCGATCTGAACCAATTGCAGAACCTCATTCGTCATCAGAACGTCTTTTCCATACGGAAAGTCGCTTATGCGATTCTGGAGACCGACGGAAGATTAACGGTTCTCAAACAGTGGAACGACTCCACTCCCACCCGTGCCGATCTGAATCTGCCGCCTCAACCGGTTAACCTGCCGGTGACATTGATTATCGACGGAAAGATTTTACGGGACAATCTGCAGGCCATCGGATGGACGGAACAACGGCTGCAATCTGAACTCCGGGCACAGGGCGTGAAAAAGGTGGAGGATGTGTTTTTTTCCGAATGGTTGGAAGGAGACGGACTGCATGTGGTTCCGTTGGAAGCCCCATCCTGAAACGGTCTCCGGGTTGGGCTCTTTCCACACCCCCGTCAGGGGGATTTGATCTCATCGGATTCCCGAAAATTCGTCATGGAACCCGATCACGCGGTGGTGATGCCATTTCCCCCGGCTGGGTGGGCAGGGGGTTTTTATTTTTTCGAAAAAATCCTACTGGATGAACGTCGTTGATCCGTGTTACGATCAAACCGTAAACCATATATATTTATAAGTTTACAATTGAGGAGGAACCCCGTTGAACCGCACCGAAACCTGCTTCACCTACGAAGAGCTCCTTGAAAAGAACCGGCAGTATCTGTGGAATCCGTTCACCCAGATGAAGGAGTATTTGAGCGATCAACCGGTCATCGTGGAGCGCGGAAATGGAGTCAAGTTGGTGGATGTGGAGGGAAAGGAATATTGGGACGGGAATGCCTCCGTCTGGTTAAACCCGTTGGGTCACAACCGTCGGGAACTGAATGAAGCGATCACCGAACAGTTGCAAAAGATCGCCCATTCCACCCTGTTGGGGTGTTCCAATGTTCCCGCCATTCAGTTGGCGGAGAAATTGGTGGAAATCACTCCCGCCCGGTTGCAAAAGGTCTTTTATTCCGACAGCGGGGCGGAGGCGGTGGAAATTGCCCTGAAAATGGCCTGTTTATATTGGAAGCACCGGGGACGCCCGGAAAAGACGACCTTTTTGAGCATGCGGAACGCCTATCACGGGGATACCGTCGGTGCCGTGAGTGTGGGGGGAATCGATCTGTTTCACGCGGCCTACGGTGCCTTGCTGTTTTCGACGGAAAAAGTGTCCTATCCTTACCCCTACCGTTTTGACGGGTCGGTGGAAGCCTGCAAAGAAGCCTGTCTGGAGGAACTGGAACAACGTCTTCGCGGGAAAGGGGACGAAATCGCCGGCGTGGTGGTCGAGCCGATGGTGCAGGGAGCCGGAGGGATCATCCTGATGCCGCCGGGATACCTGAAAGAGGTGGAGAAACTCTGCCGTAAACATGGCGTTTTGTTGATTGCCGACGAGGTGGCCACCGGTTTCGGAAGAACCGGCCGGATGTTCGCCTGTGAACACGAAGGGGTGGAACCGGATCTGATGACCCTGGGGAAAAAACTGACAGGGGGCTACCTTCCGGTGGCGGCCACGCTCACTTCAGACGAAGTCTACGATGCCTTTTTCGGGGACCATCGGGAGGCCAAAACCTTTTTCCACGGTCATTCCTACACCGGCAACCAACTCGGCTGTGCCGTGGCCTTGGAAAATCTGGCGATTTATGAGAGAGAGGGCATTGTGGAGCATGTGCAACAAACGGCTCCCAAGCTTGCGGAAATGCTCCGGCCCCTCTCCGAGCTTGCGCACGTGGGGGAGGTCCGGCAATTGGGCTTTACCGTGGGCATCGAACTGGTCCGTGACAAAGCGGCCCGAACCCCCTATGCCTGGGAAGAGGCGATCGGGAACCGGGTATGCCGCCGGGCACGGGAGCTGGGGATGCTTACCCGGCCGCTCGGACACGTGATTACCTTTATGCCTCCTCTCATCTCCCGGGAAGAGGAGCTGCAGGCCATGGTGGACATCCTGATCCGCTCGGTGCGGGAAGTGACGGAGGAATGAGCGGAAGCGGATTGATGGTCACTGCCACGGACACCGAAGTGGGAAAAACCTGGGTCACGGCGGGGTTGTCCCTGGCCTTGCAGTCCCGGGGGGTGAAGACGGGAGTTTTCAAACCGGTCCAGAGCGGCCATCTCCGGGAGCATCCCAAGGGAGACGGGATGAGGTTGAAAAGCTGGACCGGAGTGGACGATCCCATCGAATCAATCGTTCCCTACAGTTATTCCCTGCCCGTGGCGCCGGGGCTGGCGGCCGAACTGGAGGGGACCGCGATCGATCGGGAGGTGATTCTGCGCTCTTTGGATTCTTTGGCCCGGAAATACGATGGTGTGCTGGTGGAAGGCGCCGGGGGATGGATGACGCCGCTGGGAGAGAGCTGGACCATCGCGGATCTGGCCCGGGAGATTGGCTGGCCGGTGCTGATCGTGGCCCGGCCCGACCTGGGAACCGTGAACCACACCGCGCTGACGGTCCGGGCGATTCGTTCCACCGGTCTGGAGGTGGCCGGCGTTGTCCTCAACGGTGGATACCGGGCCGACGACCCCAGTGTCGATCATAATCCCCGCCTGATCGAATCCTTCGCCGGGGTACCGGTTCTGGGCCGGCTGCCTTGGTTGGAGGATCCCGGGAAAGAAAGACTCCGACAAGCCGTCCTGCAAAACCTGGATCTGGAACCGGTTCAAGCTTCGATCCGGCTAAAGAAAGGGGGATCTTCCGGTGTCGGTCCGGGATGAAAGTTTCCGGGGGGAGTTGCAACAGCTGCACCGGGCGATCTTCTAACCTCCGACCGGTGTCGGACGCGGCTTCCCCCGCGTTGACACGCGGGGGGAAGCGCCGGATCAACTTTTCTTCGAATTATTGGGGGGCCGGTAAAGTCTCAGGAATGGAAGGACTGAATAAAGATCGATCAGGATACGGAAAACGGTTGCGGTTTGCATGGATCTCCCATGGCTTACGGCAGTCACAACCGGGATATTCCGGGGCCTGTCCTTCGGATGATCTTTTCCCCTGATAGAAATAAGAGGAAAGTTTTTTGAACCGAATTCATGTCATAATGGTCATAAGCAAGGTGCAGAAGGGGGAAAGGTGGCTTGACGGAGAAGCAAAAGGAACGGTTGAAATTGTTAAAAGCGTTGGAAGCACAGATTGATTCAGAACAACGGATCACATGGTCCCTCATGGATCCGGAACATGAAAACGAGAGCAACCTTCTTCGGCAGAACCTGAAGCAGGCCAAGGAAATCGTGAATCACATTTTTCGGTACCTTCAAAAGGAGAGGGAACAAAACCAGGTCCAAGGGATGGGAAAAGTGGACCAGGTGGAAAAGGAGCACCTCATCGTCCAGGCATTGTGGGAACAGGTGCGGTCGATGGGGTTGTTGCTGGACATGCTGGGTGACAATCCGGAGTTAAAGGACGAGGAAATGGAGCTCCGATGGTTAACCACCCATATGAGGAGCTGCCTGCGAAAAGCAGGGAAGAAGCTGCCCGACCCGGTCGATGAATTTTTGGAAGAGATCCTGCAATGCAAAAACAAAGGAATCATAAAGTAAGTGGTTCAATCGGAATGACCGGCCTGAAGTCGAGTAAGGCCTGTTTTTAGGATCGGAATGGGTCAGGCCCCCCTAAATCGAATTCACAGTCATTCTTGTGTTTCCGACCGAAATGGCAGGGAATGAATGTCAAACATTGAGATCATCCTGTCCAATCTGCTGAATGTGAAAAATTAAAAGCGGAATACACGGTCGAGATAGGCCGTAAAAAAAACCACCCCGTCAACGATCCGACGGGGTGGTTTGGTATTCCAAATGCACTTTATTCCGGTCGGTACCGGAGGGGCTATCGAATGGAGTATTTATTCATTTTGTAAAGCAACCGTTGTTTTGAGATCGAAAGGATTCGGGCTGCACCCGTGATTTGTCCGCTGGATTGTTCCAAAGCGGACAGGATCAATTGTTTTTCGAGTTGTTCCAGATGCTCAGGCAAGGAGAGGGAAGGGTGCCATTGATCAGGAATTTCCTGGTTCTCCTTTTGTTTAATGTGTTTGATTTCCGGGGGAAAGTCATCAATGGACAACTGATTCCCGCTACATAGAACGGCAGCCCGTTCCACAGCGTTTTCCAATTCTCGAACATTACCGGGCCAATCATAATCGATCAAAATATTTCTCAGCTCAGATGAAAGGTGAAAAGATTTGTTGTATTTTGTCCGGTTCTTCTCCAAAAAGGTCTCGATCAGAATGGGGATGTCTTCTTTCCGCTCCCGTAATGGAGGAACATAGATGTCCACGATGTTTAACCGGTAGTACAGATCTTCCCGAAAAGCTCCCTCTTCGACCCTTTTTTTTAAGTCGCGGTTGGTTGCGGCGATAATGCGGACATCGACTTTTTCCAACGTGTTGCTTCCTAACCGCATAAACGATTTTTCCTGGATGACTTGCAACAGTTTTCCCTGCAAGGAAGGGGGAATTTCCCCGATTTCATCCAAGAAGATCGTTCCTTCGTGCGCTGCTGCAAATTTACCTTTTCGGCTGGAATGGGCCCCCGTAAAGGATCCCTTTTCATATCCGAACAGCTCGCTTTCCAAAAGCTGTTCAGGGATTGCCGCACAGTTGACGGAGATAAAGGGCTTTTTTTCTCTTTCGCTCAGCTGGTGAACCATGCGCGCAATCAAACTTTTCCCTGTGCCGCTCTCCCCCTCAAGCAAAATGGTTGCATTCGTATTTGCCGCCCGCTCCACCATTTCAAAAATACGCTTCATCGACGAACTGACGCCGATCACGTTTCCCTCGGATTGAATTTGTTGTAATGTTTCTTTCAAGTAGACGTTTTCCCGTTTCATTTTTAGCCACTCAGTGGCTTTATCGATTACGACCTGCATTTCATCCAATTTAGCCGGCTTTACGATATAATCGAATGCACCGGCCTTCATTGCCGTCACAGCACTTTCCACATCGCTGTATGCGGTCATGATAACAAACAGTTTTTCCGGATAGAGAGGAACAAATTCCTGTAATAAATCGATCCCCGTCGTGTCCGGCAGCTTTAAATCGAGAAAAATAATATCGGCTTTCGTCTTGATCAGTTTTTTGCGTGCTTCCCCCCCGTTGAAAGCCGTGTGGACCTCGTACCCTTTTTTTCTGAATGAAGAGGCGAGAATGCGCAACAGCTGGATTTCGTCGTCGACAAACAACAGGGTGTTCAAGTTAAGCCCCCCTTCTCCTTCGGCAATTGAATGGTGATTGTCATTCCTTTATGTTCTGTGCTGGATGCCCACACCCTTCCTCCATGGTGTGTAATAATTTCATGGGCGATGGACAGACCCAAACCAGTACCTTCGTTTTTTGTGGAAAAGAGTGGGTTGAATATCCACTTGAGCTGCGGCTCGGGTATGCCTTTGCCGGTGTCCGCAATTTCTATCTGCCAATACCCGGATTGTTCAAGTAATCGGAAACGGATCTCTCCACCCTGATCCATCGCCTGCAGGCTGTTTAACAGGATATTGAGAAACACTTGGATCAGTTGATCTTTGTTCCCGTAGACAGGGGCTTCCCGCACTTCGTATTGTTTGTGTATGGTGATTCCTTGGTCATTTAATTTCTTCCGAAAAAGGTTCAGCAGTTCCTCAAACACATGGATGAGATCGATTCTCTCTCTGTTGTGCACATCGGATCCTTTGGTCAATTTTAAAAAATCAGTAAGTAATCGGTTCATTCTGTCGGAAGATTCCAGAATATTATCTGTCAGCTCTTCCATTTCTTTATTTTCCAATTCACTCTCGTTCAGTTCCATTTGGATCGCTTCCACGGCGGCTTGAATGATACTGAGAGGGTTTTTGATTTCATGGGCGATACCGGCTGTCAATTGGCCCATGGAAGCGAGTCGTTCGCTCCGTTTCAAATGTTCCTCCAATTTTTTCATTTGACTTACATCCCGGATCACGAGGATGGTCCCGATGAGCTCTTGATTCTCCCCTCGAAAAAGGGAAGAGTAGATGATGACATCGTGTTTTTGTTTGTCTTTATCGAATATATAGCTTTCGATTTCTTCGAATGCCCGGCCTTCCCGCAACGTTTTCCAAGAGATAAATTCCTCTTTGCTGTCCTTTAACGGCAACTCATAAATATATTTACCGATCACTTCTTCTTTTTCATAGAGGGTCAGATTTTCCGCACCTTTGTTCATTGTTGTGACTTTCCCGTCTTGATCGGTTGTGATCACACCGTAAGGGATCGATTCCAGAATGTAGTAGAGTCTTCTCTCTTTTTCAGTCAATTGGTTGGCCATCTGTTCCATTACCGTCGATAAATCTTTCAGTTCGTCTTTCGTGTCCAAAAAATCGAATTTTCTCCGTTTGCCTTCTTTATATTCCTTCACCTGTTTGATTAACTGTAATATCGGCTTTACTACCCGGGATGTGCCGAAGACCGTCAGGAAGGTTGCGATGAATAAAACAATGGAAAATCCCTGAAGCATGAGAGTGCGTACATCACGAGCCGGTTCCATTGCCTGATCGATGGTCTCTCCCGTCAGCAAGCCCATCTCACCCAACAACATGGGCCTGTATGCGACGATCCAGTCTTCCCCCGATAGTTTTCCTTCCCACATGCCAAACCGATCTTTTTGAAGATGGTTTGTCAATGTATGACTTTCAAAAGGCTTTCCGATCCTCTTCATGTCGCTGTCCCCGATTATCGAACCGTTTCGGTCCACGATGATGTTGGTTCCTTTCTTTCCGATGGCGAATTCTTTTAAATAATCGGAGAGCGTATTCAGATTGAGGTAAGCAATGACTCCTCCCATGTAATTTCCCTCTTGATCCAGAGTCGGGTAAGCAATGGCAATCGTTTTGGTGCCGTCCGGAAGCGTTGTCAAATTGGAGATGTAATGAGTTTTACTCCAAGATAACCGTTGATGGAGTTCAGTGAATTGCAAAGGTTTGGGAAATTGGCGATCCGGCACCCTTACCAACGGGTTTCCCTGTTGGTCGTAAACTTGGATAAAAAGGTACAGGGGTTCATGAGAAACGATGCGTTCCATCTCTTTGAGATAGACGTTCCGTTCCCCCTTCGGATCCTTTGCATAAACCGATACATACCTTAAATCGGTGACTATGCGCTCCATGGTGACACCGATTCTTCTGCTGATCGTACTCGCAATCAACTCATCCCGATATTGGATTTGTCTTTCAAGGGAAGAATTCAGAACCACACTGGTGATCCAATAAATCGAAGAGAGTGTAAATAATATAACGGCTAAAACGATGATGAAATAACGCTTGGTCAGCTTCGCATTAAATACATTCATGGATCGACCTCTGATTTATCTGTTTTGTAACAAAGTTTTTCATTCATTATACAGGATTGTGCAGAGTGGCGTACAGGAACGGGAAGGACCACGGGCGTTGGCATCCAAATTGCTATTGAATCGGGGAAGGAGATGTTTTTGGGGTTCATTGATGGAAATCATAACGTAGATGGACTCTTATGCCTGCCTCATTACTTTCTTCCCTATTCCGATCATTGCAGACGAAGGAGGGGCGGTATGGTGAAACCAGTACCTTTTAAAGCAACCGGCATTCAATTCAATCCGAAATTAAGTGCCAGAGATAAAAACATCGAGGAGTTGTTCCAAGCCGTATGGGAGGCGGCTGGAAACGGATCAAAGCTCATCGTGACTCCGGAAATGGCGACAACGGGCTATACTTATGAGGACCGTGAAGCGATCTCGCCCTTTGTCGATACGTTACCCGGGATCACGACGAACCGGTTTGAATGGATTGCCAGGCAATACGGAGCCTACATTGTTCTGGGGTTGCCGGAGCACGAGCCGGAAACCGGGCTCTATTACAACTCTGCGGCCTTGGTAGGTCCGGACGGATATATCGGGAAATACCGAAAAATGCATCTGTGGGCGACGGAAGAAAATTGGGCCTGCTGGGGGGATTTGGGCTTACCGGTTTATCCGACGGAGATTGGAAATATCGCCATGATGATCTGCATGGATTCTATCTACTTTGAGGCTTCCAGGTTGGCAGCGGTACAGGGAGCGGACATCCTTGCCTTTCCCACCAATTCATCGGGTCAGTCGATCGCATATTTGCAGGCATGGGCAGAAACGAACGGTCTCTACATCGTCAGTGCAAACCGTTCCAACACGGAGAAGGGATACCATATGGTGGGGGCCAGCGCCATATGGTCCCCCAGGGGGGAGAAATTGAAGGAAGCGGATTATCTTCCGTCCCCGAAAGAGGCGGTGGAAGAGACGACTTTCGTCTCAGCCGAAATCGATCCTGCTCTTTACAGAAACGAATCCAAGGACCGGTTGAGAGAAAGGAGGTCCGCTTTGTACAAGGATCTCATGCTGTATGTAGGTCCTTGGGATTACGGTAACAAAGCCCCACATCGTGATATCAGGGCCGCCGCGTTACAATACGAGCCGGTCCCGGGAGACAAACCCGCCAATCTGAAAAAGGTTGAACAGTTGACGAGGGGATCTCTCCATTATCTCGGTTCAGTTCCTTCAGTGACAAAACTGTTGGTATTGCCCGAACTATCCTTCATTGGCCCGGTCAATCACCTGAACCTGGAACAGATCGACGGTCTGGCAGAAGGGATGAAAGGCACCACCGTTTTCGAGATGCAAAAACTGGCTCATACCCATGGGTGCCACATCGTATTCGGGCTGATCGAAAAAGAGAAGGGGAAACTTTATAACTCGGCGGTGATTGTGACACCCGAAGGGAAGATATCAGGGAAATACAGAAAAACCCATTTAGGACCGTCGGACCGACATTGGGCGGTTCCCGGGGATCAAATTTCCGTTTTTTCCACGGAAGAGTTGGGCCGGATCGGCCTCATGATTGGATATGATGCGGGTTTTCCGGAAGTGGCGGGGGTGATGGCGGTCAAAAGGGCTGAGATCGTCGCCGTTCCATCCGCTTGGTGCGGCGATTTCAGTCGGACAGCCGAACCCGGCCCGGCACCTGCCATCAAATACCCACAAGGTGTTCTGACAGCGTGGTCCACCATTGCAAGGAGTGCACAGGCTTGTACCGTCGTAGCCAATTTTGTCGGCACAACATGTGGCTATGGGGGGCGGAGTGCCATTTTCACCCTGGACCATGTTCAGGGGCTGGATCAACCGGTTGTTGCTTCCGGAAAAGGAGAAGAAGTGTTGTGGGGACATTTTCCGACGATCCAATCTGACAGCTGGTTTCATCAAGAACGAGTGAATCGTTCCAGGAGAACACCTTTCTATAAACCGCTGGTTTACCCCATGTTAAGCGGGACGGGAGGAATAGGTCAGGGAGATTTCTTGTCCAATGGCTCTGCGTAAAAAATCTTTTACCAAAGATGACAGGACGGGCATTCTTTATTCCCGTCCAAAACCCTTCCATCTTTCCGGGCAGGGTGCGGAGGGTGAATTTTTTTCAACATCAAAGGGTCAAATAATGTTTACAATTGTAAAAATTATTTGACCTCCATAATCGAAGAGGCCAAGCATCGAGAATTCTTGCAAAGCGGGTCAGCAGCACAATGGAGTTCAGCCTCAAGACAGGGAAAGCCCCGGTATACAGCTAGGCTTTCCTTCTTCTGACCTGACAATCAATCACAAGGATTGTAGGGGTTGGTATTGAATTTGCTTATATCTTTTGGTGTAAGCAAGAAAAGATTTTAGAGACCGAGGGGAGGACAGCCATGTGGAATTGCTGGAGTTTTTCCAACAGCATTGGGGTGAGATGCTGGCAAAGACCCTTGAACACATCCAACTGGTCGGGCTGGCCGTGGGCCTTTCGATTCTGATCGGAGTGCCCTTTGGAATCTACATCAGCCAGAAAGAAAGGCTGGCCAATCTCGTTTTAGCTGTGGCAGGGGTAATCATGACCATTCCAAGCATTGCCTTGTTCGGTATCATGATCCCCATTTTATCCATCATCAACCATGGGATCGGTTTCTTACCAGCCTTTTGTGCCTTGGTTCTCTACTCTCAGCTTCCCATTATCCGGAACACTTATGTTGCCGTGAAAAATGTGGACGCCAATATTCGGGATGCGGCGAAGGGGATGGGGATGACGACAAGGGAACGATTGATTCGGGTGGAAATCCCAATGGCGTTGCCCGTCATTATGGCAGGGGTTCGAATGGCGGTGATCTTAACCATCGGGATTGCTGCCATTGCAGCCTATATCGGGGCCGGCGGGCTGGGGGATTATATCTCCCGGGGCATTTCTACCAGTTACACCACCATGGTGCAGGCAGGAGCGCTCTCCGTGTCTGTACTGGCTCTTGGGTCCGACTTTTTGCTCGGACAAATCCAAAGATGGATTTCGCCCCGGACTGCCGATTCGAAGTAACAGGAAGGGTGAGTTGGATGATCCAGTTCAATAATGTGACCAAAGTGTACCAAAGCGGAGACAAAGAAGTAAAAGCGGTAAACAGGGTCAACCTGTCGGTGGAGAAGGGGGAAATCTGTGTGCTGATCGGCCCTTCCGGCTGCGGCAAGACCACTCTCCTCCGCATGGTAAACCGGATGATCGAAGCGACCGAAGGCCTGATCGAAGTCAACGGAGAGAACATCCAGTCCCTCGATTCGATCCAGTTGCGGCGTTCGATCGGATATGTCATCCAACAGACCGGGTTGTTTCCCAATATGACAATTGAACAGAACGTCTCCGTCGTTCCCCGGCTGTTGGGCTGGGATCGGGTGAAAATCCAACATCGTTATAATGAGCTGATGGATATGATGGGGCTGGACCCTGATGAATATCGCAATCGATATCCCTGGGAGTTATCCGGGGGCCAGCAGCAGCGGATTGGCGTGGCCAGGGCGCTGGCAGCAGACCCTCCGGTGATGCTGATGGACGAACCTTTTGGCGCTCTTGATCCCGTCATTCGGGAGCACCTCCAAAACGAGTTCTTGCGGATACAAAAAACCGTCAAAAAAACCATCCTGTTTGTCAGCCATGATATCGATGAGGCGATCCGACTCGGGGATGCCATCGCCATCTTTAATGCCGGAGAGTTGATGCAGTACGGGACTCCCAACGAAATCCTGTCCAATCCCCGAAATGAATTTGTCAGCCAATTTGTGGGGAGCGACCGGACGTTGAAACGGTTAAACCTCCTGACTGTCGACGATTTGCTTCAGCGGGTGGCAGCTGTCCGTCAAAAAAAACAGAAAAGTTACAAGGAAGCTTGTGGTGGTTCTACGGTGCGTCGGGACTCAGACCTGAGGAATGCCCTGTCTGTTCTGTTATCTTCCCCCACGGGAGCCGCGGCGGTTGTGGACGAAGAAGGAAACGCTTTTGGCAACATCACCATCGCCGATTTTGAAAGGTTGGTGGAGGTGCATCCCGCACAACTCAAATCCATCGTCCAATAAATTCGAAATAGGGAGGGGAGGTACCGATGCCGGAGAAGAAATGGGAAAACGTGGTGCGGGCAGGGCTGTTTCTGGTAATTATCAGTTTTATCGGCTGGGCTTATGTTGCGGGCTCATTCCGGTTTATCGCCGATAACCCGGACGAATTGATCTATCTGTTGGGACAGCATCTGAAGTTGGTCGGCTTGTCCTCCTTTTTGGCGGTCCTCGTCGCTGTTCCCCTGGGAATCTTCATCACCCGGCCCCGCTTTAAGAAATTCGATTGGATCGTCATCAATTTCGCCAACGTGGGTCAAACGGTCCCCAGTTTAGCTGTGCTGGCGCTGGTGATGTCGTACTTAGGACTGGGATATAAAACGGCCGTTTTTGCCCTGTGGTTCTATTCGTTGCTTCCCATCCTGAGAAACACGATCGCGGGGATCGAAAGTGTCAACCCGTCGGTGATCGATGCGGGCAAGGGGATGGGAATGAAACCGTCTCAAATCCTGTGGAAGCTGGAACTTCCCAACGCTTCTTACGCGATCCTGGCGGGAATTCGAACCTCCACGGTCATTAATATCGGAACGGCCGCTCTGGCTTTTCTCATCGGCGGAGGGGGATTGGGCGATTTCATTTTCACGGGGATTTCTCTTTACGATACCGGCATTATGCTGGCGGGTGCGGTTCCTGTAACGATGTTGGCGATTACGATTGATTTTTTGCTGGGCAAGTTGGAAAAACGGATCATTCCAAAAGGGTTGCATTGGGAATCAGACTGATTTAAGGAGGTTCACACCCTTGAATTTTACTTGGCGAAGCTTATGGTTTGCATTGATGATCGTATCTCTCATGATGATGGGAACCGCTTGCGGCAGCAGTATGGGGGACGGTGCCCAATCCGGTGAGATCACCGTTGGCGGAAAAGACTTTACAGAGCAACATCTCCTGACCAAGATTACTTCCATTTATTTGAAGGAAAAGGGGTACAAGGTGAAAGAAGCGGGCAGCATGGGAAGCAGCGTGGCACGGTCCGCTCTGGAAAACGGACAGATCGACATGTACTGGGAGTATACGGGTACCGCCTTAATGGTATTTCTGAAGGAGCCGGCCGAAACCGATCCGGCTGCGGCCTTTAAAAAGGTGAAAAAGCTGGATGCGGAGAATGACCTGGTCTGGTTGGAGCAGGCGGAGTTAAACAATACCTATACAATTCTGATGCGGCAGGATCAAGCCGAAAAGCTGAACATCCGGTCTCTTTCCGATCTGGCTGCGTACGTGAAGAAGAACCCGAAGGCTTTGAGGTTTGCAACCAATGCGGAATTTTATTCCCGTCAGGACGGCATGAAGGGCCTCGAGAAGAAATATGGGTTTCAATTTCCGACCAACCGTGTTAAAAAGATGGATTCCGGGATCTTATACAATGCTCTAAAAGAGAAGCAAGTGGACGTCTCCGTGGGTTTTGCAACGGATGGACGAATCAAAGGGTTTAATTTGGTGTCGTTGGAAGACGATCAAAAGTTCTTCCCCGTCTATCATGCGGCACCGGTCATTCGAAAAGATGTCTTAAGTAAAAATAAAAAGATAGAAGGATTGTTGAATGATCTGGCGAGACGTCTGACAACGGAAAATATGATGGAACTCAATTACAAAGTGGACGTGGACCATCAAAACGAGACAAAAGTCGCCAGGGAATGGCTGGTCTCGGAAAAATTGATTCAAAAATAAAATGAGTGTGGGCAGGCATTCAACCGGAAAACCTCTGAAGTCAGCAGAATGGGCTTGTTCGCGAAACCACGGCCAACGGAGGTCCATTGTTCATGAATGAAAAGAAGATCTCTTTTTACAGTGAAGGCTGTAAGTTGCAGGGTACCCTTTACTTGCCGGATGACATGAAAGAAGGGGACAGACGGCCGGCCATCATTCCCAACTCCGGTTACAACGGCTTTAATGAATTTTATCCCAAGATGTTTGCGAAACGTCTGACGCAGGAGGGCTACATTTGTTTGGGCTTTGACTACCGTGGATTTGCCGACAGCGAAGGGAAGAAGGGGAGGGTAATCCTTTCCGAACAAGTCCAGGACATCGACAACGCGATCACGTTCCTGCAATTGCAGGAGCATGTTGATCGTAACCGGATCGGTTTGATCGGCTGGGGGATGGGTGCTTCCAACGTGATTGAGGTTGCGGTGAAAAACAAGCGCGTTTCAGCGGTAGCCGCGTTAAACGGATTTTACAACGGCGAACGTTGGTTAAAATCGGTACACACCTACAAGTATTGGCGTAATATTCTTGAAACATTGGAAGAAGACCGAAATCGCAGGGTAACCGAAGGAGAATCCCTCTTGGCCGATCCGTTCATTCACTATCCGTTGGATCCGGCGACAGAGTCCTACGTGACCAGAGAATTGGCTTCGGTCAAAGGATTCGGCGAGAAGACCCGGTTGCAATTCACGGAAAGCATCATCGGGATGAATGTGGAAAAACAAGTGAAGGACCTCTCCCCGGTGCCGCTGTTCATCGCCCATGGTTCGGACAATCTGCTCCACCCCTATGAAGAAGCCATTTCGCTTTATGAGGCCGCCCGCGAACCCAAAGAGTTGTATACGATCAACGGCAAACACAATGATTTCATGTATTCCGACCATGAAGAGTTCCTGAAGATGATGGAGAAACTGATCATGTTTTTCGATGGAAGCTTTCGTCATACTTCGCTGGCACAGTCCATCGTGTCATAGTGGAAGGGATGAGGATGGATTCTACTTTTCACCCGTTGTTAAAAGGTGCGATTGAGTTGCATGTACACAGTTCGCCGAGCATCTTTCCCCGAAAACAGACCGACTGGGAGCTGATCCAGGATGTCCGGCGTGCGGAGATGGCCGGAGTCGTTTTGAAAGCCCATGAAGGTCAAACCTACGATCGTGCGACGTTGCTCAGGGAAAAACATCCGGACCTCCACATCTATGGAGGGCTGGTCTGTAACGCCTTCAGCGGAGGGTTGTCTCCGGCGGTGGTGGATGTCGCGATCCAGATGGGGGCCAAGATCATATGGATGCCGACGATTTCAGCCGAACAGCATCAAAAATATTACAGCCGCCGATCGACCGGGAAACTGTTTCACAGTGAAAAATCCCTGCCCCATCTGTCCCGCGGTATCCGGGTGGTGGACGATGAAGGGAAGCTTTGGCCCGAGGTCTTTGAAATTCTGCATCTCATCGCTGAACAAGATATCGTGTTGGCCACCGGACACTTGGCTCCCCATGAAGTTGAGATCCTCGTGCGGGAGGCGGGCAAGATCGGGGTCCAGAAGATCTTGATCCAACATGCGGACCTCGGAATTGCCAGGATTCCATTGGACCTACAAAAAATTCTCGTCCGACAGGGGTGTATTCTGGAAAAGTGTTATCTGGCATGCGGGCCCGATTTTTATGACATTTCACCGGGTTCCATGGCCAAAAACATCCAGGAATTGGGTGCCGGTTCGTGCATCATGGTGACTGATTATGGACAGGCCCACAATCCAGCTCCTGTGAAAGCGTTGGGAGAGTTCATACAGAAGATGTTGGACAACGGGATCCCGGAATACGATATCGAACGGATGGTCTCGATCAATCCGAAAGAGCTGCTCAATCTTCCCGCAAGAAAAGCGGTCGGGGAGACCACATCAATGGAAGAGTGAAAGGGGGGATTTCCTTTGGATGAAGTATGGATGAAAGAGCTGAAACAGATCTTTCATCCGGGCCGTTTCCTCACGGATCTGCCCGATTTGCACAGTTTCAGCTACGACGCCTCTTTCGGAAACCATCTTCCTCAGGCGGTCGTTCAGGTGAAAGACGTGAGCGAGGTAATTGCGGTGCTCAAATTGGCCAACGAATACCGGGTGCCTGTCTACCCGAGGGGTCAGGGAACTTCTTTGAGCGGCGGTCCGCTGCCGGTCAAGGGAGGAATTGTGATGGACCTGTCCCGATGGAGGGAAATACTGGAGATCGATCCGGACGATTTGGTGGCGATCGTTTCCCCGGGGGTCCTCACTTCCGACATCAATAAAGCCGCGGAGAAGTACGGATTAATGTACCCGCCCGATCCCAGCAGTTCCCATGTCTCCACGATCGGGGGAAATCTCGCAGAAAATTCGGGCGGACCGCGGGGTTTAAAGTACGGCGTGACAAAGGATTATGTCCTGGGCCTCGAGGTGGTGACTCCCGAAGGCGACCTCATCCGTACCGGCGGACGAACGATGAAAAACGTTACCGGTTATGATCTGACCAAGTTGATCGTTGGCTCGGAAGGGACTCTCGGCGTCATCACCGAAGCGATTTTAAAACTGATTCCAAAACCTCCGGCTACTCGAACGATGATGGCTGTATTCGACGATTTGGTCACTTCCGGAAAAGCGATCTCGAAAGTCCTGACATCGGGGATCTTACCGGCCAAAATCGAACTGATGGATCAGGCTTCGATCGTTGCGGTGGAACTTTATCGGCCGATCGGGTTGCCTGTAGATGCGGAAGCCATTTTGTTGATTGAGCTTGACGGACATGAAGAAACTCTCAAGAAGGAGATGGGCGAAACCGAGCGGATCATACGGGAGGTCGGCGCGCGGGAAACGGTGGTCGCCCAAACCCGGGAAGAGGCCGATCAACTCTGGTTGGCGCGAAAATTGGTTTCTCCGGCCATCGTGAAGGTCAAGCCGACAAAAGTGTCCGAGGATGCCACCGTCCCGAGGAGCAAAATCCCCGAGATGATCGACCGTCTGAAGCAAATCAAAGAAAAATATGATATCCACCTCGTCGTTTTCGGTCATGCGGGTGATGGCAACCTGCATCCGAATATCATCTGCGACCAACGGGACACCGAGGAAATGATCCGTGTCGAGCAAGCGGTCGGCGAGATTTTCACGACGGCGATTGATTTAGGCGGCACCCTGTCGGGAGAACACGGGATCGGGACGATGAAGGCACCATTTATGGAAAAAGAATTGGGTCCCCTCGGTTTGGAGATGATGAATCGGATCAAAGGGGCCTGGGATCCGAACAACATTCTGAATCCGGGAAAAATATTCCCCGAACCGGGTCAAGATTCGTTGGTGTTGCGGAATGGTTGATCGATTGAAAGACCGGCAGAAAAAAATTCATTACGAAAAAACCTTCGATTGCGTTCAATGCGGCTATTGTCTGCCCGCTTGCCCCACTTATGAGTCCATGAAGAAGGAAACTCATTCACCACGGGGCCGGATCCATCTCATCAAACAATTCGCTGAGGGAAAGGTCGACATCGAAGCACTGCAAGAACCGATTGACAAATGTTTGGGATGCAACGCCTGCTCCACCGTATGCCCCACTAATGTCCAATACGGAAAAATACTGGAAGGCGCCAAACAAGTGTTGGACGAACAAAAACCGAAAACGAAAATACAAAAAGTGGTGGAAAAACTCATTTTTGAACAGGTTTTTCCATCCAAAGCCTGGATGAACACCATCGGTCATGCCTCATGGTTTTATCAAAAATCCGGTTTGCAGACCTTGGGGCGGATGACCGGATTGACAAAGGCGGCTCCGCTTCATCTGGAACAATTTGAACAGATATTGCCTGATTTACCCTCTCCGGTTGAAAGAATGCACCGTCCAAAGGTCGTAAAAACAGCCGGCCAAAGAAGAGCCAAAGTCGGTTTTTTTACAGGTTGCATCATGGACAGCCTCTTTTTCGGGATCAATGCCAAGACGATCGATCTGTTGGCCCGGGCCGGTGCCGACGTGGTTATTCCTGACGGGCAGACGTGTTGCGGAGCGCTGCATGCTCATTCCGGAAAACAGGGGATCTCCAAGGAATTGGCCAAGAAAAACATCAAAGCCTTCGAAAAGGCCTTCGAAGGGGAAGATGTTGACTATATCGTGATTAATGCCGGCGGTTGCGGTGCGAGACTTATTGAATACGGGGAATTATTCGAGGACGAACCGGATTGGCAGGAACGGGCGGAAGGGTTTGTCGCAAGGACGAAAGACATCAGTGAAGTACTGGTTGAACTGGATACCCTGACCTTTACCAAACCGGTCAAGGAAGTGGTCACCTACCAATCCTCGTGTCATATGTTGAACGTGCAGCACGTTGTCGAACCTCCGCTCCGCGTGTTGAAATCCATACCGGGTATCGTTTACCGGGAAATGGAGGGATCGGAACGATGCTGCGGATCCGCCGGCATTTACAACATCCTTCAATTCGATGAATCCATGAAGATCCTGGATCATAAAATGGACAAGGTGAAAATGACCGGTGCCCATACGCTCGTTACCACAAATCCCGGTTGTCTGCTGCAGATGAAGCTTGGCATCAAAAGAGAGTGCCTGGAAGAGCGAATGCGTGCAGTTCATCTCGTGGAATTGCTAAGCGAGGCAAGGCCCTTAGGGCGGCCGGAGAGTGAGAAAGATCGATAGAACCCTGATATGGGGGAACTGGTTGATGCTGTCCTTTTTTTGTGATGTGTATGGGGGGAAAAAATGTCTGTATCCGGAGAACATCCCTTAGGATCATATATTCTCAACGGGACATTGGATCATGTAAGTCCGGCCACTCTTCAAGCCTTAAAGGAAGCCTTGGCGGATATCCTGGCCTGCACCGTGGCCGGTGCTCAAACCGAGGCGGCTCGGATCACAAGAAAATTCGCCTGCACGGAATGGAAGAATGGGCAGAGTAGTCTGATTGCATTTCCGGGGAAATTAAGGCCCGCAGGTGCCGCACTGGTCAATGCCACATCGGCCAACGCCCTCGATTTGGACGACGGACATCGTTTAACCAAGGGTCATCCCGGGGCAGTCGTCTTTCCCGCTGTACTGGCGGCGGCTGAGGAAGAGAGGGTCAATGGGAAAGGGTTTCTGACTGCACTCCTGATCGGATATGAAGTGGGGATCCGGGCCGGGATTGTGGCCCATCAATGGAGGCCGGAATATCACTGCACAGGTTCTTGGGGAGCCTTGGGCGCCGCTGCGGGGGTTGCTAACATTCTTGGGTTAACTACGTCCGCTGCGGAGCAGGCACTGGGTATCGCGGAGTATCATTCCACCTATTCACCGATGATGCGGTGCATCCATTTCCCTTCCATGGTAAAGGATGCCATCGCCTGGGGCAGTATGACCGGGGTCAGTTCCGTCTATTTAGCCAAAGAAGGATTTACAGGCGTCCCATCGCTGTTTTCGACAGAACCCGGCTTAGAACAGGTGCATACTCTGGGTGAGATTCATCACATACAACATCTGTATTTCAAA
This sequence comes from Melghirimyces profundicolus, assembly GCF_003054245.1. Lineage (GTDB taxonomy): Bacteria > Bacillota > Bacilli > Thermoactinomycetales > DSM-45169 > Melghirimyces > Melghirimyces profundicolus. Next base: position 180,601 of record NZ_QBKR01000003.1, read on the forward strand.
ACCTATGCTTGCTGCCGTTGGGCGCAGCCAGCCATCGAAGGAGTGAAAGAAATACTCGGGGAGAAAAAAATGACCCATCAGGAGATCGATAAGGTCGTGGTCCACACTTTTACGGAGTCTTCCCGTTTATCGACAAAGTCCCCCCAAAGTACCGAAGAAGCTCAATATAACCTTCCCTTTCCCATTGCGGCATTTTTGGTATTTGGCGAGGTGGGTCCGGATCAGGTATTAAATAAACTGGATGATGTAGAGATTTTGGATGTGATGGATAAAATCGAGGTTCAAATCGACAATGATCTGGACCGAAAGTTTCCGCAAAAAGCATGTAGCCGGGTTGAGATCCTTACGTCAAAAGGGGATTTATATCGTTCAGGCGTGGTTCAAGCGAAAGGGGATTATGACTTTCCTTTAACTGCGACGGAAAAGCGGGAAAAGTTTATGTGTCTCATGAAACCTTGGATGGGTGAGAGGAAGAGTGGAAAGATATTTGAGCTGATCTGTGAACTGGAGAAGGTTGACGATATTCGCGAGTTGACCTCTCCGCTCACTTTTTCACAACGCCTCTATAATTGAAAAATCAAATAGAAGAAGGTGATCGCCAATACGACAAAGTTCAAGCCGCGGCTGAGATCAGTCACTGTCCTTGATAATGCTAGATCGAGGCTTCGATTATACCGGGTCACATAGGGCACGATCCCCAGGATCAAGGAGGGAATCATACGGGAAAAGCCATAGAGGGCTCCCAGCAATATTCCGTAGAGAGGATTCAGGAAAAAACCGAGGAACAGATACAAAATGTAGAAGCTGCTATGAGGGATATATGTAAAAATCCCTGCTCCCAGAATGACTCCCCACACCACCATATCCATGCCGTTTCGTCGGCTTACCCAGCTTCCGGGAATTTGCCAACGCCGTTGTGGAATTTTCAACTTGAGGAATCGGAGTTCATGAAGCGCGTATAAGAGCACGAGACCGGACAGCAAAGACACTTTTACCGGATCAGGTAACAGAACACCAAGAAGGAAGAACACATCCGTGAACAGAAAACCAAAAAAAGCCCCCGACAAAATGATGGACAGGGCGTACATTCCCGTTCTTTTGAACCACATACGGATGGGGATCCTCTCACCAAGAGGATGGACCGCCAGGGTCACATTGATCCCTCAAGCTGATGTGAAGGTTGTGATTCCTGCGATGAAGGCCAAGAAGGCGGCGATGATCACCTCACTGTGATGAAAAACCGCGGATGTCGCCATGTTTTCACCTCCGAAGAAAACGGTATCTAATACGGAACAAAAAAGCTACAAGCACAGTCCGTGGAATAATGGATGTATGGATTACGACCCAGGGTGCAATCGCAACAGACCCAGGTACCCATGGAAGTGGTTCGACACCAACACCCCGTCTGGTTCCAAGAGGCATACGAAACTTTATATCCGGGAGGACACTTTCTGTTCCCGCTTGGACCGGGGCACCCGCTGCAGAAGCGACCAAAAGGGGGATTACACCCAGGTCCCGGCCACGAAAGTTGGCACCAACGTGGAGAAGCGGTCAAGAAGACATTTGCCGGCCGCATGGCAAAGTCCATACAGGCCCCGAATACACCCACCGATATGGTTTTCAAAAAACCTTTTCTATCCACCAATCGGGCGATGTTCTCCGCAAGTAAGCGGCTAAATCCTTCGATTTTTTTAAGCTGGTTCACGGGTTTTGTCACCTCTCCCCTTATACCCTGACAAAATCGCTGTTCAGGTACGAGATCAACCCATGGATATGTTCCATGCCATTGCAGAGTCCTTTGCCGCGCACCACCCCTTTTTCATCCAGGATAAAAGCGAACGGAGTGACCCGGACCCGGTGTTTTTCCAGGATACTGTGATCCTCGTCGGGGATCAGCTCTCCTTCCAATTTTCGTGTCTTCACCATTTCCGCCGTCTTTTCTTTGTTCCCGACAGCGATGACGCGAAAATGGATATCGTTACGTTCATGAAAGGCTTGGTTCCAATCGGGTATCAGATCTTTACAGGCCTCGCAGGTGGGGCTCAAAAAAAGCATCAGGGTGGGCTTGCCCGGTTGATCGCGGACCGTTTGTCCGTTCAAGGTTCTCCGGTTATTTAATAAAGGAACGTGGTCTCCGATCGCAATACCATCCCGGGCGATACTTTCTCCGGTACTCAAATACACTTCACCAAACTGGCGAAAGAGAATGAAGAGGGTAAACCCGATCAACAGCACAACCACCCACAACAGAACATTGGAGTACAGCAACACCTCATTCATTGTCTTCCTCCTTTCGTTAACGGGCCGAAGAGCGTTTCTGAAGGTATTTGAGTTTAGACAATGCCTTTTGATGAGATGACCACACCTTTTGAACCAACAGGGTAAGAAGAGCTGCAGTAACTCCGACGGTAATCAAAGGTGGCCGGAAGTGGATCGTGTCCGAGAAATGGTGACCCCAAGCCAACACAGTACATAAGGCAAAAAGGAACCCAATTTTGGTGAGCGCCCATCCATCTGCTTGTGCTTCCATAAAACTTCCGTAACAGCCGCAAGAAATGACTCTCCCCGACCGAATCACGGACCCAATCGCACAGGCAAAACACAAAAGCAGTCCCATAAGAAGAAAGCTTCCCCAAACAGCCGTGCTTTGGAACAAAAGCAGACCGGCTCCCAACAACTCCATCGGCGGCAACAGATAACCGAAGATCCGGTCATAGGGTGATGGGAGGACTCCATAGGCTTCGACCAATACCACAAAGGATGGGAGACGGAGGAATTTAAAGACCGACGAGAACAGGAAGATGGAACACAGATAGATGGTCAGAACACTGTAAATCATTTCTTCCATTCCCTTTTTCCCTTCTCCCGATCATGATTTTTGTCAGAGGACTTTCGTATGGGGTTCATTGATCCTCGTTCACCGCAGTTTCTTGCTGAATTCAACCCCATGAGAGTCCTTTCGTCCCTCCACCCATAGGTTATGACCCGGTTATACAGATGGTGCCTTCTTTGAAGAGTTTATGACAGTCTGCCCCAATTCACAGCATCCGATATGATGGTTCACTGATCCGGTGTTATGATGCATGTTTTCATAAAAACCGGGACAAATTAACCTATCAATTCATACAGGAAAGCAGTGAACAGGCATTAACAACCAAGTATCTCCATACCTATACCATCGGTTGATCCGTCCCAAATGGTTTACCAAAAAATATATTCATGATCTACTTTTGGATCACTTTCCTGTTAAAGAGGGTCATATTCTGGATTTTGGTTCAGGTACCGGAGCCAATTGCCCGATCTTTTCTCCTGAAGGTTACATAGGCATCGATCCTGACCATCGACGTATTGCTTACGCAAAAAAGCTTTATCCCGAGTACACGTTTGATGTTTTTAAACATCATCGTTTCCCTGTTGAAGATAAAAGCATGGATTATATCTTGATCGTTGCGGTGTTACATCACATTGCTTCAGAAGAGATTCACCGCTATATGAAGGAGTTTAGACGCATTTTAAAAACAACAGGTACAATTATCGTGATTGAACCCTGCTTATTTGCTGATAAACCACTCTCCAACCGTTTGATGACCTGGTTTGATCATGGAGAGTATATCCGTAATGAAAAGGAATATCTCCATCTGTTTCAGCATCATCATTTTCATTGCCAAGTTTTGAAACGGTTCCGGAAAGGTCTTTTTTACCATGAATTATTTTTCTGTGCACAACACTCCGGAGGAGATGGCGGGTGGGCCAATTCTTTATGACATATCAATGAAAAAGCCCCCCCTGAAGAAGGGGGGCTCCGAACAGCACTCCCTGAACGTATCTTTCCGTCGAAGTCGGTTTAAACCTGTTCCTGCGCCGTCTCCCTTTGTCATAAAGACCAAACTCAATGAAATATGAAAAGAAGCCGAGGACGGCATAAAAAACCGTCATACCGATCCAATCGTACAGGCGTGTAAAATCCGTCAGCGGGATTACCGGAGAAATTTCAAGAAAAGAATGCTCTTGAAAGGCTCGCCGAAGCGGTTAAGAATGACGACCATCTCCAATCCATCACCCGATCGCAAACCCTGACGGGACCTTTTTGGTTCCTCCGGCGAACGGAGAAGCTTGATGAAGTCCGTGGATCGCCCTGACAATCCGTTTGATGAATGGTCCATGATAGCGGTTTCTCACATTGAACCTCTCTTTTCGGTGTATGTTCCCCAATCACTGAAACTGTACCGACGATTGTTGCCGATCCCGTTTCTATATCCCTTGCCGGCGCGCCGTTTGCGAGGCGGGTCATTTTTTTTGTGACCAGATTAGGAAACACAGTTGAACGACTTGTGCCATAAGCGCAAGCAGCATGATGGTTTCCATCATCGGAATCACCTCCTTTCCCACAAGGTGCAGGAAAAGAAGGGTCGCCACCCCCGCCTCAGGCGTTCTTCAATGGTTCTCCCCAGCGAATCAATCCGGATCCATACCGATCCCTCCTTCACGTTTTGGCCTTGTTTCATTGTAGTAATAAATCGGTGATATTATTTCAATTTTTCATAATAAAATTTAAATTAATAAAAATAGCTTTTCCACCTCATCGTCGCTGTCTTGGTTTTGATAACCCGAAAGGCTTGGTGACTGGACCCCCATCCGAAATAAGGGGGGGACTTTTACCCCTGAAGTATATTAAAACGGTCCCGGAATCCTGGAAGCGTTGTGATTTCATGTTCATTTCGAGAAAAGGGGAAGCGTTCACCCAAAATAGCACTTGTGGTCTGTGAGAGTGCAGCCGGAGCGGATTTGGGTAAATGCTGCCGCTCACTTTTTCACAACGCTTCTGGAGGGGAGAGGGAGTCGTCCCGATGGATGGCCGCAAGGACCCTGAATGGAGAACGCCCGGATTTTTTGAGTCCATGAAAACCCCCCGGCGTCCGTCGCCGGGGGATCTGTTTCAAAGGGTTTGTCAGCGCAAGGCGTAATCGATGGTGGCGGTGCCTTCATAGGGTTCAACGGTGGAGAGGTAACCTTCGATCACCACTTTGTATTCACCGGCAGCCGGGTCCAGGATGGTGGTCTCTTCAAAATCGGTCACTCCCTGAGCGGATTTGCCGACGAGGCTGCCATCCGGGCCGTAGACATAAAGGTCCAAGTCCGTGGCGGGGTTGGTCCAATCGATGCGGACGGTGGCGGAGACGGCTTTTTTGTCGATGGTGAGGATCTTTTCATCTTTGTCTTCCACCGGGGTGCCGTCCGCGCTGGGCCCGATTTCACCGGACCAGGTTTCGGTCACGCTGTAGGTGGGAACCTCTTTTTCGGTCCCGCCCCCCTTCGGGGCCTTCACCTTGACCTTCTTGGCCAGAGCGGCGGCATCGTAAGCATCGACGTAACCGGCCCCCACCTCATACTCTTGATATCCTTCCATCGGGCGGGCGGTCCTGATCAGCACGTCTTTGATCACATCCGGGGTGAGTTCCGGGTTGGCTTCTTTCATCAAGGCGACCACACCGGAGATATGCGGCGTGGCCATGGAGGTCCCGCTCGCGGTGGTGTAGAAGGGAATGTATTGCGGCGGGATGTAGGTGGCGTCGGTGGCGGCCGTCAGGGCGTTGATGGTGGAACCGGTGGAAGCCCGGGTGGAGACAATGTCCACGCCCGGAGCGGTGAGGGTCGGGTGATACAGCTTGTCCCCCGGGATTCCGCGGGAGGAGAAATCGGCGAGTTTCCCGTCTTTGGTCCCTGCGGCCACCCCGATCACCCAGGGAGCCACGGAGTAGGGGTTCAGCGTGTTTTCTTCCGGCCCTTCATTTCCGGCGGCGAAGACGACCGTCATCCCCTTGTCGTGGGCGACTTTGCTGGCGACGTTGACGGGATCGTTCGGGGTGTATTCCCCGGTGGTTCCCCAGCTGTTACTGATTACGTCAATCCCGTACCTCTCTTGATTTTCGATGGCGTAGTCAAAGCCTTCCAGCGCATAGAGGATGAAAAGGGCGTCCCCGGCACCGATGCCGATCAGGTTGGAATCCGGGGCCACTCCTTTGTAGGTGCCGTTTGATGCGGCACCCGTACCGCCGATGATCCCTGCGACATGGGTTCCATGGCCGCTGGTGGTGTCGGTGTTCGGAAGGTTTTCCTGAACGATCATTTCATCGGTAAAGAAGTTGTTGGACAGAATTTTCACATTTTGAACGGTCTTTTCCCCGTAGGAGAGGTCTTGATGGAGAGCATCCACTCCGGAGTCGATGATGGCGACCCCCACGTTTTTACCGGTGTAGCCGAGCTCGCTCCAGACACGGTCGGCTTCGATGTACGGAACGCTGTCTTTCAACAGGTAGTCGAGCTTCTTGTCGGCAAAGATCGAGCGAAGGTGGTCTTGATCGAAAAGCTCCTGGATGGCGGTGTAGGGACCTTGTACGGCGATCATGGGCAGGTGGTCGAAGGTGTGGGTCTTCAGACCCCGATCCCGGAGAGCGGCGACATCTTCGGAGGTCGGCCGGTCGTCGTAGGTGAGGATGACTCGGACGTTACGGAGATCATTCTGGACCGCTTTCAGTTTGTCCGCACTTTTCAGAATCGGGTCGATCTCCGGAAGATCGGCGGCGCCCGCTTGCATCGGCACCAAGACAAACCATGCCAGCAATAGACAAAGGGTGATTCGGATGAGAATTTTCAACTTACATATATCCCTCCTCGTGTAAAATCATCTTCTATTATAAACGATGTCGATCAATTGGAATATTGCTGAAATAATAGAAGATCTGTTCCGTTTTGCTTTATTAAGACCCTCCGCCGATTCGTGGCGGAGGGTTCTGACCGGAAGGATCTCCATTTCGTCAGTACCACGCAGCTGAAAGGAAAAACCGGGTTGGCCGGGTTGATGCTAGCCGATTTCCTTTACTTTGGCGTTCCATTCTTTCAGCTTTTGATTCAGATCTTTCAGCTGGTTGGCGATGTCGCTCAGTTTTTGTGCGTCTTTCGCCTCAGCGGCTTTCAGACCTTGTTCGGAAAGTGCAATATATTCCTGGATCAATGCTTTCCCTTGTTGGTGAAGCTCTTTTCCCTCGTTGGAAGGGGGAGGGGTCTGTTCCAACTGGGACGAGGCTTTATCCAGTTTTTGGATGCCTTCCTTGACCCTCTTTCCCCCTTGTTGCGGGTCGTCCGTCCAGGAGGAGAATCCCTGACCGATCGTTTCAATCCCTTCACGGGCCAAGGTCATGGCATCCCGGGTGGCACTCGCCCATGCGCCGGTCTGTTCGGCGGCTTGCTCACTTTGTCCGCCCGAGGCTTCTTCAGCGGATCCCGCATCCGACGGGCTTTCGGAACATCCCCCGGCGATCAACAGCGCCGGGACGATGAGGGAAAGCATTCCCGCTCGCTTCCACATGCTGCAGGCCAACGTGGTCTCTCCTTTCCGCTGTCAGTTTCAAGCATTTGAATCACTCTTCAGACGGGTCGTCTCCCCCGATGATTTCCTTTTGCTGTTCTGCGGCATCTTTGGTGTCATCCACCTGTTTTTCGGCGGCATCACTGTAAGGGGCCGATTCTTCTTCCGCTTTTTCTTTCACTTGGTTCGCTTTATTCTCGGCTTTGTCCTTGGCCGCATTCACTTTGTCCTCGGCTTTCCCTTTGGTTTCGTCCAATTTGCCTTGGGTGTGCTCAATCACGAGTGCCAGCGTTTCCTGGCTGTTCTGAAGATAATCCGCGGCCCAGTTCCATTCCTGGTTGAACAGGTTCAGCGCTTTTTCGAAGGTCAGATTGGCCGACTCTTGGGCTTCGTCGGATGTTTGATTGCCTTTGTCCTGGGCATCGTCGATTTGCTTCTGGGCTTCGTCGACGCCTTGGTTGGCCTTTTCCTTGGCTCGATCCGCACCTTGGTTGGCTCCGTTTTGCAATTCTTCCGCGGTGTCGTTGACGCCGTCTTTCACATCGAGATGATCGTCGGCGAATACCGTGGTGGGAGCTGCCAAACCGAAGGCCAACAGGCTTGCTGTAGACAGGGAAAGAAGAATGCGCTTCACTTAACAATCGCTCCTTTTTTGCAAGTTTAACTACAGTTTCGAGTGTAAGGGGAGAAATCCCGTTTCGTATATAAGGGGAAAGATTGGTTTTTCTTTAGGACTTTCGTTATACAAAATATCCTGTATTCTGATCATTTTGGAACAATATAGAAGCTTTAATGGTTACTGAAATCAACCGGAAAAATTGCCCGCCGGCTTATCTCCCTCTTTTTTCCATGCGCAATCCCATTTACATTTTCGTTGATTTCTTTTATGCTTTGTATAAGATATAATGTTATAACATTATAACTAAAAACGTATCCAACCAGGATCCGGTGAGTGGAGCACGGAGGTCCTTCACTTTCAATCGGTACGGTTTGTCCCTATTCTCCATTAGAAGAGGTGGTCGAGTTGAACCGGTATAGAGTGGGAAAGTCCAACTATGACAAGGAACCTTTTGTTCGGGTCGAGGGAGTTGAAGGACAGGCCTGGCAAGGCTATCCGTCGATCATCCGGGAAATCCGGAGCAGGCTTGGACGCAAGCGGAAAACGGTCGTCACCGTTGAGTGCTACCCGGGGGTGCGCGAGGCGGAAATCCGCAGGGCGTTTGAAGAAGGCCTTCAGCCCGTGCTGACCATTCACGCGGACGAGGTGTCTTACCCGCCGGAGCAGGTGACCCGGATGATCGAAAGGAACCTGACCGAAGACCGGGTGTTCGGTTTGATGTCTCATGCTTCACTGGAGGAATTTTTCGATGTGTCCAAACTCCGGGACTGTCAGAAAAAAATAGCGGAAATTGAAAACGGTATCATCCTCGTCTACGGAGTCGGCGCCAGCATCATCACTCAGGGAAACCCGGGTGCAAACCACAGCTCCGGCAACAACGCGAACGGGAATTCCGAACACATCCTGATTTACGCCGACCTGGCCCGGTGGGAAATCCAGAAACGCTACGAGAGCGGGGAAATGGGCAACTGGAAAGCGGACAACCGGGAGGAGGATCCTCTTCGGAAGTATAAGAGGGGATACTTTTTCGAATGGCGTGTGGCTGACCGGCTCAAAAAAGAGCTCCTTCCGAAGATGGACTACTTGCTTGACACGAACCTCGGTGATCATCCGAAAATGATCACCAGAGAAGCGTTCCGGGAAGGACTCAAGCAGACGGTGGCCCGGCCATTCCGTGTGGTCCCGTATTTCAAGCCCGGGGTGTGGGGCGGCCAGTGGATGAAGGAAGTATGCGATCTGGACCGGAGTGAACGCAATTTTGCCTGGGCGTTTGATTGCGTGCCGGAGGAAAACAGCCTGTATCTTCTGTACGGTGGAATCCGGGTGGAAGTGCCGTCGGTCGATCTGGTGTACAGCTATCCGGTGGAACTGCTGGGGGATCCCGTTCATGCCCGGTTTGGCACGGAGTTTCCGATTCGTTTCGATTTTTTGGACACCATGGACGGGCAGAACCTGAGCCTGCAGGTCCACCCGCTGACCGAGTATATCCAGGAGCAGTTCGGCATGCACTATACGCAGGATGAGAGCTACTATCTCCTCGATGCGGAAGAGGATGCCGTCGTTTACCTCGGTCTGAAGGAAGGGATTGACCCGGAGGAGATGGTCAGCGACTTGAAGCGGGCCCAAGACGGTGAGATCGAATTTCCCGATGAAAAATATGTCAACCGTTTTCCGGCAAAGAAGCATGACCATTTTTTGATCCCGGCAGGGACGGTGCACTGTTCCGGCAAAAACAGCATGGTGCTCGAAATCAGCGCCACTCCGTATATTTTTACATTCAAGCTGTGGGATTGGGGGCGTGTGGACCTGGATGGCAAACCGCGGCCCGTGCACATTGAACACGGTGAGAAAGTGATCCAATGGAACCGGACCACTCCATGGGTGGAAAAAAATCTGATCAACCGCGTGGAAGAGGTGGCAAGGGGAGACGGCTGGCGCGAAGAGCGGACCGGACTGCATGAGCGGGAGTTTATCGAGACGCGGAGGCACTGGTTCAGCAAAAAGGTGCCGCATCACACCGGCGGGATCGTGAACGTGCTGAATCTGGTCGAAGGGGAGGAAGCGGTGGTGGAAAGCCCTTCGGGTGCTTTTGAACCTTTTGTCGTCCACTATGCCGAAACGTTCATCGTTCCTGCTGCGGTCGGCGAATACACGATCCGTCCCCACGGGCCTTCGGAGGGCAAAGAATGCGTCACGATCAAAGCCTATGTGAGAACATGATCCGGCACAGGGCTTGACCCGGATCAATAAGGGGTGGAGGGATCAGGATGTATTCGATTGGACTGGATTTCGGCGGAACTTATATCAAGACAGGCTTGTTGAAAAACGGGCAGGTGAAAGCGTTCCGCAAGGTGCGCTCCCATTCGGGGGAAGGGCTGCTTCCGGTGCTGGAAACCGTGAAAGAAACGGTGGCGGATCTGCTCATTGAACAATCGCTCCCCTTTGAAAACTGCGCAGGGGTCGGTATTGCATTCCCGGGATTGGTGGATGTGGACCGCAAGACCGTCCTGTCCACCAACAAAAAATACGATGATGCCGTGAACTTTTCTTTTCAAAAATGGTCCGAGGAGGCTTTCGGGTTGCCGGTGGCGGTCGACAACGACGCGAAGGCCGCGCTGCTGGGTGAAATCACCCACGGCAGCGCCAAAAATGAAAGCGATGCCATCATGGTCATTTTCGGGACCGGGATCGGTACGGCCGCTTACATCAATTCGCGGCTGTTGCGCGGCAAGCATCACCAGGCCGGATGCCTGGGCGGTCACATCAGCACGGACCGGGACGGCCATCCGTGCACTTGCGGCAGCATCGGCTGCATGGAAGCGGAATCATCCAACTGGGCTCTGCCGATTATCGCCAGGGAGCGGGAAGGTTTTGAGGAGAGTCTGCTTGCCGGGGAATCGGTGATCGATTACAAATCGGTCATCGAATGCGCCGGGAGGGGCGATTCCTTCAGCCGGCGGCTGTTGGACGACCTGATCGGACACTGGAGCGCCGGCATCGTCAACCTGATTCACGCCTACGATCCGGAAACGGTCATTCTGAGCGGCGGGCTGATGAAATCGAAGGATCTCCTTCTGCCGCGGATTGAAGCGGAAGTCCACCGGCGGGCATGGACCCCGTGGGGGAAAGTGAAGTTTATCGTGGCGGAAAACCCGGAGATTTCAGTGCTGTTGGGGCTGGACGCCCTGGTGCGGGACCTGCCGTGAATCAGCGCGGCCCCACACAGGGGAAGCCGCCCGGAAAGGTTCCGAATCATCCCTTCAGAGGCAACCAACATTCCCTGAAAGCGTTGTGATTTCATGTTCGTTTGATAAATGCTGCCGCTCACTTTTTCACAACGCTTCTGACGAGGTGAATCGCATGAGCAGAGTATTTGATCCGGGCATTGATGTCAAAGTCAATCCATCGACGATGAATTTCGAATACGGCAGTGGCTTATTCGGTCCGAAACCGGAGCACCGTCATTTGGATGCCATCCGAAAAAGCCTGCGTAACCCCGGATGCAGCGGACCGGAGATTGTCTACTCGATTGCGATGGATGTTGGCAAAGAAGAACACCGGCAGGAGCTCGAAAACCGAATGTTGCTGTTCGGAATCGTCACCTATGCCGCGGGAAAACTGGGTAGCGAGCCCATCCGCAGCCAGGGTCACATCCATAGAATCTCCTCCCACAGCGGGTGGTCGCCGCCGGAAATTTATGAAATATGGGATGGCGAGGCGGTTATTTACATGCAGGAGACGGCCAAAGACGATCCGGGCCGGTGTTTCGCGGTTTATGCCGAACCCGGCGATGTCGTGATCGTGCCGCCCGGCTGGGCCCATGCCACCATCAGCGCCAATCCCGAACTCCCGTTGACCTTCGGCGCCTGGTGCGACCGCGAATACGGGTTCGAATACGATGAGATTCGTGCCCGGCAGGGGCTCGCCTGGTATCCCCTTTTGGACAAAGAGGGGCGGATCGTATGGGAGCATAACGATCACTACAAGCCGACGGAACTGGTGAAAAAACGGCCCGCCGACTACGCCCGGTTCGGCATTGACAAAGAGACGCCCATCTATCGGCAATTTGAACAGAATCCCGATCAATTCCAGTTCGTTTCCAAGCCGCATCTGAAAGAACAGGAGTGGCGCAGTTTTACCCCCTAAACGTTTGATCACCTGAAGGAGGATGATCCGATGAACATTCAACAGCCGGCGGCAAAGGTCAATTGGGCGACGGGGAATCTGGAGGGGAAAAAGGTTTCCAAAACCGTCAGGAAGCTGAAGCATTTAGAGGGCGTTTTTGCCGATGAGGAAGCCTACAGCTCCATGGATCCCGAAACCGTGGTCTACGAAGTGGAAGTGTTGGAGCAGGAGCAGCCGGGGAAAGAAGGCGGCCTGTTGTTCGGCACCAGCTATCTTTATCCCGGAAAGGTCGGCGACGAGTATTTCATGACCAAAGGTCATTTTCACGAAAAAAGGGACCGGGCGGAGTATTACTGGGGCATCCGCGGCAGCGGCCTGTTGCTTCTGATGGATGAACAGGGGGTCACGACGGCGGAGCAAGTGTTCCCGGGATCGCTTCATTACGTTCCGGGGCATATTGCCCACCGGCTGGTCAACACCGGAAGCGAGGTCCTCGCTGTCGGAGCCTGCTGGCCTTCGGACGCCGGACACGATTACGGTTCGATTGCGGACCGGGGCTTCACCGCCAGAGTAAAAGAATCCGGCGGCAAGGCGGCGACCGAAACGGGGTGACGGACATTGAAGCTGGACCATTCCAAGGGGGCGCCTCCGCTCTATCATCAATTGAAGGAGATCCTGATCGGAAAAATCAAAAACGGGGAATACAAGGCGGGTGAAAAGATCGAAACGGAGAAAGAACTGCAAGACCGGTACGGACTGAGCCGCATCACCGTGCGACAGGCACTTAACGAATTGGTGAACGAGGGCTATTTGCACCGGCAGCGGGGAAAAGGAACCGTCGTTCTGGGCAAAAGCCTGTTGGAAGAACACCTGGTTCAGGTGAAAAGCTTTACGGATGAAATGAAGGAAAGAGGCTACGAGCCGGGCACTTTGAGCCAGGAAGTCTCGGTTCTGCAGGCGGATGAGAAATTGGCGGACAAGCTGAAGACCGCTGCAGGAAGCAGGGTGTACAAGGTCACCCGGATTCGGACCGCCAACGGGATTCCCGTCGTTTTCTTCGAAACGTATCTTCCGGCTTCCCTGCCGCTCGACGAGAACGCGCTGAAAAACATGGACTCGCTCTACATGCTGTTTGCGGAGCGGCGGATACTGATTCACCATGTGAAGGAATGCTTTGAAGTCGCCTGGGCCGACAGGAAACGGGCCAAAGGCCTGGATGTCGCCGAAAACTTTCCGTTGCTTCTGAGGACGCGGGAATCCTTTGATCCGAACGGGGAGGTGATCGAATACACCCGGGCGCATTATCATTCGAAGCTATACAAATTTCACCTGGAAATGAAGGGCCGGCAGAGTTGAGAAACCCAACCCGAATACAAAGCGGCTGGAACCATCGGTTCCGGCATCAATCAAATGAAACCGGTTTCAGACTGCATCAAGGAGGGGAACACCATGAAAGCCCATAAAGGTTATGCCGTGATGATCGCGGCTGTCGCTTCATTAGGCGGTATCCTGTTCGGTTATGATACGGCAGTCATCGCAGGATCCATCGGATTTATCGAACAGCATTTCGGCCTGTCTCCGGCGTTGGTCGGCTGGGCCGTGTCGAGCGCCTTGCTCGGCTGTCTGATCGGAGCGATGACGGCAGGCAGGACGGCGGACGCCATCGGCCGCAAGAAGACCCTCATTATCTCGGCCGTTTTGTTTGCCGTATCGGCGGTTTTTTCCGCCATACCCCCAAATTTCGCAATATTCATCCTGGCCCGGATCGTCGGGGGGATCGGGATCGGCTTCGCTTCCATTGTCGTGCCGATGTACATTTCCGAAATTTCTCCGCCCAGCATCCGGGGTGTGCTGACCAGTTTTTATCAGGTGGCGATCACCTTGGGGATCCTGATCATTTACATCGTCAACTACTATATTTCAACCCTGGGGGATGAGAGCTGGGGTGTCGATGTCGGATGGCGTTATATGCTCGGTTCGGAGGTTCTCCCGGCCCTGCTGTTTTTCCTTCTGCTGTGGGCGATTCCGGAAAGCCCGCGATGGTCGGCGCTGAAAGGGGACCGTTCCCGTTCGCTCGGGGTTCTCTCGAAAATAACGGGTAGCCGCAAAGAAGCGGAGGGGCAGTTGGCCGAAATCGAGCAATCCATTCAGGAAGAACGCAAGGCGGAAGAGGGGAAATTGCTCGAGAAAGCCTGGAGGCCCGCGATTTTCGTGGGAATCGGACTGGCCATCCTGCAACAGGTCTCCGGCATCAACGTGATCATGTATTATGCCACGGAGATCCTGAACGATTTTCGGATCGGATCGGGTGAAAATGCCGGGTTTTTCCAAAGCATGTTGATCGGTGTGGTCAATTTCCTGTCGACTTTCATCGCGGTGATGACCATCGATAAATTCGGAAGAAAATCGCTGCTGGTGGCCGGTTCGGTGGGGATGGCCGTCTTCATGACAACCGTCGGAGTCATGATCTACATGCAAGCGATCAATGTCGGCCTGTTGCTTTCGATCTTCGGGTACATTGTGTGCTTTGCCTTTTCCTGGGGACCGATCGCCTGGATTCTCATTTCCGAAATTTTCCCGAACCGGATCCGGGGCAAAGTGATGAGTCTGTGCATTTTCGTGCTTTGGCTCTCCAATATCGTCGTCTCCCAAACCTTCCCGATGCTGAATGAAAACACGTTCCTGCAGCAGCAGTTTAACGGAGCGTTTCCGTTTATCGTTTACGGCATCTTCTGCCTGCTCTGCATCCCCTTCGCCATGAAATTCGTGCCGGAAACGAAGCACAAAACGCTGGAAGAAATCGAACGCTTGTGGAGTAAAAGAGGCACCGATTGGACGGTGAAGACGACCGCGACGCGGAAATAACAGACGACAATCTCAAAAGGAGAAAGATGCCGGTCAGGGCGGTGATGGAGATGCCGATCCAAATTCCATGCCGTTTCCGGGACCGGATCGAAGAGCGGATCCGTCGGTTTGCAAAGGAGACAAACGAAGTGAATAAGGGAGGTCCAAATCAACAAAGAGCCGCACCCGGTAAAGGGCGCGGTTCATTTCTGTCGGAGCCGCAAATGCGGCCGAACACCCATTGTGGGGCACTCTTCTTCCGGCTTTTCACGTCGTCCTGGCATGATTCATGGGTTTACCAACAACACCAGACAAGCGAAGGCTTCAGCATGGATTGGGGGTTCACGGCTGAACGTTGGCGGAGTGTTACCGTATGCACTCCACTTTCCCGCTCGGGGCGCGCCCCCCATCCCTGTGTGCTGTTTTAATGATCCCTGATGGAGGGAAAGCGGGGAACCACTTCATCACCCAACTCTTCCATGACTTCGTCGACCGGACGTTGACCGTATTTCAAGTTGAAGATGACATGATTGACGCCGGCCATTTTCAACCGCTTCAGAAACTCCACCAGAAGGTTGCGCCCGATCCGGAATCCCAGGTGAATGGGAGTGGGGGCTTGATCCGGGTCTTCGGTCAGATCCACATACAGGGACTGGGCAAAAGGCTTGAATTCTTTGGTCAACGAACGCCAATGTTTGATCAGCTCGCTTTGGAGTCTGATATTCCGCGGGTAATACATCCATCCGTCGCTGTTCTGAGCAATCCATTCGGGGGACTGGGAAGAATGGCCGGTGACCAGGACCGGAAGGTCCGACCCGTGCGGTTTGGGGAGCAAGTTTCCCTTTTCCATATGGACGTTGGATGCGTGAATATGGGGGAAGTTTTCCTTCCATGCTGTTTTCATCACCATGACCGACTCCTGAAATAAACGGCTCCGCTGGTCCGGATCGACCGAAAACGCCGGAAATTCAATGGGACGGTCCCCGGTTGCCACCCCGAGAACGAGACGTTCCCCCGACAGCCGATCCGCGGAAGCGGCTGCTTTCGCCACATGGAGCGGGTGACGCAGAGGCAGGATGATACTTCCGGTGCCCAGGGCGATTTTTTTTGTATGGGCAATCAAAAACCCGAGAAAAACCCAGGGGTCATAAATTTGCCCCACATCTCCGAAATGGGGATCGTGCAAAGGAACATCCCTTACGAAAACCGATGCAAAATCCAGCTCCTCCGCCTTTTTCACCCGTTTGATCTGCTGTTCCACATTCATTTCGGGAATACTGCCCTGATACGATTCCAATGGGAAGAATAAGCCGAGGGTCAGGTTATTTTCCTTGAACATCCTCCTGTACCCCTTGTGATCATGCCACATCGTTGACTCCTTCATGAAACAAGGTTTCCGGTAAACATTAGTCTCTCCAGGACGGTTTACAGTCATGAATGTGCAGAAGATGATTGGCCCGGATGATCCGCTGCTGTGAACCGGGGTCCGGGGAACAATGGGAGCGGCAACACACCCCGACCGGATCCCCCCCGGCCGGGGTGTGTTCATGAAATGATGGACTGTTCTGTCAAACGTTCTTTCCCGGTGGATTTTTTTCATCGGACGGGTGACATTGGGCTGAGAGGATCCTTACCGGACTTTAAATTGGGCTTTTCGGTAGTGATCCTTATCACCGTGGGGATCGTAGTTCCCCTCGATATTTCCCGCCGCATCGACGGAGAACCATTTCAAAGTGGTGGTCTCTTCAATCCGAATCGCTTCCGGACCTTCCCTCAGACCGCCGGCCCGGTATTGGTCGGATTCAAAAGTCGGACGGCTTCCGTCAGTCGTATAAAAGATGGTGGCCGGTTCGCTGGTCTCAAATTGGACCTCCACCGGTTCGCCGTAGCTGCCGGGACGGGGAACCGTTTTGGAACGGGGGGCTTTGCGGTCTTTTCCGTAGTCGTACGCGACACGGAAAAGTTCGATCAGCCCGTTGGAAAACTCCATCGCTTCCTCGTGCCCTTCCTCGAAGGGGGGCTGGAATCCGACAGACTCCCACTCCCGGGTTTCCGGATTCCACCGATCGGCCCCCACCTCGAAGTTCCATGCGAAAATCCCCTTTTCATACCACAGGTGGTCGGCGGAGTTCCCCGCCGCAGAGTAAAGCACATCCGCCACCGGTCCGGTGCGGCCGGGGAGGATGACCGTGCCCCGGTGTTCCTTGATCGCAGAAAGGATCCGTTCCGAAGATCCCCAGAAGAAAGCTTCCTCTCCCAGGGACGGCCGGGGCAACGGTTCCCGCCCCTCCGCCTTGTAAGCTCCCGGAGACCACATGAAGTATCCGCCGTAACTGTGGACGTTCATGGCAAACTTGATGTTGTCGAAGCGGTCGGCCAGGTGGATCACGTTCCGGCTCTCTTCTTCGGACAGCTCCCCTTTCCCGGCGAAGACGGCGCTCAGGCAGTTGGTGGATGCCCCCGTAAATCCGTCAAAGAGGGAGCCCACACCATAGTTCCGGTTGACGTCGGTTCCCCAGGCGTGCCGGTGGCCGGGATCGGAATGAGCATCATCACAACGGTTTCGCAGGTTCTTCCGCTGCCAGTTGTAATCGTAAAAACTGTAGTGGGCCCCGTCGGGGTTCACCGAGGGGATGATGAAGATGTCCAGATTGTTCACCAGCTTGCGGGTTTCCGGATCGTGGGCGTAGTTGCGGAGGAGACGCTCCGCGGTCTCCACGGTGACCAGAGGGGTCACCCACTCCCGGGCATGTTCCTGGGCGTAGGCCAACACCCCGGTGCGGGAACCGTCCCGGTGTTTCCCGATCCGGAGAGCCCGGACCCGGAAGGGGTCGCGGGAGACCTCATCCGGGGCGGACAGGTGGTTGTCTAGGCGGACCGGCCCCTGGGGCTCGACGATCCCCTCCCCGGCACTTCCCCGGTAGGTATGGGCGGAGATCAGTTGGGACGCCTCCCGGTTCAACGCCTCCGCCAGCCGGGTAGCCGTCGTGGTGACTGCACCCGATCCGTCGGTGGCCAGAGTGACCCGGATCCCCTGATCCCGGGCTTCCACGGTCAAGGGCTGGTCCGGCCTGCCGGGATCCTTCAACTCCACGGTCAGATCGTTCCCCCCTTCATGCCCCCAGGCCCGGGAGGTCACCACCACCGAGCGGTCGGCTTCGTTCCCGAGAACAGCCTGGGATTTGCGGCGGTAGCCCTGCGTCTTATTCGGAAGTTCCACGATCTCCGCCAGTTCCGGGAATTCCTCCGCCAGCTGTTCCATGCGTTCGTATACTTCGGTGGGCGTCATGTAGTGGCTGATGAAATCCTTGACATAGTGGGGCTTTTCCGGTTTGGGTTTCTCACCCAGCCACTCCTTCACCGCGTCTTCGGCTTCCCCGCCGCGGTTGCTGGTCACTTTCACCCGGTCCGGCCGCTCCTCCACGGGAACGAGCATCCGGTGGTAGAGGTAGACCCCGGCATCTTCGAACCGTTGGAGGGCGGCGCTAGCCCCGTCATCCCAATGCGCGGTCAGACTGACATCCGGAGCGGTTCCGTCGCTGGTTTTGGCCTCCACCGACAAAAACTGTCCGGTATCGTTCTGGAAATAATCAGCCCGGAGGATTTTGACCGTATCCGTTGCCTGGGCGGTGACCGTGTTTTCCCTATTGACCACCCGGTCCCGTTCTTCGACCCGCTGTTCCCAATCCTCACGGCTGAACAGGGTCTCCTTCACCTTCACCCCGTCCCGATCGGCCAATTCCTTCCGTTGGGTGGGGGTCAACACGGCATCCACTTCCACCCCTTGCGGGGTTTCTTTCAGATATTCCGCCAAATCCACCCCTGACTCCGCCAGCCGGTTCACGGAGGCCCGGTCGGGTAGGACCAGCCGGACCAACGACGCCTCTTCCGCTTCCCCTAACGCCGGAGTCGATTCCGTCGCTTCCGTTTGGATCGCCGGTACAAGCAACCCACATAACAGAACCAGAAACAGACTGATCGACAACCCGCGTTGGATCGCCCTTCTATTCCGCATCAATCACACCTCCCAAAAATTATGGGTCTCTAAACTTTCGCCGGAGACAGCGGTTTTCCTCTCTATCAGTTAGAATAAAATCAATATTTAAAAAAGTTTGGGTGATGGGAGGTGGTGGATGCCTTTTAAACGGACTTACTCTTCCTTGGATGGCTGGGTAACAGCAAAATTTAAAAAGTTTTAAGATGGATTCCCTCGGCACAATCGAGATGGAGTATAAGAGTTACTTCCGGACCACACGATGATTCTTGAAAAAGGCGGATAAGTCTTTGCCGCTTTCCTTCTCCAAAGTCACGATCAGATCCCCGGTGGTGGCCACGCCAAACTGGTATTCTTCCACATCGGCTTTCATCACCGGTTGAAGTGTAGATCCTGAAGGGTTTCTCCGGTGTTATTGCGAAAACGCACCGAAAGGGTTCCCTCGATCCGATGTTTTTGGGGGGCATAGGTGGCTTGGATATCATAGACCGCCCCGGCGGGACCGTGGGTCTCCGGTTGGTGGATCTCCGCCAGTTTCGGCGGTTCCTTCTTTTTTGCCGCCGGTTTGGAGTCCGTTGCCGGCTCCATGGCGGTCTTGGGGTCGTCACTGCATGCTGCAACGAAGTACAATAGGGGAAGAATGCCAAGAAGGAATAACGTTTTTTTCACTCAACCATCCTCCAATAAACAGCAGAATAAAAATGTTTTCGTCCCGCTCTTACCATTTCCTTTTTAATAAGTAAATTTTCATTGATACGGGAGGAATTTTTCCTTCATTGGCGAAATGGATGATAGGAAAGATGAAGGCTTTTACATATCAACGGCATGGTTTTTATTGGTGAACTTTGCCGGTTCTTTGTTAGGGAAAGGAGACAACGGAGAACGACATGGCTTCTTCATTTACATTCGTTCATACCGCCGATTTGCACTTGGATTTGCCGGTGAAAGGTTGGAAAGAGCCGGAAAAATTGATGGAACGGCGGAGGGATTACCGTTCCACCTTCCGGCGGATCGTCGATCTGGCCAGGGACCGGAAAGCGGCTTTTTTGTTGATCGCGGGTGATTTCCTGGAGCACGGGTATGTCGACCGTTCCACCCTCGACTTCGTCATGGATCAGCTGAACCGAATTCCCGGGACGGGAGTCTGGGTGGCGCCGGGAAACCACGATCCCTACCGGGCTGATTCCGTATACCGGACGGTCAAGTGGCCGGATCATGTCCATTTCTTTTCGGAACAATGGGAAGACCACTACTTTGCCGAATATGACCTGCGGTTGTACGGAAAGGGCTTCGCCGATTCCTGGGAACGGGATCCGAGCCTGCCCGAAGTCCGGGGAGACGGGGAACGGCGGCTGATGGCGGTTCACGGCACCTTGATGGACCAACTGGAGCCGGATGACTATTTCCCCATCGGGGTGGAGGAGCTCGCCGCTATGGAGATGGATTACGTGGCCCTGGGGCACATCCACCGGGCTTCCACCCGTCGTCTGGGCAATGGCCGGAACACCTTGGTCCGTTATCCCGGCTCACCCGAAGCCCTGAACTGGAAGGAGACGGGGGAGCGGACGGTCAGCCTTGTCACCGTGGATGAAGACGGATTCCGCCTGGAGTCGGTCCCGATTCACAGCCGCCTGTATGAAATCGAGGAGATCGAGGTGGAGGGCTGTGAAACGAACGGACAAGTGGCGGCCCGGATCGCCGGTCGGATCCGGGAAGAGGATCGGAAGGATTGCCGGCGTTTCGTGCTGACGGGGACCCGTTCTCCCGAGTCGGAGTTTTCCCCGTCCGAAATCACGGACCAACTGAAAGCGGAAGGCTTTTTTTATGTGGAGTGTGTCGACCGGACGGTTCCGGGATTCGATCTGGACCAGCTCCGTGCCGCCGATGGGGTGGTGGGGGCCTTTGTGCGCCGGATGGAAGCGAAAATCGAGTCGGCTCCCCGCGATGAGAAAGATCTGCTGGAAGAAGCCTTTCACAAGGGACTGACACTCCTGATGGCGGAGGTGGGACAGGGATGAAACTGCGTCGGATTCATTTCCGGGGGTTCGGCCGCTGGGTGGACCGAACCTTTGAGCTGGGAGAAGGACTCAACCTGATCGAAGCCCCCAACGAAGCCGGAAAGTCGACCCTGATCCAGGGATTGTTCGCCCTTCTCTACGGCGCGAAAAGAGAGGGTTACAGACAGCAGAGGAGAGAGGTTTGGTACGACGTTTACAAACCCTGGCAGGGAGAGGCCTACGGCGGGGAAGTGGATTTCTCCCTCCGGGGGAAGGAGTATCGCCTGAACCGCTCCCTTGTTTGGGGGAAGGATTCGGAGCAGCTGGTGGAACTGAAGACAGGGCGGGATCTGTCGGGGGATTATCCCATGGACGCACGAAGGGACCGGCAGTTCCTGAAAGGACTGACCGGCCTTTCCCGCAACCTGTTCACCCGGAGCACCTATTTTTCCTCCCAGGCCCTGACGGGGGATCAGGAGATGCTGGAGAAAATGCAGCAATTGATGGGAGAAGATGCCCGGGTGGAGCCGGTGCTGAACCGGGTAAAATCGGAGATCGACAAGATCGGGGTCCGGGCCACAGGAAACAGGTCCTACGCCATCGCTCTGAGGAAACAGAAGAAGCTCCGGGAAGAAACGGGGAAAAAACGGGACATTCACGAACGGCAGCGGGAGAGCCGACAGCGGCTGGCCGAATGGAACGACCGGTTGAACCGGTTGACAGAAGCCTTGAGAGAAGCGAAAGAGCAGGTCGAACAATGGAAGAAATGGAAGGAAGCGACCCGGGAGCGGAACGAAGTGCTCCGGGAGCTGAAGCACCTCGGCGACCATCTGAAGGAAGCGGAGAATATTCGGGCGGAACTGGAAAACCGGAAAGCCAAGCGTGAACAGGAGGCTCCGCCGGTTCTTCTCTCCGGGGAAGAGTCGGAAGAGATCCGTCAACTTCTGGATCGCCGCTCCCGCGTCTCCGAACAGATCCGGCAGTCGGAGGCAGGGATCCGGGAGGCGGAAGAAGCCATCCGCAGGCTGGAGGCCGAGAAGGAATCGCTGCTCCGGTTGGCCCCGGGCACCGTCCCGGTCCAACTGGACAAATTGAAACGTGTGAAGGAGGAGCGGGCGAAGCTCTCCCATCCGGAAGAAGAAACCGATGCAGAGGAATTGGAAGCGCTCCAAAAGGACGAAGGGGAGCTTCAACGGCTCGGCAACGAAAAGGAGGGACGGGACCGGGAGAAAAGCGGGTTGGAAGCAGAGCGGGACTCCCTCCGGGAACGCCTGCAACAGGCAAAGGAGAAGAAGGAGTTGGAGTCCGCCCTGTCCCGGGATGCCGCTTCCCCGAACCACGGCGGGCTTTGGTTGGGAGCGGGAGCCGCGGGGGCGGTGCTCTCGCTGATCCTCCTGGCCGTCTTCCCGCCCGTCGGAGCCCTTGCCTTGGCGGGAAGCGCGGTGGCGGTCTTCCAGGGACTTCGGATGCGCAAGGATCAAAAAGCCCGGGAAAAGAAACGAAAGGGCCTCGAAGCCAAATGGAAAGACGTCTCCGATGCCATGGAAGCGGACCCTCACCTGCCTGTCGACCCGGACCGGGTCGCTGCCATGCTGGATGAGGTGGAACAACGGTTGCGGCGGATCTCGGAAGAGCAAGAACAGATCCAAAGACGGCAACAGGCCATCCTGAGCCGGTGGGAAGTCGGGTCGGCGACCGAGCTGTGGAAGCTGTGGAAAGAGAAATCGGCGGATCTGGAAATCAGGAAACGGATCGGCACCCTGACCGACGAAGTGAAGGAATGGGCGTCTCCCTTCCGGGAGCGGTTGGGTGCCTTTGAGCTCACCCGTTGGGAGAAGAAAATCTCGGAACTGGGAGAAGAAGCGGAAGCGGCCCGTAAGCGCCGAACCTCCCTGGAGGCCCGGGTCCATTCCCTGAAAGAAGGACTGGAACAGCAGCAGAAAGAGGCGAAACAACTCAGGGCAGCGGAAACCCGATGGAAAGAGAAGCTGGGTTCCGAGGATCCGGCGGTATGGAAAGACTGGATCGCGAGAAGCCAGGAGACGCGCCGGCTGGATGAGAGAATCGGGGATTTGGCTGTGAAATGGGAGCAATGGGAAGCCAAGCGGCGGGAAGAAGCCTGGGATCAACGGCAGCAGGAGATGAAAGAAAAGCGGGCCGCCGCGGAAAAAGCCCTGGAGGGGGCGGATCTGCCCGAAGACCCGGAGGAAGCGCTTCGGCTCTGCTCCGACCGATTGACAGCGGCGGAAGCCGATGTCCGCCGGCTGGAAAGCGAATTCAGCGAGGTGAAAGGGCAAGCCGACCGATTGAGCGGGGAGCTGAACCGAATCGATGACCTCTCCCTCGGGGACCTGGAAACGGCGTTGGAAGAGGCCGAAGAGGAAGTGGCGGCCCTGAACCGAAAACGAGCGGTGCTGAAAACGGTGCAGGAGGAGATCCGGGAAGCCGCCCGGGAAGCCCAGGAAGACCTCGCTCCGCAGCTTCATCCCCGGGCATCCGATGCCATCGGGGAGGTGACCGGCGGCCGTTACGGGAAATTGATGGTGGATCCCGCCGAGGGATTCGCTCTGAGCGTCTTCGTACCGGAGACCGGATCTTCCTGCCCGGTGGAACAGCTGAGCCGGGGCACGATCGACCAGATGTACTTCGCCCTTCGGCTGGCCTTGATCCGCTTCATCTCCGACAACGCTTCGATCCGTCTCCCCCTGATCCTGGATGACAGCCTGGTCCATTTTGACGAAGCCCGGCTGCGCCAGGCGCTTCGCATCCTCGGCAAAGTGGCCGGGGAACACCAGGTGCTTCTCTGCACCTGCCAGGATCGGGAGGGCCGGATGCTGGAAGCCGAAGGCATCCCCTTCAGCCGGCATCCCTTGACGGCACCGGGTGAGGGGACAGCTTGATCTTTACGGGTAGCAAACGGCGAGGTGCGGAGACGAAAATCGCGCCCGCTGCCTTTGCAGTGTCATCCGGCGACGGGATTCACCGTCGTTTTTCTTTTAAAACGGGGAAACGCCACTGATATAATAGAAGTATTGTGAAAGAGTGAACGGCGGCATTTACCCGAAGCCGCTCCGGTTTACAGGGCTTGTCTGATTGAAAAGCAGGGACGGGGTGATGCGATTGGCGGGAACAATCTATTTGCACCCGGTTTCCGATTGGGAAGCCGGGATCGGTTTCAACCGGCCCCGGCGGGGAAAGAACATTCCCTGCGTGGTGCCCGGTTCGCGGTTGGTTCGGACCTTGCGGCGGCGTTTTCATCGGAGAGAGGAAGGGAAGGTTCCCTTCCAATTTTTCACCTTTGACCAGTTCGTTCGCTGGCTGTTGTCCCTGGCAAGGGAACGGCTGATGACCCCGGTGGCTCAGGAGCTGGTGGTGCAGCAGGCGGTGGCCGATGTGGAAGAGCGGGCAGGATTTCACTATTTCGGTGGGATGACCGCGCGGCCGGGGTGGCTGAAAAAGGTGGAAGCCTGGATCGGGGAGGTCAAGCGGGCGGGGGTGCGCCCGGCACGGTTGAAACAACTGTGGGAGGAACGGGGGGAGAAGTACCGGGAACTGGCCTTGATTTACGAGGCTTATCAGGAGTTGCTCCGGATCCACGGTTGGGTGGATCACGAGGAGCCCTACATTCAGCTCTGTGATGCCCTGAGCCGGCGGGAAGGGAGGGGTTCCCTCCCGGATGAAGTGATCGTGGAACAGTTTTCCGATCTCACCTTTATGCAGCAGGAAGTGCTGGTCTCCCTGGTGACGGCCGGCGTGGAGGTGTCCCTGCACCTGGCCTGGGACCGGGACCGGCCCCGTCTGTTCCGGGAGACGGCGGAGGTGGTGGAACGGCTGCGGAAAAGGGGGTTTTCCCTGAAGGAAATGCCCCGATCGAAGAAGATCGGGAAAGCATCGCCTCTGTTCCATCTGGAGGAGCGGGCCTTTTCCTCCCGGCCGGATCCCGTTTCGGCGGAGCAAAGGGTGGAAGTGATCTCCGCCACCGATCGGGAACAGGAAGTGGAGCAAGTGGTCAACCGGCTGAAAGGGTGGTTGAAGGAATCGCAAGCCCCCCTGTCGGACGCCGCGCTGGTCTGCAACGACCCGGATGTCTATGTCCCCCTGGTGACCACCGCCTTGGAGGCGGCAGGCCTTCCCTGTGAACAGGGAAAAATCCGGGATCTTCGTTCCCACCCCTTGATGCAAACCCTGTTGGGGGCGCTGGACCTTCGTCAGGGCCGGGAAGAAAGCGGTCCCGGACTGCTGGAAAGCCCCTATCTCCCCTGGGCGGGGGGAAGGGAAACGCAAAGCCGCTGGATCCGGGCGTGGCGTCTGTTGGGGAAACCGCGCACCGAGGCGGAGCTCAACCAACGCCTGGAGACCATGCGGGTCCAACCGATCCTGGAAGCGGAGGAATGGGAAGGGTTGCGCCTTTTGTTCCGCTGGGTGGAGGAGATCCCCCTGAAAGCGACCTGGCGGGAGTGGCTGGACTTATTTCCCCGATGGGCGGGAGCGCTCAAGCGCGAAGAAGCCTGGCGGGAGATGGGACGGGATCCGGAACTGTTGCCGACACTGGCCGGGGAACTGGATGCCTGGAAGCAAATCGACGCGGTGTTGGAGGAGTGGAAAGCGGTCTTCGACGCCTCCGCATTGGGGGGACGGGTCGTCGACTTGCGTTCCTTCACCGCCCAACTGGAGCAGGCGGCGGACCGCAAGGAGGTCCGCCTGTCCCCGGGACGGCGGGGCGGCGTTCATCTGCTTCCGCCCAACCAGGTCGGGGGGCATCGTTACAAAGCCGTCTTTATGCTGGGATGCGCCGAGGGGGAATGGCCACGCCCGGTTCGGGAGGATTGGCTGATTCCCGACAGCGAACGAAGGCGTCTCCGCCGGGAGGAGGTGGGGCTGGCCACCTCGGCGGAACAGCGGTCCCAGAGGCTGGTTCCCTTTTACCGGACCGCCCGGGCGGCCACCGAACGGCTGGTCCTGTCTTATCCTGCGCTGAAACCGGACGGGAAACAGCAGCTCCCGTCCCCCTGGCTGGACGAGCTTCTGTCCCTGTTCACGAAGGAGAGTGTCCGATGGACCATCTCGGATCCCGGGGACCTGCTTCCCGCCCGCTGGGAGGATTGTCTCACCCTCTCCCGGGGGTTGGAAAAGGCGATTGAGGTGCTGAACCGACCGGCGGAGGGGAGTGACGAGGCGGTTTATGCCCTGGAGGTCGTCCGGCGGTATCAACGGGAGCATCCCGCGCAACACCGGCGGTTGGCGGAGCGGATCCGGGTGGAGCGTCTCCGCTGGGGCGGGGGGTACTCCCCCTTCGACGGGGTATTGGATCCCTCCCCCCTGCAGCGGGAGGTGGGCCGCAGCATCCGGGAACAGGTCTGGAGCGCCACCAGCCTCAACGGGCTGATCCAGTGCCGGTTTCACTTTTTGGCGGGATGGATTTGGAATGTGTCTCCCCGGGAGCCGGTGGAAAAAGGGCTCTCCCCTTTGGAGCGGGGGGATCTCCTGCACCGGATCCTGTGGCGGTTCTGGAACCACTATCGAAACCATCCCTTCGACCCCGGCCGGGCCGAAGAGATCCGGGAGCATTTGCTGGCCGTGGCGGAGCGGGCCTTTGCCGAAGCGGCGGAGGAGGGGGACTGGGAGCGGCGGGATCCGTTCCGGTTCCGGATCGAAACCCACCGCATCCGGCAGCAATTGCTCCACTTCCTGGCTCATGAGATCCAGTGGCGCCAAAAAGTGCGGGAGGGTCTCACCCCGCGCTTTCTGGAACTCGGCTTCGGCATGCCGGTCGAGGGAGAGGTGGATCCGGAAACCCGCACCGCCCCGGCGGAGGTGAGACTGGGAGACGATCGCGTCATCCGGGTTCGGGGGAAAGTGGACCGGGTGGACATGGATGCCGATGGCCACTATGCGATCTACGACTATAAATCGGGATCGGCTCCGAAAACGGAGGAGATCCTCGCGGGGCTCCAATTGCAACTGCTCCTTTACCTGTGGGTGTTGCAGGAGGCCTTCGGCTTGGATCCGGAAAAGGTGCTGGGGGCGGCCTATTATACCGCCAAAAAGCGCGGGGATGACGGCACTCCCCCCACGGACAACCGGAACCGGGGACTCTGGCGGAAAGGATGGGCGGAACGGGCCGGGATCGGCAGAGCGGGCAGCCTGCTGGAAGCAAAAGAGTGGTCGGAGGTCCAGCAGTCGGTTCGTCAGCTGATCGACCGGCAGTTGAACCGGGTGGTGCGGGGCGATTTCGCCGTGGCTCCGACCCGGGAATGTCCCGCCTTTTGCCCGCATCGCACCCTTTGCCGGATCGATGACCTGCGCATGGCGGACAAGGAGCTCCCTTGGGAAGGAAAGGAGGGGGAAGCATGAGCCTTCGCATGACCCCGGACCAAACCCGGGCCGTGGAGTCCCTGGATACGGACTGCATCGTCTCCGCCGGGGCCGGCTCGGGGAAAACCCGGGTGCTGGTGGAGCGGTTTCTGCGCATCTTGGAGGAACACGGGGAGGATCCCGACATCCTGGAGCGGATCGTGGCCATCACCTTTACCGAGAAGGCGGCGACGGAGATGAAAGATCGGGTCCGCCAAGGCTTGAAAGATCGTCTGGAGAACGCCCGGAAGCGGGATGACACGGAAGCGGCGGATCGGTGGTACCGGTTGCTGACGGAGGCGGAACGGACCCGGATCACCACCATTCACTCCTTCTGCACCCGCCTGTTGCGGGACTTTCCCGTGGAAGCCGGTGTGGATCCCGGTTTTTCTGTGATGGACGAGACGGAAGCGGGGATGTTGCTGAGGGAGACGGTGGAGGCTTCGCTCCCCCGGGTGACGGAGTTGCCGGATCCGGGCCGGACTCACCTGGAACAATGGATCTCCCACTGGGGGGTGGAGGGCTGCATTCCCTGGGTGATGGAAGCCTGCCATCGGATGGCCGGGAACGGCTGGGATCCCGGGGATCTGCTTCACCGGACCCGAAGCCACCTCCATCTCACCGCCGGGAAGTTGCAGGCGGAATGGCGGGAGCGTCGGGAAGCCCTGCTGATGTTGGCCGATCCGCTCATGCACCTGAAAGGGGGGAAAAAGCTCCAGACTTTCCAGCGGGACTGGCCGGGGCTGTCCCTGGAGATCCTGGAAGCGGGCAATCCGGCGGATCTCATCTCCCCGCTGGAGGAACTGGGCAAGCTGTTGCAGGGGAACTGGGGGAAGAAGACGGAAATCACCGCCCCCCGGGACCGGCTGAAGGAAGAAGTGCAAGAGCTGTTGAACGTGGCGACGGGTCTCACTCTGATGCCGGTGGAGCGGGAGATGTCGGAAGCGATGGGTTCCCTGCTGGCCGAGGTCCATCAACGGTACGTCCGGGCGAAGCGGGAGCGCTCCGCCCTCGATTTTGACGATCTGCAGACCCGGGCCATCCATCTGTTGCGCGATCATCCGAAGGTCTTGGATCGGGTTCGGGATTCGATCCGCTTTCTGATGGTGGATGAATTCCAGGATACCAATGACGGCCAAAAGAAACTGGTCGATCTGTTGTGTGGAGATCCGGCCTCTTCCCCGCCGGGAAAGCTGTTTGTGGTGGGTGATCCCAAACAGTCCATTTACCGGTTCCGCGGGGCGGAAGTGAGGGTCTTCGGAGAGACCCGGGAGGAGATCCGGTCCAGAGGGGGCCGGGAAGTGAACCTGGTGGACAATTTCCGTTCCGATCCGGCGCTGGTCGATTTCGTCAATCTGCTGTTCGGCCGCTTAATGTCCGGGGATCCGACCTCCCCCAACCACTACCGGGAAACGGTGGCCAACCGGGAGCCCAAAGACGGGTTGCGGGTGGAGTATCTCCCCGTCCCGGATTCAAAGGCATGCCCGGAGGGAAAGGACCCCCGGGATGTGGAGGCGGAGCGGGTCGCCCGGCGGATCCGACAGCTGCTGGATGAAGGAACCCCGCCCGGGGAGATTGCGGTTTTATTCCAGGCCATGACCCATGTGAAGCGGTATGAGAAAGCGCTGGTCCGGCGGGGGATCCCCTTTTACGTGGTCAAAGGACGGGGATTTTACGACCGGCAGGAAGTGGTGGACGTCCTCCACTATCTCCGCTTCCTGGCCGATCCCGGTGATTTGCTGTCCTTGACCGGGGTGTTGCGCTCCCCGTTCTGCGGGGTATCCGACGGGACCATCCTCGCCTTGACCCGGGAACCGGGCTGGGAGCAATCTCCCGGGCGGTGGCCGGAAATCGAAGGGATCCGTGAAGGGGAACGGCAGAAGCTGGCAGGGTTCGCCGATCAACTGGCGAGGGCCCGGCGGTGGGCCGGCCGTCTCCCCGTGGCCGAGCTGATCGAGCGGTTGTTGGAGAGTTCCGGCTACCGCCATGTCCTGTGGGCCACCCCCCAAGGAAAACAGGCCCGGGCCAACCTGGACAAGCTGGTTCATCTGGCTCGCGGGCAGAAACATCAGGGGGGTTCCATCGAAACGTTCCTTCAATCGGTGGA
Source organism: Melghirimyces profundicolus (assembly GCF_003054245.1). GTDB lineage: Bacteria > Bacillota > Bacilli > Thermoactinomycetales > DSM-45169 > Melghirimyces > Melghirimyces profundicolus. The sequence goes on from NZ_QBKR01000003.1 coordinate 210,007, forward strand.
GGAGTGGCAGACGGTGCAACAGGAAACGGAAGCGGCGGTGGAACCGGAGGACGGGAACAGCGTCAAGCTGATGACCATTCACCAGTCCAAGGGTCTGGAGTTTCCCGTCGTCTTTGTCCCCGACCTGTCCCGGAGTCCCAATGTCAACCAATCCGACGTGACGGTGGACCGGGAATTCGGCCTGGTTCTTCTGTTGCGGGGAATCGCCGGTGTCCGGGGGGAGCCGTTTCGGTGGCGGAAATGGAAAGAGCGGGAACAGCGGCTGGAACGGGAAGAGTCGGTTCGTCTCTTCTATGTGGCGGCCACCCGGGCGGAACACCGTCTGATCCTGAGCGGTGTTCCCCAGGAGCATAAAGGGGGGAAGAAAGGGGAACCGATCCTGTCTGCCGATACCTGGAGCAAATGGCTGGACGGGGTCTTCGGGTTCGACCGCATCGACTGGGAAAGGGAGAACTGGGACCTCGGGGAGAAAGAGGTCGTCCTCCGGGTCCATCCCCGGGAGGAGGAAGAGGGGGATCCAAAGCCGCCGGAGGCGGCCTCTCCGTTGGCCTCCGGTTGGTTTGAACAGCCGGAAGCGGTCTCCCCGGAAGAATCCCCGGCCCGTGAGGCGGCCACGGCGATGGAACCCCGCGGGTGGCAGCCGGTGGATCGGCCGGAGATCAGCGTCACCGACATCATGACCCTGGTCAACTGCCCGCGCAAATACTTTTACAGCCGCATCTTGGGAATCTCTTTTCCCGCCGGATGGACGGAGGAGCCGGAAGAAGAGCTCCGCGACGAGGAAGAATCCTTTCTTCTCACCCCGCAGCGGAAAGGGGAGATGGTTCACCGGATGATCGAGGAGTGCCCCCCGTCCTTCGGGGACGAGAGCCTGGAAGACTTTTGGGAGCGGATGATGGATCTCTTCCGGGTGAATCCATCGGTCCGAACCGAAGTCCGACGGGAGCTTCAGCCGCTGTTCGAGGCGTACCGGAACAGCCGGTTTCACCGGGACGCCCACCGGTATTCCCAAGTGGAAAGGGAAGCCCGCTTTGTCCGGGTTCTGGCGGACCTGGAGGTGGAAGGGGTGGTGGACCGGCTGCATTGTACCCCCGATGGAAGTTGGGAGCTGGTCGACTACAAGACCAATGGGATCCGTGCCGAAGAAGTGGAAGCGACCGCCCGGGAATACCTGCCCCAGATGCAATTGTACGTCCTGGCGGCACGGGAGAAGTGGGGCCGGCAGGTCAGCCGCGCCACCCTGTTTTTTCTGCACCCCGGGAAGGAGTTCTCCTGGGAAGTGGACGACGAATGGGTGCGGCAAGCCGAGGAACATCTCGCCGAAACTTCCCGCCTCTTTCTCCGGGGACAGGGGATCGAAGATTATTCGCCGCGTCCCGGCAAACGATGCGGGTATTGCGAGTTCCGTCATTTTTGCGGGGCCGCCGGCAATTGAACGCTTTTTCCCACCGGTGCGGCCCGGCAGGAATCCCGCTTCCATCCTCTCCATCACAGATCGGGGGTTTCCCCGATGAAAAACAGGTATGATATATTCAGAGTGGAAAATCAGTCTTTGGGTTCGATGGGCACCTACATATTAAAGGAGGAGTTTGCCGTGAGTCTTCCCCGAAACCTTTCCGATACCGTCACCCTGAACAACGGGGTGGAGATGCCCTGGTTTGGACTGGGGGTCTGGAAGGCCAAAGAGGGTCGAGAGGTGGAAGAAGCCGTCAAAGCAGCGCTGCGCCTGGGATATCGTCACATCGACACCGCCAGGATCTACGGCAACGAAATCGGTGTGGGCCGCGCGATCCGGGAATCCGGCGTTCCCCGTGAAGAGATTTTCGTCACCACCAAGGTGTGGAACGAGGATCAGGGATACGACAAAACCCTGAACGCTTTCGATGAAAGTCTCCATCGGCTGGGGCTGGATTATGTCGATCTGTACCTGATCCATTGGCCCGGCAGGGACAAGTACGTGGATACCTGGCGCGCGCTGGAGAAACTTTATCAAGAGGGGCGGGCCCGGGCCATCGGCGTCTGCAACTTCAAGATCCACCACCTGGAGGAGCTGATCCGGCGGACGGATATCATCCCCGCGGTCAACCAGGTGGAATACCATCCCCGTCTCACCCAGAAGGAACTTCACGCCTTCAGCCGGGAAAAGGGAATTCAGCTGGAAGCTTGGAGCCCGCTGATGCAAGGCGAAATCCTGCAGGACGAGACGATCCGTTCCATCGCCGAACGCCGCGGCAAAACCCCGGCCCAGATCGTCCTGCGCTGGGATCTGCAGAACAGGGTTGTCACCATCCCCAAATCGGTCAACGAACATCGCATCCGGTCCAATGCCAATGTCTTCGACTTTGAATTATCCAAAGAGGAGATGGCCCGGATCGACGCTCTCAACCAGGACCACCGCGTGGGTCCGGATCCGGACGAATTCCTTTTCTGAAGCTCCCCGCACCCAAAGCGCCCTTTCCTTGGAAGGGCGCTTTTTTTGGCATGAGGGAAGGATCACGATTCCGGAGAAAAGAAAAACCCCGGAAGGATCCGGGGGAGAAGGGGTCAGCCGATCATCGTTTGACGGCGGCGGATGAACAGCAGTGCCAGTCCGGCCAGCGCCATCACACCGCCCACGACCATGGAAATCGGCGCGTTGATGGAGGTTTTCGGCATTTTGCCGCCTTGGATGTCGTCTGTGATTTTCTTCACATCATCCGGGTTGTTGGGTTGTTTGGGCTGCTCTTTGGCCTCGTCAATGGGCTTTTCGGTATCTTCCGGATTCACCGTGAAGTAACGCTCACCCACTCCGATCTGGCACTCTTCACCGTCGACGTTACCCGTAAAGAGAACCACAACGGCATAGTCGCCGGCTTTTTTAAAAGCATCCAGTGGAACCGTGAAGGTTTGGGAGACTCCTTGACCGGATTGGGTCTTATGCACCAGAGGGTCAGTCGCATTCAGCTTGGCGACGAAGAATTCCCATTGTCCTTCAGCTTCCTGGGCATCCTTCAAGGTGGCGGTGATCAGCACGTTGTCGTCTTCCGCCTTGCCGGTCAAGGTGATTTCATGGAGATCGGCTTCGGTGAGATCGTCAATTTTTTCGATGCACTTCTCCGTGTCATTTCCGGACACTTGATCATTCTCTTGGTCGTCACCCGGTTCTTCGCCTTCACCGGAGCAGTCTTTCACCTCGATTTCTTCGCTCCAAGCTTCCCCTGTTCCGGGGTGAGTGGACTCTTGGTACACCTTGAACATATAGTTCCCGTTTTTCTCCGGGGTGTAGGTGAGTTCCACATCCTTCCCGGCAGAGAGGGGATCCAAGGTTCCTTCGTCCACCTTTTCCCCTTTTTTCGGATTGCCGCTCTCGGCATACCAGACTTCATACTTCAACTTTTCCTCCATATCCCCGTCGCCGCTGTTCGTCACGGTTGCCGTAATTTCCTTGCAGTCCCCGTTCGCTCCTGCGGTAAACTCCAACGAGGCACCCGTCGGGTTCCCGGTGGCAAGCGCCACGTTGGGGACCAACAGCGCCATTGCAAAGAGAAGACATAAGGCCGTGCGCAATGATTTTCTCACTCTACAATCCTCCCATGAATGAAATCGAGGGGGTTGTCCCTCTCGTAAAAGGTTGTTCGCAAGGGTTTGGCGCTTTGGGTCCCCTTTTGTGAAAAATGGGACAAAAGTATTAGATCGTTAATCCATCGGAATCGATGTATTACGACAGGATTATAATCAAACGGATCATCGGATTATTTTGAAGAAAAACGGCCACCGTGATGGTGGCCCTTTCAGATGATACCGGAAATATAGAAGCGTTGGGATTTATGGTTAGGCTCAGAAGTGAAGCGTTTACCCAAAATAGCGACTTTGCTGTCCTGCCCAGCGGAGAATCAGCCGGCAAGGGCGTTCAGGGGCAAAAGCTACTCTGTGTTGCATCCGAAGGCGTTTGCCCCTGCCCGCAGCAGGATGATTCGGAGCGGACAGTGCAACCATCTCTGAAGGATAGCATAGCGAGACCGGGGAGTGAAGCGACCCAGGCGAGACTTGTGCTCTGTGAGTGCAGCCGGAGCGGCTTTGGGTAAATGCTGCCGCTCACTTTTCACAACGCTTTTAGTTAATGATCCCATAAAAAAAGCGCCGAGAACCCAGGTATAACAGGGGGTTCGGCGCGTTTGTGTCAAGGAGGGCCGGTTTAACCATTCAATTCCCCTTTATAAGCCGCTTCATATACTTGACGGACCGTCTTCACATCGAAGGGACGCGGGCTTCTGGCCAGAAGACGCTTTTGTTCAATCCCGTTTTCCGCAAGGATGTCCAGGTCCTTTTCCTTGATGCCGTATTCTTTCAGGGTGGTGGGCAATCCGACGTCCGTCACCAGATCCCGGAGGGCTTGGACCACCGATTTGGCGGCTTCCCGGTCGGTCACCCCCCCGAGGGGCAGACCCAATTCCTTGGCGAGAACCTTCATCTTGGGGAGGCAGGAGGGCCAGACGTAATCAAAAACATAAGGTAACAAAACGGCGTTGGATTCGCCGTGGGGGATCTTGAACAATCCTCCCAGGGGGTAGGCCAGGGCATGGACCCCGGCCACGCCGGCGTTGTAAAAGCTCAATCCCGCAATCAGGCTTCCCCAGGCCATTTCCCGGCGGGCGGTTTTGTCCGAACCGTTCCATACCGCTGTCCGCAGGTTTCCGTGGATTTTCCGGATCGCCTCCAGGGCGAGTGTATCCGTCAGGGTGGAGGAGTGGATCGAAACGAAGGCCTCCACCGCGTGGGTGAAAGCATCCACCCCGCTGGCCGCGGTCACGCGGGGGGGCAGGGTGTAGGTCAGTTCCGGATCGATGATGGCCATATCGGCGAGCAGGAACTCGTGGGTGATCACGTCTTTGGTATCCTCCAGCGAGAAAACCGCGATGTCGGTCACTTCCGCTCCCGTACCGGAAGTGGTGGGGATCAGGATTTTGGGAATGCCGGGTCGGGTCAATGTCTTCGTGCCCGACAGGTTCAGGTAATCGGACACGGACCCTTCATGAGTGGCCAACACCGCGGCCGCTTTGGTGATGTCCAAACAGCTCCCACCGCCGATGCCGATGACCAGTTCGGCCCGGTATTCTCTCAAGGTTTCCACCGCCCGGTCCCCCACTTCCAAAGGAGGTTCCGGTTGGATGTCCGTGTACCGCTTGTACTCGACCCCGGCTTTCCCCAACAGCGCTTCCAGGTTTTGGGTCAGGCCGACCTCCACCACCACGGGGTCGGCGAAAATCAGGACCCGTTTGGGGTTCAGATCCCGGATGACCTCTTCGACCGCTTGGATCGAACCTTCTTCCGCCACAATTTTCTTCGGGGAGACAAAGGGTTTCATCCCATGATTCCTCCTTTATTTATGGTTATCCGGCCAGGCGTTTCGTTCCAGGGTCTCCGATGAGATCCGAAGGCGCGGCACGATGGCTTTCCGGCAGAGGTCATTGGCCAGGAGTTTTGACTCCTGTGAATACGTTTTCAAAGTTGAAATATTATACTAATTGTTTGACAATTTTTTGTCAAGAAGAATAATAGTTCGGACTCGACGCTTCGGCTGAGGCCCTCATCGTCCGATTTGCAGCTCATGTCCATTTTCAGGAAGCAGAAATTGAGGGCTGCAGGAGAAACGAAGGAAGACCCATCCCAACGGGGGGTGGGTCTTCCTATTAAATTAAACCCCATGAACTCCCGCATAAACTTGCGCGAAAAGCCGTTTTTCCCTCAGGTCTCCGCCGGTGGGGTGACGGTGCCCCTGCCCTTGACGAACTGGTAGGCGATGCCGATGATCAGAAACCAGATGGGCCCCACGAACAGGGCCACTCGGGTTTCGGGGTCGAACCAGAGAAGGACGGCGACCATGACGAGGAAGGCGATCACCAGCCAATTGACGACGGGGGTGCCGCCGAGACGGTAATCGACTTCGGGTGCCTCTCCCCGTTTGACCGCCTGTTTGTATTGCATGTGGGCATAGACGATGACCCCCCATGTCCACAGGGCGCCGACAGTGGCGACGCTGGTGATGTAGGCAAAGGCTTTCTCCGGAATGACGTAGTTCAACAGCACACCGAAGAGGAGGACGATGGCCGAGGCGGTGATCGCCTTGGCAGGGAGCTGACGCCGGTTGATCTGTCCGAAGGCGTGAGGCGCCTGCCGGGAACGGGACAACGTAAGAAGCATCCGGCCGGTGGAGAAGACCCCACTGTTGCAGGATGAAAACGCGGCGCTTATGACGACGAAGTTGACGATTCCGGCGGCGCCGGCAATCCCGATCTTATCAAAGACGAGGACGAATGGGCTCGTCTTTTCGCTCACTTGGTGCCAGGGAAAGAGCGCCATGATGACCAGCAAGGCCCCAATGTAGAAAATCAGGATGCGCCAAAGGATGCTGTTGATGGCCTTGGGCAGCATTTCCCGCGGTTTCTTCGCCTCCCCGGCGGTTACCCCGACCAACTCGGTCCCCAAAAAGGCGAACATCACCATCTGCAGGGACAAGAAGATGCCGGCGACCCCTTTGGGTAAGAAGCCCCCTTCGTCCCACAGATTGGAAAAGCCCACCGGCTGCCCCTGGTTGCCCCAGCCGGTGAAGATCATCGTCAAACCGAGGACGATGAGGGCGACGATGGTGACCACCTTGATAATGGAGAGCCAGAATTCCACCTCTCCGAAGACTTTGACGGCGATCAGGTTGAGGACATAGACGGCGATCAGGGCGAGCAGGGCCGGGAGCCATTGGGGGATGTCCGGAAACCAGTATTTGACGTAGAGGCCGATGGCGGTGATCTCCGCCATCCCCGTCACCACCCACAGGAACCAGTAGGTCCAGCCGGTAACGAACCCAGCCCACGGGGCGATGAATTCTTCGGCGTACTCGGTGAAGGAACCGGAGATCGGTTTGTACAGAGCCAGTTCCCCCAGGGCGCGCAACACCAGGAAGATCACCAACCCGGCCAGGGCATAGGCCAGTATCAGGGCGGGCCCCGCTGTTTTGATCGCCTTGGCCGAACCGAGGAAAAGACCGACCCCGATCGCGCCTCCAATGGCGATCAGTTGGATATGGCGTTCCGACAGTCCACGCTTCAACTCTTGCTGTTTTTTCTGTTGATGGCGCACGCTGTTCCCTCTTTTTTGCATGTAGTTAACTGCGTTGTTTATTAGCATGTCCTTATCTACTCAAAATATGGGTACAGATGTGCGGAGAATGTCGCTTTCACCTTGGGGAGCGAACCAAGCGAGGCCAGGACCTCTCCCACTCGATTTCAGGCCTTTAGAAGTGTTGTGATTGAATGTTCGTTTCGAGAAAAGGGGAAGCGTTTACACAAAATAGCGACTTTGCTGTCCTGCCCGGCGGATGATCAGCCTGCAAGGGCGTTCAGGGGCAAAAGCTTCTCTGTGTTGCATCCGCAGGCGTTTGCCCCTGCCCGCAGCAGGAAGATTCGAAGCGGACCGTGCATACATCCCTGCAGGACAGCATCGCAACGGCTTCGGTTAAATGCCGCCGCTCACTTTTTTACAATACTTCTAAGGACTAGATGGACACAGTCCTTACCCCGCGAAAAGCGTTTTTTTGTTTTGGTGACCGGCGGTCATAAGTAAAGCCGTTTGAAAAACAATGACTATGAACAAACCATGATGAGGTGACCATTGATGAAAAAACGATACCTGATCCCCTTTTTGACCATCCTGCTCACCCTCTCGGCGTGCAGTCCTCAGAACAACGGAGCCACTGAAAGACAGATGAAGAAGCTGACCAGAAACATCGCCTTTGAACCCTCGATCCAGAACGCCTTGGTCGGGTGTCGCAAAGAGACCATGGAGCACAATTCCACCACCAGGAAAAAAGTTGGAACAAAGGGTAATAATGCAAGATTCAGGAGTCGCCACCCAATTCACGACCCCAGCTTAAAAGTGTAACTCAAAAAAGGTTAAAACAAAAAATATTTGGAATGAAGGAGCATTTTACCAATTTTGACGAATGTATAAGTCGTGTCTAAAGGGAAAAGGCCCACCGGAAATTGGATTCTGGTGGGCCTTTTCGGTTGGTGTTAAGTGATTAATTTGTTAACGTTTACTTTCCTCTGGATCCCTTGGTGCCAGAGGGGACGTCCAATACCGTATCCGTCGATACCGGGGCTCCGAAATCAGGTGTTCCGTCACGGTTCCATGTAAAGGGCTGCGTTCTTGCTTTCCGGTTGTTCCATCCGTCATTTTCACCGGAAGTAGCATGGTACACGATCCAGTCCTCTGTCCCATCCGGCGATTTCGTGAACGAGGCATGTCCCGGTCCGAATACCCCCGCACGGTCGTTCCGCTGGAATACGGGGTGTTTGCTTTTGGACCAACTACCTGGAACCATGGGATCAGCACCATCTTTGAGTGTCAACATCCCCAGGCAATAGTCGGGGGTCCAGCTCCCGCTGGCGGAGTAGACGATAAACACTTTTCCGTTTCGTTTGAGGATTTGGGGACCTTCATTCACTGCGTTGCCGTTCTTTTCCCAAATAAGTCGGTGTGGAAATCATCTGTCTCTCTCCGCTGATCGTCCACGGATTGCTCATCGGGGAGATGTAGAGGTTTTGCGGGAATCCCGAGTCAGCATGTTCCCACCCGGACCACACGAAGTACATATTTCCGTTATGCTTCATAACCGTACCGTCAATGGCCCAGACGTCGTGCTTCGGGTCCGCGATTTTTCCTTTAAAGGTGTAACTTCCCTGAGCATTTGGTGTATTCGATTCAAGGACATACATGCGGTGGTTGGGGTTGGAGCCGTCATCCGCAGCAAAATAGATATACCATTTACCATCGATCCAATGAAGTTCCGGTGCCCAAATGCCATGACTGTATTTCGTACCGGTGGGGGGCTTCCAGACCGTCACTTTCTTCGCGTTCCGCATGTCGGTCAGAGAACGGGTTTTCCATACGACAATATCCTTTCCATAATGGGTAAAGGTCATATAATAGAAACCGTCTTTGTAAACCACCCACGGGTCGGGTGTATCCTCGTCCACAATGGGGTTGGTAAAGGTTCCACTTGGCGGGCCACAACGTTGGCATCCATCCCCACCCTTGGCCATCGCTACCGGAACGCACCACAGGGAAACCAGTAACAAGAGCGTTACCATTTGCTTGATGATAGTCATTTACATCCCCCTTAAACCTTAATATTTTGATTATTATCACATTGATATTATTAATTAAATTAATAAAAATCAACCCCCTGCGATGACGATAAGAGGGGACCCTTAAACGTTGTTTCTCCCTTTGGAAAATCTAATAAGAAACAAACCATCGGGCACCCCACTGAGATCGAATATTTCATGCCAGTTTGGGTATTAACTCCCTGTTCCCAATCGCTTATAATTCGCGCACCTCGGAAATCCCCATTGCGATCCGGTTGTGCTACCGGAGGACGAGACTAAACTGAAAGCATTTAAAAAAGACGTGGTGGATCGCGGATTGATCATCAACGGCCTTAGTTGTTACGGAGATCCTTTGACTCCGGTAAAACGGTTTGCTCAAACTTCCTACAACACCTTCCAAAACGGTGAAATAGACGGAAAAGCTCGAGGTTCCTGTTGTAAACTGTCTTCCGGAATCCCAGAGGGTCTGAAGGGCACAGGTCCCCAACGGGCCCGCCGGCTACTGGCGTTACGACTGGGTCTTGGATTTCGACATTTGGGCCTACTTCAAGGGAGAGGTTCCTCTCCACTTTTTCAGCTGGAGGACTAAACAGTGCATCTAACTTGAAGCATCTTATAGCTGATGCTTCGGCAAGAGGCAGGGCCTTGGAGGAGAGTGACCGCCACAAGTTTCACTCAAAGGTGGAAAGATCGGTGAGATTGGATGAAGAGAGGGGAAGAGCTCACCAAGGCTCAGGAGCGGGGCCACGAATGAAACCACCTTCAACCTTCGCGAAAAAAGGGAATGGGGCGTTTTATAGTGGATTGAGAACCTTTTATGTTGACAAAAAGAAAGCCCTTTCATATAATAGGTTCAAATAATTAATTCAATTAATGAAGTTAGTTGAACTGAAATTTGAATACTTAAAATTATCTTATTGAAGGGAAAACAAACAAATGAAGGAGGAAGGTTTGATGTGGTCAAAAAAATGGCTTCACGCGGGATTGGCACTTCTGTTGAGCATTTCGCTCTTAACGGCCTGCGGAGGGGAAACATCCGGGGACAGCGGAACGGTTACCTTGACATTCTGGAACGGTTTCACGGGTCCGGACGGTAAAAACATGAAGGAGATCGTAGATCAGTTCAACAAAGAACACAAAGGAAAAATCCATGTCAAAATGGAGGCCATACCCTGGGATAATTTTTATGACAAAATCCGCACCGTGGTCGCCTCGGGAAAAGCTCCCGATGTAGCGGCGATGCACCTGGACCAGGTCCCGAGAATGGCCAATAAAGGTGTGCTGACCCCTCTTGACGGGCACCTTGAAAAAGTCGATTTGAAGAAAGAAGATTTTCTTCCTGAGGTATGGGAAGCAGGCGTCTATGAAGACAAACGGTATGGAATTCCCCTTGACGTTCACCCGATCGGTCTCTATTACAATGTCGAGTTGTTGAAAGAGGCCGGCTTTGACAAGCCGCCGACCAACCTGAAAGAGTTTCTCGAAGTGGCGAAAGCGACAACTAAGGATACCGATGGCGACGGAAAGATCGATCAGTGGGGATTTGGGATGCCGACGTTGTGGCCCGCTCAGATGATTTTCTTCTCCAATCTGCATCAGTTTGGCGGAGAGGCGGTCAGTTCAGACGGAACGAAAGCCCTTTATAATTCGGAAGAAGGCGAAAAAACGCTTCAATTAATGAAAGACATGATCTTCAAATACAAGGTTTCGCCGAAAAACATCCAACAGGATGGAGAAAATACCCTCTTTCGCCAAGGGAAGATGGCGATGCATATTAATGGCATTTGGATGATCAACGGGTTGAAGGAACAGAAGGGTCTAAAGTTTGCTGCGGCGCCACTTCCCCAGTTCGGCGACCAGAAGGCGACCTGGGCTAGTTCCCACAATTTAGTGCTTCCCAAACAGCGTGATGAGGACCCGAAAAAAACCGAAGCGGCGATGACCTTTGTCGATTACGTAACGGAAAACAGCCTGGCTTGGGCAAAAGCGGGGCAGATTCCCGCCCGCAACTCCGTACGTGAAAGCGACGAGTTCAAAGCCTTGAAAGAACAGAGCCAATTTGCCAAACAAGTGGATTACCTAAAGTTCCATAACCCTACCCCGACGTTTGTGGATGTTTGGAGTCCGACCGAACAAGCGATTAACAAAGTGCTCCTCGGTCAGAAAGAGCCGGAGGAAGCCTTGAATCAAGCAGCCAAAAAAGGGGAGAAAATGGCGGAAGCACAAAAGTAGTAATGGGGGAGGGGCTCCCTCCCTTTTTTTAACGGAAGGAGGAGGCCGGCATGGATCCCCGGATTGAAAAACATTCAACCTCATTTACCGGGACCAATGTCCCGATTGGGGATGGGAAAACCAAAGGATCCGCGATACAGAATGCGACCCCTTATCTTTTTATCGCACCGCACCTCGTTTTCTTCATTATCTTTCTCATCGTTCCGATCGGTTACGGGATTTATATCAGCTTGCATGAATGGGATTATCTGACTCCGCCGGAATTTGTGGGACTGCAGCATTATAGGAACATCTTTCTCAACCCGACGAGCATCGACTATGTCGAGTTTTGGAACGCCTTTTGGAATACGGTTCAATTTGTGGTTTTCGCAGTTCCGGTGCTGATTGTCGTTCCGCTGGTGCTGGCCGTTGCGGTGGATACCAAAACATGGGGCACTCATTTCTTCCGCGCGGTTTTTTATGCGCCCTCCCTGCTTTCGGTAGCGACCGTCTCGTTGATCTGGCTGTGGATTCTGGACACCAATGCCGGGATCGTTAACTTTTATCTAAATAAATTTGGTGGGGAAACTGTTCCTTGGTTGAGCAAAATGCCGTGGGCGTGGATTGCCCTCGTCGTAATGACGGTTTGGTGGACGATCGGCAGGAACATGATCATTTTTTTGGCCGGGTTGCAGGATATTCCGGAGGAGTTGCATGAGGCCGCCAAAATCGACGGGGCCGGCCGGTTGTCACGGTTTTTCCACATCATTCTTCCCGGGATCCGCGGCCCGATGCTGTTCTGTGTTGTCATGACGACGATTGAATCGTTTAACTTGTTCGGTCAGCCTTATATGACGACGCAAGGTGGACCGGGAGAAGAAACCGAAGTGCTGATGATGCTGATCCGCCAGGTTGGGTTTGCCGATTTCCGGATGGGCAGCGCTGCGGCGATGGCGCTTATCATGGGCTTCTCCCTGCTGTTGATTAGCATGGTTCAATTTGCCGTGATGAATCGCGGGCAAATCAGGGGCCCCCGTTAAATTGAACACGGATCGGAGGGTAGATGATGGCTCTCAAATCGGAGGAACGGAGGACCCAGCGGTTCACGTTTGTCTTTCTCGTGATCGCTGCTGTTGTGTGGCTGGCGCCGATGGTATGGGTTTTGTCAACTTCGCTCAAACCCGAAAGCCAGGCGATTTCCTGGCCGCTTCGCTGGATACCGGAAACGCTTACATTTGAAAACTACTTCATCATATTGGGGAGTGCGAGCACCCCGGTGATTCGCTGGTTCGGCAATAGCCTACTGATCGCTTCCCTGCATACGTTCTTCATCCTCATCGTCGATTCGATGGCCGCTTACGCTTATGCGCGAATGCGCTTTAAAGGAAGAGACGTCCTGTTTTGGATCCTGATGACAACGATGATGATCCCTCCAGTGATTACGTACATCCCTTTGTATTCCATTGTGGATAAGCTGGGGTGGGTGGACACGCCCTGGGCCATGATCATTCCGGGATTGGGCGGTGTGTTCGGCATCTTTCTGCTTCGCCAGTTCTTTCTGGGTATCCCGTATGAACTAGAAGAAGCGGCGCGGATCGATGGTGCCGGAGCGTTTCAAATTTTCTTCCGTATCATTCTTCCGCTGGCAAAGCCAGCGCTGGTGACGGTGGCTCTGTTTACGTTTATGAGCAACTGGAACGATTTCTTTTGGCCGTTGATCGTAACCAACAGTGTGGAAATGCGGACCCTGCCGGTGGGTCTCTCCATATTGCAAGGAAGCTTCAATATCCAATATGCCAAGCTGATGGCGGCGACTGTTCTTTCCGCTCTCCCCGTACTCGTCCTGTTCCTGTTTGCTCAGCGGTTCTTTGTCAAGGGTGCCACCATGACTGGGATTAAAGGCTGACCGGGTGAGAATCAGACCGAATGGAGGGAGACGGATGCGCGGTGCAGCCAGAGTGTTCGGAAAATCGCTGTTCGATGCTTACCAGAACTTGAGCGTCACCATCGGCGTCTCGTTGATCTGGATGGTCGGAATCCTCCCGATCGTCACGGCCGGGCCCGTCACCGCGGGAATGTTTTATACGATTCACAGGAAAAAAACGGCGGATGCTTTTCATTTCGACGACTTTCTGCAGGGGATCAAGCGGTTTTACAAACCGACAATTTTCCTGTTTCTGCTGAGCGGGCTTTTTTGGGCGCCGGCCCTGATCTATTTTGTCTTGTTGACACAGGCCGAACCGACCCTGATCACCCGATTGCTGTCCGGGGCACTCTTGTACTTGATGTTGATGGGGGCACTGGTGCAAGGCTTTTGTTATCCGCTGATGGTGATCCAAAACCGGACGGATGTGGGCGGCCTCCTCCGAGATACCTTTTTGCTGGTCGGAAAACGCCCCTTTTTCAGCATTGCGGTCTTAATCGGGATCGGCTTGATGACCGCAGTTTGCTTGTGGATCCCGCTGCTGTTGGTCACGGTCTGGGCGGGGGCCGCCGGGTGGATGATGTACTACAGTTGCCTATATCTGATGCCCCGGGATCATCCGATGCTGTCGAATATCGATTGGCATGTCGACTGGCGGTTGGTATTGAAGCCCTGGCTGCAGTAGGCCGTTTCATCAGTCTCGGCGGTGATGGTGGCTTGATCCACATCTCCGACCAGCCTCATGGGCATGTGGGGGAGGACCTACTGGCCGATCGACAAGGCCAAAAAGGGACTGGGTTTCCGTCCGAAATACAATTTCGATGGTTATCGTGCAAGCGCTGGCCGAAGCGGACCGGGACTATTATCCCTTCGCCGGATTGCCTCTTGGTGGGGGGTCAAATGAACCGATTAAACAAATGAGCCAAAAGGAGTGGTTGGATATGAGCCGCATGCCCCGCCCCGAATATCCGCGACCGCATTTTCGACGGGATCTGTGGATCAATTTAAACGGCGAGTGGCAGTTCGAATTTGACGACAACAATGTGGGCACCCGGGAAAAATGGTACGCGGGGAAGGATTTTTCACGCACGATCACCGTTCCCTTTTCCTATCAGAGCCGGTTAAGCGGGATCGGGGAAACCCGGTTTCATGATCTCGTTTGGTATAAGAGACGATTTGAGCTGCCGGATGAAATGTCCGGGAAAACGATCCTATTGCATTTCGGCGCGGTGGATTACCGGGCCTGGGTATGGGTGAACGGGATGTTCGTAGCGTTTCACGAAGGGGGACACGTCCCTTTTCACGCGGACATTACCCCACACCTGAAAGACGGTTCGAACGAAGTCGTGGTCAAGGCGGAGGACCCTTCAGGGGCGTTGGACCAACCGCGCGGCAAACAGTACTGGAAGGAACAATCGGAGTCCATCTTCTATACGCGGACGACCGGGATCTGGCAGACGGTATGGTTGGAAGCGGTGTCCGAAACACACCTTGAAAAAGTGAAAATGACCCCCGATATCGACCGTGACGAGATCGCGATCGAATACTGGGTGAAGCATCCCCGTCCCGGCGACCGGTTGGTGATCGGGATTTCTTTCGACGGGGAGCCGGTTGCGGAAGAAACGGTTCTTCTCCGGCAAGCCCGTTCACGGCGACGCATCCATCTCAACGATTTTCATGTCCATGGTCCCGGGAGGCTTTGGTCCCCCGAACATCCCAACCTCTACGATGTGACGTTCACATTGCGCCGGGACGACCGGGTGATGGACGAAGTGACGAGCTACTTCGGCATGCGGAAAATTTCGATCGAAAACGGGCAGGTCTTTTTAAATAACCGGCCTTACTATATGAAATTGGTCTTAGATCAGGGATATTTTCCCGACGGCATTTTGACGCCTCCATCCGACGAAGCCCTTCGTCGCGACGTGGAACTGACGAAAGCGATGGGCTTCAATGGGGCGCGCAAGCACCAAAAGGTGGAAGATCCCCGCTACTTGTACTGGGCCGACAAGCTCGGGCTGCTGGTGTGGGGGGAAATGGCCAACTGCTACACCTACTCCGACCAAGCGGTCAGACGGATGACAGCCGAATGGCAGGAAGCGATCGAGCGGGATTACAACCACCCGTCAATTGTGGCCTGGGTGCCGCTCAATGAGAGTTGGGGAGTCCCGCAGTTGCTCACCGATCCGAGGCAGCAAGCCCATTCCCTGGCCCTGTACTGGTTGACCAAATCCCTGGACCCGACGCGATTGGTCATCTCCAATGACGGGTGGGAACATACCCGGTCGGACCTGTTCACCATTCACGATTACGAAGCACGAAAAGACGTGCTGAAGGAACGGTACGCCGATCAGGACCGCATCCTTTCGTCCATGCCTGGAAACCGGTTGCTCTATGTCCCCGGTTATCCGTATCGGGGAGAGCCGATTCTGGTGACGGAGTTCGGGGGCATCGCCTATAAGAAGAGTGACTGGGAGGGGTGGGGTTATTCCGGGGCTTGCGATGACGAAGATTTCGTCAATCGCTACCGGGATGTGGTCTCCGCCATGCTGGAATCCCCCATGATCCAGGGGTTCTGCTATACCCAGTTGACGGACGTGGAGCAGGAGATCAACGGGCTACTCACCTACGACCGCAAACCAAAAGTCGATCCGGAGAGGATCCGCAGCATAAACGAAGGCCGTGGTTGATGCTGCGGCCTTTCTGTTGCAAAGAGAGGGGGATACCCATTGAAAAAGAACGATCTGTTACAGTCGGGAGGGAACGCCTTTTTCTGGGCGACAGGAATCGAAGATACCTTCATCCCCCAATCGGGGCCCGGGAAACGGGCGTTGGACGAGTATGAACTGACCGATCACTACAACCAATGGAGAAAGGACCTCGACCGGGCGGCGGAGCTGGGCGTGTCGATGATGCGGTACGGCGTCCCCTGGTATCGGGTCAACCCCGCGCCCGGCGTGTTCGACTGGGGGTGGATGGATCGGGTGTTGGAATACATGGTCCAAGAAAAGGGCATCGTCCCCATTGTCGATCTGATGCATTACGGTACCCCCTTGTGGCTGGAAGACCAGTTCATTCATCCGGACTATGAGGACCGGGTCTCGGAGTATGCCATGAAGTTCGCCGAACGGTACCGCGGTCTGGTCCGGTATTACACCCCCTTGAATGAGCCCTATGTCAACGCGGAGTTCTGCGGTGAAATCAAGCGGTGGCCTCCCTGTCTGGAAGGAGAAAGGGGCTTCGTCGCGATCATGAGAAACCTGTGCCGGGGGATCATCAAGACGGTACGAGGAATCCGTTCCGTCGATCCCGATTCGGTGATGGTCCATGTGGATGCCACCGGCTGGTTTTACCCGGGGAGTCCCGAGCTGGCCGAAAAGGCGGATCATCTGTTCCACAAACGGCTACTCTGTTTTGATCTGATCTCGGGGAGAGTGGACGAGGGACACATTCTGTCCGGCTGGTTGGCCGCCAACGGCCTTGTCCGGGAAGAGCTGGAATGGTTCCGGCGGCACGCGATCTCCCTGGATATCGTCGGGGTGAACTACTACCCGGAACTTTCCGTCTTCAAAGTGATCGAGGAAGACGGCACAGTCACCCTGAAGCCGGTCTGGGGCGGGACGGAGGGGTTGAAAACCACCATCAGCGCCTACTACAACCGCTACCGTCGGCCAATTTTCCTCACCGAGACCAGCACCAACGAGAAAGTGGCCAGCCGGGAGCGGTGGTTGTCGGAGTCGGTTCAAGCGATACGGGAGCTGCGTGAGGAAGGGATTCCGGTGATCGGTTACACCTGGTGGCCCCTGTACGACCTCGTCAATTGGGATTACCGGGAAGGAGACGCATCGATGGCGGAGTATATCGAGCCGATGGGGCTGTGGTCCCTTGAAGAAGAAAGTGGTTTGTGGGTCCGAAAACCACTGGGGGTGGTCAGTGCGTTTAAGGAGGTGGTCCGTTCCGCTGAATTTCCCCCGGTCATGATGAGAAAACTGGATTTTTCGTGATAAAAAAAGACAAGGAATCTTTTGAAAAAAGAAGACCAATTCTGTATAATGAAGTTAAATAATTAATTAATTTAAGTAATTGAAAAAGAGGTGAACCGTTCCGTGGAGTTGCGATATAACCCGCTGTTGGACGATTGGACGATGGTGGCATCCAACCGGAAAAAACGGCCCAACATGCCGAAAACGGATTGTCCTTTTTGCCCAGGGTCGGGTAAAGTTCCTGACGTGTATGACGTACTGAAGTACGACAATGATTTTCCGGCGCTGATGCCGGAGCCGCCGGAACCGGACCCGGTCGGATCCGATCTGTACCGGACGGAAAAGGCGGTGGGGAAGTGCGAAGTGATCCTCTACTCCCCCAGCCACACGGCCACCCTGCCGGAACTCCCCGTGGACCACATTGAAAAACTGGTCGACCTGTGGACGGAACGGTTTGTGCAACTGGAGAAGGACTCCCGTCATGAATACGTGCTCATCTTTGAGAACCGGGGGGAGGAAGTGGGGGTGACGATGCCCCACCCCCACGGTCAGATCTACGCCTATTCCCGGATGCCGCTCAAGATCCGGATGGAGCTTTCCAACTGCAAAAAGCATCATGAGCGGACGGGGTCCTGTCTCATCTGCGATATGAACCAGGAGGAACAGGAATTTAAAGAGCGCGTGATCGTGGAGAACGACCATTTTCTCGCCTACATTCCCTTTTTTACCGACTATCCCTACGGCCTGTTTATCGCGAGCAAGAGCCATCGGACGGCTTTGAGCGATTTCAGCCGCGGGGAGAAGCGTGCCCTCGCCGACATTCTGAAGCGGATGACCGGGGCGATGGACACCCTGTTCGACCGGCCTTTTCCCTACATGATGGTGCTGCACCAGCGGCCGGTGACCGGGGAGGATGTAGAGGATTACTACCATTTCCACATCGAGTTCTATCCACCTCTCAGGGAGCGGGACAAGATCAAATATTACGCCTCATCGGAGATGGGAGCCTGGGCGGCCTGCAACCCCCACGCCGTCGAGGAGACGGCGCCCCAGTTGCGGGAGGCCTACCGGCGCTGGCTGGAGCGGGAAGGGGTGGACGCTTCGTGACGGACCACCGATGGCTGAGGGAGGAGTTCACCAAGGTGTTCGGACCGGGTCCGACCCGCCTTTTCTTCGCCCCCGGGAGGGTCAACCTGATCGGAGAGCACACGGATTACACCGGAGGATATGTCTTTCCGGCGGCGCTCTCCTTCGGCACCTGGGCGGTGGTGTGCCCCCGGAGAGATGGGGTGTATTCCCTCGCTTCCACGGGTTTTCCGGAGCGGGTCGTGTGCAGGCGAGACGGGATCCGCTACCGGCAAGAGGATGGTTGGGCCAATTATCCCAAGGGCGTGATCCGGCAGTTTGCCGAAAAGGGAGCCACCCTGAAGGGAGCGGATATCCTGTTTCACGGCGATATGCCCCGGGGGGCCGGCCTTTCTTCCTCCGCCTCGATCGAACTGGCGACGGCGGTCGCCTTGGCCGCTTTGGAGGAGGGGGAGTGGCCGATGCTGGACCTGGTTCGGATGGCACAGCGGGCGGAGAACGAATTCATCGGGGTACAGTCCGGGATTATGGACCAGTTTTCATCGGGGATGGGCAAAGCGGACCATGCCATCCTCCTCAACTGTCGGACGCTGGCGTACCGGTACGTCCCCCTTGAACTGAAGAATTTCCGCCTGGTGATTGTTCACACCAACAAAACCCGCACCTTGACGGATTCCAAGTACAACGAGCGGCACAGGGAGTGCTTAGAGGGGTTCCGCCAGCTCAGACACCGACTGCCCTTCGCAGGGGTGCTGGGAGAAGTGAAGGTGGAAGACTGGGTTTCCCACCGGAACGCGGTGGAGTCGGGTCTGCACCGGAAGCGATTGAAGCACGTGGTTACGGAAAACCGGCGCGTAGTGGATTCCGCCGCGGCCCTGGAGTCGGGTGACCTCTTCCGGTTCGGGGAGCTGATGAAAGAGTCGCACCGGTCGCTCCGGGATGATTATGAAGTGACGGGCCCCGAGCTGGACGTCTTGTTTGAGGCGGCCTCTTCCTTCGATGGGTGCATCGGGGCAAGGATGACCGGAGCGGGCTTTGGTGGTTGTACGGTCAATCTGGTGCACCGGGATCGCTTGCGGGGTTTCCGGGAACATGTAACGGAGCGATATTCGGAACGAACCGGCCGCAATCCCTTGTTCTACCCGGCGGAGATTGGGGAAGGGGCCCGGGAAATTACGGAGGAGGAGTAAACGATGGCTGTATTGGTAACGGGGGGAGCCGGATACATCGGCAGCCACACGGTGGTCCATCTAAAGGAGCGGGGCGAAGAGGTAGTTGTCCTCGACGGTTTGAAGACCGGACACGTAGGTGCCGTGCAGGGTGATGCCTTTTACGAGGGAGACCTCCGGGACGGGGAAGTCTTGGAGCGGATTTTCTCCGGACACGACATCGATGCCGTTGTCCATTTCGCGGCCAGCTCCCTGGTGGGGGAGAGCGCCGAAAATCCCTTGAAGTACTATGATAACAACGTTTACGGCACCCTGTGCTTGCTCCGGAAAATGGCGGAGCACGGGGTGGAGAAGATTGTTTTCTCCTCGACGGCTGCGGTATATGGGGAGCCGAAGAACATCCCGATCCGGGAGACGGACCCGACCCGCCCGACCAACCCCTACGGGGAGACGAAGCTGGCCGTCGAAAAGATGTTGGCATGGTGTGAAAAAGCATCCGGCGTGCGATCTGTCAGCCTCCGCTATTTCAACGCCGCGGGCGCCTTGCCCGGCGGACAGATGGGCGAGGACCACGATCCGGAGACTCACCTGATCCCCATCGTACTGCAGACGGCTCTTGGACAGCGGGAGTCGATCGCGATCTTCGGAGAGGATTATCCGACGAAGGACGGCACATGCATTCGGGATTATATTCATGTGATGGATTTGGCTGAGGCCCATGGTCTCGCCCTGGAGAAGCTGCGCAGGGGAGGGGGGAGCGGCGTGTACAACCTGGGGAATGGGGAAGGCTTCTCCGTAAAAGAAGTAATCCGCGTCGCGAGGGAAGTGACCGGCCGCGAAATCCCCGTCAAGGCGGCGCCCCGCCGTTCGGTGGACCCGGCGGTACTGGTCGCCTCCTCTGAAAAAGCCCGATCCGAACTGGGCTGGCAGCCAAAGTACCCCCGGTTGGAGGAGATCATCGAGAGCGCCTGGAATTGGCACCAAAGCCACCCGCACGGTTACGAAAGCCGGCACGGGGAAAGGGGGTCGGCCGGATGAAGACGGACGCTCCCGCAGAAGTGAAGGAACGGGTCGAAGGTTTGCGCCGATGGATGGAAGATAAGGAGCTGGAAGGGGTTCTTCTCCGAAAGCGGCGCAGTTTCGCCTGGCTGACCGGCGGCCGGTCCAACCACATCGTCCAGTCGGAGGAAAACGGGGTGGCGGATGTGTTGGTGTTGAAGGATCGGGTGATCTGTTTTACCACCGAGATGGAAGCTACTCGCATCGCGGAAGAGGAGTTGGCCGATCTCGGTTTTGAAATGGTCGTCTCCCGATGGAGCGAGGGGACGGAGCACCGCCTCGCCCAAGCCTGCCGGGGGAAACGCGTGGGCAGCGACGCCCCGGCGGAAGGGGTGGACAGCATCCCCTTCGGCCCCGGGCTGGCCCGTCTCGCCTATGTGCTGGGACCTTCCGAGCGCGCCCGCTATCGGGAATTGGGCCGGGAGGCGGCCCGCGCCTTGGAGGAAACCTGCATGGAAATCCGGCCAGGGATGACGGAGCATGAGATTGCGGGGCTTCTCGCGGGGAAGGCGGTCTCCCGGGGTATGCGGATACCGGTGCTCCTCGTGGCGACGGATGAGCGGATCCACCGCTACCGTCATCCGATCCCGACGGGGAAACGGCTGGAACGGTACGCGATGCTGGTCCTGTGCGCTGAACGGGCGGGGCTGGTCGCCAATGCGACCCGATTTGTTCACTTCGGTCCCCTGCCTCCGGATCTGCTGGAGAACCGGCTCAAGCTTGCAGAGATCGACCTGGCAATGAACCGGGCCACTCGGCCCGGGGTGCCGATCCGGGAGGTGTTCCTCACGGGGATCCGTGCCTACAAAAGAGCAGGGTTCCCGGACGACTGGCGCTATCTCCATCAAGGTGGCCCGACGGGCTACGCCTCCCGGGAGTTTTTGGCCGACCCGGAGAGCGAAGGCGTGGTGCAGCTCAACCAGGCCTTCGCCTGGAACCCTTCCCTGCCGGGGATCAAATCGGAAGATACCATCCTCGTCCGCCGGGATGAGAACGAGTTTTTGACTCATACGGGAGAGTGGGTTTATATTAAACTGACAGCGGATGGACAACTGTACCGAAGACCGGATATTCTCGTGAGGTAAAGGGAAGGGAGTCCACCGCGGCAGGCAAAGGACGGTGACCTCATGTCGCGTTCCATACCGACAGGCAGTTTTCAATGGATGAAGTCCATCAACAAATCCGCTATTCTCAACGTGATCCGGCTCCAGGGGCCTATCTCACGGGCGGAGATCGCCAAGGTGACGAAGTTGACGTCCCCCACCGTCACCAACATCGTCGCCGAGCTTCTGGAATCCGGTCTCGTGGTGGAGAGCGATCGCGGGGTGTCAACCGGGGGGCGTAAGCCGATCCTGCTGAAGATCAACGGCTCCGCCTTCGGGGTGATTGGCGTCTACGCTGGTGCGAGAAAGGTGGAGGCCTTGGCAGCGGATTTGGACGGCAACACTAGTGACGAAACACATCTCCCCGTACCTCCCCGCCCGACGGCGGAGCAGTTTGTCTCGATTGTCAAAGAGGCGGTCCGTCAGGTGGCGGAAAAGATTCAAAACAAAAACCAACCCCTGTTGGGAATCGGGGTCGGGATGCATGGCCTAGTCGATCCTGTTCAAGGTGTCTCCATCTATGCTCCTAATCTCTATCTGCGGGATATCCCCATCGGGTCGATGCTGGAAGAGGAATTCGGGGTCCCTGTTGAAGTGGAGAATGACGTGCGGGCTTTGGCGATGGGGGAGAGTTGGTTCGGCCAGGGACAGGGCATCGATGATTTCGTCTCAGTCCACGTGGGAACTGGGGTGGGAGCGGGGATCGTCTTTGACGGCCGGCTGGTTCACGGCCCCTCCTTCACGGCGGGGGAGCTGGGCCATATCACCATTGACATCCACGGTCCCTTGTGCAGCTGCGGCAATTATGGATGCCTGGAAGCCTTCGCCGCCGCTCCGGCCATGGTGAAGCGCGCCCGGGAGCGGCTGCGGGCGGGAGCTTCGTCCTCCTTCTTGGACTGGATCGGCGATGCCTCCGATTCCCTGACCGGGGAAGCGATCTTCGAGGCGGCCCGGCAAGGGGACGCCTTTGCCATCAAAGTGCTGGAGGAGACGGGCCGCTATCTTGGGATTGGGCTGTCCAATCTGGTCAACCTGTTTAACCCGCGCAAGATCATCTTGAGCGGCGGTGTGGTCGCGGCCGGCGCCTTCGTGCTCGGCCCGTTGAAGCAGACTGTCCGGGAGCGGGCCCTCTCCACCCCCGCCGCGGATGTGTCGATCGTCCCATCAACCCTTGGGGAAAAGGGAAGGGCGATCGGCGCTTTCACCCTTGTTATGCAAAAACTTTTTCAACCCCAGCCGTAATTTGCGCGGAAGCCAGCTTGCTAAAGACTATTTATGATTACGTTACAGAGATGCAAACGCGTTTTATTACTGGAGGTGCAAATCGAAGGGGAATAGAAGACGTATATCGACACGTTGGAAAACATAAACCTTGATAGATTTATACAAATTTATCAAAATGATGCCAGGCCTGTTGATTAGGGAAAATCAACCAAAATCATCGGTATCTGTCTAATAACTCATAAACGGATAGTTCAACTTCTGTCGGTAATTGCTGCCAACAAAGCTTTCGAACAAAGCGAATAAATGAAAGTTTGACGGTACGCCATTCAGGCTGGGTTTGTTGGTAAAGCCAGTTCAACAGCAGATAAGCAATGAATGCACCGTAAAGCTGGTTGT
>NZ_QBKR01000004.1 GCF_003054245.1 Melghirimyces profundicolus
GAGTGAAGCGACCCAGGCGAGACTTGTGCTCTGTGAGTGCATAGCGAGACCGGGGAGTGAAGCGACCCAGGCGAGACTTGTGCTCTGTGAGTGCAGCCGGAGCGGCTTTGGGTAAATGCTGCCGCTCACTTTTTCACAACGCTTGTAGGGGGTCTTTTTCACAGGCAGGGAGGACACGAAGAACGGAAGCGGGCTCCCACTGACATGGAAATTCATGATAAAATCCGACGTTTACACCTCCTTCTCAATAAAAAAAGCCCGCCTCGAAGCGGGCACAAGGGAGATGAGTGGTAAACCATTTTCATTCTATGGCGGAAAAAACCGTTTTAGACTGCTGAAGAAAAAGGCTGCCCGCATCCAACCGGCAGCCTTTTGGAATGCGTTAATCCTTCGGGGGTTCTTTCAGTTCTTCCCCGTTCTTCCCCTGATAACGAAGTCCCCAGCCGGTCAGGGCGGCGATCAGCATGACCAGAACCAGGAACCAGCCGTGGAACACGAAGGGGAACACGTCTGTCGGGGACACAACGGGAAGCCACTCGTATTTGCCCTTTAGATCACTGATGGTGGACCACCCGAGAAGCAGGGCCGCACTCCAAGGAAAGATGTACCCCAGGGCGGAACTCACCGCATCCAGGAAGTTGGCCCGACGGTACGAATGGATCCGGTGTTTTTCCCCGATCTCTTTCACAAAAGGTGCCGCGGCGATCTCGGCGGCAGTGTTGATGGTGATGGCACTGTTCAGGATCGACACGATGCCCCAAATCGCCAGCTCGGCGCGACGGACCACTCCCCGGATCCACCGGTTCAACGCCCCGGTAATGGCGTCCATGGTGCCTCCCAGGCTCAAGATGTGGGAGGCGGCCACGATCAGAAGGATCAGAATCGCCATGTTCATGTATCCCGAGATCCCTTCCACCAGGGCTCCTTCCACGATGGTATCGGAATCGGGATTAAACCGGATAAAGTCCCCCAGCACCCCCAGGTTGGTCCCCAGGATCAGGGGAATGGAGGCCAAAATCCCCCAGGTGAGGGAGGTAATCAGATGATGCCCCTTGAGTGCCAGAAAAATGACCAGGGCAAAGGGAAGGAGCAGGATCAAGCCGGCCGGATTGGACGATTGTTCCATCGCTGCCATCGCCGCCTGATTGTCCACGCCCTGTACCTCTCCCCCGCCGAAGACGAAAAACAGGAGGAGGGCCGGGAAGGCCGCCGCCAGACTGTATTTCAAACGGGAACGCACCACTCCCGGAACATCCGCCTCCTGAGTGACGGCGGAAACAATGGTGGTATCGGAGACGGGGGCCAGGTTGTCACCGAAGGCCGCGCCGCTGAGGATGGCGGCAAACAGAACCGTCGGATCGGCACCCATGGCCACCCCCGCCGGATACATCAGGGTACAAAATGCCACGGTGGTCCCGTATCCCGTCCCCACCGCCGTGGAGAAGACCGCAGCCAGAAGGAAGGTGAGCGCCGTGAAGGCCGCCCCCGTCATCCCGGAGGCGTCACCCAGCCATACCAAACCTTCCACCAGACCACCGGCCCGCAGCACCTGGGCGAACATGCCGGCCCAGAACCAGGCGACGATGGCCACCACACCGACCGGCTGGGCCATGCCGTCAAAGATGCCTTGGGCATAATCCTCCCATTTGCTTTTGGAGAGGAACAAGCCGATCCCCAAGCCGACCACGGCCCCGAGAACAAGCCCCAGTTCCGACGTGATATCGAGAAGACTGGTGGATACCGCCCAGATCACAAAAAAGAGCATCGGAACGGCGGCGCCGAAAGCTCCCATGCGGAAATCGAGTTTCCTCACGGTCTTGCTTCCCACCGCTTCGGCCAACTGTGCGTCCATATTTTCCGAAGATCGATTCGAATCTGCCATCTTATCCCTCCTGCCCTATGATTGTCGGCCGTTCCGGCGGAAGGTGATCCCCAAAGAGCCCCTGAAGAGAAAAATTCGATTTTGATAAGTCAATCCATCTCCCGTTTCCACCGGACCGCCGTTTTCATTTTCATTGTAACAGATCTGACACAGTTTCTCGCCATGGAATTTCAGGAAAACCCTTTGATCATCCTCATGAATCCGTTTTCAGGGGAAAGGCGGAATACAGTGACCCGGGGAATGACACTGTCAGACCGGCGGGATGCTTGACACCGAAAAAAACCGCCCGACGGGGAATCCCGTCGGGCGGTTTTGGGGGTTACCGGTTCAAGAGTTTCAGAAACTCTTTCATGAAGCCGGGCAAGTCCGGCCAGGCATGTCCCGAAACCAAATTTCCTTCGGTGTGGAGGTGTTCTTCCACATAGCGGGCTCCAGCCTGTTCCACCTCGGGGCGGCAGTTGCTGAAAGCGGTCATGGACCGGCCTTTGGCCACTTCGGGCACCACGGCGAAGACCAGTGCCGCGTGGCAGATGGCGCCGACGGGTTTGTTCTCGTCAAAGAAATGTTTGACGATGGACGGAATCCGTTCGTGCATCCGGATGTGTTCCGGCGCGCGTCCCCCCGGAATGATCAAACCGTCAAACTCCTCCGGTTTCACCTCGTCGAAGGACGCATGGGCTTCCAGACCGTAGGCATGTTTTTCGGTGAAGGTTTCCATATGGGGTTCAAAATCGTGGACCACCGTTTGCAGTTTCTTTTTGGTGGGTGCTGCGATGGTCACCTCATGCCCCTCTTCCAACAAACGGTAATAGGGGTAGAACACTTCGAGGGCTTCCGCCGCGTCACCGGTCAAAATCAACACTTTGGACATGGATGAACCTCCCGTTTTCCTGTTTTTTTACTCCTTATATGCATTAACCATTTTAACGAAAAACGAAACTTATTTGGTGGAAGTTCTTCTTTCACCTGAATCACGATTTTCCCCTGGACATGGCCTTCCTCGCTTTTTTCGCGGGCTCTACGAATGTCATCCAAGGGGATCACTTCCTTCAATGACCGGTTTTAAAGCCCCTTTTCCAACAAGTTTCCGATCCGGGCCAATCAACACATCGTTTTCCCGTGGTTCCGGTCGGGGCTGATCGGTCACCTTCAACCGGTCAACCCCGCCGTACCCATCCATGATGGCTGCTTTCATCGGATCACTCTGATATAAGGTTTTCCCTGTTGGGGGAACCGTTACTCCCTCATCTCGCATGCGTGGTGTCTGACTGCAGTTTGTCGTTTCATTTTCGAATATCAGACCATCCGTAGGCCACTTCTTTCAGTTCTTTTCCCGCAATCGTAACGGTCCCATCACGGATATAGGTGGCGCCAAGAGCTTCATAAAAGTGACGGGAATGATTCTCTGCCAAAACCCATACCAACATCGAGCGAAATCGGGTCGCAAGGTGATCAACCACTGCTTTGAAAAGTTGTTTACCAATGCCCTGTCAGCAGATAAATCGCGTACAATTCGCCGTCGTAACCGGGCTCGCCGAAACGCTCCCGTCCTCCATCCGCGAATCCAACGATTCTTCCAGACTCATGTTCCGCAACATACATTTTGTATGGCTCGTCGGATTGCTGCAGCCGCTTCTTCCATCTCTTTTCACGGTCGGAATAAGACAGGTTGAGGAGATATTCATTTGAAATGATGGAGTGGTAAGTGGTGCACCAGCTGTCCACATGAACTTTTGCGATATCCGAACAGTCATTGAGCGTCCCCGGACGGATTTTGACGGCCATCTCAACACCTCCATTTCCTTAAGAAAAACTGGACCCCAGGGTCCGGTTCGGTTTCTATTACTCCTGATCCGACAGATAGACCCGATGGTCGTGGAAGAATTGCGACAGGTCCTCGCCACTGGTTCGCTCCATCGTGTCGATAAAGTCGCGGGTGGTGGTCACTCCATACAGGTTCTCTTGAAAGTAAGTCTGCATTCCCTCGTAGAAACGGCGGTCTCCCAATTTTTCACGCAGGTCGTTCAGGGTGGAAGCACCGTAGCCGTAGATCATGCGGTAGTAGGCGTAAATTCCTTCCTCGCCTCGTGCGGTGAAAGCGGAGACGGGGGAAGAGAGATGGTAGTAGGGATCATCGACGGGAGGCACCTCATAATCCTCCAGTTCCCCGTCGTAGAGGGCGGCGGAAAAGGTGGCAAAGGATTCGTCCAGCCAAGGCTCGTCATACTCATTGTTGCCAAGCAGCCCGTAGAACCACTGGTGGCCGTTTTCATGGGCAACCACGGATTTGACCCACTCCTCCGTCCGATTGTCATTGAGGGACATCATGATCAGCTGGGGATACTCCATCCCGCCGAACCAACCCTCCATACTGACCACGTCCAGCTCGGGCCAGGGATACTGACCGTACTTTTCACTGAAGAGCTCGATGGACTCAATCCCTGATTCCAGCATCGCGTCAGCGAATTTTGCGTGTTTCTCCGTGTAGTACACGTTCACCTTTACCTTGCCGGCCATGCCGGATTTCACTTTATAGGTGGGATCCAGCTCGATGGCGAAATCCCGCACGTTTTTAGCCTTGAAACGGTGAACCGCCCACTTGCCGGACACTTTCGGTTTCCCGATCCGGGTGCCGGTGGCGGCTACCACCTGTTCCTTGTCGGTGGTGAGACGGACGTCGAAGTTTCCGCTCAGGGAGTAGAAACTTTCCCCGTAAGGATAGTAAGGGTCCACGTTCCAGCCTTCGTCATCGTAGACGGCCAAGATCGGGAACCAGTTGCCCAGGGAGACAGTGGTGCCGTACCAGCCGAAGCGGTCCTGGGCTTCCGGCACTTGGACGGTGAACTCCATCTGCACTTTTGCCGAGGCGTTTTCGGGGATGGAGAGCCCTTTGATATGAAGGCCCGTCCCCTTCAGGGAGAAATCTGCAGCCGTCCCGTCCACCTTCACCTTATGAATTTCGACGACGCCCCCGTTTTCCCGGAAGGTTTCCGCATTGGCCCAGACGTTAAACCAGATGTCTTTCATCTCCATCCCGAGATTATTGGCGAAGCGAACGGTCAGGGTGCCGTTGATCTGATGTTTCGTACTGTCGTACTTGACATCCATTTTATAGGAGGGATCGGAAGGGCCGCGCACCTCCTTCTTCGCGGCGGACGTCTTGGGTAACGGATCCTTCTCCGAACCGGCCGGCATGGAGGGGCGGTAAACCCCCGGAGCGTCAAAGGGTGAAGATTTCTCCTCCGCCACCGCGAGGGCTGGGACAGCGGCCGTCCCCAACAGCAGAGCGGCTGTCCCCAAGGCAATCAAACAACGAAAGCTGAGTTTTCTCTCCATGAAAAAACCTCCTTTTTTAGGTCTCGTTTACATCATTCGAGCTCCGAGGGAGGTTTCCTTCAGGTTTCAACAAAGTTATTGAAAATTTTTGTTAAATATTAATATTGAAGAAGTAGTAGGATCACAACGGGAACAACACCTGTGAATCTTCACCTGGTCATGTCGAGAACATGCTTGGCAAACTCCTCCGCACGGGGTACGCCGGTGGCCAGGAAATCACGGGCGGTCCGCTCCGGATCGACCATGGTTTCCCTCCATTCCACATCCGGCCCCAAAATGGCCCAGGAAGCACCCCGGGTTCCCAAGGGGAGACCGACACTGCCGGGATTGAGAATCCGTTTTCCGTTCACGACACGGTCCAGACAGACATGGGTGTGACCGCAGATCAACACCCTTTGGGTGACCCCTTTCACCATCTCTTGAATCCCGGAATTCGGGGTGTCGGCATGAATCCCTTCCGCATCGCTCCGTGGAGAACCATGAACAAACAGAACCTCTCCCCAATCTTCCACATTCAGTGCAACTTTCTCAGGCAGATTCCCCAAAAAGCGGAGTTCCTCTTCCGACAACCGGTCGGCGCACCACAGGTTGACTTCCGCCACCCAGTCCGACAACCCTTCCCGGACCCCGTGACGTTCCGCCATCTCCCGGTCGGCATTCCCCCGGATCACCCAAACCCCCGGTTTGGAGGCCAGCTCCATCACCCACCGTGTCACTTCCTTCGGCTGAGGCCCCCATGCCAGATCCCCGCCGATCACTATGTTTTCGATCCCTTCTTTCCGTATTTCCGCCCACACCGCTTTACAGGCGGGTAAATTGCCATGGAGATCATACAGCAACGCCAGTTTTTTCAACACGTCCGCCCCCTTTACCCAACTTTCATTCTCCGCTCCGCACACTTCTTCCTGGGCAAATGCATATGCTGGATGGGGCATGAATGAAAGGAGGGAAGCACCCCAAATGAGCAACGATGAACGAAAGAAAGACCGGGACGGAACCGAAGAAGAGAAGGAAACATCCCTTCACCAGCAATACGGTCCACTCCCCGGCTTCGGTCAGCCCGGCATGGGCTTCCCCGGCTTCGGTCAGCCGGGCATGGGCTTCCCCGGCTTCGGCCAGCCGGGCATGGGCTTCCCCGGCTTCGGCCAGCCGGACATGGGCTTCCCCGGCTTCGGCCAGCCGGACATGGGCTTCCCCGGCTTCGGTCAGCCGGACATGGGCTTCCCCGGCTTCGGTCAGCCGGACATGGGCTTCCCCGGCTTCGGTCAGCCGGACATGGGCTTCCCCGGCTTCGGTCAGCCGGACATGGGTTACCCCGGGTACGGCCAACCGGGTACCGGCTATCCCGGATACCCGCCGGAAGAAGGGATGGTACCGCGACGTCCGCAGCAGCCACCGCGCATGGGACAGCAATCGAGATTCCGTGTCCTGCACGCGATCCCGGACGCACCGGCGGTGGATGTCTACGTGGACGGCCGCCGGGTGGCTTCCAATCTCTCCTTCGGCCGGTACACTGACTACCTTCCCACCACCCCCGGCCGTCACCGGGTGGAACTGACCCGTGCGGGAACCCGCAATCCCATCCTCACCCAAACCATTGCCGTACCGATGAGGGATTACCTGACGATTGCCGCCATTGACAGCGCCAGGGGACCGCGCGTCGAACCCGAACTTGCCATTTACGAAGACGATCCCCGGACGCCTCCGCAAAAAAGCCGGGTCCGGTTCATCCACCTCTCCCCCGACGCACCGGCGGTGGATGTGTTCGCAGCCCGGGGAAGGGCCGCATACCAACCCCTTTTCCGAAACGTCTCCTACCGCACCTCCACCGACTACCGGACACTGAACCCCGGACAGTACAACCTGGCCGTTCGGGCGGCGGGGACGAACAATACCCTTCTGACTGTGCCCAATATCAACCTGCAAGCCAACCGGGCTTACACCATCGCGGCCATCGGCAAAGCGGAAGGTCAGCCCCGCCTCCGGGGCTTGATCATGCCCCATTGACCGGGACCGGAAATCGCGGAAGATGGCCCCTCAGCAGGGCTTTTGTTTTGGTTTTCCGACATACGGATCCATCCACCATTGTGTTATTTGCCGTTCAAAGGCTTTTTTCAAACATAAAGAAACCGAGCGGTCTCTTGAACACCATTAAACAAGCGGTTGCCTTTGGGGCAACCGCTGTGTTCCGTTTCCGTCACTCCACCGATTCCTTTGTTCCGAACCGCTCTTTCATCTCTTTACGGAGGGTGCGTTTCAGGAATTTGCCGACGGAGGTTTTGGGAAGTTCGTCCATGAAGACGATTTCGTCGGGGAGCCACCACTTGGCGACCTGGGGCTTCAAAAATTGGAGCAGGTCCTCCTTGGTCACTTTTTCCTTGTCATCTTCCTTCAGCACCACGCAAGCCACGGGACGCTCCTGCCATTTTTCGTGGGGAACGGCCACCACCGCCGCTTCAAACACCCCTTCGTGGGCCATCAGGGCGTTTTCCAGATCGACGGAGCTGATCCACTCCCCGCCGCTCTTAATCAGGTCCTTGGTCCGGTCCGTGATTTTGATTGCCCCTTCCCCGTCGACGGTCACGACGTCCCCGGTGTGAAGCCAACCGTCACGGAAGGCATCCGCACTTCGTTCATCTTTGTAATATTCGTCGGCGATCCAGGGACCGCGGATCAAAAGCTCGCCCATCTCTTTCCCGTCCCAGGCGGCTTCCCCGTCGGCCCCCTGGACCTTGATTTCCACTCCGGGAACCGGAAATCCCTGTTTGGACTTCAGTTCCAGCTTTTCTTCCGCCGGAAGCTTCGTCTGATGGCTCTTCAGATGGCAGACGGAGACCACCGGGCTCGTTTCGGTCATACCGTAGGCGTGGACCACGGGGACGTTGTATTTCTCCTCGTAGGCCCGGATCATGCTCTTCGGCGCCGCCGACCCGCCGAACAGGAGCATCCGCAGGCTGGACAGATCGTAATCGTTTTGTTCCAGTTCCTTCAGCATGGCGATCCAGATCGTCGGCACCCCGCCGGTCACCGTCACTTTTTCCGAATCGATCAGTTCGGCGATCGCTTTCGGGGTCATCTGCGGCCCCGGCAACACCTGTTTCGTTCCGAACCAGGTGGCGGCGAATGGCAGTCCCTAGGCGTTGACGTGGAACATCGGCACCACAGACAGGCAGGTGTCCGCCTCTGACAGGCCGATGACATCGGCCAGCCCCAAAGCCATGCTGTGCAGAAATATGCTTCGCTGGGTATAGACCACTCCTTTGGGTTTGCCGGTGGTGGCGGAAGTGTAACACATCCCTGCCGGGTCGTTTTCGTTCAGGTTCCGGGGGAAACGATACCCGGCATCCCCTTCCTTCAGCAACTCCTCATAGGAATAAAGGGAAGGAGCCGCCGTGTCCGGCAGGGATCCGTCCGTCATCACCACAAAGGATTCCACCGTTTTCAACCGATCCCGGATCCTTTCCACCAGTGGCCACAGGTTGTCGTCGACGAGGAGGATTTTGTCTCCGGCGTGGTTGATCACATAAGCCAAGTGTTCGGGGGAAAGCCGGATGTTGATAGTATGAAGGACCGCTCCCATGGAGGGGATGGCGAAGTAGGCTTCCAGATGGCGGTGGTGGTTCCAGGCCAGCGTTCCCACCCGGTCCCCCTTCTTGACTCCCAGCTTCTCCAAGGCGCCGGCGAGCCGGCGGGCGCGTTCACCCATATCGGCGTAAGTGTAGCGGAAGAGGCCCGATTCGGTTCTCGAGACGACCTCCTTCTTGGGAAACAGTCGCTCCGCCCGCTCCAACATCGGGGCCACCAACAGCGGAACATTCATGATCACAGTCCATCCCGCCTTTCGTCGTAAATTACATTATACTGACTTTTCTGTTAATAAAGCGCCTTCAAAACCGGTGATGCAATATTTAGTATACGGGTCGTTTCTTCCGTAAACAAGGGTTTCAACCCCATGAAAAAACAAAATTCTGACATGACATCGATCGAACGGATCGCTGTATAATGGATATGCACCATTCAACGGGACGGAGGGTGATCAGGGTGAATCCCATGCGTTGGAGTCTTTTCCTCTACGTGGCTTTGATCGTGGGATTGATCGCCGGCTACACACGAATCCATTAATTTACCCCGCCTTCCCCAACCGGAAGGCTTTTTTCATGTCAACCGCCGGGAGGAAATTCGGACCTCCAAAATCGCTTGTTGTCCCCCAGTCCCCCTGCTTTGACGCCTGTGAAACAGACGCCAATTGGTTGTCTAACCCAGTTTTTTACCCGAGTGGTACAAAATCAGGCTTGATTACCCAACCATCGAACCTATCTATTTCTGCAACTCTTTCTGATTCATCCAAGTATGTTTACCCATTGTAACAGGAAATGGGAAAGAGCCCGGTCTTGATCATGGCAGGTCCAACCATACCATTCTTCCAGTAAAACCCCGATGCGTCGGATCGAGGGTCATCTACAGGGAAGCCCCGTTCCGGAAATCGGTCGGTGATGATCGTTCCCTTTCATCCTGTTACGATCTCTTCCATCCAATGGTGAGACGTCACTTTGAGCCGGGTGATGCAACGGTGGGAGGCGGGCTTTTCCTTGAAGTACTTCTCCAGTCCTTCCTGGACCAGGGGCAACGGGAAGAGGCTGTTTTCTTCCCGGGCCCGTTCCGTCATCTCCAGAAGAGATTGGTAGAAACGGATATCCTCCCGGTTGTCGCCGCAGGGACAAAGGACTTTCTCCAAGTGCAGGGTAAGCAGACGGACGGCATGGGTTAACTCTTCCTCCACTTTTTTCACCAAATCCATGTTCCAGTATTCGTGACAAAGGGCCTCCAGGGCGTTCAATCCATGCAGATGGGCGAGACGTCCATCATTCATCGGCATAAATCTCACCTTCCTCATCAAGTTAATCAGGTTTATGGGTCAAAATATTCCGATTTCCATTTCTTCCGAAACCGGTTTTTTCCGTCTATTTTATTCATCCGGCGGGAAACGGCACGACAAAAGAGAAAATCCCGCGGAAAAAGAAGCCTTTTCCCGCGGGGGTGGTGGTTTGCCTCTAAGTCTGCGGGCGGGGTTACATCATCGCCTCCACCGGAACCTTGGGGTCCGGTTGGTGTTTTTTCAGTTCCTCCACCACCCGGTCGCCGAACTCCTCGGTGGAGAGAGCCAAATGCCCGGGAGCCGCCACATCCATGGTGCGGGCCCCCCGGTCCAGCACCCGGGTGACGGCCTCTTCGATCGCGCGGGCGGCTTCATCATCCTGGAAGGAGTGGCGGAACATCATCGCGACGGACAGAATGGTGGCGACGGGATTGGCCACCCCCTGCCCGGCGATGTCCGGAGCGGAACCGTGGACCGGTTCATAGAGCCCCCGGTTCCCTTCCCCGATGCTGGCCGAGGGGAGCATTCCGATGGAACCGGTCAGAATGGCCGCCTCGTCGCTCAGGATGTCGCCGAACATGTTCTCGGTGACGATCACGTCAAATTCGGCGGGGCGCCGGATGATCTGCATGGCGCAGTTGTCCACCAGCATGTGTTCCAGTTTCACATCCGGGTAGTCCCCGGCCACCCGCCCGGCCACTTTCCGCCAGAGACGGGAACTTTCCAGGATATTGGCCTTGTCGACGGAGGTGACCTTCTTCCCCCGTTCCCGGGCCCATTCAAAGGCTCGCCTGACGATCCGTTCGATTTCGTGTTCGTGGTAAACCAGGGTGTCGGTGGCTTTGGCCCCCGCCTTGGTTTCTTCGGTGTGTTTCTCCCCGAAGTAGATGCCGCCGGTCAGTTCCCTCACCACCAGAAGATCGACGCCTTTCAACACCTCTTCTTTCAGGGTGGAGCTTTGCGCAAGCCCCGGAAACAGTTTGGCCGGCCGGAGGTTGGCATACAGGCCGAGCTCCTTGCGCAGGCCCAGAAGGGCTTTTTCCGGCCGGAGAGGCGGGGGATTCCGGTCCCAGGCGGGGCCGCCCACAGCCCCCAGCAGGATCGCATCGGCTTCCCGACAGATCCGAAGGGTCTCCTCGGGAAGCGGGGTCTTCAACCGGTCGACGGCGCTCCCCCCGACCAGTCCGAAATCCAGGTGGAACCGGTAACCAAACTGTTCCCCGGTCTGTTTCATCACTTTGACGCCTTCCTCCGTGATTTCCGGACCGATCCCGTCCCCGGGCAAAACGGCAACGTTTCGCTGTTTATCCATGGCTTATCCAACCTCCTCTGGGATGCTCGATTCAGGAACTGACGACGGCCCGGGCCTTCTGTGCCGTCGGGTCCGCCTCCCGACGGGCCACGATCCGGTTGACGGCGTGGATGTAAGCCCGGGCGCTGGCTTCCAGCACATCGGTGCTCACCCCGCGTCCCTGAACCGTCCGGTCCCCCTGACGAAGTTTGACGTAGACTTCCCCGAGCGCATCCTTTCCATGGGTCACCGAAGCGATTTTAAAGTCCTCCAAGTGGGAAGCTTCCCCGGTCACACGGTCGATTGCCTTGAAAATGGCATCGACGGATCCGTTCCCGCAGGCCGCTTCCTCCAGCACACGTTGGTGGCGGACGTCCAACACCCGGACCGACGCGGTGGGGACAGACTGGTTCCCGTAGGAAAGCTGGACCGTTTCCAGTGTGTAGACTTCTTCTTCCTCGGCCCACTTCTCCTCAACCAAAGAGGCGATGTCTTCGTCTTCCACCGTTTTTTTCCGGTCGGTCAGTTCCTTGAACCGGACGAACAGTTGATTGATCTGCTGGTCGGTCAGCTCATACCCCATGCCTTTCAACTTATCCCGGAAGGCATGACGGCCGGAATGTTTTCCGAGAACGAGCCGGGTGGCATCCTGACCGATGGTCTCCGGACGCATGATTTCATAGGTGGAACTGTTTTTCAGCATTCCGTCCTGGTGGATGCCCGCCTCATGGGCAAAGGCGTTGGCCCCAACCACGGCTTTATTGCCCGGGACCAACATGCCGGTCATCTTGCTCACCATGCGGCTGGTCTTGGCGATCTCTTTCAGCTGAAGGCCGGTGGCAACCCGGTAGTGATCCTCCCGGGTCGCCAATGCCATCGCCACTTCTTCCAAGGCGGCGTTGCCGGCTCGTTCACCGATCCCGTTGATCGTCCCTTCCACCTGTTCCACCCCGGCCTCAATCGCCGCGAGGGTGTTGGCCACGGCCATCCCCAGATCATCATGGCAGTGGGCCGACAGCTTCACCTTTTCGATCCCCCGGACGCGGGCTCTCAAATAACGGAAGATGTCCCCGTATTCCTGCGGGGTCAGGTAACCGACGGTATCCGGAATGTTGAGCACGTCGGCTCCGGCGTCGATCACCCGTTCCGCCACCTGGCAGAGAAACTCTTTTTCCGTCCGTCCTCCGTCTTCCGTGGAAAACTCCACTTTGGGGAAGTATTTTTTCGCCAGTCGGACCGACGCTTCCGCCTGTTCCAGCACTTCTTCCCGGGTCATGTTCAGTTTGTATTTCCGGTGGATCGGAGATGTGGCGAGGAAGATGTGAAGGCCGGGATTTTCCGCCTCCTTCAGTGCTTCCCACGCCTTTTCGATGTCCCCCGGCACCGAACGGGCAAGGCTGACCACCGTGGAGTTTTTCACGGCTTTCCCTACCCTCCGGACCGCCTCCAGGTCGCCCTGGGAGGAAGCGGCAAAACCGGCCTCGATCACGTGAATTCCCAGTCGTTCCAGCTGAAGGGCGATGGTCACCTTCTCTTCCGCACTCAGGTTGACGCCGGGGGATTGCTCTCCGTCTCTCAAGGTCGTGTCAAAAAACTGGACCGTTCGCATGCCGCACCCTCCCTTTCCGAATGTTATTGTTTGGCAGGCTCTTTCGCATCTTGATTCAGCCAGGCCATCGTTTTCCGGAGTTTCTCGCCGACCCGCTCGATGGGGTGATCTTTTTCCGCTTGGGCCATGCGGTCGAACTGCCCGCGCCCTTCTTCGTTTTCTTCAATCCAGCGTTTGGCGAAGGTCCCGTTCCGGATTTCCTCGAGCACTTCTTTCATCGCTTGACGGGAAGCGTCCCCCACCACCCGCTTGCCGCTCACGTAATCACCGTACTCGGCGGTGTCGCTGATGGAGTGACGCATACCGGCAAGGCCGCCTTCATACATCAGGTCGACGATCAGTTTCAGCTCATGGAGACACTCGAAGTAGGCGATTTCCGGTTGGTACCCGGCTTCAGTCAGGGTTTCAAAGCCGTTCTTCACCAGTTGACTCACACCTCCGCACAAAACCGCCTGCTCCCCGAAAAGGTCCGTCTCCGTTTCTTCTTTAAATGTGGTTTCAATCACCCCGGCCCGGGTGGCACCAATTCCTTTTGCGTAGGCCAGACCCAGTTCCTTCGCTTTGCCTGTGGCGTTCTGCTGAACGGCGATCAGGGCGGGAACACCGAAGCCTTCTTCATACACCCGGCGCACCAGATGACCGGGCCCTTTCGGAGCGATCAGAATCACGTCGACATCTTCCGGCGGGTTGATCTGACCGAAGTGGATGTTGAAGCCATGGGAAAACATGAGGGCGGAACCGGGTTTCAGGTAGGAAGCCACCTGATCCCGGTAGACCCGGGCCTGCACTTCATCGGGCATCAAAAGCTGGACCACATCCGCCTGCTTGACGGCTTCATCGACAGTGTAAACCCCGAATCCGTCCCGCTTCGCCTGCTCCCAGGAGCGGCCCCGCCGAAGGCCGATCACCACCCGGACTCCGCTGTCCCTCAGGTTCTGGGCCTGGGCATGGCCCTGACTTCCGTATCCCACCACCGCGACGGTTTTCCCCTGAAGATACTGCAAATCCGCATCGTCACCGTAGTATACTTTCGCCATCATGCATCCTCCTTTAGTGGTATGAGTGAAACTGACACCCTGTTCAGCGGTGTCGCATTGAAGTTCCCGGGTAAGGAAGCCACATCGGATTCTCCCGTAACCCCCGGGATCAGCTTCCGGCGGGGACCGGGGTTTTGGCTGTCCCCCTCGGGAGGGCCGTCACCCCGGTGCGGGCCACTTCCTTGATCCCGTAGGGTCGCAAAAGCTCGATCAATGCGTCCAATTTGGAACGCTCCCCCGTCGCCTGGACCATCAGGCTGTGGGGGCCTACATCCACGACCGAAGCGCGGAACGGTTCGACGATGCCGCTCACTTCCATCCGGGTCGCCGGCCCCGCTCCCACCTTGATCAACAGCAGTTCCCGCTCCACGGCGGAATGTTCGTTCAAATCCTGGATTTTGATCACGTCGATCAGCTTGTGAAGCTGTTTTTGCACCTGCTCCATCGTACGTTCGTCTCCATTGGTCACAATGACCATCCGGGACAGCCCCGGCTCCTCCGACTCCCCGACGCTGATGCTTTCGATGTTGAAATTGCGACGGCCGAGGAGGTTGGCCACCCGGGCCAGCACCCGGGGCTGATCGTTCACCAACACCGACAGGATATGCCTCATTCATCCTCCTCCCCCATGATCATTTCGTCGAGGCCGCTTCCCGGAGCGACCATCGGATAGACGTTCTCCTCCGGAGCCACGCGGAAATCCACCACTGCCGGCCCCGGGTGGGACAACGCTTCGCTCCAGACCCGAGCCGCTTCTTCTTTGTTTTCCGCTTTCCAGGCTTTCACTCCGTAGGATTCCGCCAGCTTGACGAAATCCGGGCTGTCGGCCAGATCCACTTCGCTGTATCGTTTCTTGTAGAAGACTTCCTGCCACTGCCGCACCATTCCCAGACACTGGTTGTTAATGACCGCCACTTTGACGGGAATGTTGGCCAGAGACGCCACCGCCAACTCCTGGCTGGTCATCTGGAACCCGCCGTCTCCGGTGACACTGATCACCGTGGCGTCGGGATGTGCGAGCTGGGCTCCCAGTGCGGCGGGAAACCCGAAACCCATCGTTCCGAGTCCGCCGGAGGTGATAAAGGACCGGGGCCGGGCGAAGGGAAAATACTGGGCCACCCACATCTGATGCTGCCCCACATCGGTGGTGACCACCGCATCCCCCCCGGTGCTTTCATAAAGGTGCCGGATCACCCACTGGGGCTTGAGAACCTCATCGGAGTCCCGGAAGGTGAAAGGTTTTTCCCGGAACCATGTTTGCACCCGTTCCACCCAGATGTCGGAATGGGCCCTTGGGACGGTGTCCAAGGCGGCGGAGAGGGACTGTTTCACGTCCCCCACGAGAGGGATGTAGGTATCCACGTTTTTGCCGATCTCCGCCGGATCGATGTCAATGTGGACGATCTTGGCGCCGGTGGCGAATTTATCAAGCCGTCCCATCGTCACCCGATCGTCAAATCGCGCTCCGATTCCGATCAACAGGTCGCATTCCAAGAGGGCGTTGTTGGCGGCGTAGGTGCCGTGCATCCCCGGCATTCCCAGCCACAGGGGGTGTTGCCCGGGAAATCCGCCCAGACCCATCAGTGTGGTGGTGACGGGAATATGGGCTTTTTCCGCGAAGGCGATCAGTTCTTTCTCCGCCCCGGAGGTGACCACCCCGCCCCCGGCCAGAATCAGCGGTTTCTCCGCCTCCCGGATCGCCTGATGAAGCCGGTTGACCTGCAGGGGATGGGGATCCGTCTTGGGCTGGTAACCCCGGATGTGAACCCGGTCGGGATAACGATAGGCGGCCCGGGCGTTGGAGACATCCTTGGGAATGTCGATCAGGACCGGCCCGGGCCGGCCGGAGGTTGCGATATAAAACGACTCCTTCACCACCCGCGGGAGATCCTTCACGTCCGTGACCAAGTAGCTGTGTTTGGTGATCGGCATGGTGATTCCGGTGATGTCCGCCTCCTGAAAGGCATCGGTTCCGATCAGGTGTTGAGCCACGTTCCCCGTGATGCAGACCAATGGAATGGAATCCATCTGGGCATTGGCGATTCCGGTCACCAAGTTGGTCGCTCCCGGCCCGGATGTGGCGATCACCACCCCGGCTTTGCCCGTGGCACGGGCATATCCGTCGGCGGCATGAATGGCGCCTTGTTCGTGCCGGGCCAAGAGGTGCTTCAGCGCACCGTGGTAAAGGGAATCGTAAATGGGAAGCACGGCTCCCCCCGGGTAACCGAAGACCACTTCCACCCCTTCCTCGATCAGACATCGGAGCAAGATCTCCGAACCGGTGAATTCCTGGTGCGACTGACCGGTCTGGGTCTTCTCTTTGACGGGCATCGCCAACCGTTGGGCCATCCTCCTTGACCTCCTTCAGATTCAAAATAAAAACCTTCCACACCCAACCATTCCTGACACGGGTCCCTGTTCGGTCATGGTTTGATTGGGGCGAAAGGTTCGCGGTACCACCCAATGCTTCACCGCCGCCTCACGGCGGACGGCCTCAGCGGGTGCGCCCGGTACGGGCGCACCCCATCGGATAACGGCGATGGCCGGAGACGTTCTACTCAGCCCAAATGGGCCTTTTGACGCACAGCTCCGAGGTGAGATCGTCCGTCATGCCGCGGCTCCGTTCTCAGCCTCCGGAACTCTCTGTGACGCGGTGGATGACGGCGCATGTCCTCTTCACAGCCTTTTGACAACTTATTCAACTATTTGTAACATTTTTCTTCCCGTGGATATAACAAAACCTCTGGGCATGCCGTACCCGTCCGTCAGAAACATCGAATCGGGCAGGACCTGCCGCAGAGGCTTTTATCCTCACGGTGTACACCGGATTTCCGGTGCTGATGCCGCTCGGTCGCAGTCCCCGTCTTAAGCGGGCGGAACCCTAGGCACCCTCCCACACGCTGCGGATCCGTCGTTGTCCGCATTGGTGAAATTGTTCAATTATTTAGGTGCTATTATAGTCAGGGCCCGATATCGTTGTCAACCGATTTTTTGTAAATCTTTTATTAATCGGTGACGGCCCCGCGGGACGCCGAGGAAACCAGCCGGGCGTACTTGTTGAGAACCCCTCGGGACGCGGGCAGGGGAGGAGCCTGCCATTCCTTTTTCCGGCGTTCCAACTCCGCCTCGGAAAGATCGACGGAAATCTCCCGGGTCCGGCTGTCGATCGTGATCCGGTCCCCGTCCCGGATCAGGGCGATCGGACCGCCGACCTGAGCCTCCGGAGCCACATGACCGATCACGAATCCGTGGGATCCCCCGGAAAAACGGCCGTCGGTGATGAGGGCCACCTTTTCCCCCAGTCCTTTTCCGACCAGAATGCCGGTGATGGACAGCATTTCAGGCATTCCGGGTCCCCCCTTGGGACCTTCATAACGGATGACGACCACATCGCCCTCCTGCACCCGGTCGGAGAGAATGGCATCGGCGGCATCCTGTTCATTGTCAAACACCCTGGCCGGACCGGACATTCTCGACACTTTCAGGCCGGAAACTTTGGCCACGGCCCCTTCGGGGGCGAGGTTTCCTTCCAGCACCACCAGCGGCCCCGTCTTCCGGAAAGGATGGTCCAAGGGGCGGATCACCTGCTGCCCCTCTTTCAGGGGTTCGGCTTCGGCCAGGTTTTCGGCCAGGGTTTTTCCGGTCACGGTCAGGCAATCCCCGTGGAGCAGGCCGGCTTCCAGGAGCAGCTTCATCACCGCGGGCACCCCGCCCGCCTTAAAGAGATCCTGCATCACGTATTTGCCGCTGGGTTTCAGATCGGCGATATGAGGGACCCGTTGCCGGATCCGCTCGAAATCTCCCATTGAGAGATCCACATCGACAGCGTGAGCGATGGCCAGCAAATGGAGGATGGCGTTGGTGGATCCCCCCAGCGCCATCACCACCGTGATCGCGTTCTCAAAGGCTTCTTTCGTCATGATGTCCTTGGGGTAGATTCCCTTTTTCAGCAATTCCACCACGGCTTGTCCCGCCCGGTAACAGTCCTCCCGTTTATATTCCGATTCCGCCGGATGGGAAGAACTTCCCGGCAGGCTCATCCCCATCGCTTCAATGGCGGAGGCCATGGTGTTGGCCGTGTACATGCCGCCACAGGACCCCGCTCCCGGACAGGCGTGGCATTCGATCCGGTGAAGGGCTTCGTCATCGATCATTCCTTTGTTGTGCTGCCCCACCCCTTCAAAGGCGGAAACAATATCGATATCTCTCCCGTCCAGATTGCCGGGACGGATCGTTCCCCCGTAAACAAAGACTGCAGGAACCTGGGTGCGTCCGATGGCGATCATGCATCCCGGCATGTTTTTGTCACAGCCCCCGATCGCCACGTAACCATCCAGCCGTTCCGCTCCGACCACCGTTTCGATGGAGTCGGCAATCACTTCCCGGCTGGGCAGGGAAAACCGCATCCCCTCATGGCCCATGGAAATCCCGTCGGAGACGGTGATCGTGTTGAAAATCAGGGGCGCCCCCCCTTGTGCGCGAACTCCGTCCCGGGCCCGTTCGGCCAGTTCCCGGATATGAACATTGCAA
This sequence comes from Melghirimyces profundicolus, assembly GCF_003054245.1. GTDB lineage: Bacteria > Bacillota > Bacilli > Thermoactinomycetales > DSM-45169 > Melghirimyces > Melghirimyces profundicolus. The sequence goes on from NZ_QBKR01000004.1 coordinate 18,562, forward strand.
GGGGTCACTTCGCTCCAGGTGCTGGCCACCCCCACCATCGGCTTCTTGAAATCTTCGTCTGAAAAACCGACGGCCCGAAGCATGGCCCGGTTGGGCACACGGCTTGTCCCTTCGCTGATCACACGGCTTCGGATGCGCAGATCTTTTTCGGTATCCGATTGGGTCATTTGGGTCCCTCCTTTTTGCCCTTGACAAGATGATTGCAGAACAGTGTATAGTATTTTTCAACAGCTGTCACGGCCTTTTTTTATTTTCATATTATTCAGCCCGTTAAAAAAAGGAGGAATCATCATTGAGGAATCTCATGACCGCCAGCCGATTCGCCCAAAACACGTTTGCCCTGTGGGTGCTGGTCGCCTCATTTCTCGCCTGGCTCTGGCCTTACGGCTTCACATGGATCAAGCCCTGGATCGCTCCCCTCTTGGGGGTGATCATGTTCGGTATGGGGCTGACCCTGAGGGGGAAGGATTTCGCTCTGGTGTTGCGCCGTCCCTGGCCGGCGCTGGCCGGGGTCCTTCTGCAGTTTGCCATCATGCCTCTCGCCGCCTATGCCGTCGCCGTCGCCCTGAACCTCCCTTCCGGGCTGGCCGCCGGATTGGTATTGGTAGGGGCCTGCCCCGGGGGGACGGCTTCCAATGTGATCGTCTATCTCTCCAGGGGTGATGTTCCTCTCTCCGTCACCATGACCAGTGTTTCAACCCTTCTTGCCCCTCTTTTCACTCCTTTTCTGCTGTTGTGGCTGGCCGGTTCCTGGCTGCCGGTGGACCCCGGGGCCATGGTGTTGTCCATCCTCCAGGTGGTGATCCTGCCTGTCGTCCTGGGGCTCGTGATTCGACGGTTCTTTCCCGTTACCGTGGAAAAAGCGACGGAAGCGCTGCCCCTGATTTCTGTCACCACCATCGTGGTGATCGTGGCGGGAGTGGTGGCTCTGAACGCCGAGAACTTCGGCAAAATCGCCTTGGCTGCCTTTCTGGCAGTCATCGTCCACAACGGTCTTGGCCTGTTGTTGGGATACTGGGGAGCGCGTGTGTTGCGGCTTGACGAATCGAGAAGCCGGGCGGTTTCCATTGAGGTTGGGATGCAGAATTCGGGTCTTGGTGTCACCCTGGCCCTCACCCACCTGAACCCCGCCGCAGCGTTGCCAGGGGCCATTTTCAGCGTCTGGCACAACATTTCCGGCCCCCTTCTGGCCACCTACTGGTCGCGGAAGAATGAGAAAAAAGCCCCGGTGTCTGAATCGGAAAGCGGCCGGATCTGACCCGCCGCGCCTGCCACTCCAGAGGAAGCGGGCCATCGGTTCCCGTCCATCCTCCCGACCCTCCTGCCTGATGGAGCCGTTCAGGGCGTTCATCCCATGCTCTCCTCTGGCCGGTGTTAGAAAGCTCCCCGGAAACCGGGGAGCTTTCTTTTCCATTGACATTCCCGTCAGATCGGGTGTATAATTCGTATCAGTAATATTTCACTTGATTAAGTATTTTCCCGACCCGCAAGGGGGGTTTTTTTTGAGCGAACGCCTGAGATTGACCCATGAGTTGGAACGGGCCTTCCGTCAGATCTTTCGGCAGTTGAAACGGGAGATCAACGAAGTGTTGGGGGATGAGATCAATCGAAGTGAATTCGTCTTTCTCAAATTCCTGGTCCACCACGGGCCCCAAAAACCCTCCACCCTTTCCTCCGAATTTGAAGTCGCGGCCAGCCACGTGACCCATGTGACCGACCGCCTGGTCAAAAAAGGATGGGTTCGCCGCCGGCGTTCCGAATCGGACAAACGAGCGGTGGAACTGGAAGTGACGACGGAGGGGAAATCGGTTTATCACCAACTGGAAAAGAAGTGGCTGCTTTATTTCAGCGGAAAATTTGATTCCTTTACCACCGAAGAAATGGAGACGCTCCTCCGGCTGTTTCAAAAACTGACCGGAGCGTCAAACAAGTGACCTGGGCGGGATCCCTTTCTCGCGGCACGAAGGGAGTTGGAGAGTGTGGAACATCTGGAAATGCGCCAAAAAGTGACCATCATGCTGGCGATTATGGCTTCCATGCTGTTCGCCGCCCTGAACCAGACCATCGTGGGAACGTCCCTTCCCCGAATCGTGACGGAATTGGGCGGAATGGAATATTTCAACTGGGTTTTCACCATCTTTATGCTGACATCCAGCGTCACCGCCATTCTGGTGGGCAAACTGTCGGATATTTACGGCCGGAAGGTGTTTATCCTGACCGGACTCGGGATTTTCATGACCGGCTCATTCCTGTGCGGAACAGCCACCGACATGATTCAGTTGATCATCTACCGCGGAATTCAGGGCTTCGGCGGAGGCATGGTCATGTCCACCGCCTTCACCTCCGTCGGGGATCTGTTTCCCCCGCGGGAACGGGGCCGCTGGCAGGGGATGCTGGGGGCCGTCTTCGGCCTGGCCAGCGTGTTCGGACCGACGCTGGGAGGCTACATCGTCGACCACTTCGACTGGCACTGGGTTTTTTGGGTTTTCCTTCCCGTCGGCGTGGTCGCTTTTATTCTGATCCTGTGCCTTTTTCCCAAAACGGAAACCGGGGAAAAGAAGAAAATCGACTACTTCGGGTCGCTGTTCCTGGTCTGCACCATCATTCCGCTGCTTCTCGCGTTGACCTGGGCCGGAGGGGAGTTTGCCTGGACGTCCCCGCAGATTGTCGGGTTGTTTTCCTTCTCCTTTCTCGCTTTTCTGGTCTTCCTGTGGACCGAAAGTCGGGCGGAAAACCCGGTGCTTCCCCTGTATCTCTTTAAAAACGGCATCTTTTCCCTCTCGAACGGCATCGGCTTCCTGATCGGGATGGGCATGTTCGGCGCGGTGATGTATATGCCCTTTTTCATCCAGGGCGTCATGGGAACCTCGGCCTCCAAAACCGGATTCGTCATGATGTTCATGACTCTGAGCATGGTGGTTGCCAGTGCGATCACCGGGCAATTGGTGACCAAGACCGGCAGGTATAAAACCCTGGCTTTGGCCGGGTTGACGATCATGGGGATCGGGATGTACTTTCTCACCTCGATGAACACCGAAACCACCAACGTATCCGCCGCCCTCCACCTGGTGGGGATCGGATTGGGACTGGGGATGGCCTTCCCCATCTTTAACCTGATCATTCAAAACGCCGTTCCCCACCGGGAATTGGGAGTGGCCACCGCCTCCATCCAGCTGTTTCGACAACTGGGCGGCACCGTCGGCGTTTCCATTATGGGGACCATCATGGCTTCCCGAATGGAATCCAAATTGAGCGAGGGAATCCAGAAAAACGGCTCCCTGGCCGATCACCCTGAACTGGCGGGGAAACTGAAAGAAATGAAGGATCCGCAGATCCTGCTTTCCCCGGAACGGCTGGCCCAGATCAAAGCTCAGCTCCCCCCGGAAATGAGCGGGCTCTTTGACTCGTTCATCCACTTCCTGCGTGAAGCCATGAATTACGCCCTGTCCGGTGTGTTTTGGGCGGGAACGGTTGTGATGCTCCTCGCCGTGGTGCTTACCTTCTTCGTCCGGGAAATCCCCTTGCGCACCACCAACCGGGACACGGATGAAGTGGATCCCGAGGGCAACCGGGCACGGGCTTCCAAAGTGCAGCCGCAAAACTGAGGATTTCATTGATAAAGACCCGGTTCGGACACCGGGTCTTTTTTTGCTTCTGTCTCCTCACCATCTCCGATAGCGCTCCCGTTCCACCTCTTGTACATATTCCCGGTTTTTCAAACCATTAATTTGGCACCGGAAGGAATCAGGATGATGGGAACCAACCACCAGGATGACCGCAGATTTCTTAAGCAAAAGCCCCGCTCCATTTGTGGAACGGGGCTTGTGTCGGTTCAGGCATTGATTTTTTTCTTGGCCAGGTTGGCCAGTTCGGAGAAGGCTTTTTTATCGTTGACGGCCAAGTCGGCCAGCATCTTGCGGTTCACCTCGACCCCGGCTTGCTTCAGACCGTGCATCATCTTGTTGTACGAGAGACCGTTCGTCCGGGCTGCGGCATTGATGCGGCTGATCCACAGCCGGCGGAAGTCGCGTTTCTTCCGACGACGGTCGCGGTAAGCATAAGACAGCGACTTCATCACTTGCTGTTTCGCGGTTTTAAACAGGGTATGCTTCGACCCGAAATAACCACGGGCCAGTTTCAACACCTTTTTACGACGACGACGAGTGACAGTCCCGCCTTTTACACGTGCCATGATTCATTCCCTCCAAATTCAACCGTTAATCGTTCCGGCTGCACCGGTTACTTGTAAGCGATCAGCTGTTTGATGCGTTTGACGTCGGACTTGTCGACCAACGCCGCTTTGCGCAGCTTCCGCTTCGTTTTTTTCTGCTTGTGTTCCAGCATATGATTCATAAACGCATGGTTCCGTTTGATTTTACCGGTACCGGTTTTGCTGAAGCGCTTGGCTGCAGCGCTGCGGGTTTTCATTTTCGGCATGAAAAATTCCTCCTCACACGGTTTACCCTTGTTTCTCCTTCTTGGGCGCCAAAATCATGATCATGTGGCGGCCTTCCATCTTGGGGGCGCGTTCCACATCTCCGATATCCTTCACTTCCCCCGCCATGCGGGCCAGAATCTTCCGGCCCAGATCCTGGTGGGTGATCTCCCGTCCGCGGAAACGGATGGTCAGTTTCACTTTGTCGCCCTTGCTCAGGAACTTTCTCACATTGCGGAGTTTGGTGTTCACATCATGTTCTTCAATGGACGGGCTGAAGCGAATTTCCTTGACCTGGATCGTTTTTTGTTTTTTCCGGGCTTCCTTCTCCCGCTTGCTCTGTTCATAACGGTATTTTCCGTAATCCATGATCCGGCATACCGGCGGCTTGGCTTTGGGTGCCACATTGACGAGGTCCAGGTCGGCCTCCCGCGCCAACCGGAGCGCTTCCCGTAACGGCTTGATGCCCAATTGGTTGCCATCCCGGTCAATGAGGCGCACCTCCCGGGCACGGATGGCCTCATTCACCAATTGTTGTTCTTTGCTAATAACCTGCCACCTCCGAAGGGGATTTCGTATTCAAGTAAAAAAGGCGCAGGCCAACGCCCACACCTTTTGCTCCCGTCAATCAGAACCGAGAACCTGTCAACAACCTGTGCGTCGATCAGGTGAGAAGCGGGCGCTTCTGCTTGAATACCGACTTGTATCTTACCATGTGCACCGATCCGTGTCAAGAGCGGGCGGTCCAGCCTCCCTTCCCGGTCCGGAACAATCGGATCAGTTGTTTTTCCATACCCGGTCTTCTTCGCGGCAAAACCATTTCACCCGCCGGCTTCAGGCTTTTGCCTCGATCTCTTCCCTCATCTTCCTGATCAGGTCGTCCACGTTCCAGGCTCCCCGGTCGCCCTCGCCCCGGCGGCGGAGGTTGACGGTTCCCTGTTTTTGTTCTTTCTCTCCGACGACCAGCATATAGGGGATTTTTTGGAGCTGGGCTTCCCGGATCTTGTAACCGATCTTCTCACTCCGGCCGTCCAGCTCCGCCCGGATCCCCGCGGCCCGGAGTTGGTCCACCACATCGGAGGCGTAATCGCGGAAGGCATCGGTGATGGTCATCACCCGGGCCTGGACCGGAGACAGCCAGAGCGGTAAGGCTCCCTTGTAGTACTCCAGCAGAAACGCCACAAAGCGCTCCATCGTACCCACGATCCCCCGGTGGATCACCACCGGACGGTGAGGTTGTCCGTCTTCCCCGATATACTCCAGTTCAAACTGGTTGGGCAGGTGGAAGTCCAACTGAACCGTGGACAGGGTTTCGTCCTTGCCAAGGGCGGTCTGAACCTGGACATCCAGCTTGGGACCGTAAAACGCGGCTTCCCCTTCCGCTTCCACGTATTCCAGTTCCATCTCGTCCATCGCTTCTTTTAGCATCCGTTGGCTCTTTTCCCACATCTCATCGTTCTGCACGTATTTGTCTTTATCCCCGGGATCCCGGTAGGAAAGTCGGTACCAGAAGTCTTTGATCCCGAAATCCTGGTACACCTCTTCGATCAGCCGGACCACCCGGATGAATTCGGATTTGATTTGATCCGGGCGGCAGAAGATGTGGGCGTCGTTCAGGGTCATGGCGCGAACCCGCTGCAAGCCGGACAGGGCCCCGGACATCTCGTGTCGATGCATCATTCCCAGCTCGGCGATGCGGACGGGCAGATTCCGGTAACTCTTCAGCTCATTTTTGTACACCATCATATGATGGGGACAATTCATCGGTCGGAGAACCAATTCTTCATTGTCCATCTTCATCGGCGGATACATGTCTTCCCGGTAATGATCCCAGTGGCCGGAAGTCTTGTACAGATCCACACGGGCCAAATGAGGGGTGTAGACATGATCGTAACCCATCCGTTCTTCCTTGTCCACGATGTACCGTTCGATGATCCGACGAATGGTGGCCCCGTTGGGAAGCCACAGGGGCAGTCCCTGCCCCACCTCTTTGGACAGCGTGAAAATCTTGAGTTCTTTCCCCAGTTTGCGGTGATCCCGTTCTTTGGCTTCTTCCAGTTGCTTTAAATACGCTTCCAACTGGGACTTTTTGGGCCAGATGGTGCCGTAGACCCGCTGCAGCATTTGATTGTTCGAATCCCCCCGCCAGTAGGCTCCCGCCACGCTCAGGAGTTTGAATGCCTTCAGCTTTCCGGTGGAGGGAACATGGGGACCCCGGCACAGATCGAAAAACTCCCCCTGTTCATAGATGGTGATCTCTTCATCTTCCGGCAACTCCCGGATCAGCTCCAACTTCAGCTCGTCTCCGACTTCTTCGTAGATACGGAGGGCCTCCTCCCGGGAGACGACCCGGCGCCGGATCGGATGGTCCTCTTTGACAATCTTCTGCATCTCCTGTTCGATTTTGGGCAAATCGTCGGCCGTCAGTCGGTGAGGCAGATCCATGTCGTAATAAAAACCGTTCTCGATCACCGGGCCGATCCCCAGTTGCACGTCGGAATACAGGCGTTTCACCGCCTGTGCCATCAAGTGGGCGGCACTGTGCCGGTAAACTTCCAGGCCTTCCGGATCATCCAGCGTCAGAATGCGCACCACCGATCCCTCCGGCACTTCCCGCGACAGGTCCACCGTCACGCCGTCCACCTGTCCCGCGATCGCTTTCTTGGCCAATCCGCGGCTGATCGATTCCGCCACCTCGCGAACCGTCACCTTCTTCTCGTATTCACGGACCGAACCGTCCGGCAGTTTCACGGCCACACCCATCAGCCTTCACTCCTTTGCCAACAAAAATAAAAACACCCGCTCCCATAGGGACGAGTGTTTGGCACACGTGGTTCCACCCTGTTTCAACCCCGTCCCCCCTGGCGGGGAAGGACGGTGGTCCTTTAGGCACGTTAACGGCGTGCAAAACCGGCAACCGTTACTAACCCCGAAAAAAGGGCGTTCCCGGCGCTGCTCGGAGGGGGTCACCAAACGTTCAGGGGATTCAGAGGCTTGCAGCCGGCGGCCTCTGTTCTCTGGAAATCATGAACGATCAGCGGTGTCCTCGTCATCGCACATCTTGCGCACCCTCTCCGTCAAAAAAGGGGTGCCGTCCTTTGTTTTCACATACCGTCCCGCAGGGACGGACAGCTCCGTTATTGAAAAATTGTACCAGATGAAAACCCACATTGCAAGGGGAAGGAAAAAACTCCGTCAGCCTTTGGGGGTGGTTCCCTCCCCCCTTCTCCGGAAATGGGGCTGGCATCCGGAACACCCGTCACAAACCGAGATCCGTGTCTCGAACACCTGCTCCAGCGTACGGATCACGTTCTCTTCCCGGTTTTGGGTATGAAGAACCACCTGTTCGGGGGCGATGGTCAAAAGGGTGCTGACAATCAGATCCTCATGGGAAAAGGGCTGTTCCATCAGTTCCTGCACCGATTCGTCCAGCTCCTTCGTCCGAAGCGGCTCCCCCTCCTCATCCAACAGGCGGAACTGCCGCCGTCCCGTATGGAGGACATGAACCAGGTTCAACTTGGGTTCCTGCACCGATACGAAGTAACGGAGCAGTTCAATGAACTCCCGGTACTCCTGGTCCAGGAGATATTCGTCAATGGCGTGTTCCACCAGCTTGACCAATCCATTCCGGTACCGTTTCATCCGAAACCGGAAAAATCCGTCCACGGCCACGGACCGGTGTTGGGTCAGATACTGGGCCACTTGCCGCGCCATCCGGTCCTTTCTTCTTCGGCAGACCGGTTCCTCCGATTCAGAATCGTTCAACAGGTCAAAAGTATACCGCTCGATTTCCCGGCTGTCTTCGGGATCGCGGTAACGGAATTGTTTTTTGATAATGTGACGAATGAAGTTCGGTTCGTTGACGGACAAAAGATACTCGGCCACCGCAATTCCAAGGAAGCGGGGTAAACCCTCTTTTTTCTTTCCCGCCTTGGGGTGGGAAAAAAGGAAAAGGGTCCGGTTCCCCTGATCCGCTTCTTGCAGCCGACAGGAAAGACCCGTTTGCTCCAGCAGGGCCAGCTGGTCGTTCAGTAACGTACGCATTTGACCCGCTTCCCTGGAATTTCCGGAACCGGGTATCGATATCTGATATGAGGCCATAACCCGCCCTCCGCTTTGTCCATGGTTTATCCTAGTATATGGGGGCGGTTGGGTCGGTATACGTCGAGGACCGTCCGTGACTACCGGGGACCTTTTGGCGGGCGGAATCCTGCTTTTTTAGCCTCCTCTTCCGTGCAAAACCAACGTTCCGGTTTGGTGGATTCATATTGGGGACTCTCCCGTGTGTGAAAAATTTTCTCTCCGTCACGGTTGATATTTCCCTTGATCTTTCCGGTGCAGTCTCCTTCCCGTGATGTCTCCGCCCGGTTCCGGGCGGAGACATCTTTTCCCCAGAGACCCTTTTCTTTCTCTCTCGCCTCTCTCTGCAGGCGAAGAAACTTCTCCTGGTATCGGACGTTGGGCGGCACCGTCATCACCTGGGCCATGCCCTCTTCAAGCAGCATCGCATTGAAGAGTTCATCTCCCAACCACACATAAGCCAACAGGCGCCCGTACTGATCCCGTTCTTCCACGTCCGTCTCCAGACGGACATCCTTTCCCGCCAGATGTTTCGTGGTAAAACGGGACGCTTCTTTTCCGTAAACCTCGGCTCCGATTTTCGGGTGGTTCGTTTCGGGGGTGTTCACCCCGATCAACCGTACCTTCTCGATGCGTCCTTCCATGCGGACGGAAAGGGTGTCCCCGTCGATGACGCGAATCACCTTGGCTTCACGCCCTTTCCCCGGCCCATCCGCCTCCTCCTTCAACCGATCGGCGGATTGGCAACCCGCCAGGAGTACAAGGGGGATCAGTAACCCGGCAATCGCTCTCTGAAGGGCTCCCACGAACACCACCTCCTTTTCCACGACAACGGAAAACCCTCAACCCCGCAACAGTCCCTTGACCGCTTCCAGCTGTTCCAGAGCGGAATGAAAAAAGGAATCATAGGAAGCATCCCGGAAGAAGAGCCAAACCAGAGCGATGCACCCCCCGTACATCGCCACTTTTCCCGTGATCTTGTCAAAGGTGTCGCCGGAGCGGATATTCACTCCAAGGCTTTTGAGTCCCATCCGCTTTTTCCAGGGCCAAAACAGGGGAATCCCTCCCGAGGTGCAGGCGTCCGCCAGCAAATGGGAGAGATATCCCGCCGCCATCGCCCAGGCATGGAGCGGATGGGCCTGATACGTGATCCAGGTGACGAGGGCGAGGGATAAGAAGGAATGAGTAAAACTCCGGTGAGGGATAAAGGCGACTGCCATCGCATAGAGTCCCGAATACATCACCCAAAGTTCCAGGTTTTTGATCAACGCCAACAACACGAAGATAGCCCCGGCGATGGCCAGAGCGGCGGAACGGAAGCGGATGGAACGGAACAGGAGATTGTTCAGAGTGCTGCCGTCCTCATCGATGTCCGGCAGCATGGCCCCCAGGGAAGAAACGACCACCATGGACATGGCAGTCAGCACCTGGTCTTCACTCCCGGTCACCCCGACGGCGACCGCCCCCGCGGCCACTCCCAGGGACAAGTGGGTATTCCCGGTCAAAATGCCGTCCTCCTCTCCAAACATTGTCAGACGCAGGCATCCTTAAATAACATTAAAGTATTTTAACACAAAAGAAAACACTCAGACAGACCGAAGCCCGCTGCGAATCCAGGTGGAGCCACCGAAAAGAGGGTACTTCAGGGATGAAACCAACTCCGGAGAGGTCTATTGTTGAAAGCACCCGATTTCCCGCGGTTACGATCTGTCGGATCGGGGTGCCTTGAAACTCTTGAAATTGTATTCCCATGAAGAAAAACCGGCTCTCGGTGAGGGAGCCGGTTTTTCGGGAGATGCAAAAGCCCCCGTTCAAAAACGGGGGAATGATTGGTACCGAGGGTCGGACTCGAACCGACACGGTGGATCACCCACCCCGGGATTTTAAGTCCCGTGCGTCTACCAATTCCGCCACCCCGGCAAAATATAAGAATGGAGCGGATGACGGGATTCGAACCCGCGACCCCCGCCTTGGCAAGGCGGTGCTCTACCACTGAGCCACATCCGCTCGAAAAATGGTGGTTCGGGACGGAATCGAACCGCCGACACGAGGATTTTCAGTCCTCTGCTCTACCGACTGAGCTACCGAACCACTTCGTGTTCACTTGCGACAAAAAGTATTATAGCACGCCGCAATGGTTAAAGCAACCCGTCCGGAGATTTTCGTTTCGGTTTCAGGCCTGCCGGCGGTTGGGACCTTCCACATAAAAGGCATTCACATAGGGGCGGATCCTTTCCATGATCCGTTTGGCCTTCACCCGCTCGGTCCCGCCTTTTTCCGAATGGGACAGATGATCCTCCAACTCGTTCAGATCGAGATTGGAGGTGATGACGGTCGGCAACTTTTCCGTCATCCGGAACTGAAGAATCGCCCCCAGAATCTCATCCCGGATCCAAGGGGTGATGTTTTCCGCCCCGAGATCGTCGAGGATCAAAACGGTAGCCTTTTTCAGTGTGTCCAGCTTTTCCTGGATCATCCCGTCCCGGATGGATTCCTTGATTTCTCTGATGAAGTCCGGCACATAGACCATCAGGGAATCCACACCGTACTGCACCAGATATTGGGCCATCGCCCCCGCAATCCGGCTTTTTCCGACCCCGAAGGGTCCATAGAGGTACAGGCCTTTTTGCGGGCGTCCGTCGGCAAACTGATCGCAAAAATCCATCGCTGCCTCAATCGCTTCGGCTCTGCCGGCATCCCAGGTCATTTTGTCAAAGGTGGCGTGGATAATATCGGCTGGAATGTAGTGGCTTTTAATCAATTGTTTCCGTTTCTTTTCCTGCTCATGGGCAATCCGTTTCTCACAAGGCGTCAGCCGCAAATCCAGATAACCGCCGTACCATTGCAATTCGGGGCGGTGGCCTTTTACAAGGTTCGGGCATTGGTCCAGCCCGGGACAACGCCTGCACTGTTCACGCTCCCGGATCATTTGCCGGAGCTGAACGAGGGAACGCCGGAAAACGTCGTCCCCCACTTCGGGATGTTTTTCCCGAAATGCACGGATATCGGAGTGGGAAAGCACGGTTTCCAACTCCTTTTTCGGATCCATCCTGCCGGCGAGCCGTCCCTTCATGGGGGCCACCACTTTATCGATCCGGTCCATTATGGCTCAATCCCCTTTTCTTGCATCCGTTGGTTGAGGCGCTGGTTCATTCGATTCAGTTTTGCGCGAAGCCGGGCTTCTGTATCCGGGTCCACTTCCCCGCTCCCGGGCTTTTCCCCCTTGGCCTCCCGTTCCATGGCCTGGGCCAAGGAACGGGGAAGGGGCTCTTCTTTTTGCCTTCGCCGGTTTTGGTTCCGGGAAGTCCTCGATCGACCCCCCTTGGAATTACGCCGCTTCCATTCCCAATCCAGTTCCTTCCGGGCCATTTCCCGCGCTTCCTTTACGGTTTGGACATTTTTTCGGGCCCAGTGTCCCGCAATCTTTTCAACCAATGGACGGGGAAGCTTGTAGTCGTGGGAATACAGCACATATTCCAGCAACACGTTGATCACGCCGGTAGGAAGGCCGTAATGATTCGTCAGATCCTCCACCAACTCCAGATCGGCACGGGGAATCATCTTTCCTTTTTGAAAGTGCTTCAACAATTCCACCGGGGAAACCTCATTCAGCATGCGAAAGTGGCGATCTTCCTCGGATTCATCCCGTGAGTGAGAGACCGGAGACCTCCCTTTCTCCACCGTTCGGGACGGCGGACGTCCTTCTCCCGGCTGATCCAGCTGCTTCCGGTCCACCACGACCGGAGAGCTTCCGAAGCGCATGCGATACTGGCTCCTGACAAAAGACCGGAGCCGCTCCGTGTCGATTTTGCCCTGTTGAGTCACGTATGGGTTTTGGATGGCCCGGATCAGGTCCCAGTCATCCAGTTGATAAAGAAAGCGGATTTCCCGTACTTCTTCCTCCACCCGTTCCGTCCAGGCGCTGTCATTCAGGATGTTCTGAAGACGGGCTTTCACCATGGAGAGATCATCTTCCCCTTCCAGGGAGAAAACGGGAGGGTGTCCTTCATCGGAGTCACCGACCGGCTCCGGCGGCATCAGCTCGTGCTCCACCTCTGAAGCCGAACGAAGCTCCGCGGGGGAAAGGGAACCAAACACCTGTTGAAACGACTTGGTAACATCTTTTCCCCCGGACGGAAAAGCGGCTGTCTCCTCGGCGCCCACCCACTGTTCGTACAGGCTTCGAAACCGGTCTTTTCCCAACCGGTTCACCAGGGAGACGCTGAGAACATCACTTTGGAAGAAACGTGCCGGTGTTAAAGGGGCCAGCAGATCGTATTGAAACACCCGGTGCCCCTTTTCCTGTGTCTCACGGGTATTAAGCAGTCCGACCCCTTCCAAGCGGTAACGGGCCTGCAACAACTCCCCGAGGGGAAGTTGCAACCCCTTCATCAGATCGAGGTGAGAATAAAGGGGGGAGACTCCCGGACGATGCAGCGGCAAATAGCTGTATATCGTCAGATAGAGACCGACCGCCGCCACCCCGACGAGAGGTTGATACAGATGAACCAACACCATCTGATCGGTCGGTTGGATCGGTCTGCGGCTGCGGCTCCGCCATCCGTCCCGCGGCGTGCAATCCTTCCAGGCAATGCTCATCAACCCACCCCCCAACGGATCTGCAATGAGTGGATTACTATTGTATCAGGAGAACCGGCACACCACAAACCTTTTCAACCCGCAAAAAACCTTATTCCTCGTCCCCGGTTCCTTTATTCTCCTTCAAGGGATCACGGGTGCGATTTAACAGGTCTTCCAATTCTCTCACAAATACATTGATATCTTTGAACTGCCGGTAAACCGATGCAAAGCGGACATAAGCCACCTCATCCACATCCACGAGACGCTCCATGATCATTTCTCCGATTTCGCGAGTGGGAATTTCCGATTCGTTGTGTTCCCGCAGGTTCCGCTCCACCTCGTCAACCAAGGCCTCCAGACGTTCCATCGGAACCGGACGCTTTTCACAGGCACGGATCAGTCCCCTCAGAAGTTTCTCCCGGCTGAATTCCTCCCGACTTCCGTCTTTTTTGATGACGATCAGCGGTTTTTCCTCCACCATCTCAAAAGTGGTGAAGCGACGCTCACACGATTCGCACTGGCGCCTTCGCCGGATCGATTTTCCCTCGTGAGCCGGGCGGGAATCGAGAACCCGGCTTCCCAGCGAATGGCAATACGGGCACCGCATGGTCGCAATCCTCCTCCCACGATTCTCTCCGACGGACGTTGAAAAAAAGTCGTACTCACTATACCACAACCGACAGGGTTTGTATTCGTGGGCCGCCCGGCCGCGTCCTTCAACCTCTCACCTCTGTAAGCGAAAAACGCCCCCGGAAGTTTCCGAGGGCGCGACCATCATCTGGAAGCGTTATGAAAAAGCGGGGGGCAACATTTACGCTCCGGCTCACTATTGTCGGTAAACGCTTCCCTTCTTCTGAGCCTAACAATAAATCACAACGCTTCTAAAGCTTTTATACGGTGATTTCCTGCGCCTGTTCATTCTGTGTCAAAAAAGGGCGTCCCACCCACTGGATCAGATCCACCACGCGGCAGGAATATCCCCATTCGTTGTCGTACCAAGCAAGCACTTTCACCTGGCGGTCTCCGATCACCATGGTGGAGGGTGCATCCACGATGGCGGAGTGGGAATTGCCGTTAAAATCCGAGGAAACCAGGGGAGCATTGCAATACTGAAGAATTCCCTTCAACCGGCCTTCCGACGCTTCCTTGAGAGCCGTATTCACTTCCTCCGCGGTGACTTCCCGCTCCAGATCCACCACCAAGTCCACCACCGACACATTGGGTGTCGGTACCCGAAGAGCGAGGCCGTTCAGCCGCCCCTTCAGTTCCGGGATCACTTTTCCGATCGCCGACGCGGCTCCGGTCTTGGTTGGAATGATGGATTGGGCGCAAGCCCGGGCCCGCCGGAGGTCCTTATGGGGATTGTCCAGGTTTTTCTGGTCGTTGGTGTAAGAATGCACGGTGGTCATCAGACCCTGTTCGATCCCGAAGGACTCATGGAGCACTTTCACCACCGGTGCCAGACAGTTGGTGGTGCAGCTCGCGTTGGAAATGATCCGGTCCCGTGTCGGATCGTAAGCGTTCTCATTCACGCCCATGACCATCATGACATCCTCGTTTTTCCCCGGAGCGGTGATCACCACTTTTTTGGCCCCGGCCTTCAGGTGGAGACCGGCCCCTTCACGATCGCGGAACTTCCCGGTCGCTTCCACCACGATATCAATATCCAATTCAGACCAGGGAAGACGGGCAGGATCCCGGTCGGACACCAGCTTCACTTCTTTTCCGTTGACCATCAACCGGTCCCCTTCGCCCCAAACATCATCTTCCACATGACCGTGTATGGTGTCGTATTTTACCAGATGAGCCAACGTTTCGGCGGGATAGCTCGCGTTTACCGCCACTACTTCCATGTCTTCTTCTTGGATCGCTTTTCGGAACACCATCCTGCCGATCCGACCAAACCCGTTAATCGCAATACGCAGCGGCATACGTTTCCCCTTCCTTCTATTTATAACATACCAGTTCCCACTACCATTATAATCAGTATGACATATATTGCAATGAGTAGGACTGGAAATTGGGCGGAACCATTACCTGCAGAACATATCCACAGGAAAACCCCTCAACCGGAAAGCAAGTGAGCACCTCCATCGATCTCCGGTTTAAGGGGTTTTCCATCCTTCTGCTGATTTACTCCGGAAGCGTGTACGTTTCACGCTCCCGGATCAGATGTTTGTATAACGATCGATACTTTTTATGGAAGAACAGAACCCGTTGTACATAATGGCGGGTTTCACCGTAAGGGATTTGACCCAGGTTTTTCCGGGTTCCGTCCCAGCGGCCTTCCTTCAACCATTTTTTCACATTACCCGGGCCCGCATTATAGGCTGCGATGGCCGCCACTTTGTTGTCGTTGAACTCCTTCATCAGCCCGGAAATGTACCAGCTTCCCATATGAATGTTGACCGCCGGGTCCTGAACGGCATCCTTGAAAGCAGGTGAGAACCGCCCCCGGTCCACCACCCATTCCACTGTGTTGGGTGTCAGTTGCATCAGTCCCTCGGCACCGGCATGGGATTTCACATCGGGGTTGAATTTACTCTCCACCCGGATGATCGCCATCACCAGAAACGGGTCTGCTCCGGTGGTGTCCGCGCTGTACAGGATCTTGTCTTCGTAATCCAGCGGGTACATCCACCGATTGAACAACGGCATGGCCACCACGAGAAACACCAACAGCAGAATAAAGGCCAAACCCAACTTGCGTTTGGACGGGAGGGCGGCTATAGCCGGCCGGATCCATTTTTGGAGACCATAGTTTGCCACAAAGCATCCACCTGTCTTTCCGTCTCCGTCAAAGTACCGGAGTTGTCAATCAGCACATCGGCGAACTTTTTTTTCTCATCGATAGGCATCTGGGCCCTGATCATCCGCCTGGCTTCCTCGGTTGTGATGCCTTCCCGTTCCATCAATCGTTTCAATTGAAGGGGTTCAGGTATGTAGACGAGAACGACCGTGTCCACCATCCACAGGAGATTTTCCTCGATGAGAAGAGGGACATCCAGGACCACGGGACGTTCGGCATCGGTTTTGCGGGCGCGCCGGACCTCCTCTTCCATCCTCCGGACAATCAGGGGGTGGAGAATGCGGTTCAGATCCTCCCGGGCATCCGGGTCGCGAAAAATCACTTCGCGGAGTGCCTTCCGGTCCAGTTTCCCGTCGACGTGAAAAACGCCGTCGCCGAAGCGTTTGCGGACCTCCCGGCTCCCCTCGGTACCCGGCTCCACCACTTCCCGTGCCACCCTGTCCGCATCAACAATCGCGGCCCCCCGCACACGGAGCATGTTGGATACCGTACTTTTTCCGGTTGCAATTCCACCCGTCAAACCGAGGGTCAATCCGATTTCCTCCATTTCACCATATCTTAATCGGGAAAGAAAAGAAAGAAAATCCTTTCCTCTCGCGACATTACTTCTGACACTTCGGACAGAAATGGGTTCCCCTGCCGGCAACCACCCGGCGCACGATCGGGGTCCCGCATCGGTAACAGGGCTCCCCCTTCCGCCCGTAGACCCGGATGCTCAGCTGAAACATCCCCATTTCTCCTTTGCCGTTCACATAGCTGCGGACCGAAGATCCACCGGCCTCGATCGCTTTCAATAACGTTGAACGGATACTCCCATAGAGACGTTTCACCTCGTCAGGATCCAGGGAAGGAACGGGACGTTCGGGGTGGATCCCCGCTGCGAACAGGGCCTCATCCACATAGATATTGCCAAGCCCGCTCAGAAATGACTGATTCAGCAGGAGAGCCTTGATCCCGGTCTTCCGACCGGCCAGACTCTCTGCAAAACGTTCCGGTGTAAATTCCTCCGACAGGGGTTCCGGCCCCAGATGACAGAGAGGAGGCCGGCTCAATTCCTCCCCTTTGGGCCAAAGGTGCATCGTGCCGAACTGACGGACATCCCGGTATCTCAGTTCGGTTCCGTCGGTGAAAGAAAAAATCACATGGACGTGCTTTTCCAGGGTTGTGCCCGACGGTTCCAAACGGTAGCGGCCTTCCATCCGCATATGGGAAACCAAAACCCAGGGGTCGAAGAAAATGCGGAGAAATTTTCCCCGCCGACCCACACCGGTGACGGTCCGTCCTCTCAGCATGTCCCGGAACAGCTCCGGATCGGG
This sequence comes from Melghirimyces profundicolus, assembly GCF_003054245.1. Classification (GTDB taxonomy): domain Bacteria; phylum Bacillota; class Bacilli; order Thermoactinomycetales; family DSM-45169; genus Melghirimyces; species Melghirimyces profundicolus. The sequence goes on from NZ_QBKR01000004.1 coordinate 35,783, forward strand.
AGGTTCTTTGATGATTTTCGGAAGGAGAACCCGGACGTCATCCACTGTTTTTCCGACGATGAGCGTTTCCAGGGTACGTTTCACGGTTTCCACTTCAGGCAGTTCCGGCAATGCTCATTCTCTCCCATTATTTACTTGGCTTCATACCATGTTTTTCCGGTGTTCACGTCCACCTTGAGGGGAACCGAGAGTTCCACCGGTCCTTCCATCACTTGTCGGACCCGTTTCGACAACAGCTCCACCTCTTCTTTCGGCGTCTCAAAGATCAATTCATCATGAACCTGGAGAAGAAGCCGCGCCCGCATCTCTTCTCTTTCCAACCTTTCTTCCATTTGGACCATCGCCTTTTTGATGATGTCGGCGGCGGATCCCTGGATGGGGGTGTTCATCGCCGTGCGTTCGGCAAAGCTTCGCCGGTTGTAGTTCCGGGAATGGATCTCCGGCAGATAGCGTCGACGATGGAGCATGGTGGTCACATAGCCGTCTTTCTTGGCTTTCCTCACCACTTCATCCATATACGTCTTGACTCCCGGATAGCTGTCAAAGTAGCGGCGTATGAACTCTCCCGCTTCTTTGCGGGGAATGTTCAGGTTCTGGGACAGCCCGTAGTCGCTGATTCCGTAAACAATCCCGAAATTCACTGCTTTGGCCTGCCGGCGCATCAAGGAGGTCACTTCATCTTCGGAAACCCCGAACACATCCATCGCGGTCTTCGTGTGGATGTCCATGTCCTTCCGGAACGCTTCCAGCAGATTTTCATCCCCGGACAAGTGGGCCAATACCCGAAGTTCGATCTGGGAATAATCGGCGGAAAGGATCAGCCAGTCCTCCTCCGATGGGATGAACACCTGCCGGAGCCGTCGTCCTTCCTCCAACCGCACCGGGATATTCTGGAGGTTGGGATCGGAGCTGGACAATCGCCCGGTGGCGGTGATCGCCTGGTGGAACCGGGTATGGATTTTTCCAGTCGAGTCGTCGATCTCCTTCAGCAGACCTTCCACATAGGTGGAGATCAACTTGCCCACCTGGCGGTAATGCAGGATTTCTCCCACAATCTCGTGTTGTGGTGCCAACTTCTCCAATACATCGGCGCTGGTGGAATATCCGGTCTTGGTCTTCTTGAGTACAGGAAGATTCAGTTTGTCAAACAGGATCTCCCCCAACTGCTTGGGGGAATTGATATTGAACTCCGTTCCCGCAAGGCCGTGGATCTTCTCCGTCAACTCTTGCAAGCGCTCCTCCAGTTCCTCACCGATCTCCCGAAGACGGTCCCGGTCCACCTTGACCCCTTGCATCTCCATCCGGGCGAGGACGTGAGCGACAGGGAGTTCCAGATCACGAAACAGGGAATCGAGGTTGTTTTCCTCCAGTTCCCGTTCCAGTTCCGGTTTCAGCTGATAGATGGCCTCCGTTTTGCGGGCGAGGTGTTCCGCCAGTTCTTTTCCTTCCAACTGACGGCGCTTGGCCCCTTTTCCGTATACCGCATCGTCCTCCGGAAGACCCCCTCCCCGTTTGCGTTCCATGATGTCGGAGAGTTCATGCCCCGATTCGGAGGGGTGGATCAAGTAGGATGCAAGCAACACGTCGAAGGTGTAACCTTTGCTTTCCAACCCGTGCCGTTCCAAAACGACCCGGGTGGCTTTGACGTCATAACACCATTTCTCCCGCTTTCCGTCCTGAAGCCAGTCTCTGAAAGCTTTCCACCCTTTGGCTGTTTCCCAATCCATGAACAGCCGCTGTTTGCCGTCGGACAGGGTGACCGCCAACACTTCGGCCCGGTGATAGTTCTCATCGCTTCGTTCCACGAACAGAGCAAGGGCCTCCTGACGGAGAAAATCCTCCCATTGGGATGTCTCTTCCGGTCCGATCATCTCGACGGAGATGGCCTCCAAGCCGGTCGTATCGTGTGGGGACTCGTCCGCTCCGATCCGCTCCAAAAGGGATTTGAACTCCAGCTTTTTCAAGAGCGGTGCCACCCGTTCTGCCTCAAACCCTTCATATTTCAGGTCATCCAGTCCGAAATCAAGAGGAACGTCGCACAATATGGTGGCCAGTTCCTTACTCAGGATGGCATCCCGGCGGTTTGCCGCCACTCGTTCCTTCAGTTTTTTGCCGGGAAGATTGTCGGTGTTCTCCAGAACGCCTTCCACTGTTTCAAATTGTTTCAGCAACTTGAGGGCCGTCTTTTCCCCCACACCGGGAATCCCCGGAATGTTGTCGGAGGGATCCCCCATCAACCCTTTGAGATCGATGATCTGCTCCGGCTTCAGGCCGTATTTTTCCTTCAGTTTTTGCAGATCGTACCGATCGGCATCGGTGACCCCTTTTTTGGTCATCAACAGCTGAACGTTGTCGGAAACCAGTTGAAGGAGGTCTTTGTCACCGGTCACAATCGTGACGGAAAACCCCTTTTCTTCCGCTTGCCGGGAAAGCGTTCCGATAATGTCGTCGGCCTCGTACTGATCCAGCTCAAAATGGCGGATCCCAAAGGCGTCCAGGAGTTCCTTGATCAGTGGAATCTGCTCAGAAAACTCTCCGGGAGTTTTGTCCCGCTTTCCTTTGTATTCCTTATAATCCCGGTGCCGGAAGGTCGTTTTGCCGGCGTCGAAAGCCACCAGCACGTGGCTGGGTTTTTCCTCATCCAGGACCTTCATCAGCATCATGGTGAAGCCGTACACCGCATTGGTGTAGGTCCCCTTTTTGTTTTGGAGGAGGGGCAATGCAAAAAAAGCCCGGAATGCAATACTGTTCCCGTCGATCAAAACCAGTTTGTCCATCATGGACCTCCATTTCAAAATTGCGATCCCGTCCCGGTTTGTCAACCGTTACCGCCCGGGATATAATGAGCGTTACAGTGAAGGGTTGAACAACATATAAACACCCCCATTTTACCATGGGGCCGGTATTCACTTCCAGCAACGCACACCACGTCCCTTGGAAAGGAGGTCTCCCGGTGTCCCGCCGACCCCCGATCCATCCGTATCTGGCATTGGGAATCGGAATTGTCTTTATCTCTTTTTCCGCGATTCTGGTGAAGAGTTCAAGCGCTCCTTCGACCGTCATCGCCGCTTGGCGTCTCCTTTTGGCCACCGGTCTGATGTTGCCGGTGTGGTGGTGGAAACACCGGAGCGAGATCGGCTCCATCAAAGGAAGAGATTGGGGACTGGCCTTTCTTTCCGGGGTGTTCCTCGCTCTCCACTTCGCCCTCTGGTTCGCTTCCCTTTCCTATACCAGCGTGGCCAGTTCCGTGGTGTTGGTCACCTTGCAACCGGTCTTCGCCTTCGCCGGGGCTTATCTCCTGTTCGGGGAACGGATCCGGACCGCGGCTCTGACAGGAGCAGGGATCGCCGTCACAGGCGGGATGATCCTGGGGTGGGGGGATATCGCCCTGGGAGGCACCGCCTTCTTCGGCGACCTTCTCGCCTTATCCGGTGCCGCCATGGTGACGGCTTACTGGCTGGCCGGACAGCACCTCAGAAAAAAGCTCTCCCTGATGACTTACACCACCATTGTCTACGGAACGGCCGGACTTCTGCTGGCGGCCGCCTGCCTGGCCATGGGCGCCCCCCTCTTGGCCCACCCACTCCGGGACTGGACCCTCTTTCTCCTCTTGGCCTTGTTTCCCACCCTTCTGGGCCACAGCCTGCTCAACTGGGTGATCCGGTGGGTGCCGGCCACGACCGTTTCGGTCAGTATTCTGGGGGAGCCGGTGGGTGCCTCGATCCTGGCCTGGTTCCTCTTCAAAGAACAGCCGGGTGCTCTCCAATGGACGGGCGGCCTCTTGATCATGGCGGGGGTGTACGGCTTCCTTCGGTACAAGGAAGCTCCGACACGGGAAAACCCGGCTCGGAGGAGCCGGGCGTTGGAGCGGTGACCCCGGGGGGACGATAAAAAACGTCCATGCAATGGTTGATAGGAGTCTGAGATCCGTGCAACGAGGGATGTTGTGAATATCGGTTAATGGACCGGTTTTGCCACGCTCCGGCTGTTACCTTGATCGCATCACTCCCCGGTCTCGCTCTGTACTCAGGGGACGAGTCTCACCTGGATTACTCCGCTTCCGGTGCCACTTGGCAGTCCACGCCCCCCATACTCAATCCTGGATAATCAACAGTCCTGCGTGTTAAATCTACCGTGCAAAAGGATCTGTTCCTTGCTAAAAAAGCCTTTGCCTGAAGCAAAGTCCAGCCCCTCATTTCCGATGACAGCCATCACGCAGAACCTAAAGCGGATGGCTCATTTTCTTCACCGTTTATTTGTAACTCCCACTTGTTTGGAGAGTTCTTCTTTGCCGAAGATTCAGATCCATGATGCGATTTCAGGTTTGGGATGTATGGGGTCAACAGTTCGATGTAATATAATACCTGAGAAGGATTCCTGACAAAACCGACTGTAAGGAGGGAAAACCGATGAGGAAACCGGCTTTGTTTTTAGTCGTTCTGGCTTTTGTGGTATCAGGATGGATCTGGAAACAAGCCGCCATTCCCAAAGATATCAACGGGGATCACGCCATGGAAATAGACCGGTTTCGTGAAGAGTTCAACAGAGAGCTCCGAAAACGCGAACTGGCGAAATACGAGTTAAGAGACGGAGATGTACGGAACGGGGAAAGAAAAGGGGGCCTCCGGTATAAAATTATCCAATGGAACGAAGCCGGAAAGCAATTATTGCTCATTTATGATTCCGACAGACGATTGAAGTCGGTTTCCCTCTTCGGGGAGAGTGACCGGTTGGAAAAGGAATCGGAGATGTATCAGCTTTCCCGAACCCTGGTGAAGACCGTCTCTCCCCAACTGAAAAAAGAAGACCGGGATACCCTGTTTGATGACCTGGGTCTTGTTGATACCACGTTGAGTGAGGAAGGAAAAGTAAATCTCGGAGAAAGGAAATATCTCTTCAAAACGGACCCGGTTTTTTCTTTCATCGTCAATTTATAAGCGTTCACCTTTTCCGGAAATGGACAAACCTGATTGTGAAACAACAAACCTGAACAGGCCGGCGGATCCATGGCATTTACATCCCTCGCAACTGCTAAAAATCTTATAAATGGTTTATAGTCCTCCTTAAACCGATCCTTAAGTTATACAATATCTTAGACCAAAAACAGATAATTCTTCACACCCTTTCGTCAAGCGTCTCTTTAAGACGGGCTGATTGCCATAAGGGAACATAGATAACATTGAGCAAGCCGATAAAAGCTGGTATAAGAATGATTATAAAAAACATCAATCGCCAATCCACCCGTTGCCCATGCTGGGATTTCAAGAACTCTTCTGTATCTCTCCAATCCCTTTTTCCAAGCCCATTTACCTTTGGCGCCTAATATAAAAAGAACAACGATCCTGCAAATCGGGCTTAGTACCAACAATGAAACATAACACGATGAGGAACTCCCCAAATGAAAGTCAAGAAAAACGCTCCCCAGTTCCATTTATTAATTTTTTCGGAGTATTTATTTAATGCATAATAAACAACCACCTATCTTATAAATTTTGGTTAAAATAAATGAGCAGCGCCGTCTTTCGTTGCTTTGCAACGGGTTCCCAAAAATTGTGACGGCGCTACTCTACCTACACCCTACAACACATTCGCTCTAAAATAAACAGGCCAAAGGAAAAAAGCACCTGATTTGGGTCTGAACTCGCAATGAAAACAAGTTTTGAATGTGAACCTACCTATCACTAGAAGCGTTCTCAGAAGAAGGGAAGCGTTTACCCGAAACAGCGACTTTGCTGTCCTGCCCGGCGGAGAATCAGCCAGCAAGGGCGTTCAGGGGCAAAAACTTTTCTGTGTTGCATCCGCAGGCGTTTGCCCCTGCCCGCAACAGGAAGATTCGGAGTAGACAGTGCATATATCCCTGCCAGACAGCATAGCGCGACCGGGAGTGAAGCGACCCCAGGCGCGACTTGTGCTCTGTGAGTGCAACCGGAGCGGCTTCGGGTAAATGCCGGACTATGCGGGGATTAAAATCATGCGCCACGCCAAGCGAGGTGAAAGTGAGGTTGGGTAAAAATAAAGACGTACCATAAGGCACGTCCCAATGTTGTAACTTATTTATTTGTTCCTGTCATCTCGTCGACGAAGACCTAACAACCCAAGCAAACCTGCCAACCCGACCCAACCCCAGTCATTGTCATCTTCATCTGCTGTGGTGTTGGCAACAGGGCGCATATTGTTACCCATATCATCATCGTTGTTTACAAAAAATGCTTGCTTTGAATAGGCTTCATGATAATTTGACGCAAAGGCAGGAGTGGACACCCCAATAAGTGTGAAGGCTACCAGAAATAAAATAAACCTTTTCATCTATTCTCAATCCCTTCATTCGATTTCTGCCCCTAATATGCCACATTGATCGAGACAATTATTCACTTTCAATCATATTTCCACACCTCATGGGCCAAGATAAAAACATGGATAACCTTATCAATACCATTAGGAGGTACTTCATGGGCGTAATGAGTGGAAATCCAGCGAATGAACCGATGCATTATGGGGAGGTCTTTGCCGCTTGGAGTTACTTGGCCGCGAGTAAAGGAAAAGTGGCGGGATATCAAACCATGTTGAATCACACAGGGGACGAAGATCTCCGGAATTTTATTGAGGACATGATTAAAACTGGAAAACAAGAGGAGGAACAGATCGAGCGACTCCTGAAAGAAAATGGAGTTGGACTTCCTCCGGCACCTCCGGAACGTCCAGTAGCCAATTTGGAGAGTATTCCGGTTGGTGCTCGGTTTAATGACCCCGAGATTGCGGCTTCTATTGCCCGGGACATTACTACCGGGATGGTGGCTTGCAGTCAAGCGATGGGGCAATCTATTCGGGAGGATATCGGGATGATGTTTGGGCAGTTCCATGCCAAGAGGGCCATGTCAGGTGCTACACTCCTTCGAATGCAAAAGGAAAAAGGTTGGTTGGTTCCTCCCCCTCTGCACATTCAGGAACCAGTTGAAGCCCATTAACAAAAAAGACTGTGGACCCTTCAAGATTGAGGGGTCCTTTTTATTGTCTATAGGAGGTGATGGGATGGGCGGCCCGATATACCTTCAACTTTGGAAACTTCCATTCAAACGGAAATAGAAGAGCCAAAAAAGCCATAAACACATAATCAAAGCCATAAGGAATCTGTTTTGGTGGGTTCCACCATCCAAACCCCATCCCCGCGAACCACACAAAACGTTCATGGCTCTCTAAGCCGCAACCCCAGGATGAAAATGTATGATCCGTGGTTTCCATCGTCCATCCTGCTAATACCATAGGCAGCGAACGAACTACGTGGTTTAATGGTGGTTCGACCCTGGACACAAAACTGTATGGAATCGCTTCGTTGCACAACCCCATGTTGACACCGCTGGGCACATTTTGCGGTGATCACGGACAGAAAAATGATTCATTCGAGCGAGATTCTCCTGTCTGTGGACTTCTAATACAGGAAGGGATGGACAATGGACACTCTCATTACCCATGGAGCCGGCATGGATGTCCACCAAAAGGAGATCGTGGTCTGTGTCATTACAGGTCCCGAAGGAGAAGAACCGCAGATCGAAACGCGGTCCTTTCCCACCATGACCCGGGATCTGTACGATCTGTTGCGTTGGTTGGAGTCCAAGGAAGTGACCCATATCGCTATGGAAAGTACGGGGATCTACTGGAAACCCGTCTACAACATTTTCGGAGGGCTACTTCGAGATCATCCTGGCCAACGCCCAGCGGATCAAAAATGTCCCCGGTCGAAAGACCGATGTCTCCGATGCGGAATGGATCGCACGCCTTTTACGCCACGGGCTCATCAAACCTCGCTTCGTTCCACCTCCGGATATCCGGGAACTTCGCGAGCTGACCCGGCTGCGGAAAAAATGGGTCGGTCATCTCACAGCGGAGAAAAACCGAATTCAAAAGGTTCTGGAGTGCTCCAACATCAAGTTGGAAACCGTGATTTCCGATATTTTTGGTGTCTCCGGCCGCAACTTACTGGAACGCTTAGTGGAACAAGGGTATGTCGATGCCAATGAGATTGAAGGTTGTGTAAAAGAGCCGGTAAAAAGAAAGTGACCAAGCTTTCCGAATCCCTCTTCGGTACCTTGAATGAGCATCAGATTTTCATGATCCGACATTCCTGGAACCATATCCGGTTTATTGAGGAATCGATTCAACAACTGGATCAACGAATCAGATCATTCAAACCATGCCAGGCATCAACCGAATCACGGCGGCTTCGATCATTGCAGAAATGGGAACCGATATGGAGCAATTTCCTTCAACGGCTCATTTCTCTTCCTGGGCGGGAGTATCCCCGGGCAACCACGAGAGCGCCGGTAAAAAAAGTACACGCACGATCCAGGGAAATCCCCACATCAAAACGGCCCTCTGTGAAGCCGCATGGGCCGCATCGCGATCACGGAAAACCCGACTGGCAGTGAAGTATTGGAAACTATCCGCACGAAGAGGAAAGAAAAATAGCGTTAAGGATCTCGATCTCCGCCCCATGATTCTCACTCTGATGTTATTTCGAACTTTGGTAGCTGTACACACTCCGTTAATCACTTGTGCCTGACCGCCAAAAATACGAGCAAATTCTCGACACAGGGGACTGATTGCCATACTACCTCCTCCTTCCTGATAAGCTATGAGCAAGCTATGAAGGGAAGAGGGGAGATGGCACCTCGTTTCTCCTGGAATATAGAAAATATACTGTTGACTATGATGGACCTCAAGCATTCATTCGGTCGGGGCAAACCAGTGCATCATTAATAACATCGATGGCAGCAATGACGTAGGTGAACACCAGTTAATCTCAGATCTTTACTTTCAACTACTCAGGGTAATTGGTCATTTAATGACCCAATCAAAACCCTTGAAATACGGGCTCACGCAGGTATCCCGTGTGAGTCCATTTTTTATATTTAACTTTGCAATGGATTCTCGGCTCGACATGGACAAACCGTTGATCTTCCCGGATCTTCATCTGTTGCGCCACCTGATAGAAGGCTTTCCGTTCCCTTGGACCGATTCCGAGTTCCATTACTCCACCAGGGCGGTGCCGACCGTCTTCCTCCAAAGCGATCAACCAACCGGGTTCCTCTTTTCGATATCCCGTGATCACGACTTCCGCCTCTTGCCAATGGATCACCTTTTGCCATGCCCACGCGTTTCCCCGGGTGATACAGGGAGTCTTTCCGTTTCATCACGATTCCTTCTAACTATGCTTCACCGGTGGTCCGAAAAAGCCCGGTCCCGGTCCTTTTACAGCTTCTTGGACTACCCCTATTCCTCCCCAAAGAATTACTTTTAAACAAGAGGGATGAATCAAAAAAGAGAGGGGGTTCCCCTCTCCTGCCCAACGGTGTTGAGTTTTTTCGTTAAAGGTAAGATCTTATTTTTAATACAGAGTATTATCTTCATTTGGCCCCTTTTTAATGTCCACCGTGAGAGGAACCGTGGTTCACTCCCGGAGGAAAGGGATGAAAATGGGAGGTAATCAGGAATCCCGCCACCAGCAAGAAATAGAAGAAGGGATGGAAAAGAACGATTTCGAACCGGTTGGAAACGCGGCCGCTCCCGGACATGATTAAAAAGGCCATAAACAGGACTCCCCCCACCAACACGGAGGTCAGATGAAACAGCAGAGTTCCGGACTCCGAAGGGATCATCACCGCCAGCATCGCCCCCATGGGCCCGCCCATCCAACCTGCCACCGTCCCCTCCAGCACCCCCCGCACCCCGCTTTTCCATCCGATGGCCCAGCCGGCGGCGGTCCCCGCCGCAAATCCGGTCAAAGCGGCCGGGAAAAAAGAGATTCCCATCGCAACCGGAAGATAAACCCCGATCCCCGTCCCCACCGCAGTCCCCGTCGACATGGAACAGACCATCCCGTCCCGGGAGAAAGCCCCCCCGCCTCCGATCGACAACCGGATCAACCACAGCACCAGAAGAACGCCGCTCACCCACCAACCCGCCATCGCAACGGACACCTTCCCACCTCCCTGTCCCATGTATATGACTGCCTTCTTGCAGGAAGAAGAAAAAAGAAAAAAGACCCTTCCGGGTCCTTGAACTCAGTGTCCCCCGTGACCTCGCCCTCTGCACCATTACGGGCTAATCTTCATTACTTACCGGAGCCTTCCTCTGTATATTCATCAGCATTTCCGGCGTTCTCTCCTCCGGCGACCGTCTTGACCGGGTGCGCCCGGATCAGAGATACCATTCCCAGCCACCTGCGCTCCACCCGTTCCACCTTAAGTTGCCGGTTCACCAGCCGGAGGATGTCCCGGTTCTGGTGACATCCCACCCAGCGGTAATTCAGCGGATCGATCCATTCCTGAAGACGGGCCACCGGCTTTTTTGAACTGAGCCCGTGCTCCAACAGCAAAATTTTCCCCTCCGGCCGGCACCAGGAGGCGAAGGAGCGCAGCACACGGCCCGGGTCTTCGTAACCGCAGAGGGACAAAGTGGAAACGATGGTGTCAAAGGAGTTTTCCGGATAGGTCAGCGCCTCCACATCCGCCTCCAACAACTCCACCTTCAAATCCACTTCCGAGGCCGCCTCTTTTGCTTTTTCCAACATGGCCGGGCTGAAATCGACTCCCGTCACCTTCTTCACCCCGAGAGGATAATAAGCGAAGTTGGCTCCGGCACCCACGGCCACCTCCAGCACTTCCCCCCGGGCGTCGGCCAGAAGGCGACGCCGCCATGATGCCAAAATTCCTTTCTTTCTCATCCGTTCATACCGGCTCGCCTGACGGTCAAAGATCTGCACCAGCTTCCGCCGCTCCACTTCGCACTCTCCTTTTCATTTCATTAGTGTCCCAACGATGAGGGGGAATATTTTTCAACTCCTTCCACCTGCAAAAAAAGTTCCACAGAAAAAACGGCAGGAATCATGATGTCCCCCGCAGGGATACAGATTAACAAAAACATCTTGAAGAGTGTGGGTCCTGATGAGAAGTACACACAGCTTACCGTATGGGAATGAGTATCGCCCATGTTTTTTGGTTTCATATGGATGTTTGTTATGAACTTGCGACAGCTGTTCTTCAAACCGTCTCTAAAAGGATTGGGGAAAATTGAGCGGGTTCTAAATTCAGCTGCCGAGGGACAGGGGGTACTCCTTACCTTCGGGGAACAAATTTTTTTAGGCACATGACCCGCTTTCTTACATATCCTGAAAGGGCCAACGAATCAGTGGAGGGAAGCATCATGGTTGTCGATCCAAACCCGTTCAGTGCCCGGTTGAGGCGGCAAATCATCGCCTTTGCCCGGGAAGGCCGACGCCTGCTATCGAATTGGAACGAACCCGGCGGTGGGGAAACGTTGTCACCGAAAACGCGCCTGCAGTGGGAAAAACGATTCGGGGAATTGGAAAAAGCCGCCGTTTCGGTGAGTTCTTTTTCCCTTTATCCCCTGTTACAACAAGTATGGGAAGGGCACAGCCGGCTGGTTCGAATGATTCGAAAGGATTTAGCCACCATTCAGGGGACAGAACCCGCGGAGAAAACCGGGGAGGAAGTGGTGGAGGAAACCGCGGAGGATCCCGAACGGAACAAGGAAAAACACGAAGACTGTCCCACCCCCCCAAAAAAACCGGTGCCGATCGGCGGTCACGTTCTCCCCCCGCTTCCTTATCCTTATGAAGCCTTGGAACCTTACATCGACGCAAAAACCATGCGCCTTCACCACGATGAGCATCACAAAAGCTATGTGGACGGTTTGAACAAAGCGGAGATCATGATGGCCCAAGCCCGCAAAACTGGCAATTTCAATTTGATCAAGCATTGGGAACGGGAAGCGGCATTTAACGGCGCCGGACATTATCTGCACACGATCTTTTGGGAGATCATGAGCCCCAAGGGCGGCGGCAAGCCGAGCGGAAAGCTGCTGAAACAAATCCGGAAGGATTTCGGCAGTTTCGAAGCCTTCAAAAAGCATTTTTCCGCCGCCGCCGAAAAAGTGGAAGGCGGCGGTTGGGCGATCCTCGTATGGGCTCCCCGCGCCCAACGGCTGGAGATCCTGCAGGCGGAAAAACACCAAAATCTGTCCCAGTGGGACGTGGTTCCCTTGTTGGTTCTGGACGTGTGGGAACACGCCTATTACCTGAAATACCCCAACAAACGGAAGGCGTACATCCGGGCCTGGTGGAATGTGGTGAACTGGCCCGCCGTCGAATGCCGGTACCTGCAGGCGCGGAAGTTGTTCTGGAAACCATACTGAATCAGTGCCGCAGATGATTCCGGAAAAACGGACGGGCGACGATCCCAGGGCGTGTTCAGGCAACTTCAAACGAGGGCACGGTTAACCGGATCGGTCCTTTCAAAAAACAACCTGTAAAAATTCGCACAAACAAACACCCCGCCTGATGCCCTCCCTGCTCAAGTGGGGTGTTTGCCTGTTTCGTGAGCAATATGAAAAGAAGATGGAACATCCGCTTTCAGAGCATGAAGTGGGTAAATACTTTGATGGCAAACCAACCAAGTTCGTATCCTTCAGTTTATATCTTTCCACTGAACCCTGACCCGCGGTATAGCATGATCGAAGGGGGGATCTTCCCAATCCACCTCCCAGTCCGGAGCCGATGTCAAAATCCAGACGGTGCAGGAATGCATCCAGATCCATCCTTCCCTCCCGGTCACGTCTTACGGAAACGGATGCGGGTATAGGTTGAGCTGTGCCAGCGTCAGCGGTTGTTTGGTGTGTCCGAGTTCCACCGGTACCCTCAGCACCCTCTCCAGCCCTTCCAGGCGGGTAAAGTGATGTCCGAAGGTCATGGGTAACATCCCCGGAATCAGCACTTTCACGCAGTAGAGTCCGTTTCGGTTGATTTCCGGTGTGGTTTGGTTCACCACAATCACCTCCAGGTTCAACCGGCAAAACACCTGAAGGATCTCCTTGAGATCCTCCGTCAAATCCGCATGCCTGGCCTTCCCCTGGAACTCCTCGTCAAACCTTTGCAACGAACGATTTCCATCCAGCAAAAATCGAAGGCGCTCCCGGGCTTGCGGCAAACCATACAGCAGCGCATGATCCTCCATCTGCCGCACCAGGGACGAATCGTGGAACATGGACTTTGCCTTCTTTTGGATTTCCTCATATTGCTTGTTAAGCAGCCGCATCGTGCCGGACAACTCATGGACCGCACTTTTCACCGCCCGTACGGGGTCCGGATGAGCTCCGGCCGCACAGATGAGATGGGCTCCCTTCGGTTTTCGGTTTTTCGCTAACGCCCACACGCTGGGAATGCCGTTTTCCATCGTCGTGTTAAAGAACTCAAGATCATACCCCGTCACCGTTTGAAAACGATGGAACATCCACCGCAATTCCCGGTCATCAAGAGAATCTGGGTCCAATCGCGGGACAGGCAATTGCGCGTACCAAGTCATCAGGAATGAGTCCCGTTCCACCACTTCCAAAAGACCGTAGAAAATGGCCTCCTCCAAACTCCCGCCCAAGGCGCATCCGTTGGAAGTCTCAAAGACAAATCTCTCCCCGCAACCCGGGCCGAAATAGGCGAGAGACTTCGGAACCAGAATGGGACGCTCCTGCAAAAACGAAAAACCCCACACCCAATCGATCGGACGGTCCGGATCAAAGGGTTTGAACGGAAAACCCGGACGTGTATACTGTTCCTTTGCGTGCACCCCGACCGTGACAGGGTTCAGCGCTTGATCGGCCAGATTACGGTAACAATCCTGGGTCACCGTCCGTTTGCCGCGGGGTTCCAGACCGCAGTAGCGTTCCAATCCTTCCAAAATGGCCGTCAACCCGCTCTCAGCATAGGAATGAGTCCGCCCACCCGTTCCTGTATCCCCCGTGATCAATGGCAGATTCACCCCCGCATCGGCAAAGGTGGATGCCAGATCATGCATTTTCCCGTTCAGAATGCCGGTTCGATAATCCAGATAGTCTTTGACCAGTGCTTCATTCAGATCATCGATCGAACGACAGCGGTAATGGTCACTGCTGACCTTCAGACTCGGTTGAAGTGAAATGCGGGCCGCGGTCGGCGAATCATCGGGCAAACGTCCGCAAACCGAACAAAGCGGATCAGGAAGAAAAAAGTGACGGGAGTTTTTCAGCGTTTTCAGGTTGATTAAAAATATCCGTCCATCCAAGTGGGCCCGACCACCTTGTAACACCCTCCGTGCCTCTGCCAGCAGCAGGTGAGCCATCTGCAAAAGGCCTGTGCACGATGCCCAGGGGTCACGGGGGACTCCCCCCTGGGCCGCCAGTCTCTGTTGCAACCCCTGCATCTCTTGGCGGTCGCGCCCCGCCATAAGGCGTCGCTTTTCCGCACACCGGGAGCACCCCGGCGTTCCTGGGCGAACCAACGGCCCGACCACTCCTTCTCCAAATGAAACAAAACCGCGCAGCCAAGGGATGCCGGCTGTCTGAAACACCTCTTCCGCCTGATGATGAACGGAAGGGTCCCAAGAATCGTGCAACACCAGAGCCAAATCCGCTTCTTCCGTCTGTCCCGTTTTCAAATCGGTCCAGCGAAGGACCGGGTATCGGGAGGAGAGTTCCCCGCACACGAAGTCCGCCAAGAGCCCTTCTCCAACAACCGCCACGACGGTGCTCACCGGGATTCCTCCCCTCGCAGTGACACACCGAACACGCCCGCCGGCTTCGGCTTCTCTATTAAAAACGGTTCTTGCGCCAGGTCGAAGACCATCCACGCTTGCGCCGGGTGACACGCCGCTTGGGTTTGTGCCGTTGAGAGCATCTGTTGTAATGCCTTCCCCACTTTCCGTTCCTCCTCACTGTCACCTACTCCAATATTCATCATCACTCTGTTATCTTATGCACGGTTTTTGAACCCTGATGCCTGATTCACCGAGAAGAACCCCTGCCAGCTCAAAAAATCGCTGTGCAGGGGGCAACCCCAGTTTCCGTTTGATTGTCTGTGTCCACCATCGCCCGGCCTGTGATCATGCTAACAACCGTGACAATGATGACAATGATGGCAGTGGTGACAGTGGTGGCAGTGATGGCAATGGTGGCAGTGATGGCAGTGATGACAGTGATGGCAATGGTGGCAGTGATGACAATGATGGCAATGGTAGTAATAATCCTCACCGGAAACATTCACGTCTTGATTTCCCCAAGGTGTCACCTTCGCTGCACTGAACTCGTCAACGCTCAACTTTTGAAGATCCTGTTTGAAATCATCCAAGGCGTAACACCTCCGTTCATAAAGTGGGTAGAATCCGTAACGGGGAACCAGCAATGGATGAAAAAAGATGATCCACTGTGGTCGACCCCTCAGATCCTTCGTCCAACAAATTTCTTCCCTACATCGTTCATCATTATGAAGAAAATGCCTATTGTTGCAGGTCCCTCATCCATTTTGGGCCGGTATCATACGGGAATTTACGGATGATTTCGGTAACTCGCCTTCTCCCCGCCGATCCGGCCCCCCCTTTTTCAGGCGTTTCACGCAGTAAACCAAAGAGGACGGGTCGTAATTCAACGGATGGTCATAGCGCTTCATAGTAAAAAACGGAAAGCCGCCTTCGAAAGGAAGGCGGCTTTATTCATCAAGTTCACTTTCCCCTGCTCCCGATGATCCGATTCCTTTCATGAGGCGGATATATCGATGGCCCTCTTTCCGATTACGGTTGGATGCGGATCAAACGCAGGCTGTTCAGGGTGACCAGGAGGGCGGCTCCCATGTCGGCGAAGATCGCCAGCCACAGCGTCAACCACCCGGGAAACACCAGGTAGACCGCGGCAAATTTGGTGAGCAGGGAGAAGGTGATGTTTTGTTTGATCACCCTTAAAGCAGCCCGGCTCAAACGCACCGTGAAAGGCAGCTTGGTGAGGTCGTCCGCCATGAGCACGATATCGGCTGTTTCCAAAGCCGTATCGGTTCCGGCTCCGCCCATGGCGATTCCGGTGGTGGCCACTGCCATGGCGGGAGCATCATTGATCCCGTCTCCCACCATCCCGATGCGGCGGTCGGCCTTTCGCAGCTCTTTCACTGCTTCCACCTTATCTTCCGGCAAAAGCTCGGCCCGATACTCTTTCATCCCCACCGCCTGAGCGATCACACGGGCAGTGGCCTCGTTGTCACCGGTGAGCATCACCGTTTTGTCCACGCCGACCCGTTCCAGTTCGGCGATGGCCTGTCGGCTGGTATCCCGAACCGCATCGGCCACTGCAAACAGAGCCAGCACCTGTTCCGGACAGCCCAGAAGAACGGCGGTCTTACCCTGGTCTTGCAACTCTTTCAGAACAGGCCGAACCGCTTCCATCGGCGCATCCATTTCTTCGAACAGGCGCGGACTCCCGATCCAGAGCGGCCGGCCTTCCACCATCGCCCGGGCCCCGCGTCCGGGTTTGGCCTCAAATTCGCAGGCTTCCTTGACGGCCACGCCGAGCTCCTTTGCGTATCGCACGATCGCACGGGCCAAGGGGTGTTCGGAACGGGCCTCCAAGGCCGCGGCCAGAGCCAGCGCCTCTTCCTTGCGCTTCTCTCTGAAGAGGCGGATTTCCGTGACTTCCGGTTCCCCTCGGGTCAACGTTCCGGTTTTGTCGAAGGCGATGGCCTTTAAGGCCCCCATGTTCTCCAAATGCAGACCGCCTTTGATCAGCACGCCGTTATGAGCGGCGTTTCCGATGGCGGAGACGATGGCCACTGGAGTGGAAACCACCAGCGCACAGGGGCAGGCGACGATTAACAGAGCCAGCGCCTCATAAACCGACGAGATCCAGGGAGTGCCAAAGAGAAGAGGCGGCACCAGCGCCATCCCGGCCGCCAACAGCATGATCGCCGGGGTGTAAACCTTTGCGAACCGGTCCACAAAGGCCTGGGAAGGGGCCCGCTGTTCCTGGGCGTCCTCCACCAGGGTGATGATCCGGGCCAAGGTGGTGTCCTCCGCCCGTTTGGTCACCCGGACTTCCAACGCTCCTTCTTCGTTGATGGAACCGGCGTAAACCTCACTGTCCGGCTCCACGGCCACCGGAATGGATTCCCCCGTGATCGCGGCTTGGTTGACCGCCGATCGTCCGGCTGTGACCACTCCGTCCATGGCCAGTTTTTCACCGGGTTTTACAATCATGATATCCCCGATCTGAACCTCTTCGACGGGAATGTGCCGTTCCCGGTCCCCCCGTCGAACCGTGGCTGAACGGGGAGCCCATTCCACCAGGGACTTCAAAGAGCGGCGGGCTTTGGCGGTCGTATAAGCCTGCAGGGTTTCACTCACCCCGAACAGGAAGGCCACGACCGCCGCCTCCTCCCAGTATCCGATGGCAAGGGCCCCCGACACGGCCACGGTCATCAGCGCGTTCATGTCAAAACGGAATTTCCAGATCCCGGGGAGCCCCTTTTTGGCGGTTTCCCATCCCCCCAGCACGGTGGCGGCCAGATAAAGGATCACCGTTACGGGGGCCGACATACCTGTCCAACCGCTGATCAGGGCCAGAACGATCAACAGGAAAGCGGAACCCGTGAACACCACCTGACGCTCACGGTACCAGGGGGCGGGACCTTCGGTTTCCCCCTCTTCCACCCGGATCCCGTCAAAGGCGCCGAGTTTGTTGAGTTCTGCCCGAGAGGGAGACTTTCCCCGGATGGTGATTTTGGAAGCGCCGAAATTGAGCCGGGCATCGATCACGCCCGGGATTTTTTTCACATCCCGCTCAAACTGAGCGGCACAATCCGCTCAAGTCAGTCCGGTCAGGCGGTAGACGGTTTCTTTTTCCTGATGCGGTACGCGTTCCGCGTAGGGTGCCACGGGTTCACCCCCTTTTCCCGGCGGGAGGAATTTCCTCCGGCGCATATTTCATGGCAAACCGAACCATCTGTCGCACCGAGCCGTCATCCAGGGTGTAAAAAACGATCTTTCCCGCTTTCCGACTGCGGGCCAGACCCATCTTCCTCATCAGCCGGAGGTGATGAGAAGCCGTCGCCACTGAGGCGCCCAGGATGTGAGCGACGTCACAGACGCAGAGCTCCTCTTCCAAACAGAGGGCGTAAGCGATTTTTAACCGGGTTTCATCTCCCAGCCCTTTAAAGAGCCGGGCGGCGGCACGGGTCTCTTCCATTTTTCCCTTCAACCGGCGGACTTTTTCTTCATCGTGACAGAAGACGTCACAAATATCCGGCTGTGTGTGGGAAGGACGGGAAACCATCCGGATCTCCCCCTCATTCAAATAAACTTTTAAATAGAGTCTGACACAGAGGGCTCACCCTAACAATATTCAAATAACGGATTGAATGACAATGTTCCCTTGTTATTTTCGGCAGACCGCGATTCCGAAGGGGTATCGGACCCCTTCACGGCATGCCGATTCAAACGTGACCCCCCGTTGATAAAAAAACGTCTTTTCCCTGAAACCGCCGAAGAGTTCATGAAACTCCGCCGGAGTCAACTGATGAAAATGAAAGGGATCTTTGCAAGGAATCCCCCGCCCCCGACCGAAGGGGGTGGAGAGAACCAAGGTGCCGCCACGTCTGAGGAGCCGCTCCAACTGCCGGACAAAGAAACGATCGTCGGGCATATGCTCCAAGGTTTCAAAGGAAAGAACCGTATCAAATGTGCCCAGTTTTTCCGGCAGCTCCGGATCGGTGGCGTCGGCCACCCGGTAATGGGCCAGCGGGTGGTAGTACGTGCGACGGGCGTACTCCACCGCATCCCGATCCCGATCCACACCGATCACTTCCTCCACTTCCTTCTTCCGCAGTTTGGCCACCATCTGGGTGCCGTATCCCGCCCCGCAGGCCAGATCCAGCACCCGTCCGCGGACATAGGGGGCGGCGAAATAGTATCGGGCCACATGTTCCAAAAGCAGGCCGTTGGTCGGTTTCATCCACTCGGGTACAATCCGCTCTTCCGTCGGTTTCATCCGTTTTCACCGCTTTTCCATTTTTTCTTCCCCATTGTAAACCGAACTCCGATCCGGGCAAAAAAGGCGTGATCCCCACGGATCACGCCATGAAACGGCGTTTTAATCCCCTGCCCCGATTGCCGCTGCACGTGTTAAGAGTTCCCCGTCGATTTCCCGGTTCAGAAGCGCGATGTTCCGGTCGATCCGTCCGGGTTTCTTGGTCCCGACCAGCACGGAACTGATCCCTTTGTTTTCATGGAGAAACCGAAGGGCAAGCGCCGTCAGGGCTTCCCCGTCCCCCTCCGTCAGCTCCAGCAGGCGGCGGATCCGTCCTTTTTCCGGAAAATCTTCTTCCATGTAAGGAAGAATACGGGGAGTCAGCTTTCCCATGGCAAGGCCCGACCGGATCAGGACCCCGATCCCTTTTTCCCGGCAGAGACGGATGTTTTCTTCGTTTTGACGATTGAGGAGATTGTACTCCATCTGCATGACGTCGAAGTCACCGGAGAGGATGCATTGTTTTGCAAGCTCCCCGTCGATGGAAGCCCCCAGGAACCTGACCTTCCCTTCCTTCCGGGCCTCCTTCATCGCTTCCAACGTCTTCCCTTCTTCGATCACTTTTTCCGGATCCGGACCGAAGTGAATCTGCACCAGGTCGATCACCTCCGTCCGGAGCCGTCGCAGGCTCCGGTCGATCGACTCTTTCACCGCCCGGTAAGAAAAATCATAAAAAGTATCCGGCTCCCGGCTGTGTTCGCCGCATTTGGTGGCGAGCACGTATTCTCCGCGGCGGTGGGAAACGGCTTTCCCGATCCGTTCTTCACTCCGATGGTAGGCGCTGGCGGTGTCGATGAGGTTGATTCCCCGATCCAACACCGCGTTCAGCACCCGGTTCGCTTCCCGTTCATCCGGCCGTTCCCGGTCCTTCCCGGAACCCAGTCCCCAGTCCCGACCGATCTCCAGAGCCCCGAATCCCAGAAACGTCACAGACCCGCCCATCCGGGGGATCTCCCGTTTTTCCAACGCTCGATTCATTCGGTTCACCTCGCTTTTCATTGTAGCAGAGCGGGTGTTTTTTCACATCTCACCCGCGACGATCAGCAACATCGAGCGCGGCGTTCCCCATGTCCGTCAGGACCGGGCCATCTATCTCTTGGAAAAGCTGGGGCTCTCCTTGGAAGAACTCCCGGATATGGTGATCGGAGAAGAGCGGGAACTGAAGAGGGTTCAGTTTCAATTGTTTATGGCCGAGTCTCTTCATGATATTAATGAAGTGGAAAAGGCTCTAAAAAAATTGGACGAGCTAAATGTAACCGACTCCCACCCTCTTGCCGCATACTTCCATTATATAAAGGGCAAATGTTTTAACACGTTGAAAAAGTGGTCCAAAACGGAGCGTTCCTTACATAATGCCATCCGCCTCGCCAGTCCGGACCGAAGCAAGACGAACCTGGAATCGGCGGCTTTCACGGAACTGGGCCTTAACAGCTATTATCAAAACAACCTGGAGCAAGCGGTGCGATACAGTGACAGCGGCATCGATGCCTTTGAGGAGAACGGGGAAAGGCAACACTTTAAGTACCTCCTCCGGCGAAACAAAGCGATCTACCTGGAACGTCTGGGCCGGCTGGGAGAAGCGATCCGTCTGGTCAACGAGGTGTGGGATGAGCTGAACGGGATCGACCAAACCGAAACGGTATTAAGCTTCTACTGGCTGCGCGCGGAGCTTTCCAGACGGACGGATATGACGGATGATGCCATCCGGTTTGCCGAAGCCGGGTTGGAAAAGGCCCGCATAAACAGACACTATACCCTGATGTTTGATTTTTGGACGGTCCTGGGCAGCGTGTATATGTCAAAGGAAGAGTGGGAACCGGCCGAGGATTGTTTTAACATGGCCTTGAGCTTAAGAGGAAAGTTTCCGGATGAACATAAATATACTGTCACCTTTGCCCGGCTGGGTCTTCTGTACTTGCACCAAGACAAGATCGATCAAGCAATGGATGTAATCCGGAAGGCCATCCAAATCGGTGAAAAATATGATGACGCTCCCCGACTGACTTATGCACTTCAGGCCATGGGGGATCTTTACTTCAAACAGGACCGAAGGCAGGAAGCGATCCCCCATTATGAACGGATGCTCAAACTGGCACGGAAACATCATCTCATGAATAAAGAACACCGTGCCCTGTTGCAATTGGCACGGTGTTGGGAAGGAATCGACGAGCAGGAATTTCAAAAGCTTACTCGAAGTATGTATAAAGTACAGGTCAAACTGCATCACGAGGAGGAGACAATCCTTGAAGAAGTCCATTAACCGTCTGATTCTTTCGATAATGACTCTGATTGCCCTTGGCGGCGGTATCTTTTTTGGACTGAAAGAAACAGAAACCAACCCAGTCAAAATTTCTTCAAACCAGCCGGAATACAGCGATCCGGGACGAGGTTAACTCTTTTCATGGAATAAGGCAACTGACAAAGGTCAGTTGCCTTATTTTTTTAGGATATTCAGTTCAAATCTTCCCGCTTACCGGTCTCGATATAGACGATGCTTTCGGCGATGTTGGTGGCATGGTCGGCGATGCGTTCCAGGTAGCGGGCGACGAAGCTGAGGCGGAGAGCCTCTTCCGTAAACTGTTGCTGCTGGATCATGTATTCCAGGAGCTCTTTCACGATGGACTCGTACTTCCGATCCACCACGTCATCCGTCTCGGCCATTTTTTTGGCCAGTTCCACGTTGCCGTCGATGAAGCTGTTGATCCCGTCATGGACCATGTTCTGGGTGATCCGGGCCATTTCGGGAATGTCCTCCAGCTCTTTGAACAGCTTGAGGCGGTTTTTCTTGAAATGAAGGGTGACTTCGGCGATGTTGCAGGCCAAGTCCGCCATCCGTTCCATGTCGGAACCGATCTTCAACGCGGCGATCAGTTTCCGGAGGTCCTTGGCCACCGGTTGTTGGGTGGCGATCAGGGTCGCCACTTTTTCATCCAGCCGGTCCTCCATGGCATCGATAGCAGGATCGTTGTTCAATACATCACGGGCCATGTCTTCGTCCATCCGGGCCAGGGAGCGAACCGCCTTGTCAATCGCGACCTCCAACTCTCCCCCCATGTCGAGGAGGAGATGCTTTACTTCCTGAAGGGACGTGTCAAACTGTCGCATCACGGATCAGGCTCCTTTCCTTAACCGAAGCGGCCGGTGATGTAGTCTTCGGTCTTCTTGTTGCCGGGGTTGGAGAACAGCGTGTTGGTATCGTCATACTCGATCAGTTCCCCGTTGAGGAAGAAGGCCGTCTTGTCGGAGACGCGGGCTGCCTGCTGCATGTTGTGGGTGACGATGACGATCGTGTATTTCTCCTTCAACTCCTGGACCAGTTCTTCGATTTTGGAAGTGGAGATCGGATCCAGGGCGGAAGTCGGTTCGTCCATCAGGACGATCTCCGGTTCCACCGCCAAGGCCCGGGCGATGCAGAGACGCTGTTGCTGTCCGCCGGACAGACCGGTGGCCCGATCCTTGAGACGGTCTTTCACTTCATCCCAGAGCGCCGCCTGACGGAGGCTTTTCTCCACGATCTCATCCAATTTCTTTTTGCTGGTGATGCCGTGAATCCGGGGTCCGTAGGCGACGTTGTCGTAGATGCTTTTCGGGAAGGGATTGGGGGCCTGAAAGACCATCCCCACCTCTTTCCGCAGCATTTCCACATCGATGTCGCGGTCATAAATGTTTTTGCCGTAGAGTTCGATATTCCCTTCGATCCGGACACCGGGGATGAGATCGTTCATCCGGTTCAGGGTCCGGAGGAAAGTGGATTTCCCGCAGCCGGACGGACCGATCAGGGCCGTCACCGAGTTTTCCGCCACATCCATCGATACATTGTAAAGGGCCTGCTTTTCACCGTAATACAGATCCAAGTTTTCCACCCGGATCGCCGGTTTCGTTTGCACTGCTTGCTCAGCCATGGATCGTTTCCCCCTTAACCGTCTCTCCGTTGATATTTATTCCGCAGGAAAATCGCCAAAGCGTTCATGGTCAGCAGGATGGCCAGCAGCACGATGATTCCGGCCGCGGCCAGCTCCTGGAATTCCGCTTTCGGCAACCCGGTCCAGGTGAAAATCTGGATCGGCAGCACCGTGAAGGGATCAAAGACATTGCCCGGGGTAAAGTAAATGAAGGTCACCGCCCCGACCATGATGAGAGGTGCCGTCTCCCCGATGGCCCTGGAGAGGGCCAGGATGGTTCCCGTGAGAATCCCCGGCATGGAGTACGGAAGCACCACCCTGGAAATAGTCTGCCACCGGGAGGCACCCATGGCGTAGGAAGCCTGTCGCAGAGAAGAAGGCACGCTGGCGATCGCCTCGCGGGCCGCCACAATCACAATCGGCAGGATCAAAAGCGTCATCGTCAAGGCCCCGGTCAGCACGCTCTGCCCCAGATTCATTCCCCGGGCAAAGATGGTGAGACCCAGGATCCCGAACACGATGGAAGGCACACCGGCCAGGTTGCTGATGTTCAGCTGGATCAAGCGGCTGAACCAGTTTTTCTTCGCGTACTCCTCCAGGAAGATGGCTGCCCCCACCCCAAAGATGAAGGTGAGCGGGGCCGTTACCGCAATCAGCCAGATCGAACCCCACAGAGCCGCTTTCACCCCGGACTTTTCGGGAAAACGGGAAGCAAAATTGTTCAACAGGTCGGCACTGACCCATTTCCAGCCTGTGTTGACAATGTCGAACAATAAGATCCCCAATACAACGACACCGACCAGAGTGGCCAGGAAGAACAGACCGTGAGCCAGGCGGTTCATCATGCGACGAAACCCGACGCGGCCGGCACCTTGATTACGGTTTGCAGAATTCAAGGATTTCGCCTCCGACTTTCCTTTTTGACCGATCACCGCTTCTTCCGCACCCATCAGTATTCCTCCTTAAACCGGCGAGAGATATACTGAGCCAGGAGATTCATGATCATGGTGAAGACGAACAGGGTCATCCCCACCGCATAGATGGACTTGTAAGCCGTGCTTCCGAAACTGATATCTCCGGACGCGGCCTGGACCATGTAGGCCGTCATCGTCTGGATGGAATCGGTGGGATCAAAGGTCAGTTTCGGCGTGGCACCAGCGGCAATCGTCACAATCATTGTCTCCCCGATGGCGCGGGAGATCCCCAGGACGAAGGAAGCGATAATCCCCGACAAGGCGGCGGGCACCACCACTCTCAGCGCCACTTCCAACCGGGTGGACCCCATGGCGTAGGCCGCTTCCCGGATTCCCCGGGGGACGGAACTCATGGCATCTTCTGAGAGGGATGCGATCATCGGAATAATCATGATGCCGACCACGATGCTGGCACTGAGGGCGTTGAACGGCCCCATGTCGGGGAAGAAGGTCCCCCTTAACAACGGAGTGACAAAGGTGAACGCAAAGAATCCGTACACCACCGTCGGGATCCCCGCCAGGATTTCCAAAACCGGTTTCAACACCCGACGAACCCGGTCATGGGCATATTCACTCAGGTAGATGGCTGCCGCCAATCCCAGCGGGATGGCGACCAGAGCCGCCCCCGCCGTGACAAGCAGGGTCCCGGAAATCAGAGGCAGAACTCCGAACTTTTGCTGATTCCCGCTGAAAAGAGCGGTCCATTCCGTTCCCGTGATGAACTGAACAAAGGGAATTTCCTCAAAAAAGCGGGCGGTTTCAACAATCAGCGTGAAGACGATCCCCAAGGTGGTCAGAACGGATACGAGTGCACAGACAAGAAGGAGTTTGGGTATGATCCCTTCCCAGGTCGTTCGCCAGGTCCGCTGCTTGCGAAAGCGGTCCATCCCCACCGATCCAGCTGTTTTCATAATGTTGTCGCTCCTTTCCCTTAAAACACGGGAAAGTGTGGCACAGTCCCCAACGGACGGCCACACAATCCTTTCCAGCGATGTCAAGCTTCTTACTTAATGCCCAGCTCTTTCAGTTCTTCCTCGTATTTTTCATCTTTCAGTTTGATGTAACCCACTTCCGGCACGAGTTCCTTCCCTTCGGTCAGGTAGAACTCCATGAACTTCTTGATGTGCTCTTTTTCCATGGCCTGCTTGCTGGCGTAGACGAAGATCGGGCGGGAGAGCGGGGCATACTTTCCGCTTTGGATCGTTTCTTCGGTCGGTTCCACCGCGCCCTTGCCGGCATCGATCGGAACGGCTTTCAGCTTATCCTTGTTTTCTTCGTAGTAGGCGTAACCGAAGTAACCGAGGGCGTTTTTGTCACCGGCCACCCCTTGCACCAAGGTGTTGTCGTCTTCGGACTGGGTGTAGTCGGTGCGGCTCTTGCCTTCTTCACCGACAATTTCTTCAGTGAAGTAGTCGAAGGTTCCGGAAGAAGTCCCCGGACCGTACAGCTTGATCGGTTTGTCGGGCCATTCCGGGTTGACGTCTTTCCAGGTCTTCACCTTGCTGTTCGGTTCCCAGATCTTTTTCAGCTGATCCACGGTCAGCTTGTCGACGAAGTCGTTTTCTTTGTTGACGACGACCGTGATCCCGTCCTTGGCCACTTCAACTTCAATCGGCTCCAGACCGGCCTTTTCAGCGGCCTCCTTTTCTTCGTCCTTGATCGGACGGGAAGCGTCGGAAAGGTCGGTTTCTTTCTTGGCCCATTTTTCAAAGCCGCCGCCGGTCCCGGATTGGGATACCGTCACGTCGACGCCGGGGTTCTTTTTCATGAACTCCTCGGCAACGGCGGAGGTCACCGGGTAAACGGTGCTGGATCCGTCGATTTTGATTTTACCGGAAAGGCCTTCTCCGCCACCTTCACCACCGGCGTTCGGGTTGTTGGAGGAGCAGCCCACCACCAGTGAAAGCGAAAGTACCAGAGCGCCTGCGATTTGCAAACTTTTCTTCAGCATAACGACACAGCCCCCTAGAGAAAATGTAATTCAGGTTTACCATTCCCTTGACCACTGCCAACTATAAAGCGATACTTTTATTCTCAAATAAACGGATTGTTAAGGTTTTGTAAAGGAGGCGGTTACCATCCTGTAACATAAAAGTAAACCTGGAATCGTGGGGATTGATTGTCAGGCTCAGAAGAAGGGAAGCGGCTTTGCCGTCCTGCCCGGCGGAGAATCAGCCGGCAAAGGCATTCAGGGGCAAAAGCTTGTATGGTTTGCCCCTGAACGCAGCAGGAGCGGACCATGCCTGCATCCCTGCCCGACAGCATAGTGAGACCGGGGAGCGCAAGCGACCCAGGCGAGACTTGTGCTCTGTGAGTACAACCGGAGCGGCTTCGGGTAAATGCCGCCGCTCACTTTCTCACCATCCTTTTAGAGGGGGAAGGAGAGCGTGATCGCCGTGCCTTTTCCCACCCGGCTTTCCACGTGAATCTTCCCTTCATGGGCTTCCACCAGATGCTTCACAATCGCAAGTCCGAGACCCGTTCCGCCGGACTCGCGGGAGCGGGCCTTATCCACCCGGTAGAAACGTTCAAAGATCCGGGGGAGATCCTCTTCGGGGATGCCAATGCCCGTATCCTCCACCTGAACCCACCAATGATCTTCCTTCTTCCCTGCCCGCAACCGGACATGCCCCCCGGCCGGAGTGTAGGCCATGGCATTGGAGAGGAGATTGATCAAAATCTGGGAAAAACGATCCTTGTCCACCCGGACCCGGAATTCCTCTTCCACCTCCACCCGGAAGGACAAATCCCGCTTGCGCATCTGTTCTTCCACGGTTTTCCCGGTTCGGCGGATGAGCTCCCCAACGTTGACCTCTTCCAGATCCAGCCGCATTTTTCTCGACTCGATCCGGGAGAGATCCAAAAGGTCGCTGATCAGCCGCTCGAGGCGAAGGCTTTCCGTTTGGATGATCTTTAAAAATTCCTCTCTCATTTCGGGATCTTCCGCTGCCCCGTCCAGGAGGGTCTCCGCAAACCCCCGGAGGGAAGTGACCGGGGTTTTCAATTCATGGGAGACATTGGCAACAAACTCCGTCCGCATCTTCTCCAGCCGGCGGATGGCGGTGATGTCGTGGAGCACCGCCACCACTCCCATACCACCTTTCTCTCCGTAAATCGGAGTCAGGTTGGCTTCCATGATCCGTTCTTCGGGGAAATAGAGATGAATCTCATCCCGGACCCGTTCTCCCGAATCGAGACACTTTTTAACCAAGAGATGAAGGTCGTGAAAAATGGCCCGTTCCGGCAGGGGTTTGTTCAACAGCTGGGGACTCTTCATGTTGAAAAAACGGTGGATCGCTTTGTTGGCCAAGGTGACTTTTTCCTCCGAATCCACCATCAAGAGACCGCTTTCCATCGTTTCGATCACGCCGGTCAGCCGGCGTTCGTTCTTGCGGATGGTTTCCAGCTGGTAGCGGAGACCGGCGGCCATCCGGTTGATTGCGGTGGCCAGGCGGCCGATTTCATCCCGCTGTTTCACGGGAACCCGGCGGTGGAGTTTATTGCGGGCGATGTCCACCGCCACCTGGGTGATCTCTTCGATGGGGCGGGTGATCCTGTAAGCGATCCGGGAGCTCATGAATGCAGCAAAGATGAAGGACAACAAAAGCCCCCCCGTCAAGGAGACCCAGATCTGGCTCAGGCTCCGGTCAATCGTCTCCAGTTCGAGGGCCAGCCGAACGGCCCCCAGGACACGAGCGGTGTCCCCGTCCCCCTTCACAACCGGAATGAAGACATACAGTTTTCCGTCCGCTGTGACACTGTTATATTTTCCTTTCGACTCGGCGCGGAGGGCACGGGCCACCTCCGCGTGATGCTTCAAATTTCCCAGTTCCTGCGGGGGCTTGGAGGAGTCCCCCAATACATCCCCGTTCCGATTGATCAGGGTGACCCGGGCGTCAAGGGAACGGCTGAATTTGTCCGCCTGTTGCTGAAAAAGCGCCGGCTCATCCAGCGCTTCTTCCCAGTTCAGCGTATCCACCAGCAGTCTGCCCTCTTTCCCGAGGCGGTCCGTCAGCGAGTCCAGATAGGAGGATTTTAACAGAAGAGCGACAAAGATCCCCGTCCCCAGTACCGATACGGCAATCACCAGCAGAGACATCAGGGTTAAGCGGTGACGAAGTGATCTCATGAGTCCTTCGGGCCTTCAAATTTGTATCCGATCCCGCGAACGGTTTTGATGTAAACCGGATTGCGGGAATCCTCCTCCACTTTCTCCCTCAGGTGGCTGACGTGAACATCCACGATCCGGGTATCCCCGATGTAATCATAATCCCATACCGCATTGAGAAGCTGGTCACGGGACAACACCTTTCCCCGGTGGTTGGCCAGATAAATCAGGAGTTCAAACTCTTTGGGGGTCAGGTCCACCTGGGTCCCTTTTCGGAGGACCTCATACCCTTCCGTGTCGATCTCAAGGTCCCCCACGATCAGCTTCTTCTTCTCCCGGGGGGCTTCCCCCTCCCGAACGGCTTCCATCCGGCGGAAAATGGCTTTCACCCGGGCCACCAATTCCCGGGGGCTGAAGGGTTTCGTCATGTAATCGTCGGCCCCCAGTTCCAGGCCGAGCACCTTGTCAAACTCTTCGGTTTTAGCGGTGAGCATCAGGATCGGGAGGTGCCGGTTTTCCCTCCGCACCTGTTTGCAGACCTCCAATCCGTCCATCTTGGGGAGCATGAGATCCAGGACCAAGAGATCCGGATTTTCATTTTTCACTTTCTCCAACGCCATCTCCCCGTCTGTGGCCACTTCCACCTGATACCCTTCTTTTTCCAGGTTGAATTGGACCAGTTTGACAATGGAGGTCTCGTCGTCGACAACCAACACTTTTTTGTCCATCTTCCATCCTCCGCTTCGATGGTTCTCCCATTCCGGCTTCATCCGGCCGGGATCAGGCGGATTCTTGACAATTATTCTTTCTTTCCGCCTGAGGTTCATACAAATCCCATACTACACAAACTGCCACTTTCGTAAAGTCCCCCCTGTTCCCTGTGCAATCGAAAAAGCGCCGCGGAATCGGCGCTGCAACCGGTTAAAAATTTTCGTAGGCGTGTTTCAACCAATCGGTCCTCGGCTGGGGTGGAATCACGTCCACTTCTCCTTCCAACACCTTTCTCCCTTCCCCGTCCGTTCCCCGGACGGAGAAAGTGACCCACTTTTGTTCCCGGTCTTTGTACGTCAGTTCCAGTTCCAACCGAAGAGTGGAACCCAACCAGGCCGGTTTCGGGCAGGACAACCGCTGTTCACGCAATAAACTTCCGGCTCCCGGAAGTTTTTCCGAAAGAATGGATTCCACCCATCCAGTCAAAAGCCCCACAGGGACCAGGAGACGGCTGTAAGGGGTTTGTTCTGCATACTGGGATTGGAGAAAGAGGGGGTTGGTATTGTCGGTGGCACCCAGGTAAAGGAGGAGATCCTTGTCGTGAACCTTCCGCACCTCTTCCGTCCGGTCTCCCACCGACAGCCGTTCCCACGTTCGACCCGGATCGGTTCGTTTCCCCAGAATCATCGCCCATCACCTCCCCGTATACGCTTACATTTCCATCCGGAGTATGAAAAAGCCCGGGAAGGCCCGGGTTTTGGATGGATTTATGAAAGAAGTTTCATCACACTGCGGACAGAATCCGCCGATTTGTCCAGTTGCTTTTTCTCTTCATCGGTCAGGTCCAGCTCGATGATTTGCTCCAGACCGTTGGCACCCAGGATCACCGGAACACCCAGGTAAATGTCATTGTATCCATATTCCCCCTCCAGGTAAGCGATGGCCGGGAGAATCCGCCGTTTATCCTTCAGGATGGCCTCCGCCATCTGAACCAGGGACGCCGCCGGGGCATAATAGGCGCTGCCGTTTCCGAGCAGGCTGACGATTTCCCCTCCGCCTTTGCGGGTGCGTTCCACGATCGCATCCAGCCGATCTTTGGAAAGCCACTTCTCCAGAGGAATTCCACCGGCGTAAGAATAACGAACGAGGGGAACCATGTCGTCCCCGTGACCGCCGAGCACAAAACCGGTCACGTCTTCCACGGAAATGTTCAGTTCCTGAGCGATAAAGGTCCGGAAACGGGCGGTGTCCAATACACCCGACTGGCCGATCACCCGGTTTTTCGGGAACCCGGAGGTGCGATACACCTCATAAGTCATGGCGTCCACCGGATTGGTCAACACCAGGATGGTGCACTCGGGGGAATACTTCACAACCTGTTCGGTCACCGAGCGCATCACTTTGGCGTTGGTGCTGACCAGATCATCCCGGCTCATGCCGGGTTTCCGTGCCACACCGGCGGTGATGATGACCAGATCGGAGTCCTTGGTGTCCTCGTAATCGACGGTTCCGGTGATTTGGGCATCAACACCCTGGACCGGGGTGGACTCCAGCATGTCGAGCGCTTTTCCTTTGGTCGGGCCTTCGGCTTGCGGAATGTCCACCAAAACCACGTCGCCCAGTTCCTTCTGGGCCAGCATCAACGCTGTGGTCGCACCGGTAAAGCCGCTTCCGATTATGGAAATTTTCCTTCTGCGGATGGACATGGAACTACCTCCGTTTCGGCACATTATAGATTTTCGATGAGTTTGGTTGCGAATTCCGAGCACTTGAGCTCGGTGGCCCCTTCCATCAAGCGGGCAAAGTCGTACGTCACCGTTTTCTGACTGATGGTTTGATCCATGGCACGGTATATCCGGTCCGCAGCTTCCTGCCAACCGAGGTGTTCCAGCATCAAGACACCGGAGAGGATGACGGAACCGGGGTTCACCTTGTCCATTCCGGCATATTTGGGGGCGGTTCCGTGGGTCGCCTCAAAAATGGCGTGGCCGGTTTCAAAATTGATGTTGGCTCCCGGCGCGATTCCGATGCCTCCCACCTGGGCGGCAAGGGCATCCGAGATGTAGTCCCCGTTCAGATTCAGAGTGGCAATAACGTCGTATTCCGCGGGACGGGTCAGGATCTGCTGCAGGAAGGCATCGGCGATGGAGTCCTTCACGATCAATTTGCCTGCCGCTTCGGCTTCGGATTGGGCTTGGTTGGCCGCATCCAAACCGTGTTTCTCCTTGATCTCGTCATACTCCCACCAAGTGAACACCTTGTCGCCGAATTCCCGCTCAGCCAGTTCATAGCCCCAGTTCTTGAAGGAGCCTTCGGTGAACTTCATGATGTTTCCTTTGTGCACCAAAGTCACGCTCTTGCGCCCGTGATCGAGGGCGTATTGAATAGCCGCCCGCACCAGACGTTCCGTTCCTTCACGGGAGACCGGTTTGATCCCGATTCCGGAGGTTTCAGGGAAGCGGATTTTTTTGACGCCCATCTCATCCTGAAGGAACCGGATCACTTTTTTGGCGTCCTCAGACTCCGCCTGCCACTCGATCCCGGCATAGATATCCTCGGAGTTTTCCCGGAAAATCACCATATCCACCTGTTCGGGCTTTTTGACCGGGGACGGAACCCCGTTGAAGTAACGGACGGGTCGCAGACAAACAAACAGATCCAATTCCTGGCGCAGGGCCACGTTGAGAGAGCGGATCCCCCCGCCGACCGGGGTGGTCAACGGCCCTTTGATGGCGACAAAGTATTCCTCGATCGTCTTCAGAGTTTCTTCCGGAAGCCATTCCCCGTACTTCTTGTAAGCTTTTTCGCCGGCATAAATCTCAAACCATTCGATTTTCCGTTTCGATCCGTAGGCTTTTTCCACCGCGGAATCCAGAACACGCCGTGCGGCAGCCCAGATATCCGGACCGGTGCCGTCCCCTTCGATAAAGGGAATGATCGGATGGTCCGGGACGCGGAGTCCCCCGTTTTCAAGAGTGATCTTTTCTCCGGTCTGAGGTGCTTCATACCGTGCCATAAAAACACTCCTTTTCCTGTTTGGGGGGTGGACCGGATCGGATCCGGTCTCCCCATTTTATCTTTTTTCAACAGGGATGTAGGACTGGTTGACCGGCCCCGTGTACTCGGCGCGGGGACGGATCAGACGGTTGTCGGCATACTGCTCCAGAATATGGGCGGTCCAACCCGAAACGCGGCTGATCGCAAAGATCGGGGTGAACAGCTTCCGGGGGATCCCGAGATAATGGTAAGTGGAAGCGGAATAAAAGTCGACATTGGGTTTCAACCCTTTTTTCCGATCCATCAGGTCTTCAATGGCCACGGACATTTGGTACCAAGTTCGATCCCCGGTCGTGTCGGCCAGCTGGCGGGACATCTCCCGAAGGTGCTTGGCCCGCGGGTCGCCGTCTTTGTAGACGCGGTGACCGAAGCCCATGATCTTTTCTTTGTTTTCCAGCTTGCGTTGGATGGTCTCCTCCACTCTGTCCGTCGTGCCGATCTCTTCCAGCATGGCCATGACACGTTCGTTCGCGCCGCCGTGGAGGGGGCCTTTCAAGGTCCCGATTGCCGTGGTCACGGCCGAATACATATCGGAGAGAGTGGCCGTGGTCACACGGGCTGCAAAAGTGGATGCGTTCAACTCATGGTCGGCATGCAGGATAAACGCTTTGTCGATGGCCTTGACAGCCGTCTTCTCCGGCTCTTCGCCATGAAGCATGTAAACAAAATTCCCGGCATAGCCGTATTCCGGACGCGGTGAGACCGGTTCCAACCCTTTGCTGAGACGGAAGAGGGCCGCAACGATGGTCGGCAGTTTGGCGGTCAGGCTGATCGCTTTCCGGATGTTGGCCTCCCCGCGGTTGTCATCCGCTTCCGGATCATACATGGCCAAGGCGGAAACCGACGTCCGGAGTGCCGCCATGGGGTGGATGTCCTTCGGATAAGACTTCAGTTGTTCCAGAACGCCTTGAGGCAGCTCCGCCTGAGAACCCAAATCCTTTTTGAGTTCCTCCAGTTCATTTTTTTTGGGCAGGCGTCCGTTCCAGAGAAGGAACATCACTTCCTCGAAATTGGCCTGTTCGGCCAGCTCATCGATGTTGATGCCGCGATAGGTCAACACCCCGTCCACGATGGAGCTGATCTTGGAAGTGAGAGCTACGACACCCTCCAATCCTTTCGCAACCGACATGGCAATCGCTCCTTTACGAATGAAAATAGTGCTCGGGCACGCTAGAAGGCCGGTCTTCACCCCCTCGAGAAATGAAGGGTTTAATGATGTGAATTTTTATTACATTAACATGAGCAAAGCATCCATCCCGCTCCGGCGCTCCGCTCCAATGAAGAATGAAAAGAACCGTCTGAACCTGTACGGCTTGGACCGGTTCCGTTAATGAAATGAAATTTTGCCTTTGGTGCCCCGATTCGCCTCTTTTAGTTTACCATAAAAAAAAAACGTTATCATCACAGTGGTTTCCAATAAAACATGATACAATAAATGCGAAACGGGACGGGTCGGGATAAAGCGAGTGGGAAGACCGTCCCACGGTTTTGGAAAGGGGGTTCACGGTTTGGACCGCACAGCAGCCGTCAGCATCGCTCTCCGGGCTTCCCTGGTCGTGGGGGTGGCGATCTTGGCGTATTATATCGTGATTTTTTCTTTCCCGTTGACCTATCCCTTTTTGATCGGTTGGTTGATCGCGATGATGGTGGAGCCCGCCGTCCGCTGGTTGGAAGCACGGATCCGGCTCCCCCGCTGGGCGGGCGTCACTCTGACCCTCGTTCTGGTGATGGGCAGCCTTCTCACGCTGCTGGTCATACTCGCCTCCAGAATTGTCATTGAATTGACAAAACTGGCGGAACGCCTTCCTGACATCTTCAACCGCTTCAACCAATATTTAATTGACACATTTGTTAATGAAAACAACGAATTGACCCGCATGATCCACACCATTCAGGAATATATGCAGAAAAACCCGGAACAGAGCTCCGAAATCATGACCAGCATCCGCGACAACCTCGGGGTCATTACCGATAAAGGAACGCAGATGATCACCGACATTCTGGCAGGGATCGGTATTTTCCTGGGAAATCTCCCCTATTACGCAACCGTTCTCGTATTCATCATCCTTGCCGCCTTTTTCATCGGACTCGACTGGCCCCGTCTGAAAGAGGCGATTCTCCGCCTGATTCCCAAACGAATCCGGAGTACCGGGGGGGTGGTCTACTCGGATCTCCGGAAAGCCCTGCTCGGCTTTATCCGTGCACAGCTGACCTTGATTTTGATCACCGGAGTTCTGGTCTGGTTCGGCCTCACGCTGTTGGGGGTGGACTACGCCCTGGTGCTCGCCCTCATCATCGGAGCGGTGGACCTCCTTCCTTACTTCGGAGTGGGGGCGGTATTGGTTCCCTGGTGGGGGTACCTGATGTTGACCGGCGATTTCCGGTTCGGTCTGGGAATCGGCATTCTCTATGTGGTGATCGTCGTCGTCCGCCAATTCCTGGAACCGAAGCTGGTGGCCACGAATATCGGGTTGGATCCGCTATTCACCCTGGTCGCCCTGTTTGTGGGATTGAAGCTGATCGGGGTGATCGGCCTGATCATCGGACCCGTGGTGGCCGTCATCCTGATCGCCCTTTACCGGGCGGGAGTTTTCAGCGACTTGTGGAACTTCGTCATCCACGGAAGGACCGGCGGGCGTCCCGCCGGTTAACAAACCAAAACCCGCCCATCCCGGGCGGGTTTTGGTTTTACCACCGGCGCCGTGAAATCCGGAACACACGTCCCTCCTCGATCATCCGGGTGAGCCGGCGCTTGATGAAAAGTTTCACCAGGCCCCGGGTGTAAGGAACCAACAGCAAGAATCCGACGGCATCGGTGAAAAATCCGGGCGTCAGAAGGAGGAGCCCGCCGGACAGGATACAAATCCCGTCCAGAAGGGCATCTCCCGGAAGTTCGCCGTTGTTCAGTTGGATCTGCGTCAGCCGAAGGGTCTGCAAGCCCTGCCAGCGGGCCAAATACCCACCGGCCACTCCCGTGGCGATCACCGCCAACACCGTGGGCCACGCCCCGATCACTTCACCCACAGTAACCAGGCCCCATATCTCCAAGGCGGGAACGAGGATCATGATCAACACCAATATACGAAACACGGTTTCATTCCCCCGTTTATTCCTTAATGGGTGTGGGCGAGGAGCAAGTGATACAGCTCCGGCTTTTGCCGCTTCAGATTGAAACGCTTCATCCGGCGATCCGTCCACATATGAATCGTCTCACCCCGGGCCACCAATTCGTTATCGGACTTCCGGCGGACCTCATAACGGAAGGTGATCTTCGGTCCGCGCATCTCCCCCACCCGGGTCAAAACCCTCACTTCATCTTCATATCGGGCCGGGGAGTTGAAACGGCAATGGAGATCGACGACCGGGAGCAGGATTCCCTGCTCTTCCAGTTCTCCGTAAGAAACGCCGATCTCCCGGATGAAAGCCGTCCGGCCCACTTCAAACCAGACTGCATAGTTACTGTGATGAACCACGCCCATTTGGTCCGTTTCCTGGTACCTTACGCGTAAAACGGTTTCATGAACAGTGGGTTCTCCCATGGCGAATCCTTAAACACCTCCGATCGACCCCATTATACCACGGTATCGGAAAAAACCGCGTATTACCGGAAGCTGTGCGGCTCACTTTACATATTTCGGGAAAGGAACACACATAATGTGAATAGCCAAATCCACTTTGAACAGATACAATAAGAATAAACAACAGGATTCGGAATCAGGATGATGAAAGGAGGTTCCCAAAGTGAAATTGCGGCGGCGCAAAAAACGGCGTAAAAAACTTCGCTGGTGGATCTATCCCCGGCTCCGTACGATCTGAACCGCCGTGACCCTGCGGAATGACAAAGGGCTCCTGCATTTTTCCGTTTTTTACACGACAAGCGCTGGAAAAACCAGCGCTTGTTTTTTGTTCCTCAAAGGACATTGGCACGTCCGGAGTAAATGTGCCCCCGTTCCGGGTCAACGGTCAGCTCCATGCCGTCTTGAAAGAGACGGGTCGCCCCCTTCACCCCGACCACCACCGGGATTCCCAGACTTAAGCCCACCACTGCTGCATGGGAGGTGAGGCCGCCTTCTTCCACGATCACCGCGGAAGCGCGTTCAAAGGAATCCATCATGTCCTTGTCCGTTCCCTGGGTGACCAGAATCGCCCCGTCCTTCATCTTGGAGCGCAGTTCCTCCGCGGTTTTGCCCACCACCACTTCACCGGTGAGCACCTTTTTTCCGACTCCCTGTCCGCTGGCAAACACGTCTCCGATCACATGCACTTTCATCAAATTGGTTGTGCCGGACTGTTTCACGGGAACACCGGCGGTGATGACCACCAGTTCCCCATGGCGGACCAAGCCGGCTTTCAGGGAAGACTGAATGGCGGTGCTGAGCATTTCATCGGTGGATTCCACCCGGCCCCCTTCCACGGGGTAGATCCCCCAGACAAGGGTCAACTGCCGCATGACCTTATGATGGCGCGTCACCGCCACGATCGGGGCGCGGGGACGGTATTTGGAAACCATCCGGGCGGTCCGGCCGCTTTCGGTGGAAGTGATGATGGCGGAAGAATTCAACGCGCCGGCGGTGTGGACCACCGCCTGACTGATGGAATCCGGAATGCTCACTTCCAGCTCCCGGATCCGCTCACGGAACAGGTCGGCGTATTGAAGGGAGTCCTCCGCTTTGGAAGCGATCCGGTCCATGGTCTGCACCGCCTCGACGGGATATTTCCCGCTGGCTGTCTCCCCCGAGAGCATGATGGCATCGGTGCCGTCAAAGATCGCGTTGGCCACATCGCTGGCCTCGGCACGGGTGGGACGCGGGTTTCGCTGCATGGAGTCCAGCATCTGGGTGGCGGTGATCACCGGTTTGCCCAGATGGTTGCATCTTTTGATCATTTTTTTCTGCAGCACGGGAACTTCCTCGGCCGGAATTTCCACTCCCAAATCCCCGCGGGCCACCATCACCCCGTCGGAAACTTTCAGGATGGCGTCCAGGTTCTTCACGCCTTCCCGGTTTTCGATTTTGGAGATGATATGAATATCGGCCCCGTACTCCTCCAGAATCTTGCGGATCTCAAGAACATCGTCGGCCTTTCTCACAAATGAAGCGGCGATAAAATCCACATCCTGTTCAATGCCGAAACGGATATCGTCGGCATCCTTGCCCGTGATTCCGGGAAGATTGACGGAAACCCCCGGAACATTGACCCCCTTGCGGTTCTTCAGAGGGCCTCCGTTCTCAATGCGGCAGCGGATGTCGCCCCCCTGCACCTCCTCCACCCTGAGGCTGATGAGTCCATCGTCAACCAGAATCGTGGAGCCGGGGCGGATGTCGTCGGGCAGGCCCTTGTAAGAAACAGACACGCGGGAAGCATCCCCTTCGATTTCTTCGGTGGTGAGGGTGATGGTTTCCCCCGTCTTCAACTCCACTTCCCCTTCCCGGAGAAGACCCGTGCGGATTTCCGGCCCCTTCGTATCCAAAAGAATGGCCACCTTGGTGCCCAACTCCCGTTCCACCTCTCGGATGCGTTCGATCCGGCGCAGATGTTCTTCATGGTTCCCATGGGAAAAATTGAGCCGCGCCACGTTCATGCCGGCCCGGACCAGGCGCCGGAGCGTCTCCTTGTCCTCGCTGGCCGGGCCGATGGTGCATACGATCTTGGTCCTCCGCATCCATTCCACTCCTTTTTTATATGGCTAAGATACTGGCTAAGTTGTAGATGGACATATCGGGGTGATGTTTCATGGCAAAAGCTTCTTCAAAATCGAGACCGACGATTTGATTCCTCCGGCTGGCCACCATCTGATCCTTTTTCCCTTCCAGGAGAAGATCCACCGCCTTGGCCCCCATCCGGCTGGCCAGAACCCGGTCGAAGGCGGTTGGCGAACCGCCCCTCTGGATATGACCCAGGACGGTCACGCGGGTTTCGGCCCCGGTCTTTTCTTTGATCCGGCGGCCGATGTCCACCCCGCTTCCGACTCCTTCGGCCACGATGATGATGCTGTGTTTTTTGCCCCGGCGACTTCCGCGTTCCAACCGCTCCACAATTTCATTCAGGTCATGGGGGGCTTCCGGGATCAGGATGGATTCCGCCCCGTCGGCCAGACCCGCCCACAGGGCGATATCCCCCGCGTCCCGCCCCATTACTTCCACCACGTAAGTCCGTTCATGGGAAGTGGCCGTATCCCGGATTCGGTCGATGCACTCAATGACGGTATTGATCGCCGTATCGAACCCGATGGTGAAATCCGTTCCCGGAATATCGTTGTCGATGGTTCCGGGAACCCCGACGGTGGGGATCCCCTGCTGGGTCAGCTTCTGCGCCCCGCGGAAACTTCCGTCCCCCCCGATGACAACCAGGGCATCCACTCCCTGCTTTTTCAGGTTCTCCACGGCTTTGGCCTGTCCCTCCGGGGTTTTGAATTCCTCGCTCCGGGCACTGTACAAAACCGTGCCTCCCCGATGAATAATATCCCCAACCGAACCCAGATTCATGGACACGAAATCTCCCTGAATCAGTCCGGTATATCCGCGGTAAACTCCGACGACCTCCATTCCGTGATGATGGCCTTTCCGGACCACCGCCCGGATGGCCGCGTTCATTCCCGGCGCGTCTCCCCCGCTGGTCAGAACTGCGATTCGCTTCATCCATTCTCACCTCGTTCGTTGTAATCACCCGAATCCCCGTCGGGACTGTTATTGTCCCGCCGGGACAAAAAGAGAATACCGTGGGGTGATTTATTCCACGGTATGGTATACCCCGATTTTCTCAAATTTTTTGTGCCGGTCAGATACCAGCTGGTCACCGTCCATCTCACAGAGGGGTTCCAGCGCGTCCCGGATCGCCTCCTTGATCTGTTGTGCCTGAAAAGCCGGATCCCTGTGAGCCCCCCCTTTGGGTTCGGGGATAATCTGATCGATCACGCCCAGCTCTTTGAGATCCTGTGCCGTAATTTTCAGAGCTTCCGCCGCTTCCTGAGCCTTGGCCGCGTCACGCCACAGAATGGCTGCAGCACCCTCGGGGGAAATGACGGAATAATAGGCGTGCTCCAGCATCAAAAGGCGGTTGCCCACACTGATCGCAAGGGCGCCTCCACTGCCTCCTTCACCGGTGACGATACAGATGATCGGCACCCGGAAGCCGGCCATTTCCCGGAGGTTCCTCGCGATCGCCTCGGACTGCCCCCGTTCCTCCGCTTCCACGCCGGGATGGGCTCCTTGCGTATCAACAAAACAGATGATCGGCCTTCCGAACTTGTCCGCCTGCTGCATCAGGCGAAGGGCCTTCCGATACCCTTCGGGATGGGGCAGACCGAAGTTGCGGGCAATTTTATCTTTTGTATCCTTCCCCCGTTCGTGTCCGATCACCGTTACCGGGCGGCCGTCCAGCTTGGCGATTCCGCCGACGATCGCCGGGTCGTCCCCGTAGAGCCGGTCACCGTGCAGTTCCATGAAATCCGTGAAGATATGTCGGATATAGTCCAGGGCGGTGGGACGGGAAGCATGGCGGGCAATCTGCACTTTTTGCCAGGTGGAGAGATTGCCGTAGATCTCTTTTTCCAGTCTCCGGGCTTTTTCCTCCAAGGTGGCGATTTCGTCGGAAAGATCGATGGATTTTTCTTGGGTGAATTTCTGCAGTTCCTTGATCTTCTCCCTGAGTTCCACCAAGGGTTTTTCAAAGGGGAGTTGTCCGTTACCGGTTGCCATCGTTCACCCTCCCGCTGTGCAAATCGAGAATCTTAATCAGGGTCTCCCTCAATTCCGAACGGTGCACCACCTGATCCAGTTGCCCATGCTTCAGCAGAAACTCCGCCGTTTGGAAGTCTTCCGGAAGCTTCTGCCGCACGGTCTGTTCGATGACCCGGCGTCCGGCAAAACCGATCAGGGCCTGGGGTTCGGCGATGTTGATATCCCCCAGGGAAGAGAAGCTCGCGGAAACGCCGCCGGTCGTCGGATTGGTCAGAACCGAAACAAAGAGGACCCGTTCCCGGTGCATCTTTTCCAGCGCCGCACTCGTCTTGGCCATCTGCATCAGGGAAAGCACGCCTTCCTGCATCCGGGCTCCGCCGGAGGCGGAAAAAAGGATGAAGGGGTATTTCTTCGTGGCGGCACGGTGAGCGGCACGGGCGATTTTTTCTCCGACAACGGATCCCATGCTGCCCATTCGAAACCGGGAATCCATCACACCGATCACGGCGGGAAAGCCTCCCACGGTCCCCTCGCCGGTCACCACCGCTTCATTCAGCTTTGTCTTTTCCCGGTCCGCCTCCAGTTTTTTGGCGTAGTTGGGAAACGAGAGGGGATCCCCGGAGGTCAGTCCGGAATCGAATTCAAAAAAACGACCTTCGTCCACAATCATCCGGATTCGTTCCGGTGCGGACATGGAAAAATGGTAACCGCATTTTTTGCAGACTTTCAGGTTTTTCTCCAGTTCTTTGACAAAACCGATGTCTCCGCACTGGGGACATTTCTGCATGATTCCTTCGGGAATGTCTTTTTTCGCCTGCTCCGAGGGGATGGTGGCGTATTTTTTCTGTTTTCGAAACAAGTCCTTTAACACGGTAACACCTCATCCGTGTGCGTATTGGTTTTTGCGGCCGATTACACAACAGAGGGCCCGGCGCACCGGGCCTGACCGTTCCTGGACGGCCGAATGTTTATCCTTGTGAGCGGACCCGGGGGAACCCATCCGGTTTAATCGGAGTCATCATAGCACAGAACGGAAGGGAGAAGCAAAAACAAGCCGGTCGGGGCAGGGTTCAGATCCCGCCCTTGACTCCATCCCTGCCGGTACGGAAAAAACCCGCGGCGGTCAGGTGGGCTTCCAACCTCCGTTCCGCTTCGCGGGGATCCCGGTCCCGAATGGCATCCAGGATTTCACGGTGCTCCCGAAGGGCCTCAGCAGGACGGCCGCTCCGTTTAAGGGAGGATGTTCTCACCGTCTGTCCGTATTGAATCACCGGATACCAAACCCGGAGAAGCAAATGGTTCTGCGAGGCCCGCACCAGGCGGCGGTGAAACTCATAATCCTCCTCCACCGGCACGTTCCCTTCCAAGACCTGCTTCTCCATCTTTTTCCATATTCTTTCCAACTCATCCATATCCTCCCGGTCTGCACGGAGAGCGGCGAGTCGGGCCGCCCCCCTTTCCAGGAGTCCCCGCATCTCCAGCAAGTTGTCCTTGGAAGGTTGGTCCCGAAGGATGTAAAAAGCGAGGAGGTCCACCAAACGATGGGCTCGGTGGGGTTGCAAAAAGGTGCCTTGCCCTCTCCGTGTGGTGATGATTCCCAAAAGCTCCAGCGCCCTGAGCGCTTCCCGGACCGTGGAACGACCCACTTCAAGCCGGGAAACCAGTTCCCGCTCGGAAGGCATCCGGTCGCCGGGTTTTAATCCCTCTTCCTCAATGACTTCCTGGATCCGGAGAAGGATGGATTGAAACTTTGTGGAGCCTGCTTCCGACAGCACGTTCAACACCACACCTCGCTTCACCTGACTTCAAAAGGGTGAGAATATGGAATGAATGGGATTAAGATGAGATCTGGGTTAGCTGCAACGTCCGCTTGTACACTTCTTCCGGATCCACCTGGATACGGGCCACGCCCGTTTCCATCGCCGCACGGGCCACTTCCGCAGCCACCTTGGGGGCTACCCGCGGGTTGAAGGGAGCGGGGATCACATAATCGGGGGAGAGTTCGTCTTCCCCGATCAGATCCGCGATCGCGGAGGCTGCCGCCACTTTCATCTGTTCGTTGATCCCCCGGGCCCGGGCATCCAGAGCCCCGCGAAAAATTCCGGGGAAAGCGAGCACATTGTTCACTTGGTTGGGAAAATCGGAACGACCCGTTCCCACCACTCTGGCACCCGCCTCATAAGCCTCTTCCGGCATAATCTCGGGAACCGGGTTGGCCATGGCAAAAATGATCGGATCCCGTTTCATCGATCGGACCATTTCTTTGGTAACCGCTCCGGCCACCGACACCCCGATAAAAACGTCGGCATCTTCCATCGCGTCGGCCAGACTTCCTTTAACCCCTTCCCGGTTGGTCTCCTTGGCGATGGTTTCTTTGATGGTGTTCATCCCTTCCCTGCGGCCTTCATAGATGATCCCTTTGCTGTCGCACATGAGGACGTCTTTGACGCCCAGGGACAAGAGCAGCTTTATGATGGCAATCCCGGCCGCACCGGCCCCGTTGGCCACCACTCTCACTTCGTCCATCCTTTTGCCCACGACTTTCAGCGCGTTGATCAGCCCTGCCAGTGTGACGATGGCCGTCCCGTGCTGATCATCGTGGAAGACGGGAATGTCCACTTCCTTTTTCAATCGTTCTTCGATGATAAAGCACTTCGGTGCCGCGATATCTTCCAGATTGACTCCCCCGAACGTGGGGGCCAAGAGCTTCACTGTCTCCACGATCTTGTCCACTTCATTGGTATTGACGCAGAGGGGGAAGGCATCCACCCCCGCAAACGATTTGAACAAGACCGCCTTCCCTTCCATCACGGGCATGGCCGCGTGGGGACCGATGTTCCCAAGCCCGAGCACCGCCGTTCCGTCAGACACGACGGCCACCAGATTCCCTTTCATCGTATAGTCGAATACTTTGGCCGGATCGGTATGGATCTCCTTGCAAGGTTCAGCCACACCCGGTGAATAGGCCAGACTCAGATCTTCGGAACGCTTGACAGCCACTTTGGAACGAACCGTCAGTTTTCCCTGTTGTTCACGGTGCAGCTTGAGAGCTTCTTCGCGCAAAGAGGACAATCCTTTCACTCCTTTGATATCCGGTCCCGGCGGTGGTCAGACCACTGAATGGAATATCCCCTATTATAGCAGATGCCGGGACCGGGAGGAAGAGTCCATCCCCCGAAGCATGCCCCCTCCCCTCTCCGCCCGGCCTCCCCCTGTTCCCGCGGGCGGTCCTGTTCCGACGTCTCAGTGCTTTAAAGGAGGGGGGGAAAGATCCCCGGTTTGGTTAAGGGAAACGGTCAGGTCACCGTTCGGTTTCACCGAAGCGAAAAACACCTCTTTTTCGCTGCTGATCCCCTGCTGTTTCAATCGCTGCCGCAGCCAGTCCCGGTCGAGCTTGAGAAAGGCGAGGACATCGGTCTCCACTTTCCCTTCGAGGATCACCGGGTGGGAGAAGTCGGTCACCGGCGGAGCGGGCAGATTCAGATCGCCTTTGGAGACGTTTTGCTTCTCAAATCTTTTTTGCACTGACAGATTCCCGTTAGGTTCAATCACCGCCATCTCCACTTCGTCCAAGTCGAAGATTTGCTGTTCCCGGAGCATGACCAGAATGTTGTCCACCGAATAACGGATACTGCCGAGTGTTTTGGGAAGAAATTCTCCTTTCCATACCACGACGGCCGGCTCAAAGGTCAACAACCTTCCGATCTTCCTTCTGGAAACCGCCAAGCGGGAAACCAGGCGCTGAATAAGCCCGATCGCAAGGATAGTGGCGAAGGTCGGCAAATGGTGGATGTTCGGATCGGCGATATCCGCTCCGACCACGGCACCCATTACCACGATGATGAGGAAGTCGAAAACCGGCATCTCCCCAATGGACCTCCTCCCCATGAAAAGCGTGACAAAGAGAAGCAGAGGAAGGATCGTCACCACTCTTCCCAATATCAGCGGAATGTCCTTGATCATTTCCAGATCCATCACCAACCACCTTCCTTGGATATTTTTTCCGGTCTCTCGATCATAGATTGAAGCAACCATGGAGATCCCATGCATGCCGGGTTGGGTTCGCGGAAGAAACCGGGCCATAACGGTTGAAGAGTATGCCATCGATCGGAGCCAAACGGACACCGGGGTGTCCGTCGGCGAAAACACGTCCGGCGAGTCCCCGCCGGACGGAAACAGCCCGTTTGTCTTCGGTGCATTCAAACCTGGTCCTCTGAACTTCCGTTTTGTCTCAACGGGAGGCCGATCATGGACAACGACGTCCCGCCGGGCACCCGGATTCTTTCCCCGTGAGAGCGGACGGCAAGTAAAACGGAACCCCCCCCTTGCTTTCAAGGGAGGGTTCAATCTTCCTCCGCCAGTCTCCTCAACCTTCTTCTTTTCTCTTCCTCACTCAGCCCTGAAGTCCTGATCTTCTCCCGTTCCCGATACAGCCGGTCCAGCTTCTCCCGCCAGCTCTCATCGTACTGCTCCGCCAACTCGTCCCGGATCATGCGGGCCAGAAACGGACTGGCCCCGCCGGTGGAGACGGACAACGTGAGCCGCCCCCGGTTCAACCGGACGGGAACATGGAAATTCCCCAACGACGGTCGATCCACTACATTGACCAACTGTCGGGAGCCGGCCGCCTCCGCCACCTTCCGGTTGACTTCCGCCGAATCCGTCGCCGCCACCACCACCCAGGCATCATGGAGGTCCGCCGGCTCAAAGGCTTTTTTCCGCCAATGCAATTTTCCTTCCCCGGCCAACGTACGGATCTCCCCCCCGGCTTCCGGAGCCACCACCGTCACCCGGGCCCCCGCTTCCAGCAGCCACCGGGACCGGCGGGCGGCCACCTTCCCCGCCCCGATCACCACCGCCGGTCGGCCGTGAAGGTTGAGCATGATGGGAGTGTGGTTCATCAAAAGCCCTCCTAATATTTCTCACAATCCCCCCTGAAAACCCGGGTGGAACACACAATGAATTCC
Source organism: Melghirimyces profundicolus (assembly GCF_003054245.1). Lineage (GTDB taxonomy): Bacteria > Bacillota > Bacilli > Thermoactinomycetales > DSM-45169 > Melghirimyces > Melghirimyces profundicolus. Next base: position 80,066 of record NZ_QBKR01000004.1, read on the forward strand.
CTGACGCAGCCTTAAAACCCTTGCCCCTGACTCCGATCAGCGGCGGGTCATTCTTTGCAGGGATTGCAGATCTTCTTCCATAGCGGTGCATCGTTGGCCCACCAACTTTACCGCATCCCGGATGCCTTGGTTGTACAGAACCGGGCCCAACTGATCGATAAAGAAATGAAGGAGGGTTTCTGCAGCAATGTTCCCGATTTCCTCGCCTCTCTCATCCAAACAGAAGCTTTTTATTTCGTCTATTAACACTTCTTTTTGCTCTCTGGGTAATTTCAGAACGTTCATGACTGTCCTCTCCTTCATTAGAAGCGTTGTGAAAAAGTGAGCGACAGCATTTACCCAAAGCCGCTCCGGCTGCTGTCCTGCAGAGATGTAGGCACTGTCCGCTCCGAATCATCCTGCTGCGGGCAGGGGCAAACGCCTTCGGATGCAACACAGAGAAGCTTTTGCCCTTAAACGCCCTTGCAGTCTGATTCTCCGCTGGGCAGGACAGCAAAGTCGCTATTTTGGGTAAACGCTCCCCTACTTCTGAGCCTAACCATAAATCACAACGCTTTTAGGTAATTGTACTTCAAATCATATCTCTAACCTTCGTTTTCCGTTCCTCTCTTTTCTATATCGTTTCCTTCCTTTCCTTGGATTAACTTATTCAAACTTCCTTAAAGTTGACTAACCGCCACTCAACAGCACGTGATCTGCACAGATGAGTGTGGACCCCTTTCGCCTGACCGTTTTTTCGCTTCCACGCCGCCCATCTTCACCGTGAATGGGTGTGGGTCGTCCTTTTTTCTTCAGTTCCTTCATCACCTGTAAAAAAAGCCGCTTTCGCGGCACAAAATCAGTTGCAGGGATAATTTTTCAAGAGCACGTATTCCTTTCCTTCACTTACACCCCCACCTTTTCCAGGCGGGCTCCTTCCCATTCTCCATCCAGTCGTTTCTCGAACCAAGCCAGTTTTTCCCGAAAAGCGACCACTTCCCCCACGAGAATCAGGGTGGGGTTTTTCACTTGGTGGCGGCGGGCAAGGTCGACCAGGTCCTCCAGCGTGCCCGTCACCGTTCGTTGATCGTGGGTGGTCCCCCAGTGGATCAGGGCGACGGGGGTGTGTGGAGGCTTACCGTGGGTGAGGAGACGCTCCCGGATATAGGGGAGATTTTTCACTCCCATGTAGATGGCCAGCGTGTCGATCCCCCGGGCCAGGTTTTCCCACTGCAGCTCCTCTTCCTCCCCTTTCTTCCGGTGTCCGGTGACGAAGGCGAAGGTGGAGGCGTGTGCCCGGTGGGTGACCGGGATGCCGGCGTAGGCCGGTGCGGCGATCCCGGCAGTGATACCGGGGACCACCTCGAAGTCCACCCCGTGGCGGACCAAAGCTTCCGCTTCCTCCCCGCCCCGTCCGTATACAAAAGGGTCGCCCCCCTTCAACCGGGTCACCGTCTTCCCCGCCAGGGCATGCTTCACGAGAAACCGGTTCATCGTCTCCTGTTTCATCGTGTGGAAGCCGGGGAGCTTGCCGCAATAGAGGAGCTCTGCCTCCGACCGGGCGTAATCGAGCAATTTCGGATGGATCAGACGGTCATAGAGAATGATATCCGCCTCCCGGATGCAACGGACCCCCTTCACCGTGATCAGCTCCGGATCGCCCGGTCCGGCTCCCACCAAATAAACTTTTCCCATGGCAAACCCTCCCGAATGTATTCGTTTCCTTTCAGAGGTTCTCCGATTCCCGCAGGACGAAACCGCCCCCTTTTTGGATCCGCTTTTTCTCGTAAAGGGTCACGTCTTCCACCTCGGGCATCTTGAGATAGGTTTTTTCCAGTTCGGTATCGACAAGACAGAACGCCTGATCGTCATCCCCGGCAACCACCACCACGGGGACGGCTTCCTCTTTTAAAAGGACTTCGAAACGATAGAGATACACCCGGCCACCCCCTTTAAGAAACCTTCGGATGGATCCGCTCCAGGATGTCATCCAACACCCGCTGCAGTTCTTCCAATCCGGTCCGGTGGAAGAAATCGTGGAAGGTTTCCCCGGGGTGCTTCTGTTCCCGGAAGTGGAGCAGAAACGCTTTCAGGACGGCGGGAAGATGCTCCCCGTCGATCTTCCCCTTCAGCTTCCGGTTCAGCTCTCCGCCTCCCTCCAGCGTCCCGCCCACGTGGATTTCAAAGGCTTCCACCAGCCCTTTTTTCTCCCTGGATTTCATCTTGATCCCCTGCAAACCGATATCCGCGATTTGGCGTTGGCCGCAGGAATTGGGGCAACCCACCATGTGGATCCGGACCGGGACGTCCACGTCCACCTCTTCATCCAGGTACTCGGCGATCCGGCGCATCCGTTCCTTGGTCTCCACCAGAGCCAGGTTGCAGTATTCGATACCGGTGCAGGAGACGGAGTAGCCGATGAACTTCGGCGGATCGACGGAAATCCGCCGGAAGATCTCCTCATGGAGGAGCGGCTCCACGTTTTCGTCCGGAATATGGGGGAGGATCAGGTTCTGGGAGTTGCAGTTCCGGATCTCCCCCTTTCCGTACCGCTTGGAAATCCGGGCCAGCTCCAGCACCTCGTCGGCATGGAGACGGCCGACCGGCACATTGAAACCGATATAGTTGAGACCCTTTTGCTTCTGGGGATGCACCCCGTAAAAGTAGCCGGCGTTCCACTCCTTGACCGGTTCCTCTCCTTTTTCGGGGAGCGGTCCGATGTATTCCAGCAGTTTCTCTTTGAACTTTTCCGGTCCCCAGTCGGCCACCAGGAACTTGAGGCGGTTCCGGGTCCGCTTCTCCCGGTACCCGTAATCCCGGAAGATTGTCGTGACGGCGACGGCCACATCTTTCACCTGTTCCGGCCGGACGAAAACGTCCAGCGTCTCCGCCAGATACGGCCGGGACGACAGTCCGCCTCCCACTTTCAGGTGGAAGCCTTTCGTCTCCACCCCGTCGATCTTCTTCACCGCGGGAGTGAAGGAGACGCAGTTGATTTCCGCGTTGGAGGCATTTCTCAGATTGGCGCTGACGGACATCTTGTACTTCCGGGGCAGGTTGGAAAAGTCTTTGTTATGCTGAAAGAACCGGAACAGCTCCTCCACGATCGGAGTGGTGTCCAACAGCTCGTCAGGATCGATCCCGGCCAGGGGATTCCCCACGATGTTGCGGGTGATGTCGCCGCAGGCGCCGGCGGTGGAGAGCCCCATTTTCTCCAGCCGGGCGAAGATGTCGGGAATCTCTTCGATCCGGAGCCAGTGGAACTGGACCGCCTGACGGGTGGTGATATCATAGACCCCCCGCCCGTAGTCCCGGGCGATCCCCGCCAGGGTAACAACTTGGTCGTAATTCAGGATCCCCGAAGGAATGCAGACTCGCATCATGAAGTAGCCGTCTTCCTTCGGCCGTTGCAGGTAGAGGCCGGCCCATTTGAACATGGGCCACATTTGCTTCGGGATCGAATCAAACCCCTCTTTTGCGTATCGCGGAATGTGATCGAAGATTTCCAGTCCGTCCATCTCCAGTTTCTGCTTCTCGACGGCGTTGATCTTCTCATTGTCCGCCCAGTGTTTTTCGTAAGCCACGGCCCTTCCTCCTTATCGATTGATCCGGGGAATCAGTTCCCGTTTCTCAAGCAGATTCAATATTTCTTCGACGGATTCTTCCACCGTCGCTTCAGCCGTATCGATCACCAGTTCCGGGGATTCCGGTTCCTCATAGGGAGCGCTCACGCCGGTGAATTCCGGGATTTCCCCCAGCCGGGCCCGGCGGTACAGCCCCTTCGGATCCCGGCGCTCGCATTCATCCAGGGGACACCGCACATAGATTTCGATAAACTCCCCCTCATCCAGGAGCTCCCTCACCTGCCGGCGGTCCTCCCGATACGGGGAGATAAAAGCTGTCAGAGCAAACTGCCCGCTGTCCACGAACAACTTTGCCACTTCCCCGATCCGGCGGATGTTCTCCTTCCGGTCTTCCGGAGAAAATCCCAGGTCCCGGTTGAGACCGTGGCGGATATTGTCCCCGTCCAGGACGTAACTGTTCAGCCCCAACCCGGCGAGCTGACGGTCCAGGGCGTTGGCCAGGGTGGATTTCCCCGAACCGGACAGCCCGGTGAACCAGAGAACGGCACTGCCGTGGCCGTTCTTCCTCCGTCGGTCCTCTTTGCGAACCGCGGTATCAAACCAGACGATGTTGGCGGTCATCCTTCTCCCTCCCTCTTTAACCCGTGATGACGGTTTTTTCCCTCAGTCCCCGGATCAGGACGTCAGCCACTTCCGGTCGGCTGAAGGTGGCCGGCGGCCGTTCCCCGTTCCGGAGCATCTCCCGCACCTTGGTGCCGGACAGGGCCACGTGGTGGTCTTTCCCGTGGGGACAGGTTTTGGCCGAAGCCATGTTTTCGCACCGCCGGCAGTAGAAACTGTGTTCAAAGAACAGAGGGGTAATCCCCAATTCCCCGGGCCGGAATTCGGCGAAAATCTTTTGTGCATCGTAAGTGCCGTAATAGTCTCCCACCCCGGCATGGTCCCGTCCCACGATGAAATGGGTGCAACCGTAGTTCTTTCTCACCAAGGCGTGGAAAACCGCTTCACGGGGGCCGGCGTAGCGCATCGCCGCCGGAAAGACGGCGAGAAAAACCCGATCCTCCGGGTAGTAGTTTTGAAGCAAAACCCGGTAGCTTTCCATTCGGACCTCCGCCGGAATGTCATCCGCCTTGGTCTCCCCGACCAGGGGATTGAGAAACAGACCGTCCACGGTCTCCAATGCCGTCTTCTGGATGTATTCGTGGGCCCGGTGAACGGGGTTCCGGGTCTGGAAGCCCACCACGGTCTTCCACCCTTTTTTCCGGAACGTTTCCCGGGTCTCCACCGGATCCAGGTGATGGGAGGCAAACCGTTTTTCCGGTCTTCGGATCAGCTCAATGGGACCCGCCAGATACACGGGGGGTCTGTCGAAGAGTTTCTTCACGCCGGGATGGGCGGTCTGTGTCGTCCGATAGACTTGCTCCGCTTCCCGGATTTTGTCGGGGACGTACTTTTCCTCCAGCCAAAGCCGGCCATAGGTCACCCCGTCTTTCACCAGCCGGACCGCTTCCCCTTCTTTCAGGCTCTCCGCTTTTTTCCGGGAGACGGGGAGGGTGATGGGGATGGACCAAGGCAGGCCATCGGCCAGCCGCATGCTTTCCACCACCGAGGTGTAATCCGCTTCCCCGAGGAACCCCGTCAGCGGACTGTAGGCTCCGATGCCGATCAGTTCCAGGTCACTCAGGGAAAAGGCGTCCAGCTCCACTTCTTGGTCAACCGCGCCGATCTCCGCATCCGGATTCCACCGGTTGATCAGCTCTCCCCCGTGGGGAAGGCTCTCACTCATGGGATCCTCTCCTCTCATTCCTGTGATGTCCGGTACAGGTGTGTCGTTGATTCGTATCTCCCCCTTCAAATGCCTTCGCCGTGTTCATTCAGGGACTGCTTCTCCCGCCTGACGGAATGAAACAGGCTGATCGAGCCCAGCGTCGCCAGGAAGACACTGGCCACCGCGATCACAGAGTAAAGGTCGCCATGGGCCAACCCTTTGACCAGCCCGTAGGCAATCACCAGGGAAAAGACGGGGGAGACAGCCCAGACCTTGAGCATCCGTTTGATCAATCCCTTTTGCCAGAGGGAAAAGCCCTTTCGGGCCGTCCCAATCCCGATAATGGCCGAAGTGGTCACCTGGGTAAGAGGCACGGGGATTCCCAGAAGGGAGGCTCCGATCACCAGTAACGCACCGGTCCCCGAGACGACGCTCCCCTCCAGTAAAGAAAGGTCCGTGATCCGCTTCCCGTTGGTTTCCAATACCCTGCCTCCGAGGAGAATGGCCCCCGCGGCGACGAACAGACCGCCGTACAGAATGCCGTCGGAAACCGTCATCAGTCCCGCCCCCACCAGAGGACCAACCGCATTCGCCACGTTGTTCATACCTGCTGAGAAGGCCTCCATCAATCCCGCAAGGACCAAAAGGCCGGCCAACCAACGGCTCCGGTTCCCCCGACGGAGAGCGGAGAACCGACCTTCAGCAGCGATCACCGCCTTCCCCGACAGAAGGGCCAGACCGAAAGCGGCGAAAGGAACCAAAACCCAAAACGCCACGATGGCAGCCAGACTGGACAGGTAGACTTTCTGCAGAGCGACTCCCGCCCCCACCACGGCTCCCACTGTCACTTCGCTGGTGGACAGCGGAATCCCCAGACGATTGGCGATGGAGAGGGAAATGCAGGCGGAAGACAATACCATGATGGCGAGCCGCACCGTCATGATCGAGCTTGGGACGATCCCCTCCCCGATCGTCTTGGCCACCTCGCCGCCTCCCAGGGCTGCCCCGAGGAACACCCCGACGCCGCATATACAGAGAGCCGCATGGCGGCTTCTGACCGCCCCCGCGCCGTATGCCGCTCCCATCGAGGCGGCGGCCCCGCTGGCCCCGATATTCATGGCGAAGAAGAAGGCGATGGCCATACCCGTAAAAGTGATCATGATTCTCTACCGGGACGTGTGAAGACCGCACTCGGTCTTCCCCGTGCCGGCCCACCGACCCGCCCGCATGTCTTCCCCCTCCGCCACCGGCCGTGTGCAGGGGACGCAACCGATGCTGGGGTATCCCCGGTCGTGAAGGGGATTGTACGGGAGACTTCGGGAGCGAATGGTCTCCCACACCTCATCCCAGCTCCAGTGGATGAGCGGGCAGATTTTGACGGAACGGAAGCGTTCATCCTTGTTCAAAAATTGCGTCGACCGGCGGGTCGGGGATTGTTCCCGGCGCAGCCCGGAAATCCAGGCCGCCCTTCCCTTGAGGGCCCTCTCCAGCGGCACGATCTTCCGGAAGCGGCAACATTCATCCGCCTCCCGCTCCCACAGCCGGAACCCATACTCTCTGGCCTGCTCTTCCACGGTTTGCTCGGGACGCAAGAATTCCATCCTCAGTTCCGGGTACCGGTTTCTCACTTCATCGATCACCTGATACGTCTCCCGAAAGTGAAGCCCGGTATCCAGAAACACGAGACGGGCATCGGGACGGATGCGGGCAATCAGGTCGATCAGGACCATGCTCTCCGCTCCGAAACTGCAGGCATAAACCAGATCATCCCGATAATGATCGTAAGCCCACCGGAGCACCTCCAGGGCCCCTTTGGTCCCGTTGTCGATGGAAAAGACGGGTTTTTTCGCCGTCTCCCAGTGTTCATAGGTCAATTGAACGCCCAACCGGGCCACCTCCTTTTTCCATGTAAAAACGGCCCGCACCATGGACGAAACACCGTGGCGGGGCCGCCTCCGGTTTGTCCGGTCAGCGGACCGTTTCCCTTTTCATTTAAGTCGGACTTTTTCGCTTTTTTCCAGTTGGATCACTTTTCCGTCCTGCACAACCAAGGTGATCGAGCCGTAACGCATTCCCTCAAGCATCTCCCGGATGTGCCCGGCCACCGTGTCGTATCCGGTTTCGGACGGTTTTTCGTCGGACACCTTTGAGTCCCTCCTTCCGCAACAAAAAAAGCCTTCCCATTTTGGAGAGACTTCGAAGGTGAAAAGGTATGCCCTTACCATCTTATCTTCCAAAATGGTACCCATTTTGCTGGAATTGGCACCTTACATGTCATCCATGCAGGTTGCCGGGCTTCATCGGGCCAGTTCCCTCCGCCGCTCTGGATAAGATTTAGTATTATCTTAGTGGGTGGATTACAGGAAGTCAACCTTTTTTACCTAGTTTTTTGATCGGATTTTCCCGTTTTATTTTCATCCTGTTCTCTGCGGCTGAGACATCGTGAACGGTCAACGGATCAGCCGCCCTTTCATGACAGGTTTCGGATGATGTCGATGGGTTACGGATCCGGTTTCCATGGTGATATCATTGGATTACTTTTTTTTAACGGCTCATTTATATTGAGTCACTTTACAAAAGTAATTGATGTGTTCTATCCTTAGAGATGGGGATATTTTTTCTGATTTACCCCATAACTAACAGAAAAGGAAAGGAGTGTTCTGGAATGTCCCAGATTAAACTGGCCGTCATTTACTACAGCTCCACCGGAACCAACCATCAGCTCGCTCAATGGGCAGCCGAAGGGGGAAAAGAAGCCGGTGCCGAAGTCAAGATCGCCAAAGCCCCGGAACTGGCACCGGAAGCAGCCATCGCCCAGAATCCCGCTTGGAAAGCCCATATCGAAGCCACAAAAGACGTGCCGGAAGTCACCGTCGATGATCTCGTGTGGGCGGATGCCCTGATCTTCAGCGTTCCAACCCGGTTCGGCAATGTCCCGGCCCAAATGAAACAGTTTCTGGATACGACCGGCGGGGCGTGGTTTGAGGGCAAATTGGCCAACAAAGTGGTCAGTGCCATGTCTTCGGCCAGCAACCCCCATGGCGGGCAGGAACAAACCATTCTGCAGCTGTACACCACGATGTACCACTGGGGGGCGATTGTGGCCGCACCCGGATATACAGATCCCTCGATCTTCCAGTCCGGCGGAAATCCCTACGGCACCAGCGTAACGGTGGATCAAGAAGGAAATATGAAAGAAAATGTCCGGGATGCGGTCATTCACCAGGCCAAACGGACGGTCACCGTGGCCGGCTGGGTGAAGAACGGACTGCAAGGTTGACCCCCCGACCTGATTCACGACCGTCCAAAACCCGATAAGAGGGCGGAAGATCCGATACATAGGGCGAATCCCGATCCGCTCCAACCGATCGTCGGAAAACGCCCTGAACCATCATAAGACAAAGAAGCTGATTCCCTGCGGAAATCAGCTTCTTGGTTGTGTGCGGAACAAAATGCGGATCTCTTGGATCGACACCTTCTGCACCGATCCCCTTTACCGAGAGCCTCAGTCCCTTGTCTCCATCGGGTAAAATGAATATTATGATAATATCTATTTTTTTAAAAATACACCAAGGAGGGTTATCATGACCACCACGGAAACGCCGACTTCTCCTTCACCCCGTCCCCGCCCGGAGGGAAAGTTGCCTGTCCGGGCATTGATCGCGAGTCTGGCCGGGGCCCCTCGGCGGGCTGGTGTTCAGTCATATCGGGGATCGGATCGACCGGTTCCACTCTTTTTGGTGTTTGTCTTTGTTCCTTATGTAAATATAAGGTTAAAATTTTGATATGGAGTGATTTTATATGAGGTCAACAAGTCTTGTATTTATATCACCGGGAACTTTTCTTTATGGGTTAAAAATGCTCTTTTTTGCTTTATTTACGGTTCAAAATCCCGTAGCACCAACACCATATATTTATACATAAGTCTTTTTGGAAGTACAATATTTTTCTGGCAATGACATGGTTATATCTAATCGTAGGTTTCATCTTATTGATCGCTTCCTTTTTTAAAAGCAAAAAGTGACAACAAAAGTGGGTGAGCGAACAAGCTACGGCTTCAGTCGTGGAAATGCAGACGTCAAATATCGTACGCTTTTGGGCCTCCGTTTGGGCCGAAGCGACCGGAGGGCCCGAGAAAGTCCCCACCGGTTGGATGGAAACGATGGAGAGGCGTGGTGTGTGAATCCCTTCCCTAGAAGAGTTGTGAAAAAGTGAGCGGCAGCATTTACCCAAAGCCGCTCCGGCTGCTGTCCTGCAGAGATGTAGTTACTGTCCGCTCCGAAACATCCTGCTGCGGGCAGGGGCAAACGCCTTCGGATGCAACACAGAGAAGCTTTTGCCCCTGAACGCCCTTGCAGGCTGATTCTCCGCTGGGTAGGACAGCAAAGTCGCTATTTTGGGTAAACGCTTCCCCTTTTCTCGAAACAAACATTCAATCACAACGCTTGGGGAAGGGGTCTTTCACATCAAAATATCCCTAAGCTAAAAGGAGAAATTGTAGTGTGGAAAGAGTTTATAAATAATGTTGTGGAAGTGGCTGAATTTGACGAACCGGCAACCAACGAACAAATTCAAGCCGTCCAGAAAAAGTTCGATGTCGAGCTTCCTGATGAGTTGATCAGTCTACTGAAAGAATCCGATGGAGTCGACGGAAAATACGGATGTCCGATTGTTTTTTCCACTGGCCGAATCATCGAAGACAATGTGCAATTGAGAAAATTGAATTACTGTATGCTCTTGAATTGTTTGTTGTTCGTGGCGGATGCAGGAAATGGGGATTATTTCGGCTACTCGATTGTAGGTGGATCCATTCAACGGAATCATATTTATGTTTGGAATCACGAGGATGACAGCCGAAAGTGCGTCGCCCCCTCCTTAAAGACCTTCATCGAGTGGTGGAATAGCGGGAAAATAAGGATTTGAATGGGTTGTATTCCCGGACAAATGGACAAAAACCGAAATTACCTTTCTAACAACGAACCTTCCCCTACCCGGGGAAGGTTCGTTGATCTTTAGAAAGATCCCATGCTCTTATTCCGCACCTGTTGGATCCAGCAAATCCCGCCACTCACCGAAGATTTCGTCACACACCTTGGAAAGCGATTCTTCCACTAACGCTTTGACTTCATGAAGGGTCTCTTCCGATGGCGTCCCATGACGAAAAAAGAGGTCGTCCGTGATCAGAGCGGTCTTTCCGTTGGAAAGCTCCACAATCCAATAACCCATATGCGTCCTCCTGATGGATGGCCTTATATCCAGTATAGGAGGCGGATCACACAGTGAAACCTCGTCAAACCAAAAAAAACGCCGACAGATTATCCCATCGGCACCTGCTTTTCCGATGACGTCTTTTTCTCCTTGAGAAGCAGCTTCCGGTAATGCCAGGCGGTGGACAGCACGAAGAAGAAGGCCAGCAGCAAAAACATGAAAGGAGTCATCCCAACCCCACCCTTTCCTGTGAGGTTCCGGTTTCTTCCCGGTCGAACAAGATCTCGAACTTCTTACGGCCGATCCACAGGAGGTACACATTCATCGCCACCAACACGGTACTCAAATCCTGAACCCCGATGTTAAAACAGTAGTTCACCATCATCACGTTCAAGGCGATCGGAAAGCTGATCAACGCCCCCCATGTCCGGGTGAGCGGAATCAGCAGCAACAGCGCCGCCCCCACTTCCCCCAGCCCGATAAAGATCTCATAAGCTCTTGAATACCCGAAGAACGACCAGGCCGTCGCAAACCCTTCTCCCCTGGCTTCCAATATCTCCGGGCTTTCTCCGAACTGTCCCATTGTTAACTTGGCCACCCCATAGATCAGAAAGTTGGTGGCCAAAAACAGTCGGAACGTCGTGGGTACCGCATCGATCATGGCCTTGAGCATTCGGTTCATTCCAGACCCCTTCCTGTATGCGTCCAAAAATTTCCTCCCCGTCAAATGATATCATACATCCTCCCTCCAGCAGGCGGGAAAAGAGAAAACCCCCTGACGGGAAAGACGGATTTTCACCCTGTTCCACTCAGTTGCCACACCCTTGCAAAGCGGCGGGCGGCGGTTTCCAGGAGTTGTGGGCCTTGGTCCATCGCTTCCCCCAGGGAAAGGGGACGGTTGACAATGGGGAAAACGACGGAGATGCCTTCCCCTGCCGCCTCCGTCAAATCCCCTTCCACACTGCCGGCAAAGACAACGACGGGGACACCGTGGCGGAGGGCGATGCGGGAAATGCCGACCGGAACCTTGCCGTAGAGGGATTGGTGGTCCACTTTTCCCTCTCCGGTGATGACGAGCCCCGCTTCCCGAATCCGCTCTTCCAGTCCCACCAGGTTGGCGATCCGTTCAAAACCACTCTCAAAACGGACATCGAGAAGCGATCGGAGGGAGAAGCCGAAGCCTCCCGCAGCTCCGCTGCCCGGGGAAGACCGGTGATCCCGGCCCGTGGCCCGGACCAGGGCCTCCGCATAATGCTCCATCCCCGCCTCAAACCGGTCCAAATCGTCTTTTCGGACCCCTTTTTGAGGACCAAAGACGCGGACAGCCCCTTCCGGTCCCAGGAGCGGATTGGTCACATCCGAGGCGACGGTGAGCCGGACGCTCTTCAGCCCCGGATTCATCCCCGAGAGGTCGACCTGTTCGATTTCACCCAACTTGCCCCCTGCCGGTTCGAGGAGATGGCCCTCCCGGTCGAGAAAGCGGACTCCGAGAGCGGTAAAAAAGCCCGTCCCCGCATCCACCGTGGCACTTCCCCCGAGTCCGAGGATCACTTCTTCGACCCCCAGATCCAAGGCGTGTTTCATCAGCTGACCGGTCCCGAAGGTGGAGGTGCGGACGGGGTCCAGCTCCCCCTCCTTGAGAAGGTCGAGCCCGGAGGCAGCCGCCGTTTCGATCACGGCCAGTTTCCGTTCTTCACAATAGCCCAGTTCGGCCTCCACCTCCCGACCCAGGGGATCCTTCACCCGAACCGGGATTTTCCTTCCTCCGGTTCCGGCCAGGACGGCATCGACGGTTCCTTCTCCCCCGTCTGCCATCGGCAGGGCGGTGAATGTCCAGTCGGGAAACACTTGTCTGATCCCTTTTTGAATCCGTTCCGCCGCTTCCCGGCTCGTCATCGACCCTTTAAAAGAATCCGGCGCCACCACCACCTTCACAGACGAATCTCCCCCTTCTCCGGTTTCCATCCACGGGCCGGCTCCCCCCCCGTAAACCGAAGGGAGACGGCCCGGAATGATCGTTTGGGTGTTCGTTTTCATGATGAAAGCACCCCTTTCAAGAACATGATAAACTTTACGTTTATCAGGGTACAGAAACAAAAACGGATTCGGCCCCAAACGGGAACGAACCCTTGCCGAAAAAGGGATGCAACCACCCATTCTCCGATTTCGCGGCAACCATCCAATCAAAAGAGTCAACCCCTTCATACCATGTTGCAGAAGTAGATTAGAAGGGGTGACAGACTTGAAAAGAAAATTTGTTCCGAGCCACAGGATCAACAAAAAACAGATCGGAAAACCGGCCATGATTCGTTTGCGAAACGGAGCGGTTCTGTTTGGTACGGTCAGGGAAGTCCGGAATAACGGGGTGATGTTTATCCCGGTTTCGGCGAAACACCCATTGACAGGCAAACAAGCAAAAACCAGCCTGTTTTTCTTCCCCATTATCTTCATCCCGTTCTTCTTTTTCCCCGGAATTTTCCTCTTTATCTGATGGGTGAAAAGGCGAACATCAATAGCGACTGGATGCCTTGCGGCAAACAGTCGCTATATTCATATGAGGTGAGATCCGGGAAGGCCCGGTCATTCCACCGGACCTTGTTCATGGAGTTGAATGTCCGCCAGGTAGCGATCCATATCGGCATTCTCATGGGCGATCCGGGCCGATGCCGCCGCGGCGATGCCGGCGATCAGATCGTCGAGGAAAACATGAATCTTTCCGTTGTGGTTGTTCAATTTCCGGATGACGCCCTTCTTGGTTTTATCCAGGTATCCGAAACTGGTCAGCCCGATGGTACCGTAGATGTTGGTGATGGAGAGAGCCAGAATTTCGTCGATTCCATACAGCGGTTCATCCGCTTCCATCATCTTTTGCAACGGCGTGGGAAGGGTGCGATGTTCCGCCAGTTCATCCAGGGCCACCCCGGTGATGAGGGCATGCTGCACTTCCCGCTTGCGGAGCACCTGCTCCACACTCTGCAGGCAGGTTTTTCGTTTCAATTTGTTGTTATAGGGACGTTGCAAGTCGCAGGCGATGTCCGCAATGTCCTCCAGGGTCACCCCCCGCCGGTTCAACAGGTTGACTACATGGCGGTAAAACAAAGGGTACCACCTTCTTCATGCAAGTCATGAAACATCTTATGTTTCCCGAGCGTCCCGGGTGCGGGTGAGGGACGCTTTCACGTGAAAAGAGTGCGCTCCCATTATTTCCTCCACCTGCCGTTTCAATTCCTCCGTGACACGGATTCCGTACTTGTCCACGGGAAGTTCCATGACCCGGCGTGTCCGGTCGTAATAGAGGCGAACGGGAGTCTCCCCACGGCCCGATAACAAGACCCGCTTCAGCCTGCCCAGCCTTTCCGGGCCTTCCCGATCCGGAGGGATGCGGATGTAGACAACCTGCGGTTGGGACGGATCCACTTCCTTGATCCGGTCCGTCTGTTGTTTTCCGCTGAATTCCACCGACAGCCGTTTCAAGTCTTCCACGGTGTCGGCGAGGAGTTTGGCTCCGTTTTCATGCCGGTTCACCCGCCCGGAAACCCGGATGGCGCGGTCTGTCTGCAGCAGGGTCCGGTACTGCCGGAGTGTGCGGGGGAAAACCACCACCTCCACCTGCCGGGAGTAGTCCTCCAGCGTGACAAACGCCATCGGCTCCCCTTTCCGGGTGGTGATCGCCTTCACCTCCCGGATCAGGCCGGCCACGGACACCCGTTCTTCCTCCCGGCATTCCTCCAGCGACTCCAGGGTGTGAGAGACACGGGTAGCGATTGTATCCCGAAACTCGTCCAGCGGATGGCCGGAGAGATACAGACCCAGGAGCTCCCGCTCCATCTCCAGTGTTTCCCGCCGGTTGAACGGTTTCACCCCGTCATAGGAAAAACGGGTGGAAGAACGTTTGCCGACCTCATCAAACAGTTTCAACTGATTCTCCGAGCGGCGGCGCTGATAGTCCCCGCCTTGTTCCATCGCCTCGTCCAACATGGCCAACAGCCGGGCACGGTGACCCGGCAGACTGTCCATCGCCCCGCACTGAATCAGGGATTCGATCACCCGGCGGTTGCAGGTTCTGAGATCGACCCGGCGGCAGAAGTCGAACAAATCCCGGTAGGGTCCTTCCTTCCGCTGCTCCAGAATGGAAGTGATCGCATGGGTCCCCACATTTTTGACGGCAGCCAGCCCCATCCGGATCCCCCCTTCCCGGACGGCAAATTGCCGCTCGCTTTCGTTCACGTCGGGGTGAAACACCCGGATCCCGTTTTGGCGGCAGTCCTCGATATACTCCGCCATCTTGCCGTGGCTTCCCATCACCGTGGTCAACAGGGAAGCCATGAACTGGAGCGGCCAGTTGGCCTTCAGATAGGCCGTTTGATAAGCCAGCACCGCATAGGCGGCGGAATGACTCCGGTTGAAGCCGTAGTCGGCGAAGCGGACGATCAAGTCGTAAACTTTGCGCCCCGTTTCTTCACTGTACCCCTGGTTGACACAACCCGCAACAAAAGCCTCTCTTTGCTCATTCAAGACTTCGCGTTTTTTCTTGGAGACGGCCCGTCGCAAAATGTCCGCCTGGCCGAGGCTGAAACCCGCCATTCGGGCGGCGATCTGCATAATCTGTTCCTGATAGACGATGATGCCGTAGGTATCCTTCAGGATCGGTTCCAGGTCGGGGTGGGGGTAATTCACCGCCTCCCGGCCATGCTTGGCCCGGATAAACCGGGGAATCTGCTCCATCGGTCCCGGACGGTAGAGAGCGAGAACGGCGGTCAGATCCTCGAAGCAGCTGGGTTTGAGGTCCCGGAGCACTTTGCGCATCCCCGCGGATTCCAGCTGGAAAACCCCGGTGGTGTCCCCTTTGGAAAGCATGCGGTAGGTCGCGGGATCATCGTAGACGGAGCCGTTGAAATCGATGTCCCTGCCTTCCGTCTTCCGTACGGACTCGATGGTCCGTTCAATCACCGTCAGGTTTCTCAACCCCAGGAAGTCCGCTTTCAACAGACCGATCTCCTCCAGCGCTTCCATGGGATACTGGGTCAGACGGATCCCCTCGCTCCCCCGCTCCAGGGGGACATGGTCCGTCAACTCGCTTTCGGAGATGACCACCCCGGCCGCATGGGTGGAGGTGTGACGCGGAAATCCTTCCACTTTGCGGACGGTCTCCATCAAACGGGCGATCCGGGGGTTTTCCCGGACTTTCTTTTCCAGTTCCGACCCTTCCCCCATCACCCGTTTCAGGTTCATGTCGGGGCCGGCCGGGATCATCTTGGCCACTTGATCCACTTCGGCATAGGGAAGTCCCATCACCCGGCCCACGTCACGGACGGCAGCCCGGGGGGCCATGGTGCCGAAGGTGATGATCTGAGCCACCCGATCCGGGCCGTATTTCCGGGTAACGTACTCGATCACTTCATCCCGGCGTTCATAATTGAAGTCGATATCAATATCCGGCATGCTGACCCGTTCCGGGTTGAGGAAGCGCTCGAACAGCAACTTGTGACGGATCGGATCGATATCGGTGATCCGGAGGACATAGGAGACCAGGCTGCCCGCGGCCGATCCCCTGCCGGGTCCCACGGCGATGCCTTCTTCCCGGGCAAAACGGACAAAGTCCCACACGATCAGGAAATAATCGCTGAATCCCATGTTCCCGATCACGGACAATTCATAATCCAGCCTCTCCTTCACTTCCCCGGAGAGGGAACCGTAACGCTCTTTCGCCCCGGCCAGGCACTGCGCCCTCAGGTATGAAGCGGCGGTGTGTCCCTCCGGCACCGGAAAACGGGGCAAGAGACGCCCTCCCAGGGGAATCTCCACCCGGCAGCGCCGGGCGATCCGGCGGGTGTTCTCCACCGCTTCCGGTACATGGGCAAACAGGCGCTCCATCTCCCGGGCCGATTTCAGATAAAACTCATCGGCGGGAAACCGCATTCGGTCTTCTTCGTCCAGCTTCCGGTTGGTTCCGATGCACAGCAAACAGTCCTGCATCTCATGGTCTTCCCGATCCACATAATGGAGATCGTTGGTCGCCACCAGCGGCAGGTTCCGCTCCCGGGCAAGGGAGATCAGATGACGGTTTACCTTTTGCTGTTCCGGGATTCCATGATCCTGAAGCTCCAGAAAAAAGTTCCCCTCACCGAAGATTTCCCGGTACTCCTCCGCCAGACGACGAGCTTTCCCGAAATTGTCTTCCAGGATGGCCTGGGGAATCTCCCCTGCCAGACAGGCGCTGGTGGCAATCAGACCCCGATGGTGCCGGCGCAGAAGCTCTTTGTCCACCCGGGGTTTATAATGGAAACCCTCCAGGTGGGCCTGCGTCACGATCTTCATCAGGTTCCGGTACCCTTCCTCCGTCTCCGCCAGGAGCAGCAGGTGATGGATCCGGTTTTCCCGCGGTGACGGTCGCTCTTCCAGCCTTCCCGAGGTCAGATACACTTCACATCCGATCACCGGATGGATCCCGGCTTTTTTGCAGGCTTGATAAAAAGGAATCACCCCGTACATCGCTCCGTGATCGGTGATGGCCAGCGAATCAAAACCGGCCTCTTTGGCCCGGGCGACCAATCGGTCAATCCGGGCCGCCCCGTCCAGGAGGCTGTATTCCGTGTGCACGTGGAGATGAACAAAGGATCCGTTCATTGTTTTCACCCGGTTTTCCCTTTAAATTCTCTCTTTATTATACCCGATTGAACAAGAGGATACGAACATACCATCCCCCCATTTCCGAGCCTCGTCCACATAAACCGTTACACAGAATCATACAGTGGAACATAGGATATTTGTTTGGACAAAGGCGGTGTAGGGATGGGAGAGTTCTGGTCAACCACGGTGCTGAACTATTGCATTGCTCTGGGTGTTGTACTCGGCGGTGCGATGCTGGGCGGAATCGGGGCTTTTTTCGGAAATGAACCCCCCATGGATACCATGCTCCGGCTGTCGGAACATTTGAAAATATGGGCCCTGGTGGCCGCTCTCGGCGGAACGTTCGACACGATCAAATCCTTTGAAGTGCATATTCTCGGCGGGGAAATGAGTCAGGTGTTCCAACAGCTCGTCTTTATCCTGAGTGCATTTTTCGGAGCCCATTTCGGCACAGTGCTGATCCGGTGGCTGATCCAAGGGGATTTATGAGATGGCGAAACCGGTTCGGGTTCAGCTGATCCGGGTGTTGGTCACTTTCCTTTTCGGTGTCGTGGCGGGATTAACCGTTATGAACCTTCTCTACGGAGAAAAGCTGGACGCCCTTTACCTGGAACGGAACCACCTGTATTACCGGAACAATGAAAAGTACAAAAAGATCCAGGCGTTGGAGAAGGACCTGAACAAACACACGGACAATCTGACCATCGGACAGGACATCTCGGTGGAAGTAAAGCTTCCGGAAAACGAAAGCCGCTTTTATCAGGATAAAATCCAACAGGAAGTCCAGTCGATCATGCATCCCTTCGTCGGAAAATCCGTTCATTGGGTAAGCGACAACCCCGAGGTGCTGGATTCTTTGTTGGAAAAACGGATCATTCAGATCCAGGATGAAAAGAAGCCGACCAATCCGCCGAAAATCTTCCACCTCAAGCTGCAATACCTGACCTTTGTCGGGTCCAAACTGAAAGTCTGGGTCGTGGCCCATGAGAAACCGAAGGAGATCGAGGAAGAATGAGGTCCGCTTTTTTCACAAAAACTGAAAATGATATGTCCATTCATCTCAAGCGTTCGCAAAATGCGCCCCCAAGGTGTATCATAGAAACAGAAAGGGGGGGAATTCCTTTGATCATCAGCCGCAAAAAGCTGGCAAAGGCAAAGGTTGAAAAGCTGAAGCGCGGTTATTCCGCCTACGCTGAAACGGAAGAAGTCGCCGGGTTGATTGAGAAAGAGTTGGGTCGGATCGAGCTTCCGGTCTTCGTCGACCGGACGCAACTGGGATATTGGTTCATCCCGGAAGACAATGGAACGACGGCACCGAACTGCCCCCCGGACAACCTCGACTCACCCTGTACCTGAACCATTCCCCACAAGGCGCCCTCCGCCCTTTTGGCGGGGGCGATTTTATTATGTATACCGTCTGAATCCCTGTCGAAGGAGGATGAAACCATGCAACTCTTTTTGATCCTGTTGATCGCCGTGATCGTCTTTACGGCGATCCGGACCTTTTCCAACAGCATCGCCAGACAAAAAGCGAAAGGCGCCGATCGTCTCAAACACCAGTCCGGCGTGAACATCCACATGGGGATCCTGTTTATCGCCGTGGCTGTGATGCAGGGGGTCTCCCTGGGAGGCGGTTGGATTTTCACCCTCCTGTGGGTCGGTATCGGGGCACTCGGGATTTATAACTTGATCTTCGGCCTCCGCACGAGGAAACACTACTTGGAAATCACCCGGGAACAAAACGACACCTGAACCGCCTCCCTCCCCCGGCCGGAAAAGACCTCCTTCCCGGAAGGAAGGAGGTCTTTTTGCTTTTCAACGCTCGATCAGCTGCGCCGTGACCAGCGCTTTCGCAACCACTTGGCTGTCATGATAGACTTCCACATCCACTTTCCCCACTTTCCGGCCCAGTTCGATCACCCGGGGACGAATGTGGATCTCCCGTTCCAATTGAACCGGTTTCAGCGAGTACAGGGTCAGGTTATCCGTCACCATATCCCCCCGGTGTTGTCGCCGAAGGCGACGGTGGGCGGCTTCCGTAATCAGGGCGGTGAGCACACCGGTGGAGAGGTTGCCGAGTGGGTCGGTCATCTGCGGAGCCACAACTCCCCGGTACATCAGCTCTCCCCCCCTCTCCTTGACTTCCTCGAAACCTTTGACGATCAGGTCATTGATCGTTTCGCCGACCTGGGGCTGCTTTTGCATGTACTGAAGGGATTTGATCACGTCCTGGCGGCTGATTACCCCGAGCAGATGGTGTTGGGTGTTGACCACCGGGAGCAGTTCGATCCCCTCCCACACCATTTCATGTGCGGCGGCGGCCAGGGATGTTTTCGGTGTAACGGTGATCGGGTTTTTGGTCATCACCCGTTCGATCCGTTCGTCCGACGAATGCCCGACCACGTCTTTGGCCGTCACCATTCCGTGCAGTTTTCCGTTGGCATCCACGACAGGGTACCGGCTGTGTTTGGTCTCCTGAACCGATTCGTGGAAGCGGGAGACTCGATCGTCGAGCCGCAGGAAGATGGGGGGCTTTTCGGGGTTGAGCATGTCTTCCACCAAGAGAATTTCCTTTTTGATCAGGCGATCATAGATGGCACGGTTGATCATCGCGGCCACGGTAAAGGTGTCATAGGTACAGGAAATAACCGGAAGTTCCAGCTGGTCGGCCAATCGCTTGACTTCCTCGGTGGCGTCAAAGCCCCCGGTGATCAGAACGGCGGCACCCCGTTCCAGAGAGATGCGGTGGGCGTTGTCCCGGTTTCCGACGATCAGAAGGTTGCCCGGTTCCACATAACGAATCATCGCCTCCAGTTTCATCGCCCCGATCACGAATTTGTTCAGGGTTTTATGGAGCCCGGTGCTTCCCCCCACCACCTGCCCGTCCACAATGTTAACCACTTCAGCGAAGGTCAGGCGTTCAATTTTGGAACGGTGTTTCTTTTCGATCCGAACGGTACCCACGCGCTCCACCGTGGAGACCAGCCCCTGATTTTCCGCATCCTTGATCGCCCGGTAGGCCGTTCCCTCGCTTACTCCCAGCTCCCGGGCGATCTGGCGGACCGATATCTTGTGCCCGATCTCCAGATTTTCTATGTATTCCAGGATCTTCTCATGTTTGGTGGCCACTTTCTTCACTTCACTCCCCGATTTCTCTTCACACCGTTTTCTTCCACATTATACATGACGAAAGATGAGTTGACCAAATGGAGACGTCTCAAAAAATCCGGTTCCCTCCTACATCTCTGCAGGACAGCATAGCGCGACCGGGAGTGAAGCGACCCAGGCGCGACTTGTGCTCTGTGAGTGCATAGCGCGACCGGGAGTGAAGCGACCCAGGCGCGACTTGTGCTCTGTGAGTGCATAGCGCGACCGGGAGTGAAGCGACCAGGCGCGACTTGTGCTCTGTGAGTGCATAGCGCGACCGGGAGTGAAGCGACCAGGCGCGACTTGTGCTCTGTGAGTACAGCCGGAGCGGCTTTGGGTAAATACTGCCGCTCACTTTTTCACAACGCTTCCAAGAGGAAGACAAACAGCCTGAATCCCCGTTTGCTTACGGAATGAAGCGGATCCACCGCATTCGTGAACAAAAAAGGAAGAGGGTTTCCCCTCCCATTTACCGTTTCCGCCGGCCCCCGCCGGACCAGGCCGTGGTTCTCCGGCGCTTTTGTACCTCCAGCCACCGGTCCCGCCGGCTTCGTTCATCCCGTCTTCGCTTGTCACGATCCAGCCGGAGCACCATCCGCCAATTGGCGGCAATCACCAGATAGGCAAAGATCAGCCATGACCAGGCAAACAACGACGGCAACCCGAATTCCATCGATACCGGCAGGCGTGGGACCGCAATAAAGAGAAACGCCAGCGCCACCACCAGAGCGATTCCGTTTTTGGTCCGAAACAATCCGATCTTCCCCCTTTTGTCCCCTCCTGTTCCATCCTACGGTACAAAGGGAGGAAAAATGCAAAAAAAAGAGGCGGTGGTAAACACCGTCTCACCATTAGGGGGTTTTCATCCTGGTTTTATATTACCGCTATTATATTACAAGCACGTTACACACGATTTACATTCTCTTATCTCACCCAAAGCGTTTATAGATCAAAAGATTCACCCGGTTGGACGACCTGACCGTCCATGTTCTTTTCCTTCAGTTGACGGACAAAGGCGTCTGCATCCTGCTCGATCAAAGGAAAAGTGTTGTAATGCATGGGAACAACCTTCCGGGCGCCGACCCACTCGGCGGCGAGAAGGGCATCCTCCGGACCCATGGTGAAATTGTCCCCGATGGGAAGCAATGCCAAGTCCACATCGTTCTGTGCTCCGATCAGTTTCATATCGGAGAAAAGGCCGGTGTCGCCGGCGTGATAGATCGTTTTCCCGCCCAGAGTGAGAAGCAACCCGGCAGGCATCCCCAGATAAATGATTTCTTTCTTCTCTTCGTCGATAAAACCGGATCCGTGGAAGGCCTGGGTCAGTTTGACCCGACCAAAATCAAAGGAATGGGCACCCCCGATGTGCATCGGATGGACTTTCTCCACCCCTTGAAACCCGATCCAGTTGGCCAGCTCGAAGTTGGCAATGACCGTGGCATGATTGCGCTTGGCGATCTCAACGGTGTCCCCCACGTGGTCCCCGTGTCCGTGGGTCAGCAGGATATAATCGGTTTCGATTTCCTCCGGTTTCGCTTTTGCAAGGGGATTATCCTTCAGAAACGGGTCGATGATCAGTTTGGTCCCCTCGTGATCAATTTCAAAACAGCTTTGTCCGTGAAAGGTGATATTCATGTGAATCCCTCCGTCCTGCAGGTTTGCGTTCGTCAATTTTTATAGATTTCTTCCACCGGACCGCCCAGAATCCGGTTGATGTCCGACATCAGTTGTCCGAACCGTCTTTCCGCCTCCAGGTACTCCCGAAGCTCCGGATTGGAACGCATCTCTTCCATGAGCCGGTTCAGTTCTTCTTCTTTTTCTTCCCCCGGTGTTCTTCCCTGCATCTGAAGCGTCTGCAGTTCCATGGAAAGTTCTCTGAACCGTTCCATGGTCTGCCGTTGTTCTGGATCGCGGCTGATCTTCTCCCATGCTTTCGCCAGTGCCTTCATTTCATTGGAACGGCGGAGCGCCCGGGCCAACTCATACGCCTTGTCATATGGATGTTCCACAGACACGTTTTACCCTCCCCCTTCCCTAATGCATATACCACGAATGAAAGAAAAAAACCTTCTTTTCAAAAGACGGTTCCGCATTCCAGTATAGCACGAATCCACCGGAGAAAAGCCATCCCCCCCGGCCTGAACGCTACGGTCGACGCCCCTTTTATTCACCGCAAAATACATGCCCACATACTCTATAGCAGTCACATTTCGCGGAAGGGGATCCCAATGGGGCACGCAAGAGTTGTTATCCAAGTCATGTCAGAAAGCCACTTCCCCCCTCATGCCAACATGATCATGAGCCAGTCTCTCGCCGACCGCCTCCGTCTTCCCAACCAACCGGTGTGGGTCACTCTGGGGATCGCCACGGACACCGCCTTCATCCAGCTGAGCCGCAACCCGAGCCCTCTCATCCGGATCAGCTCCCGTTTGGCAGAACGGTTGAAAATCCAAAACCAGAAAACCCTGAACGTCCGGTACGATTCCCGTAACCGGCGCCTCCATTTCGGTCCCCTTCTGGGCGTTCTGATCAACCGGAATGTAGAAGGAAGCAACAAACAGCTGTTCGGACTCATGG
The DNA here is from genome assembly GCF_003054245.1 of Melghirimyces profundicolus. Taxonomy (GTDB): domain Bacteria; phylum Bacillota; class Bacilli; order Thermoactinomycetales; family DSM-45169; genus Melghirimyces; species Melghirimyces profundicolus. The sequence continues at coordinate 102,959 of NZ_QBKR01000004.1, forward strand.
CCCGTTTTTTGGAAGAGTGTGCCCTGGCATCAACGCAGAAAGGGGTCTGTCTGGTTGTTTTTCCTCCCGAGAACATCCACCTCGCCAGGAAAACCGTTCGCGGATGGGAGTACCGGGGCAACCAATGGCTCCAAACCGAGTTCCCCCTGCCCGATGCCATCTACAACCGGATCACGTCCCGGCGGATCGAGCGGCAGCCGGAGCTGCAGCAAAAGCTCCGAACCCTGAAAAACACCTGTCGCATCCCCTTCTTCAACGAAACCTTTCTCAACAAACGCGAGGTTCACGAGCTGTTGATCCAGGATGAGAAAATGCACCGTCTTCTGCCGGAAACCCAACCGTACCATCCGGCGAGGTTACGGAATATGCTGGAGAAATACGGTGTGGTCTACCTGAAGCCGACCAACGGGAGCCTCGGGCAGGGGATTATCCGGGTCACCGTGGCGGGGGGGAGATGGGTCTGTCAATACCCGGAGGCCTCACGGACCGTGACCCGGATGTTCCACCGTCGAAAAGAAGCGCTCAGACATCTCCGGCGCCGGGTTTCCCCTCGATACATCATCCAAAGGGGGCTCAATCTGGTCACCTGCGACGGCCGTCCCGTCGATTTCCGCGTCCTGGTCCAGAAAAACGGCAAGGGGCAATGGGCAGTCACATCCATCGTGGGGCGGATCGCCAACGACCAGGATATCGTATCCAACCTGGCCCGCGGCGGTACCCTCCGGAAAGCCGCAGACGTCCTGTCCTCCGTACAAGCGATCAACAAACCAACGATCCAGCACCTGCGTCAACGGGCCTTGGAAATTTCGCAAACCTTTGAACAGCTCTCCCAAGGACACTTCGCCGAATTGGGGGTGGACCTGGTTCTGGACAAAACGGGACACCTGTGGTTGATCGAACTCAACTCCAAGCCTTCCAAAACGGACGAAACAGTAACCAACCCCTCGACAGCCATCCGGCCATCCGTCAACCGGCTGATCGAATACGTTACGTATATCACTGGTTGGGCTCCCTGTCTGACGGCTCCCAACGCCGTTCCGAAACCCCGGCGACCCGACCGAACCAGGAGGAAAAGGCGATGAGTCCGACTGTCTATACATTGGGGGTGATCAGCTGCCGGTCTGCGCAAAAGACGCCTCCGTTTCAGGAGACGGAGTACCTGAGGGCACTTACCAAGGAGGGAAAACCCCAGGGGATCCGGCTCATCACCTTCACGCCGATGGAGGTGGACTGGAACACAAAAGTTGTAACCGCCTGGAGGTATGACCTTTCCTCCGGGAAGTGGAAAAAGGAACGGCATCCCTTGCCTCCTTTGATTTACGACCGTTGTTATTATCTGAATACCCGACAATACCTTGCTTACAAACCATACGTCTCCCGGATCGCCCAGTGTCCGGGGGTCCAGCTGTTGGGAAAACCCCTGGGAGGGAAATTGCAAACCCACGAGATGCTCCAAAAAAACCGATCGTTGGTGCCATACCTCTCTCCCACTTTCCGTCTTCGGTCCCCGACGGACATTCTGCTCGCCCTGGAGAAAAACACATCGGTCCTGATCAAACCCAACGGGGGGAGTCACGGGAGAGGCGTGGCGGCGATCACCCCCGAAGGAAGCTCGTACCGGGTGCGGGGTCGCTCCATAGCCAACCGGTGCTTCCACCTCTTGCTTCCTAAAAAAAAGGCGCTCATTCAGTGGGCACGCCGGTTTACCGGGCAAACACGATACATCATCCAACCGTATCTCCAACTGACCACAGGGGACGGAAGACCCTTCGATCTCAGAATTCTGGTCCAGAAGGATCAAAACGGCAGCTGGACCACCACGGGAATGGCTGTACGGACAGGAAACCCAAACTCGTTGACCTCCAACCTTCACGGAGGAGGCAAAGCGGAAAAGGCCCTTCCTTTTCTGAAAAAGCATTATCCTCCGACCATGGTATCGAAGATTCTGGATTCCATTCGTTTTCTTTCCACCCACATACCCAAAGAAATCGAGAGACAACACGGGAGACTGCTGGAACTTGGACTGGATGTGGGAATTGACCGCCAGGGGCGGGTATGGTTTTTGGAAGCCAACTCCAAGCCCGGTCGAAGCGTTTTTCTTCTGACCGGCGAAAAGGAAATCCGGCGGCGTTCCGTTCAAATGCCGGTGCAGTATGCCCTGAGCCTGTTCCGCAGTCTGACAGGAGGGTCGGTATGAGCTCTGTGATCTGCCGTATTCAACCATCGGCCTCCGGAAGTCAGCATGCTGTCGGACTGTCGCAACTCCTGATGAAGGAATGGGGATGTCAAAACGGCCAGTCCATCAAGCTTCGGATCGGCAGCAAAAGCATGATCACCCGGGTCATCGGTCTTCGAAGAAAAAAGTGTGTCATCGTCCTCTCCCGTTCGATTGCGGCTCAACTGAACCTCCCCTTCTTCGGAGAAACACGGGCCGCCTACCGCAACAAAGAACTGCGCCTTGGCCCGGTCCTCGCCATCCTGACCACCGGTTTTTCCGGATCGGGGATCACTCCTTTCGGGGCCCGGTCCGCTTTGTTCCGAAATTTTTTGCTCGCGTCCAGAGAAGAACGGCCCTTTTTTTACGTATTTACCCCGGAGATGGTCGACTGGACCAACCAGGTGGTCTCGGGTTGGTTTTACCGGAAGGATGGATCCGGCACCTACCGCTGGATGCGCAGACCAGCCCCTCTTCCGGATGTGGTCTACGAACGGGTCCCCAACCGGAAAGCAGAAGCCGGAACCCCGGTGAAAAATTGTAAGGCCCGCCTGCAAGCCATCGGAAAGACCCGGATCTTCAACCAGGGTTTTTTCAACAAGTGGCAGGTTCACGAAGCCCTTTACAACCACCCGCTTACCTTGGAAAGCATTCCCGAGGCGCACCGCTCTCCCACTGTGGAAACCATCCGCGATATGCTGGAGCGCTATAAGATGGTGTATCTCAAGCCCAGCGGGGGAAGTCTCGGGCTGGGCATCTCACGGATCACCCAGAGTCCGGACGGGGGGTACTATTGCCGGTTCCGGAACGGGGATCAAAACATCCTCCGCAAGTTCCGCGCCTTGAGTCCGCTCATGAAGCAGATGTTCGGACCGCAGATGAAACGGCTCCCCAGCTACATCGTCCAGCAGGGCATCCGGCTGATCAAATATCGGGGAAGCCCCGTCGATTTTCGCGTCCATATGCACAAAGACAGAATGGGAATGTGGAAAGTGGTCGGTCTCGGGGCGAAAGGAGCTGGAGCCGGGTGCGTCACCACCCATGGACGGACCGGCGGTTCTCTCCTGTCCGCCCAGGAGGTCCTGGCATATTGCTTTCCGGGTCAGGAGAAGGAGATGGAACACCGGATCCGGGAAACTTCGATTCGGATCTGCACCGCTTTGGAGAACCGGGTTGGAAAACCGCTGGGCGAACTGGGACTGGACATCGGTGTGGATCAGAACCGGAGAATCTGGCTGTTCGAGGTTAACGCCAAGCCCGGCCGACATATTTTCAAGCATCCGTCCTTGGCGGAATCGGGAAGGCAATCCGCCCGATGCATCACGGAATACTGTCTGAAACTGGCGCAATTTTAGAAGGGGGGAATGAGATTTTGAACTCCTTCCCGAAAACGGGATGGCTGGTCTTTACACCGGATGGAAACGGACCGGTTTTTATTCCGCGGCGGAGGATCACCGGTACGGACGCCGCTGCTCCGGTGACCATGAACCTCGGGGCCCGTTTGAAAAAAACCGTATCCATCCGGCGAGCGAATAAAAAGTTCGTCCATCGCCCCCTGATGTGCCCGGCACGGTTGAAGGAAATTCAAGGGGGGGAATGGAAAGCGGGTCCTTTCATCGGAATCCTGACTTCGGGAACGTTGAAAGGGTTTATGGGCAACCGGTCCAACTTTATCGACCTGATCCGAACGGGGCGGCGAATGGGGGTTACGATTTTTGTCCTCACCCCCGAAGGGTTGAAAGAAGGGGCCCATACTGTGCAGGGATTCCTGCTGAACCCGGGTGTCAATGGAAACCGCTGGGTGCCGGCCACTCTCCCGATCCCCGATGTCGTCTACAACCGCATCCCCAGCCGCAAGCTGGAAAGCCGGGCCCAGGAACAAAAAATACTGGCCACGCTTTCCAACATGACCGGTGTCAGTCTGTTCAACCCGTCCTTCTTCAACAAGTGGACCCTCCATCTCCACATGCAACGCTCCCCCCGCCTGGCCCGTCTCCTTCCGGACACGGCTCGGTGGAACGGTGGGAAACTCCTGAAGGAAATGGTGACAAAACATTCCACGCTCTTTCTGAAACCCGTGGAAGGGAAAGCAGGACATGGAATGATCCGGGTGACCCGGAAAAACCGGGGCTTTGAAATCGTCTTTCAAACGCTTCAGGGCAAATATCATTACTTCGCCGGAAACCTGCAACAACTGAAGAAACGACTGATCCCCCTCACCCGGGAAAGGAATTACGTCCTCCAGCAGGGCATCGATCTGGCACGCTACGGGGGAAGCCCCTTCGATCTCCGTGTGCTGATGCAGAAGGACGGAACCGGACAGTGGAGCAACACCGGAATCGGAATCCGCGTCGCCGGCAAAGACGCGATCAGCACTCATGTCCCCATGGGCGGTTCCATCGCCGGCTCCCCGGAGGTGCTGAGAAGCCTTTTCGGTTCACAGGCCCCGGCCATCACAGCAACCATCCAATCGACCTCCCTGGAGATCGCTTCCCATCTTGAACAGGAAGAAGGCAAAAATCTGGGGGAGATCTCGATGGACCTGGGGATGGAAAACGACGGCCGGCTCTGGTTTTTCGAAGCCAACGCCAAACCGATGAAGTTCGATGAACCGGATATCCGGAAACGCTCCCTTCAGCGCCTGATCCAATATTTTCTGTACCTCAGCGGGTTTGCCGGCGACGACCGGAGAGGGGGCTGATATCATGGTCCGCGTCGTGTCGATCCACCCCGCCCTCTTCCGTCGACTTCGACCGGCCATCGTCCGCTTTTCCCAACGGTACGGGGACCGGCGCATCACCCACCGCGCCCTGAGGTGGCTGAAAAACCTGAACGCAAATCCTTTTCCGGAGGGGACCTGGATGGCGGCCGCCATTGACGGAAAAAAATTGGTGGGATTCATCCTTTTCGGCTCCTACGGCCTGGAGGAAGCTTACATCGTTGTCCATCCGGGCCACCGGAAGCGAAAAGTGGGCGAATCGTTGTTGGAGCAGGCATTGAGTTCCCTGGACCGGATCTACACCCGGGTCGCCTGCGACAATATCCCCAGTCTGAAACTCTGCTTCAAATCGGGGCTGGTGGCCTTCCACCTGATCACCGGCCCCACCGGTAAGCCCACCCTTTGTCTGGGGGGCGGCAACTGGAAGGCGGAAGAATTCCGCAAACACGGTGAAGTTGATGAACCATGATCTGCCTCCTTTCCCCTCCGACGGGAAAGGGGATTTTTTATTTGGGGTTGAGCCGGCATTCACCAGCCGTCCGGTTGTGAATCGTCACCTTCTTCCTTTTCAATCTTTTCGAGCACTTTCCGGTATTGGTGTGTCTGTACTCCACAACCCCGATGAACGGCAGAAAGGGAAACAGTATAAAAAATACAGTCATTCCGACCTTATGAAAAAAAAGTCCGATCTGACCGGGGATGACAAAGGACAGAATGATACACCCACCTGGAAATTCGCTTGTTCAGGAATGCTGATAATACGAATCCCCTCTGTGTCTACAGTAAGAAGCTTGCTTTTTCTGTGGACTTAGAGGGGATAATATCCATCTTGAGGCTTGTATTCGAGTATATTCTCCAGGTCGCTAAAGGGCACTACATCAAATCTTTCCCCGTGCACGGATGGTTCGGATGAGGCCTTCACAGCCGGCCTCCACCAATCGATAGGTTTCTTCGAAGTGGCCGGTAAAGTAGGGGTCCGGCACTTTGGTATAGTTGGGATCACCGATGAAATCGGTTAACCGACAGAACCGCTTGTCCGTATACCCAGCCAGCTGTTCGATGGAAGCCATGTTCTTATCTTCCATCACTACGATGTATTCGAATCGGGTCAGGTCTTCATTGTTGATCTGCCGGGCTTTGATTCCTTCGTAGGAGATCCCTTGCCGGGCTAGAATGGCTCGTGTCCCGTGATGAGGGGGGGCCCCCACATGCCAATCCCCGGTACCGGCGGAGTCAACGTGAACCTTCTCCTCCAGACCCTGCTGACGGAGTTTGTGGCGTAGGACCGCCTCAGCCATCGGGGAGCGGCAGATGTTACCCAAACATACAAATAAAACCGATACCAATCCTTAACACCTCTTTCTGGATTTCCTTCATCTTAGACATACGATCGGTAATTCTCGCTTCGAGCAATGATTTTGCAATATCTCAGCCCTTTTTCATCCTTTTCTTTCCAAGTGTGTGTCCGTTTGTTTTTTCGTCTGATGGAAACATAATAATATCTATCTGTTGAGTAAATCTTATATCCTTTCCTGCGAAGCCTTTGTTGAAATATGATGTCTTCACCCAGCGTTCGTGCTGGAAACTGTACATGAGGAAACACATTTTTTTTAAATACAAACGTGCCCCCGCCTACATGATTTGTATACCGGTTTTGTTTATGGGGTCTAAATACAGCGATCAGCTTTTTTCCTTCAAAATAGGTGGTATGTGCGTCTTTCCCTACCAATGAAGCGCGTGTGGTTTTTAAAGCATGCACTGCCTGAGTTAAATATTTTGGTGCGTAGTAATCATCGTCATCAAATTTTGCGATGAAGGAATACCTGGCTTTTCTGATCCCGAAATTAAGACACACCCCCAAAGGGACCCCTGGTATTTGATAAACACGAACATTATTAAAATTTTTCGCCATCTGCAACCATCTGTGGAGGTCCATGTTTTTTCGGTTTAAGATAATGATCAGCTCTTTTTTCTTAAACATTTGTCTGGCATAGTTCTCGTAAACATTGTGTATTTGATTGGGCCTTATTGTACAGGTGATCACCGAAACGCCTTCCATCTACATTAACTCCTTTTTTGCATAAGATTTGTAATCCACTGTGCGGGAAATGATTTTACACTCTCTCAGCACTTTCTCATCCGTTCCTTTCCACGTGTGTGTCCGTTTGTTTTTTCGCCTGATGGAAACATAGTAATATCTGTTAGTTGAATAGATCTTATATCCTTTCTTGCGAAGCCTTTGTTGAAATATGATGTCCTCACATAGATTTCGATCTGGAAACATAACATAAGGAAAAACATTTTTTTTTGAATACCATTGTACCCCCGCCTAAATGAGGTCCAGGCATCTTAATCTCATACAAAAATTTGCTTTCATGATGGGGTTTCCTGATGGCGAGTGTTTTCATATTTTTGAAATAGGTGACAGTTCCCCCTTTCCCTACCATTGAAGCGTTCGTTGTTTTTAAAGCATGCACAGCTTGATTTAAATATTCTGGGGCATAGTAATCATCATCATCAAATTTTGCGATGAAGGGGTATCTTGCTTTTCTGATCCCGAAATTGAGACAGGCTCCCAATGTAGCCCCAGGTATTTGATAAACACGAACATTCTTATATTTTTTTGTTACCTGCTGCCATTGGAGGAGGCTCATGTTTTTTCGGTTTAAGATAATGATCAGCTCTTTTTTTCTAAACATTTGATTGACGAAATTCCTGAGAATATTGTGTATCTGATTTGGCCTAATCGTACAAGTGATCACCGAAACACCTTCCATTTTATTTAACTCCTTCAGATGTTAGTTAATGGCTTCACACCCTCAGTATTATCGGATTGAATCTGTCGGTCCGGATTGCTCGCGCAGTATGCTGTTGGATAGTTGCCGGCAGAGAGCTGTGCGTATCGGAAACAGCAGGTTCAGATTCCCCATTGTATCGGTAGACCCGCTTCACTCCAAAAGACCTCCTCCCAATACCTTGTCATCCTGGTTCCCCATTGAACACACAACTCTGAGGAATGAATGGGAATCTCTTTTGCCACCTTTACTGCCAAATAAGGCAGGTTAACGCCGGCCGCTGTGCAATGTACAATGGTTCCTTGTATCCGGGGATTGATTTCGATAATTTTAGGTTGTGTGTCTTTATCCCTACATATTTGCACGCCGATATTCCCATGCAAACGAAGTTCTCTGACAATACGCGAAGCATAAGCAATCACATCATCTTCTTTAACGATTGTACTTTTGACGGAAATCCCGTTGACGATCGCTTCCCTCAACCTTGGAATCGCAATAATGACTTCCCCGTCTCTGGCCAATAGATCAATACTGTATTCTTCACGGGGAAGATATTCCATGACAATCGTCTCCGGAATCACCGAGCAATCGCTCAAAATACGAAAGAGTTCGTGATCACTGATATACGCGGAATTGGGCTTTTCATTGAAGAGTGGATTCAAACGATTTTTTTGCGTATCGAGAATGCGAAATCCCCTGCTTCCATCGGAAACCACTGGTTTAAAACATACTGGATGATCAGGGTATCCCAATTCATACAGCGCTTTGCGTAATCCTTCCACTGAATTGACAATCACAGATCGGGGAGTAGGAATCCCTTTCTTCTTCAGGGTGTGGATTAAGGTTCCTTTATTCATCACTTGCATCACACGATTGTATTCGGAAACGGAAACTACGGTCCCTATCTCCTTGAAACGGTGGAGATACTTTGCAAACCGGGGTAACTCCTTGGATACCAAAGGGAGAATGATATCCACGTTCTCAGCTGAACACAAACTTATAAGTCTTGGAACAAAGTCAGGTTCCGCGGCCTCGGGGCCGATGAAAAATTTGTCAACCATGACCTGGCCGACCGCATGGGGATTTATATCGATCCCGATAATACGAAAATCATATTCCTTGACGGCCCGCAGAGATTTAATCACTCCTGGAGCTCCTGGGGAACCCACCCCCGTCAGGAGAACCGTCATCGGTTTTGGCATTTGCAATATCCCCCTGTTCGGCTCATAGTACATACTCATGGTACATAATAGAAAAAATATCAGATGTTGATTGGACTACAGTTAATTTGGTTTATTAACCAGGGCATTTCTAACACACCATACCCTCGTATTCGCAATATATTATTGTAATAGAATCGGGGGTGAAAAGATGGGAGCAATCCAATACAACCAACAAAAAGTGCTTATTTTAGCCCCTCATGCAGATGATGAAATCATCGGATGTGGGGGAGTGATTCAAAAATATTTAAAGAGTAACAGTATCGTCCGGATCGTTATTGCGTCGTTCGTTAAAGGGAAAAGCCAAAAGTATGATACAGATACAAATAAATATGTAATTTATGATGGCAATGTCCGTTTAAATGAATTGAACAAATCACATGCCATATTGGGGATTAAAGATTACTGCTTTTTATATACAGATGAGGAAACAGAACAGTATCACAGTCGGTTGGATATGATTCCCAGAGTTGAATTGGCATCCAAGATAGAAAAAGAAATCGAAAGCTTTCATCCCACTGTGGTTTATATCCCCAGCAAAACAAAACATCAGGACCATACCGCTCTTCATCGAGCTGCCTTGACGGCAACCCGACCCTATTATTGGAACGGATCGGTCATTATTTATGAAACGGACGGAGAGATTGGTTTCCAACCTCATCTGTACATCCCGATGAGTTCAGAGGAAGCAGAAAAAAAAGCAGACGCATTAAATATATATAAAACTCAATTGGGAACCAAGCGACATCCCATCAATCCGGAGTCTCTACTGACCAAAGCGAAGTTCAGGGGACAGTCGATTTACCGTGATTATGCGGAAGCATTCCAAATTTTCAGGCTGCATGGATAACCAAGAGCACACTTAATATACTGAAAGATTTAAGCCTTCAGGGGGTAATGGAGTGAACAGCCGCGTGTTCCTCGAAACATATGCTAATGTCCACCTTTAATCCAAAGGGCTGTTCCGACATCTCTCTAGCAGAGGGTTGGGTGTACCGTGGGGCACATTGGCTGGCCAACTCCACCACGGTCGCGATGTCCCCCTTCGAAATGGGAACCAGCAGGGATCATTTTTAAGTGCGTCCTTTGCTTGACGAATGGATTCGGTAATAGAATCTGGCGTACTGACGGGCGGTATGATCCCATGAAAAACTGCGTTCAGCCAAAAGACGGCCATTTCTGCCCAGCCGCTCTCTTAAAGCGGAGTTCGCCGAAAGATGCAGGATGGCGTCTGTTAACTCATGTTTTAAACGAGAGGGTTTGATCAGGATGCCGTTCACTCCTGTTTTTACCGTTTCCCGAATACCGCCGATGGCGGTGGAGATGACGGGCTGGCCCGAAGCCATCGCCTCCAAATTCACCAATCCCAAAGCTTCCGGTCCGATTGAGGGAGTGACCACCAGGTCCGCCAATGCGTAATACCGGGGCATCTTCGTTGGATGGATGGTTCCGGTGAACCGGACGTGCGGGTGGATCGACCGCGCCATCTGTTTCAATTTCCTCACATACCGCGTTTCCCTGTTTGAACCATATCGGCTCCCGCCGGCCACCATGCAGAGAATCCGTGGATCCTGTTTTACCGCTTTGATGATGGATTCCAGCAATAGGTGGACGCCCTTGATCGGAATCAGCCGGCCCGCGAACAGAATCACGGTCCGACCCGTTACAACGAAGCGGGAACGGAGGCGGCAGCGAATGCGTTTTCCCTTCTCGCTCCAACGAGATATATAATCTCCTGTGTCCACCCCCAGATGCACGGGGCGGACGGGGGTGGACGTCCTGTAACGGGACAAGAGGAGTGACCGGAGATAATGGCTGTTGGTCAGGATGAGATCGGCGCTGTTCAGACAGTCTTGTGGTTTCCGACCTCCCAACGCGAGGGGATTCAAAAACAATAGGGAATGCATACCGAGCAAAACGGGGCAGGGCAACCGTTTTTTGAGAAGAGGGACGAACGCAGGCCGGTTCTCCACCTGGACGATGTCATGGGGGAACTTTTTCAGATACCGAATGCAGGAATGAAGATAACTTCTTTGCGAGGTGTCTTCCAACCGGATATACGTGACGCGATTCCTTGTCTCCTTGTCTTTCAACCCGGGAAAACGTTTTCCCAGTACCGTTACGTTCCAGTGTGCAGGCAATCTGCCCGCAATATTCGTGATCGCCGTTTCCACTGAACCACCGCCATATTGAACCGGGACGGGGAAACTTCCCGGACTGATGAAAGCGATCCGCATATAGCCGTCTCCTCCCCCTGGGAATTTCCTGTATTGTATGTGGCGACCAAATCGGTTGTTCACACCGGCGAATCCCCCAATTGAACGGCCATTCTCCCTTTTTTGGACGGAAGTCCAGGCATCCTCCCTCCCTGGTAATATAATAAGTATCAATTTAGTCTGATGGGGAGAGGGTACTGGAATGAACCGTTCAAAAAACGTGGGAATTTTGTTGTCGTCACAACTATTGCACCGCATTCGCGCCGATCTTGCCACGCATGAACGGGCGAAACTCTATTTTCAGTTCGGGAAGCGGCTAGGGTTGCAGCCCATACTCTTTGACCTCAGGGGTCTTGACCTGACGAACCGCCGGATCAGGGGCTATGTCTGGCATCCGACTTTCCGGAGTTATATTCCTGTTCACCGTCCTCTTCCCCCTGTTGTGCACAGCCGTGTGCTGGGGTATTCGCGGAAGTTGACCCGTCTCTCACAGAAGATGGGGAAGCGGTTGTTCAACCCACCGGTCCGACGCGATAAAGTATTCATTCATCGATTACTGTCCCGAAATACAACGGTTCGGCCCCATCTACCAGCTATGATACCGTTAACGGAAACCACGAAAGCAGTCACGTGGATCGATAAGTACCCTGTGGTTTTTATCAAGCCTGTGATCGGCTCACTGGGTCATCACATCATCCGGATCGAAAATATGGGGAAGAAATCCTTTCTTGTTCATCCATATAGAGGCAAGAAAACCCGGATGTCCGCCTCCGGATTGGCCCGATACCTGGGAACCCTCAAACAACGACGCTACTATATTCAGCAGGGTATACCGCTGGCCCGTTTCAACGGGGCTCCTTTTGACTTTCGGGTTTCTGTTCAGAAAGGGCGTTTCGGAAGATGGGAAATCAGCGGGATCGCGGCGAAAGTGGCCAGGGAACAAAGCCATATGACTAACATAGCCCAAAACGGGAAAGCGATGAGGGCCTGGACCGCGCTCAACCGTTGCTTTCCTAAGCAACGAATCCAAGCCATCCTCAATCGGATTTCCCACCTCTCCATAGCAACCTGCCAAGAGTTGGAGAAAACCTGGCCCGCATTCGCTGATGCCGGGTTAGACGTCGGGATCGATCAAAAGGGGCGCCCCTGGTTAATCGAAGTCAATTTTCGTGATTTACGCATCATTTTCCCATTAGCCGGTGACAAAAAAATGTTTCATAGGACGTATCTTAATCCCCTTTATTATGCTGCCTTCCTCCGCCATTAAGCGGCTAGCTCGGAGTCAGTACAGACCCACAGCTTGATTAACACCAAACTGGAAAACCTACTGCCCATGATCGACAGCTAGACCTCTTCTGTCATCAAATCCATGATGGAACCGGTATTTTACCCCAGTGCAAGAGTCCTTTGTACCACCATGGTGGATTTTTGGACAAAACGGATGAATCCTCTTGAAAAAACAGCACCCCCGACAAGGTTTTAGTCTTGTCGGGGGTCGATTGTTCTTCTGTGTTTTTCAAATATCGGTTCGTACGTACCGCATTCTTGGCCCTTCTCTCAAAAAGGGATCATTCGTTCTTAGTACTCCGCTTCGTTTCATATTTATCCCGTTGTCCTGTTTTCTTCGGCTTTCAGGAAACGCTTGATGTACCCGAATCCCATCAACTTCTTGCGATTTTCGTCCCATATGCGGAAGTTGAGAGATTTCAGACTGGATAAAAGCGTAATAGAATTCACACTCTGGAACATCGTATTCTTTTTGTGAACATGGTGCAGGTAGTAGTTCGGAACCCGGGGGCTCAAATGGTGAATATGGTGGAAGCCGATGTTTCCCGTGAACCAATGCAGGATCTTCGGCAGCTTATAGAAAGAGCTCCCGCGGAGCGCCGCCTCCACGTAATCCCATTTTTCGTCTTTCTCGAAATAGGTCCCTTCAAACTGATGTTGAACGTAGAAGAGCCAGACACCGGCCAAACCCGAAATCAGAAAGATGGGTCCCTGAATCAACAGGAACTCTTTCCAACCGATGCTCCAACAAAGCAACCCGGCGACAGCGGCGATTCCGAGATTGGTGATATAGGTGTTCATCCGTTCCTTCCTCCGGGCTCCCTTTCGGTTGAACCGGTATTCAATGAGGAAAAGATATGTGGGCCCGAGACCGAACATCACCAACGGGTTCCGGTACATGCGGTAAGCCATTCGCTTCAGCCGCGGCAATGCCAGATATTCCTCGACTGTCAACGTCCAAATATCCCCCGTGCCGTGCCGATCCAGGTTACCGCTGGTAGCGTGGTGGACGGAATGACTGTGCCGCCATTGATGAAACGGACAGCAGGTCAATATTCCGGTAAGCGTTCCCAACACCTCGTTCGCCTTCCGGTTCGGGAAGAAGGAACCGTGACAGCAGTCATGAAAGATGATAAAAATCCGGACCAACAAACCGGCTGCCAAGCAGACCGGGACCAAGGTAAGCCAATAGGACACCGAAAGACTCAAATATGCAAGATACCAAAGCAGAAAGAAGGGAACGATGGTATTGATCACTTGCCAAACACTTCGCTTCACATCGGGCCTCATGTAAGGAGCGATGATTTTCCGCCAGTTTTCATTCCGGTTGTTTTCTTTATCCAAAAAATCCTCTCCCTGATTCAATGATGGAATCTATTTCCATCTTTTCTTTTTTCTCGCAGCTGGATGACCGTTAACCCAGTGAACAGGGACAGTATAGCACAAATCGCGGTATCTACCCATCCCGCGTTCACTTTTTGTGGGTCGTCACTTTCCCTTCGACTCCCCCCGACTGAGCTTCACTCCCTCTTTTCCCTGCCTTCAGCAGAAGCCCAGTTTCGCTTCTTCGGGTTTCCGCTTTTATGCATGATGAATATACCTATTCAGAGAGCACATAGGAAAGGGATGATATCCTTGCATCGAAGAAAAAGGGGGTACCGGAAACCTCCAAAAAACCGTCAACCGGCAGATGAACGAATTCTGGATCAACTCTCGGCGGATGAACGAATTCTGGATCAACTCTCGGCGGATGAACGAACCCTGGATCAACACTTTCATAAAGAGGAACAAAAACTGAAGAACCTTGAAACAGAAAAGCCGGCCGTAGATCACCCGCCTCAAGCGGAAGAAAATATTTCCACAGAAAAAGACGGGGGATCAGCGGTCCACCCGGAAGATCCCGACCGTCAAAGCGCCGGGCCTGTCCAAAACAACAAGACAAAGACACCAGCGGCCGCCAAACAACGGCAATCCGACTCCAAAGGTGACAAACCGGGGTCCCGTTCATCCGGTGAGTGGAAGAAATTGAAGGAGAACCGTCTCCATGGCCGTTCCAGTAAAGCATTCATCCATACCGGGGACCTGGCGGACGGGTTGATCACCCACGAAAAACTGGGGAAAAACTCCGTTGACAGCACCAATCTGCAGCCGGGGGCGGTGGAATCCAAACACCTGAAAAACCAGGCGGTTGACTCTTCCAAGCTGGTCTGGCACGCGGTCACCTCCTCCAAACTGGCGGAAAAATCCGTGAAAAAACATCATCTGACGGAAGGTTGCATCGGACCCGAACACATCGGGAACGAAGCCATCCAAGGTCATCATTTCGGCGAAAACAGCATTGACGGAACCCGCCTCAAAGACGACAGCATCGACGGTGCCAAATTGAAAGATCATTCGGTGCAGGCCTGGCACCTCGCCCCCGAGCAGATTACCGAAAAACACCTGGCCGATGAGTCCATCGACGGAGATAAGCTTAAAAGCGGATCCGTCCACACCCGCCATTTGGCCAACAAAGCCGTCGACCACTCCAAGCTGGGGCCCGGGGCAGTGAGCACCGACAACCTGCAGGATGAATCGATCACGGAAGACCAACTGGCCGAAAACGCCGTCACCTCCGACAAGATCGCCCCGAATACCATTCAGGGCACGCACATCGAAGAAAATGCAATCGGGGAACACCACCTTGAACCGGAATCCGTCACAAGGGAAAAACTGGCTCCGGAATCCGTGGAAAACGATCATATTCGTCCAGGTACCGTTGGAGAAAGACATCTGAGTCCTTCCTCCATCAACACGCAGCATCTCCAGGATCACAGCATCACGGCGGAAAAGATGGCCGTTGATTCAGTCGGGGGTTCGATCATCCGGCCACAATCCATCGACGGTTCGCACTTGATCAACGATACGGTGGAAGAAGAACACCTGAAGGATGGGGCCGTGACCCGGAAAAAAATCGCCCCGCGCTCGGTTCAGGCGAGGATGCTGGACCTGGACAGCGTCCGCCCGGAACATTTGACAGAACAATCCGTGCAGGAACAGCACCTTGCATACCAATCCATTCACAGCAGACACCTGCGGGACGGTTCGGTAAAAGAGCAACATCTCGCTGATTCCTCCATCAACGGGAACAAATTGGCCGACCGTTCCGTGACCACATCCAAACTCTCCCCGGAAAGCATCTCAACGGACAAATTAACGGACTTTGCCGTTCAGTCCCCGAAGCTGGGAAACAAATCCGTTACCGGGGAAAAGTTGGCTCCCCGCAGCGTGGACAGTCATCACCTGAGGGAGGATGCCGTGACGGAAACCCACCTGGCCGATGGTTCCGTTTTTTCGGGCCATATTCGTGACGGGCAAATCCTGCGGAACCACCTGGCCAATCAGGCGGTCCATTCCCGGCAGCTGGCCGATGAAGCGGTCAGGGAAGCCCACCTGAAGAAAGGCTCCGTCAACGGGGATCACCTGAAAGAGAACAGCGTCAAGGGCTCCCATCTCTCCCATGACTCCGTTTCTTCCTCCCACCTCCGGGAGCACGCGGTGCAGAACCGTCATCTTGAAGAGGAGTCTGTCACGTCGGAGAAAATCGCCAATGCATCGGTTCACTCCCGGCATATTGAGGTGGATCAGGTGAACGGGTCCCACTTGGCAGAAGGCTCCGTCGTCTCCAGCCACCTCGCTCCCGGCAGTGTCAACGGAGAGAAAATCCAAGAAGAAGCCATTTCCTCCCATCATATCGGTGAAGGGCAAATCAAGCAAAATCATCTGGATGATCAGGCGGTTCATTCCCAACACCTGGCCGATGAGTCCGTAAATGAATCCCATCTGAAAAAAGGTTCCGTCAACGGGGATCATTTGAGAGAAAACAGTATCAACAGCCCTCATCTTGCAACTGATTCCGTCGCCCCCACCCACCTTCGCAACTACTCGGTGCAGAGTCGTCACTTGGAAGATGAATCCATCACATCGGAAAAGATTGCCGATGCGTCGATCCACTCCCAACACATCGACTCGGCACAGATCACGGGGTCCCATCTGCAGGAAGGATCGGTTACCTCCGGTCACCTTGCCTCCGGCAGCGTCAACGGGGAAAAACTCGGAGAGGGAGCCGTTTCTTCCCGTCATATCGGTGACGGGCAAATCAGGCGGAATCATCTATCCGACCAAGCGGTGTATTCCCACCATCTGGCCAATGAATCCATCGAAGCATCCCATCTGAAAAAAGGCACCGTCAATGGGGGGCATATAAAAGAAAAAAGTGTCAACGACACCCACCTCACAACCGAATCCGTCGCCTCCACCCACCTTCGCAATCATGCGGTGCAAAGTCGTCACCTGGAAAATGAATCCGTCACATCGGAGAAAATCGCTGAGGAATCGGTCCAATCCCGCCACATCGACTCGGCACAGATCACGGGAGCCCATCTGCAGGATGGGTCGGTTGCCTCCGACCACCTTACCTCCGGCAGCGTCACCGAAGATAAGATCGGGAACGGAGCGGTTTCCTCCCGCCATATCGGCGAGGAGCAGATCATGCGGAATCATTTGTCCGACCAGAGCGTGCATTCCCGGCAATTGGCAGACGACTCCGTCGGGGAGTCCCACCTGAAAAAAGGGTCTGTCAACGGAATTCATTTGAAAGAGAACACAGTCAACTCCAACCATCTCGAACACGATTCCATCTCTTCCTCCCACATCCGCGAGCGGGCAGTGGAACACCGCCATCTGCAGGACGAAAGCGTCACCTCCGAAAAAATCGCCGACGGTTCCATCGGATTGGAGAAGTTGGCCTTCCATCTCTCCGACGAGGTGGCTGTCCCTGCCATCCGCTCCGGGGTCCGTCCTTTTCACCTGACGGGAGATCCGTTGGAAACCATCGTCACCATTCCGATGAGTGACTCCGGTTTGAATCAGCCCTACTTGCCGATGGCCATGACTAATCACCCGGATTGCCATGTCAGTCTGGAGAGTCGTTCGGCAGAATCCTTCTCCCTGAGAGTGCGACGGATGAACGGCTCCTCTGACACGGGGACGATGGGATTCCTGTTCTGGATCACGGTTCCCTTCGATGGAGAGTGGGGGGAGTTCCCCGAAATGGAAGCGGAGTGTTCCGAATCCATCTGGAACCAATCCCCTGCCCACATGGGAGAAGCTTGGAGCGGCGCTTCCAAAGATGAAACCTCCCTTTCTCACGAGGCCGAAAGTTGGGACGGCGATTCCGCCGACAGCGAAACCCGCTTTGTTGAGGAAGAAAGAACAGAGGCTGCCGGAGAGACCGAAGGCCCATCCATGGAAGAGGAAGCTGAATCCGCAGAAGAAACCGGAACCCGTTTCCGTGAAAGTGAACCTGCCCCCGTTGCCAGTGAGGATGTATCGGAAAAGGAAGCGGATCGGTCCACGATGAACCCAAGCGAAGTCGATTCCACACCGGAAGAGGAAAACTTATCCAACGGAAGCGATCCCTCCGGCGGGGAAGACTCCCAGGATGGGGAGCCGCCTGTCTGGCCGTTTGGTGAAAATCCAGCCGAGTCTGTCTTTCAAAACCGGAAATAACCCATCTTGAAAAAAGGCACCTGCTTTTGCAGGTGCCTCTCCTGTTACAGAAAGCGGCGGGTGCATTTCTTTCCGTTACAGGTGAACAGGACCGGTTTGTTCTCGATCACCGTCTCAATGTGGGCCGTCCTCCCCCACAGGGATTGCACGTGGGGAAGCGTCTTTTCGAGGTACTTGATATCCAGCTCCAACCCTTCATAGCAATGTTTCAGGTAGAGCTCCCCGTTACCCTTGTAATCCCCGTCTTCCACCACGATATACGGATGACCGCCGTTCACACGGCTGGCAATCAGTTGATCCCGCACTTCTTTCCAGTCTTTGTCGGTCACCGTCCATTCGTTGCCGGAACGCTGGAAGATGAAGAGATCCAAATCTTCCACCAGCTCCTTGGTCAGGTAGTTCCGGATAAACGAGGTATCCATATCCATTTCCCGCACTTCAAAGATTTTGTCCCTTCCCTTTCCGGGCACCCGGCCGTAGCGTTCCCGCTCTTCCTCCGTGGGATGGTCCCACCGACTTTCGATATCCTCAAACAGTTTCAGACCCAGATAGTAAGGGTTGATCGAGGTGGTCGAGGGTTGGATCACGGAAGCGTTCAGTTTGGCGAATTCCAGGGTCTCTTCATCTGTCAGATCCATTTCCCTTAAGATACGGATATGCCAGTAGGAGGCCCAACCTTCATTCATGATCTTCGTTTCCATCTGGGGCCAGAAGTAGAGCATTTCATCCCGGAGAACCGTCATAACGTCTTGTTGCCATTTCTCCAGCACCCGGCTGTGCTCCATCAGGAACAGCAACAGATCTTTCTCCGGTTTTTCCGGGATTTTCGTTTTTGGAGCCCGTGGAGCTTCTTTGACACCGGAATCGTCCAGTTCCCAAAGATCATCATAGGGAGTGGTGCGTCGGTTTTTTCTCACCGGTTCCCGCTCCTTGCGGCGAGGTGGTCGGATCAGGCTGGGATCGATATGCTCCTGGATGGACAGGACACTGTCCAAAAACCGCTCCACCTCTTCTTGCCCGTACTTCAGCTCGTATTGCCGGATGCGTTCCGCACTGGCGGCCATTTTTTCCACCATGTCGCGGGAGGTATTGGAGAAGCGGATGTTATTCTTGAAGAAATCACAGTGAGCCAAAACATGGGCAGCGATCAGTTTGTTTTGAATCAAGCTGTTTCCCTTCAGAAGAAAAGCGTAGCAGGGATTGGAGTTGATCACCAGCTCGTAAATCCGGCTCAGGTTCAAATCATACTGCAGTTTCATCTTGTGAAAGGTTTTGCCGAAACTCCAATGGGAAAAGCGGGTCGGCATTCCGTAGGCCCCGAAGGTATAGATGATGTCCGCTGGACAGATTTCATAGCGCATGGGATAAAAATCCAGGCCGAATCCCTTTGCAATTTCCGTGATTTCCCCGATCGCACGGTTCAGTTCCTTGAGCTCATCGGTCATCCGAAACTCCCTCCCCATCTCTTTCCAACATCATACGCCTGAAGCCGTCAAAGGTTGTTATCGACAGACCCGATGCGGCTTCCGCCCTGGAAGCGTTTTGGGCAAATGCTGCCGCTCACTTTTTCACAACGCTTCCAGTGTCTTCAATACAACCTTATGTAGGAGAAGATCTGCCTATCTCCTCCCGGGTCAAAATCGTAAAAAAAGCCCCTTGAACATGGAAGGCCCCCGTTGAGTATCCGATTCCTCAACGGGGCCCGGAAATGGGACTATTGTTTGTGACGTTCGGTCAGCGGCTTGGACGCTTCATCCCCTTCGCCGGGAGCCTCGTCCAAGGTTCCAAACCGGAAGACCTCCCCCTGCTCACGGATCACCACATCCTTCCTTCGGTCCCCGGCGGCGGTAAGAAAACGTTGGATCGGCTCCCCGACGGGTTCCTTGGACAAAACGAACGTATTCCAGTGGATCGGCACGATCCAGCGGGCTCCGGCTTCCACCGCCATCCGCCAGCCCTGCTCCGGCGTACAGTGATAGGCGGTCAAAGCGTCGGGTTGATAGGCGCCGATCGGCATGAAGAGAAGATCGACCCCTCCCTGTTCCTTCAGACGGGCAAACGTGGATGTGTAGGCCGTATCCCCCGGGAAAACCACCTTCCTTCCTTCTTTCTCCAATATGTACCCTGTCCACCCGAAGTCCGTGTTCCAGGGAAATCGACTCCCCCAATGACGCACGGGAAAGGCCTTCACGGTGAGGCCGTCCGGCAACCGCAAAGGATCGGTCCCGCTCAGCTCCACCACCTTTCCAACGGGAAGCCCCTTCAGAAGGCGTCCCATTTTCGCCGCCGTCACCACCGTCATTCCCGGGTGCGCCAGTTTCTTCAGGGTGGGAAGATCCAGATGGTCCATATGGGCGTGGGAAAGGAGAATCAGATCCGTATCCTTCAGAGACTCCAGACTCAATGCCGGCGGAACGAATCTTCGCGGACCGATTTTCAGCCCCGGAAAGAGCTCCAACCCCACTCTTTCCTCCAGCACGGGATCCGTCAGGATGCGGGTGCCGTAAAAATGGAGGTAACAGGTGGCGTGGCCCACCCAAGTGACCGTCACCTCCCGGTCTTTCCACGTTTCCGGCTCGGGACGGTTGGGAGCGGGACGGCGGACCGGATGCGGCATCTCTTTCCGGTTCTTTCGATACCGGATGCCCAACCACAGGGCCGGCACCGTCAGGGCGGCCAAAAGAAAAGGAACGTACCAGATCATGTGGGGTGTGTTCGCCTCCCGTCGTTTGATCAAGTATCCACCAGTCTACCCGAAAGAAAACGATCCAACGCATATCCCGGTTATCTTCCGTCAGCCGCCTTCTCTGCCGTATCCTTTCGTTCTTCCGGAAGAGCCTGTCCCTTCTTTTGCACCAGACCGACGCCGGTCAGCACCAGAACCGTTCCCGCCGCCTGAATCCAGCCGATCTCTTCTCCCAGCTGCAACCAACCGAAGACGAGGGCGAGCACGGGGACCAAGAGCACTGAAACCGCCGCTTCCCCCGCACCCAAAGCGGAGACGGCGAAAAACCACGCGACAAAGGCGAAGGCGGAGGAGAAAAGACCGGTGAAAAGCAGATTGGCCACCAGGTCGAGGCTCCAGCGATCCGGCGAGAAACCCGGTTCAAACCACAAGGTCAACGCTGCCAATCCCACAGTTCCCACCGTCATCTGGAAAGCGGTCAGGGAGATCTTGTCTTTTCCGGAAAACCGGGCCCGGACCAGGATATTGCTTCCCGCCCAACAGATGGATCCCACCAGCACCAGACCCATTGCCTTCCACGCCGACATCCCGCCGACGGCTTCCGGGCCGGCCACTCCAACCAATCCCGCCAATCCCAAGAGAAGCCCCGCCAGCTTCCCCGAGTTCGGCCGTTCCGACAGGAAGAACACGGCCAAAAGGTACGTCCACAACGGCATCGTATAGGCCAGGATGGAAGAAGTGCCGGCGGGTAACCGCTCCATCCCCGCCATCCAGAAACCGAAGGTGGCAGTGGTCTGCAACAGTCCCAGCAGGACCAACCAACCGACCTCCCCTCGCTCCAGCCGCAACCGTCCGGAGAAGTAAGCGATCGACAGGAGAACAACGGAACCGATCAGAAACCGGTAAAAGGAGAAGGAAAAAGGCCCCAAATGATTCAGGCCCGTTTTCATCGGAATCCAGGTGTATCCCCAAATCACGGTAATCCCCGTCAGGAGTATCCAGGCTTGACGTCGGCTTCCCATCCACTCATCCCTTTCTTCTGCTTCCTTTCATTTTTCGCATGTTCGCAAAAAACACCCCGAGTCCTTTTTCCCGGAAGGGGTGTGATTGAAGCCGGCGGGCTCAGGAATCGCCGGACAGTTTCCGGTAAACCGCGTAAGCGTACACCATCGGCAGCAGGGAGGACAAGATCAGGATAGGAAGCACCACCCAGAAGGTCATACCCGCTGGCAGAAGCGCCGTGAAAAGAATCAGAATCCCGGCCCCCACCCACAGCGGACCGGTGAACCGGTGCGTCCGACGCCACACCTCTTCGTTTTCCAGCGTCCAAGGAAGGCGGATGCCGAAAAACCAATTGGGTCGCACCTGACCCATGAAGTTGCCGAGGACGATCCAAAGGAGTCCCAATCCCACGGGCATGATTTTGGACAGGTTTACCGGATAACCCAGGGTATATAACAGCGTTGCCACAAAGACCCCTCCGAGGAACAGCGTGAGAACAAGGCGGAAGATTTCATAAAACCGGGTGAACTTCCGATAGTTCTCGCGTCTGGGATCGATGAAGGGGAGCCACTTGATGAAGAAAGGCAACGACAGGATCAATCCCGACATCATCGGGATGAACACCTCCTTGTCACTGTAGTCATCCGGTTTTCCCGACGGGCCGAAATGACTCGGTACCCGATCCGGCAACCGATCATAGACCGCCCAGGCAAAAACTCCGGGAAGCAAAGCAAGAACCAAAATGACCGTATCCCAACGGTTCCAGCGAAACTTCATTCTTTTTCCTCCTCCCGGAATGAATTATCCGTAAAATCGAGAAACCAACGCATCACTTCCTGAAGAACCGTCGTATTCAAAGAATAAACGATATGCTGACCCTTCCGTTCCCGAAGTACCAGCTGAGCTTGTTTCAGGACATTCAGGTGATGGGAGAGACTTGGTTTGGACATGGAAAAGGATCCGGCGATCTCTCCCGCGGTCCGGTCCCCCGCCCGGAGTATGCGAAGAATCTTGCGTCGGGTCGGGTTGGACAGAGCTTTAAACGCTTCGTTCAGATGGCATCCCCCCTTTGCAAAAGCGCTTCGATATTTAGATTATATTCTAATAATCTAATGAAGTGCCGGCTTTTGGCAAGAAAAAAGCCCCCGCCCGGTTAAACGGGACAGTCTGAACTCCTTCCCAGGCTCTTTCACCACACCAAATATTCCGCAGATCGAATCATGGGCCGTCATAACTTCCAAATCCCGGGAGATGATAAACAACACATCTCATCCGGCTGTCCGAAAAATGGGGCCTCCCTCACATAGAGAGGATTTCATCATCGATGAAGGAACCGAACCACTCCAAGCGAAAATCGGAACACATCGACATCGTGCTCAACCGGAAGGTAACCGGCACCGGCATCACCACCGGTTTTGAAACCTACCGTTTCATCCACCAAGCACTGCCGGAAATCGCCTTTTCCGACATCTCCCTGGAAACCGATTTTCTGGGCAAGCGGTTGAAAGCTCCCTTCCTGATCAGTTCCATGACCGGGGGGACGAAGAAAGCAAGACGGATCAACCGGAACCTGGCCTCTGCTGCGGAAGCGCGGGGATGGGCCATGGGACTCGGTTCCGTCCGGGCCGCACTCGAACATCCGGAAACCGCCGATACCTTCAACATGCGGGAAGTGGCTCCCAGCATCCCCCTGCTGGCCAACCTCGGAGCCGTTCAACTCAATTACGGATACGGGGTCGATCACTGCCGGCGAGCGGTGGAGGTGACGAAGGCCGACGCTCTCATCCTCCACCTGAACAGCCTTCAGGAAGTCTTTCAGCCCGGGGGAAACACCGATTTTCGCAACCTCCTCCAAAAAATCGAAGACGTCGCCTCCGCTCTCGAGGTTCCCGTAGGGGTGAAGGAAGTCGGATGGGGCATCCACGGCGAACTTGCCCGCCGCCTTTTCGACGCGGGTGTCGCCTTCGTCGACGTGGCTGGAGCCGGGGGCACCTCCTGGAGTCAAGTGGAAAAATACCGTTCACGGGACGAGCTCCGCTTCCAGGCTGCCAGGGCCTTTGAAGACTGGGGCCTCCCCACCGCCGACTGCCTCCGGGACGTCCGGTCCCTCACTCCCGAGGGAACCCTGATCGCCAGCGGCGGCTTGAAAGACGGCGTCGAAGGAGCCAAAGCTCTCGCTCTCGGCGCCAACCTGGCAGGATACGGACGCTCCCTCCTCCGGCCCGCAACGGAACCCGCCGAGGAGGCCATCACCCGCCAGCTGGAGCGGATCGAACTGGAGTGCAAGATCACCATGTTCGCCACAGGGATCGATCGGGTGGAGATGCTGAAAGGAACGAAACGGATCGTTAAAAAAGAAAGAGCGGATCGCTGATTGAATTTGCCCCCGCAATAACATGTCCGATCCAACGAAAGCCCGCCTCCGTGTACCGGGGACGGGCTCTCTTTGCTCCTTGACTGTTTCAAGCCTTGTCGGGAGAACCGGTTTCATCCGTTTTCCTCCGTTTCCATCAGCCAGTTCAGAAACCGTTCCCACAGCCGGCGGAAGCATCCCACTGTCACCACTCCCCTCCGCGGTCTATTTCCATTTTATTTCCACTATACTTGATATTTCAAATCTGTCGTTTTGGAACTATTTTCACTCCGATCGTCCCTTCATTTATAGTAAGATAGAAAGGGTCCTCCGTAAAAAATCAATCCTGAAACTCATTTCCGGAATCTGATTCTTTTATCAAGAGGTGATCGGATGATTGTGTTGGAAGAACTCGTTCCTCAGATCAACGACCTTCTCTGGTCTTATATCCTGATCTTCACCCTGATCAGTCTCGGACTTTGGTTCACCATCCGGACCCGGTTGATCCAGTTCCGTATGGTGGGCGAAATGATCCGTCTCTTGGGAGGAAAAGCCGACACCCAAGTGGATGGAAAAGGCGTTTCTTCCTTTCAAGCCTTCTGCATCAGCCTCGCCTCCCGGGTGGGGACGGGGAACCTGGCCGGTGTCGCTCTGGCCATCTCCCTCGGCGGCCCCGGTGCTGTCTTCTGGATGTGGCTGATCGCCCTCTTGGGAGCGGCATCCGGCTTTGTCGAAAGCACCTTGGCCCAGATTTACAAAGTGCGGGACGGGGAGACCTATCGCGGCGGCCCCGCCTATTACATGGAGAAAGCCTTGGGCAAGCGCTGGATGGGCATCCTCTTTTCCATCCTGATCACGCTCTGCTTCGGACTGGTCTTCAACGCCGTCCAGGCTAACACCATCACCTTGGCCTTTGAACCTCTCGGTATGGACCGTTCCATTCTCGGCGTGGTGCTCGTTGTGGCCATGGCCCTCATCATCTTCGGCGGGGTGAAACGGATCGCCCGCACCGCCCAACTGATCGTCCCCGTGATGGCGGTGCTGTACATCCTGCTCGCCCTCTACGTGTTGGCCAAAAACATCACCCAGATCCCCGATGTGCTGGGCCTGATCTTCAGCAGCGCCTTCGGCCTGAAAGCCGTTGCCGGCGGAGGCCTCGGGGCCGCGGTGATGGAAGGGATCAAGCGGGGCCTCTTCTCCAACGAAGCAGGGATGGGGAGCGCCCCCAACGCCGCCGCTACGGCGGAAGTGAGCCATCCGGTGAAACAGGGCCTGATCCAGACCCTCGGGGTGTTCACCGACACCCTCCTGATCTGCAGCTGCACGGCATTCATGATCCTCTTTTCCGGTCAGTACACCACCGGCGAAGCCGACGGGATCCAACTCACCCAGAGCGCCCTGGGCGCCGAGATCGGCGCGTGGGCGGGCATTTTCGTCGCCGTCGCCGTCTTCCTGTTCGCTTTCAGTTCCCTGGTGGGCAACTATTACTACGGGGAGACCAACATCGAATTCATCCAGGCCGATAACAAAGGCTGGCTGACCGCTTACCGGCTGGCCGTCCTGGGTATGGTGATGTTCGGATCCGTCGCCAAAATCCAGATCGTATGGGACCTGGCCGACCTGTTCATGGGATCGATGGCCCTCCTCAACTTGATCGCCATCGCTCTCCTCGGCCCGATCGCCTTCGCCGCCCTGAAGGATTACCTGCGGCAGAAGAAAGAAGGGAAAGATCCCGTCTTCCACATCAGTCACATCCCCGGCCTGAAAAACGTGGAGTGCTGGGGCGCGGAAGAGTCCGGACAGAAAACGAAACAGGCGTAATTTCAAAGTAAAAAAGGACTCGTGCGGGAGCCTCGCATGAGTCCTTTTTTATGCCGTTTCCCCAATATCCCGCAGGCTGACCGCGGTCAGACCGGCAGGGATCGGATCGAAACCTCCGTCTTATTTTTTGTAAATGGTCATCGTAATATCTTTGGTGTTCTTGGCAATCGCTTCACCGTCGTTTTTAAAGATGGCCGATCGGTTTTCTTCTGATGGTTCGATGTGCAGCTTGATTTCATTGACTCCGTCCTTCAGCCGGAGTGTGTGACTGAACGACATATCGTCCTGGATGGGAACGGGCTCCCCATTTACCGTAAGGACCCCTTCCTTGATGGCGTTTCCTTTCAGGGTGATGGTGTCACCGGTCACTTCCTGTCCATCCGTGTGGGATGTGATCACTGCCGGCTGGTCGATCCAGCGCAGGACATTGTCCTCAATCACCATCCGGTTACCACCCTGGTTGGTGACGACTGCTTCCAGATTGGTTTCTGTCGATCCGTACCCATAATAGCTGACATCATCATCGTTCGGATTATTGGGGGTGTGGTCGGCCAATCCTTCCTGATCCCAGGAGTTGTTTTTGACGTATTTGTAGCTGAGCACTTCCCCCTCCCGGGCTTCGATGGTGTACTCGTAATCGTTGGTGACAGCGCCGCCTCTGGTCATCTCCCAGGCGCCGGTGTTCCAGCCGTTACGACTGCCGGGGATGTTGATCTTCACATCCTGGGGTGTATAGTCAGGCAGGCGGACCTTGAACGTGACCATTACGGTCACCAGATCCGGGATGACTGCCACCTTGTTGGAGGTGACGTGATTTCCGTACTGGTCGTAGACGCGGACTTCATAGGTGTATGAAGTTCCGTTAGTCACATTCAGATCCTTGTACGTGGTTTTCTCCACATCAAACCGTTGGTCGATCACCCGGCCATCGCGCAGGATGGCCACCATGCAGGGATCGGTCGGTTCCTCCAGCTTCCAGGAAAGGTTAACCTGGGCGGACTCCTGTTCCGGTGGTTCCAATGTGACACTCTTGGCTGGAAGCGTGTCATCTCCTCCTTTTTGATAGGTGACAGTCCCTGTGTCACTGGTGAACCAGTCCCGCCCCAGGTTGGTGGAAAATCGGTATCTGTACTGATATTCTCCCGGCTCAATGGGCAGGAACCGGGCTTCGAAACGGTTATACTCCCCGTTCTGACCCGTATATTGGGAGGAATGGGAGGTCCAGGATTCTTTTCCGGGCTCTTTGACTTGAAGTTGTGCCTGCAACCCCTCGGCCTGGTCCCGGTCGGTCGCTCCGGCGATGGAGATTTCGGCAGCCACCTCTTGTTTTTGAGCCAGGTCAATCATGTTGTCATCCAGCTTGGTTACACTCTGCACGGTGGTGTTTTTGTCCGTCAGCTTAATGTGGGGAATGGCACCCCGTTTGAGTTCCGTTTTGGCTGATTCGTTTCCGTGCTTGTCCACAGCGGTGACAGCAAAGTAGTAGGGGCGACCGTTATTCAGTTGGTCGATGGTGATGCTTTTGTCGTGGGTGGTGGCCACTTTCTGATAGGCTCCACCGCTGACGGTCGTCCGGTACACATGATAGGTTTTGGCATTGCCGTTCCAGCTTAATTTCACTTGATGATCGCCTTCACTGGCTCTCAGCTTGGAAATCTCTTTGGGACGCTTCAGCTTGGCTCCTTTGTCAGAGACAAGCATCCGTCCGCTCATGGCGGGGATGGTCAGCTTCACTTTGCCGTCCTGTACAGTGACCTTGCAGCGTTTGTCCAACTGATCGGTCAGCGATACCCCGTTGATGATCAGATCGGCCACATCCAACTCCACCGTTTGCGGGGTGTTGCCGCGGTTGGTGGCAATCAGGGCCGCTTTTTTATCGTCGGTGCGGGCAAAGACAAACAAATCCTTTTTGGTGTGCAAATAATCCAGATCACCGTAGGCGAACAGATGCCGATGGTCGGTTCTCACTTTACCGATTTTCTGGTAATGGCGGATCAAGGATTTGTCTTCCTTGCCCCAGGGATAGGTGCGCCGGTCATCCGGATCTTTGGAGCCGGTTACTCCGGCCTCATCCCCGTAGTAAATCGTCGGTGCTCCCGGATATCCCATTTGAAGAATGGAAGCCAATTTCAGCCGCTCCACTCCCAGGCGGTGGTTGTAGTTGGGGTCATGCTCGGCTCGCTCGTAGGTGTCGGTTCCGTTTCCAAGCAGAAAGACCGCCCGTGAGGTATCATGGGAGCCGACCAGGTTCATTAACGCTTGTTGTGCTTCCAGAGGATAATCTTCCTGGACAGCGCGCAATTGATCGGCCGCATCCGAGGCGTTGCCGTTTTTCAAATAGTCCATCAAGGCGCCGCGGAATCGATAGTTCATCACGGAGTCGTACAAGTCCCCCAGGAAGTACTGGGAGGCATCATCCCAGATTTCGCCCAGAATGAGCGGATCACTTTTACTGCCCGTTTTCAATTCTTTGCGGAATTCACGCCAAAACTCCGGGTCCACCTCATTGGCCACGTCAAGCCGCCAACCGGACGCACCCCGGTCCAGCCACGATTTGGCCACCGAATCTTCCTCATACATGATGTAGTTGGCAAACGGGCGATTGTTCAGCTCCGAATCGTAGTCCACCGCTTTACCGGGGATGGACTTGATCTCCGGCAGGGAATCAAAGCCCCACCAGGCTTGGTATGGATAGACACCGTCCGTTTTTTTGTTTTCGATATGAAACCAGTTGTGAAAGCCGTAAGGACTGAATTTTTGCCCTTCCGCTTTCAGTTCTTTTTCGACGCGTTTCTTTGCTTCTTCTTCTTTCACCCCTTCATTGACCAGATCATAGACGCGCGACCAGTATTCGTAGGCGCCGACCGTTTCATATTTGCCGTATCGGTCAAAGTAGATCGAGTCATCCCCCACATGGTTAAACACTCCGTCCAGGATCAGACGCATCTTCCGCTTTTTCAGTTCACGGGTGAATTCCCGAAACTCTTCCGGTGTGCCAAACATGGGGTCGATCTCTTGATAATCGGTGGCATCGTATTTGTGATTGGATGCGGCATGGGCAATCGGATTCAAATACAGGGTGTTGACACCGAGGGACTGGATATAATCCAGCTTTTTCTCAATCCCTTGGATGTCCCCGCCGTAAAAGTCGTTGCTCCAAATGCCGTCCCCGTCATATTCTTCGCTTTCAACCAGGCGGGGATTGTCCGGAAGTTGCTCCCAACCGCGGTGTTCAATCGGTTCGGAACCGCGTGCATTTTGTTTGGCGTTGTCATTTTTTTTGCTTCCATTGAAAAAACGGTCGGGGAAAATCTGATAGACCACCGCTTCTTTCATCCAGTCCGGGGTCTTGTACTTTTCATCGTGGACGGTCAGCTGGAAATAAGAAGCGTTGCCGTCCAGGGGGGTGCCGGTGTGTCCTTCCCGGTTGTCCTCGCCGTACTCTTTGGTCGCTTCACCGTCGCGGACGATAAACTTGTACCCGTATACGCCTTTTTCTTTCGCCTTAACCGAAACTTCCCAAAATTCAATCTGTTTCCCGTCTTTTTCCATCCAACCGGCAGGAGTCATGTCGAGCAGGCTGGTTTTGCCGCTGGTGTAGTTTTTCAGCATCAGGCGGGCCCCGGACAAATCCCCTTTTTTGGCCTGAAGGCGCAATTTCACCGTATCACCGGTGGGCACGGCACCAAAAGGGGTCCGGTACAGCTTGTCCCATGTATCATGGTGGAGGTGCCCGCCTTGAACGCGCCCGTCAGGTACGCCGGGGTCGTAGTCGGTGTAGACATCATGTGTTTCATGGTTGTAGTAAAAAGTGATCCGGGTCTTGCTCAGCACGTTCAGCATAAAATTTTGTTCCGGGTAGGCGGGAGCGTCCCAGTTGTTGCCCAGTACAATTTTAAACTCATGTTTTCCTTTGGGTACATCGACAGCATAAGTATAGATGTTGTCCTGGTCGTCATCGGTCAGAATGGCGGTCGACTCGGCGGGCGCCCACTCACCACCCGCACCGATGTCAGGCTGGATGTCCCCCACAATGCGGGGTCTTTCCGCTTCCGGCAAGGGAATGGTTACAGTGATCACATGGGTGGAATCGTTATAAGTAAAGGTGACCTTTGTTTCCCGCTCCAGCGTCAGCTTGTAGTTGGGGCCGTTTGGTTGGCCACCGACGCCGTAGTTTTCATCCCACGAGCCATTGATCGCCACTTTGTACTCATAAGAACCGGCAGGGAGTGTGCCGGAGAGTTGATACAAGCCATCACTCCCGGGAGTCATGACGGTTTGGGGATCCGTCGGGTCCCATTCACCGGCACCACCCAACTCATCTTGTAAATCGCCAACCAGTGTGACCGTTCGCTCCTCGGCAACAGCCGGATTGAGCACGGCGAATGAAATCGTTTGCACCATCAAGGAAAAAATGAGTAGCAACAGTAAAAACCGTTTGTTCCTCAACAAGTTATCTCCTCCTTTATAAAAGAGTAAGACAAGTGAAACCGTTTGCACCAAGAGATACATATTATTATGCCACACATTGGATAATTTGAAAAACAGTGATTTTTTTCATAAATCCTGACCGTATACTCCCCTTTGTCGGATTCCTGAATATAGCAGGAAGAGCCGGGCACCCAAAAAAACGCCTTTCCACACGGAAAGGCGGGGTTCTCATTCTCAAGTGTTTCTCCTCCGGTAAGCCCAGTGGTTGACGGGTCCAACCCCCTCCTCCCTGTCCCAGGCCTCCCGGATCGCTTCGGTGACAAAGGATTTGGCGATCTGGACAGCGGTCTCCACCGGGTTTCCCTTGGCCAGCTCCGCCGTGATCGCCGCCGACAGGGTGCACCCCGCTCCGTTGGTGTGGGGGGTGTCGATGCGATCCGCCTCCAGGACCACCACATATTTTCCGTCATACAGCACGTCCAGGGCTTTTTCCCCTTCCAGTCGCCCCCCTTTGACCAGGACGTAATCCGGCCCCAGTACATGGAGGCGGCGGGCCGCCTCCTTCATCTCCTCCAGAGAGCGGATGGTCATCCCGGTCAGCTTTTCCGCTTCCGGAAGGTTGGGGGTGACCACCTTCGCCAAGGGGATCAACTCCTCCCGAACCGCCTTCAGCGCTTCCTCGTGGAGAAGGTTTCCTCCGGTCTTGGTCACGATCACCGGGTCCACCACCAATCGATCAAGGCCAAATTTCTTCACCCGGTCGACCACCAGCCGAATCACTTCCGATGAATACAGCATTCCCGTTTTGAGGGCATCCACCCCCATCCCTTCCACGCCGGAGTCCAGCTGAGCCGCCACGGTTTCCGCCGATTGGGGAAAAAGATCCCTTTTCCCGTCGGGAAACAATGTGACAATGGCGGTGATCACCCCCATTCCGAACACGTCCAACTCCTGAAAGGTTTTCAGATCTGCCTGGATGCCGGCCCCGCCCAGACTGTTGGAACCGGCCACGGACATCGCCCGATACTCCATACCTTGCCTCCTTATCAGCACACAGCGATGATTTCGTTCCCTGCACACCCTTCCATGATAACGGAAACGGGTGGCCGATCAAAACATCCCCCGTCATTCAGCCGCAAAAAAAACAAAGCCCCTATTGAAACGGGGGCTTTGTCTCATCTGTCAGTCGACAACAACATTTTCCTGGGAAACGGTGCCTCCAATTTCCTATCTCATATGCGAATTTCCAAAATCGATTTCAAAATCCTTTAATTTTGCATTGGGGCTCAAAAACCTTTCGGGATGGAATTCATTTAACGTTTCGTTGTTTTTTACTTTACGAGGCCAATCGCTGTTGGCCAAAGCTCCCCGGCCAATGGTGACGACATCTGCCTCCCCTTGTTCGATCATTTCTCTCGCCTTCACCGGATCATGAAGAGACCCGTTCGCCATGACCGGGATCTCCCCATACTTCTTGGCCAGCGCCGCAAGGGAAGCGCCTTGATCCCCAAAGGCAGGCTCCCAGGCTCCTTGATGTTCGTCCTTGTAATCAAAAGCAGGTTGCCACGCTTCATATTCTGTGACATGGATATAATCTAACCCAGCCTCAGCCAGTTGATGAAAGATCACCTTGGCATCTTTTTCTTTTCCTTCCCACTGATGTTGAAAGTCGTTCACTTTTCCTTGTGAGATCCGAATTCCAACCGTCATGTTATGACCCACGGCTCCCCTGACATGTTGGGACACTTCAACCAACAACCGGACACGGTTTTCCGTTGGACCTCCATACTCGTCGTTTCGCTGATTCGTGTAGTCCGTCAGAAATTGATCTAAAAGATACCCATTGGCACCATGAATCTCAATCCCGTCAAACCTGGCTTTTTTTGCCCGTTTGGCAGCTTCCGTAAAGCCAATGATCACATCTTGGATATCTTCTTTTGTCGCCTCCCGGGGCATGGGAAAGGGACCGTTTCCGCCGTACATTTCCATTTGCTCTCCTTTGGGTTGAACAGAAGACGGCGCCAAGGTTTCATTTTTAAATCGATTCCCTTGGGAGAGAGCCCCGGCGTGCATTAGCTGGATAAAGATTTTGCCACCTTCTCGATGAACCGAATCCACCACCCGTTTCCAGGCTTGCATTTGTTCTTCATTACAAATCCCCGGTTGATTCCAATAACCCTGACTGTACTTGTGATCCGGATAGGTTCCTTCCGTAATGATGAGCGCAAAACCACCACGGGCAAATTGGGTATAGTATGACACCATTGGATCCGTTGCCAGCCCCTCATCCGTCGCACTGGTGCGTGTCATGGGGGCGACCCCGATCCGGTTGTCGAGGCGGGTCGGCCCCAGTTGCATGGATTCAAACAAGCGGTTTGTCAATGTAGAACCATGCCTCCTTCCAAAGTTCATTCTTACCCTGTCCATTCCGGTGATAACCATACTTTTCATGGGGGTTTATCAAACAGCCTCTGGAATTATTTTGAAAAAGCGAGCGGCAGCATTTACCCAAAGCCGCTCCGGCTGCACTCACAGAGCACAAGTCTCGCCTGGGTCGCTTGCGGAAGGTATGATCACACATCCAGGGACACCCCCCTGGGGGGCGATACCCCATACCCATTATGACGAAGGGACGGCCGAATAACCATGATAGTCAACAGTATATTTTCTATATTCCAGGAGAAACGAGGTGCCATCTCCCTTCTTCCCTTCATACCTTGTTCATAGCTTATCAGGAAGGGGGAGGTAGTATGGCAATCAGTCCCCTGTGTCGGGAATTTGCTCGTATTTTTGGCGGTCAGGCACAAGTGATTAACGGAGTGTGTACAGCTACCAAAGTTCGAAATAACATCAGAGTGAGAATCATGGGGCGGAGATCGAGATCCTTCTTAACCATTCCAGCCGCTATTTCTTTTGAAAGCCGGGGTCGGGATGGTCGGGCTTTGTGCTTGGGGGAAACCGTGATTCTGACCCAAGAAATCAACCCGTTTATCAGCCGACTCCGAAGCGCAGGGATTCAGGTAACAGCTCTGCACAACCACTGGCTCTTTACCAATCCCCAAATTTGGTACATCCATTTTCAGACCATTCAACGTCCCTTGGTCTTTGCAAGGAATGTACGGAATGCCTCCAGGGTATTAACCAATCGACCCGTCGGTCCGTCAAAATAATAGACCCCCTTACCGCTTCTCTTGCAGAAGAGGTGTTTTATCCATTGATAGCCAAGAAGAAAGGAGGATCTTCCGTGTTATCTCTTTTGTCTCAAATGATGAAACAGCCTTGGGTTAACAAGATCATGGGTTTTTGGAATAAGGTGAGAGCTTTAATTGGAAAAATAGCTCCCTTTTTTCACTTGTTGAAGCCTTTGATCAAGAGTGGAAGAAGACCGCGACCGAACTTTGATTGAGTCCCCATAGGAAACGCTCTCAGTTAAGGGTTACCCTTTTGATTGGGAGGCGCCAGACGCCATTGTGTCCCCCCCTATCCGTCGGGTAGGGGGGGGATCTATTAAAAAACCAATCTTTTCAAAGAAAAGTGCAGACGACCGTATGCCTCCCGGACTCCCCGTATATGTTCCTGCCGGGTCGTTTCCCTTTCGTATCCATATCGATCCGATCGACAGTGAAGTTTGGTAAAAATAATACCATTGTCTATCACCTTTATGGATTTGAATTCATATTATGATATTGACATGATTTAAAAGGAGGGGTAGAAGTGTCTTCCCACTTTGATTCTTTTGGACTCCGTCGGTTGCTGCTGTTCCTTTTGGTCATCGCTACGATCTTTGCTTTGGTTGGGGCCATTTGGTAGAAGTTATGTACGTAGAAAGGAGGTTTAAAAAATGTCCTTTATTGGAAGTGGATTTGGTTTCGGCGGACTCCGTCGGCTGTTGTTGTTCCTGTTGGTCATCGCCACCATTTTCGCACTGGCTGGGGCCATTTGGTAATAACTCAAAAATGGATCCGTTATTTTTAACGGATCCATTTTTTAAATAATTTAACCGCGTTCATCCTGGTGCGAGCTTTAAGTTAATAGGCAAATGCTCTTTTTTATAAAAATATCAAAAAGCCCTAAACATCGGATATCAACTCTCATACGATAAAAGTAGACCAGCCAAACCGCAGCCGAGCCGGATCACACCGAACCGTAACCGTATCTTATTTACCTCCTTCCGGAAGCCGATACTTCGGTTTTCTTTTAAACCCTTGAAGATTCGATTATAAGAATCCTTCAAGGGTTATTTCAATTTTTTCCTGCAATTCATATCAACCGCTCTTTTTTCAACGGATTCTTTCCATTAATTTTTCAAATGACAACAAATCAATTTGCTGGTTTGCATCTGAGAAGGCAATGGCAGGTGCACAAAAGCAAAACACTCCCGCGATCCGGGAGTGTTTCGACTCATTTCTTGTCCGCCAGCCAGCCGGCCAGGTTTTTCCGTTCTTCCGGGTTGAGGGAAACCTGGGCGGGCATGGCCCCTTTTCCGCCCTGGATAATCGCTTCGATCTTCTTGGCGGAATACTTGGCCCCCACCTTTTCCAGGCTCGGCCCCTGGGCGCCCTCCAGGTTCTCACCGTGACAGCCCATGCAATTGCTTCGGTAGGTCGCCTTTGCTTGGGCGGCGTCCACTTCTGTTTCCCCGGAGGTGTCGCTCCCGGAAG
Organism: Melghirimyces profundicolus; assembly: GCF_003054245.1. Lineage (GTDB taxonomy): Bacteria > Bacillota > Bacilli > Thermoactinomycetales > DSM-45169 > Melghirimyces > Melghirimyces profundicolus. The sequence goes on from NZ_QBKR01000004.1 coordinate 137,915, forward strand.
CGGGCTGGGAACTTTGGGAACAACCGGTTACAGCGGCCGCCACAGCAAATGCCAAAATAAGTCCTTTCCAGCTGGATCGGTTCATCGCTGATCCCCCTCCTTCTCCCTCCATAATGCATTAAAATAAGTGCCTTAGATGCGGTTTCTTCCGAGAATTGTGTGTCAGATGGGGGGTTGCCCTCGATGGCGATCGAAACAAAGGCAGATCATTTGAAGTGATTGCTTGGGGAAGCGGAGGCCACAACAGATAAAAACACCCCTCAGCGACCGTTGGCCCGCGTTGAGAGGGGTTCAAACGTTTAAGAGGTCTTTTTACGGGAAAATAAAAATATAGATACAAATACCCACAGCGGTATACATGAACATCACAAAATGAAACCGAATATGCTTGCAACCACTATCATCAGGAGGGATCCGATGATACTCCGCTACTTCTACAACGACAAACTGGCCCATGCTTCCTACCTGGTGGGTTGCCCGGCCACGGGAGAGGCCATCGTGATCGATCCGGGACGCGACGTGGAGCCCTACCTGAAAGCCGCGCGGAAAGAAGGATTAAAGGTGGTGGCCGCCGCCGAAACCCACATCCATGCGGACTATGTGTCGGGGGCCCGGGAACTGGCCGACCGGGGGGAAGCCAAGCTCTACCTCTCCGGTGAAGGGGAAGGGAAATCCTTTCCGTATGCCAAAGAGCTCCATCATGAATTCCTCCAAGACGGAGACCGTTTCTCCATCGGCAACCTCACCCTGGAGGCGATGCACACCCCGGGGCACACCCCGGAGCATCTCTCCTACCTTCTGACCGACGGGGGAGCCGAAGACCCGATGGGGATCTTCACCGGGGATTTTGTCTTTTTCGGTGATGTGGGACGACCCGATCTTCTGGAAAAATCCCTCGGAGTCTCCGGCTCCGCTGACGCCGGAGCGGAAGCGATGTTCCGTTCCCTTCAGCGGTTCAAGGAGTTGCCGGACTTCCTTCAGATCTGGCCGGCCCACGGGGCGGGCAGTGCCTGCGGCAAGTCCCTGGGCGCCGTCCCCTCGTCCACTGTGGGTTACGAAAAACGGTACAACTGGGCCCTGAAGGAGGAGGATCCGGAGTCGTTCAAGAAGGAGCTCCTGAATGAGCAGCCGGAACCGCCGCACTACTTCGCCGTCATGAAGCGGGTCAATAACGAAGGCCCGGAACTCATCTCCCGCCTCTCAGCTCCCGGGAAGATGAAACCCTCCAAAAAAGCCGTCGACGAACAACTGGAGCGGGGCGCCACGGTGATTGACACCCGGGCTCCCGGGGATTTCGCTTCCGGCCACCTGCCGGGGACGATCAACATTCCATACACCCGGTTCTTCACCAACTGGGCCGGCTGGCTGATCGACTATGACCGCCCGGTTTACCTCATCGCCGATCCGGATCGGGTGAATGAGATGAAAAAAGATCTCTATTCCATCGGGATCGATCATTTGGAAGGGTATTTCGACCTCTCCGTCATTGAGAAAACGGATGAAAAGGATCTGGAGCAATACCGGACCGTTTCCCCCGATGAAGCCGCCGAAAAAGTAAAAAACGGCGACTGGGAAGTGGTGGACGTCCGCATGAAAAACGAGTGGGACCAGGGCCACATCTCCGGCGCCCGCCACATCATACTGGGCGATCTGAAGGAAAAAATCAAAGGAGTCCCCAAGGACAAACCGATCCTGGTCCACTGCAAATCCGGCGGCCGCTCCGCCATCGCCGCCAGCCTCCTCCAGGCCGAAGGCATCAAAAACGTGATCAACCTTCGCGGCGGTTTCGACGCCTGGAAGGAAAGAGGCCTGCCGAAGGTATGAAACACCGTCCTTAAAAATCCCGTACCCAAAGGTACGGGATTTTTTCGTGCTTACTTGTGTGATGTTTCCGTCGACACAAACCGGTCGAAATACCTTGTAAACTCCGACTCTCCGGAATAAGTGATGTAGAGATGTTTTTTCGCCCGGGTCATCGCGATGTAGAGAAGGGAAGCTTCCCGGTTTCGGTTTTCCTCCAGGGGAAAAGGAAGGCGGTCCACATTGACCACGAAGACCGCATCGAAATCCAGTCCCTTGCTGCTGTCGATGGTGCTGATTTTGACGGTGGGTTCCTTCAGGTCGAAAGAGCGTTTGCTCCGTTCGTTTTCCGCAATCCAGGTAAAGGGAATCCCCGTTTGTTTCAGGGAAGCCCGGATCGCGTCGATGGTCCGGCACGGGCCGAACTTCTTCACCCGGTACAGGATCAGCATGCGGGAAAGCGGGATCCGGTCGGTTCCCCGCAGGCGGCGGATCTCCCCCGCCACGAAGTCCGTCTCTTCCCCGATGGAGGAAAACCGACGCACCACCGGTTCCGGACCCTTCCGAAGGGTGCTCTGGGGAGAGATGATCTCCACGTCGTCGTTCCCTTTTCCTTTTTTTCCGCCTTCCTCAGCGTGGGCTTGGTAAAAGTCCCAGGAAAAGCGGACAATGGGGGCGGTGTTTCGATAGTTGACGGTCAGGATCCGGGAGCGGCCGCGGAAATCGAGGCCGGTGTCCTGCTTATAACTGCGCCGGCGGGAGTAAATGGTCTGGGCCCGGTCCTCCACCAAGAGGAGAGACTGGGTCTCCGGGTTTAACAGCTTGCTCACCAGGGCCAGCCATTCCGGCTGGAAATCCTGGCCTTCATCGATCAGGGCGGCGTCGTACCGCGGAAGGTTCCCCTCTCCCCGGTTCAGTTGTTCCAACACCTCGGGGATCTGCTCCTCCCGGCGGATGTTCAACTCTTCCCGCAGCCACTCGTGGAAATTGTACACCCGCACCCGGCTCGCCAAATCCTCCTCCCCTTCCGTCTTTGAGGCGGAAGGGCGGAGCTTCCGTTCCACCATGCGGCGGATTGCCCGGGAGAGAGAAATGTTGTAGCAGAGGACGAGAATGTTCCAGTCCGGATGCTCTTTGGCCAGGAGATGGACCCGGCTCGCCAGGATCAACGTCTTGCCGCTCCCGGCCACGCCCCGGATCAGACGATGGCGGTCGCCGATCTGCTTGGCCAGACCTTCCTGGTGCAGGTCCATCGTCTCCAGGTTCTCCAGATAAAACAGAAGGGAATCCCGGATCCGGACCGGGGTCACCTTTCCGCTGATCCGGACCTCTGGAAAGAGATGAAACCGGATCCGCGCAATATCCAGTTCGGTGAGGGGCTTCTCCATGGGAAAGGGGGCGGGCAACATCTCCCTGAGCTTCCGCCGCAGGAGAATGGCGGAAAAACAGTCCTTCTCCGGATCGATCTCCTCCCGGCCGAGGATTCGCTCCGGGCCGGCCACCTCCTCCACTCCCGTCTCTTTCAAATCCCCCCGGGACAACCGGGTGAAGACCGCCCCGAAGCCGTAAGGGAATTTGAGCTGCATGGCATACTTTCCCCCGGTGTGCACCAGTTCCGAGTCTTTCTTCAGTTTGTCGGCGATGCGGAAGGCGTACTCCCGCGCCTGCTTCGGCGGGCTGGTGACGCTGATCTCCCCTTCCGCCCCCTTTCGGATCCTCCAGCGGTCGGGGTTCAATTCCACCAAGGTGTTTCGGGTGTAATCCTTCACTTCCAGCACCACCAGCCCCAGATCCGGACCGATCACGACAAAGTCCGGTCGCCTGCCGTGGATGTCCGGTTCATGATAGACGATATAGTCCTCGGGCAAAAACTCCTTCAGCGTCCGGAACAACAACCGCTCCCCGGCGGTCGCATCTTTCCGGATGGTCTCGGGTATCACGTGGGCCACCGGCTTTCCTCCTCTATGTATCTTCAAGAGGTTACTATATCACAGAACTTCTCCAGGGACGTGCAAAAAAGGAAGATGAGAAAAAACCGGCCCTTTCCTTTTTCCATAATCTGAGCCGGGGTTCACCACCCCCGGCTCCTGTTCCCTTCATCGCTTTTTCCTTTTTTTCCGCAGTTCTTGTCGCTCCGGTGCCGATTCAAATAATTGTTTCTCTTCCTCTGTTTCGGGAAGGACCTTCGGTACAGGAACCGGTTTTCCGTCTTTCCCGACGGCCACCATGGTGACGAAGGAAATGGCCGTCACCCGTCGATCCCCTCCCGGCCCTTTTTCCGACATTACCTTTACATAAACTTCCATCGACGTTCGGCCCGTCCAACTGACAAAGGCTTCCACGTTGACAATGTCCCCCTCCTTGACCGGGGAGAGAAAGTCCACGGAGTCGATGGAGGCGGTCACCACCGGGTTCCGTGCATGTCTCATGGCGGCGATGGCCGCCACCTCGTCGATGTAGGCCAACACCTTTCCGCCGAAGATGGTGCCCAGGTGATTGGTGTCCGGCGGCAGGACGAGGGACGTCTGAACCGTTCGGGAGTTACTTGCCGGTACTGGTTCCACGTTGTGTTCCTCCTGTCTGTGAGGTTTTTTCCCTTACCGACTATGCTACACCAAAGAGGCGTGAAAAACCGCCGGAAAGAATCGTCGGTGTGCCTCTTTGGCCGCCCCCCGGCGGACACGACGGGCCACTCGGATCGGATTCGATCCCCTCCGTGGAACACAATGCCAGTACAATTGGAAAAACCGTAAGATTGCGGTCCTTTTTGGTTGGATTGGTACCATTTATGTAATGCATCATTCTGCGTGTTGGTGTATGATCAAGATCGAGGAGCACACCCAATCCCTACGAACCCTTCGCCCCCTCGGGACGGAGGGTTTCTTTTTTTTTTGTGGAACACGACGAAGAATATGATTCCATTTTCATATTTTTTCTCCGACGCTCTCGGAATCGATCCGGTGGGGAGAGAGGGATGCACTTCTTGGGCTTGGTCGTGTTGGCCGGGCGATCAGCGCCTCCTTCCGGTGTTGTGAGGTGAATTTAGTGACAATGTGTGACAACGAAAAACCCCCGCCTCTCTCAGAAAGGCGGGGGTTCGTATTTCGATCCGAATTTACCCGGGTTTCGGGAGGCGCTTGTCTTTCTTGATCCGATCGATGTATTCCTGAGCCGTTTCCGATGAGAGATAGCGGTCGGTTTCCCCTTTCACGGGATAAGTGTCGCTGTCCCCCCTCTCCGGAACCTTCAGTCTGCGGGTTTCCATCAGGGAGATTTTCCCATGAACAATGACACACACCACATATTCTCCGGGATTCAGGTCGACCGACAGATGGGGAGTGTTTTCCCTGAAAAACAGCACCTCCCGACGGGGGTTCGCCACCGCAATCAGGTTGTTGTTGTATCCGTTGGTGTTGATATGGCACCCAGGCGGATGAAATGATGGCGGTTGATGGTTCTTTCCACCTCCAAAACAACGAACGATGATCTTTCCTTCCGAATCACTGAAATCTTTGGGAGCGTACGATACTTCTTCCCCCCGTACCTGTCCACTCTCTTTCACCACGATCGACGGATTTCCCTTTAAAATCAAACACAACCCCCGCCTCTCCTTCCGGAAAGGCGGAGGGTTTCTCCTTTACACCGCGGTTTCTTCTTGCTTTTTCTCGAAAAAATGTTTCAAGGCGTCGTACACCTGCCCTTTCTCCCGGATGACATAATGCATAAACTTGGGGTTGGGGATGTGTTTATATGCCGTCATCAGGGTGGAATGGCGGTTGTACTGGTTGACTTCGCCGTAGCCGAAGAGGTTGCTTCGATCCATCAGTTCACCCACCAGTTTGACGCAGCGTTCATTGTCCGAGGTGAGGTTGTCGCCGTCGGAGAAGTGGAAAGGGTAGATATTGTAGCGGTTGGGCGGATAACGGTCGTCGATGATCTCCAGGGCCTTGCGGTAGGCGGAGGAACAGATCGTTCCCCCCGACTCTCCTTTGTTGAAGAAGTGGTCTTCGGATACTTCCTTGGCTTCGGTGTGGTGGGCGATGAAGACGATCTCCACCTTCTCGTACCGGGTCCTTAAGAACCGGGTCATCCAGAAGAAAAAGCTCCGGGCGATATATTTTTCAAAGATCCCCATGCTGCCGCTGGTATCCATCATGGCCAGGACGACGGCATTGGAGTGGGGGATGACGATCTCCTCCCAGGTCTTGAACCGAAGGTCCTCGTCGGAGATGCGGCCGAAACCCTGATTTCCCTTCATGGCGTTTCGCTTCAGGGCTTCGAGCAAGGTCCGTTTCTTGGCGATGTTGCTCATCAATCCTTTTTTTCGGATGTCGTTGAAGCGGATGTCCTGCACTTCCAGTTCATCCTGCTCCTTTTGCTTCAACCGGGGAAGCTCCATCTCCGAAAAGAGAATTTCCTCCAGCTCTTCCACGGAGATTTCCGCTTCATAGTAATCGTGACCGGGCGCGTCTCCCGCCCCCTTCCCCTTGCCGGGCCCGGCCTTGGCGGGTTCCCGTCCGATGACGTCCCCCACCTGACTCTTTCCGTTCCCCTGACCGACATGTTTCCCCTTGTTGTAATTGTAGCGGAAGCGGTATTCCTCCATGGACCGGATCGGAATCTTCACCACTTTTTTCCCGTCGGAGAGAATGATGTTTTCCTCGCTGATCAGGTCGGACATATTTTTCTTGATCGCGTCTTTCACTTTTTCCTGGTGTCGGAGCTGGTCCTGGTACCCTTTCCGGTGGAGGGACCAGTCCTCCCGGGAAACGATGAAACCGGGGTCAGACATATCGGTTCACCTCCCATCCCGAATTCTTTCATACAAAAGTACCTGATGTGGGACTCACCCGATCATGCCATGAAACGTCCTCTCTGCCATTTTGTCAACGATTCAACAGGCTCCCGACATACCGGAGGAGATCATTGGCACAGGTGGGACAGTAGCCGTATTTGTCGATCAACGTGGCGGTCACCTCGTTGATCTTCTTCAATTGGTTTTCATCCGGGGTTTTGGTGGAGGTCGTAATTTTGACCACGTCCTTCAGGTCAGCGAAAAGCTTTTTCTGAATGGCTTCCCGCAGCCGGTCGTGACTGTTGTAATCGAACTTTTTTCCTTTGCGGGCATAAGCCGAAATCCGGATCAGGATCTCTTCCCGGAAGGCCTTTTTGGCGTTTTCGGAGATACCGATCTGCTCTTCGATGGAACGCATCAGCTTCTCGTCGGGATCCAGCTCTTCCCCGGTAAGTGGATCCTTGATCTTGGTCCAGTTGCAGTAGGCTTCCACGTTGTCCAGATAATTGTCCATCAGCGTTTTGGCTGATTCGTCGTAGGAATAGACAAATGCCTTCTGCACTTCTTTTTTGGCCAGCTCATCGTATTCTTTCCTCGAAATAGATATAAAATTCAGATAACGTTCACGCTCATCTTTGCTGATGGACGGATGTTGATCCAGACCGTTCTTGATTGCCCGCAGAATATCCAGAGCGTTCAGACAGTGGGCTTCGGTGCGGATCATGGCGCTGGAAATCCGGTTGATCACGTACCGGGGATCGATGCCCGACATGCCTTCATCCAGATGTTCGTTCTGCAGCTCTTCGACATCGGCTTCTTTGTATCCGTCGACGGACTTGCCGTCATAGAGACGCATTTTCTTGACCAGATCCATTCCCTGCTTTTTGGAGTCCTTCATCCGCGTCAGAATACTGAAAATCGCCGCGGTGTGAAGGGCGTGGGGGGCAAGGTGCACATGACTCAGATCGCTTTGTCTGACCAGTTTTTCGTAAATCTTCTCTTCTTCGGTCACTTGCAGGTTGTAGGGGATCGGCATCACGATGATGCGGGACTGGAGCGCTTCGTTTTTCTTGTTGGCGATAAAGGATTTATATTCCGCTTCGTTGGTGTGGGCGACGATCAGCTCATCCGCGCTGATCAAAGCAAACCTTCCGGCTTTGAAATTCCCTTCCTGGGTGAGGGACAAGAGATTCCAGAGAAACTTCTCGTCGCATTTCAGCATCTCCTGGAATTCCATCAGACCGCGGTTGGCCTTGTTCAGTTCCCCATCGAACCGGTAGGCCCTGGGGTCGGACTCGGATCCGTATTCGGTGATGGTGGAGAAATCAATGCTCCCCGTGAGATCGGCGATATCCTGGGATTTGGGGTCCGACGGGCTGAACGTCCCCACCCCTCTCCGGTCGTCCTCGGACATCAGCACCCGTTCCACGGGAACATCTTCGATCCGTCCGCCGTATTCCTCCTTCAGCCGGAGACGGCAGGCGGGACACAGGTTTCCTTCGATCCGGACACCCAGCTCTTTCTCCACCTCCGGCCGCATCGATTGGGGGATGAGGTGAAGGGGTTCTTCCTGCATCGGGCAACCCTTGATCCCGTACAACGCCCCCGCATCGGTGCGGGAGTACTGTTCCAACCCCCGCTTCAGCAAGGTGACAATGGTGGACTTGCCGCCGGAGACCGGTCCCATCAGCAGAAGAATCCGCTTGCGGACGTCCAGCCGGCGGGCGGCGGAATGGAAATATTCTTCCACCAGACGTTCGATGGCCCGGTCCAGACCGAAGAGTTCCCGACTGAAAAACAGGTAACGGGTCTTTCCGTTGTCATCCTTCTCGATCCCGGCATCGGCGATCATATTGAAAACCCTGGAATGAGCGGTTTGGGCCAGCTCCGGACGTTCCCGGACCATCTCGATATACTCACCGAAGGTCCCTTCCCATGCCAGCTTCTCTTCCCTCTCCCGTTTTTCGGCGATACGTTTCAGGATGTCCATCAGAAGCCTCCTCTCAGCTCCCGGCCGCTGATTGAATATGCCATAGTGCTAATTAAGGTATTCAATGTCCCCCCGACTCATGTGTCCTTTCAAATCTAGCATGCAGAAAAGGACAGACGGTTCGACGGGGTAGTATATATGTATGCGAAGGCGGGGACAATGTTTCGCCGGGATTCCTGTAAATACAAGAAAAAAAGCCGCCCGGAGGGGAGGACGGATGTCTTGTAATAAAACTTGTGAACTTTATCGCGTTAACGGATAGGAAAGTTTTATCAGGGTGTTTATACATACCCTCCATCCTTCCGGTCAACAGACACGTGCCGGACCCGGATCCCCTTGAGGGTCAAACCACAGGAAAACGGGGACAAGCGTGTGGATATGTCCGGTCCTCCCCCTGAAAGGCCGACAGGGCCCGTTTCCGCGTGGTACCTTTTCCTTTGTTGGTGGAAAAGTCCGATCCGGTCCCCTTTCCGTTCCACCCACCTGCTCTCCCCGACCTTCCACCGGATTTCCGTCGGATCTCTCTTACTATTTTACTCATTTCCGTTTTTACTGCCGAAGTGGACACAAAATCCCCGGGCCACTCGAAGTATATTTATAGAATGTCGAAAGGGGGCGAAAGATGAGAGGTAGTTGGTTGGAAAATGACCGGTTTCTGCATCATCAGCCTTTTTCGTCTGACTTTCCCCTGAAAGCGTTGTGAAAGTGAGCGGCAGCATTTACCCAAAGCCGCTCCGGCTGCACTCACAGAGCACAAGTCTCGCTTGGGTCGCTCGCTCCCCGGTCTCGCTATGCTGTCCTGCAGAGATGCAGGCACTGTCCGCTCCGAATCATCCTGCTGCGGGCAGGGGCAAAACGCCTTCGGATGCAACACAGAGAAGCTTTTGCCCCTGAACGCCCTTGCCGGCTGATTCTCCGCTGGGCAGGACAGCAAAGTCGCTATTTTGGGTAAATGCTTCCCCTTTTCTCGAAACGAACATGAAATCACAACGCTTCTAAAGATCGTTGATGGAAGTTTGAGGAACATCTTTAGACCTTATAGTCTATTGACTTCGCTTTGTCTCAATGATTATGATAAAGTCGTTCTGGAAGATTTTTCGCTTATTTCTTATCATTTTATTTTGTGAGAAAAGGAGACAGGGACATTGGATAGCCGGAAAGAACACAAGAAGCAGGACAGCAAACTGAAAGAGCTGCTCAAAAACCGCAAAGTCGTCGTGGCATCCAGCCTGGCGGTGATTCTCCTGGTCGGTTCCCTGGCGTACACCGGCGCCTTCGAGTCCGGCGACCGTTCCGTCGACTCGGCCTCTCAAAAACAAGCCCACGCTCCGAAAACTCCGACGCCGGAAGAATACGCCAAGATGTCCGATGAAGAACTGGTGGATAACGTCAGCTACTACAATGAAATCTCTCTTTCGAAAGGACAAGTGAAGCAGAAAGCTCCGCAAGCCGCTAAAATTGTGGATCAAAAGGCGAAAGACCAGAACATCAAAGTGGACCTGGACAACCAGGATTACCGGGACTTTGTCTATTCGGAGGCCATGGGTGCCGGGGACAACTCCTCTTCTCAACAAAAAAAGCAAATGATCGACTACGCCAAATGGGTTGATAAATACGAAAACAAACTGATCAACGACCGGATCCGGGAACTGGTCAAAAAAGCCAAGAAAGAGGGGCTGACCAAAGAGGAACGGATGGAACTGATCAGCCTGCTTCCCTTTGATCTCGGTCCCAAAGTGAAACCCGGAACAGGAAAGGAAAAGACCGGGAATGAAGAACCCTCCAAAGAAGGGCAACAAGATAATACCGGTGACGACACCCAGTCCGGGGATAGCCAACAAGACAGCACAAACTCCGGAGACACCACCGAGTCCATCAAAGATAATTTGGAAGACATCAAACCCGGTGACGACACCCAGTCCGGGGAACAACAGCAAGATGGCACCAACTCCGAAGACAACACCCAGTCCGCGGAACAGCAGGACGGCACCAACTCCGAAGACAACACCCAGTCCGGGAAACAACAGCAGGACGGCACCAACTCCGAAGACAACACCCAGTCCGGGGAACAACAGCAGGACGGCACCAACTCCGAAGACAACACCCAGTCCGCGGAACAGCAGGATGGCACCAACTCCGAAGACAACACCCAGTCCGCGGAACAGCAGGATGGCACCAACTCCGAAGACAACACCCAGTCCGGGGAACAACAGCAGGATGGCACCAACTCCGAAGACAACACCCAGTCCGGGGAACAACAGCAGGACGGTACCAATACGGAAGAACCGGAACAGACCCTCGGAACGGAGGCTAACGGTTACAACCGTCAAAAAGCGGTGGATTATGCCTATCAATGGTGGAACAAGCGGAACCCCGAGTACCGCTCTTATAAGTATGACTGCACCAACTTCATCTCCCAGGTTGTAAAAACCGGCGGCATCAAAGAGCGAAAGGGAGGCCGTTGGGACTGGGCGGATTACTGGTATTACAACAGTGAACAACCGTCCATGACTTGGACTGTTGCTCACAGCTTCTACCGTCATATGAAGTTGGCCCGTGGTGCCCAAAATACCGCCAACATCCCCGATCTCAAAGTGGGTGACATCATGAGCGTGGACTTCGCAAAGGATGGCGACGTTGATCACAGCGTTATCATCACCAAAATTGAAAACGGTCTGGTCTATGCCACCTATCACTCTGATGATAAAAAAGATAACTTGGTCAATGAGTGGTTTGTTAAAGCTAACGTCTACGCCTGGAAGATGGAAACCGTCAAAAACTGAATCCACACAAAACCCCCTGCATAAAATGCAGGGGGTTTCTCTGTATATCCATTATTATCTCTCAAAAACCCCGTTTCCCTCCCGGATGTCGGTGAGGAGTTGTTCCAGGGTGCCTTCCTGGTCCGGGGTGTAGGCCGGTTCTCCACGGTCGATCCGGTAGTCGGTGACCAGGTAGGTTTTCATGCCGACGGTGCCCGCCACCATGTCCTCCTGGACGTCGTTTCCGATCATGACGCACTCCTCCGGCCCGACGTCCATCTCCTTCGCCACTTCCCGGTAGTAGCCAGGCTGGGGTTTGCAGAAGTGGGTTTCTTCGTAGACGGAGACCCACTCCACCAGATCCTCCACTTCGGCCCAGCGCATCCGCTCCCGGATGGCGGCCTCGGGGAAGACAGGGTTGGTGGCGACGGCAACCCGATAGCCCCGGTCGAGGGCTGCCTCGACCACCTGACGGGAAAGCGGCGACGGCTCCACGTATTTCTTCAGGGTCGGGAAACGTTCGGCGTAGAACCGGTCGAAGAGCGGCCAGATCTCTTCCTTCTTCAGGCCGGATTGAGCCAGGAACCTCTTTTCGAACACCCTCTCGTTGGTCAGGGTTTCATCTTGATTGGCAATCATGGTTTTGGTGGCGTCCCAGATCAGCGGCACCAGTTTGTCCGGCGGCAGTACATGGGCCACATAGGGAGCCAGTTCCTTCAAGTACTGTGCGATAAAGGCTTCGGTGTCCATCGGCAAGAGTGTCCCGTCCAAATCGAAGCAGCAAACCTTCAGCATGGTTTCTTTCCCCTCTCCTGTCGCCAATCCCTTGTTGGTTGCTTCTGTTCATTCCAGCCCCGAAAAATCCGTCTGCCGGAGTGCTTCGTACAGGATGATCGCGGCGGCATTCCCCAGATTGTGGGACCGGACCACCGGACGCATGGGGATCCGGATCTGCGTCTCCCGGTGGGTTTCCAGAATTTCAGGCGGAAGCCCTCTGGACTCCTTTCCGAAGACAAAGACGTCTTCATCCCGGTAGGAGAAGTCGGTGTAGCGTTTCTCCGCCTTGGTCGTGGCACAAAAAAAGCGCCTCCCCGACAGGGATGCAGTCAACTCGTCAAAAGAGTCATAGTACCGGACATCCACCTTGTACCAGTAGTCCATTCCCGACCGTTTCAGGTATTTGTCATCGGTGGAAAAGCCCAGCGGCCGGACCAGATGGAGCACGGCCCCGGTCACCGCGCAGGTCCGGGCGATGTTTCCCGTGTTGTTGGGGATTTCCGGTTCAACCAAACAGATGTGAAACGGCATGATTCCATTCCTTTCCGATCCATTCCTGCTCTATTATAACGGAAACCGAATTGGTACTCCAGAATTGATCATACGGGGACGACCTGTTGCGAAGGATCCCCCTGTCTTCCACCCCTTGGCAGGTTGAACGAAGGGAATGTGAGGGTGGTAGACCCCGTCAGACTTGGGAGAGCATACCGCAAGGGTATTGTGGAGATTGAATGCGCGACCCTATTGTGGAAATTGGGGTGCCGGCCCTCGTCACTGTGTTCATCTATGTATTTATGATCGCCTGGGAACGAATGCATGTTCGCCTCTGTCAAAGCCACGGAAAATCTCCGCTTGCTGAAGGTACCCGACTCCATGCTGTGGAAAAATGCTCTCTGCTTCGACCCCGCCCAGTTTGCGGTGCCTCTTTCCTCTGCCAAGAGGATATTCCCACCGTTATACTGCCCAGGTTATACCAGCTGATATACAAGTATGAAGTCACCTTACTTCCATCTTGACTGACCCATCGGCCAGCATCCCACGCATGAATTTTTGGATGAGATCCTGCAATTTACCCTCCATAAAAGTTAAAGACCGGATCCCGTTTGGATCCGGTCTTTAACTCGGCCCAACATCGACTGTTACGAAGTGGGATCCTCAAGACAGTACCACATCATCCTTTACCAGTTCCTCCTGCAGCAAGGAGACATCCAGATCTGCCGGTGCACACCCGTTGTTCAGACACAGGGCTGCCGCCGTTCCCGCGGCTTGGCCGGTCCCCATCGCGCTCGGAGTAAGGCGTGAGGTGGCGATGGCTTCGTGGGAAGCGGACAGGCAACGGCCGGCCACGAGGAGGTTTTTGACAGTTTGGGGAACGAGGGAACGGTAGGGGATGTCGAAGGCGCCGTCTCCCGACACCCAGGCCACCTCCACGTTTTTTCCGGAAGGGGAATGGATGTCGATGGGATAGCCGCTTCGGCAGATGACATCTTCAAAGTGTCGTCCCGCGATCACGTCTTCCTTCTGCAGGGTGTACAACCCAACGATTCGGCGGGTTTCCCGAATGCCGATTTGGGCACCCACGTTGGAGATGCCGGCGTTTTCAAAGCCGGGAATCCACTTTTTCAAAAAGTCCGCCACCATCAATACCTGTTTCCGCCCTTCGTATTCGGCCCGGGACAGGTCTTCCACATCGGTGCCGTCAAGGTCCTGGACCCTGGTCATGTTCACCAGAACCTCGTCATCGGCCGGACCGGCGAAAAACAGAACCTGGTCCCGGTTGATCGGCAGGTCGGCCTCTTTCCACTGGGAATAAAAACCCTGGACGGCGGTCAGGGGCAGATCGGGCAGTTCCTTCACCGGGGTTTTCGGGTAAAAGTTGTCCGGGTCGGCCAGGATGGCCTCTTTCACCTTTTTCAGATCCACCCCGCGCATGCGGAACTTGGAAGTCATGGGCTGGGTTTTACGGTCACCAGGTCGCCCCTTTTCCGTGGGGGCCCCCGCCAGGTGGGCGACGTCGGCGTCCCCCGTGGTATCGATGAAGAGATCGGCGGAAACGGAGAAGCGTCCCGATTTGGTGGTCAGTTGGACGGAATGGATGGCACTCTCCTTTACGGTCAGATCATCCACAAAACTGTGGACCAACAGATCCACCCCGGCTTCTTGCAACATCTCCACTGCCAGTACTTTATAGACCTCCGGATCGTAGGGCGTGACGGTGTGGACGAACCCGCACGCGCCATCCTGCAGGGAAGAGCGGAGAAGGAAGCCGAAGCCTTGAAGGAACGATTCAAAGATCTGGAGAACGTCCGCGAACTGTATGTCAGCGCCATCAGCCCCGCCCTTGTGGTCCACACCGGCCCCGGTCTGCTGGGCCTGGTGGTCGACCCCATCGACTCGGAGACTAGAAGTATTGTGAAAAAGTGAGCGGCGCTGCAGCATTTACCCGAAGCCGCTCCGGCTGCATCTCCAATCCGGCGAAAAAAGAACACCCCGCTCGGGGTGTCAAGGCTGCTGACCAAAAGGGAAGGTCGGCAGCCTTTGTTGCTTTTAAGCCATCCCATCCCCCTGAATGATTATCTCTGATGCAGATACCGCTTGTCTTTCAGAAACAGCCGCCAGAAGAGATAAAATCCCGGAACCAGGATCGCCAGTCCGATGGCATAGGATACGAGGAGATAGCGGAACATTTCCGGGTTGGTCACGCTTTTCGCCACGGTCAGGTCGGGATAGACCAGATACGGCAGATGCGCCCTGCCGTAAGCAAAGGATGCCAGGGCGTACTGCGTGATGAAAAGGGTGAAGGACAACCGGGGAAGCCCCCGGGATTTCCCCGGGTCCCGACTCTTCCAAAAAAGCGCCAGGTAGCCGATCAAAAAAGCGGCAAAGGAAAGAAAGAACCACAGACGTTCCTCCAGCAGGCGATCCCGGAGCCAGACGGCTTCCCGTCCCATCAGAAAGGTGGTGAGCACGGCGGTTGCCAGCGTGAGCGGGCCCAGCCAAACCACGTGCCTCCGGAAAACACGATAGGTGGATTCATTATCCGCTTCCCGGGAATAATCCGCCAGGAAGGCCGCAGACAGAAAGAGCTCGCTGGACAGGCCAAATGCCAGATACGCGCAGGTCACCGGGCTGGTGAAAAGTTTCCCTATCCGGAGGGTCCGGGTCTCCGGATCGATAAATCCCCCGGTCAGGATGGGGAGCACGCTCACCAAAAGACTCGGGATCAGCACACCGGTCACCCCCGACACGATATCCAAGGTGTTGCGGAAGCGTTGCACGGAGTGATGAAAGACCATAAAGGTACTCCGGATGGTGAGCAGGATCAGGACCAAACTTCCGGGAATCAACAGGGCCATGCCGAAGGAATAGATCGCCGCCGGAAAAAAGGCGACCAGGGTGACCACCAGCAGAACGAGAAAAACGTTGGTCACCTCCCAGGTGGGAGAGAGGAACCGGTTGGCGATGGAACCGGCCTGGGCCCCTTTCCGGGTATAGACCATCCCCCAGAAACCCGTCCCGAAATCGACCGAGCCCAGGATGGCGTAGATGAAGACAAACAGCCACACAAGGGAAATCGCCAGGATAGCTTCATCCATTCCTCACCACTCCCCTTCCGCCGGATACTCTTGTTGGATCCCTTCAAGTTCCTCCCTCAGCGGATGCCGGCCGAAAAAAGAGTGCATCACGATCACCGTGCCGACGAGGAGCAGGAGATAGAGCCCGATGAACACGACGAACCAGAGTCCCAATCCGGCGGCATCCGTTACCGCCTCCGACGTCCGCTGGTAATGATACACCGTCCAGGGCTGCCTTCCGCTGCAGGTGAAAACCCACCCGAATTCAATCCCCAACATCGATAACAGGCCGGAAGGAGCCAGAGTCCCCAACAGCCAGCGCGGCAGGCTCGTTTTCTTCTTCCCCCGACGACGCCATTGGAGGATCCAGGCCAGGAAGGAGAGAAAGATCAGAAGGACCCCGATGACCACCATCAGGTTGAACAGGGTATGGACGTAAAAGGGGGGCCAGTTTTCCCTTGGGAAATCGTTCAACCCCTTCACCACCGCATCAAACCGGTTGTCGGCCAGAAAGCTCAGGGCCCACGGAATCTTGATCGCCCCCACCAGCTCCCCTTTGTCCGGATCGACGATTCCCCCTAAGGCCAGGGGGGCATAGGCCCGGGTTTCAAAATGGCCTTCGGCGGCGGCCAGCTTTTCCGGTTGGTAGTCATACAACACCTGGCCTGCGGCATGGCCGTTCCAAGCGGTGGCGAGGGACATGAGCCCCCCGACGGCCAGGGACATCATCAGGGCCTTTTTGTGGTATCCGTACTCCCGATCTTCCGATTTCCGGTGAAGCATCCTCCAGGCGGCCAGCCCGGCGATGGCGAAGGCCCCGGTCATGTAAGCGGAGGCCAACACATGAAGGGCCGCCGACGGAAAGCTCGGGTTGAAAAACGCGTTCAGGGGATGAACCTCGGTGATTTTTCCTCCGCTTGCTTTGAATCCGGTCGGAGTGTTCATCCAGGCGTTGGCCGAGGTGATCAACACCGCGGAAGCGCTCCCCCCCAAAGCCACCAGGAACACACTGACGATCCGGGTGATGGGGGAGAGGCGGTCGGCAGCGTACACATAGATGGACATAAACAGCGCTTCCAGGAAAAACGCGAACAACTCGATCTGGAAGGGAAGGGCGATCACTTCCCCCACCACTTCCATGAATTTGGGCCACAAAAGCGACAGTTGCACCGCCACGATGGTACCCGATGGGATGGCCACCCCCAACAGGATGGCCTGAGCCTTGGTCCATCTCTTGGCCATCACGGTGTAATCCCGGTCCCGGGTGATCTGGTAAACGATCTCCGACACCAGAATCATAAAGGGCAGTCCCACCCCCAGGGTGGCAAAAATGATGTGAAAAGCCAGCGAGCTCCCGAACAGCGAACGCGCAATCGTTAATTCATCCATGATCCTCACCTTTTTCCTGGAAGCGTTGTGAAAAAGTGAGCGTCAGCATTTACCCAAAGTCGCTCCGGCTGCACTCACAGAGCACAAGTCTCGCCTGGGTCGCTTGCGCTCCCCGGTCTCGCTATGCTGTCCTGCAGAGATGGTTGCACTGTCCGCTCCAAATCATCCTGCTGCGGGCAGGGGCAAAACGCCTGCGGATGCAACACAGAGAAGCTTTTGCCCCTGAACGCCCTGGCAGGCTGATTCTCCGCTGGGCAGGACAGCAAAGTCGCTATTTTGGGTAAACGCTTTCCCTTTTCTCGAAACGAACATTCAATCACAACGCTTCTAGCGGTTCCATCTTAAGGTGAGCGAAGGATTGGAATCCTATTCCAATCCGAGGTCGCTGTCGGAAAATCGCAACAAAAAACCCGCCTTCCCCATGGGCCGGCGGGTTAATTTTCCAAGTGAAAAAAGCTGTATTTGACGTTTGGCGTCCAGGCATGGGAATCCCGGTAATCCCAATACCGATGCCGGCTGTTGACGGTGTGGGCGTTCACCAGTGGCATGCCCATGGGATCAACTGCGGTGACGATGGTATTGTGCTGCCAACGCCCGTTCCCATCCCAGTCATAGCAGATGACATCCCCCATTTGCAGTTCCTGGGGGGAGGAAACCCTCCGGGCACCCATGGCGCCGCCGGAGGCAAGGTACCGTTGCAGGCTGTTGGCCACGGCCCAGCTGTAGCTCCAGTTTTCCCATGCTCCTTTGTACCACCATCCCCGGTCCCGGCGAAAGGCGAAGTCCATGGGGATCTCTCCGGCGTGGATGCATTGGGAGATGAAGTTTGTGCAATCATCCTCCATTTTCCGGTAACGGGGATTGGCCCCGTTCCACCATGCTTCGGCATATTGAACGGCCTTGATTCGATTGTACCCTTTGCCGGAAACCCCCCCTTCTTCGGGGGGCTGGTAATAGGTCCATCCTTGGTCCACATCGGTGTCCATCGTCTCATCCAGTCGGCATTCATCGATGGACCACCCGTCGCTTCCTTCCGTGAGCGACACCCGGTAGCCGTTGATTTCCTCCTGTTCAAACAGCCGGTCGGACAAGGCGTAGAGAAAACGTTGGTGAACCACCAACCGCATCCATACCTGCGATTCGTCCTTTTCCTCCCGGACCACCCGGATCCGGGTCTCCCCCTTGACCGGTTTGATCTCACGTTCCCGCTGCTGTTCCCGGATCCTCAACCACCGGTTCCGCTCATTCTCCACCCAGTCCGCATCCCCGTCCAGCACCCAATCGAAGAGGCGGTCCGGTTCCCCTTCCACCCACAGCTGGTTCTGCCCGCGGAACCAGGTGGTCACGGGCTGCCTCCAAGAACGATTTTCCATAGGCACCGTCCCTTCGAACCCATCTCTTTCCCATCATATGACGTCGGACGCGGGGTATGAACCGGAAAGGCGTTGCGGGGTTTCTTTCGGAGCCTTTATTCTTTGTCTCTTGCTCCCTTTATTTGATGAATCTCATGCTCATAGGCATGTTCTCTCAACCATTCTTTCAGCTCGTTCCACCGATGCTCATTCAGATTGACGGTTAACGAGACTTCCAACCGGACGGATTGATTGAACAACTTCACCAGGAGTTTGATCGCTTCCAGGAGGAGAAGGGCTCCAAACAAAGCGGGGTAAAACGACTCCACATAAAAACTGACCGCGATCAACACTGCCCCGGACAACAGGAAGAGCCCAAATCTGTTTTTCATCGAGAGCTGGCGCATCACTCCACCCCCATCCTAGCGATTCAGCCAAAGAACCATCCAGTCTTCGTCCACATACCGATCCGGCAGTTTCAGGGCTTTTTCTTCCCGTCCGTACACTTCAAAGCCCATGGATTGATACAGTCCGATCGCGGGACGGTTGTCAGCCGCGACGGTGATATGGACCTGTTCCAGCCCCGGCCGGCTGCGGACCCTGTTCAACAACGATTCCAACAACGCCTTTCCGATGCCCCGTCCCCGGACTTCCGGGGTCGTGTACATCCCCCAAACCAGCCCCTTGTGACGGGTTTTCGCTCCCCGGTTCCGGAAAAAGCCCACGGTCCCGACCAGCCGTTCCCGGTCGAAGGCCCCCAGGACGAACCGATCGTCCGTCTTTGCCAGCCGCTCCCCGATCTCATGAAGAGGGCGTTTCTTCTCATCCTCATGGGAAGCCCCGAAGGCTTCCGGATGTTCCCGCAACATCCGGAGCCGGCATTCCCGGTAGATTTTCGCATCCTCAGGTGACAACAACCGGATTTCCATCCCGTTTCCCCCTTTAACCGGTTTGACTCTCCTCCATCCCCTGTTGCAGCCGGTACATCTTGTGATAGAGACCCTGATGGGCCAAGAGCTCCTGATGGGTCCCCCGCTCCAGGATCTCGCCCCGGTGGAGCACCAGAATCAAGTCCGCATCCTGCACCGTGGACAGGCGATGGGCGATGGCGATCGTGGTCCGCCCCTTCCGCATCCGGGAGAGCGCTTCCTGAATCTTCTCCTCCGTCTCCGTATCGACGTGGGCCGTCGCCTCATCCAACACCAGGATGCGGGGGTTCAGGGCCATGGTGCGGGCAAAGGAGAGAAGCTGCCGCTGACCGCTGGAAAAGGTGGCCCCCCGTTCCCCGACCGGTTCCCGGTACCCTTTGGGCAGTTTTTCGATGAAGCTGTCCGCTTGGACAAACCGGGCCGCCTCCCGGATCTCCGCATCCGTCAGGTCCGGATGGTGAAACCGGATGTTGTCCTCCACCGTCCCCACAAACAGGAACGGATCCTGCAACACCAGTCCCATCTTCCTCCTCAATTCATCGTCCCGATACCTCTCGAGAGGAACCCCATCGATGGTGATCCTCCCCTTCTTCAGGGGATAAAAGCGCATCAACAGGTTGATGATGGAGGTTTTTCCGCTCCCGGTATGGCCGACGAGGGCCACGGTCTGACCGGGTTCGGCGGTAAAGGAAATGTTTTTCAGCACATCGGTCTTCCCGTCATAGGAGAAGGTGACGTTGTCGAAAACGATGCGACCCCGGGTGATCTCCGGATTTCCCGATCCTTCCCGGGCAGGCGCCAGACGCTCCTCGTCCAGCAGTTCAAACACCCGGGAGGCGGAAACGAGGGATTGCTGGAGAAAAGAGAGTTGCTGCATCATCTGGTTGACCGGCTCGAACATCCGGTCCAGAAGGTTGATAAAAGCATAGAGCACCCCGATCTGAACGGCACTTTCCTCCATGCCGATGCCAAAAAAAGTGAGAACGGCCATGATCGTCAGAAGATAAATCAGGTCGACGGCGGGCCGGAGAAGCAGTCCGTTCAACCGGGTGGTTTGCATGTTGGCAAGATAATGCTCCCGGTTGGTCACCCCGAATTCCCGCTTCAGGCGTCCTTCCTGGCGGAGGGCCTGGATCACGTTCATTCCCTGGATCGATTCCGAAAGCTTGGCGTTCAATTCGCTGAGCTTTCGCCGCACCTCTCTGTAAGCCCGATGGCTGAGACGCCGATAAACCACCATGAGTCCGCAGATCAGGGGAAGGAGCACGAGGCAATAGGCCGCCAGCTCCACATTCAGCAGAAACAGGGCGACAAAAACCCCCAGGATCAGGACAAGATTCTGAACGAAGGTGGAGAGGACGCTGACAAAAAGCTCCTTCACCGCCTCGGTGTCGTTGGTGATCCGGGACACCAAGGCCCCGCCTGGCATCCGGTCGAAAAAGGAAAGACCCAGGTGCTGGACTTTTCCGAATACGTCGACCCGCAACTGCTGAATCACGCGGAGAGCGATTCGGTGAAAGGTGAACTGCTGGAAATACTGCATCACCACTCCTGCCAAGAGGAGACCCAGATAAGCGCCCCCCAGGAAAACCAGGGGTTTCGCGGGAAATATCCCCGGGGTGAGATAATCATCGATGAAGATCTTGGCCAACAGCGGACCCGCCACTTCCGCTCCGGTCGCCAGCAATAACAGGATAAAAGCACAGATCAGAGTCTTACGATGAGGTTTGAGGTAACCGAGCAACCGCCTCATCACCATCGGCCCCACCTCCTTTTTCGATGAGGGACTCCAGATACTGACGCCGAACCATCCAGGCGTACCACCCCTCTTGCTCCAACAACTCCCGGTGGGTCCCCCGTTCGATAACGGCTCCGTCCTCCAGTACGAGGATTTCGTCGGCATGCTCGATCCCCGACAGCCGGTGTGCGGCGATCAAGGTCGTTTTTCCGGCCCGTTCTTTTCGCAAAGATTCAAGGATCTTCTCCTCGGTTTTGGCATCGACAGCGGACAGGGAATCATCCAAGATCAGAATTTCCGGATCCAACAACAGGGCACGGGCGATGGAAAGACGCTGTTTCTGACCGCCGGAGAGGGTGACGCCACGCTCCCCGACAAGGGTGTCATATCCTTCTTCCAACCGGAGGATGTCCTCATGGACCCGGGCGAGACGGGCCACGCGCTCGATTTCCCCGTCAGTGGCTTCCGGCCGGCCGAAAGCGATGTTCTCCCGGATCGTCGCGGAAAAGAGGAAATGATCCTGGGGAACGTAGCCGATCGCCGACCTTAAAGCCGACAGGGTGTACTCTTCCACGGGAATCCCCCCGATGGAAACGGAACCCGGGGGACCTTCCACTTCCCGGAGCAGCAACCGGAACAGCGTCGTCTTCCCGCTGCCGGTCTTACCCACGACACCCAAAGTGGCTCCCTGCGGCACGGTCACTTGAACCCGGTGGAGGGCCGGCGTTTCCGCCTCCGGATAGGTAAAGCGGGAAAGGTTAAAGCGGATTTCCCCCGAAGCCGGCCGGGTGACAGCCCCCTCCCGGTCGGAGATGTCCGGTTCCACGTTCAACAGGGATCGGATGCGGTCGTAGGAGGCACGCCCCCGCTGCATGATGTTGGTCAGAAACCCGAAGGCCAGCATCGGCCAGATCAGCTGGCCGAGATAGAGGGTGAACTGGGTCAATTGCCCGATCGTCATCTCCCCGTTCGTGACATACACCGCCCCGAAGGCGACGGTCAGAAAAAAGGAGACCCCTACGATCAGGGAGATGGTGGGACCGAACAGGGCATCGATCCGGGCCACGGAGATGTTCTTCTCCACCACGTCAAGAGACAACCGATGAAAGGATCGCTTCTCCGCTTCTTCCCGGCCGAAAGCTTTCACCACCCGCACTCCGGAGATGTTCTCCTGCACCTTGTTGTTAATGTCGGAAAAAGCAGCCTGGGCCTTCAGAAACCGCTCGTGCATCCATTTTCCGTACCGGCCGACCGCCCAGGCCATGAACGGCATCGGGACCAAGGCGATCAGGGTGAGTTTCCAGCTGATGAAAACGGCCATGGACAGGACCACCAATCCCCCGAGCACCAGCGAATCCACAAAGGTGAGAACTCCTTCCCCCGCCGTCACCCGGACCGCCTGAACGTCGTTGGTGGCGTGGGCCATCAGGTCACCCGTGCGCCGGCGGTTAAAAAAACGGGGAGACATGCGGGTAAAGTGGGCGTACAGCTCCCCTCTGAGCTGTTGCCCCAAGCGGAAAGCGGCGCCAAACAGAAGAATCCGCCAGAAATAACGCAATATATACATGGTTATGCCGGCCACGGCCAACAGGGTCAGCCACTTCAGCAGAAAGCCCGTGGTCAACTTCTCCCCCTCGATGGCATCCACCACCAACCGGACGACATAAGGAGGGAAAATCTCCAGGAGCGCCACCACCAGCAAGACCCCCACACCGAGGATGTAACTCTTCTTTTCCTGTTTGAAAAACCACCAGAGGTCCCGAAAAATGCGCATATGCGTTCCCCTTCTGTCCTAAAATCGGCTAAAAAAATACGCCCGCCGGCAGTGCAGCTCCCGGGCGGGACGGAGCCGTTCGGAACAAATACCGGATACAAAAAGTGCCATTCCATATCCATTATAGCACGCTGTATAAGCCCGGCGCAGTTGTTTCAGACAAACAAAAAAGGGGCGGACGACTGCCCGCCCCGTCGAAATCGACAGGTGAAGCGTTGGATCCCAAACGGTAAAAACGAATAAAAGTGCAAAAAGCAGGGGTGGTCATGCCCGGGCCTGGCGGGGTAGCGCTCCCTCCAGTCCGAGCAGGAATTCCTTGATTTCAAGGCCTCCCCCATAGCCAACGAGGGATCCGTTGGAGCCCACCACCCGATGGCAGGGAACAATGATCGAAACCGGGTTCCGGTTGTTAGCGCCGCCGACGGCCCGCACCGCTTTGGGTGCCCCCATCGCCTGAGCCACATCTTTATAGGAGCGGACCTCCCCGTAGGGAATGGTTTGGAGCTGTTGCCAAACCAGCTTTTGAAATGCGGTTCCATAAAGGTCCACAGGCACATCGAACCGGCGGCGATTCCCTTCGAAGTATTCGTTGAGTTGCTGGGCAACGGATCGGAGTTCCAAGTCGTTCCGCTCCAACTGGATGGAGCCGAGCCACTCCTTAGCCCATCGTTCCAGGAACAGGGGGGCCTGTGCCCCTTTCGCGAAGTCAAGTCTGCAAAGCCCCTTTCCTGTCATGGCCAGCGTAATGGGACCGACCGGGCTGTCCGTTTCACTCCACACGAGGACTCGTGAAGCTGAGACCATAATACCTCTAAGCCTCCCTGTACGTTCTGTGATTCGCCGTTTCTTCCCCACGGCATTCATCCAGGGCCTTTTCGATTTCCTCCTTCACTTTCTGATCCCGTTCTGTTTTCCCGGCGAGGCTCAATGCATCCGCTGCTTCCGGTCCGCCGATCCTTCCCAGGGCCCAAGCCGCCGTCCCTCTGATCACGGGGCGGGGATCTTCTTTCAAAAGGCGGATCAAATCCGGAACCGCGGTCCGGTCCCGAAACCGCCCGAGGGCGATGATGGCGTTTCTCTGAATCGGTTTTTTCCCTCTCCAGGACCCCGCCATCGAACCGAAGCGCTCGCGGAACTCCCGGTTGCTCAGTTGAAGCAGGGGTTTCAAAAGGGGTCGTACCTTTTCGGGATCCGGTGTAAATTCCTCGTGGTGCGTGAAGTTTTTCTTCCGGTTGTAGGGGCAGACCGCCTGGCAGGTCTCAAAACCGTAGAGGTATCCTCCCAACAGATCCCGGTACTCCGGGGCAAGGAACCCCTTGGTCTGGGTCAGGTAGGCCAGACAAGCCCGGGAGTTGAGTTGCCCGGGAGCAACCAGGGCCCCGGTGGGACAGGCATCCAGACAGGCGGTGCAATCGCCGCAGGCTTCGGTCACCGGCTGGTCCGGCGGAAGGTGGACATCGGTGATCATCTCGCCGAGATACACCCAGGAGCCGAACTCCGGCGTGATGATCGAGGTATTTTTACCGCTCCACCCGATCCCGGCCCGTTCAGCCACGGCCCGATCCGAAAGAGCGCCGGTGTCCACCATCACGGTCGCCGCCGCCCCGGGAACCAGTTCCAGCAGCTTGGCTTTCAATCCTTCCAGTTTCCGCTTCAGCACATTGTGATAATCTTCTCCCCAAGATGCCCGGCAAAACACCCCCCTGTATGCTCCGGGTTTGGAAACGGGCGGCTGTTCCATCTTGGTGGGATAAGCGAGGGCGATGGCAATGATGGATCGGGCTTCGGGAAGAATTTTCCGCGGGTCGGTCCGCTTATCCAGGTCCGGTTCCTCAAAACCCGACTCAAACCCGGCTTCCCGATGGCGCTTCAACCGTTCTTTCAACTCGGTGAAAGGTTCCGCCGACGCGAATCCGATTTTGTCGATTTTCAGCCGTTTGGCCTCCATCTGCAACGCTTTTTTGATCTCGGCCGCCTCCATTTTCATCGCCCCGCCCTCCTTTCTCTCACAGGTTTGGTTTACTTCCATGATAACACGGAAACACAACAACCGCCCGGTTCATGACCGGATTATTGTTATTGTTATTTTATAACGGTTACGAGTCGAACAGACCGCTTTTATATGCGGTCAACCCTTGGGAATGGCGCCCCGGGCCAGTTCGTCGCAACGGTTGTTCAGCTCGACGTCGCTGTGGCCTTTCACTTTGATGAATTCCACGTCGTGTTTCCGAACTTCCTTTAACAGTTCTTGCCACAAATCCTTGTTTTCCACAGGTTCCTTCCGGCTGTTGACCCAGCCCCGCCTTTCCCAGTTGAGATACCACTTCTGTTTGAAGCAGTTGGCCAGATAGGCGCTGTCGGTATAGAGCTTGACCTTGCAGGGTTGCTTCAACCGCCGGAGGGCTTCAAGGGCGGCAGTCAACTCCATCCGGTTGTTGGTCGTTTTCTTTTCCCCGCCGGTGAGTTCCTTCCGCCGGTCCCCGTAAATCAAAAGAGCCCCCCACCCCCCCGGGCCGGGGTTGCCCGAACAGGCGCCGTCGGTGTAGATCGTAACCTCTTTCAAACCCCTCTCCTCCTCACAGAACCCTCAAGGTCCGCAACCGGTTGACAGCCGCCGCCACTTCATGCTTCCGCGGCAGGGCCAGGTCCCCCGGATGTTGTCCTTTGAAAGGTGAAATCACATCCAAACCCTTTTGCCCGATCTCTGCGTAAATCGCCTCGATCAACTCCCTCAGCGTCTTCCCGCCGTCCGCCTTCTTCCCGATCAGGCGCATCATTTCGGCGATCGCCCGGGTCTGACTGACATCGACCAGCTGCTCCACGCCGGAGAGGTCCACCACCGTCGATCCGAACTGGATCGACCGGAGCCCTTTGGCGTCCACCTTTTCCTTTTTGCCTTTCCTTGGATCGAATCCTTTTCCGAGAACTTTGCGCGGGGTCACTTCACCGAACTCCTCACCGCCTTCCCGGCTCCGGTCGTTGGTTTGGATCCGGGCCACTTCTTTCGCTTCCCGGGTCACCTCATAAGGCAGATATTCATCCATCATGATGACCGTGTCCGCCACATCGAAGTAGTCGCCGGAACCACCGAGGACCAAGATGCTGGAGGTCCCTTTCTCTTCATAAAGCTGCCGCACCTTGTCGATGAAGGGGGTGATGGGTTCTTTCCCTTTGGCCACCAATTTCTGCATCCGACCGTCCCGGATCATGAAGTTGGTGGCGCTGGTGTCCTCGTCAATCAGGAGACAGGAGGCGCCCATCTCCAGGCTTTCCACGATGTTGGTCGCCTGGGAGGTGCTCCCGCTGGCGTCTTCGGTGGAAAAACGGACCGTATCCCGTCCGAAAGGAAGGTTGTTGATGAAAGGGGAAATGTTCACCTTTTCCACCCGACGCCCGTCTTCGGCCCGGACTTTGACTGCTTCGGCATCGGTGATCACATATTCCCGGCCATCCCCGGCGATGTGGTCGTAAACCCCCCGCTCCAGGGCGTTCAGAAGGGTGCTTTTTCCGTGGTATCCACCCCCGACGATCAAAGTGATCCCGTCACGGATGGCCATTCCCCGGATGGGGCTTCCGTGAGGGACCTTCACCGAAACCTCCAACGATTCCGGCGCCCGGAACTCCACCACGTTCTCTCCTTTGAGGGGACGATCGCTGATGCCGCTCTCCCTGGGAAGAACGGCGCTGTTGGCGATAAAGGCGATCCAGCCTTTTTCCTTCAGATATTGACGGATGGCCCGCTGGTTGTCGACCAGCTTCATCCGCTCTTCCACCCCTTCCCGGTCGATGGAGTCGGCCGGAGTGGCCTCCATGACCAGCCTCGGCAAGTAGTCGCAGAGCATCTCTTCCGCTTTCCGGCCGAGGACCCGGCGTCCCTGGGCGGGAAGACCCACAGTGACCCGCACCTCCACATAATCCCGGGTCACCACCGCCGCCGTGCGGGGCAGGATTTCCTGTCCGGGGCGGTCCACTCCGATCAGGCCGCTTTTGCCCGTCCCTTTGGCCCGGAAGGAGTAGCGGGCGGCCTTCTCCGCCCAAACCCGGGCGATCCAGTCTTCCAGGGCCACTTTCCGGTGAGGTTGTGTGAACCACTCTTCGGGGATCTTCGCTTCGCTCTGGGGCATCCGCACCCGAATGCGGGAAGGGGCTGCAAAGGGGTCCCCCTGAACGTAGTCGATCATCAGTTGAAAATGGGGAAAGCGGTATTCCCCCTGAAGGTCCTTGTACGCCTTATAACCTTTTCCGTCGATTCGGGATAATGTCTGTTTCAACCGTTTCAAATCCATACCTCCTCTGGTTCGGGAGCCGTGTTTCCTTATTTATTTCCCGTTCCTTCCAACCCTAACAGGTGTATGGGTTCACCATCGATGGAGTCGATCGTTGTCAGCCACGGCGACCTGTTGGCCATCCGGCAAGGAAATCATGTTTGTCCGTGGCAAGGGTCGCTTCACTCCGGCTCTCTTTGCAGCAGGACACCGCTTCCTGCAACCGTCAACCACGACCGCAGGGTTTGAGGTCCAGCGTTGCGGGGGAATGACATCCCCCGGCAGGGGTGGATCACCCATCCATAAGACAGGAAAAGGGAAGTCGGAAGCGAGATCGGAACGATTGCCGTATCTTTCAGAATAACGCCTTCCGGGACACGGGGTCAAATTTCCGCTGTCCGTTTCCGCTGTCCATTTCCGCCGGCGAGAACTTCCCGGTAGGCGTCCCGGATCGCCTGGAAGTCCTCCCATGCGTCCCTCTTTCCGGCAGGGTTCCGTAGAAGATAAGCCGGGTGGAAGGTGGGCATCATCCGAATTCCTTTCCGTTCGATCCAGCGGCCCCGGATCCGGGTGATCCGCGCCCGGGGATCGATCAAGGCCCGGGTCGGGGCCGATCCCAGGGTCACGATCAGCCGGGGACGAATGGCGAGAAACTGTTCCCGGAGAATGGTGATACAAGTGTTCATTTCCTCCTCATGGGGCGTCCGGTTCCCCGGGGGGCGGCACTTGACAATATTGGTGATAAACACTTCCTCCCTGGGAATTTCCGCTGCTTCCAGCATCCGGGTCAACAATTGTCCCGCCCGACCGACAAAGGGGCGACCCTGCCGGTCTTCGTCAGCCCCCGGCCCTTCCCCCACAAACATGAGCGGTGATCGGGGGTTTCCTTCCCCCAGCACGATCCGGGTGCGCCCCCGGTGAAGGGGACAGCGGGTGCAATCAGCATGGCGTCTATGTACGGATTCCAGATCCAATCCGGTTCCCCTCCCTCTCTTTTTCCTTATTATTGCATACAAAAAAGCGGTCCTTCCATGGGTATCCGTCTTTTATTTCTGTTTATATTCATGATATAATGGATTGATAAACTTGCTGATTTTATATTCAGGTATCCAATCCGGATTTTAACATGTTGTTCAACCGAACTTCATAGTGTTCCGGTATGGTAGTGTTGTGTGGACAGACAAAAGGAGTGATTCCATTTGTCCATTTTGAAATATCCTCTCTTTGTTTCCGATATTGACGGAACTCTGGTCAACCAAATGAAAGAAATCCCTGAAGCCAATAAAAAAACCATCTCCACTTTCCGTCACCAGGGAGGGCTCTTTACCCTGGCCACGGGACGGAGTTACATGGAAGCGAAACGGTTCATTGAAGAGATGGACGTCCGGCTGCCCGTCATCCTCTGCAATGGCGGTGTGATCTACGATCCAGCCACGGACCGGTTGCAACCGACGGCTGCGATCGAGCGAAGCATGGTTTTTGATGCTCTTGCGGACCTGGAAAAGTTGACGGACATTCTGGATATCTTCATCTACACCACGGACAAGGTATACGCCACCGGGATCAGCCCCCAAACCCAAGCCCAAATCGAAACCGGGGAATTTCCCCTGGAACTGGTGGGAAGCTACCATCATCTTCCGGAAGTTCCTTGGATCAAAATGGTCGTGGTGGCGGAACCGCAACACATGCCCCAGTTGCACGCCTGGACCGAAACGGTGGACTATCCCTTGGAATTCGTCCAGTCTTCGGAAAATTACTTTGAAATTCTCCCCCAAAACGTGTCCAAAGGAAACGCCGTCCGCCAATTGGCGGAACGCTTCGATTTGCATCCCGGCCAATGCGCCGCGATCGGAGATCATTTGAATGATCTTTCCATGGTGGAAATGGCCGGCGACTCCGCCGCTGTTGCCAATGCTCACCCCAAACTGATTCAGGCGGCCCGCCGGATCGTCCCCAGCAACGAGGCGGCCGGTGTCGCCCACTTCGTCCGCCATCACCTCCTGGCGCCCGTTTCCCAGGCACAAAGCCAGTGAGAGATGACTTGACCCGTTGATTCCACTCCGGTGGGCCAACGGGTTTTTCCTTTCGTGGCACTCCTCTTCCCGGCGGGGGCGTGATACAGTAGACAAAAAGAGAAGAGGAGGTTTCACATGATCCAGCAACGACTGCGTGACCACGGCTTTCCCGTGGGACGGCTGCCCACGGGAAGCCGGAACTGCATCACCGATGTGGCGGATGTGCGGGTGGGTCACATCACATTGCGGGAACCGGACAAAGGAATCTGCACCGGAGTGACGGCCATCCTCCCCCATGGAGGAAATCCCTTTCGGGTAAAGTCGACGGCCGCTTCCCATGTCATCAACGGATTCGGTAAAACGACGGGACTGGTGCAGGTGGAGGAGCTCGGAACGCTGGAGTCCCCCCTCCTCCTCACCAACACCTTCGGTGTCCCGGCGGCCACGGAAGGTGCCCTGCGCTGGCTGATGGAGCGGGACCCATCCATCGGGGATTCGGCAGGATCCGTCAACGTGGTAACGGCAGAGTGCAACGACGGATGGCTGAACGATTTGCGCGGTCTTCACGTTCGCCCCGGGCACGCCTTCCGGGCGATCGAATGCGCCCGGGGGGACCGGCGGTCGGAAGAAGGGTCGATCGGTGCCGGGACGGGAATGATTTGTTTCGGATGGAAGGGTGGGATCGGAACCTCTTCCCGGCGGATCACCACCGAACGGGGGGTCGGTCACATTGGGGTTCTCACCCTCACCAACTTCGGCCGCCCCGAGGACCTTACCATCCTCGGGGTTCCGATGGACCGAATCGCTCCTGAAACCATGGAATCTCCTCCGGACGGTTCCGTCATCATCGTCCTGGCAACGGACCTTCCGATGGACGCCCGTCAGCTGAAGCGGGTGGCACGGCGCTCCGCCTTCGGACTGGCCCGGACCGGCTCCTTCGCTTATCACGGGAGCGGAGACATCGTCATCGCCTTCAGCAACGCCCGCCTCCAGCCCCACGTTCCGGATGATTCCATCCTGTCGGCCGGACATCTGGCTGAAGACGGACCGCTGATCTCCCGATGCTTCCGGGCGGCGGCGGAGGCCACGGAAGAAGCCGTCTACAACTCCCTGTTCCAGACAGAGACGATCACCGGCCGGCAGGGAAGATCCATCCCCATCCTGCCTCCATCCGCCGTGCTTGAACGCCTGAAAGAAGCCGGCCTCCTTGGACGGGATGTATGAAAAACGCCTTCCCGCGGGAGGATACAGACCTAAAGGAGGGTCCCGAATGGCCGGCTTGATCGTCAAACTCCTCATTTATCCTTCGGTTCTGTTGGTGTCCGATTGGTTCTTCGCCGATCTGTATTATCCGTCTGTGTTTCACCCCCTGATCACGGGGGTGGTGCTGGCGCTGGCCGCTCACTTCATGGAAGTGGCGATGCTGCGTCCGGGAAACTTCTGGGCAAGCAATCTGACGGACTTCGCCGCAGCCGCTGTCATCATCTATCTCAGCGCACGGATCTTGCCCGGAGCCCGGGTGACCCTCATCGGCGCTCTGCTCACCGCGTTTTTTCTGGCCGTGACCGAATATTTCCAACACCTGTGGCTTTTGAGATCCGGTAAAACGGAAAAAGCGGTATAAAAAACCGGCTCTCTCTGAGAGAGCCGGTTTTTGTTCAACAAAGTTGGTCGGGGCGACAGGATTTGAACCTGCGACCCCCTGCTCCCAAAGCAGGTGCTCTACCAAGCTGAGCCACGCCCCGTAAACGTTGGTGCGGTGAAGCCTGCAACCCAAATGCAAGCGGCAGTGGTCAAGCACTTCAGTCGAGATTCAGCACCGCAATCTTCATTATAAAACAGCAAGGGTTGAACTCTCAAGTCCAATTTTGTGGCAATTCCAGTCCTTCGTCGTTCACATTTCCCGCCCACTGGTTTCCGGAGGAATCTTCCTCCCAAACAACTCCCCTTCCGGCATTCGCTCCATAGATTGCCGCTGATGGAATTCCCAACGGAACGCCCCCGGATCTCAATTCCACAACCTCCCGCTCCCCGAATCCCATTCCCATGGAGGAGTTTGAACAGGAAGAATTACTGAAGGGGGTTGGCTCCCATGGGCTTCCAGATGCTGTTCGGATCCCTGGGACTGATCCTGACCGGAGTCACCCTTGCCGGCTGGCACCCCTTCCATTTCAACGCCTCTTCTATGATGATACTCTTTTACCTGGCGTTTCTCTCCGCGGCGGGATTCGTCCTGTGGAACAACGTGATGAAATACAATCCCGTCGGGAAAGTCTCCATGTTCCTGTTCACCATCCCGGTGTTCGGGGTGATGCTCTCCGGACTGTTGCTGGGTGAATCCCTTCACCTGTTCATTCTGCTGGGCCTCACTCTGGTGGCCGGCGGGATCTTGATCGTCAACCGGGAACCCGAAAAATCCAGTCGGGAAAAGCACCCGGCGGCGGTATTTGTTCGGGAAACCCGTCCATAAACCAAACGGATTGGTTATTCGACGGATCCCGCTTCTCCCCCCTCCTCCTGTGAAGGAAGGGGGAGTTTTTCGGAATCAGCAGGGGAATCTTCATCACTGTCCGGTTGAGCACTTTTTTTCTCCACCGTGACCGGATCCTCCCCGTCCAACACTCCGATCCGGTGCTCTCCCACCTCCATGGAGAAGAGCGCTTCCTCCTCATCGGGAGGAGGAGAACCGGGATCTTCCGGCTCATCGGTCGGATCCTCTTCTTCCGGAGGAGCCGGGGGATCGTCGGGAGAAGGCTTCGATTCCCTTCCGTCATCAGGGACCCGATCTTCTCCTCGAGGGAAAGTTCTGCCATCGGGGATTCTGGGTGCCGGATCGGGATTGGCCGCCATCTGTCGATCCCCTTTACCCGACTGAGCATCCTCCGCGTGTTTCGGGGACGATGTCGACTTTTCTTTTTTCCCACGGTCTTTCCCTTTCGTTTTCTCCGAGGGTTCGGAGCTCAGCACCACTTTACTCCCGGGTTGGGAAAAATCCCGGCTCCGGGCTTCCTCGGTGATCACCGCCCGGTCCGGATTCCCTTCGGGTTTGCCGTCGACCAGCATGACCCCGTCTCCTTTCCGGGAAACGGTGAAAGAACCGATATACTCCGGTTGGTTTCCTTCATAGGACCACAGACGGTATTCCCGGCCGGTGGACAGGCGTTTCAGATGGACGGCGGACAACACCGTTTTCCACTCTTTTCCCCGAAAGAAATGAACCGTGGCCCGAGCATCGTTCTTCCCTTCCAGCAACATCGATTCGTCGGGTGTACCCAGGCGGGGCACACTTTCCTTGTATACGACAGTAGAGGAAGCCTGGGTTGTTTTCCCCGCTGAATACAACCAGATGAGAAACGAAGTTCCCGCCAAGATCAGGGCCAGCAGAACCGCCACGTAAGGGAACAGACCGGCCCCCCTCCGGCGGTCTCGGTGGAAAGGAGCGGGGAGGCCGGAAAGAAGCTTTTTTTTCACCTCGGGAGGAGGCGGCTCCTCTTTCGGGAGATGCAACAACGCCTCGGTGATCCGGCGGGCGTCCCCCACTTTCCTCTGACACCAGGAACAGCCTTCCAAATGCTCCTCATACCGCTCCTGATCTTCGGGATCCAAGGCGTCCATCACGTAAAACTCCGCCAGGGAATGGATGTTATCCCCGCTCCGCTTCTCCAACTTGACCCCTCCTTCCGAAGTTCCTCCTCAGTTTTAAAAAGGCGGAATGCGTACGCAAGGTCACGGTTGGAATCGGCTCATCCAGCTCCCCGGCGGCCTGTTTTCGGGTCATTTTGCGGAAATACAGGAGATCCAGGATCTCCCGTTGTTTCTTCGGCAACCGATCCACGGCCTCCCGCACCCGTTCCCCCGATACCGGCAAAGTCAAACGGACCGCTTCGGGCGGCCTTTCGGGGTCTCCTTCGTTATTTTGATCGGCCAGAACCCGGCACATCTTCAACAGCCAAGTCCTCACCTGGTGACTCTCCTGTCGGTATATCCAGGCATGCTCCCATGCGCTTCGGAACACATCCACGGTCATCCGGCCCGCCGTTTCCCGGGATCCGGTCAAACGAAGAGCCAGACCGTACACCTTTTTGGCGTGACGGTCATACAACTCCTCAAGGGCCGCACGGTCACCCCTGGCCATGCGCCGGATCATCACCAGATCGCTTTCCATCTCCTCCATCTTTTTCCCTCCTCCGGTTTTTTCGGGGAGTTTTTTGCCTGTTTTTCAGTATCTCTGTTATTTTTCGTCAGATGGAAGTCAAATCCTTTCTCCCGGGTGTAAAATTTTTCGTTTTTCACTCGAATCGGAATTCGATTTAGACAGATCGGCGATGGGATGCTGTAAGAGATAGATACCCATGGAAAGAAAAATGAACGAGGCAACAGGACTCTCACCGAAGAGTCTCATCGTCCCATTTTTCAAGGGATTTCCGCCGTTCCATTGGTCTCACGCCCCGGTCCTTTCAACGACAGCTTATCGAAAGAGGCCGACCCGTGAAGGGTCAAAATGTCGAATTTATCCAAGATCCTGAGAACGGGATCTGGTAACATGAAAAGGAAAATAAGCAAAGGAGATTCCCATGATTCAACGTATCGAAACGGTCGCCGTCTACGTTGACGATCAGCAAAAGGCCAAAGCTTTTTGGACGGAAAAAAGCAGGTTTCATCGTTCATCGCGAAGACGAGATGGCCCCTGGTGCCTACTGGCTTGAAGTGGGTCCCGAAAACGCTTCGAACCGCCTTGTCCTTTACCCCAAGAAAATGATGGAAGGGTCAGAGAACATGAAAGTCTCAATTGAGTTCCTTCCCTTCAAATCCGCTAGTTTATTCCCACTTTTCAATATATGCTGTATTTGGGAATTGACAAAGCATGTAGGTTCTTTTTTCAATATTGAACATTACAGGGAAAGGGTTGTATTAATTCCGATTTTTGCCTTACGAGCTTAACTGATCGTATGGGATTCTCAACGAGATACCCCTCTTCATACAGCCAGATACGATTTTTACGAATCATACGCGGACAACCCCGTCCGACTCCTCGTCCATGTGTCCAAACGAAAGAAGCCCCGAACGCCGTCATATCAGCGCTCGGAGCTTTCGAATTTGGTACCGAAGGTGGGACTCGAACCCACACCCCCGAAGGGACACGATTTTGAGTCGTGCGCGTCTGCCAATTCCGCCACTTCGGCACAACGGATTTATTTGAGTCACCTCAACGGCGACATCTAATATTATATGACGGGCACTGCCGTCTGTCAAGAAATAAATATCCCACCCCGGCGGC
The DNA here is from genome assembly GCF_003054245.1 of Melghirimyces profundicolus. Taxonomy (GTDB): domain Bacteria; phylum Bacillota; class Bacilli; order Thermoactinomycetales; family DSM-45169; genus Melghirimyces; species Melghirimyces profundicolus. Next base: position 172,354 of record NZ_QBKR01000004.1, read on the forward strand.
ACGCATGTTTTTTTTCTTTCGGCGCAAAATACGGGCAAAGATCCACCCGAGAACCCCATTTACGGGAGCGATTCCCTTGAGTAAACGCAAGTACTATGTCGCGCTCCATTCCGGTGAAATTATGGGGGAACTCCTGCAGAACCCCACCGACTCTTCCTATGAGTTCGAAATCGAAGCGACAGACGAAGAAGCCCGCCGACTGAACCGACTGTTGGGAAACAATGCCGTCGAAGACATGGAGACTTTCTGGGACGCCCACATCCCGTACCTGTATCATAACCAGGCCCGGGAAAACGAAGGATACGACCGGACATTCCGTCAGATCTACGAGATGGTGTATCGGTTAGGTACCCCGGAGACCAAACGGCAAATCGAACAATTGGGGCTCCTCGACGTGGGGCGGGACAGCCGCGACCCCGAAGGACCGATTTATTGAAGGCGTTCCAGCGGAATGACGAGTTCGTTTTCCCTGGACCCGTCCTTGGGGCTGATCTCGTACAGTTCCAGGGTGAGGGTCCCGTTTTTGGGAAGACGGTCTGCCGGGATCTCCAGCTTCAGGGTGAAGGGCGCCCAATCCGGACCGCCTCCTTCGGCCTGGGCGGAACCCTCCGCCAGGTAGTCATGTCCGTCGGAAACGGCATACCGGTAGTTCCCTTCAAACACCCGGGCCTCTCCTTTCACCGTGTAACGACCGGCCTTCCCGATTACCGTCAGGTTGCGGAAGGCTTTGTTCTGGTCCGGGATTTTCCGCCCTTCGTCTTTTTTGGTGTTTTTCGTTTTTTGGCCTTCATTCGGCTGTCCTCTGGTTTCTTTCTTCTTTCCCGCGTTGTTCTCCTCGACAGAATCCTCCGTTTGGTTTTCCGGAGCCTCAGAAGATGCACCACACCCCATGAGGGACCATCCCAGGATGAATACGAAGACGGGAATCCTCCCGATCCACGTTCTCACTGTCTCCCCTTCTTCCTTTGCAGCTTTTTTGTCCCCTGACATCCCTTATTCCGTTCCTGTCACTTTTTGGAGGACGGAAACGCCCGGTCAGCACGGAGGAGCATCCAAAAAAGAGTCGGGAACGACCTCCACGCAGGGTTTTCCGCTTGTCCGGCAACCCCTTGCGGCTTGCTCCGACGAACTCCCTTCAAATGTACTTTCTACGATGATTCTTTGATTTCCTTTAAAAATTCTTTGAACACCTTAGACATAACGGGCTCTTTCCTTCTGATAAACACCGTGGGGACGTTGGAATACGGTTCAGGTACAGAATGAAACCGAAAATCGCGTTTAAAGGGATGGTAATCAAGAAGGATTTGGACAACTGGCCATGCCCCAATCCTTCCCGTACAGTTGCAGTACGAGTGGGATGGAGCTTTTGTGGCGGGACCCGTCCGCTTGAGACCATCTTGGCTTACACCCCACGCCACTCAACCCCATCACCGGAATTGAACAAAACCGGAGCTGAATGCCCCGGCTTCATTCATTTCATCTCTTCGATCCGGTCCCGGATCTGTTGTTTGAGCAGAATCGCCTGGACAAAGGTGCCTTCTCCGACGACGGCTTTGTCGTGACGGGCCTCCACCCGGCAGACGACCTGGTTTGTCTTCACCTCGGTGGCCTCCGCCGTAAAGGTGACTTGCTTTCCGACGGGGGCCGGGGCCCGGTGTTTCACGGTGATGGCCCCGCCCACCCCTTCCTCCCCTTTCTCCAGAAAGGGAAGGATGATGTTGCGGCCCACCCATTCCATGTAGTATACCATGGTGACGGTGGAAAGCGTGGGATGAACCTCAATGCCCCCGAAGGAAGCGGTCATCTCCCGGGTCACGGTGATGCTCATCGTCTCCCGGCGGCCCGGTTCCAGTCCCGGCTTCACCGGATCACACCCCGACAGGATTCAGCGGTTTCGTGATTGCCGCCACACGATAGAGGATCTGCCCCCGGCGGGAGGCGCGCCACTTGGCCCATTTGCTCTCCTCCAGGGCAAACCGGGCCGCTTCGACGGCTTTGTCCACGTTCTCCCTGGTTGCTTTGGCCACCCGGGCGATGGTTTCCTCCGTGGCCGGCTTGAAGGTCTCAAACCATTCCCCGGAAGGGCTCGGCACGGGTTCCCCGTTGATCAGAAGGGGGGGTTCCTCCTTCAACAGGGAGATTTTCACCTGTTCCTTCTGCATTGGATTTCCTCCCTCACTTTCGCGGACTGGCCTCCGCCCGACGCTCGTCCATGCGGGTCGTCGGGCGGATCCGGGAAAAAATGCGATCGGCCTCCTTCCGGTTGAGACGTCCCTTCTCCACCTGCCGGTTCAGCCGTTTCCGGATGCGGTCCACGCCTCCGTTCAATGGTTCTTCCGAGAGATCCCAAAGCCGGACATCATAACCGGCGGAAGCCAGGACCTGGGCGATTCCTGCGCCCATGGTCCCGGCCCCCGTCACGGCGGTCACGGTGTGGTTTCGGTCCATCCCTATTTCTCCCGGGCCACTTCACCGATCATCATGGTGACCAACGGACCGGCGAATCCCATCAGATCTTTGGCCGCCGCTTTCCCTTCCGGGGACCTCATCGCCGCATCCAGGGCGGCCCGGTCTTCGAAGTACATGGCGGCTTCCAGGTAGTACTCGGCTTTTCCACCCATCGGGGCTCCCTGCATCCGGGTCACTTCCAGCTTCTTCAGGCCCGGCATCTTCTCCGCGAGGGGGGTGTGGACGTTCTCGTAGTGATCGTCGAAGGCTTCCCGGTCTTCCGGATGACAGTACAACGCAATCAGTTTCACCATGGACGATTCCCCTTTTCTTGGTCAGGATTGGGTGCCTTTTCGGCCCGGATACTACGCCAGGTACGATGATCTTCCCTTTCCTTGTCAGCCCGGCTGAGCTTCTTTGCGGCGGTCGATCACGCGAACCGCCTTCCCTTCGCTCCGCGGAATCGACTTCGGTTCTTTCAGGCTCACTTCGGTGGTGATGCCCAGCAACTCTTTCAGCCGTTGTTGCAAGCGGTTACACACTTGTCCGCATCGTTCATGCCCGGGATCGAAATGCCCTTCCGTTGAGCGGAGAAGATCTTCGGAGATCTCCACTTCCAGGGTGAGCCGGTCCATCGTTCCCTCTTTGGTGACGACCAGCCGGTAATGGGGCGCGACCTCTTTCTCCTCCAACACCACCGCTTCCATCTCCGAGGGAAAGACATTGACCCCCCGGATGATCAGCATGTCGTCAATCCGTCCCTTGATCCGGGACATACGGGTGTGGGTGCGGCCGCACCGGCAGGGTTCCCGTATGAGGCTGGCGATGTCCCCCGTCCGGTAGCGGAGGACGGGCAAGGCTTCCTTCGTCAAAGAAGTGAAGACCAACTCCCCGTATGCTCCGTCGGGCAAGGGATCCCCGGTCTCCGGATCCACCACTTCAGGAAGGAAATGGTCTTCGGCGATGTGAAGACCGTCCTTGGCTTTCGGGCACTCCATCGAGACACCGGGCCCGATCACTTCCGACAGCCCATAAATGTCCAAAGCGTCGATCCCCCACTTTTCCTCCAAGGTTCGCCGCATTTCCTCCGACCAAGGCTCCGCGCCGAAGATCCCGTACTCCAGGGTGGTGCTCCGGGGATCCACCCCCATCTCTTCCATGGTCTCCGCCAGGCTCAGAACGAAAGAGGGAGTCCCTCCGATCCCCCGGGGGCGGAAATCCCGGATCAGAGCAGCCTGGCGGACACGGTTGCCGCCGGAGACGGGAACCACTGTCGCTTTCAATCGTTCCGCCCCGTAATGGAGGCCCAGTCCGCCGGTGAACAAACCGTAGCCGTATGCGTTGTGGAAGACATCCCCCGGACGTCCCCCCGCGATCACAAGGGCCCGTGCGCACACTTCCGCCCAGATCCGGAGGTCGTTTTGGGTGTACCCCACCACCGTCGGCTTTCCGCGGGTGCCGGAGGAAGCATGGATCCGGGCCACCTCTTCCAGTTCCACGGCAAACAGGCCGAAGGGGTAATGATCCCGGAAGTCTTTTTTCCAGGTGAAGGGAAGGCGGGGAAGGTCCTCGAGGCTTCCGATCTCCCCCGGCTTCACCCCCGCTTTGTCCAGCCTTCTCCGGTAAAAGGGAACCAGGTTGTACACCCGTTCCACCGTTTGCTTCAGACGGTCCGCCTGAAGCCGTTCCAGTTCCGGCCGGTCCATCGTTTCCAGTTCCGGTTGAAACAAGTGAAACCCTCCTCTGGCCGTTGTTGGTGTCCAGGTGTGCCATGAATCGTCCTGGTGCGGAACCCCAGCTGCTTTCGACGATTGACCATACATATCCTAGACCGGTTTCATCCCTTCAAAAGGCTGGCGGCAGTTCTTGCAGTAGAAAATGGAACGGCAGGCGGTGGGACCAAACAGGTTGTGCACCTCACCCTCTCCCGCCCCGCAGTAGGGACATTCCGGGACGATATCCATCGGGTCGGCCCCCCGATCCCGAGGCGGCGCGATCCCGAACCCCTTCAACTTCTCCCGACCCTCCGGGGTAATCCGGTCGCTGGTCCAGGGCGGGTCCATCACGAACTTCACTTCCACTTCTTTCACCCCTTCCTGCCGGAAAAGATTTTCCCTGACGTCCCGGGAAATCAGGTCCAGGGCCGGACATCCGACAAAGGTGGGCATCAGCTCCACCTTCACCTCTCCCCCGTCCTCCGTCACCCGGTTCACCATCCCCAGTTCCAGGATGCTGAGGTCCGGAATTTCCGGATCCTTCACCGCCTGTAAGACCTCCATCAACGCGTCGCCACGGGTGGCCTTCCGCATCCCGATCACCTCCTCACCAACGGGCCGCGGAATCAGTGACAACCACTTCGGACATCGTGCGGATCAATTCCGTCAGATCCTCCGTATGTTCCCCCCGCCGACCGTCCTTCCCGGGAGCCGGCGGCAACCCCGGCCAAGTGAGACCGGCTTCGTCGAACACCGGCTTCACCCTCATCTCCCAGCGCCGGGCCAGTTCTTCCGATCCGCAGGCGATCAGGCCCGAGCGGATCATTTCCTCCTCTTCATCGCCAAGGGAGAAAAAACCACCCGCCTCGGACCACACCTCCCCCACCGCCCGTTCCACCCGTTTCCGGGCTTCCCCGCCGGCACGGGCCAGCCGGATGAACCAAGGCTTCAGTTGGAGAAGGTGATAGTGTTCTTCCCGCCGGATCTTTGCCACCCCCCGGGCCAAGGGACGGTAGGAGGAGTTCACCAGCGCCTCTGTCCGAACGTCGTCAAAGGCATCGTAGAGGACATGGCGGACCATGGTCCGGGCCCAGTCCCCGTTGGGCTGTTCCAGGAGGACGGCATTTTTCCGCTCCTCCGCCTTCCGGAAAAAGGCGAGACGGTCCGGACTCTCCTCCCCCAGTTCATGGAGGAGCCCCAGGTAGAAGACGGCGTGGCCCACTTCGTCCTGGGCGATGGAGCTGAAAGCCACGTCCCCTTCGATGTCCGGCGCCAGCCCCAGCCACTCTGAATCCCGGTGTCCCAGGCACAACTCATCGTCGGCCAGTTGATAAAGGAGCTCCGCCAGCGCCCGGCGGCAACCGGGATTCTGCGCGGCCTGGTCCGCTGTCTCCATGATCATGAGCCCTTCCCCCCGTCTCTCTTCCCGGAATTTCCGGCGGGTGTTCCGTTCAAGTCCCGGACGATGTCTTCCAGGTGCATCGCCCGTTCCCGGTACCTCTTCCAAAGACGGCCATTTTCCGAATAACCGCCCACTTCCCGGTATTTCCGGTCAAACTCCCGGGCGAACCAGTCCGGATCGTCGTAGGGCGTGGCATGGACCTCATCACGGGGGACGATCCAGATATTGACCGCCTGCTCCCGCCGCAGAAAGTTTTCCCGGGCGGTGACGAGCGCCATGTCCGGAGAGGGGGCCACCACGCTCCCCACATGAATATGCGGGTCCGCCTGGGTCTTCTGCACAAACACTTCGAACACTTCGTATTCCGTTCGGATTTCACACCCTTCCAATTTCTCCACCCCTTTTTCTCTCAAACGGGCTGCTTCTCACGGGAGCGGACCAGGGCCTCCCGCACCCAACGCTGCTCCTCGTGGGCGAATCGGCGCAGCCCGATCCGTTCCTGCGATTTGGGCCCCCGGTTGAAGCGGACGATCTCTCCGAACTTCTTCCAGTCCGGTTCGGTGAAGATCCATTTCCCTTCCTTTTCGTCACAGCGAAGGTCGGGATCCGGGATCGTCAGTCCGAGGGACCGGATCCGGGGAATGTACTTGTTGAAAAACTGTTGGCGGAGTTCCTCGTTGGTTTTGGTCCGGATTTTATAGTCGATCATCCGCTGCGCCGCGGGGGTGACCTCCACCGGGCCAAAGAAGAAGATCAGGGGTTCCCACCAGCGATTGACCGCTTCCTGCAGCATCCGCTTCTGCTCTTTTGTCCCCCCGGCCAGCGCCAGGATGATGTTCTCCCCGTGCTGCATGTGAAAGCTCTCCTCGGCGCAGATTCGTTTCAACACCCGGGCATAGGGTCCGTAGGAGGTATCGAGGAGGGCCGCCTGATTAATGATGGCCGCTCCGTCCACCAGCCAGCCGATCACCCCGGCATCGGCCCAGGTGGGAGACCCCATGTGGAAGACGTTGTGGAACTTGACCCGGCCTTCGATCAGATCGTCGATGAGATCTTCCCGGGTTTTCCCGAGGGGGGCCGCCAGATCCTCCGCCACTCTCAGGAGGAGCTGTCCGTGACCCATTTCATCCTGAACTTTGGCCATGATCGCCAGCTTCCGCTTCAGGGTGGGCGCCTTGGGCACCCATTCCTTCTCGGGAAATGCCCCCATGATCTCGCTGACGGCATGCATATGGATCAATTTCAGGAGGAGCCTCCGGTACTCATCGGGCATCCAATCCGTCGCCTCGATCTTCTCCCCCCGTTCCAGCCGCTCCATGAACCGGTCATGGCGCTCATCGTGATTCATCTTTTTCTCCCCCTTCACTCTCGGTGAAACCAGACAGCAGAATATCGGCAAATCGGTCCGCCACTTCCTCCGGCGACAGTTCCCCTTCCGGATGGTACCACTGGTACAGCCCGTTGGCCGCCGACAGGATCAGCAGACGGGCAAACTTGGGGTCGACCAGACGGAACCGCCCCTTCTCTTCCCCTTCGGAAAGGAGGCGCGCCCACATCGCCTCGTACTCGTCCCGCTTCTGCTGGATGATCCGCCGACGTTCTTCTGTAAGCGCTTTCCACTCGTGAAAAAAGACGGTTGCGGCCTCCAGATTGTCCGTGATCACCCGGATGTGGGCCACCAACGCATTCCGAAGCTTCGTCACCGGGTCCTCCTCGCTCATCACCACCGAACGAAGCGAGCGGAGAAACATCTCCGCCCCCCGGTCCGTGATCTCGAACAGGAGATCTTCCTTGGACTTGATGTGGGCATACAGACTGCCGGAAAGAATTCCGCTGGCTTCCGATATATCCCGGATCGTGGTCGCGTGATATCCCTTGGTCCGAAAGAGTTGACTGGCTTTTTCGAGAATTTGTTCCCTTCGTCCGACCTTGGGCATCGCTTCCGACTCCTTTGCTCGCTAAAAACAAGCGCTTGCTTGTTTTCAGCGTACCCAAAACCGGAAATATTGTCAATGGTCTGATTATTTTTTCGACCTTTCGGGGCGGGGACATGCCGACCCCCTTGAAGCGTTGTGAAAAAGTGAGCGGCAGCATTTACCCAAAGCCGCTCCGGCTGCACTCACAGAGCACAAGTCTCGCCGGGGTCGCTTCACTCCCGGTCTCGCTATGCACTCACAGAGCACAAGTCTCGCTTGGGTCGCTCGCTCCCCGGTCTCGCTATGCTGTCCTGCAGAGATGGTTGCACGGTCCGCTCCGCCGGGCAGGACAGCAAAGTCGCTATTTTGGGTAAACGCTTCCCCTTTTCTCGAAACGAACATGAAATCACAACGCTTCCAGTCCCGGTACGGCAGTCATGTCACCTCTTTTCCCTCACCGTCTCTTCGATCCAACGGGTGACCAGAGGGTGGGGAAGATAGGTTTCTCCCGGATAAACGCAATCCACCCCCTCCAGTTCCCGCCGAAGCAGGACATCGGTGAAGTACCCGCGACTCAGGAAGACGGGCAGGACCAAGAGCCGGCGTTTCCGGCTGAGGGCTTCCGCTTTTTCCCGAACGTCTCCCACTTGGAGCATGGCATAATCGGCCACCGGGAAGCCAAACCGTTCCCGGAGACCGCCGGCCAATCCGGTCAACCCCTTCTCCCAGATCTCCCGGAACCCGGGTTTGTTGCTCCCGTGAGCCGCCAGGAGAAGATGTTCCTCCTCCGGCCGTTCGCTCCACTCCCGGACACGGTCTTCCAACAGCTTCAGGATCAGGGGATGATCGTCCATCGCACGGCACCAGACGATCCCGGCACGGGGCCGGATCGGGGACAGATCGGTCGCCACCCGGGAACGGTCCGTCACTCCCAGCGCGTACCGGATCTCTTCCAGGTGGGTGCTGCCGGAAGAAACAAAGAGGGGCACCGTCCATATCCGCTTTACTCCCTGTTCTTCCAGGTACCGGACGCCGTCGGGAATCAGGCGTCCCTTCACCAGTTCCAAACAGCCGACGGTGATGGGCAGATCGGTATCCACCCGCTCCACCGCTTCTTCCACCAGCCGGTTCCACTCCGGATCCCGGGACCCGTGGGCGAGAACCAATACCCCTTCTTTTCCGGTGGTCATACCAACACCCCCATTCCGTTTTTTTCATTATGAAGTTTCTTCTTTCGGAACGGAAGCGTTCGGATAAAGTTCATAAACGAAAAGGCGACAAAATTCTTGTCAACCCCCAAGCACCCTTATCCTTAAAAGGATGAAAACGCTTCACTCCGGAAATCTCCCAATCCATGTTAAAGTAATAACTGTGTGATTTTGCGGTTTTGGCCGCAAAAAAATCAACAGGAGGCCATTGTGTGGATTGGTATCATCGTCTGAACGATTACTTTCCCGAGGAAGAAATGAAAAAGTACGCGCAGTTGCGTGACCTGATCCGTGACCAGGACATGTACCACAAAGAGGAAACGGAAGACTACCTCGTCCTGTACGGTGGGTTCTCTTCTTTCGTCTTTGTGGATTACCTGCTGGTCAAGAAAACCGCACGGGGCGGCGGGGTCGGCAGCCGTGTCATTCAAAAACTGAAAGAGAAAGGCAAACCGATCCTGCTGGAAGTGGAGCCGGCGGATCCCGCCGTGCCCGACACGGAAAAGCGGATTCGGTTTTACCAAAAAAACGGCTTCCAAGTGGCGAACCGGATCCGTTATCAACGGGAGACGGAAGACGGGAACACCTTCACCCTGAACATCCATTACTGGAGCCCCGGGCCCCTCGAGCAAACCACGATCATGAAAATGATGATGGAGGCCTGCGATAAAATTCACAACTTCCGTTCCAAGCGCTACTACGGCCGGATCCAGGCCGACCCGAAAAAAGTGCTGAAATGGAAGAAGAAAGAAAAAAAGCCGGCATTGGCTTGAAAATCGATTCCCGCCCATGGCGGGATTTCTTTTTTGTTCAAATTTGCCTCCGAATGGTTTGATACAATGGGAAAGTCGATTGAAAGGAGGCAACAATGATGGCCCTCAAAGGAAGGATCGAGATGGAAAACGGTGAAACGATCGAGATGGAATTTTTCCCGGAAGCCGCCCCGAAAACAGTGGCGAATTTCCGGAAGCTGGCGGACCAGGAGTTTTACGACGGGCTCACTTTTCACCGGGTGATCCCCGGGTTCGTCAGCCAGGGTGGCTGTCCGATCGGGAATGGCACCGGGAATGCGGGCTACACCATCCCTTGCGAAACCGATAACAACCCGCACAAACACGAACCCGGCGCCCTCTCCATGGCCCACGCGGGGAGAAACACCGGCTCCTGCCAGTTCTTCATCGTCCACGAGGCCCAGCCCCACCTGGACGGGGTGCACACGGTATTCGGCAAAGTGACAAAAGGACTGGAAACAGCCCGCAGGATGAAAAACGGAGACCGGATGAAAAAGGTCCGGGTCTGGGAAGAGTGATACAGCAAAAAAAGAACGGGACTGTGAGGCCCGTTCTTTTTTTGCGGCAAGGACCCGGGGGTTTTTCAATACACCAGGTCGATGAACTCGTCTTTCGTGATGTTTCCAAAATACTCCCGCACGTCGATCTCCTTCAGGGCGTCGGCAATATCGTCACGGTCATACCGGCGGCCGGTCAGAAGATCCTGGATCTCCTTCACATCCCTCACGCCGAAAAAGTCCCCGAAAATGGTGCATCCACGGATGATGCCTTTCTCCACCTGAAGCCGGACGTCGATGCTTCCGGCCCCCTCGAACCGGCGGGCGTGCTCCACGTTGAACTTCGGGGAACGGCCGAAGTTCCAGTCCCAGTTCCGGTACCGCTCGGCGGAAATTCGGTCGATCTCCTTCCAATCCTCTTCCGTGAGCCGGTACTCGGGAATCTCTGCTTCCCCCTCGAAAATGTAACGTAACAAAAGATTTCGGAACTCCTCGACGCTCATCTTCCGGTCCAGGAATTCACTGATGTTGGCCACCCGGCTCCGGACGGACTTGGTGCTCTTCGATTGAAATTTTTCCTTCTTCACCTTGAGAGCCTCAGCCACCCGTTCCAGGTCGACGTCGAACATCAACGTGCCGTGGCTGAACATCCGCCCTTTGGTAGTAAACTGGGCGTTGCCGGAGATCTTTTTCTCCCCGACCTGGATGTCGTTCCGTCCCGTCAATTCCGCCTCCACCCCCAGTCGGCGGAGGGCTTTGATCACCGGCTCGGTGAATTTCCGGAAGTTGAGAAAACTGTTGCCGTCATCCTTGGTGATGAAACTGAAGTTGAGGTTTCCCCGGTCGTGGTAGACAGCCCCTCCCCCGGACAGGCGGCGGACGACGTGGATTCCATGCTCACGGCAGTAATCCACGTGGATCTCCTCCACCGTGTTCTGATTGCGGCCGATGATGATGGAAGGATCGTTGATGTAAAACAGGAGGTAGTCCTCATCGATGTCGAGATGTTTCAGGATATATTCCTCAATCGCCAAGTTCACCCTGGGGTCGTAGGTGTTCTGGTTATCAATGAACAGCAAGGGAGTCAACCTCCTCGTTGTCTTCATGCCCTCTCATTGTAGACAACCGCCCGCCTTGAAGCAACTTTCAATCGGAGGGTATGAACCCTGTCGGGAAATTCCGACGTGCACCGGCTGCTGTTCTGCAGAGATGCAGGTACTGTCCGCCCCGAATCATCCTGCTGCGGGCAGGACAGCAAAGTCGTTAAAACGCTTCCCTTCTTCTGATTTTTGAATCCGTGATTACAGACAACTCTGTTCCCCCGTCACAGATCTCCGCCCCTGCCTGTTCACCCTGGGTTTTCGCCTGATCAGAAGGAAAAATACACCAAACCGGAGATCCATTACGAATCATTATTATGAACCATTTAAAAAGGAGGAAATAATCACATGTTTCGAGGCAAGATCTTTTCCCTGATGATGGCATGGATATTGGCGCTCACCTTGGCTCCCGTAAGCGTGATCGCCGGCGATTCGGTGAACACCCCTGACAGCGAACCTGCGGCAAGCGACCCCACTGCCAATACGGATGTAACCACCCTCGATCCAAAGACGGACAATGGCAACGAATTCACAGACAAAAAAGATGGGGAAGTCCCATCCGGGAGATCGAGTGAACCCGAACAAAAAAAACCGACCACACAACCGACTGAAGAAACCCTGAACATCCGTCACCAGCGGATTGCGGACAACGGATCCCTTGTTTTCCACGCCAGCCTTCCCAACGCCGAGAAGGCCAGCGGCAAATGGGCTTTCGTCTTCGACGGCAGAGAAAAAATCCGCACCAACGACAGAACCTCCGCCCGGGCCAAATATTTCAGCCTCCCCGAAGGTTATGAAGCCGGCAAGGAATATGAAGTAAAGGTACGGTACGAAGGAATCGCGGATGGTGAACCCGCTGTTGCAAAAGCAACTTACAAGTTCAAACTCACACTTCTCGAATGGGGGGCCGTCTGCACGGAAAAAGGGATTAAATTCAACACCAAACTGGATGGAGCCGAAAAAGTCCGGGGGAACTGGACATTTCTCATCCTCGGCGAAGACGTCAAAGTCACGGACAACACGGGCAAAGTCTCCGGTGCGGAACAACAACACACCGTAACCCAACAAAAACTGACAGAGGAAGGGGTTTCCCCCGGTGAATATGAAGTTCACGTGGATTTCCAAGGTATTGCCGACGGGGCCAAGACCCATCTGTTCGGACTGGATTCCCTGTATCTCGATGAGGACGCACCCTGCCTTCAGCAAAACCGTCCACCGGGGAATGGAAACCATGGAGATGGAGACGGCGATGACACAAACCCTGACAATGGAGAAACCCCCGATGACGGCAAAACGGAACAGCCGGACTCCAAAGACGGGACCGACAGCAAAGTGGATCACGGTGGAAACCTTCCCGACACTTCCGGCAATGAACTGACGATCATGCTGATTGGCGGCGGGATCGCCCTCGCGGGCCTGATTCTCTTTCTGATTCGGAAACGATTCCCTTCTTAACCGAAAGGGACCAAAAGCACCCTGTGACAGGGTGCTTTTACGTTTCTCCTCCACCTTCCAGCATCGAATCCATCCCCCCGACGATGGTCCCGGTTTCCCCGCCTTCGCAAAGAGTCCTCATGGCCCCTTTGCAGTCGAAGTCAAAGATATGGACCGGCATACGGTGATCCCGCGCCAGCAGAAAGGCGGTTTGGTCCATCACCTTCAGGTCGCGTGCGATCACGTCCCGATAGTTGAGGGTACGGTAGCGACGTGCACCGGGGGCGCGGTTCGGATCCCGGTCATAGACCCCGTCCACCCCCTGTTTGGCGGCCAGGATGGCATCGCATCCCATCTCCAGGGCCCGCTGCACCGCCGGATAATCCGTGGTGACGTAAGGTTGGCCGTTTCCCCCGGCGAAGATGACCAGATAACCTTTCTCCAGGTGCTTCATCGCCCGCAGCCGGATGTAGGGCTCCGCCACCGCATTGATGGGAATCGAAGTCATTACCCGCACCTCCCGGCCCGTCTTGCTCTTAACACTCCCCGCAACATCAGACTGTTGATCCCCGTTCCCAGCGTCCCGATGTTGTCCGCCTCCACCCGGTCGATCCCCCAGATGTCCGCCAGCCTGCCCCGGAAGATGTTGCCGCCCCCGATCACGACGGAGACCTGGACCCCCATCTCCGTGAGGGAGATGATTTCCTCCGCGATGTGGTCGAGACAGTCCACGCTGAAGGGGGCTTCCCCTTCCGTCCCGGCGATACCGCATTTTCCTCTCCCCTTTCCCAAAGAGAAAGGCAAAGGCTTCACGCCTTTGCCTTCAAGATAAAAAAGGGAATGCGATGAAATTCATCGTCCGGTTCTCCATATTCCTCATCGGCATTCCCTTCCGTGTATCAAATCCTCTGTATTATATTCGGCCGATCTTCAAAGGTCAAACTTCCTCTTCGTCCACCGGAACCCGCTGTGATATAATAAATGAGCTGAGAGAGACGATTTCGTGAAGAATCCTCGGCCTTTGCGCCGGGTGATTTTTTGTGCAAAGGAGGCAGCGCATCCGCGCGCACCTGAATGAAAGCTGATCACATCCGCAACATCGCCATCATCGCCCACGTGGACCACGGAAAAACCACCCTGGTGGACGCCATGCTGAAACAGAGCCGGATCTTCCGGGAAAACCAGCAGGTGGAAGAACGGGTGTTGGACTCCAATGATCTGGAGCGGGAACGCGGGATCACGATCCTGTCCAAAAACACCGCCGTTACCTACCAGGGAGTCAAGATCAACATTGTCGACACCCCCGGCCATGCCGACTTCGGCGGTGAGGTGGAACGGGTGATGAATATGGTGGACGGTGTTCTCCTGTTGGTGGACTCCGTCGAAGGGCCGATGCCCCAGACCAAGTTTGTCCTTCGCCACGCCCTGGAACGGGGTCATAAAGCAATCGTCGTTGTCAACAAGATCGACCGGCCCAATGCCCGCCCCGACTGCGTGGTGAATACCACCTTCGACCTCTTCGTCGATTTGGGAGCTTCGGAAGAGCAGGCCGATTTTTCGGTCCTCTACACCAACGCCCTGACCGGGGAAGCCGGCACCGAGCCGGATCAAATGACCGACAGCCTGGAACCTTTGTTTCAGCGGATACTTAAGGACCTTCCCCCTCCCCGGGTGAACCCCGACGGACCGCTGCAGCTCCAGGCCACCCTGATGGGTTACGACGATTACAAAGGAAAGATTGTGATCGGACGTCTGAACAGCGGTTCCATCGGGAAAAACGATCACGTCCTCCGGATCGACCGGGACGGAAACCGGCACCCCCTCAAGGTGGCCCAGGTGTTTGTCCATGAAGGGTTGAAACGGATCGAAACGGAGCGGGCCGAGGCCGGGGACATCATCGCCCTGACGGGGCTGGGCGATGTGGGCATCGGGGATACGATCACCGATCCCGACCGTCCCCGGCCGCTGCCCCCGATCAAAGTGGAAGAGCCCACCCTCAGGGTCACCTTCGGGGTGAACACCAGTCCCTTCGCCGGGCGGGAAGGGGAATTCGTCACCTCCCGGAAACTGCGGGAACGCCTCTACATCGAATCGGAGCGGGACGTCGCCCTGAATGTGGAAGACACCGACTCCCCCGACACCTTCCTGGTGGCGGGACGGGGGGAACTCCACCTCGGCATCCTGATCGAAAACATGCGCCGCGAAGGGTATGAATTCGAGGTCAGCAAGCCGGAAGTGATTCTGAAGAAGATCGACGACAAGTGGCACGAGCCGGTGGAGATCGTCGAAGTGGAAGTGAGCGGGGAACACCAGGGGGCGGTTGTGGAACTGCTGGGCAAACGGAAAGGTCAGATGACGGACATGGAACTCCGGGACGACGGTTCCATCCATTACACCTACCGGGTTCCCACCCGGGGCCTGATCGGCTTCCGCCAGCAGTTTTTGACCGCCACCCGGGGCGAAGGCCTGATGAACACCCTCTTCGGAGGCTATGAACCTCACTCCGGCGACATCCCGACACGGGACCACGGATCCCTTGTCGCCTGGGAGCCCGGGGAGACCACCACCTACGGCCTCCACGCTGCACAGGAACGGGGGACGCTCTTCATCGGCCCCAACACCGAGGTCTACGAAGGCATGGTCGTCGGTCAGCACATTCGGGACAACGACCTGGATGTCAACGTCTGCAAAAAGAAACAGCTGACCAACTTCCGCGCCGCCGGTTCCGACGACGCCCTGCGCCTGGAGCCACCGAAAAACCTCTCCCTGGACGACGCCCTGGAATACCTCTCCGATGACGAACTCCTGGAAGTCACGCCGAAAGACTTCCGCATCCGCAAACGGATTCTTGCCAAAAACCAACGCCGCCGCTACCAGAAACAGGGCGGCAGAGTGGAGAAATAAAGAGAATCCCCCCGCAGCATTGCGGGGGGATTCTCGTATTTGTCTATTTCGCGATAAACTGCTGGGTCCAGTAGTGGCCGTAGGACCCGCCTTTGGCGTAGCCCACCCCGATGTGGGTGAACTGGGAGTTCAGGATGTTGGCACGGTGCCCGTCGCTGTCCATCCAGCCCTTCACCACGGCTTCCGGTGTCGGCTGACCGGCGGCGATGTTCTCCCCGGCGGCGGTGTATTGGATGCCAAATTGCTTCATCATCTCAAAGGGAGAACCGTAGGTGGGAGAGTTGTGGGAAAAATAGTGGTTGTCCCGCATGTCCTTTGACTTGACCCGGGCCACATCGGACAGCTCCGAATCCGCTTTCAGGGGAGAGAGTCCTTTTTTGGCCCGTTCTTGGTTCACGAGGTCCACCACTTCCTTTTCAAAAGCGGAGAGGGAATCGGAGGCGGTGGGCGGGGCCGGCTTGTCCGGTTCGGAAGCAGCCGCGGAAACAGTCGCCTCCGACGGACCGTTTCCGGAATTTGGGGAGGGTTCTTTTTTGGCCGGCTCCTTCTCCGGTTCGGGCTTTTTCACCGTGACATCCGGCTCTTCTTTCTGTTTGGCCTGGTCTTTCTTATCGGACTCTTCTTTCTTTTGGTCGTCGGGTTTCTTTTTCTCTTTTTCATTCTCTTCATCGGACTGAGCGGTGAGATCCGCCGGTTGCTGTTTCTCCGGCCGGTCCGGTTGCGCCGCTTCTTCTCCGCCAAAAACAGGCAGTTTTTCCTGGGCGTACAAAACGCCGGCGGAGAGAAACAGAACCAATGCGGAGATACCCAGATAGAGAGGGAACCGCCGCTTCCTCCTGGTTTTTCTTGGCGGTAAGGATCCAGCATTTCGATGTGAATTCAAGACAGGTTCCTCCTTCTGCCGCTTCGGTTCCTATCAAATGGAATCTTTGTCAACACTTTGTTCTCATGTAAAAAACGATGCCAACCGGATAGAGGTTTCGATAAAAGCGAGATTGGATGGATCTTCCTCCTGATGCTGCGAAGGAAATGGATTCGAACCCAGGTGTTTATTCCATCGTGGAACAGCCCCCCCGGGGTTCCTCTCGGGGGGCTGTTCCACGATGGAACGAAGGCTATCGCATCAGCAGCATATCGGACTCGTAGGATTCATAATCGTTCCACTGCAGGAAATCCACGACTTCGAACGCCAGGTTTTTTCCGGGGTTTTTGCGGGCGGACAGATCACTGTCGCCGGCGACGGCAGCCAAACGGTCGAAGAATTCCTTGGTCTCTTCGAACAGATCATCTTCAAAGTGCATGGACTGGTTGCGGCCGTGTCGGATGATTTCTTTCAACGTGACGGCCTGCCCGTTTCCCCGGATCACTTTCCCCGTGGGCCACCGATCGAAGTTTCCGTGAACGATGGAAAGCCCCTGTTTGGCGATCTGCAGAAGGGCTCCGCTCAACACCTGGAGTGAGTTCACCTTGATCTCCCGTACCCACTCCAGTTGCTTCAGCTTCATCGCCAGGGAACCATTCTCTTCCTCAAAGTGTGCCGTTTCCTCGTTTCCGCCCGGAACGGAGACGGCATACCGGGCCTTCCACTCCTCTTTTATTTCATCATGTTCCTGTATCAACCGTATGGACTCCCGTTTTTGCTCCCACACCAGACTCACCAGATTTTCGGCGGCATAGCGGGTGTTCTCCAGATAGAAGCGAAGATCCACGGGCCATCACCTCGCATATGGTTTCTCTTCCATTTCGAGGAATCCATGACAGATTCCTTTCCAAAAATCAAAAAAACCGCCAGTCGGGCGGTTTTTAAGCAAAGGATTGGATCAACGCCTCCCCCCCGGCGGCGGTCATCACCACCACCAGCCAGGGTGGGAGCTTCCATACCGTCAACAGGCCGAAGGCGGCCAGTGCCAGGCTGAAATCCTCCGGACCGCGGATCACTTCAGTGAAGACCGGATCGTACAGAGCGGCGAGGAGAATCCCCACCACCGCTGCATTGATCCCGGCGAAGGCGGCCCGGAAGGCCGGGCGATTACGAATGGCTTCCCAAAGGGAAGCGATCCCATCAAGACGTGTCCCGCCGAGCCGCTTCACTCCCGGTCTCTTGGCGGGACACTTCTTTCACGGGGATCCTCCGTGATTCGTTATTGCACCTCCGACACCTTCACCAGCTGCTTCCCGAGGTTCTCTCCTCTGAAGAGGCCGAGGAAGGCTTGCGGGGCGTTTTCAAGGCCTTCCACGATGTTTTCCCGGTACCGGATCTTGCCCTGGGATACCCATTCGGCCAGGTGGGAAAGGCCTTCCTTGAAGCGATCCTGGTAGTCGGAGACAATAAAGCCTTTCATCAGAGCACTGTTGATGAGCAGCGTCGTCTGAATCCGGGGGCCGATATCGGGTTTCTCCAGATTGTAGAGACTGATCTGGCCGCAGAGGACGATGCGGGCATATTGGTTGATCCGGGACAGGACCCGATCGGAGATCTCGCCGCCCACATTGTCAAAGTAGACGTCCACACCGTCGGGGCAGGCATCTTTCAATGCCTCTTTGACGTCCTCGGCTTTGTAGTTGATCACGGCGTCGAAACCGAGCTCCTTCTGGAGATAGCGGATCTTCTCCTCGGAGCCGGCAATCCCGACCACGCGGCAGCCTTTCAGCTTGGCGATCTGGCCGACGACGGTGCCGACGGCGCCGGCGGCACCGGAGACGACCACGGTCTCTCCTTCCCTGGGTCGCCCGATGTCGAGAAGGCCGAAGTAGGCGGTGAGACCGGGCATCCCCAAAACGCTCAAGGCAGTGGAGGGCGGGGCGAGGCGGGCGTCCACCTTGTTCAGCTCCGCCCCGTGAACGACGGAATAATCCTGCCATCCCATCATTCCCGTGACCAGCTCACCGGGTTGGAAGTCAGGGTGCCTGGACACCTCCACCTGCCCAACCACTCCGCCGGTCAGCACTTCGTTCAACCGGAAGGGCGGGATGTAGGACTTCATATCGTTCATCCGTCCCCGCATGTAGGGATCCACGGAAAGGTAGATCGTGCGGACCCGCACCTCCCCGTCTTTCGGTTCGGGGACCGTGGACTCCGTCAGGCGGAAGGTGCGGTCGTCCGGTAAACCCTTGGGGCGTTTCACAAACAGGATCTGTCGGTTGGTTTGATTACCCATGGAATCCTCCGTTCGACCATTTATTTCGGTCGGAAATCATTGCATCCTTTTTGTCGTCCGTTTCAGTGTCCGCTTACAAACCGTTTTCGGAACTCACCTTGCTCATCCGATAGTCGCTCACCCGATACCCCATGGAAGCATAAAGTTTCACCGCCGCCAGATTGTTGCTGGTAACAAAGACGTGCCGCGGGGCAACCCCCCGTTCCTGGAACCACCGTTCCCCCCTGGCCAGCATCTGCTTGGACAACCCCTTCCCCTGATAATCCCGGTGGAGGTAGATCCCGTTGATAAACCCTGCTCTTCGGAAGGTGAGATGATCTTTCCGGATCTCCAGGTAGAGAAATCCGATCGGTTCATCGGAGTCGCAGATAAACACGAGCAACAGGGCATCGGGATTGTCCAACCGGTTCCGCAATTCCCGGGCCAACTGTTCCCCCGCTTTCTCCCGTTTCAGCACTTCCTCCCAGTAACCGGCATCAAACGCTTCCCCCGTCACTTCCGACCAATAACGGTAATGATCCATCATCAGGTCAAGGTAAAACGCCACCACTGCCTCCTCGTCCGTTTCCGGACGGTAGGAACGGGCTTTCAGCTCCTTCAACCCCAAACTCCGCCGCTCCCGTCCGACCTTTTCACTCCACATCCCTGTCACCGAACTCCTTCCCCTATTATTTCAAACAACATTTGGCAACCCTTTTGCCAGTGGTTGGGTATTTCCGTAAAAATCCTCGGGGGTCTGCATGTGCGGACCTTCCTCAATGAATGGGCACGCATTCATTTGGATTGAAATCTGAGGGTGCACAGGAAACCCGACCCGGGGAGGAGATGAAAGAATCCGCCTTGCCGAACGTACTCGTGCCGCCAGCCGGAAACACACCCACCGGACGGAGCACGAGTTCCACAGCAAATACTTCGATATCCTGGGTTCAAAGTCCTCGGTCTATACAAAAAAAGCCGGTTGTCAACCGGCTTTTTTCTCATACGGACTCCACTTCCCTTTCAGGCGGCCAGTTTATTCCGAACCGACCGGTTGAGTTCAATCCGGTTCCACCACATCCCCCCGAAAAAAAACGCAGAGGGAACCATCAAGGCGAATAACCGCCAGTCCAGTCCCCCCATCCAGGAACCTCCCCATGCAGACAGGCCGACACAGACCCCCATCGCTGTCAGGGGATAAAAACCGGGTTCCTCCTGCCGCAATCTCCAGAGAAGGATGAACAAAAGAGGGGCTGCCACCGTGAAGTACAACAGTCCGCCGATCCCGAGAGTTCCCGATGCCAGATACGCGGCGAGGAGCATCCACAGTGCGGGGTTGCCGGGTTCTATGACAGCGGAAATGTACAGTGCACAGAGGACAAACTGAACGGCGATTCCGGCTCCGAAAGAGGTGACCGAAATCGTCAACACCGATTTGACCATGCTTGACCCTCTTTTCCATTTCTTTTTCTATCTTTTACTTCCATTCTACCCTTTTTCGGAATATTTGGATAGAACGGAAGAAGAAAAGTCCGGGAGAACCGGACCTTCATGCTTCCCAGGTTCGTTTGTTTAAACGGGCCTCCCTCAGCCGATCCCGGTCCACCTCGAATCCGATGCCCGGAAGGTTCAGGGGAACGGAGAGGGTGCCGTTTTCCACCGTCACTTCCGGCCGGATCAGATCCCGTTCCCAGTAGCGGTCCGAAGCGGAAAGGTCCCCTGGAAGAGTGAACCCTTCCAGGGAGGCGAGGGCGATATTCTGTGCGCGTCCCACCCCGGATTCGAGCATGCCGCCGCACCAGACGGGAATGCCGCGCTTCCGGCAGTGATCGTGGATGCGTTTCGCTTCGGTCAGACCTCCGACCCGGCCCGGTTTGATGTTGACCACGCGGCAGCTTCCCAGTTCCAGGGCCTGCCGGACATCCCCGAAGGACTGGAGGCTTTCGTCCAGACAGACCGGAGTGGACAACTCGGCCTGAAGCTTGGCATGATCGACGATATCGTCGGCGTCCAAGGGTTGTTCGATCATCAGAAGGCCGAAACGGTCCAAATATTTCAGATGATCCAAATCCTCCAGAGTGTAGGCGGAATTGGCGTCCGCCATCAAGGGGAGAGCAGGAAATTCCGCCCGGATCGGTTCCAACACCTCCACGTCAGCTCCCGGCTTTATTTTCACCTTGATTCGACGATAGCCTTCCTCCACCCGCAGCCGAATCTCCTCCAGCATCGTTGCCGGATCGGCCGAACCGACCGCCGCCCCGGCAACGATCCGATCCCGGGAACCGCCCAAGGCCCGGGCGAGGGAGAGACCGCGATACCGGCACCAGAGGTCCCAGATCGCCCCTTCCAAGGCCGCCTTGGCCATGGGATGGCGGCGAATCGGGGCAAACCGATCCGGGATCTCCGACGGGTGTTCCAAGGGACGGTCCAGCAAAAGGGGGACCAAAAAGTCACCGATCACGTGCCAGGCGGTTCCGACGGTTTCCTCCGTGTACCAAGGTGAGGTGAAAACGACACATTCCCCCCAGCCCGTCCGGCCTTCTTCGTCTTCCGCTTCCACCAGGATCAGATCCCGTTCGGTGACAGTGGTGAGACTGTTGGAAAAGGGGGTCTTCAGGGGCATCCGGATATGATGGAGAGTGATTTTCTTCACGATCATGGTCCTGTCTCCCCTTGCCCCCCGCCGGGGATCAATTCGGGCAATCGGCGACGGAGGAGTTTGTTGGAAGCGTTTTTGGGCAGTTCCTCCACCTCGTGGATCCGGACCGGGACCTTGTAACGGGCCAGCCGCTCCCGGCAGTGGCGGAGAAGTTCGTTCTCCGCCACGGATTGTCCTTCCTTCGGTTTGACGAATGCGACGGGGACCTGTCCCCAATCCTTGTCCGAAAACCCGGTCACCCCGGCTTCTTCCACCGCCGGGTGGGAGATCAGTACCGCCTCCACCTCCGCCGGATAAACATTCTCCCCGCCGGAGATGATCAGGTCGTGTCTACGGTCCAGCACATAGAGGAATCCTTCCTCGTCCACATAACCCAGATCCCCGGTATAAAGCCATCCGTCCCGGATCGCATCCCTGGTGGCATCTTCCCGCTTCCAGTACCCCCGGGTCACATTGGGGCCTCTCACCACGATCTCCCCTGCTTCGCCGGGGGCCAGCTCCCGATTGTCCCCGACGATTTTCAGCTCGGAAGGGAAAAGGGGCTTGCCTGCGGACCCCAGCTTGCGGAGGCTGTCTTCCGGGGAAAGCGTGACAATCTGGGAAGCGGTCTCCGTCATCCCGTAGGTTTGAAACACCGGCACCCCTTTCCTTTTGCACCGTTCCAGAAGCGGCCGGGGCGCCGGTCCCCCCCCCAGGAGCATGCACCGGAAAGATTCCGGGTAATGCTCTTCGCCCAACTCGTCCAGCATCCGAGTGAGCATGGTCCCCACCACCGAGGCGATGGTCACCCCGTCTTCCGCGATGGCGCGGTTGGCCCGAGCGGGATCGAAGGCGGGGTGCACCACGGCGGTCATGCCGCAGATGAGGCTGCGCATCAGGATCGACAGGCCGCTCATGTGAAACAGGGGGACCGCGGCCAACCATTTGTCAGCCGGATCCAGCCCCAGGTTAAGGGCGGAGGCGGTGGCGCTCCACCAGTGATTCCCCCAGGTCAACATCACCCCTTTGGGTCGTCCCGTGGTTCCCGAGGTGTACATCAGGGTATGGAGATCGTCCAGGGAAATGCGGGAGCAACCCTCCGTCTCTTGCTCCGGTTGATCACCCAACTCATCCCAGGAGAGGGCCTTCGGGGCCCCTTCGACGCATGCTTTCCGGGCCGCTTCACCCAAGCTCCGGTGGGCCTCGTTCACAATCATCACCTTCGCACCGGAATCTTCCAGTTGCCAGGCGATTTCACGGGGAGCCAGCCGGGTGTTGAGGGGAACCAACACCGCCCCCAACCAGGAGATGGCGTGGATCAAGGTGACTGTATGAAGGCCGTTTGGCATCAAAAACGCCACCCGGTCCCCTCTTCCAACTCCAAGTCCGGACAGCCGCCGGGCTGTTTTCCGGACCTCCTCCGCCAACCGGCGGAAGGTCCTTTTCTCCTCCCCGCAGATCACCGCGGTTCGCTCCGGCGTCAAACCAGCCCGCTTGTCCAGCCAGCGGGGCATCTCGGTTCCGTTCTGCCATTGGGACATCGGTGCTTCAACCTTTCTGTGATGGATCCGGATTTGATCTCCTTCATTATACCGTTCCCGTTCCCTTGGTGGGAATGATGAAGATTCGAATTTGGGGACGGGCGGACCCGAAAGGAGTGATTGGCATGAATCTCGAATGATCCATGAATCACGCAGGATTTCACTTTCCCCTTTTCATCAACGTAAAAAGCCCCGCGGAAACGGAGCTTTAGAAGTGTTGTGAAAAAGTGAGCGGCGGCATTTACCCGAAGCCGTTCCGAATCTTCCTGCTGCGGGCCGGGGCAAACGCTTGCGATGCAACACAGAGAGCTTTTGCCCTTGAACGCTTCCCTTCTTCTGAGCCTGGCAATCCCTCACAACGCTTCCAGGGCATCGTGGACTCCCAGATCTCAGAAGACGGCAACCCGCTCTTCTCCCCGAAGGCTTCCCAACCTGGAAGAGCTGGATTTTCCCGCTCGTATCTCATAAAACCCGCCCCGAAAGGAAAAAATATCCACATCCATCAAAGAAGGTGATGTGGATGAGATGGAAAAGAGGATGGGCGTTCTTGTTGGTGCTTCTCCTGTTCGCGGTCCCATTTCAGCCAGTCCAGGCCCAAAAGTCCGGGGATTGCCGGCGGCTGGAGCAAGCACTCGGTTACAAAGTGGAAGCGCAAGAAGGTATCTGCCGGATGGGATTGATCCGCAAGGAACTTCGGGTCACCCATCAAGGCAGGATGCTGTCCCCGGAGACCATGGAGCTGGAGCTGTTGGCCAACTTTGAACGCGTCGGCGACGCGTGGGTGGTCATGGGAGAGTTTGCCTTGATGGAGCCGGAGGTGAACCCGGTGGTGGACCGTCTGCGCCAGTCGGGTCTGGAAGTGACCGCCATCCACAACCACATGCTCTTCGAGCGGCCCCGGGTGATCTACCTCCACTTCCAGGGAGAAGGCACCCCGGAACGGCTGGCCAAGGGAGTCCGAAGCGCGGTCCGTGCCACTTCTTACGGAAAGAGAGGCTTCAAACGGTTTCCCAAAGACCGCTTGATGTTGCCCCATTGACACAAAGAAAACCGCCTCCGTATCAAAAACGGGGCGGTTTTCAATCACTTCTGCCGAAGCAGGGATTCGATCCGGTCCAACTTTTGGTTGACCTGCCGCATCAGGGTGAGGTGCTCGTGAAGGGCTTTTTTCGCATACTCCGGAATAAAACTCGTCTCCCCCCGGTGCGGGGCAAGCCTCCGGTGGCCGTGATAAGGCGGCGGAACCATCCCGTACATCTCAATCCATCCCCTTTTACCATGGTTGGATTATTTGTATGGTCTGTTCGGCGGGGATGTGTACCCATGCCCATCATTTTTTAATTTCTTCACCGGAAAGTTGATGTTAAATTTTAATAAAGGAGGTGCAAAGTCCATTACTGACATTCGATCTTCCTCGCCCGTCAGTCGACCCAAGAAGGTTTTGGCCCGGTTCGTTCGATGGGCGATGCAGAAATGGCCCAAACTCTACGACCGACTGAACGCTTATGAAAGTCGGAAATGGAAAAAGAAAATCCCTTGGACTCCGTTAAAAAAACCCCTCAAAGAAAGCAAAGTGGCACTGATTACGTCGGGTGGCCTCATTTTGAAACATCACCCTCCCTTCGACTTGAACAACCCCAAAGGAGATTGTTCTTACAGAACGATCCCGTCCGACGCCTCCTCAGACAGCACCGTGGTCAGTCATCTTTTTTACGATCATGGGGATGTGGACATCGATACGGAAGTGATGTTTCCCCTCGCCAACCTTAAGCGCTTGGAACGGGAGGGAAAGATCGGGGAAGTGGCTCCCCGCCATTTCAGTTTCAGCGGTGGGATTCCCGATCCGACTCCGCTGGTGAACGGGACAGCCCCGGAAGTCGCCCGGCATTTGATGAATGACCAGGTGGATCTGGCCATCCTGACCCCGGCCTGAGGATACTGTCATCGGTCCGTGGGACTGATCGCACATGAGCTGGAGCGAAAGGGGATCTCAACCGTGATGGTGACCCTTCTTCCGGAATCCACCAGGGAGCTGGGCGTGCCCCGTTCCGTTTTCTTCCCCCACAAACTGGGGGCACCGATCGGTCGGCCCGGTCAACCGGACGAACAATATCAAGCCCTGCTCCAATGCCTGGATGCCTTTGAAACTGCAACCAGGGGAGAAATGATCGAAGTGCCTCCTGCCTGAACGAAACAGACCTTTCCCGGTTACGGGAAAGGTCTGTTTGCATGGGCCGGGTTACGGGAACCGGGGAAACTTGCCGAAGTCCGGCTTCCGTTTTTCTTTGAAGGCATCGCGGCCTTCCTTGGCTTCGTCGGTGGTGTAGTAGAGAAGCGTGGCATCCCCGCCCAGTTGCTGCAGACCCGCCAGACCGTCGGTGTCCGCATTGAAGGAGGCTTTGAGGAAGCGGAGGGCGGTGGGGGACTTCTCCAGCATTTCTTCACACCACTGTATGGTCTCTTCTTCCAGCTTCTCCAGTGGAACCACGGTGTTGACCAGTCCCATCTCCAGCGCTTCCTGTGCGTTGTACTGGCGGCACAGGTACCAAATTTCGCGGGCCTTTTTGTGACCGACGATCCGGGCGAGGTAACCGGCACCGTATCCGGCGTCAAAGCTTCCCACTTTGGGGCCGGTCTGGCCGAAGATGGCGTTGTCGGCGGCGATGGTCAGGTCGCAGACCACATGCAGCACGTGACCCCCGCCGATGGCATAACCGGATACCATGGCCACCACCGGCTTCGGGATGGTTCGGATCAGGCGCTGCAGATCGAGAACATTGAGACGCGGGATCTCGTCATCCCCCACGTAGCCACCGTGACCGCGGACACTCTGATCGCCGCCGGAGCAGAAGGCTTTGTCCCCTTCCCCTGCCAGAATGATGACGCCCACCTCGGCGTCGTCCCGGGCGCGGGAGAAAGCGTCGATCATCTCCATCACGGTCTGGGGGCGGAACGCATTCCGCTTTTCCGGGCGGTTAATCGTTACTTTGGCGATCTGGTTGTACTTTTCATACCGGATGTCTTCGTACTCGCGCACCGTTTGCCATTCTACAGACACTGTGTCATCCTCCCTCTGTGCTCAAAGAAGTTTCCATATTTCCCTGAATCCATTCCAGCACTATTGTATCAAAAAGGCGGGGCCGTTCCACATGGACTGCGTGTCCCGCCCGCGGAACGGTATACCGGCGGACCCGGGAGAGACGCGCCTCCATCGCCGCGGCAATCCGGCAAAATTTCCGATCCTCTTCCCCGGTGATGAGGGCGACGGGAGCACGCAGTTCCTCCAGGCGATCCCACCAAGAAGGCTGCACTCCGGTCCCCATCCCCCGCAGACTGCCCGCCAGTCCCGCGGCCCGCTGGGCGAGGCGCTCCTCCCGGATCGCCCGCCGGACCGTTTGCGGCAGGCGTTTCTGGGTGGCAAAGAGGGGAAGTTCCTCCCAATACCGGACGAAAGCCTCCACTCCGTCCCGTTCGATCCGCCCGGCCAAGGCTTCATCCCGTTCCCGGCGGATCTTTCGTTCTTTCCGGGACGAAAGGCCGGGAGAACTGCTCTCCAAGATCAGCGACTCCACCCGCTCCGGCCTCAAGAGGGCGAAAGAGAGCGCGAGGCGGCCGCCCATGGAATATCCCAACACATGGGCCCGCCGGATTTCCAGCCGGTCCAGAATTTCAGCCAAATCCTCCGTCACCCGCTCCACTGCGTAACGGCCCGGGTCGGAGGGTGCGTCGCTTCCGCCGTGTCCAAGGAGGTCCACCCCCACCGTCCGGACGTGACGATTCCAGGAAGATCGAAAAGGCTGCCAAGTCTTGACGGACCCGGTAAAGCCGTGCAGGAGAAGCAGGGCGGGGCCTTCTCCGTCCGTTTCCACCCGGTAGCGGACACCGCCGACTTCCATCCGCATCATCGGTCCCCCTCTTTCAGCCGGGAGCGGACGGATCGGGCGATTCGGTCCCAAATGCGCCGGTGGAGGCGGACGTTCTCCGCCCGGTCCGTCCGCACCTCGATCACTGTCAGCCCTTTCTGATTCAGGCTGCTGATGTAAGCTTGGCGGAAGGCTTCCCAGGAGTCCGGTCGTTCCAACCGGCCTCCATACATTTCGACCGCACAGGCGAAGTCCAGACCGACCGGTGTGCCGAAAAGGGTTTCAAATGTGGAAGACTCCGCCTGACCGGCCTGGGGCAGAAAGGAAAAGATGCCACCCCCCTCGTTGTTCACCACCACGACGGTGGCGTCCAACCCGTACCGCTTGGCCGGAAGGAAACCGTTCAGGTCATGATAGAAGGAAAGGTCCCCCAGCACCAGAGTGATCCGGTTGCCCGCTGCGGCGGCCCCGAGGGCGGTGGAAACCACCCCGTCAATGCCGTTGGCCCCCCGGTTGGCCATTGTCCGGATCGACCGGGAGGTGTTGAAGAAAAAAGAGTCCATATCCCTCACCGGCATGCTGTTTCCGGCAAAAAGAAGCCCGTTGTCCGGAAATAGCTCCGCCAGTTCCGGAAAAATCCGCCCCTCGAAGGGAACGTCCTTCCGTGTCTCCTCGGCCAGAATTTCCCGGACTTCCCGGTTGAGTTCCTTCCAGAACCGGGACCAGGGAAGTTCCTTTCGGTCGCTTCCCAGGCGGCTGACCACACCCTCGCAGAAACCGACCGGGTCGGCATATACCATGTCCGTCGCCAACAGGGAGGGCTCCCGCCATCCCCCGTCGGGGTCCACCACAATCTGACGGCACTCCGGATGAGCTTTCAAGTACAAAAAATAGGCTTTGGAAACCGGCATGGCCCCGAAGCGGATCACCACTTCCGGAGCCAGCGTTTCCACTGCTTCCCGGTCCCGCAGAAAGGCGTCGTACCCTTCCAGAATCCACTCTTTGGAATGGGGACCGCTCCGGAGCTGGGAGAGTGGGTCCGCCAGCACCGGAAACCCGAGAGCCCCAGCCAGACGGTGGACAGCCTCGCCCAGGCGGGGGTCGTCCTGGGGACCGCAGACGATCAGTCCCCGCTCCATTCCGGACAGCTCCTTGGCCCATCGGTCCAGTTCCTCAGAGGGGAGGGTGCGCTGACCGGACTCCACCCGGACGTAGGGAGCGGAGGCCTCCCCCCTCGCCGCCCTTTCCCAAAGGGAGGGGGCGGCGAGATCGGGAACCAGCGGCTCCCGGAAGGGGAAGTTGAGGTGAACGGGACCCATCGGCCCCGCCATGGACGTCCCCACCGCCCGGGCCGCAAAGGTGCGCGCGTACCGGAGCACCGGTTCCTTCGCTTCCGGCAGGGCCATCTCCGCGAACCATTTGACGTGGGTACCGTACATTCCCAGCTGGTCCACTGCCTGGGGCGCCCCTACATCCCGCAGTTCGTGGGGACGGTCCGCGGTCAGGACCACCAAAGGGACGCGGGCCAGGTTCGCCTCCACCACCGCCGGAAAATAATTGGCAGCAGCCGTTCCCGATGTGCACAACAAGGCTGTCGGTTTCCCCAGGGCCTTAGCCAGCCCCAAGGCGAAGAAGCCGGCCGACCGTTCATCCACGTGGATCCATATCTTCAGTTTCGGGTGGGCCTGAAGCGCCATCGCCAACGGGGTTGAGCGGGAGCCGGGACTGACCACCGCATGTTCCAGTCCCGAGCGTGCCAACTCATCCACGAAGGCCCCCACATAAGCCGTCAACCCCTCCGTCGGATTCAACGGCCCTCCCCTCCCAGCGCCGACAACATCGGCCGGAACTTCATGCGGGTCTCCTCATACTCACTGTCGGGATCGGAATCCCCGACGATTCCGCAACCGGCGAAGAGGGAAGCGGTCCGTCCCCGGAGAAGACCGGAACGGATCCCGCAGATAAACTCCCCGTCTCCCCGGAAGTCCAGCCAACCCAGCGGGGCGGCGTACCAGCCGCGATCCATCCCCTCCGTTTCCCGGATCCGGTCCAGGGCCGCTTGTTGCGGGTATCCACCCATGGCGGGAGTGGGATGGAGGCGCCGCACCATCGCGAGGAGGGTGGTATCCGGTTTGGATCTTCCTTCGACGGGAGTGAAGAGATGTTGGACGTCCCGCACCCGATAGAGCGTGGGGGTGTCGGGCACCCGCACTTCCCCGCACCCTTCCCGGAAGGCTTCCGCGATCATGTGAACCACCACGGCGTGCTCTTCCCGGTTCTTGGGGTCGGCCAGCAGTTCCTCCCCCCGTTTCCGGTCTTCCTCCGGCGTGGCTCCCCGGGCGGCCGTCCCCGCCAGACAGGTGGAATAGAGACGGTCGTCGTCTTTTTTGACCAGACGTTCCGGTGAAGCTCCCAGAAAACATGCGTCGCTCCGTTCCATCGCAAAAAGAAAACTGCCGGGTTGCCGTTGCTGCAAACGCTTCAATATGACAGCGGCGGCAAAGGGCTCTTCGGAACGGAGCCGAAGTTCCCTGGCAAGCACCACTTTTTCCAGGTTCTCTTCCCGGATATGGCGGGCCGCTTCGGAAACGGATTCCTTCCAGCGCTCCGGTTCCACTTCAAAGGCGTCGTAGGAAGAGGGAGAAGGAGCCACGGAGAGGGTGGCGGCCGTGCGTATCAATTCCTCTTCCTCTTCGGCGAGCGCTTCCGCCATCTCTTCCGGGTCGTCCCCCGGTTCCACCCGGGCGTTCACCGTCAGCAGGCACCTCTCCTTCCGCACACTCAGCATGAACCGGGGAAGGATAAAAGAGGCTTCGGAAAACCCCTCCCACAGGGGCGTCTCCGTCCTCAGGGGATCGAAAGAAAAGCCTCCCAACAACAGAGGGCCCGCTCCCCGAGGAGGATCGGCAGGCTCCCGGACCGCGTTCGCGAGCAGTTCTTCCCACTCCCGCTCCACCGCCCGATACCGGTCTTCCATCGGGACTGCCTCCGCTCTCCAAGCGGCTCCCACTCCGACCAGGGTCAATTCCCGATCCGGATCGGACCAGAAGTTTCTCGCACCCCATCTGGCTCCGGACGCAAAAAAAGAGAGGGGATCCAAGCTGGGAATCCCGGCGGTTCGACTGACCAGAACCGGCCGGTTTTCCCGGCGGGCCCGGGCCGCCCCTTCCTTCAGCCCGGAAAGGTTGTCCAATTGTTTCATGGTCGACACGGTCGTTCCCCCCATCCGTCTCCCGCCGGCCCCCTCATCCCCCGGGGGTCGGCGAACCCGGGCAAAACGTGCACCCGGGTACGGTGTTCGTCGATTTATCGCTCGATATGTCCGATTTCCTGATACAAGCGCAAATCCAGTATACCGGAATTCCCCATTCTTTTCTACCGATTCAAAAGGAACCCGGTGTGGAGTCCGGCGGCGATTGGGGGTATAATGTTGTCGGATTCCGTTGGAAGGAGAGAAAACCTCAATGAACCGGCAATCCCCGACGATCAGGCCAAAGAGGAACTGGCGGGTATGGTGGCAACTGCTGCGCCCCCACACTCTGACCGCTTCCATTATCCCCGTCCTGATCGGGACGGCACTGGCCTTTCCGGTCCACCGGATCGATCTTCTTTTGTTTCTGGCCATGTTGACCGCCTCCATCCTGATCCAGGCGGCCACCAACATGTTCAACGAGTATTACGACTACAAACGCGGACTGGATAACGAACAGTCCGTCGGCATCGGCGGCACCATCGTACGTCATAAGGTCTCCCCCCGAACCGTGATGGGCATCGCCGTCGCTTTCTGCGCGGCGGCCGTCCTCCTCGGTGTCTACATCTGCATGAACACCAGCTGGTGGCTGGCCGTTATCGGTTCCTTCTGCATCGCGGCGGGCTACTTTTATACGGGGGGACCGGTCCCGATCGCCTATACACCTCTGGGGGAGGTGAGCTCCGGCCTGTTCATGGGTCTGGGAATCATCCTGATCGCCTTTTTCATCCAGACCGGAACCGTCACCATGGAGAGCATCCTGATCTCCATCCCCATCGCCATTCTGGTGGGGGCCATTTTGATGGCCAACAACATCCGCGACCGGGAGGGCGACGCCAAAAACGGCCGCAAAACTCTGGCCATTCTGCTGGGTCACGAAGGAGCCGTCCGGTTTCTGGGCGGAATGTTCGCCGTCGCTTACCTGTGGATCCTCATCCTTGTTCTGACCGGGGAAGCCAGCCCCTGGCTCCTCCTGGTCTTCATCAGCCTTCCCAAGGCGGTTCAGGCAGTCCGCGGCTTCACCGGAAAAACCCGGAACACGGAAATGATGCCGGCCATGAAGTTCACCGCCCAGGTAAACACTCTGTTCGGTTTCCTTCTCGCGCTGGGATTGTTCCTGGGACAATATACCGGCTGAAAAAGCCTCTGGATCCCTCTCCCTTCGGAGAGGGATCCCGTTTTTTATAAAGCTTCCGCCTGACCGGTGAATCCAACGGGAAAAGGCTTTCCTCGTCGGATGACAAAACCGCTTGATGATCCAACTTCTGCGTCGGAAACCAACCGTTGCGGGCACCGCCCGCAGCGGTCGGTGATCTCCCTCCAGCCGGTGCGTGGACCATCCGACAGAGCTGTCCAAATTCCCTTGCCGGATCTCATACACTTTGTCTGACGAAACCGCCCCCATTTTTTGATAATTTGATCGTAAAGGCAAAAACAAGGGGGGTTGCCATATGAGAATCGGAGTGCCCAAAGAAGTGAAAAACCGGGAGTTCCGGGTCGCCATCACTCCGGCGGGGGTGCAGTCCCTGACGGATGCGGGCCACCAGGTGGTGATTCAGGAAGGAGCGGGAACCGGAAGCGGTTTTGAAGACGAAGAATACGTCCGGGCCGGCGCCCGAATGGGAACCGTGGAGGAAGCATGGGAATCGGACCTCGTGCTGAAGGTGAAAGAACCCGTGGAGGAAGAATACGGTTATTTCCGGGAGGATCTACTGCTGTTCACGTACCTCCATCTCGCGGCGGACCGGCCGCTGACCGAAGCCATGGTCCGGTCCGGCATGACCGGGGTTGCCTACGAAACCGTTCAGCTGGAAAACGGATCGTTGCCGCTCCTCGCCCCGATGAGCGAAGTGGCCGGCCGGATGTCGGTACAGGTGGGTGTACACTGCCTCGAGAAGCCCCAGGGCGGCAGCGGCATCCTGCTGGGCGGGGTCCCGGGCGTCCCCCCGGGCCGCGTGGCGATCATCGGCGGTGGGATGGTGGGAACCCAGGCGGCCAAAATGGCCGTGGGTTTGGGGGCCGAAGTGACCATCCTGGATATCAACGGCCAGCGCCTGCGCCAGTTGGACGACCTTTTCCACGGCCGCGTCCGGACCGTGATGTCCAACCGGTTCAATGTGGAGCAGGCTGTGCGGGACGCCGACCTGGTCATCGGGGCGGTGTTGATCCCCGGTACCCGGGCGCCCAAGTTGGTCACCCGGGACATGGTCTCCCAAATGAAACCCGGTTGCGCCGTCGTGGATGTGGCCGTGGACCAGGGCGGATGCATCGAAACGGCCGACCGGGTCACCACCCACGACGACCCGACGTACACCGTGAACGGGGTGGTTCATTACTCCGTGGCCAACATGCCCGGAGCGGTCCCCCGCACCTCCACCTTCGCCCTTACCAACGCCACGCTTCCCTATGTGTTGAAGTTGGCCAACCACGGGCTGAACCCGGAAACGGATCCCGCTCTCATAAAGGGTGTCAACGTGGCAAAAGGAACGATCACCTGTGAAGGCGTGGCCGACGCCTTCGATCTGGAATTCGCCTCTCCCCGAGAAGTTCTTTTTGGCACGACGACTCATTCCTGACGGACAAAAGCGAAAACCCGGCGGCGGATTCACCGTCGTCGGGTTTTTTTACGGCCGCCCCTTTTCCCTGGCCGTTAAAAACCGGTGGGCGGCCAGAGCCATGTCCAGTGCGGTCCGACGGGAAGGATGTTCCCAATCCTCTCCGAGCAGGGAAGCAATCTGGTCCAGCCGGTAATACAGAGTTTGGCGGTGGATAAACAGATCCTTGGCCGCCTGTTGTTTGGATTGACGGGCATTCAGAAACGCTTCCAGCGTCTTCACCAGCTGGGTCCCGTTTTTTCGGTCATGGTCCAGCAACGCCCCCAGTTGCATCTCCACAAACCCGCCGAGAACGGAAGAGGGCACCTGCAAAAACAACTGCCATGAATCGAGGTCATCGTAGCAGATGACTTTTCCCTCTTCAGCTTCCTCCTCCCGCGGAATGGTAAGAGCCAGAGCCGCCTGCTGCCAAGCCTGGGGGGCCTGTTCCGTCCGGAGGAAAGCATGACTCACCCCCACTTCCCACCGATAGCGGGAAGCCGGCGGCGTGGTATTTAACTCCTCGAACAGACGATGAAACCCCTCCCGCAGCCGATCCGTCAATCGGGACGGGGAAGCCCCCCCGCGATCCAACAACACCATCACCCGATCCTTCCCCCGGCTCGACATCCAGGTCTGGAATCCCAAGGGTCCGAACAGCCGTGAAGCGGATCGCACCCATTGCAGGACGGCAATGCTCTTTTCCTGGTCCGACAGACCGGAGGACCCGGTTTCTGAGGGAAGGGGGCGGCCGTCCACTGCCGCGATCACGAGCCGTTGACCGGCTTGAATCCCCGACCAAAGGTCGGAGGGAAGTTTGGCCTCCCCCCGGGAAATCAGGTCGTTGATCCATTGACGCCCCTCGGATAACCGCCTTTCCTCCAGGGAGATTCTGCGCAAAAATTCCTGGGCGATGGCCGTGGCCGCCCGGTCCAACACCAGTTTCAGAAACTCCGGCGGTTCGTCGCCCGCATCCACGTACAGATCCCCCACATGGACATCCAGAGCCACGATGGGTTGACGGATCAGCGAGGCCGTCTCCGGCATGGGCCGCTGTTCCGGATACGCGATGTCTTCCCCGAGATGATCGTGCAACCATACCGGACATTGGATCTCCTTGTGCAACAGCTGCAGGATGCGGGTCACCCCTTTCGGCCGGAGAGTCAATTGAAGGAATTGGTTGGATACCCGTTCCAGCGCGAGAAGCTGATGGTGATGGCGATTGATGAGATACGCATGAATATCCTGGGTGATTCCGATGAATGAAACCGCTTTCTCAAACACGATAATGGGAAAGCGGTGTTCATCGGCAAACCGGATGATCTCCCGCGGGAGCTGCACATATCGATGGACCAGCTCGATGCACAGGGCCGACACCCGGCTTTCCACCAATTCCCGGATGTATTTCACTTTCAGTTCCTTGTCCCGCCCCAGTCCCACACCCGTCATCAAGATCATCTCATGCCCATGGACATAGGAAGATCCGTCCATAATCTCCAGGACATGGACCCAGCGAACGGGACGGTCCAACCCGTCGGCACCGGCCACCACCTTGGCGTGCCGAAACAGGGGGCGTTCCAGTATTTCCGCGACTGTCAGGGATTCCGTCCCCTTCATATTCCCTTTCCTCCCGTTGATCCCATTGGCTCCATTGTAACAAGTTTCAGCGCCGGGTGGGAGGATGTCCGGGCTTGGCTGCGATCCCTTTTCTTCCATCAAAGAGAAGCGGACCGCCTCTTCATTTTGACAATGAATCTCCCGCGAACCCGTCGACGATCGCGCGAAGCCGGGCGGCCCGCTCGCGGATCGTTCCGAAGTCCCCGGCCGCGATCCGCCGGGGATCGACCAGGCTGGAACCGATGCCCAATGCCCGGGCTCCGGCCCGCAAAAAATCGGCTGCGTTGGTCTCGTCCACTCCTCCCACCGCCATCAGCGGAATGTGGGGGAGCGGTCCCCGGAGGTCTTTGATATAGGCGGGACCCAGCGAACCGCCGGGAAAAACCTTCACCATGACAGCCCCCTCCCGGTGGGCTTTCACCACCTCTGTAGGAGTCATCGCCCCCGGGATGACGGGGATCGCGTTTTCCGTCGCGAACCGGAGCACCTCCACGTCCAGGTTGGGCGTGATGAAAAAAGCGGCCCCCGCTTCACGGGCGCGGTCGGCGTCCTCCAGATCCAACACGGTTCCGGCCCCGACGTGCATCCGGTCATCCCACTCTTCTTTCAGCTCCCGTATGATGTCAGGGGCTCCCGGGGTATTCATGGTGACCTCCATGACGCTCACCCCGCCGTCATACAGGGCCCGCGCCGTCTCACGGACGCTTCCGGCGGGGACGTTGCGCAGGATGGCGACGATGCCGACCTTTTCCAATACGGGCAGAAACGCTTCACTCATCGGAATCCCTCCTCACCACTCGGCTACGGTGCCGTCGGCGTTGCGCCAGATCGGATTTTTCCACTTGTGACCCCTGCGGGCGGCTTCCCGGACCACGGATTCGTCCACCCTGATCCCCAACCCCGGTCCTTCCGGAATGGCCACATAACCATCCTCGTACTGGAAAACCGTCGGGTCCTCCAGGTAGTCCAACAAGTCGCTCTCCTGGTTGTAATGGATGCCGAGGCTCTGCTCCTGGATAAATACGTTGGGAGTGCATGCGTCCAGCTGCAGACAGGATGCCAAGGCGACGGGGCCCAGAGGACAATGGGGGGCGACGGTCACATCGTAAGCCTCGGCCATCGCGGCGATCTTTTTCACTTCACTGATCCCGCCGGCGTGAGAAAGATCCGGTTGGATAATATCCACGTACCCATCCTCCAACAACCCTTTGAAATCCCAGCGCGAATACATGCGCTCCCCCGTGGCGATCGGCGTCGAGGTGTGGCGGGCCACTTCCCGGAGTGCTTCGTTGTTTTCAGGCAAGACCGGCTCCTCGATGAACATCAGACGGTACGGTTCCAGCTCTTTGGCCACCACCTTGGCCATCGCCCGGTGGATGCGGCCATGAAAATCGACGGCGATGCCGAAATCGGGACCGGTCGCTTCGCGTACGGCAGCCACCCGCTCCACGATCGCTTCCACTTTGGAAAAAGAATCAATATAGTTCATTTCCCCGGAAGCGTTCATCTTGATCGCGTTGAAACCCTGCTCTTTTTTCTCCGCCGCCGCACGACCCACATCCGTCGGACGGTCTCCCCCGATCCAGGAATAGACCCTCACCTTCTCCCGGGCGGCCCCGCCCAGGAATTCATAGACGGGAAGTCCGTACCGTTGGCCTTTGATGTCCCACAGGGCTTGGTCGATGCCGGCGATGGCACTCATCATGACCGGTCCGCCGCGATAAAACCCGCCCCGGTATAAAACCTGCCACAAATCTTCAATCCGGGAGGGGTCGTTGCCAATCAGACAGGGCTCCAGCTCCCGTACGGCGGCGGCCACGGTGTCGGCTCTCCCTTCGACCACCGGCTCTCCCCATCCCGTGATTCCCTCGTCGGTGGATATCTTCAGGAACAGCCAGCGCGGCGGCACGGTAAACAACTCAATCTCGGTGATTTTCATTCTCCATCCTCCAATTCCCGATATTCGTTCATCAACGGAGCGTCTCTTTTCCGGTTCCGGACATAAACCGCTCCAACTCCTCCCGGAGCGGCAGGTTTTCATAATCTCCCGGACCAGTCACGGCCAAGGCACCCATCGCACAGGCGCGGCGAACGGCCTCGGGAGTCGGCAGACCGTCCAACAGACCTGATACGTAACCGGCGGCGAACGCGTCCCCCGCCCCCACTTCATCCACCTGACGAACGGAAAACCCTTTCACCTTTCCTTTCTCACCGCCCGCCCGGTACCAGGCTCCCTCCGGTCCCAGCTTGACCACCACTTGTCCCGCCCCGAGCCCGACGAGGGTCGAAGCAATGACCTCCGGATCATCGGAGCCTGTCATCAGGCGTCCTTCATTCACACCGGGCAACACGATGTCCGACTTGGCGGCAATCTCCCGCAGAATCGGCCCCGCCTCGTCCTCCCCCCATAATTTCGCCCGATAGTTGGGATCGAAGACCACCGATACCCCGTGGTTCCGGGCTTCGTCAACTGCGGAAAAAACGGCTTCGCGGCAACTGTCGGAAAGAGCCGGAGTGATCCCTGTCACAAACAGGATCCGGGCCCCGGACCATCGTTCCGGACGGACATCACCGGGTGTCAGGGCACTGGCCGCCGATCCGGCCCGATAATAGTAGACCCGTGTCCCGCCCTCCCCTTTCCGTTCCTTGAAGTAAAGGCCCGTCGGACGGGAGTCGTCAAAAATCACCCCGCTCACATCCACCCCTTCCCCGCGAAGGTTCCGATAGATGCCGAGCCCCAGGGGATCTTTCCCCAGACGACTGATCCACGCCACCCGATGTCCCAGGCGGGACACAGCCACGGCGAAATTGGACTCCGCCCCCGCCATCCTCTTTTCGAACCGATGGACATGCTCCAGCGGTCCGTTCCGGTCCGGATCCATCAATACCATGCTCTCTCCGAACGTAACGACTTCCATCCTTCCACCCCTTCCATCCGGTTCCACGCTCATTCAATCCGGAATCGTTTCTTACTTGGAAACTTTGTTTCTTTTTTGCTATAATCGTAATGTACAAGGAAAGTTCCTCGTTTGCAAGAGGGAAAGCGCTTTCGTGAAGTGAGACTTCCTTCCGTGGGAGGCTTTCCACCCACGGAGGGTTCATGGAACGATCCTCATGACCGGGTGGTGAACACCTTGAACGGCAAATCTTCAGAAATGAAACCGGCTTACGGAACAGCTGTATTGAAGGCGGCTGCCATTCTCCAATGCCTTTCCGGAAGCGATTCCCCGCTGGGAGTGAGTGAAATTTCACGAAAAACGGGCATCGGCAAATCAACCGTCCACAAACTCCTCCAAACCCTCATCCACGTGGGTTATGTCGAAAAAACCCAAAGGGACGCCCGCTTCCGCCTGGGGATCGGACTGATCAAAATGGCCCACAACTCCCTGTCCCGGATGGACATCGTCCAGGTATCGGCCCCGTTTCTGGAAACGCTGAACGAAGAAACCGGGGAAACCGTCCACCTCGGGGTTCCCGACGGCCACCAGGTGGTGTACGTAAACAAGCTGGAAAGCCGACGGGCGGTTCGGATGTATTCCCGCGTGGGTTTGACTGCCCCGCTTTATTGCACAGGGCTCGGAAAGGCCATCCTCTCCTGTTTTTCCCCGGAAGAATTCTCCCGGTATCTGGAAGAGACCAAACTGCGCTCCTATACGCAAAACACCCTCTCTTCCCCGTCCGCCCTGACCCGGGAGATGGAAACGATCCGGAAACGGGGGTACGTGATCGATGACGGGGAACACGAAGAGGAAGTCCGCTGCATCGCCGTCCCCCTGGAAAAAGGGAGCCGCATCTTCGGGGCGGTCAGCGTCAGCGCCCCGCGTTACCGAATGGACGACGGGGTGTTGCTCAAATACCTCCCGCCTCTGAAAATATGCCAAAAGAATATTCTGGAACGATTGTAACTTATTTCAAAGTCCAAAGCACCCCAAGGGAGACCGAAGGAATTGGCTGTGGTTCACTTCCTGCGGACACACCCAGGACAGCATAGCGCGACCGGGAGTGAAGCGACCCCAGGCGAGACTTGTGCTCTGTGAGTGCATAGCGCGACCGGGAGTGAAGCGACCCCAGGCGAGACTTGTGCTCTGTGAGTGCACCCGGAGCGGCTTTGGGGAAATGCTGCCGCTCACTTTTTCATAACGCTTCTGGAGGGAGCAACCGCCCCTCTCTCCGTCCGAACCCAAGAAATCACTATTTTTAAAGAGGGAAAGGGATTGAAAGCGAATTCATCCAATGATATACTCATCACAGATTAAAGAAACGATGTTTCTTATACAGAAACGTAAGCGTTTACAACGAGGGGGGGAAGATTTCATGTCATCATCATGGTTGTTTATCGGTGCGTTAGTCAGTATCCTGCTGGTGTTGTTCCTCGTGATGAAATCGAAGTGGCAAGCCTTCGTCGCCCTTCTCTTCTCCAGCTTCGTCCTCGGTCTTCTGTCCGGAATGCCCGTCAACAAAATCATCGAATCGGTGGAGAAAGGCATGGGCGGCACTCTCGGCTTCGTGGCCGTGGTCATCGGTTTGGGTGCCATGTTCGGCCGCATGCTGGAAGTCTCCGGCGGAGCCGAGCGGCTCGCCCGGACCCTGATTGCCAGTTTCGGAGAGAAACGGGCTCAGTGGGCTCTCGCCCTGACCGGTTTCGTCGTCTCCATTCCGGTCTTTCTGGATGTCGCTTTGGTGATCCTGATTCCGATCATTTACAGCCTGGGTAAAAAGACAGGCAAATCGCTTTTGTACTACGGGATACCCTTGTTGGCGGGGTTGGCCGTCACTCACAGCTTCATTCCGCCGACACCCGGTCCCATCGCCGTTGCCGACATCATCGGCGCCGACCTGGGTTGGGTGATCCTCTTCGGATTGCTCGCCGGGATTCCGGCCACCATCATCGCCGGGCCGCTGTTCGGCCGTTACATCGCTGACAAGATCCATGCGGCGGAGCCGGAATACATGAGGGCCGACAAGCACGAGATCGACACCAGCAGGGAATTGCCCAGCTTCTCGCTGATCCTCACCCTGATTCTGCTCCCGCTCGTGTTGATCCTGGGCAACACCCTCTCCGGCGTGATGCTTCCGGAGGGCAACTCTGTCCGCAACATTCTCACCTTCATCGGCCATCCCTTCGCCGCACTCCTGCTGGTGACGCTTCTCTCCTTCTTCACCTTGGGGCGACTGCGGGGCTACACGAAGGAAGACGTCCAATCCATCGCCACCAAAGCCCTTGAACCGGCGGGAATCATCATCCTGATCACCGGGGCCGGCGGTGTCTTCAAGCAAGTGCTGATCGACAGCGGCGTGGGGGAAATGCTGGGATCCATGATGAAAGACTCCGGCCTCCCTCCGGTCCTGCTCGCCTTCCTGATCGCCAGCATCATCCGTGTGGCCCAGGGTTCGGCCACGGTGGCCATGATCACCGCCGCCGGCCTGATGACCCCGATCAACGAAGCGCTCGGTCTCGCCGGCCCCCAATTGGGCCTGGTCGTGATTGCCATCGCCGCCGGTGCCACCATCGCTTCCCACGTCAACGACTCCGGCTTCTGGATGGTGAACCGCTTCTTCGGCCTCAGCGAACGGGATACCCTCCGTTCCTGGACCGTGATGGAAACGATCATCGCCCTGGTCGGATTCGCCGTGGTATTCCTTCTGAGCTTCTGCTTCTGATTCAATAACAATGGATATCCCGCTGAAATAACCTTGGAAAAACTCTCGCGCACTCGGTGCGCGGGAGTTTTTAAGTGGAATTCCCTCTTCAGACGGAGTGGATCCATTCGCACGGTGGAGAACAGCGAAATGAAGCCAAAAAAAAGAACCGGCGGCATCGAGGCCGCCGGTTTTGACGTTAAAATCAGAGCGCCTGGCTCCAGTCGATGGTGGCTGCCCCTTCCAGATACTTTTCGCAGTCCATCGCCGCCATGCATCCCGTGCCCGCTGCGGTGATCGCTTGACGATAGACGTGATCCTGGACGTCTCCGCAGGCAAAGACACCTTCAACACTGGTCCGGGTGGTGCCGGGAGCCACTTTGACGTAGCCCAGTTCGTCCAAATCCAACTGTCCCTTCAGAAAATCGGTGTTGGGACGGTGGCCGATGGCCACGAACAGACCGTCGGTCTCCAACAGCTCTTCTTCGCCGGTCTCTTTATTGCGGACTTTCAGTCCCTTAATGCCACCTTCTTCTTTCGTGACCACTTCGACGGGAACCCGGTTCATCGCCCACTTGATTTTTTCGTTGCTTTTCGCGCGGTCCTGCATGATCTTGGATGCGCGCAACTGGTCGCGACGGTGGACAATGGTCACCTCGGAGGCGAACTTGGTCAGGAAGGTCGCTTCCTCCATGGCGGAGTCACCACCGCCGACGACAATGATTTTCTTCCCGCGGTAGAAGAAACCGTCACAGGTGGCGCAGGTGCTGACCCCCTGCCCCATGTTTTCCTTTTCGCCGGGGATGCCCAGCAATTTGGCGGAAGCGCCGGTGGAAAGGACGAGGGCCTCGCATTCCAGCTCCCCTTCCCCTTCGACATTCAATTTGAAAGGACGCTGGGACAGGTCCGCATCGGTCACCCATCCCCGCATGAATTCGGCCCCGAAACGTTCCGCCTGTTTCCGCATATTGTCCATCAGTTCCGGACCGAGAATTCCGTCCGGGAACCCCGGGAAATTTTCCACATCCGTGGTGGTGGTCAACTGCCCCCCGGGTTCCTGACCTTCGATGACCAGCGGCTTCATGTTGGCCCGAGCCAGATAGATGGCGGCCGTCAGTCCGGCCGGTCCGGTTCCGAGAATGATCACTTTGCGCATAGGAATCAAAAACCTCCTGACCTTTCCAGTGTGTCTTGGTTTGTGTTCAACGGGTCTGTTGCAGACTGGATCACGATCCGGTTCCGTTTCCGCGAATTCCATTCCCTCTGTTTCGGTCTTTCAATCCCCGATTTCCGCACTCAGTTGCAGATCCCTTTCTTTCCTTCCGCCTTCAACCGCTCGATTTCCCCGCTCTGGTCCGGCAGGGTTTGGAGAAATGCATCCAGGAAGGGATACTCTTTCCCGTCCAATGAGTAGTACACCCACTGTCCCTGCCGCCGTTCCTTGACCAGCTTCGCGTTTTTCAGCTTCCGAACATGTTGGGACACCGCCGGTTGGGACATTTTGAGAATCTCGACCAACTCGCCCACGCAAAGATCTTCTTCCTTGAGGAGAGCGAGGATGCGGAGCCGGGTTTTGTCGGCAAGAGCCTTGTGGCAGTCCGCCAGTTGGTAGAAGTTCATGACCACCACCTCACTCCTATATATAAGCATATTCTTATATTGTTGTCAAAGGAACCATGGGAAAAGAGAGGGTGTGTTCCCACCACGCGTTTTTCTGCGGGACTTGTTGAAAATGACCTTCGGTGGATGGCATCCACCCCTTCGGGATTTTTCTTATTTTGCAGAAACTCCCGGACTTTCATCCGGGGAACCGAGGGTCGGCGTATCCTTATTTACACCGAAAAAAAGTTCATGTATGATATACAAATAATAACCAATTCCCGACTAATATAATCGGAAAAGGAGGTTTTATATCGTGTCGTTGTCCACCCATACCCAACCCCTGAGCGGACAACGGGAGCCCGCCCGCCCCGGCCTGCCGTCCGCACGGATCTCGGTGCTGGGGCTTGCGCTCCTCACCGCTTGGATCCTGGGTTCCGCCATTCTGGAGACTCAAGGCCTTTCACAGGGGAGTTTGTTCGGAATCGGACTTCTACTCGGATACACCCTCTATCATGCCCGGTTCGGCTTCACTTCGGCCTTCCGGCAACTCCTTTCCGTGGGACAGGGAGCCGGACTTCGTGCCCACATGCTGATGCTGTCCGTCGCCTGTCTCCTTTTCGCTCCCATTCTCTCTTTCGGGATCGGATTTTTCGGGGTGACACCTGAACCCTATGTATCCCCCGTCGGAGTCAGTGTTTTGGTGGGTGCGTTCCTTTTCGGTATCGGCATGCAGTTGGGGGGCGGTTGCGCCTCGGGAACCCTGTACGCCGTGGGAGGCGGCAGCGCTCCAGTCTTCATCACGCTGCTCGGCTTTATTGCCGGATCTGTGATCGGGGCTTGGCACTGGGGATTCTGGACCGCCCTTCCCGCCCTTCCTCCCATTTCCCTGGCGGAGAGTACCGGCCTGGGCTACGGAGGCGCCCTGGCAGTGCAACTGGCCGTGTTTGCCGGAATCGCCGGATGGACAATATGGGTCGCCCGCCGCAAAAACCCGCCGGTGATCAAACCCGTTCCGAGCGGAAAGGGATGGATTCGGGTGTTTCGAGGCGCCTGGCCTCTCTGGGTGGGTGCGTTGCTCCTGGCTGGTTTGAATGCCCTGACCCTGACCATTAAAGGGAAACCCTGGGGGATCACTTCCGCTTTTGCGCTCTGGGGATCCAAAGTGGCGGCAGCCTTCGGTGTGGACGTTTCCCAGTGGGCGTACTGGTCGGGGGAAAAAGCCGCCGATCTGGAAAAACCGATATTGGCGGACCCCACCAGCGTCATGAATTTCGGGATCATCCTCGGGGCCATGCTGGCCGCGGCCGCTGCGGGAACCTACGCCATCCGGAAAGTTCCGGGCCGAATCGCTCTGGCCTCCGTCTGTGGAGGACTTCTGATGGGCTATGGAGCACGCCTGGCCTATGGCTGCAATATCGGAGCTTACTTCGGCGGTATCGCTTCCTTCAGCCTCCACGGCTGGGCATGGATCGTCATGGCGTTGATCGGCACTTTCGTCGGGCTTCGCTTCCGTTCGCTCTTCGGGATGAAAAACCCTCAACCCAAGGATTCCGTCTGCTGAACACCCGGTAAAAACAAGTGAAAAAAGGGAGGCTCCCGCTGAAGGCGGGAGCCTTTTTTGAAGCCCCCCTTCTTTTTACCAGGGATTTTAATGGAAAGCGTGAGTATGAAAGACAGAATTCCCGGAAACATTACAGGTACCAATAAAAGCGTTGTGATTTATTGTCAGGCTCAGAAGAAGGGAAGCGTTTACCCGAAATAGCGACTTTGCTGTCCTGCCCAGCGGAGAATCAGCCTGCAAGGGCGTTCAGGGGCAAAAGCTTCTCTGTGTTGCATCCGAAGGCGTTTGCCCCTGCCCCAGCAGGAAGATTCGGAGCGGACAGTGCAACCATCCTTGCAGGACAGCATAGCGAGACCGGGGAGTGAAGCGACCCAAGCGAGACTTGTGCTCTGTGAGTGCATAGCGAGACCGGGAGTGAAGCGACCCAGGCGAGACTTGTGCTCTGTGAGTGCATAGCGAGACCGGGAGTGAAGCGACCCAGGCGAGACTTGTGCTCTGTGAGTGCATAGCGAGACCGGGAGTGAAGCGACCCAGGCGAGACTTGTGCTCTGTGAGTGCA
>NZ_QBKR01000005.1 GCF_003054245.1 Melghirimyces profundicolus
ATGAAGGCCATGAGCCACCACATGGCCGGACCCTTCATATGATCCAACAACCCTCCTCCGATCATCGGACCGAAGAAGAGACCCAATTGCCCCAAGTTGTTGGCACCGTAGTAAGTGCCCCGCATCCGATCAAGGACAAGGAGGATTCGATTTGAGAATAGACGATGAAAAATAAAATCCCTGCCAGCACAAAATAGCGTAACGCCCGATCGCGCCGGATCACTTTCCAACATTCACGAAAGGGAACCGTATTGGCTTCGGGCCCCTGTACTTTCGGGAGATCGCGACGGTAACGCAATAAAAAGGTGCTTAATGAAAGAAAGTAAAGGGTATAAATGATTCCGGTGTATAGAAAGATCGTCATTCCGAGCGTGTTATAATCAAAAACCATACGATGGGGTGGTATCCCCTGTATTTGACCCAACGATATTTTTCTTGCCGTGAGAGGGTGCTGGAATTGGAGTGGTAGGACATAGGCACTCTGTGGCTCCCGTCGAAGTAACTTTCATTATGGTATCGGTTCAATCCAATCGGTACAATTCATTCGAAGCACTAAATGAATAATCCAGATAATATAGAAAAGGAGTATCGGGCGTGCTTTGTTGTCTGAGAGGGGATCGAGCTGTTTGTATTACATGACCTCTTTCCGATGAAATAGTGAAAAACCTGACGTTTGACGGATAGTCAGGGGAAGTGAGCTTTGGTACGATAACGATGCACCCAATTCCTATGGGCCTCTACGATTGTTTGAACCATGCCAACAGCGTTGACCCTCTTGCATGCCTCCTCGTTTGAGAGGAGGCTTTTTTTTGTCTTCTGTGTAGGTTGGCATAAATAAAAAAACCCTGAAGAAGGGGGCTCCGAAAAACACTTCCTGTATCTTCTCGTCGAAGTCTGGATTCCTAACTCAATGAAAAATGAAATGAAGCCGACCCAGGGCGTGTCAGGCACTTCAAACGAGGGAACGGTTGACGGGACCTTTTAAAAAATAACCGGTAAATCATCGGTCAAAACAAAAGAACCCCTCCGGAGGTGAGGTCGAGTAAGGGGTTCTTTTGTGTGGGATGTGGTATGA
The DNA here is from genome assembly GCF_003054245.1 of Melghirimyces profundicolus. GTDB lineage: Bacteria > Bacillota > Bacilli > Thermoactinomycetales > DSM-45169 > Melghirimyces > Melghirimyces profundicolus. The sequence goes on from NZ_QBKR01000005.1 coordinate 1,076, forward strand.
CCAAAAAATCTTTGTCCCTTCATCCCAATCGATGTATAAGATCACAAATTTAGAGAAACATAATCCTGTCCACGGTTTTCGAAACCTCCTTTAGATAAAGGTCCCATAAAGGGGCCTTTATTCATGTCAGCTAAAGGAGATCTGATAAACCACTTGCCCAGATGTTCAAATAACTCCAAGTGCTCACCCGCACCGTGAACCAGTACAGCAACAGAGCGGGGGCTGTTGGGAACCCACATCCGATACCGAAGGTGAATCCCGTCCCATGTGCATAGCCTGTCCTCATGAATCTTAACAGACACATTGCTTCCTCCTGTTGGTTAGGGCTTCATCCCTCAGTATGTACAAATAGCGGGAAAACCCTTTTCACAGTTTTACCCAAAACCTATAGCCAAGCCCTTCATCATCAGGATTGATCTTTTTTACCAATGATCACCGGAATATCCGTTTCCATGAATGTGCATCATACCTCTTGTCCATCTGAAAAAAGGAGGGAATGAAGATGACCGTCGGAACGAAAATCCAGCAAACCGTTGCCAGCGCGGAAGGGGTCGCCGCTAATTTAAGGACCTTTGCACTGGATACGGACAATCAGCAGGCCAAACAAATGTACAACCAACTGGCGCAAAACGTGGACTCCGTTGTCCAACAGTTGAAAAGCCGTGAGCAACAAGTGATGACAGAAGAACCTCAGTATAAGCAACAGTAAAAATGTGAACCCATCTCCTTTCCTTGCCAAGGAAGGGGATGGGTTTATTTGCGGTCCCGTAAATCTCAGATTTACGCTCGTGCTATACATAGGGATCCCTATTTAAACAAAAAAATAAGCTCCACCTCTCTTTTTGAGATGGAGTAATGCAGATCGAAGGTGACTCCCACCTGTATGGATCGAATGGAAGATGAATGAATGAGTGCTTCCCCCACTTACCCAAGCAAAAGTGGGGGATGAGAGGTGCATAACAGTCGTCCCCAATCAGCGGAAGAGGAACAGGACTTGCAATACTCACTATACGTATCAAGGGCATATCCAATGATAAGAAACGATGGCGAAAGGTAGTGAAGGATCGGAGAACGCTTAACACACAAACACCCCACCTGAGCAGGGACGAACCTCCGATAGGGTGTTTGCGTCCATTTTGGGAGCTATTCTTGAGGCTTACACAAAATCCATATGCAGGTGTGGTGCATTTGTTTACATTTTCTCTTAATTAAGCGGGAAAGACCTAGCTGATGGAAGCATCCCATTTGAGCAGTTTAATGTGGCATGGAAATCGCTTGATTCCCGGCAAATGGAAACGGCGATATCCGCTAGGGGGTAGCCGGGATCAAACATTGTTAGCCTTCAGGTTGTTCACGGATCCTTTTGTTAGATATAGATCTTTGCCTTGTTCTTGCCATATCGGCATTTTTTTCTGTTTCTTTTTTGGGCCATCGCAATGGCTTTCTTCCCTGCCGGGCGTTTAGGGATGGGAGACAGGAGAGGCGAAATCTGAAGAAGAGGGTTTTTCAATGATATCATCCTCCTTTAGCGTTTTAAAAAAATCCTATTCTCGAAGATGGCTTTTGAAACGGTGAAAACCTATGAATGGTTATATTGAAACGAAACCCGTTTCCCTTTACGCAAAAAACAACTCTCCCAAAGGCTTCAGAGGAATCTTGCGAGAAAAGGCCTCTACTGATTTCCGACTCTCCCTGCAGCTGGAGGGATGGATTTAAAGAAAAAAACCCACCTTTTTGAGTGGGTTAGACATGAGTTTGAACTCCTCCCTTTATCTTTATATGTATTGTCCAATACCCGGGTAACCGAGCAGAAGCCCATTTTCGGCCCTGAAAGGGATGTATGGGACATTCCACATAAAGAAGGTGCACCGTGCGATGACCCGGTTAACCTGGTTGGCTCGTATTCGATCCTCCTGTGTTTATTCCTTCATCAAGGAGATTCGTGATACGGACTGTAGTGGAAATAAGCATTCTTTTTCCCCGCTAACAAAATGAATGACCTTCAACTCTTCATCGAATTCCCTTATCTCTCCCTTAGCTATACGGTAATAATTCCCGAGTGTATAAGTAATCTCTACTTTTTTGTGTTCTTCTGCAAGTTTTTTTAACATGTATTAAATCCTCCTGTTCTCCGGCTACCAGCGTGATCGCTCCGATGGTTTTCCAATAATCGTCGCAACTCGAGACGGAACGACGAAAAAGTCCGCCTTTTACAGGTGCATAGACTGTGGGCGTGTGTTACCCTAAAACTTGATATCCCTTTTCGCACCATGAGCTCCCCGTGTAACCCACGGGGATATTTGTATGTATCCTTACGCACCCGACATGATGAAGGGGCATTAGGGTTGAACCTTGCCATACGGTCTGCGGGAAGCTCAGAACACATCGTTGCCTTATACCATGCGAGAGGTGGTAGCCATCACTGATCTGATCGGCAGGGGAGATGATCCACAGATGGCCGATTGGATGGTGGAATCCTGGGAAGTGAGTGAAGGGGATTTAGCAGGTATCTTGGAAGGTCCCACAGGGTAAGATAAAACCTGCTATTTATAAAAGCACTTTTAAGCAGGTGAAGCACGTTTGAAACCGATCCTGACTCTCATCTTGAGCCTGCTTCTTCACTCCAGCGTTTTTTGTTCGATGCACCCCGGGGACGACCTTTGGATTCACGTCGATCTATGGAAAAAAAGCTTTACCTGATGGATGGAGATCAAATCCTCGATACCTTTCCTGTCGGTGTTGGAAAAGAACAATTCCCCACTCCCATCGGAAACTGGAAGGTGGTTGAAAAGTCCAGAGAATGGGGAGGAGGTTTTGGTCCCCGGTGGTTGGGACTCAATGTTCCATGGGGGAAGTACGGTATTCACGGCATCAACCGCCCCCATTCCGTCGGCCGTCATGCCAGTCACGGTTGTATCCGCTTGCTGAATCCGGATATTGAGGCGCTGTTTCCGAAGGTTCCTCTGGGAACCCGGGTTCACATTGAGGGTCCGATTCTGGGGCTGGGGGAAGGACTTCCGAAAACACTGGTTCGTGGAGACCGGGGATCATTGGTCCTCTTGGTTCAAAACCGTTTAAAAGCAGCGGGATACTATCACGGGCCATTGGATGGATGGTTTGGAGCCGGCTTGGAAAAAGCGGTGAAGAGGTATCAAAAAAGATCATCATTTAAAAATCACAGCCCAAATTCGGTTGGATGAATACCTGCAGTTGGGATTATGGGAATAAACGCGCCAAAAGCCCCTCCGGCCAGCACCAGGAAGGGTGTACGAAAGGGACGGGGAAGGGTGGAATGGGTCGAATAGGGAGACCGGGGATCGGGTTTCGAGGACCGGGAAGGGGATCGATGTTAAACTGGGTACTGAAAGCGTTGTGAAAAAGTGAGCGGCAGCCTTTACCCAAAGCCGCTCCGGATGAGTGCATAGCGAGACCGGGAGCGAAGCGACCCAGGCGAGACTTGTGCTCTGTGAGTGCATAGCGAGACCGGGAGCGAAGCGACCCAGGCGAGACTTGTGCTCTGTGAGTGCATAGCGAGACCGGGAGTGAAGGGACCTGGCGAGACTTGTGCTCTGTAAGTGCATAGCGGGACCGGGAGTGAAAGGACCCGGCGAGACTTGGGCTCCGCTTTGATTACCAATAAACGTATGTTAAGATTAAAAATTAGGATATTAAGGACGTTACCGATTTGAATACTGATCGAGGTGAAGCGGGATGGAAACGGATACGATTGCGGCCATCTCGACCCCCATGGGGGAAGCGGGCATCGCGGTGATCCGTGTCAGCGGACCGGAAGCGATCCAGACAGCCGACCGTATATTTAAGGGAAAGAACCGTCTGGAAAATGCAGAAAGCCATACGGTTCATTACGGATATATCATCGATCCCGAAACGGGGGATCGGATCGATGAAGTGCTGGTGACGGTGATGCGGGCCCCCCGGACCTTCACCCGGGAAGATGTGGTGGAGATCAGCTGTCACGGGGGCATGGTTCCCGTCCAGAATGTGCTGGAAGCCTTACTGACATCGGGGGCCCGGTTGGCGGAACCCGGGGAGTTTACGAAAAGGGCTTTTTTGAACGGCCGGATCGACCTGTCTCAGGCGGAAGCCGTGATCGATCTGATCCGTTCCAAAACCGATCGTGCGGCCCGGGTGGCGATGCATCAGGCGGATGGGAGGCTTTCCCGCCTGGTCCGTCGACTGAGAGACGAAATTCTGGAGACGCTGGCCCACCTGGCGGTCAATGTGGATTATCCCGAATATGATGCGGAGCAATTGACAGCTCAAAAGATTCTGGACCGCTGTCGATCCATCGAAACGGAGTTGGATCAATTATTGAAAACGGCCCGGCAGGGAAAAATTTATCGCGAAGGAATCGCCACCGTGATTATCGGAAGGCCCAATGTGGGTAAGTCTTCTCTGATGAACGCCTTGGCACATGAGAATAAGGCCATCGTGACGGAAATTCCGGGAACCACCCGGGACGTGATCGAGGAATACGTCAACGTCCGCGGGATTCCTTTACGTCTGGTGGATACGGCAGGCATCCGCGAGACGGAAGATGTGGTGGAAAAAATCGGTGTGGAACGGTCCCACCGGGCTTTGGAGGAAGCAGATCTCGTGCTGCTTCTGCTCAACTACGCGGAACCCTTGTCGGAGGATGACCGTAAGCTTCTTTCCATCGCCCGGGAATACACCACCATCGTCGTGGTGAACAAAACCGATCTCGAGCCGAAGCTGGATCTCGGAGAAGTGGAAAAACTGATCGGTGACTGCCCCCTGATCACCACCTCGATTGTCAAGGAGGAAGGTTTGGACCGTTTGGAGGAAGCCGTCGCCAATCTCTTCATGGAAGGAAAAGCCCAGTCCGCGGATGCCACCTATGTCAGCAACACCCGTCATATCACCTTATTGAAACAAGCGAAACAACAAGTCAGGGACGCCATCGGGGGAGTGGAATCCGGCGTTCCTCTCGACATGGTGGAAATTGATTTGAAAAACGCCTGGCAGTCCCTCGGGGAAATCATCGGGGAAGCCGTGGCGGAAGATTTGATCGACCAGATTTTTTCCCAGTTCTGTCTGGGGAAATAAAGGAGGGAATCCGGATGCCGACTTCGGGTGATCGATTTGACGTGATCGTGATCGGGGCGGGGCACGCCGGGTGTGAAGCGGCCCTGGCTGCAGCCCGCATGGGTTGCTCCACGCTGCTTCTCACCTTGAGCCTCGACACAATCGCTTACATGCCCTGTAATCCGTCCATCGGGGGACCCGCCAAGGGGCATGTGGTCAGGGAAGTGGACGCCCTGGGTGGTGAGATGGGGCGCAACATCGATAAAACGCATATCCAGATGAGGATGCTGAACACCGGGAAAGGGCCGGCGGTATACGCCCTCCGGGCTCAGGCGGACAAGGTGTTGTACCAGCAGGAGATGAAGAAAACACTGGAAAATGAGCCCAATCTGGTTCTGCATCAGAACATGGTGGAGAGACTCTTGGTAAAAGACGGTCGTTGTGAAGGGGTGCTGACCCGGACCGGCGCCAAATATTATTCTTCCACCGTGGTCCTGACCACGGGCACCTATCTTCGGGGGAAAATCATCATCGGGGATCTGACTTACGAAAGTGGCCCCAATAATCAGCAACCCTCCATCAACCTGGCTCACCACCTGCATGAACTGGGCTTTGAAACCGTCCGGTTCAAGACGGGGACACCTCCCCGCGTCAACAAGTTGACTGTGGATACCGATAAGATGGAAATTCAGCCGGGTGACGACGAACCGCGGGCCTTTTCCTATGAAACGAAGGAAACGATTACCGACCAATTGCCTTGCTGGTTGACCTATACCAACGAGAAGACCCATGAGTACATCCGCGACAACCTGCACCGGGCTCCGATGTACTCGGGGGTCATCGAAGGCCAGGGCCCCCGTTATTGTCCTTCGATCGAGGACAAAATCGTCCGTTTCGCCGACAAAAACCGGCACCAAATTTTCCTTGAGCCGGAGGGACGGGAGACGCTGGAGATGTACGTTCAGGGGTTGTCCACCAGTCTTCCGGAAGAAGTGCAGCAGTCGATTCTGCGAACCATTGACGGCCTGGAACGGGCGGAGATGATGCGGACGGGATATGCCATCGAGTATGATGCGATCGTTCCCACGCAACTGTGGCCGAGCCTGGAAACGAAAAAAGTGGAGAACTTGTTTACTGCCGGTCAGATCAACGGGACCTCCGGTTACGAGGAAGCGGCGGCACAGGGAATCATGGCGGGAATGAACGCAGCAAGAAAAGTGCAGGGGAAAGAACCCGTCGTGCTCGATCGTTCCGAGGCGTACATCGGGGTGTTGATCGACGATCTGGTCACCAAAGGGACCAATGAACCGTACCGCCTGCTTACTTCCCGTGCGGAGTACCGTTTGCTGTTGAGGCATGACAATGCGGATCTCAGATTGACGAATATCGGATATGAAGTGGGATTGATTTCCGAAGAACGATACCGTCGTTTCACCGCGAAACGGGAAGCGATCGAAAAAGAGATCGAACGGTTGAGGAATACAAAAGTGAAACCGACCCCGGAAGTGCAAGCCCTTCTTCGGGAAATCGGTTCCAGCAAATTGGATAATGCCGTGGAACTGGCCAAGTTGATCAAACGACCCGAGGTGAAATACGAGCATATCCACCGGTTGGCTCCGTCGGATGTCGCACCGGATTCCGAGGTGGCGGAACAGGTGGAAATCCAGCTTAAATATGAAGGTTATATCAAAAAATCTCTCCAACAAGTGGAGAAGATGAAAAAGATGGAGAACAAACGGATCCCGGATTGGGTGGATTATGATAAAGTGAAGGGAATTTCTTCGGAGTCCCGGGAAAAGTTGAAAAAAGTCCGGCCTTTGTCCCTGGGGCAGGCTTCCCGGATTTCCGGGGTCAACCCTTCCGATCTTTCCATCCTGCTGGTTACCATCGAACAGGGCAGTCATGCCGCCAGCGGTTGAATTCCACCGGCCGTCCGTTTTTCATCTGCCAGAAAGGAGATCCCGATGGAATGCCGAGATTGGTTGGGTGAACAGGTCCGGGTGGGGTTGGGATTGGAACTGAGCGGCGAACAGTTGGACCGTTTCTCCCTTTACTTCCGCCTGTTGGTGGAGGGAAACCAAAAGCTGAATCTGACGACGATCACGAAGGAATCGGAAGTGTTTATCAAGCACTTTTACGATTCTCTTACGGTGGCGGGTCATTTACCCCTGACCAGTATGGAAACCGTCATCGATGTGGGGACCGGGGCCGGGTTCCCCGGACTCCCCCTCAAGATCGCTTTTCCTCATCTTCGCCTGGTTCTGTTGGATTCCCTCAACAAGCGGGTGACGTTCCTGAAAGAGACAACGGAACAGTTGGGTTTAAAAGGGGTCCAATATCTCCATGCCCGAGCGGAGGAAGCAGCACGGAACCGATCCCACCGGGAGGCTTACGATCTGGCTGCGGCAAGGGCGGTGGCCAAATTGAATGTACTGTCCGAGTACTGCCTTCCCTTCGTGAGGAGGGGAGGATGGTTTGTGGCGATGAAGGGCCCGGACGTTTCAGAGGAAATGCAGGAATCCGAGAGGGCGATTCAGGTTCTGGGAGGCACTCCGGTCGAAACCGTCTCCCTGTCCTTGCCGGAAAATCAAGGAAAACGAAATCTGATTCTCATCCAAAAAAAGAGTCCGACACCGAAAACCTACCCGAGGAAAGCGGGAACTCCATTGAGAAAACCGGTGAAGTAAAAAGAACGACTGCCTGCCATACAGCAGACAGTCGTTCTTTTTATCCCAGATTATTGATCAGGTTGTGGAGGCCCCGCAAGGCCAGTTTTCTCTTCTCCAACTGTTCATCCTGTGAGTTTTCTGTGGAAAAAGGGCCCAGAAATTCATCGTAGGATTGTCCGAAGGGATCTTCAATACTGATGTCATCCTTTTTCAGTGCATCGGACTGTCCGGAGTTTTTCAGGACATTCCGGGCAGCTTCCTGTTTGAAGGAGGGCGCGAAATCGGAAGAGGTGTCATCTTCTGTCGTTCGTTGGTGCCGGGCAAAAGGTAAGGATGCACTCTCCTCCGTCTTCCTTCTCCTTCCCTGAAGCGGGCCCCTTTGGGAGGAATCGCCTTCTCTTCTCCGGAAGTTCGCCTGGTTGGAATCGATGAATTCCCGGTTCCAGCCTTTGCCGGAAGCCGGTCGGTTCTTATTTCCCTGGAAAGGTTCATAAGTCAGTTGTTGCGGCCGGTTGGGCGACTCTTCCTTCCGTGAGTCCGGGGTATGATCTTTTCTTTCCTTGGAGTCCCATACCCGGTGTCCGGGGATGTCCGGCTCTTTCTCCGGGTGGGAAGTGTTTTTTCGATCTTGACCCTGCAATAAATCCCGTTGCCGGGAGAACTTTCGGCGTTTCATTTTTTGCTCCATCGGAATGACCGATAAAGCGGGATGTTTTCCCGGAGGAGTTTTCCCCGAAAGCGGTCCGCTTTCGAGAGGACTCCGCGTTTCATCATCCGGTTGCCTCCGGGAGCGGATGTTGTTGGATCCTTTCTTTGTGGGAGGTTCCGCGACAGACGAAGGCGGCTCCTTTCGCACGGCCGGTTCGGTGGACCGATCCGGTGAGGAGGGTTGGTGGATCGGTTCCGTCGGCGACGCAGGGGTTGAATGCCGATTGCGGGCCAATTTTTTTCGCAGCCGCTTTTCCCTTTCCCGGAAGACGGGTTCACTCGAGGATTTCCGTTCTGTTTGATGGAAGGGGGGATGGGATTTCTTTTCACGGGTGGAGGTTTCCCGTTCCCCCGGAACGGGGTCCGGGTGATCGTCCTGAGGTGCGGGTTCCGGCGGGGCCGGTTCAGCGCCTTCTTTTTTTTCCGTTGGTTCCCCCGAAGGAAATTCCTCTCCCGATTCCGTCCATTTCCCCTGTTGGGACGGGGGCGTTTCGGTGCCCTTCCCTTTGGGTTTCAACATCGGTGACGAACCGGATTCAAAAGAAAGGCGGGGGTCCGGGACCTGATCGCTTTGAGGGGCCTCCTCTGTTTCTTTGAACAGCAGGTTGGATTTTTCCGACTGTTCCTGTGCCTGAAGGATATAAACCGAATGTTGGGTTTCTGCCTTTACTCTTTCATAAAGGAGTTTGGGAGACCAGTCATTGTTCTCTTCCAGACGAATGAGTTGAGCTTCCACCCCTTCACGTGGCCCTTGGGAGGAACCCTGTTGCGATGAGCTGCACATGACGGAGGCGACGGAACCCGGATTCAACTTGAGCAAAAGTGCCGTTTTTCCCATACGGGCCGCCTTTTTGGCTGCTTCTCTACCGGCCGGGCCTTTGCTGATGATGATGACATCATATTCTTCTCCCGAATGGGCCATGGTGTTCCCCTCCTTTGCCTTGCCCCGGAATCGGTACCGGGCAGGGAGAGCTCCTTTTTAAATGAAAAGGCTGCGGAATCCCCCAAGGCGATCGACCCTGGGGGATTCTCCCTAGGTTTGCATGCAGTATGGTTTATTTTTTGTTTTGTCCCTTTCTTGCGTTGACCCTTTTTTCTGCGGAGCTGGGAACGGTGAATTCCTCCTGGATGGTGGCGGCCACTTCTTTTTGGGATTTCATCGGTACAGCACGGGACTTGGATTGGGTGAACTTGCACAGCCCAAAGGCATTGGCGAACTGGGCGTCGATTCCGTAATCTTCGGCAAAAATCAGTTTGTCCCCGAAGCGTTCCCGGTAATAGGGTTTGAAGGGGATGGAGGAACCACCGGTCAAAATGATATAAGTGATATCATCGGCATAGTCGAGTCGGTTCCACACTTCATCCACCAAGAGGGTCCCCACTTCCTGAATGCAACCCTTGACGATTTCATTCACATCGTACACTTTACCTTTGAAGCTGATCTCACCGGTACGGATCACTCGATTCAGACTCCAGATGGGATATTCTTTCCCCTGTTTGTCCGGGTCCACTTCCCGGGAAAATTCAATCAAGCGTTTGGACAGGAGATGATAAACATTGATCATGGCATGCCGGGAAGTGAAACTTTGCCTTTTGATGATGGTTTCCCCGTGGAGAGTTTCCACATCGGAGGTTCCGAAACCGAGGTCATTGATACTGACTTTTTGAATGAACAGATCTTCGTTCAAAAGCTGGCCTTCCCGGTCCAATGCAATGTGGAAAAGGGTGGCCATGGGCTGGCTGATCACGTAAAGATTTTCCCGCTTGATTTCGAATTCAATTTTGCGGTAGGGAAGGTTTCCTTGTTTCACTTCAAAGCTGTGTTTCCCCACCAATCGGCGTTTTAATTCTTCTTTGTAGTCGATGTAACTATCCGTGGGCAGAGCGACGGATACGATGGGTTCATGGTTGTCACTGCCCTGAAGCATCAGTCCGGTGCTGACGCGAAACATGATAAGGTACTCTTCTTCACGAAACCAGGTGGGGCTGAACAGGCGGCGTTCGTGGGAATCGAACAGTTCGTCATCTGAAGATTGGTCAATGGCGAGCTTGCCGACAAACCATTCGTTGTCTCCTTCCCGTTCCCGGTACATGATGTTGTGTGGATCATTGTTGTAAGTGATCTCCCCGACCCGGTTGGGGACCACCATGTTGCGGATGAACATCTTCAGAAACTTGTCTCCGTTCCGACTCACAACTTTCGTTCCATAGTAACCTTGGTCATTTCCTATGTAGACGCTCATATCCAGTTCCTCCCGATTTTTGTCGAAGGTCGTCAAACTCTTCTTAATTGATTCTATCAAGGGGAATTGGAAAGGGTCAATAAAAAGAGGAGCGGGATTCCCGGGAAAACAACGCTCTTCGACCGGAATCCTCATGGGTCCTTCTTTTTTCCTTCCAAATTGAAAAAACGAAGATTGACGAATTTCAACATAAAATGGTTGGAAATACCGGAGAGGGAGAGATGAGCTTCGATTCTGACAAGAAAAATGTTTCACGTGAAACATTCCGGGAAGATGCAACCATAACGGGAGGGGGTTTTAGTAAAATATCGAATATATGATAACGGGATCCTATTTGATTTTACCCTGTTTAGGTGGTGTCCGAGAAGATGAGAGAGCCGTTCAGTCGGTTGTTCGGCATGGCGGAAAAAGTAGAAAGCGAAGAAGTGAAAGAGTTGGACGTAACCCGGGTGCAACCCAGCCCTTATCAACCGCGCACCGTCTTTGATGATGAACGGATCAACGAACTGTGCCAGACGATTAAAACCCATGGAGTGATTCAACCGATTGTAGTCCGGCAGGTGGCGGAGGGTTATGAGCTGATTGCCGGAGAAAGAAGACTGCGTGCGGTGAAGCGGATGGGGATGAGGACGATCCCGGCGATTGTCCGGGAAATGACGGATACGGAAGCGGCTTCAGTTTCTCTGATTGAGAATCTGCAGAGAGAAGGGTTGACGGCGCTCGAAGAAGCAACGGCTTATCAGAAATTGATCGAACTGCACGGACTGACTCAGGAGAGCCTCGCCCAACGCCTGGGCAAAGGCCAATCCACTGTTGCCAACAAGCTTCGTCTTCTTTTACTGCCCGGGAAGGTGCAAGAGGCGGTGTTAAACCGAAGCATCACGGAGCGGCATGCCAGAGCTTTGTTGGCATTAAAAGAGGAAGATCTCCAATTGAAACTGTTAAAGGAGATTCTTGACAAGGAACTCAATGTCAAACAAACGGAAGAAAAGGTCCGCAAGTGGACGGAACGAAAACGAAAGTCGAAACCGAAGCGAAAAGCTTTCTCCCGGGACGTGAGGATTGCCTTTAACACGATTCGCCAGTCGGTGGACATGGTAAAGAAAAGTGGACTGGCTGTTTCTTCCGATGAAAAAGAATTCGATGATTTTTATGAAGTCGTTATACGAATTCCCAAGTAAAAAGTGTACAATTTCAAGGTGACAAGAGCGAGCCACAGGCTTGGAACGAACTGCTTTACCTGAATCCTGCCAAGAAACGAGGTGCAAGTCATGAGTCGAGTCGTTGCCATCGCCAATCAAAAAGGCGGGGTTGGAAAGACCACGACATCCATTAACCTGGGTGCCAGCCTGGCTGACCAAGGAAAGAAGACCCTGATCGTGGATATCGATCCGCAGGGAAACACCAGCTCCGGACTGGGAATAAACAAAGCGGATGTGGAGAAGTGCATTTATGATGTGTTGATCAATGAGACCCCGATGCAGGAAGTGATGTTGAAAACCTCGATCGAAGGGTTGGATTTGATCCCCGCCACAATTGAACTGGCCGGCGCCGAAATCGAACTGGTCCAAACTCTTTCCCGTGAACACCGGTTGAAGCGTTCGCTTCAAATCATCCGGGATAACTATGATTATATCCTGATTGACTGTCCGCCTTCTCTGGGGGTGCTCACGGTCAACTCTCTCACGGCGGCGGACGCGGTGTTGATCCCGATTCAATGTGAATTTTACGCATTGGAAGGGTTGGGACAATTGCTTAACACGATCCGCATTGTACAGAGGCATCTCAATAAACGCTTGGAAATCGAAGGCGTGCTGTTGACGATGTACGATGCCCGCACCAATCTCTCCCTCCAGGTGATGGAGGAAGTGAAAAGTTACTTTCAACAAAAAGTGTATTCGACTGTCATTCCCCGCAATGTGCGCTTAAGTGAAGCTCCCAGCCACGGGATGCCGATTTTGAGTTACGATGCTCGTTCCCGAGGTGCGGAATGTTATGTAGAACTGGCAAAGGAAGTGATCCAGAATGGCCAACCATAAGGGTTTGGGAAAAGGACTGGGTGCCCTGTTTCCCAGCGCGCAGGTCAGTGAAGAGGATGCTGTGAACGAAGTCCCCCTGTCGGATCTGCGTCCCAACCCTTACCAACCGAGAAAGAATTTCGACCCCGAAGCGTTGGAAGAGTTGGTTTCATCCATCAAGGAACATGGGATCGTTCAACCGTTAGTGGTCCGAAAGAGCATCCGGGGATATGAGATTGTTGCCGGCGAGCGACGGTTTCGGGCAGCCAAAGATGTCGGACTGGAAATGGTACCGGTGGTGATTCGGGAATTTTCCGATGAGCAGATGATGGAGATTGCCCTGATCGAAAATCTGCAAAGAGAGGATCTGAACTCGATCGAAATTGCTCAGGCATACAAAAAACTGATGGACCATTTTTCGATGACTCAGGAAATGTTGGCGGCACGGGTGGGGAAGAGCCGCCCCCATGTCACCAACTACCTCCGTTTGCTCCAGCTTCCAGAAGAGGTGCAGGAGGATGTTTCACGTGGAACATTGTCCATGGGGCATGCCCGGGCTCTCAGAGGAATCAAGGATCGGGACGTTCTGTTGAAGTTGGCGAAAAAAACCGTGAAAGAAGGGGCCAGCGTCAGGCAGCTGGAAGAATGGGTGCAGCAATGGAATCAGGGATTGCAGAAAAACAGCAAGAAAAAACCCAAAACCAAAGAAACGAGCCCTCCCGAATTCAAAAGATACGAGGACTTGCTCCAGGAGGCATTCAGCACCCCGGTACGAATTCGACATGGAAAAAAGAAAGGTAAAATTGAATTCGAGTATTATTCCGAGCGTGAGCTGGAGCGCTTGGTGGAATTGCTTCAAAGTAACCGAATCCTGAACTGACGTGGTTTGATTTTAATGGAGGGTTATGAGTTGATTTACCTGGACAATGCCGCTACCACTTGGCCGAAGCCCGAGGGCGTTTCAAAAGCGGTGAAAGAATGCATGGACCGGTTTGGGGCCAACCCGGGAAGAGGAGGCCACCGGTTGTCGAGATCCGCAGGGGAAACGGTGGAAGAAACGCGCCGTTTGCTTGCTCGCCTGTTCGGGGTGCGTGACCCGAAGAATATGATCTTCTGCCAAAACGGAACTCATGCCATCAACCTGGCTTTGAGGGGGTGGCTTCGGCCAGGAGATCATGTGGTGACAAGCAGGTGGGAGCACAATGCTGTCGCCCGTCCGTTGGAGGCCCTGAAAAAAGAATGGGATATTCGGGTCGATTATATTCCTTCCGGGAAACATGGACCCCTGGATTTGGACCGTTTGAAAACGTCCATTACAAGGAGTACCCGTTTGATTGTCATCACCCATGCATCCAATGTGACGGGAAGTGTGATGCCTTTGGAGAAAATCGCCACCATCGCGGCGGAAAAGGGGGTTCCCCTTTTGGTGGATGCGGCACAGACCGCCGGAGTGTTGCCCATCGATGTGGAGTCGATGGGGATTTCTATGTTGGCTTTTCCCGGTCATAAAGGGTTGATGGGGCCCCAGGGGACAGGGGGTCTGTTCATTGCCCCCGGACTGGAGGTTCGGCCGCTGGTTCAGGGAGGGACGGGCAGTCGTTCGGAAGAGCTTCGACCGCCGGAAGAACGCCCCTGTTCCTATGAAAGCGGCACTCTGAACACGCCCGGAATCGCGGGGTTGGGGGCCGGGATTCGCTTTTTGATGGAACGGGGAGTGAAAGAAATCCACCGGAAGGAAACGTTGTTGATTCGGATGTTGCAGGAGGGAATCCAAAGTCTCGACGGGGTCCGACTCTACATTCCGGAGGCGCCTTCTGTCCCCGTGGTTTCGTTTAATGTCGAAGGGGTGGACGGTACGGAAGTGGCCGCCATACTGGATCAACATTACGGGATCGCCGTTCGGGCCGGGTATCATTGTGCAGCCCTGGCTCACCGCGCGTTGGGGACGGCGGAGACCGGAACCGTGCGTGCCAGTCCCGGCTATTTCAACACAGAACAGGATGTGAGCGAGTTCATACAGGCATTGAGGGAGATTCAACAAGCCTTTGCCGGGTTCTGAGGAGAGGGTGTCCTATGGGTGCTGATGGGTACGAGACCGGAATGCGTAAGGACATCCATGAAACGGTCATGCTAGAAGCGTTGTGATTGATTGTCAGGCTTAGAAGAAGGGAAGCGTTACCCGAAATAGGAACCGTTTTGCCGAACGGGTTTGTTACCGGAACATTGTCTATTGCACCGGAGCGATGTGCCGGGGGGCGGGGCAGCGGACGGCTTTGCCGTTCATCTTTTTTCGTCGAAGATGGGGGATGCTTTCACTTTTTCTTGAAGCCACAGGAAAGAGGTAGGGTTTAATGAAGGAGTTATATTCGTTGCTTTTGTCCAAGTCGGTGGAACTGATGATTCTGATCCTGATCCTTCAATTCGTCACGATCACGTGCTGCTTCATTCTCTGGATCCGTCAATCGCGGCAGGGGAAAATGTTGAAGCGGTTGGACGGAGACGCGGAGTGGCTTAAAGAGTTGACGGATGAAAACGGCGCCCAGGGCCTGCAACTGATGCATCTATTATCCCGGTTGGATTCATCCACCCGCAAGCTGCAGGGAAGGTTGGGTTTGGTCCGATATAATGCCGTGGGGGAACGAGCCACGGATATGAGCTTCTCACTGGCCCTGATAAATGAAGAAAAGGACGGAGTGGTGATCAGCAGTCTTTTCAGTAACCATGGACCATCTTATATCTACGCGAAACCGGTGGAAGGAGGAGAGTCTGCTTACCCTCTCTCCAAGGAAGAAAAACAGGCGATCGAGCAAGCTGTCCGAACAGAGGGTTCATGGGGGACGAAACGCCCGGATCACAACGTTCAGGGAAGCGGATAAGGAGTCATGCAAGACGGCGGTGGGAGGATCCCCGGTGTGAGCAACAATGGGAAGAAGGCTTGAGGGAGGGGATAGAAATGAGAGTCTTTATTGTCAATTCGGTTGCAGGGAACGGGAAAGGGCGAAAAGTATGGCCGGTGCTTGAAAAAAAGCTGAAAGAAGAGGGGGAACCCTACGAGGTGAACTTCACCGAATACCCCGGTCATGCGACGGAGTTGGCTTCCCGGGCGTCCCGACGTGAGGATGTCCGGGTCGTTGTGGGAGTGGGGGGAGACGGAACCGTCCATGAAGTGGCCGCTGGATTGGTCGGTACCCGGGTTCCTTTGGGATACATACCTGCAGGTTCCGGGAATGATTTTGCCCGGGCCCAAAAAATTCCCTCCGATCCCTTGGCGGCTTTGGATCGGATTGTGCGGCAGGAACCATCCATCGTCGACACTGCACGGATAAATGAAGAAAGAATGGTCAGCACGGCAGGCATCGGGTTCGACGGGAGTGTGGCACGGGCAGTGAACCGATCACCTTTGAAAAAATGGCTGAAAGGATTCACTTATGTACTGGAACTGGTTCGTCTTCTGTTCACCTATCAGCCGCGGAATGTCACCATGATCCTGGATAATCAAATTCACACTTTCCAGGATGTCTGGCTGATCGCCGTGGCCAACATCCCGTTTTACGGCGGAGGCATGAAAATCTGTCCTCAAGCCTCCAACCGGGACGGTATACTTGATCTCTGCGTCGTCAGAGGGATCAGTCGGTGGGAGTTGCTGGTGGTCTTTCCCAAAGTATTCAGGGGAACGCATGTTCATCATCCGGCCGTTTCCATGATGAAGGGTTCCCATTTGGAGATACGGTCGGATTTTCCCATGGTGATCCATGCGGATGGTGAAATCATCGGCGAAACGCCGGTCCGGATCGAGATCCAGCCGGAGAGCCTCCATACGGTATGAAAAACGACCCATGAAAGAGACCGTCGACTCGTTGTGATGAGGGGAACCGATTTCCGTTTCTTGCGCCGGGTTCCCTCCCAAAGGAGTGTTACAGCCCGTCCGTCCTCTGCGGTCCCAACCAATGGAAGGCGGTACAAGGGCACTAAACGGGATCAGCCTCCAACGATTTTTCATGATCGATGACCTGTGCCCACTGCTTCGAACGGCCCCGGATCGGGGCCGTTTTCAGTTGGTCTGTTGTTTGAGACGGGAGCAAGTGACTTTTTGAACGGCTGAGGCGATGACGTGGGCCATCTTCATCACCACACTCAGCCGCGTGTTCTGCAGGACGAAATATTCCATGAAACCGGCGACGTTGACAATGCCGGTGATATGGACTTGACCCACTTCCGGCAACTGTTTGTTGACCCCGGCTCCAGGTTTGAGGGGGCCGTTTCCCACCTGGATCCAACCTACGCTCGCCAGTTGTCCCAGACAGGCATCCACCGCGATCACCCTCGGATTTCTCAGCTCTTTCTTCATCCGGGCAAGGGTCTGATTCAGGTTGACCGCATGAACAGGCTCGTCCAATGTTCCGTATACCCGCAGGGTGGGCAAGGCCCATTTTTCCAGTTGGGTTCCCACTAAGGGGCCGAGCGCATCTCCCGTGGACCGATCGGTTCCGATACAGATGCATGCCAGTTCCCGTGAGCCGGGATAGAGTTGAAGCGTTTGCTCCAACCATTCGGCGCAACGGTGGACCGCACTGGGATGGCTGAAAAGGATCCGGGTCGGATCGGGTTCTGTGGACCCCGGGTGGGGCACCGGTTCGCGCATGGCCGTCCACCTCCGAAGTATGGTTCAATATCCTTACCAGTATACGGAAGGGCGATGAGAAATATACATGTAGGGACAACCCGGACAAGGGGGATCGATATGCGGTTCAATCTGTGGCACTCCCTTAAAATCAGCATGACCATCATCGGGACGATGATCGGGGCGGGCTTTGCGTCAGGGCGGGAAATATGGGAGTTTTTCGGTTCCTACGGAGCGGGCAGCAGCCCCAGTGTTCTGCTGGCCACACTCTTGTTGTTTGCCGCCAGTGTCGTGATTTTGAAAATCAGCTGGAAGTACAAGACCCAGCACTATTCGGAAGTGTTGGCTCAAGTCCTGGGTCCCCGTCTGGCCCGGGTGTTTGATTACCTGGTCATGTTGTTTTTGTTGACCAGCACATTGGTTATGGTGGCCGGCAGCGGTGCCACTTTTCAGGAGTGGAATGGTTCATTCATGTTGGGAGTTCTGGTCATGACGGGTGCCGTGATTCTGATTCTTCTGTTTGACCTTAAAGGGCTCATGTCGATGAATGCGGCTATGATTCCTGTCATGGTAACCGTACTCGTTGTGGTTTGCCTTCAATTCCTTCAGAACGGCGGATGGTTGTTTTCCATTGAGCCCAGGAATCCGGGCTCCTTCCCGGTCTGGCCTTCCGCGATCACCTATACGGCCTTCAACCTTATATCGTTGTTGGCGGTACTCTCCACCATGGGCAAACAAATCCGTCATCCGGCTGAAATCTGGGTTTCCGGAGGGGTCAGCTCGCTCTGTCTGGGTCTGTTGGCATCTCTCTATAATTATTCCCTTCTCAAGGCGGAGAGTTTGGTTTCCCAGTACGAGATTCCCCTGTTCGCTCTGGTCCGCGATTACTCCCCCATCTGGGTGTTCAGTATCTCCCTGGTATTGTGGATGGCCATTTACACCACCGCTGTCAGCAATGTCCACGGGATCTCTTTCCGGCTGTCGGAAAACCTCCCCTTCCCTTCCTGGGTGGTCGGGTCCGTGGTTATGCTGGCGCTGGTCCCCTTGACCCGGTTGGGGTTCACGACTCTGGTCACTTTTTTGTACCCCTTGTACGGCGTTCTCAATCTCTTTATCCTGACGATGGTTCTGTTGTATCCGTTTATGAACGAGAAATGAGTTCCGGCGGGATTCCCCCTGTTGCGCGGCAAATAGGGAAGAGAATGGAAAGGAGGGGGAAACGATTTGGCATGAAATGTTGTACAGGTTCATCCGCCTCATTATCAAAGGATATCACCGGGCGGAGATCACGGGTCGGGGCCGGGTTCCTGCGGAAGGTCCTTTTTTGTTGGTGGGCAATCGGCGAAAAAGGAATCCTTTTGCCATCCGCTGACCCATTGGTTTCTTCGCAAGGCGGACGCCTTCCCCGTCAACCGGAGGTGGATGTGCGGGCGAGTCGGACGCTCTTCAAGACAGGAGCGTCTGACCCGGATCATACCGGACTCCCTCCGGGAGTTGGGCTGCGTCCGGCCAAGTTGAAATCGGCCGGTATACTACCTATAATGAATGCATGAAAAGAGGGGGAATGAAGGCCGATGGAGCGGAAAAGTTTTCAGCTCGGGGATATCGTGCAGATGAAAAAGCCTCATCCCTGCGGGACCAATGCGTGGAAGGTGATCCGGATGGGCATGGACATCCGGATGAAATGCACGGGATGCGGACATAGTGTCCTTTTGCCCCGTTCCCGATTTGAAAAGCGGATGAAAAAAGTGCTGGAGCCGTCCCGTGAAGAAGGAAAACAGGATCAAAGCTGAAGCTGGAAGTAAAGAAGCACCGATGCACGGGGCTTCTTTTTTGGTTTTGCTTCCCCAAGCGGTACCGGCGGCTTTCCATGACAGGTTCTCCTCCTTCCGCTATAATAGACGGGGATTGGAAAGGCAACCATCGTGGAGCTTTTCACGTTTGCTCCGCGTCATTCGAATACGGAAACCCTGCAGCAGAAGAGGAGATGAAACAGGCATGCCGCTGACAACCGGAATCGTCGGTTTGCCGAACGTTGGCAAGTCGACGTTGTTCAATGCAATCACCCGGGCTGGTGCCGAATCAGCCAACTATCCGTTTTGCACCATTGACCCCAATGTGGGGGTGGTCGATGTGCCGGACCGTCGCTTGGACCGATTGGCGGAAATCGTCCGCCCCCAGAGAGTGGTTCCGACCTCCTTCCAGTTCACTGACATCGCCGGACTGGTGAAAGGAGCCAGCAAGGGGGAAGGCTTGGGAAACCAGTTTCTTTCCCACATCCGGGAAGTGGATGCGATCATCCATGTGGTGCGTTGTTTTGAAGATGAAAATATCACCCATGTATCCGGACAGGTCGATCCTGTGAGTGACATGGAGACCATCAACCTGGAGCTGATCCTGGCGGATCTGGAATCCGTGGAACGCCGTTTGGAACGGGTGGCCCGACAAAAGAAAAGCGGGGACCGGAACGCGGAAAAAGAGTACAACGTGCTTGAAAAATTGCGGGAAGGCCTCGTCGAAGGAAAACCGGCACGCCGGCTGGCACTGGAGGAAGAGGAACTGGAACGGGTCAAATCCCTCAATCTGCTGACCCTGAAAAAGATGTTGATTGCGGCCAACGTGTCCGAAGAGGATGTTGCGGCTCCTGAAAATAACCCTCATGTTCGTGCGGTCCGGGAACAGGCCTCCGAGGAGAGGGCGGAAGTGGTCACCGTCAGTGCTCAACTGGAAGCGGAGATTGTGGAACTGGAAGGGGATGAACGCGAGCAATTCCTGGCGGACCTGGGACTGGAATCCTCGGGGCTGGATCGTTTAGTGGCCGCGTCCTACCGACTGCTCGGACTGATCACTTTCTTTACGGCCGGGGAAAAAGAAGTGCGCGCCTGGACCATCCGGGAGGGAACCCGGGCTCCCCAGGCAGCCGGTCAGATCCACTCCGATTTTGAACGCGGTTTTATCCGGGCGGAGGTGGTTGCTTACGAGGATCTGATGAAGGCGGGCTCCATGGCCGGTGCCCGGGAGCAGGGACTCCTCCGTTCCGAAGGAAAAGAGTATGTGATGAAAGATGGAGATGTCGTTCATTTTCGGTTCAATGTTTGAGGTGGAGCGCAACCTTGCCTTAAAGGGCCACCTCTGATAAAATATAGTATCGTGAATACAGGATATTCACTCCTTGCCCCACCGGGAGGGTGGGGCCGCTTCAGTCCAAAAGGAGGTGTGGAGAAATGCACAAGTACGAACTGATGTTCATCACCCGTCCCGATCTGGACGAGGAAAAACTGAACGGTATCCGCGAAAAAGTCCAAGGGCAGATTTCCCAGTCCAACGGGGAAGTCATCGAAACCGAGCATTTCGGGAAACGGCGTCTGGCTTATATGATCGATAATCACCGCGAAGGCGTGTACACCGTGGTTACCTTCAATGGCGACCACGACACCGTGAACGAGCTGGACCGGCATTTGAAACTCAACGATGACGTGATCCGTCATATGATCATCAATATCGACGACAAAAAATAAAGGGCGTGTCACGGAACCAAAATCGGCTTTAGGGAGGGGTTGCCGATGTTAAATCGGGTGGTTCTGATCGGCCGGCTGACCTGGGATCCCGAGCTTCGTTACACCCCCGGGGGGGTCGCTGTCACCAGTTTTCGGCTGGCGGTGGACCGGCCTTTCACCAATCAACAGGGGGAACGGGAAACCGACTTCATTGATGTTGTCGTTTGGCGACAGTTGGCGGAGACCGTGGCCAACTATATGAAAAAGGGCCGACTGGTGGCCGTGGAAGGACGGTTGCAAGTTCGGAGTTATGAAAACAATGAAGGCCGCCGGATCCGCGTCTCCGAAGTGGTGGGAGACAATGTCCGCTTTCTGGACCGGGGCGGATCGGGTATGGGCGGACCGGGGCCGAACCCGGGTTTTGAGAACAACAGCGGCTTTGATAAGAAGGACCGTGGCTCCTCCGACGATCCCTTTGCGGATGACGGAAAGCCGATTGACATTTCCGATGACGATCTGCCCTTCTGAAGAAAGAACGGAAATCAACCACATAGGATGAAAGGAGGTATTCCCATGGCCCGTCGTCGTGGAAACAAGCGCCGCAAAGTCTGCTACTTTACGGTGAACAAAATCGATTATATCGATTACAAAGACGTGGATCTGCTCCGCAAGTTCATCAGTGAACGGGGGAAAATTCTTCCCCGCCGGGTAACGGGAACTTCTTCCAAGTACCAGCGGCAATTGACCCGGGCGATTAAACGCGCCCGGCAGATGGCTCTGCTCCCTTACACCACGGACTGAGCCGGAGGAGGGGCGTTTGTACGCGCCTCTTTTTTTTTATAGGAACATGCGTTTTGTCTGCCTCCTGAAAAGGAGGAAATTGGAGGATGGTTGTTGAAAATACCTCCTAAGCCTCAAGCCTTTTCAAAGGAGTGCGGAACCATGAGCAGGCCGGAGCGCAGCGTACATATCGCCAAAAGCATGAAAGTGATTGAATGGTTGAAGACCGAAATCTTGGACCAGATCGCCAACCTGTACAAAGGGTTGCACAACTCGAACCAATCCCTGATCGCTGACAGTTTGGCCAGTCTGGTGGTGGCCACCTATGTGCTCGCACGCCGGGTGGGAATTTCTTTTCGGGAAGTGGATCAGGCTGTGACGAGAAAACTGCGGGAAGCCGCCAAGGAACGGCATCAGTTGGAGGATTGGTACGGGGATCTGTCTCAGTTGGAAGAATATATAAACAAGAGGTGAGCCGGGTTTGCCCCAGATCTCTGACATCCGCGACGGCTTCATTACCGTGGGCCTGTTTCTGATCCTTGCCTTGATCACCCCTCTGTTGATCTTTACCATGTGGTTGTTGCCTCTCCCCTTTTTCCTCCACACGTCAAAAAACGGTTGGCGTTCCGCTCTCTTTCCCTTTTTTCTCACCGCCATTCTGGCCTGGATATTCACCGGCGAGCCCTTTGGTGTGGGTTTGGTTCTGCTGTTGGCGGTTACGGGGATGGTGATGGGAATCCTGTACCGAAAGACCGACACCACCGGGACCGATGTGGCCCTGGGCGGATTGACGGTGGTGTGGGTCGGCCTGCTCCTTCTGTTGGTCGGTGCGGTCATGGCCTATGATCTGGGGGAACAGCTGGACGTGATCCTGCAGCGGGAATGGGAACGGAATGAGGAGCTTCTCCGCCTTTATGGAGTGTCGGAGCCGCTTCCCGATCCGGACTCCATGGACGAGGTCCTCTCCTCCGTTCTTCCTGCCATGATCTTTCTGATGGCCGTGCCCGTTCCGCTCATCAACCTGGCCGTCGGTCGCCGATGGATGATCCGTCAACAGGGATTCCCCGGGAAATATTTGCCTCCGTTCCGGAATTGGCGGTTGCCGCGACCTTTTTTTTACTTCTATTTCGTTTCCCTCCTGACCGTTTTAATTTTTGGGTTGGAAGGGAATTCCGCAGTCGTGGTCCTTGGTAACGCTGTAACGGTGTTGTTCATCCTGTTTTTGATTCAGGGTCTTTCCTTCACCGCTTGGTTGCTGAATCGGGGTGACCAGGGAAAAGGATGGATGGTGCCGGTTTTAGTCCTGACCTTTCTGGTGCCGATCGTGACCATGGTGATTCACCTGATGGGGATTCTCGACTCCGGCACCCGGATCCGGGACCGTTTCGGGGCAGGGAAATAGGGATTTTTTTGACGCCGGAAGGAGAGGACAGGCACACCCCTTTCCCGCTATGAATTCCCTTGACCCTGGGGTAAAATAGGAAGCAGACACGTTTGGAAACGGCTCGCCGGTGATAAGGGGTTGTCTTGATTGCCAAACTTCATCACCAAACGATGGCACGGCTATCACATGGTGTTCGCCATGTGTTTCAGTTTGGTCCTGATCGCGCTTCTGGCGACGTACAACTGGGCGTATGCGTTGTTCGGCCTTGCTGTTTTCCTCGGACTGGGGTATGTGCTCTACCAGGCGGAACGGGCTTTTCGGGAGGATTTCACCGAATATGTGCTCACCCTCTCCAAAAGGGTGAAAGGGGCCAACCAGACGGCCCTGGAACGGATGCCCGTCGGAATCCTCCTTTATGACCGGAAGGGGCAGGTGGAATGGCACAATCCCTTCGTCAGGGAAATGACGGACCGGGATTCCCTGATCGGATGTCCGGTTGGCGAAATTTTTCCCGGCCTGGAAGAAAGCGAAAGCCGATCCGGCAAGATGGAGCTGGGGGAGCGGACTTTCGAAGTTCTTCACCATCACGAAGAACGGCTTTACTTTTTCCGGGACATCAGCCGCCTGGAAAAATTGGAAAGGCGGTATGATCAGGAACAACAGGTGATCGGTTACCTGCATATGGATAATTTCGATGAAGCCGGATCGGGCCTGGGGGACCAAGAACGGACCCAGCTTCTGACCAACGTGAGGGCTGCCATCACCCGATGGGCCCAGGAACACGACATCAGCCTCCGCCAGTTTGATTCGGACAAATTTTTTCTGGTATTCAAACGGGAAAGCTTGGATCAGTTGATCCGAAACCGATTTGATATCCTGGATGTGGTTCGCGATATGACCCGTCAGAACAAGATACCCATCACCCTGAGCATCGGTGTGGCCGCTGTCCGGACATCGATGGTGGAGCAAACCCAAGCCGCCCAAGCAGCACTGGACATTGCTCTTGCCCGGGGGGGGGATCAGGCCGCGGTTCAGGACGGGGACCGGGTGGTCTTTTTCGGAGGAAAGACCAATGCCGTGGAAAAGCGGACACGGGTGCGGGCCCGGGTCATCTCGCATGCCCTTGCCAATCTGATCAAGGACAGTGACCGGGTGTTGATCATGGGCCACGACCAACCGGACATGGATGCTGTGGGAGCGGCGATCGGCGTTTTGAGGGCGGTTCGGATGGCTGAACGGGAAGGGTATATCGTGCTGAAGGAGTCCAACCCATCCATCAGCGGATTGATGGAAGCCATCGCCGGAAACGAGACCTTGGAGGATGCATTCATTCCCCCGGATCGTGCGCTTCAGATGGTGACGGAAAACACCCTGCTGATCCTGGTGGACACCCATAAACCGTCCATGTCCATCGAACCCCGGCTGGTGGAACGTACCGACCGGGTCGTAGTGATCGATCACCACCGACGGGGAGAAGAGTTCGTCAAAGATCCGGTGCTGGTCTATCTGGAACCCTATGCGTCTTCCACGAGTGAGCTGGTGACGGAGCTTCTCCAGTACCAGGGAGATCGCATAACGATGGACAACCTGGAAACGACGGCTCTGCTGGCGGGTATCGTGGTTGACACGAAAAGCTTTGCCTTCCGTGCCGGCTCCAGGACGTTCGAGGCGGCATCATTCCTTCGCCGCCACGGTGCGGACCCGGCGATGGTGCAATCCCTCCTCAAAGAGGATCTCCATCGTTTCGTGAAACGGGCCGAGATTGTCAAAAACACGGAAGTGGTTTACGATAAAATTGCGATTGCCGTAGGGGAAGAAGAAGAAAAGTATGACCAGTTGGTCATCGCCCAGGCGGCGGATACCCTGCTCAATATGAAGGGGGTCAGCGCTTCCTTTGTGGTGGGTCTCAGGGACGACGGAAAAGTGGCGATCAGCGCCCGATCCCAGGGGGAGATCAACGTCCAGTTGATCATGGAAGCGCTGGGCGGAGGCGGCCACCTGACCAACGCTGCCGCCCAGTTTGACGGGGTGACCCCCGCGAAGGCCCGCGAACGCCTCTTGGAAGTGCTGAAAGAGAACTTCGAGGAAGGGGGCGACGAAGATTGAAAGTGATCTTTCAACAGGATGTCAAAGGAAAAGGGAAAAAAGGCGAAGTGAAGGAAGTGGCGGAAGGTTATGCCCGGAACTATCTCTTCCCTCGGGGACTGGCCATTCAGGCCTCCCAGGGCAACCTGAACGCACTCAAAGATAAAAAACGTCGGGAAGAAAAACAGAAAAAGGAAGAACTGGCACGGTTGCGCGAACTGGCCGAAAAACTGGAGAAAACGGAGATCACCCTCCGGACCAAAGCCGGGGAAGGCGGACGCCTGTTCGGTTCGGTTACTTCCAAGCAGATCAGTCAGTATCTGAAAAAAGAATACGGGTACCGTGTCGACAAAAAGAAAATTCAGTTGGATGAACCGATCCGCACCCTCGGCGTGACCAAGGTTCCGGTTAAGCTTCACCCGGAAGTGACCGCCACCCTTTCCGTTCAGGTTCTGGAAGAGTAGACCCAGAGAGACTTCGTGAAGAGCGGAGTTTCCGACTGGTGTTTCACCGGTTCCGGAGTGAGCGGAATGACGGTCTTGCCGCTCCGGCGCTCCCACAGGGTGGAGCGCTTTTTTCATGTCCATGGTTGGAGGATGATGGAAGATGAGTGAACTGTTTTCGGACCGGATGCCTCCCCACAACCAGGAAGCGGAGCGGGCGGTTCTGGGGGCCATTCTCATCGACCCATCGGTGCTGGTCACCGTAACGGAGAGGCTCCGGCCGGAGGATTTTTACCGGCAGGCCCATCAACGCATTTTTCAGGTGACGATCGATCTTTCCGAACAAGGGGAGCCCATTGATCTGGTCACTCTTACTTCAGAGCTGTCGGACCGGAAGCTGTTGGAGGAAGTCGGGGGGGTTTCGTATCTGACCGAGTTGGCGGAGGCGGTGCCCACGGCGGCCAATGTGGATTACTATGCCCGCATCGTGGAGGAAAAAGCAATCCTGCGCCGTCTCATCCGGACCGCCACCGAGATTGCCACTTCCGGCTATTCCGGGGGAGAAGAAGTCACGGAAGTGATCGACACCGCCGAGAAGAAGATCCTGGAGATTTCGCAGCGGAGGATGCGGAGGGAAGGCTTCACTCCGATCCGTGAAATCCTGATGGAAACCTATGAGCGAATTGAAAACCTCCATTACAATCAGGGGAAGCTGACGGGAGTCCCCTCCGGATACACGGACCTCGACCGCATGACTTCCGGCTTCCAGAAGTCCGATCTGATCATTCTGGCCGCCCGTCCCAGTATGGGAAAAACGGCTTTCAGTCTGAATCTGGCCCAGAATGTGGCGGTTCGTTCCGGTTATCCCGTCGCCATTTTCAACCTGGAAATGTCCGCTCCCCAATTGGTTCAGCGGATGCTGTCCGCCGAAGGCAACATCGACGCCCAGGCTTTCCGGACCGGACATCTGGAAGAAGAAGATTGGGAAAAGTTGACGATGGCCATCAGTACGCTTTCCGAGGCCCCTATCTTCATCGACGACACGCCGGGGATCTCCGTTTTTGAAATCCGGTCCAAACTGCGTCGTCTTCAGGCGGAACACGGCCTGGGGATGGTTTTGATCGATTACCTCCAGCTGATCGAGGGGCGGGGCCGGGACAGCCGGCAACAGGAAATATCGGAGATTTCCCGTTCCCTCAAACTGTTGGCCCGGGAACTGAACGTTCCGGTGATCGCCCTGTCCCAGCTCTCCCGAGCGGTGGAACAGCGGCAGGACAAACGCCCGATGCTCTCCGATCTCCGGGAATCCGGTTCCATTGAACAGGATGCCGATATCGTCTCTTTTTTGTACCGGGATGATTATTACAACGAAGAATCGGAGAAGAAAAATATTATCGAGGTGATTCTGGCCAAACACCGGAACGGACCCGTCGGCAAAGTGGAACTTTTGTTTCTGAAGAACTATAACAAGTTTCTCAGCCTCGATCTGCGCCATGAATCGGGGTTAACCGGTTAAAAACGAATGAATGGATATATTTATTATTTAATGTTCGGTTTTTGTTTGACACTGAGGGGCGTTTCTCTGTACACTGGTAAAGGGATTATGGTGAAACCGCCTCGGGAAAGGGGAGCATGGTTATGTCGACGGTGGTTGTTGTCGGGACCCAGTGGGGAGATGAAGGAAAAGGAAAGATCACGGATTTCCTGGCGGAGAAGGCGGAGGTGGTTTCCCGTTACCAGGGCGGGAACAACGCTGGCCACACCATCGAATTTGGCGGGAAACGGTATAAGCTTCATCTGATTCCTTCGGGTATTTTTTATCCGGAGAAGATTTGTGTACTGGGAAATGGAATGGTGCTCGACCCCCGGGCGCTGGTGGAGGAGTTGGAGTATCTCCGGACTCAAGGGGTCTCCACCCAAAACCTCCGGATCTCCGACCGGGCCCATGTGATTCTTCCGTATCATGTCAAGGTGGATATGGCGGAAGAAAGCCGGAAAGGATCGGGGAGGATCGGCACCACCGGCAAGGGGATCGGCCCCGCTTACATGGACAAAGCGGCCCGGAACGGCATTCGCGTCTCCGATCTTTTGGACCGGGACCGGTTTGCCGAACGGCTGAAGAAAAATTTGCAGGACAAAAACCGCCTCCTGGAAAAGTATTACGATACCGACGGTTTCAGCTTTGAGGAGATCTATGAGCCTTATATCGCCTGTGCGGAACAAATCCGGCCCTATGTGACGGATACCTCGGTGGTGCTGAACGATGCCATCGACCAGGGGCGCCGGGTGTTGTTTGAAGGCGCTCAGGGAGTGATGTTGGACATCGATCAGGGAACCTATCCCTTTGTTACCTCGTCCAACCCGGTGGCCGGAGGGGTTTGCATCGGTTCCGGCGTGGGTCCCACGAAGATCCATCAGGTTATCGGGGTGGCAAAAGCCTACACCACACGTGTAGGGGACGGACCCTTCCCCACGGAGATCCATGACGAAACCGGTGACCAAATTCGGGAGGTCGGACGTGAATACGGAACCACCACCGGCCGGCCCCGCCGGGTGGGATGGTTTGACAGCGTGGTGGTCCGTCATGCCCGCCGGGTGAGTGGCATCACCGGACTCTCTCTCAATTCGCTGGACGTATTGACCGGCCTTCCCAAGGTAAAAATCTGTACGGCTTACCGCTACCATGGACGTGTGCTGGAAAACTTTCCGGCAAGCCTGGACCTGCTGGAGGAATGCGAGCCGGTCTACGAGGAACTGCCGGGTTGGGAGGAAGACATCACCGGGGCCCGGAGTCTCTCCGATTTGCCGATGGCGGCGCAGCATTACGTGGAGCGCATCACTCATCTGACAGGGATTCCCCTGACTCTCTTCTCCGTCGGGCCGGGCCGTGAGCAGACCATTCAGGTACGACCGTCCTATGCGTCCTGATCTGAGAAAACGGAGGATGGATGATCCGGTTACGGTGTGTTGAACCGTGGAAAAACAGGATTTTTTCGACCCCGTATTTGTTATATCTGACCGGAAAAAGCGCCCCTGGGAAGAGGGGCGCTTTTGATATGCAGAGAAGGTTCCGCGGCCTCCCTCTCATTTGTGGTAGGTTTCCCCCCGGTTGATCTTGAAGGACCGAAAGACCTGTTCCAGCAGGATCACCCGCATCAGTTGGTGAGGAAAGGTCATCTTGGAGCAGGAAAGGGTAAAGTCCGCCCGTTGCATCACCGAATCGGAGAGCCCGTAGGAACCTCCGATAACGAAGGCGATCCGACTTTTCCCGTAGGTGGCCAATTGGTCCAAATGATGGGCGAGGGTTTCAGAGGAAAGCATCACCCCTTGAATGGCGAGGGCGATGGTGTATGTATCCGGGGAGAGGTGGCGGAGAATCCGTTCCCCTTCCCCGGTGACGATCCGCTGGATTTCTGCGTCGTTCAAAGGTTCCTGCCCCTTACTTTCCGGAATCTCCGTCACTTCCACTCTGGCGTACGGGGAAATCCGTTTCATGTAATCGTCCACAGCCAGGCGAATGTATTTTTCTTTCAGTTTGCCGACGGCCAATATCTGAATGTGCATGCGTGTCCCCCCCGGTTTTTTCTAAAGTGTGAACAGGAAAATCAGCTCGTTTCGAGTCGGATGAAACGGGTGATGGAAAGAGTTACAGTGAGGCGTTCGGTGAAAAAGAAGCCTGCGGGGGACGGCAGGAGTTGCCTTGCTGCCGCGCCCGAAGGAAGGGTCCCCGCCGCGTCTTATGTCTCCGGTAAGGTGATCCGGTAGAGCGGCGGTTGTCCGCACTCGTGGCATCCGTGGGCCCGTTCCCCCTCCTTCAGCAGAATCAGGTCAGGTGCCCGACCTCTTTCGTCCACGATCCCGTCCAGAACGGAATCGATATGTTCAGCGCACGCGTATCGCACCGTCGTTTCGGACATGACTCCACTCCTTTCCTGGATTGACAAGGAAACGCCCCGCGGGGGGGCGGGGCGATGGTTTGGTTTAACCGGGAGTTTGGGTCAGGGTAACCGTGGTGGTTTTCTTCGCTCCGTCCCGGTAGAAGGTCACTTTCATTTTCGCTCCGATCTTTTTTTCCTTCCAAAGGTAGGAGCGGAGCTCAGAACCATTTCGAATCTTTTTCCCGTCCAGCTGAACGAT
The DNA here is from genome assembly GCF_003054245.1 of Melghirimyces profundicolus. Lineage (GTDB taxonomy): Bacteria > Bacillota > Bacilli > Thermoactinomycetales > DSM-45169 > Melghirimyces > Melghirimyces profundicolus. The sequence continues at coordinate 30,728 of NZ_QBKR01000005.1, forward strand.
GACGTCCAGCCGTTCCAATCCGGCTTTGTCAGCTCCGCTGCCGGGGGTGACATCCAACACCACCGTCCCTTGATCGACGGAGTCCGGAAGGTTCAGTTCGCTGGAACGGGTCCGGGGATCAATGGTTTCGACATCCTTCAGGCTGACCCCCAGGAAAGGACGCCGGACCTCGCCGTACTGAATCAGGTTGTTGATGATCGGCTTGGCGTCGTTGGCGGGAATGGCAAAGCCGAGTCCTTCCACCCCCTGCTGGGCGATTTTAAGGCTGTTGATACCGATCACCTGACCGGCGGCATTGACGAGGGCCCCTCCGCTGTTCCCCGGGTTGATGGCGGCATCGGTTTGGATGACGTCCATATCCATCGTTTCGGAAACTTGAATCTGTCGGTGGGGGGAACTGATCACCCCGGAGGTGACGGACTGGGAAAACTCCAATCCCAGAGGGTTCCCGATGGCGATTGCGGGTTCACCTGCTTTGATTTTATCCGAGTTTCCGAATTCGGCCACTTCTTTCACATAGTTGGCTGGAATCTCCAACACTGCCAGATCCGTTGGCGGATCGCTTCCCAGGAGTTTGGCTTCCACCGTATGACCGCCGTTTTTTTCCCCGGGAATGACCACGCCGATCTGGTTGGCCCCTTCAATGACATGATGGTTGGTTACCACCAACGCTTTATCCCCTTTTTTGTCGAAGATCACGCCGGAACCGGTGCCCCTCTGAACGGTTTCCTGACTGAAGGGATCATCGCTCCGCTGGAGATTGACCACTCCCACAACGGCCGGTCTCGCTTTTTGCACTGCTTTCGTGATGTCGTTGTTCACATCCACGCTGACGGTTTTTGTCGGTCCCTGTCCCTCCGCAAGGAAGGGGGTTCCGCCTGCGAAATACTGTTGGGGCAAAAGGCCCGCTCTCACCAGTGCGGGTGACAGCGTGAGGACCAGGAGACCTCCGATCACGGCCGATATCACCGCTGTCAAAAAAATCACCCATCCCTGGCGAAAACGGTCCGAATTGTCGTAGTAACCCACGATCCCGCCTCCTCGTCGCTCGTTCATAGGTTTTCGACTCTCATCATTATGCGAATACCCCACACATATTATACTAATTTCCCCGATAGCCTGAAAGAAAAGAGGGATCATTTAAAAAGAGCCGAATGAAAGGGGTCTGAAAACATCCATGACCGGTCCATAATGGAAAAAAGGCAGGACGGGAGGCTTTCAAGGTGAAATCTGAGGAAAACTCCTCCCACCGGTCCCCGGTGATACCGGAAGTGGACTGGGGAGCACAGATCGCCGATTTGAAGGAACAAGGTTACCGGACGGAGCTTTGGCTGAACGCGATTCTAAACTGTCTGGAGGCAAAGGGAATGTTTACCCTTGAGGAGGTCCGGAAAGCCGTGGAAACCATGGATCGGCAATGGACTTGGTTGGCGGAGAGAAGGGGTTCCCACCGTTCCAAGACGGAACGAGAGCGTAGCGATTCTCCCGAAACGTGACCGAATGCCAAAAGGCAGCCCTTGTTTAAAAGGGCTGCCTTTTCCGTTCCAGGGGAAGGAGCGGGGTGGGCCGATCGGGTTGGGTTCCCCGCAACCGGACGTCCCGGCCCACGTCGAGCCCCTGTTCCTGAAGAATCCCTTTCACCGTGAGATGGGCAAGGTCGGTCAAATTGTTGTCCTGACTGAGATGGGCCAGAAACACGTCCTCGCCGTTTCCCCGCAGGAAAGTCAGGAGGGCTTCTCCCGCATCTTCGTTGGAGAGGTGGCCCACATCACTGAGGATTCTCCGTTTGACATTCCAGGGATAAGTCCCCATTCGGAGCATATTGACGTCGTGGTTGGCTTCAAGGATGAGGGCGTCGCACCCGGCCACCTTCTCGGCAATCCGGGGATTGATGTACCCGGTATCCGTCACCAGTCCGAGGCGGGATCCTTCGTGGTGAAAGCAGAAACCCATTGGTTCGGCGGCATCGTGGGAAACGGGGAAGGATTCCACAGTGAGGTCCTCCAGGTCCAGAGTGGACAAAGTGGGAAACACATGCTGCTGTTCGATCGGAATCCCGCCCACTCCGGAGGGAAGAGCGGCCCAGGTGGTTTCGTTCATGTAAACGGGCAAACGGTACCGCCGCGCAAACACCCCCAATCCCTTGATATGGTCGCTGTGCTCGTGGGTCACCAGTACGGCATGCAGGGAGGAAGGCTCCACCCCGATGGAGGTGAGAAGCTTTTCCAGACGCTTCCCGCTCAGGCCCGCATCCACCAGCACGCGGATCCGCCCCGTCTCCACATAGAGAGCGTTTCCGGTGCTGCCGCTTGCCAATATGCTGTACTTCATCCGGTTCATCCTCTTTCTTTCCTCCGAATTTGTTTATCGGTTCGGGACGGCTTCGATCACCTGTGTCAAAGCATTAATGTAAAACGTGGTCTCTTCCGTTTGGATTCTCCATACGGGAAAGAGGAAACGGGAGGAGCCGTCGTAAGCCTGTCCGTGGTAGCCCAGGGTCACGTCGGTTACCGTGGCTCCCTTGTCGATTCTCCCGTATTGGATCAGTCTGACCAAAGCATCCTGTGCGGACAGACCCGTACGGGTGTTGTTCTTGTTTTCCAGGATGGTCAAGGGGGTGAGTCTCAGCTCTTTCACCGCCCCGTCTTTCAACCGGACAATCAGGCGGCTGTCGAAGATGGGCCTTCCGTTGTGGATCTGAAAAAAGGTTTTTTGCTGATCCCCCTGGGGACCCAGCATCCGATATTCCTCGAAATCGGGGACATAGCGTTTCAGCATCTTATCCAGTCCGTCCACCGGTTCCACGGGAGTGTGGAAAACGAGGCGGTAATTCCCTTCCGACATGGATTCCCACCGGTCATCCTTTTCCAGAAGCGTCTCCTCATCCTTGGGCTTGGCTTCCAGGGAGGAAACTTGGAGCGCTGTCTTGGGGAGATCGGCTTTCAAAGTGATCTGCTGATCGGCGATCAGGTCTTTCAATTCCCTCTGCGTTTCCTCTGAAACCTTCTGGTTTTGGGCCTGTTCTCCCTTGGCTGTGAGCAGTTGGTCGGCGAGAAAGACGTTCAGAGCGAGAAAGGCCAGAATCAGAATGGATTTGGCTCGGCTCCAGTCCACCGTGCATCCCTCCCCGATTCGGATGTCGCGAGATACCCCTGCTTACCGTCTTGGAAAACGACCACCCAGACCGGCTTCAGTACTAAACTCTTTTTTTTGGCCGTTTTTTCGGTCCTGGCCTGATAACCGGGATAGATCTGGCGGATTTTCGTCAGGTCCGCCCCCAGTTCGTTCACCGCATCGAGAACTTGTTTTCCGGAGGGGAGCCGGTCCGCTTCCTTTGTGTCTGACCGAAAGGAAAAATACACGAGGGAACGCCCATATTTCGTGACCCCTTGGTGGGCGGTCAGGGAAATGGTGTCCAGTCCGGGATATTGTTCCGGACCGTAGACCGGCAATCCTTTCACGTGAAGACGGAAATCGTAGTCGCTCCCTCCATTGCCCCTGTCGGTTTCCACCCCGTCCAGGAGGTAGTTTCCCGTCCAACCGTTGTGCCGGTTCATAAAGGAAATGATCGTGTTCAGTTCCTCTTCGGGGGTGGATTCCTTTTCGGGCGGGCTGGCGGAATTGTAGTACATCATCTTTTTATGCTTTTCATTGTACTGCAGGGTCCGTCCGTTTTCGAGGGTGTCGGTGTAAACGTAATTGTCACCCGACAGCCGGATTTCTTCCACGCTGTTCGGATTCCGGAACAGAATCATTTTCATGGAGTCCATTTTGATTTCCTCTAATTCATAGGTCAGACGCGGAACCGCCGGGTTGGTTTCCGGCAGGTAGAACACATGGGGAACTCTGTCTCCTTCGAGATCTTCTTCCTTCAGCCCGGGTTTGTCCCCTTTGACATAAGGCAATAACGGCTCCCCGCCCGCCCGGCCGGCAAGGTCCATTACCTTGTCGTAATTCTGGATCAGGGCTGTGGCCTGAACCACGGTTTGCGTCTGATCGGAAATCATCCAGACGGTAACCCGGTTGTTTTCCCCTTCACCAAAAATCCAAATGCGGTTGAAGTCCTCGGTCTCGAACCCGTTTTCTTCTCCACTCCTAAAAAACGTCTGAGCCACGTCGGCGGGGAGGTTTCTGTGAAAGCGGAGTTCCAGACCGTTTTCTTCCTCCATCAACGCCTTCCATTGCGCAGGGGATGGTTCAATCTCCCGTGGTTTGTCCAGACGCGCATGATGGAGTTGATCCACCAGGACCCGGTGTTCTTTTCCAGGCAGAATGCGCCGGTGGTTCCCTTCTTCATGGAAAAGAATTTCGGGGGGAGCGGCCAGCTGGTGGATGTCCTCCTTTTGAAAGTCATCATGGCCGATGGGAGGGATATTTTCAAAATCCGTGGCCCCGCTGTCCTGATAGGAAGGGGAACTGTACCACAGCATTCCCGTCTGGACCACGCTCGCCGCCACAAGAAAGACGATGGTCAGGGATTTGAGATGTTCCTTCATGCGGGGTTCACCTCCGGCTCACAGGGAGGAAGGGTGAAGCGGACTGTGGTGCCTTCCCCGTACCGACTGTCCATGCGGATCGTTCCCCCGTGGGCCTGTACGATCTCCCGGGCGATGGCAAGACCGAGTCCGGTGCCGCCCATGCTCCGGGAACGGGCCTTGTCCACCCGGTAAAACCGTTCGAAGATGCGGTCCAGGTCCTTTTTGGGGATTCCGATTCCCTTGTCGGACACCACGACCTCCACATATCCGTCGGAACGCCGGTGTGCCGAAAGGGAGACGCTTTGACCTTCCGGGGTGTATTTGACGGCGTTGGAGAGGAGATTGTCCAGCACCCGGTCGATCTGGTCACGGTCGGCGTAAACCCGGGGCAAGGGCTTCCGGATCGAAAGGCTGAACGCGATGTCTTTCTGACGACATTGGAATGAAAAGCGGTCAGCGGCGTCTTCCAGAAGCTCCTCCAGTCGAAGGGGCTGTTTGTGGAAGCGGACTTTTTCCGAGTCCAGCTTGGAGAGCTGCAGTAAATCATGGATCAGGCGGGTCATTCTCTCGGCTTCCTGTCGGGTGACCCGAAGAAAGCGGGAAGCCAGCTCCGGTTCTTCCATGGCTCCGCCTTCGTCCAGGGCCTCCAGGTAGCTTTTGATGGTGGTAAGCGGCGTCCGCAGTTCGTGGGATACATTGGCGACGAACTCTTTCCGCTGCCGGTCCAGCTTTTCTTCTTCCGTTACATCCTGCAACACCAGGATCAGACCGACCGCTTCCCGGCTTGCCCGGAGTACCGGTGTGAAGGTGAGTTTGAGGATCAGTGTTTCATCTTCGTCCCGGTTCAACTCCAAAAAGGATTCCCGTTCTTCCGTCAAAGGAAAGGAGATCGGGTTGGCCAGGGGCAACACTTGGTTGATGTCCTCGTTGAGCTCGATGTCCTTGCCCAGCATTTTTCTTGCCCGACGGTTGGATACAATCACTTTTCCTTTGCGGTCGGTGGCGATCACCCCGTCGCTCATGTTGGCCAAGACCGATTGCAGCCGTCCTTTTTCCTCTTCGTTTTGGGAGAGGGCGTCCCGCAGGTGCTGGGCCAAATGGTTGAATGCGGAGGCCAGCTTTCCGATTTCATCGTCGCTCTTGACGGTCACCTTCCGGTTGAAGTCCCCTTCCGCCATGACCGTGGCTTGCTCCGTGATCTCTTTCACCGGGTTGGTGATGGTTCGGGCGAGGATGATGCCCAGAAGAGAAGTCCCCACCATGGCGGCTGCGGTGATCTTGATCAGGATCTTGCTGACGGTGCGGATGGTATCATACATCTCCTGCATCGGTGCTTCGATGTAAACCGCTCCGATAATATCCCCGTCGTTCTTGATGGGGTAACTGTAGACCATATACCGGTTGCCGGCTTTGTGGCTCACCTCGACACTGGGACTCTCGATTCCCTGAAGCACCCGGCTGACCCGGGGGCTTTTGTTTTTTTGGCCGATGCGGGAATTTTCGCCGGAGGTGGTGGCGATCACCACGCTCTCCTGGTCGACAATTTGAATCGTGTTCTTCTTGTCGAGAGGGAGTTTGTTCAGAATGTCGTCGATCGCCTTTCGCTGCTTTTCCGACTCGGTGCCGGGCGTCATCTTGTCTTTGATGACTTCCTGCAGAATGCCGGCCTGTTTTTCAAGGTTGTCGCGGAAGTTTTCGTAAAACCGGTCCTCCAGGTTCTGAAAGAAGTAGACCCCGATCAGCTGCATGGCGATCAGGAGAAGGAGGATATATATGGTCACCAGTTTCCATTGGACGCTGTTGAATATTTTGATCCACTTCATGATTCAGCTTGACCGATCACCGCCGGGGTCCCGCATCGTGTATCCGATTCCCCGCCGGGTGATGATGTATTGGGGATGGCTGGGGTCGTCCTCGATTTTTTCCCTCAGGCGTCGGATGGTGACATCCACGGTGCGGACATCGCCGAAGTAGTCGTACCCCCAGACCGATTGCAGGAGATGTTCCCGGGTCAGCACCTGATTGACGTGTTGGGCCATGTAGTTGAGGAGTTCAAACTCACGGTGGGTCAGGTCCAGGGTTTTTCCGTTTTTAGTGACGATGTAGCTTCCCTGGTCAATGGAGAGATCCCCCACTTTGATTTGGTTGGAAGGGTCTTGAGCGGGGGTGCCGTTGTCCCGGGAACGCCTTAAATTGGCTTTGATCCGCGCCAGAAGTTCCCGGTTGCTGAATGGCTTGGTGACATAGTCGTCGGCCCCGATCTCCAGCCCCAGCACTTTGTCGACTTCCGAATCCTTCGCCGTTACCATAATGATCGGCATCTGGTGGTTTTGCCGCACCCGGCGGCACACTTCGATGCCGTCGGTTCCGGGCAGCATCAGGTCCAACAGGATCAGATCCGGAGGTGTCTCATTCACCCGTTTCAAAGCTTCGTCGCCGTCATACACGCATTCCACTTCAAACCCTTCCTTGCTCAGGTTGAATTGAAGGATATCCGCGATGGGTTTCTCGTCTTCCACGACGAGAATTTTCACTGCCATCGGTCACCACCCCATTTTCAAGAATTATTCCATTTGCCTGCGCCATTCCTCAAAGGAAGCTTCGGGGGAGGATCCGAAGACCCGCTTCCAGGCGATATCAAAGGGAACGCTCCGGGACAACCGCTGGTGGAGCTCATACAGGGAGGATTCCCCGTGTTGTTCCACCATCCATCGGAGCCACCGGAAGGACTGACGATATGCGAGAGCCTGGTTGGGCAAACGGCTGAAGTTTTCATCCAGGTCCCGGTAATCATAGAGCTCATGCCACTTCAGATTGTTGGCCGGAACGACCCATTCGTATCCGAGCTCCTGGTACTCCACCCACTGTGCGAAAGCTTCCGTATACCAAAGAGGGTAATTTCCGCCCGTCTCCAGGTCGAGGTAGAAATGGGCCATTTCGTGATAGAGCGGTCCGTTTTCGTGAAACAGGCGGGCCCATTGTTCCGGCTCCCCGGTTGCTGACGGGAATCCCTCGTGCCAGGTTTCCGGGTTCAACAGATAGATGGCCCCGGAGAAATAAATTCCGGTGGCGCTTTGGCCCTTGTTCCAGGAAAAATGCTGACGGAGAGCCGGGCGGTTGGGAAAGAGGAAGACGGGAACCGGCCGTTTCACCTGAAATCCGAAACGCTTCTGGAAGGTGGTGAGGACCCGTTCGGCCTCAACGGCCACCAACTTTGCCTGGGACCTGAGTCCGGGAGGGTGAAAAACCGTCACGCGGTTGCTCTTCCATTCATCGTATTCGCGGAGTCGCCAGCTTTCCAGAAGGTGGTTTCCCTGATGAAGCACCGGTTGGGCGAACATTTTCCCCTGTGGACTGGTGAGGAAGGAAAACAGCAAAAGGAAAGAACCCAGCCACAGGAAGATGCACTTTATTGGATGCCACAATCGAGTTGTGAACATTTTGCCACAATCCTTTGTACGGAACAAACTACAGTTTGATCACCCTTCCATTTTAACATACGAAACAAAATTGGGCTGAAAGCCTCTCTCCGATGCCATAAACCCCGAATAAACTGTGAGCACGGAATAAGAATGGGGTGTCCATGATGAAGCGCAATTACCGTCAGATCGCCAGCAAGGGATTGAAAACCCGAGTGATGGAACAGCATCCCCTGCTTCGCTCCCACCTGCCCCGAACTGTTTGGTTTTCCATTGACTCCCTGAAACGGATGCTCCGGGAGTACCCGACGGTGTTTGTCAAACCGGATAAGGGGGGAGGAGGAGCGGGGATTGTCCGGATACGGGAGAGATCCGGAAACTATGAGGTTTGTTTTCGACAAGTCTGTCGAACGCTGGAAGGGGCGACATTGCCATTCACCGTTGAAAAACTCCTGTCCCCCGGGCGGAAGTATCTCCTTCAGCAAGGGATCGATCTGGCCACGGTACAAAGCCGTCCCTTCGATATACGGGTGTTGTTGCAGAAACCGAATCGTTGGACGGTGAGCGGTATGGTGGCCAAAGTGGCGGGCAAGGGTCAATTTTTGACCAATCATTCCCAAGGCGGCAGGCCCCTTCAACTGGAGCAGGCTCTGAAAAAGGTGGACCTCCCGAAAAAGCCGGAACGGCTGAAGAGGGTACTGGAGAGAGTGTCGCTGCTCGCGGCTGAGGTGCTTGAGGCCCGTTTTCCCGGGATCAAAGAACTGGGGATCGACGTGGGGTTGGATCAGCAGGGAAAATTGTGGATTTTCGAAGTGAACACCCGTCCACGCTTTCAGATGTTCCGCAAGATCGGCCGGCCGGAGATTTACCGCAGAATTCTCATGGTTCACCGGCGCTTGTGAAGGTTATTTCGGGGGCCGGGAGAAGTTGTCTTTATTCGACAAAATATTCTGTTGACTTTGCATACAAGCCATTGGTAGTATATTTGGCAAAAGAAGGATTCACAGCCCCATCAAGAGAAAAAAATGCGGGGCTGCCTTCTTTGTCTGTTGAATGGCTCTGACGACGGTTCCGGGGAAGGGCCGAAAGGTTTCCCATTCCAAACATGAAAGGCGGGTCAATAAGGATGGCAATTACCGTGGGAGTGTATCTGGGAAAAAAAGACCGTTTTTTGCGGAACTGGTACGATATTCTGCCCCGTGGCCAGTTTCCCTTGCTGGTCAAATACTGCATCCAGTCTTATCTGAAAGGAGTTTACTTTCCCCTCGACACGATCTGTGACCAGGACAACTTTCGTGAGCGGCTCCGTTCCATGCAGGAACTTTCCCCGACCCAACGGAATGTGACCTTCAGTGAAGAAGACGGCCCGGTCTACGGTTGGGTGGAAGAAGTGGACAACGGTTACCGGAGCGAAGAAATCAAGAGCATCCTGAAGGATACCATCGTACATACGTTGCTGGAGGAACATGAGCGGACTCCTTTGGCCAGACAACGCTACCGGAAATGGTGGAAGGGATCGGGTGAAGGAACGGGGTACGAGCCCGATGTCCGAACCGCTTATCAATGGCAGGAGGGGGAACCATCTCAGCCGGAGCGGAGGGAGCGCTGGACTTCCTCCGTGGCGCGGGAAAACCCGGCCGCTTATTCCATCAACGGAGAACCCCGTCGGGAATTGAGAAATGACGGGATTCCGATGAAGAAGGCCGTCTGGGAGAAATGAATCGGAGGAGATAAGAGGAGCTCTTTTCCTCCGGGGTAACGTGAAACACAAAAAAGAAAAGAGTGAGGGTCAAGATTCTCCATAAGGAATGGATCTCCGGCATCCCGGAGATCCATTCTGTTTTGATGTAATACAATTGTATGAACAAAAGCGGGTTGAAAGAATTCTTAGTATGAACAAATGTGCTGACAATCCGTTTCTGTGTTTACTCTTGTGAGCACATTTCGTTAAGATGAAATAGAATCATTTCATCTGACCGAAGGAGAGGACTCATCATGGATATTCCTCTGATCGCCGTGGATGCCGGGCGTCACGGCACCAAGGTGAAGAACGCACGGGGTATGTTCTGTTTTCCCAGTTCAGTGAGCAAGGCGATTGAAGGACATCGCGAGCATTTGGAAAACGACCTGGAGGTCCGTTATAACGGAAAAGACTACTTTGTCGGCGAATTGGCTCAACGGGAAGGGTATCCCCAGCGGCTGATGACGGAAAGCAAAGTTCATGATCAAACGCTTCTCGAAGTGTTGGTGGCCGTGTTTCGGTCGGAGGTGATGGATCGATGCCGGGTGATGACGGGTTTGCCCATTAATCTCTACACCGATGAACGGGAACGGGCCGGGCTGAAGCGGCTCTTGGAAGGGGAGCACGAAGTGACGGTGAACGGGGTTCACCGCAGGTTTACCATTGAAAAAGTGGGGTTGGCTCTGGAGTGCGCCTCCAGTTATTTCGCCGCTCCCGAATCGGGGACGGTCCGGATCGTGGACCCCGGAGCCCGGACCACCAATTACGCCACTTTCAAAGATGGCATCTACATAGGAAAGGAGTCGGGGACGATTCCCCTCGGCTGGGACAGTGTCCGTGGAGCGGATCCCGATCTGATGGCCGGGCAGATCGCCTCGGAGATCGGTAAATCCTGGTCCCCCTCCAACCGGGTGAAGATCATCGGCGGCAAGGCGGAGGAATTGGAGGAACCCCTCAAACGGATCGGTTTCGGGTTTGCCTACGCCGCGGAACGTCCCCTTTACGCCAATGTGGAAGGCTTTTATGAAGTGGGGAGGAGCCTGACCCATGCATGATCATGATCCATACCGGGGGAAAACCCGCGTCAACCGTCCCGTCAGTTTTAACCCGAGAGATCGGACTCAGCGTATGATGCTGGAGTACATTGACCGGGAGGATGTCAACTTCAGCGGGCTGGTCAAAAACCTCCTGTTCACCTATCTGACGGGAAACCTGGATCTTTCCGGTCGTTCCGTGGAGGATTCCCCGGTCGGTCGGCAAGAGCGGTCCAAGCCGGAGCCCCGCCCCGCTTCTCCCGCCTCCGTGAAGGAGCCTTTCGGGGGAATGCCCGTTGATTTTTGATCGGTGATTGTCGTATCCCGGTATCCCATGACTCGGACACGGCCGGGGCTGTGATCCGCCAGTCCGGTGAGATTTTGCAATGGTCCATCGGGAAGGCCACACATTCCGGCGTTTGACTTCCAAAACAAAAGATCCCCAAGGAGGGGATCTTTTGTTTTATTCGGGTTCGGCCACCGCGTCCCCCACCCTTCCTCCCGCTCTTTGCAGACGGGCTTTCGCTTCTTCGGGGCCACATCGGGCGAGGATGGAGACAATGGCGGTCTTGGGGTCTCCGCCGCATCTTTTGAGGACATCCGCCGCTTGCTGTCCGGACACCCCGGTGGACAGCTCCACGATGCGAATGGCCCGGTCTCTCAGCTTTTCGTTGGTGGGTTGTAGATCCACCATGAGGTTCCGGTGGATTTTGCCCAGGCGGACCATGGTGCCGGTGCTCAACATGTTGAGAATCATTTTTTGTGCAGTCCCTGCTTTGAGGCGGGTGGAACCCATGAGCACCTCCGGCCCCGTGTCCACTTCAATGGCGATTTCCGCCTCAGCTCCGACGGGGGATCCGGGGTTGGCGGTGACGGCGGCCGTGCCGGCGCCAAGTTTCCGGGCATGAACCAGGGCCCCCCGCACATAAGGCGTCCGTCCGCTGGCCGCGAGGCCGACGAGGAAGTCCGAGGGGGTGAAAGCGTGAGCTTTTAAATCCTCGGCTCCCTGTTCCGCTGAATCTTCCGCTCCCTCCACGGCGGAGCGGATCGCCTGATCTCCCCCTGCGATCAGTCCCGTCACCAGCCCCGGTGGAGTGGAAAAGGTGGGTGGGCATTCGGAAGCGTCCAGAATTCCCAATCGTCCGCTGGTTCCCGCTCCGATATAAAAAATGCGCCCTCCGTTGCGGATCGTCTCCTCCATCCGGTCGATGGTCCGGGCCACTTGGGGAAGGACCTGCGCCACCGCTTCGGGGACCGTTCGGTCTTCCCGGTTCATGGCCCGGACGATCTCCAATGCGCTCATCCGGTCAAGGCGGATGGTCTCCTCATTCACCTGTTCCGTTTTCAGGTTGGGGATTTCCCGCTCCATCGATGGTGTCTCCTTTCCATGGAAAACCCGCCGGAATCAAGAATTCCGGTTCACCTCAAGGGGCCACATTGAGTCCCGGCCCAGCCGGTGCTTCGTCTCCGTAGTGGGTGTCCATTCCTTTATTGAAACCGAAGAAGTAGGTGATGACAAATCCGGCTCCGTAAGAAATGACCACTCCCAGCAAATACAGAAGGATCTGTCCCGGTTGGATCAGGAGTGCCATCGGGAGTCCGGAGACGCCGATGGCGACGGAAGCGACTCCCAATACCGCCTGAAAGGCGCCTCCCACCGCCGCTCCGAGGCAGGCGGTGATGAAGGGGCGGCCCAGGGGCAGCGTCACGCCGTAGATCAGCGGTTCGCCGATCCCCAGGATCCCGACAGGGAGACCGCCTTTGATCACATTACGCAGCGTTTGGTTTTTGGATTTCACGTAAACTGCGAGAGCGGCCCCCACTTGTCCGGCCCCGGCCATTCCCAGGATGGGATACAGAGGGTCGAGGCCCGTCTGGTTCAATAGCTCCATATGAATGGGGGTCAGCCCCTGATGGAGTCCCGTCATGACCAGCGGGAGGAAGGTCCCGGCCAGAACCGCTCCGGAAACGATGGACATCCATCCGCTTTCCCCGGCGCTGAGAAGCCAGGTCAATCCTCCGGTGATCGAGTCGGAGATGACTCCCCCCACCGGCTGCAGGATGATATAGGTGGCAAACCCGGTGGCCAATACGGCAAGCGTCGGTGTAAAGATGATATCGACGGTGTTGGGGATCACCTTCCGGAACCATCGCTCCATGACCGTGATGAACCAGGCGGCCAACAGAACTCCGATCAGCCCTCCGCGATTGGGAACCAAGGCTTCACCGAACAGTGTGATGTTCGCGATGTCGGGAAAGATGATCAGCCCCCCCGCCACTCCGCCGAGGGCCGGAGTGCCGCCGAATTCCCGGGCGGTATTGATCCCCACGAAGATGGCCAGGTAAGCGAAAATGATCTTACTGACCGAGGAAAGCAATACAATCCATTGGTTTTTCTCACTGACATCAAAAGAGTGAATCGCCACATTGGTCAGGCCCATAATCATCCCGCCGGCAACGATGGCGGGAATCAAAGGGATGAAGATGCTGGCCAGCTTCCGGAGGAACAGCTTGAAAGGCGTCCGGTTTTTGTCCTGCACCGCTGCTTTCATGTCCTCCACTTCACCGGCCTGGATCCCGGTGCGCTCCGAAATGATGCGGGCCACTTTGGTAACGGTCCCGGGTCCCAGGATGATCTGGAGCTGGTCGGAGGAATCGACCACTCCCATGACACCGCTCTGGGCTTTCAGTTCTTTCAGTTGTACGTATTCCCGTTCACGGGGCGTGACCCGAAGCCGGGTCATGCAGTGGTTCAAGCTCTTGATATTCTCTTCCCCACCCAACAACTCCACGATTGAATCGGCCAACACTTTTTCTTTTTCCACCGTTGTCCCCCCCGAGAAAATATTTGTCCACTACTACAAAATTACGATCAGGATTCGGTGAGCATTCCACTCTGAGAAAAAATTAGAATATTTTATAAAATAATTTTACCATGATGGAAATGTGATTTGTATCGGAATTTGAAAGCTTTTGTCGAACCATGATTCACGGGAAGGAAATTTGGTGTTAAAGATGGAACCCTATCGTTATTCTCAAGGAAGATGGACATTCGTGGAAACGTCCCTTTCAAGGAATCTCGAATTCGTTGGATGAAATAAAGAAATGCCGACATCTGAATTGGGAGGTTCTAGCTGATGGATGGGTTTCAAACCCTCGACCAACTCCTGGTGGGGATGATGACCGGTCCGGGGCCGCGTTGGGTTGCCTTCGGGGTCAGCCTGTCACTGGCGGTGGCACTGTTGTGGAAAAGAAAAAGGTGGGCCTTTTATTTTCCTTTTCCCCTTTACTCCCTGATCATGCTCGGATCGCTGGCCGTCATGGATTTTTTTACGGGTGATCTTTCCTCCCTCTGGGTGTATTTGGTGGTTCTGGCCCTGTTGCACGACCGCGCTTCCGCGGAAAAGACGGTGGTATCCACTTTTCTTTTCTTTGGCGTGTATGCGTCGATGAAACTGGAGAATGACCTTTTCCGGGAGCCTTATCAGCTGGCGGCCGAAGCCGCTCTCTTTGGATTTTTCGCCTGGATGAGCATCTATCTGGAACGAACCAACCGACGGTCCGACACATTGAAAAGAGAGAACGCGAAACTTCTCGAAAAGGTGGATGAAGCCCAATCGCGACTCCATGAATACATCGATGAGCTGGAAGAGACAACCCGCCGGGATTATCTGACCGGAGTGTACAACTTCAGCGGGTTTCAGGAGCAGGTGAACAAAAGCCTCTCCCGGTGTTCGGCGGCGGACCAATCCTACCATGTGGTCTGCATCGATTTGGTGGATTTCCAACAGGTGAATATGAAGGAAGGAACCGATGCAGGTGACCAACTTCTGATGGAAATTGCGCGCCAGCTGAAAAAAAAGCTTCCCCCCTATGCCCAGGTGGCCCGCTATGACGGGGATCAGTTTGCCATCGGCCTGATGGGGAACGACTCCGCCATGCGTTTGTGCCTGGACACGGTGGAGCAGGCGATCGACGGACTCCGGTCGGAGCGATGTCTGGTCAACTATTGTCTCGGCACGGCCAGTTTCCCCTTGGAAGCCCAGAACGCTTCGGAGTTGATCCGTCTGGCGGAACACCGGTTGTCGATCGAACAAAAGCGGATTCGCCACCGGGAGGACGAGCGGCGGAGACACTTGGAAAAGCTCTCCGCCGTCGGTCAGTTGGCGGCCGGATTGGCTCATGAAATCCGGAATCCGCTTACTTCCATCCGGGGGTTTATCCAGATTTCGGCAGCGGAATCCCCGGAAGTGAAAAAGTGGGAGTCGGTGATCCTGCCGGAGATCGATCGGATCAACGATCTTTTGAAGCAGTTTTTGCATTTGTCCGAATCCCGGCCTGTCCGTTACACGTTGTTCAACCTGGACCGCTTGATCGACGATGTGTACCAGCTCCTCAATCCGAAAGCGATTCTGATGGGACATGAACTCATCCCGTATCCTCCGGATTCACCGGTGATCGTGGAAGCCGATGCGGAACAGTTGAAACAGGTGTTGATCAACCTGTTGCAAAACGGGTTGGAATCCCTTAACGAAAAAGGGGGGGTCAGCATCCGCTGGAAAGAGATGAGGGATCGGATCAGCATCCGGATCCAGGATAACGGCAGCGGGATTCCTCCGGAACATATGTCCCGCATCTTTGATCCCTTTTTTACGACCAAAGGAGACGGGACGGGGATGGGGCTTTCCATCTGTCACCGGATCATCACGGAACACGGAGGTCAGATCCATGTGACCAGCCAATCGGGGCGCGGGACCACCTTCAATATTCACCTTCCGTTACGCCAACCGAGCCGGAAAGGTCCCCCTTCGCAGGCAGGGGAGGATACCTCTGTGGATTTTTCGCTGAACCGGAGTGAAGTTGTGGAACGGGTCAATATGCTGAAGCATTATTAGAAGCATTGTGATCAAGGCCCTTTTTGAAAGGAATGCCACGGTGAGATAAAATAATGGGAGAAGAAAAGGGGTGAAGGCGCGTGAGCAAAAAGAAGAATTCCGGCTTCAATATCATCCGGGGGGATTCCACCACCCACGGGGGTTACTATACCGGCACCCTCAACTTGAGTGACTTGTCCTCGGTTTTGATCGACGGGGACGAGGCCAAAATCGATCTTGGGCTGATCCATGCCAAGAGTTCCGTGGAGCGGAGGATTAAATTTGTCAGCGATCCCGAAGAAGTGCCCGGCGGGAAGGAATACTGGGTGGTCTGGGTGGCCGTCGACCGGAACGAGAACGGACCCTATTACGCGGGGGCTGCGGCCTGTCCGATGCGGGTGGACCGGGAAGCCCGCCGCGGATGGAAAAACCTGGCTTTCCACGTCAACCGAATGGATGACGCGCTGAAACGACGGTACCGCCTGGAAGAGCTCGGGGAAAGGGAAAAGAGAGCCCTCCGCAAGTTGCTCGTGGAGAACGATTCAGCGATGTGGGAAAACTCCCCGGAAGAACTGAAAAAAGCGTTGGCCACCGAAAAATGAACGCTGTGTGAACAATAGATGATCCGGCTTGTACGGGAAGTCCGGGTAGGTTAAACTTAAATCCAGGTTACGGAACCGACTTGCTAGGACACCAAAAACAGCGGGCTCAGGGCCCGCTGTTTTTGGTGTCCTTTTTTTGTCCGGGACCATATCCAATGGCCCGGTTGCGCATGCTAAAGGGGAAAGGAGGCGTGTCCCCATGACATCACGTCAAGAAAGAGGGATTCGGGGGGAACACTTCGTCCGCCACGGCGGGGTCCCTTTCACTCCCAAGGTCTCCCCGGAGAAGATCACTCGATTTGTGAACGAACTCCCCCCTGAGAGAAGGGAAAGCTTCTATGAAATCATGAAAGAACTGAGTGAAGCCGGTTTGATCACCGTCCACAACAACGGGGTCCTGGTGGACGGCGAAGGAAAAATCGGCGGAAGTGACGATTGCTGATCCCTTAAAAATGGTGGCCGGCTCAACCGGACCACCATTTTTTGATGCGTTCCCAGAGGGAAGGCTGTTCGACAGGTGACGGGACGGAGGGCCGGTGTACCGAACAGGATGATTTCGGCTCCGTTCCGGAGAGGAACCAGAGTTCCGAGGATTGGGGACAGGTGTCGGTCGCCCGTTCCCCCGTTTGCGGGTCCACCTTGACTTTCACCACACCGTCGGGCGGACGGAAATCCTTCGCTGACCGGCTTTCCAGAGCTTCTTTCATGAAACGGCCCCAAATGTTGTGCGTCAGGCGGGATGTGCCCGGGGGAAGGGGTTTCCCTTTGTCGTATCCGACCCAGACCGTGGTGGTGAGATCGGGGGTAAAGCCGGAAAGCCAGGAATCCCAATCCGTGCTTCCTGTTTTTCCCGCGACCGGACGGGACAGGATCTGTTTGATCCGGTTGGCGGTTCCTCCGGGTGCGAACACCCCTTTTAACATGGAGGTCATCACGTAACTTTCCGCCGGTGTAAGTACTTGTTCCGGCGTGTTCCTCGATTCAGCCAAAATGTTTCCTTCCGAATCCTCGATCCGGAGGATGGCGGTCGGAGGTTGGTGAAGACCGCCTCCCGCCAGGGTGGCGTATACTTTCGCCATTTCAAAGGGGCTGACCGCGCTCGTCCCCAAGGCCAAGGAGGGGACGGGTTTTAACGGACTTCGGATCCCGAGCCGGCGTCCCATCCGGACGGCTTCTTCTTCGCCGATGGCGAGATGGGTGTGAACCGCATAGATATTGTCGGATGTGGCCAATGCTTCCGCCATGGTGATCGGGCGACGGGCGTAACGACCGTGATAGTTGGTCGGCCGGTATTTCCCCCCCCGATAGAGGAACGTGGTCGGCTGGCTCGCAAACCGGGACGCCGGCGTCAGTCCGTTTTCCAGAGCCGCCAGGTACAGGATGGGTTTGAACGTGGACCCCGGCTGCCGTTTGCCGAAAACCCGGTTATACTGAGATTGGTGGTAATCCTTTCCCCCGACCATCGCTTTAATGTGGCCGTTTTGCGGATTCAGGCTGATCAGCGCTCCCTGAAGCTCCCGGTCGTTCTTCAAATAATGTTTCAGTGCGGTTTCCGCCTTCTCCTGCATGTTCAGATCGAGGGTGGTGTGGATTTTCAAGCCGCCGTTTCTCACCTGGCTCTCTTCAAGACCGTATTTCGAGACGGCGGCCTGAATGACATAATCCCGGAAATACGAAGCCCGTGCCGGTTGGGGACGGGGTGGATCCGCGTAGACCAGGGGTTCCTTTTTGGCGGTTTCCGCCTCGGCCCGGGTGATGCGGCCGTTTTTGACCATGGCGTTCAAAATGGCCTTCTGACGGATGTTGGCACTCGACGGGTTGTCGAGAGGGGAATACCACCGGGGGCCTCGAGGAATTCCCGCCAACATCGCACTTTCCGCCAGGGTCAGATCCCGTGCCGGCTTACCGAAATAGATGCGGGCTGCCCGTTCGATCCCGTAAGCCCCATGTCCATAATAGATTTTGTTCAGGTACATCCGGAGGATTTCATTTTTTGAAAAATGAAGTTCCAGCTGAGCAGTCAAGGTGGCCTCTTTCCATTTGCGGGACCAGTTCCGGTCATGAGTGAGGTAAAGGTTGCGGGCCAGCTGTTGGGTGATCGTGCTGGCTCCCTGGGAAACCCTTCCCTGCTTCAGGTTGACCAGGGCCGCCCGGAGGATTCCTTTCGGGGAGAATCCCCAGTGTTCGTAAAAATGCTGATCTTCCGCCGTCAAGGTGGCGTCGATCACGGATCTTGGGAGTTCTTTCAGCTTCACGGGGTCCCGTCGCTCTCCCCGGTCCAGGTGGTCGATCAAGTTCCCCCGGGCATCGACGATCTGCGTGGTGAGCCCGATCTGAGGTGGCGGAAGGGGCTTGGATTTCAAATAGAGCACCGTGATCAGCGCCAACCCCACACCGACGGTCAGGCAAAAACCGAACCAGCGGGCTGCGGTGTGGATTCTGGCCCACCATTTGCCGAAGGGGAGATCTTCCCACGAAGTTTCCGGCGGCAGGGTCCGGTTCATGTCATCTCCCATCAAGCCCCCTCCTTTCTTCGCATGAAATCCGCCGGTGGTACCGGCGCCGAATTCTCATTTTAGTATGATTCGGGGGGGAGGGTTGCTATTCACACGCGATTGGCGGTGCTTCTTCTCCGATCCGTGATTGTGTCGAAGCTTCAGTTGGATTATTCTAATGGAAGGTTCTTTTAAGAGTTTGACGGACACTGGAAGGAGCTATCAGGAACGATGGACATGGAACTTTGGTATACGGAAAAGCAGACCCCCGATTTCGGAATCACGGCCCGGATCGGTCGGACCCTTCACCACGAAAAAACGGAGTACCAGCGATTGGACGTGATCGAGACCCGTCAGTTCGGACGCATGCTCGTGCTCGACGGCATGGTGATGACGACGGATCGCGACGAGTTTGTCTATCATGAAATGCTGACCCATGTCGGGATGAACACCCACCCCGATCCGAGACGTGTTTTGGTGGTGGGCGGAGGAGACGGGGGAGCCATCCGGGAGGTATTGAAGCATCCTTCCGTGGAAAAAGCCGTTCTCTGTGAGATCGATGGACGGGTGATTGAGGTATCCAAGGAGTACTTTCCCCACATCGCCGGGGCGCTGGAGGATCCCCGGGTGGAGATCCGGGTGGAGGATGGTATCAAGCACATTGAAGCCCACCCCGGTCAGTATGATGTCATCCTGGTGGACTCCACCGAGCCCGTGGGACCGGCTGTGGGGCTTTTCCAAAAAGCCTTTTACCGGGGGATTCACGAAGCTTTACGACCCGGGGGGGTGATGGTCGCCCAAACGGAGTCCCCCTGGTTCAACCGGGATCTGATTGCCCGGGTATACAAAGACATTTCCGACATTTTCCCCATTACCCGCCTGTACACGGCCAGCATCCCCACCTATCCCAGCGGGCTGTGGAGTTTCACCCTGGGCTCCAAGGGCCGCGATCCCATGGCCTTGGAGGAAGAGGAATTGAAAGCGCCTGACACCCGCTATTACCGTCCGGAGCTCCATCGATCCCTCTTCCATCTGCCTCGCTTTGTGGAAGAGCTTACCGGTTGAAGGAGGGAGAATCATGCGGTTTGACGAAGCGTATTCCGGCAATGTGTTTATCGGGTCTTCCCCCGATCTGGACCGGGCGCAAACCGTTCTCTTCGGGATGCCGATGGATTGGACGGTCAGTTTTCGCCCCGGTTCCCGGTTCGGTCCCAAACGGATCCGGGAAGCTTCCCTGGTACTGGAAGAGTTCAGTCCCTATCTGCGCCGGGATCTTTCGGAGCTGACCTATTATGATGCCGGAGACATCCCCCTTCCCTTCGGCAACGCGGAAAAGAGCGTGAGCGAAATCGGAGCCTTTGTGGAGAAGGTTTTGCAGCAAAAGAAGATGCCCTTGGGAATCGGAGGGGAACACCTGGTCACCTGGCCGGTGGTCCGGGAGGTGCACAAATACCACAAGAAACTGGCGGTCATCCACTTGGATGCCCATGCCGACCTGCGGACGGATTATGAGGGGGAAATTTTATCCCATGCGACCCCCCTCCGCAAAATCGCCCAACTTCTCGGACCCGACAATGTTTATCAATTTGGCATCCGGTCGGGAACCCGCGAGGAGTTTGAATATGCCGAAGGGGAGAACGTCCACTTTCATCCCTTTGAAGTGCTCCGTCCTCTCCGAGGAGTGTTGCCTGAACTCAAAGGGCGTCCGGTCTATGTCACCGTGGATATCGATGTTCTCGACCCCGCTTATGCTCCGGGCACCGGAACACCGGAGCCGGGTGGAATCAGTTCCAGCGAATTGCTGGCGGCGATCCATGCCATCGCCCGTTCTTCCGGGGTGGAAGTGGTCGGTGCGGACCTGGTGGAAGTGGCCCCGGCATACGATCCCACCGAACAAACCCCGGTGGTGGCCGCCAAGGTCATCCGGGAGATGTTGCTCGGGTTTTCCCGCTAATCCCGGAAGCGGTTCCCTCCTGGAAGGGAGGGAATTTCTATTCACTGGAAAACGAAAACGGCCCATGGTAAGATACAATACAATCGGAAAGGAGATCTGAGCCCTTTGAAACGGATCCAACTTTCGGTGGAGTCTTTCATCGATCCTGAAGATGGCGGGGATCAGGAAGAGATAAAACAGCAAATGGAAGGCCGTTGGGAAAAACGGAACCATCATTGGGTGCTGAAGTACACCGAAAACCCCGGGACCCCGGATGAAGTGAAAACCACGGTGAAAGCGGGCAGCGACGATGTGACGGTGATCCGTCAGGGGATGGTCTCCTACCGGCAACGGTATGTTCCGGGGAAGACCACTTACTGTGTCGTCGATACCCCCGGAGGCACGACGGAGATGGAGGTCCGGACCCTTTCCTACCATCGTCAATTTTCCGATGACAGCGGCCGGATTCAATTTTCGTTCCGGCTGTTCATGGGCGGGGATGCGATGGGGCGCTATCAGTTGACGATCGAATGGACGGAGGTGGGCGAAATCACATGAATACATTGGAACGGATGAAAGAAAACCTGAAACAGGAGATCCGGGAAGCGGTGATGGGAGCCGGGCTGGCTTCGGCCGAGGAGATGCCCGAAGTCATGCTGGAAGTTCCCAGGGAGAAATCACACGGTGACCTGGCGACCAACATGGCCATGCAACTGGCCCGGATCGCCAAGAAAAACCCCCGCGCGATCGCGGAGGAGATCGTGGGAAAGATGAACCGGGACAAGGTCTTCGTCAAAGACATCCAAATTGCCGGACCGGGATTCATCAACTTCTTTATCGACCGGTCCTATCTGACAGAGGTCCTGGTGGAAATGGAAAAGGCGGGGGACGCATACGGCAGGAGCGGGATCGGCGAAGGGGAGAAAGTGCTGGTCGAATTCGTGAGCGCCAACCCCACCGGCAGCCTTCATCTGGGGCATGCCCGCGGAGCGGCGATCGGCGATGTGCTCTGCAACGTTCTGGAGGCCGCCGGGTACGACGTCACCCGGGAGTACTACATTAACGATGCCGGAAACCAAATCCATAACATGACCCTCTCCCTGGAAGCCCGTTACCGGGAAGCGCTCAAGCTGGACGCTCCCTTCCCGGAAGACGGATACCGGGGACAGGATATCGTGGAACTGGGCAACCGTCTCGCGGAAGAAGAAGGAGACCGGTTGACCCACCTGGACAGGGAAGAGCGCTACGCGTTCATTCGGCGATATGGATTGAAGCACCTTCTGGAGAAAATCAAGCAAGATCTCCGGGCTTATCGGGTGGAGTTTGACAGTTGGTTCAGCGAGCAATCCCTCCACGATGCGGGGGCGGTCCGCGAATGTGTGGAGGAGCTCACCCGACTCGGCCAGACTTATGAAAAAGAAGGGGCCCTCTGGCTGGAATCCTCGAAATACGGGGACGACAAGGACCGGGTTCTGGTCAAACAAGACGGTTCCTATACTTACATTACACCGGACATCGCCTATCACCGAAACAAATACACCCGGGGATTCGACCGGATCGTCAACATTTTCGGTGCGGATCACCACGGGTACGTTCCCCGGATGAAAGCGGCGATGGCGGCCCTGGGCTACGACGTGGACAAGATGACCTTCCTGATTACCCAGATGGTGAAATTGTATCAGGGAGGGGAAGTGGTCAAGATGTCCAAGCGGACGGGCAAAGCCATCACCCTGGTCGACCTGATGGAGGAAGTGGGAGTGGATGCCACCCGTTACATCTTTGCGTCCCGCAGCCCCGACAGCCATCTGGATTTCGACATGGATCTGGCCGTTTCCCAATCCAACGAAAACCCCGTCTTCTACGTCCAATATGCCCACGCCCGCATCAACAGCGTCTTTCGCCAGGCACAAGAGCGGGGATATCCGGTGAAAGTGGATCGGGACAGCCTTTCCGCATTGCGGGAAGAGGCGGAGTTTGATCTCCTTCAGAAACTGGCGGAATTTCCGGAGGAGATCTCCTCTGCGGCCGAGCAGATGGCACCCCACCGGGTGGTCCGCTACCTGTACGATCTGTCCACTCTGCTCCACAGTTACTATAACGCTCATCGGGTGATCCAGGAAGATGAGCGTCTCCTCCGGGCCCGCCTCTCCCTCCTGGCGGGTGTGGCCCAAGTGCTCAAAAACGGGTTGACCCTGATCGGGGTTTCCGCACCGGTGAAGATGTGATGGAGTTGCGGGATACACGAGCCAAAGGGGGAAGGCTCTGTCCGGAACCGGGCCGGAAGCCGTCTGAAGGATGAAAGTTTACCTCCTGTCTGCCCTGACGGGCTTGATTGTCGGATTTCTGTTCGCTCTTTTACGGTTGCCGATTCCCGCCCCCAACGCGCTGCCGGGTGTGTTGGGCATCATCGGCATCTATTTGGGTTATAAAATCTTTGAATGGATCACCCGCTGTTTCTGAATCAAAAAGAGAAGGCCGCCCTTTGTCAGAGGGCGGCCTTCTCTTTTTCAGCCGGGTATCCGGACTCACAGTCCGATGTAAAGGAGTCCGGCACCCATGAAGGCTCCGGCGACCGCGAAGGAATAAATCAACGCGATCACCTGGTTATGGCTGGACATCCTTTCCACTCCCCACTTTATCTTAGTTTCGTAAAATCCTTGGTTGAAGGTATGAATGGAAAACATAGGTTTTCAGGATCACGATAACAAAATATAACATTATCGAAGCGCGGAATTCAAGCTTTTTTTGTCGATCGGATGACATTTTCCAAGGGCCCTGTTTTCTCTCCATGGTAACCGAACCGTGTGAATCGGAGGTGGCCTTCTCTTAAAGTTTCCGTGAAGCCGGTTGTCCTTCCGTAGTGCCGCTGAACGGGCCAGTTCGGGTAGTTGTCAGCCCCCTTCCAGCGGCGTCTGCGTTAGTTTCGTGCTGAATACCAGTCCAACACTCGTAAGGCGCGGAGTGTGTTCCAGCGGCTGGGTTCGCCTTCCCCGCCTTCCATGTCGAAGTGGACTCGATCGGGGTGAGGGTTCTCGAGCGGCCATCGCCCGTCTTGCTGTTGCTTCTTCGTCACCAGGCCGACCGCCTCGGCGATCCGATCATCGGGTTTGACGCCGGCGCTGCGCAGGTAGTCTAACCCCCGCAGCCCGTCGTAATGCCAGGTGGTCGGAAACGAAAAACGCGTCCAGTTGTGATCGATTACCTCGCCGGATGACAGGGACCGGAACATGCGACGCTCCAGCAGATACTCCTGTGCCCGGACGCGGGCTTCGGTCACCGCAGCGGTGGCACCCTTGGCCTTCTCGTACTCTGACAGTCCTTCCAGGACGCAGATGGTGCTGTGGAACGAGGACCGCCGACTTTTCGGGGCCTCGCAATTCCAGCCTCCGTCCTCAAGCTGCTCGCCGAGGAGCCGGTCGAGCAGTCGATCGCTCGCCACGCCGAAGTAGGCGCCCACTGCCAAGATCCACCCGTTGATACAGGGCTCGGTCTCACCGTCGAAGTAAGGCCGGCCGTCGAGCTGCCACCAGGTGATGCGGTCACGCACGAGGCCGATCGATCTGCGGGCTTCCTCACCCGACGGATCCAAACCCAGGTCCTTCAACAGCAGCAGAGTGTAGGTGGTGCACATCCAGTTCCGAACGTCGGCCTCACCCCCCCAGTGGCCCTCGGACGCCTGCAGGTCGAGGAGCCGGGCACCCCAACCTTCCGAGGCAACCCGCGACCGCTCGGCGGAAACGAACGATTCGGGCTCTTCGGTGAGGTCACGCATGACCTGCCAACGGATCGAAGGGTCTGAATCAAGCAGCCACTGGATGACCGATCTCTTTGGCTTCGGGACTTGCCCTTTGAGTTTTTTGGTCGCCATCTGCTGGTTCCTCCTTACTTTGGTCAAGAGCGGTGTTGGTGGCCTGACATGGATTAGACTGTCAGCGTACCTCGCCGAAGGGCCCGCATGTTATCGGCATAAGACGCCCCGTAGCATTGGGCAGCTTGCTGAAACCCAGCTACTTCACAGACTACGTTGTCACTGGCTCTTGAACAGGAAGGCTGTGCTAACCCTCATCATGTCTGGTCTGTTTACAGCCACCGACTCCGTTTGCCTCTCGTTTTACAATATTTCAACGGGAGCGGAATCAATCCCTTCGGGTACGACTCATTTGTTGTCGTATTATTCGAATCTTATGTTAAATATTAGGTCCGAAGGTGCAAAGCTCCGCTTTGAGGAAAAAACATCTAAAGAGCTGGGTATTACATGGATGAACGGTCGGACTGCCGGTCCGGGATCGGGAAACGCGTGTGTTGGAATGGTTGGCCAAAATGAAGAAAATAAGCCCAAAAACCGAACGCCGGGGTTTTTTGGGGGGGCCGGGCCTTCAGTCTGGAGAGTGGCGGGCGCAGCGGGCTTTTACCACTGGAGGGTGGTCGCAGACGGTCCCCCAGCTTTGGGAGATCAACAACCGGACGTACTCCGCATGGGAGGACAGGTCGGGCACACTCCCCCCCGGCTCCCCGGCCGGAAGCCAACGTTCGGGAAAGCCCCCCCGCTCTTCGGCGATCTCTTCAAGCTGCGAAAGATACGGGGTAATATCCCGGTCCAGGTCCAGTTCATAATGGGCGCGATTCCCGATGGTTACCACCGGCAGTCCTTCCGGCTGTTCCTCTGATGTTCGGCCGTAAGAGGGACTTTCAATCAGGGCGTTTCGGACCCCGGGATCTTCCGGGGCCAAGAGGCCGAACCGGACTCGGCGGAGCGCTGTTTCCGGGTTCAGGGAGTCGGGCCCGGTTTCATGAAGGCTGTCCCTCCACCGATCGGCTCTTTCCAGGTACAGGCGGGCCGAGTCGGAATCCCCGCAGGCTTGGGCCAGATTGGCGGCACAAACCAAGGCGGCGATACAGATTTCCGGGTCTGTCGACCCTTCGCCGGCCCGGCAGAGGAAATCGGCTGCCGGCCGGATTCCTGTTTCATAGAGACGGTTGGACTCCAGATGCCACGCCAACAGAATGGCGCCGGCCATTTCCGCGGAAGCGTCCATTCCATTGGAACCGGGAAAGCCCCCTTCCTCCACTTGCCGTCGAAACCATTCTTTTACAGCCTTCCTGGGAGTCCGGTGTTTCCCGGCCGCCCATAGAGCGGTCAAAACAGGGCAGAGTTCCCGGACGGACCCACTCCAGCCGTCGGATTCCAAGGTCCGAAGGGCTTGGGTGAAAGATTCCCGTCACCGCTTTCTCCGACAAGGAAAACCAGACTTTGGAGTGGTTATTCCGGGCGGTCCCCCACCCCTGGTTCCATTCCCGCCGGACCGTGTGAGCGGTTGGGTGTTCCATATCGAAACCTCCCGAATGTTCATCCATCATTCTTGCCATATCTCCATCTTACCAAACCCGTGGGGTTCAAAAGAGACAAAATTTTCAACCGGTTCATTCCTCCCTTCCACCGTCACCCTCTTTCGCTTCCCGCCGGGCAACTATGGTTAAAAAAGGAGTTATCCGAGTGTGGGGTGATTTCTTCGGAAAGATACCATCGGCATTGCTTCAGACGGCTTGGATATCGTATTCGTCTTACTCACGGTTGACCTGTTTCCGCTTCGGTTTTGAGAGAGGGTTCCCCGGTTTCCGATCCAACCGGAAGACAGGTCCGCAGGAATTCCCCCATCTGACGGGACTCCTTTCCGTAAACCGGTTGTAAGATTCCATCCCTTGCCGGTAAGATCGGAACCAAGAAGTTTGGAAAAAGGTCCAAGTGAACCAAACTGAAATGGAAAGGGGAACCAAACGTGAAACCATCCAGTTGGATGACTGTCGCGATCATTATCATTTTGACCGCAGCCGTATTGCCCTCCGATCTTTTCGCTCAGACCAAAGTCGTCTCCCCGGATCACAAAGAAGACCGACGGGGTTTGCACCGGATGGAGAATGTGGATGCATGGGGGGGTCGGGAAGGTTTGTTCAAAGAAGAGACCTCCATCAAAAAGTCGGGTGAAGGCGAGGTTCCGATCCGGGCGAGTCCCATGGAGGCTGACCGGATCCGAAAGCTGGGTTTCCGACCTTTGAGGATCCTGGAAGCCAACAAAAGGTGGAAGGATCCGGGAGTGATCATGGCTGGGTCCGTTGTGGTCCCCTCTCTTTGTTTGAAAGATCCTTAGAAGCGTTGTGATTGATGGTCAGGCTCAGAAATAAGGGAAGCGTTTACCCCGGGGCTTCGGGTAAATGCCGCCGTTCACTTTTAGGAAGGTCATCCACATTCCATCTTTGAAGTCCACTGCTTTGGCATCCTGCCGGCAAGGGGGGGTCAGGGGACGTCAACCTTTTTCCTGAAGAAGTCTCCGAACGGCTGATCCCTGCCTTTCCGGGCTTCGGAGCGGACACCCTTCTTTTTTCCCTTCCGGGCATCATGGGGCGGGCGGAAA
Organism: Melghirimyces profundicolus; assembly: GCF_003054245.1. GTDB lineage: Bacteria > Bacillota > Bacilli > Thermoactinomycetales > DSM-45169 > Melghirimyces > Melghirimyces profundicolus. The sequence goes on from NZ_QBKR01000005.1 coordinate 57,714, forward strand.
AATCGTGATGGACCCGGAAGGAAATCCAGAGGCCTGAGACGCTCCGTATACGGATCGGGGTCCGGGGAATCAGGAGCTTGCAAGAGCGGGGCTCGGCTCGGTGACCTGGGCCCGGGGATCATCCGACGATCGGTGCTTCCATTCAGTACTGCCGTTCGTTATTCCGGTTGAAATTTTGATGTCACAGAAGGGAGGGAGAGCTTTCTGACAAAACCGATGGCACATAAAAGTGGCCCGGTACCCCCTTTCAGGGAGAGGCCGGGCTGATTGTTCGATTCCGGGTTTCAGCGGGAACGGAGTTTTTTTCGGGCCAAGCAGCTAAAGCACTGTGAAGCCGGTGATCGACGGCCGCTTTTTTCCGTTTGTGGGAAGCCTCAGGTTGTCGTCGGGCCGGCAGTTGTTCCAAGTCCCGAAGCATCTGTTCGTCTCCTGCGGAAACCACCCCGCTCTCTCCCTTGCCTTGTCATTTCCGTCCCGTCCTGGAATGTGAACGGGAAATCCTCCTCCGACGAGGAAGGCGAAAAAGAGGAAACACCCGTCGTAAAAAGCGGGTGTTTCATCCGTTTTCCTCCATCCTCTTTCGTTCCCGGCTCCCCGGCGGTGCCCAGATGGTGTACCCCGGGGCGAGGAGGTCCGGATCCGTCCCGAAACGGCGGATGAGCAAGGGGGCCAATTCCTTCGGAAACCGGTCGATGTGGTGGGCGAGAAAGCCGGCCCCGTATTGTTTGTAAGTGGGATGGCGTTCCGACCCCTCCCGGCCGTAAAAATGTTCAAAGCTCCCGTTCCAGTAGGCTTCCAAAATGCCCAGTGCGGCTTCCAACCGGACCTCGACGGTTTTGGTCGCGTCCCGGACAAGGGGCCAAAGTTCCTCCAGGATCCCTTCCCGTTCCTCCCGGGTCCATGCCATGGTTGCTCCCCTCCCGACTTCCGGGCGGCTCCCGGCACCGGGAACCGCCCCGGGCATTCCCCATAATAGACGATAAACAATTTTCCATATATAATCAAATTGACGAATTTTCGGCACACGGTGACAACCTTTCGGCAGCTTGTACAGGGGGGAACCGAATGGGAAACGTTCCGATGGCGGACACGATGTTGCGGGAAGTCCTTCACGGGATCAATGAAGGGATCCATGTGGTGGACGCAGAAGGACGGACCGTCTTTTACAACCGATTTGCGGCCCACCTGGACGGAATGAAGGAAGAGGAAGTCCTCGGGCACCACCTGTTGGAGGTGTTTCCCTCTTTGACTCCCAAAACCAGCACTTTGTTGAAGGTGCTCCGGACGGGAGAAACGATCGAGAACCAACAGCAGAGCTATACCAACCGGCACGGCAAGCGGATTGTGACAGTCAATTCCACCATGCCGCTGCGGGTGGAGGGAAAACGGGTGGGGGCGATGGAGGTTTCCAGGGACATCACAAGAATCCAGGAACTCTCAGAGAAAGTGATCGATCTCGAAAGACGGATGCAGAAACCGGTGAAGGGCCAGCGGCGAGAGGGGGGCCTCTACCGGTTTGAGCAGATTCTGACCCGGAATCCCGCCATGATGCGGGAGATCGACCGGGCCCGTCGGGCCGCGGCCACCCGGTCCCCCGTCCTGGTGATCGGGGAGACGGGGACGGGCAAGGAGTTGATCGTTCAGTCCCTTCACTCCGCTTCGCCCCGCCGCCATCGCCCCTTCATCACCCAGAACTGCGCTGCGATCCCCTCCTCTCTCCTGGAAGGCCTTCTGTTCGGAACGGCCAAGGGGGCGTTTACGGGGGCGGAGGATCGGCCGGGCCTGTTTGAACTGGCGGAAGGGGGGTCTTTGTTTCTGGATGAGATTCATGCGATGCCCGTCGATCTGCAGGCGAAGCTTTTGAGAGCATTGGAAGACCGGGCCGTCCGTCGTGTGGGAGACGTCCGGACACGGTCGGTGGACGTTCGGATTCTGGCCGCCACCAATGAAGATCCGGAAGTGAGCGTTCGGGAGGAGCGCCTCAGAAAAGATCTGTATTACCGGATCCATGTGGTCGGGTTGGAATTACCGCCCCTTCGGAATCGAAGGGAAGACATTCCCCTTTTGACCCGGCACTTCATCCGGAAATACAACTACCGGTTTGAAACCCTGGTGACCGGCGTAACCAGGGAAGTGGAGGACCTGTTCTCCTCGTATGACTGGCCGGGGAATGTCCGGGAGCTGGAGCATGCCATCGAAGGGGCGATGAACCAGGTGGAGGGAGATCGGATCGGTCTGGCGCACCTGCCCCGTCACATGGAGGTCGGAAAGAGGGTTCCGTCGGATCTGGAAGCCGGGGAAAGCGAACCGTTGCCCCGACTCTTGGCCCGCGTGGAAGAGCGGGCCATCCGTCAGGCGATGGATTCGGTCGGGGGAAATGTCCGCCGGGCGGCTTCCCGCCTGGGAATTCCCCGTCAGACCCTCCAATACAAGCTCCGGAAACTGGGGATTCAGAAGGAAAGAGGATTCAGCCGTGAGTCATGAGCAAAAGGAGTGCCGGATTTTCGGCGCTCTTTTTTTGTGAGGGGAAATCCGGTCCCGACTTCGCCGCGATTTTTTCGCTTCCAGCGGTTGGCACCCTTTTTGCTTTTTAAATATGGAACGAGGAGGGGGTGACGAGGTGAAACCAAAAAAGAAAGGCCACCGGTTCGGGTTGCACCGGGTATTGGAGCCGACGGGGGTGTTGCCCCAGCCGTCCTGGAAGTTGGACCCGGAACCGGTCTGCTGTGACAACGAACTTTTGATCGAGGTAACCCGACTGAACATCGACTCGGCATCCTTCAACCAGATGAAGGAGGAAAGCGGGGTTGACCCGGAGGGGGTGAAGGAGCGGATTCTCTCCATTGTCCGGGAACGCGGAAAGATGCACAATCCCGTCACCGGTTCCGGCGGAATGCTGATCGGTCGGGTGGCGGAGATCGGCCCCGCCTTTCCCGGGCGGGAGCTTCGACCGGGAGACCGGATCGCCGCCTTGGTCTCCCTTTCCCTGACTCCGTTGTCCCTGTCGGCGATCCAATCAGTGGATATGGAAACGGGTCAGGTGGAAGTTTGTGGAACGGCCGTCCTGTTTGCCAGTGGCCCTTATGCGGTCCTTCCCGACGACCTTCCGGAACCCCTGGCCCTTGCCGTCCTCGATGTGTGCGGGGCGCCGGCCCAGGTCGCCCGCTTGGTGCACCCCGGACAGACCGTGGCCGTGATGGGGGGCGGTGGGAAATCGGGGCTTCTCTCCCTGTACCAGGCCCGGAAACAGGCCGGGGCGGAGGGACGGATCCTGGCCCTGGAAGCGGGTGCAGGGGCATGTGAAGCGATTTCCTCCCTCAATGTGGCGGACCACGTGATCCGGGTTGATGCCCGGGATCCGGTGGCGGTACTGGAGGCAGTGGAACAGGCCACCGGAGGAGCCTTGGCGGACCTGACCTTCAATTGCGTGAATGTTCCGGGTACGGAACTCTCGACGGTCCTCGCCACCCGGGACGGAGGAACGGTGTACCACTTCAGCACGGCCGTCCGTTTCACCACGGCCGCCCTGGGAGCGGAAGGGCTGGGCAAAGATGTCCACATGATGATCGGAAACGGGTTCGCTCCCGGTCATGCGGAACGGGCGTTGGAAATCCTGCGGGAATCGCCCGGGGTCCGGGCGATATTGGAAAAGCGGTACCAAGTGACGGCGGGATAGAGGTTCGACCCCCCTTGAAATTCCGGAGAAGGATGTGATCGAAAGTGGCTCGGGATTGGCGCGAGATTGAACTGTGGAAAGACGTGACGGAAGAACAGTGGAATGATTGGTTGTGGCAGTTGACCCACACCATCCGCAAGCTGGAGGATCTGAAGAAGGTTGTGAACCTGAAAGAAAACGAAGTGGGCGGTGTGGGGATCAGCAACCAGACCATTCCCCTGAACATTACCCCCTACTATGCCCTGCAGATGGATCCGGATGATCCCTCTTGCCCGGTCCGGATGCAGTCGGTCCCCCTGTCGGCGGAGCTGGAACAGACGAGATATGACATGGAGGATCCGCTTATGGAGGATACCGACTCCCCCGTTCCGGGGCTGACCCACCGGTATCCGGACCGCGTTCTCTTTCTGATCACCAACCAGTGCTCCATGTACTGTCGCTACTGCACCCGACGCCGGTTTTCCGGACAGATCGGAATGGGAGTGGGCCGCCCCCAGATGGATGCCTGCATCGATTACATCCGGAACACTCCGGAGGTGCGGGATGTGCTGCTTTCCGGCGGGGACGGACTGTTGGTGAACGACCGGGTGCTGGAATACGTCCTTAAAAACCTGAGAGAAATCCCCCACGTGGAAATCATCCGGATTGGAACACGGGCTCCGGTGGTGTTTCCGCAGCGGATCACCGAAAATCTGTGCAAAATCCTGCGCAAGTATCATCCCGTTTGGTTGAACACCCATTTCAACCACCCGAAGGAATTGACTCCGGAAGCCCGCCGGGCTTGTGAAATGCTGGCCGACGCCGGGGTTCCCCTGGGGAATCAGGCGGTGATTCTGGCCGGAATCAACGATTGTCCCCACATTATGAAGAAGCTGAACTATGAACTGGTCAAAAACCGGGTCCGACCCTACTACATCTATCAATGCGACCTCTCCGAAGGGATCAGCCATTTCCGGGCTCCGGTGTCCAAAGGGTTGGAGATCATCGAATACTTGCGCGGCCATTCCTCGGGCTACTCCGTTCCCACCTTTGTGGTGGACGCCCCGGGAGGCGGCGGGAAGATCCCGGTGGCTCCCAACTATGTGATTTCCCAGAGCTCCCGAAAAACGATCTTCCGGAACTTCGAAGGGGTGATCACCTCCTACCCCGAACCGGAGAATTATACGGAACACGATTCCGACAACTGCGAATATTGCCGCGCGTCTGCAGGGAAAAACATCGGCATCGCTTCTCTGATGTCGGACGAACGGCTCAATCTGGAACCCAAGGTGCTCACCCGGGAGAATCGCCGTGGGGACTTTGAACGGAAAAAGAGGAGAATCCGCAAAGAAAATTCCGCCACAAAGGCCTGACCCATGCAGGACCGATGGAAAAAGGGAAGGGTTCATTCCCTTGCCGTGGTGGGCCTGGCCAAAAACGCGGGCAAAACGACGGTGCTCAACACCCTGGCTTCCCGGTTGGAGGCGGAGGGCCGCTCTGTCGGATTCCTCAGCATCGGGGTGGACGGAGAAGAGCGGGACGTCTGGACGTTGAAAAAAAAACCCCCCGTCGTTCTCCCTCCTGGAAGCCTGGCGGCCACCGCCGCCTCCCTTCTCGATGAAAAAGGAGGGGATTGGGAACTTTTGGAGACCACCCCGCTGAACACCCCCCTGGGGCCGGTCACCTTGGCCCGGGCCCTGCGGCGGGTCCGGGTGAAACTGGCCGGTGTGACAAGAAAGGAAGGGGTCCGGGAGGTCCTCACCCGGTTTCGGGAACGGGGAGCGGAACAGATCCTGGTGGACGGCGCTTACGACCGAAAAGCGGCGGCCAGTCCCTGGATCACCGATGCGGCGATCTGTGTCGCAGGAGCCGCCATCGCCCGATCCCTGGACGGTTTGATGGAAAAAACGGAGGAAGCGGTCCACCTTCTCACCCTCCCCGAAGCGAAGGATCCCCTTCTCCGGTCGGCGGCGGAACAGGCCGTCACCGAAAATCGACTGGTGGGGATTCGAAAGGGCCGGGTGGAGGCACTCCCCTGTTCCTCCCTTCTCCTCGCCGATCGGGTGCGGGAGGTGCTCGACGGGGGGGAATGGCGGGGTTTGGCCCTTCCCGGTTCCTTGACGGACCGGGGTTTGGAACGGTTGAGAGGCGCGGGACATCCTGTTGACCTCGTTCTGGCGGATCCCACCCGTGCCTTTGTTTCCCTTCGTTCCCTCCGGCGTTTTTACCGGGAGGGGAGCACCCTTTCCTGTCTGCGGGTCGTTCGTTTGGCCGCCGTCGCGGTCAACCCCGTCAGCCCCTCGGGATACACCTTTGATCCGGGGGAGATGAAGGAAAGGACGGCCCGGATTTGCCATCCCGTTCCGGTCTTTGACGCGGTCCGGGACGGGGTCGATGGATTGGAGGAGATCAAGCGGAACATAAGCGGGGGATGAACGGTGTGGATGGATGACCTTACCCGGCGGGCTCTCCGCTGGGAAGATGTGTGGTCGAAGTTTAGGCCCCGGACCCCGATGGGGCAGCGTGCCAAAGAGTCGCTGCCCCCTTTCATGCCCGGGGAGGAAAGCGAATGGCAGGAGGTCCTCACGGAACAACAACAGCTCTTGCAGGCTTTCGGCAACGATCCGGCCGGTGCGGACCGTGTGGATTACCACCTGTCCAGACTGACGGACCCAACAGGCGTGATCCGGATGCTGGAGTCGGGGGAAGTTCCCAAGGTGTCGGACTGGTTCCGGGTGAAGACATTTTTGTGGCACGGGGAAAAACTGTCTTCCCTGATCCGGAAGGCGGTGCCCCGGTTCCGCATGGAGACGGCGGCGGAGGAGTGGGCATCCGCCCTGCGTCTCTTGAATCCCGCTCCTTCCCTGGGGCCTTCTTTTTCCCTTTCCGATGACTTCGACTCCCGGTTGAAGGCGCTCAGACGGGCGTGGGAAGAGGAGGATCGCCGGGTGCGGGAGACGGCGGAACGGACCGCCCGGGATGTGGAACGGGATTTTCCTCTTCGGCGCAACGGGGAAGGAGAGTGGGTGGTGGACCGTCGGTCCGGCCATCTCCCTGCCCTGGAACGGGACTCCCGGATCCGGCGGGTGAGGGAGACCCCCTTTGATGCCGTGTTCCGGCCCGTTTCCACACCGAAACGGAAAGAAGCCCTCCGTCGACGGGAGATTGCCGCCGCCCGGCTGGAAGCCGTCCAAGGGGAGGTGTTGGAAGGACTGGCCGCCTCTTTCCGTTCCCGGACCGGATTCCTGACCCGGGCGGTGGAGGAGATGGGCCGGCTGGATCTGCAGCGGGCCCGGGCAGAATTGGCGAAAGGGTGGGGGGGTGTCCGACCGGAACCCGATCCCGATGTGTTCCGGATCGTGGGCGGGGTCCATCCCGCAGTGGCTGCTTCCCTGGAATCCAAGGGCCGGCGGTTTTCACCGGTGGATGTGACGGTTCTCAGGGGGGCGACTGTGATCATCGGTCCCAACATGGGCGGAAAAACCGTGACCCTCACCACGGTGGGGTTCATCGCCGCCTTGGGGCAGTACGGGTTTTTGGTTCCCGCCCGTTCCTGTTCCATGCCCCTGGTTCCCTGGATCGTCGGGATCATCGGTGATGCTCAGGAGACCCGGAGCGGCCTGAGTACATTCGGGGCGGAAGTGCGGCGGATCGTCGGGTCTCTGGAACGGGGCTCCGACGGTCTCCTGCTCATCGATGAACCGGGACGGGGGACCAACCCGGTGGAGGGGGGCGCCCTCGCGGCGGCGCTGACCCGGCACCTGGCGAAACGTACCCTTTGGTCCCTTCAGGTGACCCATTTCCGGGAAGTGTTGGAGGTGAAGGAGGCCCGGGTGTATCGGGTGGCGGGTTTGTGGGGTCCGGGCGCCCTGTCTCCGGAGGGGGCGGAGGAACCTTGGGAAAGGGCGTTGGAAAAGCGAATGGATTACCGGCTCCTTCCTTGGTCGGGGGAACCGATGCCTCGGAACGCTCTGGACATCGCCGGCATACTGGGATTGCCCCCGGACATTTTGCGTGAGGCCCGGAAGCGGATCGGAGAGAAATCGGACGGATCGATGGAGAACAAGGGGGTTGGAAAATGAACGGGAAACTGCGGCTGAATCCGGATCAAATCCGCCGGGCGAGAAAGGCGGCGGCCCGGATTGCCGCCGATGTGGACACCTGCATCGGGAAGCGGACGACGGTGGCGGTGGAACGGACGGTTTTGCGGTTGATGGGGGTCGACGGCGTGAATTTGGACGGGGTCCCCCTTCCCAATGTGGTGGTGGATCGCCTTCTGGAAAAAGAAGGCCTGTCCGCGGGGGCTGCCACCTGGGTGGTGAACGCGTCGCTCCATTACGGTCTTTCTCCCCGGGAGGTGGCGGAGCAAACGGCCGCCGGTTCCCTGGACCTGGTCAGTGTCCCCCGGGCCGGGCGGGAATCCCTCCTGCGGGAGGGGAGCCGGCTGGCCGCCGGGGGCCTGGACCGAATCGCTGCCAGACGCCGGGAACGGGAAGAGAAGATCGCCCGCCTCGGGGAAGGAAAGAAACCGTATCTTTATGTCATCGTCGCCACCGGGGACATATATGAAGATATCGTTCAGGGGAAATCCGCCGCCCGACAGGGGGCCGATATCGTGGCCGTCATCCGGAGCACCGGACAAAGCCTGATCGACTATGTACCCTATGGCACGACAAGGGAAGGGTTCGGGGGGACGTATGCCACACAGGAGAACTTCCGACTGATGCGACAGGGGTTGGATGAAGCGGGGGAGGAGGTGGGCCGCTACATTCGCCTCTGCAATTACTGTTCCGGACTCTGCATGCCGGAGATCGCAGCCATGGGTGCGATGGAACGGCTGGATGTCATGTTGAACGACGCCCTCTACGGAATTCTGTTCCGGGATATCAACATGCAACGGACCTTGATCGACCAGGCATTTTCCCGCATGATCAACGGTTATGCCGGGATCATGATCAATACCGGGGAAGACAATTACCTCACCACCGCCGACGCGGTGGAGGCTGCCCACACGGTGCTGGCCTCCCAGTTCATCAACGAACAGTTCGCCCGGATGGCCGGCCTTCCGGCAGAGCAGATGGGGTTGGGCCATGCCTTTGAAATGGACCCGGACCTGGAGGACGGGTTCCTGATGGAGTTGGCTCAGGCCCAGATGTCCCGGGAGATTTTCCCCAACGCTCCCCTGAAATACATGCCGCCGACCAAACACATGACCGGAAACATCTTCAAAGGGCACATTCAGGACGCGATGTTCAATCTGGTGGGCATCCTTACCGGTCAAGGGGTGCAACTCCTCGGCATGATGACGGAGGCGATGCATACTCCCCATATCCACGATCGGAAGCTGGCGATCGAAAACGCCCGGTATATCTTTCACAACGCCCGCCGTCTGGGGGAAGAAATCCGGTTTGTTCCCGGGGGGCGAGTGGAAAAGCGGGCCCGGGAGGTGCTGGACCGGGCGGTTGGAATGTTGGAAGAAGTGGAATCCATCGGCCTCTTCGCCGCTCTGGAACGGGGGATGCTGGCGGATGTGAAACGGAGCCGGACCGGAGGGAAGGGGCTGTCGGGGGTTCTGGAAAAAGGGGAGGATTATTACAATCCCTTTGAGATCGAACTGCGGAAACGGCTCGGCCTCGGTGGGCGGGAGGAGGGAAGCGCCCATGAAAGTGGACTTCAAACGAATTAAACCTTACGGGGACACGATGGATGACGGAGCGGTCCAACTCAGTTTTTCCCTCCCCGTTCCCTGCGGAGAGGAGGCCCGGGAAGCGGCGCGGCAATTGGTGGCCAAGATGGGGATGGAAGAACCCCAAGTTTATCACATGGCCGACTTGGGGGAAGGGTACACCTATTTTATCGTGTACGGGAAGTGTACACACACCGTCGACTTCTCCTCCATCCGGATACCCAAAGTGGAAACGGACCGGATGGACTTCTACGGGATCAACCGGTTCATCCGGGAACGGATCGGGCGCAAAGTGGTGGTGCTGGGTGCCTGTACCGGAACCGACGCCCACACCGTCGGCATCGATGCCATCATGAATATGAAGGGGTATGACGGGGAATATGGTCTGGAGCGGTATCCCGGGATCGAAGCCTGGAATCTGGGCAGCCAGGTTCCCAACGAGGAACTGCTCGCCCAGGCAATCGAACGGAACGCCGATTCCCTCCTCGTCTCCCAGGTAGTGACCCAGAAAGGGGTTCACATCGCCAATCTGACCCAACTGGTGGAACTGACCGAAGCGGAGGGGTTGCGGGAGAAACTGATTCTCGTCTGCGGAGGCCCGCGCATCACCCACGAAATGGCCCTGGAACTCGGCTTCGATGCCGGTTTTGGCCCCGGTTCCCTCGCACCTGACGTGGCCTCCTTCATCGTCCGCGAACTGGCACGCCGCAGGGAGGAAAAAGAGAGAACCGGGTCGTGATCAACCGGTTTCTCCGGGGAAGAAACAGTTGGGGGGCTTCTTTCCTGTAAAATCGTTGGGGAAGAAGGCGAACGACCCATCATGAACCGCCCCTGCCTTTCAACATGAGAGCATCACACAAACCCGCCCTGATGGGCGGGCTTTTTTGCTGAACTTCTTCGATGGGGTATAGAAGCGTTGTGATTTCATGATTGTTTCGTGAAAAGGGGAAGCGTTTACCCAAAATAGCGACTTCTGTCCTGCTCAGCAGAGAATCAGCCTGTAAGGGCGTTCAGGGGCAAAAGCTTCTCTGTGTTGCATCCGCAGGCGTTTTCCCCCTGCCCGCAGCAGGCGGCAACGTGAGGGAGCCTCCCAGAGAGCGGGACGCCGCCAATATCATACCCCGATTCGTGTAAAATCAATGCATTCTGCTCGATTCGGCTCCTGAAGCACTGGGCCAACCGTATTCAACCCTCTTTTTTTCAAAAAAAAGGATTTTTTCTTCGTTTTGGGGTAGATTTATATTAACACTTTCGATTCAAAGCGTTTTAAGTTTGGGTTTGGATCCGGTTTCCCGATGGCGGGGCCGGTGCCAACCGGAATCGTCTCTTTTGAATATCAGAAAATTTTTAATCAATCGGGGTTTTTCCCGGAGAAACGGAGGGGGACGGAATGCGGAATCGCAACAGGCACCTTAAGGAAACCGGAAACCGGGTGGTTTACGGCAGAACGTCCATCCGGGGTGTGATTACCGACCAAACCTGCCCTTCCTGCGGGGCGTCCCTCGTCTATTCCGACGAATACATGGCTTATTGCTGTCTTTTGTGCAACACCTGGTTGGAGGATTCCTGCGGGAATTCCGAATGCGAAATCTGTCTTACCCGACCGGACACGCCGCTTCCGGGTCCACCGGAAGGATGTTCCCTTTGAGAATCCGCTGTGCCCCGGACCGATGAAAGAAGGGGGGGAAGTCTTGGATCGCCATTCGGGTGACGGGGAGGGTGATGCCGAAGGCGGTGATCCGAGAAGTCCGAAAATGAAGCCGAGGTTCGGGTCCGGTTTCATACGCTTCTCTCTCCTTCCGGTGGATGTTCACTTGGGAGCCATCCCTGTGAACGCAAGACGTGAAAGGGGAATTCCGCTGTGGAGGGATGGGCGCCGAAAAACTCCGTCATCGACTTCAAAGGAATCCTCATCCGGATCGCCAATCCCAGTGGGGTGAGAGCTTCGGCCACCCGTTCACCGACAGCGGATGCACCCGTCAATCTCCCTTCCTGATTCCAGCGAAGCTTCAAAAAACCTTCTTCTTCATGATCAAACAGACAGGACCGAAAGTTGCGGGAAAGAGGAAGGATGATTTCCCGAACGTTGTCCCCCCCGTCGGCAAGATCCCCGACGGCGGCCGCCTGCGGGTGGTCATTGAAGGAAAGGGGAGTGCTTCGGTAATCAGGAGGAGCGATCTTCCGTCCCATCGCGTGGAGGACCGCCGTCCGGCCTTCCATCATGCTGAAGACCGCTGAATGGGTTTGCCGGGCATCCCCCGCGACATAGAGATGGGGGACGTCACTTTGGCCAAAGGTGTTTGTCGGCACCGTCCCCGAAGAATCAAGAAACAGCGACTTGCTGTCCTGCCCGGCGAATGATCTCACGAAAAATCAAAAACCCTTTATGTGAATGATTTCACATAATTCCAATGTATTCAAAAGAGATGGAATTGTCAACCAAAAATCAGCCGGATGGAGCGCCCTGCCGGCCTCATTCTGGTGTGGCAAGGCTTCCCCTTCGAGATCAAGACCCCTCTATCGTTCCGTTTTGGAGGAGGGGAGGGCTCTGTCCGGTTCATGGACCGCTCATTTCCAAAGCGTTTGTCGAAAAGGAAGGGCCTTCTCGACATTTTTCTTTTCACCGGTTACCATAATGAAAAGGAAGCGTTTTCAAGAAAGAAGAAATGAAATGAATGAATACCCACTCATTTTGTGGTACAATGGATGTGCCATTGTGACGGTGAAATCCGTCCCGAAGGGATTCCGCCGGTAACGGAATCGCGCGAAACGATGAAGGAAGCATTGTCAATCTCCCGTTAACAGTACGAATATTTTTTTTTAGCTGAGTCTTGCGCAAAGGAGTGGATGGTTGTGTCCGTGCTGGAAATCATCAACCTGATCGCATTCATCGCGGTTTTCGGGTACGGGGTGTATTTGGCCGCAAAAGTGGTGTACGCCCGGTACACCTATGTGCGTCTGGGAAAGCCCGCCGATTTCTCCAAAGATATGAAAGCCCGGCTTCACCAGGTGTGGGTTAACGTCTTCGGCCAGAGGAAGATATTAAAAGATCCGAAGAGCGGAATCATGCACGTGGTGATGTTTTACGGGTTCATCATCATTCAGTTCGGGGCGATCGACCTGATCATCAAGGGGTTATTTCCCGGGAAACACCTTCCTCTTCCCGCCTATCCGGTGTTCGTCCTGATTCAGGAGATCACCGTGTTCGCCGTTCTGCTGGCGACCGCCTATTCCTTCCACCGCCGGTATGTGGAAAAGCTGGCCCGCCTGAAACGGGGGTTCAAGGCGGGGCTGGTGGTGATCTTTCTCAGTGTGCTGATGACCTCCATCCTCTTCTCCGCCGGGTTTGAACACGTCTGGGGAGTGACGGAACTGCCCGCCTGGGCCACCCCGGTTTCCACGGTGATCGCCGCCGCCTTTTCCTGGATGTCACCTGACGCGGCAGCCATGATGTTCTACATCTTTTGGTGGATTCATACCCTGGACCTCCTGGCATTCATGGTGTATGTCCCCCAGTCCAAACACTTCCACCTGTTGGTGGCCCCCATCAATGTGTTTTTGAAACGGCAGGATCCGCCATCCAAGCTGAAGCCCATCGATTTCGAAGATGAGTCTCTGACGGAATACGGAGTCAACAAAATCGAAAACTTCAATCAGAATCAGCTGGTGGATCTTTATGCCTGTGTGGAATGCGGACGGTGCACCAACGTGTGTCCTGCATCGGGAACCGGAAAGATGCTGTCCCCGATGGATCTGTTGGTGAAGATGAGAGATCACCTGACGGAAAAAGGCGCCGCCATCACCTCCCGCAGTCCGTGGATGCCGGCTTACGCCTTCAGCGGAGCCAACGCGGCCACCGAAGTGGCGGCCGCCCGTGAAGAGGATGGAAGCTATGATTATCCCGTGGAGCTGATCGGGGATGTCATCACGGAAGAGGAATTGTGGGCCTGCACCACTTGCCGCAACTGCGAAGACGCCTGCCCGGTATCCAACGAACACGTCGACAAAATCATCGACATGCGGCGTCACCTGGTGCTGACCCAAGGTAAAATGCCGGCGGAAGCCACCCGCACCTTCCAAAACATCGAGCGTCAGGGGAATCCCTGGGGAATCAGCAAAAAAGAGCGGGAGAAGTGGCGTGACGGTCTGGAAGAAGGGGTGGAGGCTCCGACGGTCAAAGAACGGAAAGATTTCGAGTACCTGCTTTTTGTCGGTTCCATGGGTTCTTACGACAACCGGAGCCAAAAAGTGATCCACGCCCTGGTCAAATTGCTCAACCACGCCGGAGTGAAGTTCGCCATCCTGGGCAAAAAAGAGAAAAACTCCGGAGATACCGCCCGCCGGATGGGGAATGAATTCCTGTTCCAACAACTGGCGATGGACAATATCGCCCAGTTCCAGAAATACAACGTGAAAAAAATCGTGACGGCGGACCCTCATGCCTACAATGTTTTCAAGAATGAATATCCCGATTTCGGGCTGGAAGGCGTGGAAGTGGTTCACCACACCCAGCTGTTGGCCCGGCTGATCGAAGAAGGCCGTCTGAAGCCGGCGAAGGAAGTGAAGGAGCGCGTCACGTACCACGATTCCTGTTACTTGGGGCGGTACAATGAAGAATATGATGCTCCCCGGGCCATTCTCCGATCCATACCGGGTATCGAGCTGGTGGAGATGGAACGGAACCGGGAAAACGGGATGTGTTGCGGTGCCGGCGGCGGCATGATGTGGTTGGAGGAGCAGTCCGGGGTCCGCGTCAACACCGCCCGGACCGAGCAGGCCCTTGCCGTGAGCCCCAGCCTGATCGGCAGTGCCTGCCCCTATTGCCTCACCATGATGAGTGATGGTGCCAAAGCAAAAGAAGTGGAAGACGATGTCAAAACGATGGACGTTGCCGAAGTGCTGGCGCAGTCGATTGATTTCGGAGAGAAACCGGCGCCGGTGGCGGAAGAGATTCATTAACCCGGGAATCGATCCCGGGCTCTTTTTTCAAGATGGAGACGGAACATTCAAAAAAAGGTTTTTGCAAAGCTTTAATTAAACGAATAGTATTGATATTGTGATGGGTTTGAGCATGTGCTATGTTGGAAGACGATAAGGAGAAACCTCTCACAGGAGGGAACTCCAAGCACCTTGAAAACCGAAGACCAAAGAGAGGTTGGCTATGAAAGATTATCATTCCGTATTGGGAGTAAGCCCGGAATCTTCCCAGGAAGAAATCAAGCGGGCTTACCGCAGGTTGGTGCGGCAATACCATCCCGACGTCAATCCTTCCCCCGAAGCGGAACGGCAGTTCCGGGAGGTGCGGGAGGCTTATGAAGCCCTCAGTGCCCGGCCCTGCTTCCCTCTGCCCGAAGGGGGGAACGACGGAACGGCGAAGGATCAAGGGACCGGGAAGGAGAAAGCAGAGCCCCCTTCCCCGGAACCTTCCCCGCCGCAAGACAACTCCTACGGGGAGCCGCCGGAGGACGAGCCAGGTGAAGCATTCGGGGAGACCGATTCCGAAGACACCGAAGAAGAATCCGGCATCTCGGAGGAACCTTCCGGAAAGGCAAGGCGTGACCCTGTCACCGGCTCAAGGGCGGACACCCGTCGTCAACCGGGGGGGGAAGGGTGGAAATGGGCATTCACCGTCTTTATTCTGTTTCTTTTATTCGTCATTTCCACCAGGATCGCGGACGGATTTTTTCAGGATCCGAACCGGCTCATCTTGGAACACCGGCATCAGAAGTGGGAAATCGATCTGAATCAGATCGGCTATGACGGGGAGAACCCGGACAGCATCAACCGGAAGCAGCTGGATGCCTGGCTGGCGAAGGTGCGGCGCGAGGTGGACCGGCCGCCCAGAAACGCCCGCATCAAGCATTTGGGGGATCCGATCCGCCCCGCCAAGAATGGGAAAGTGATGGATGTGGATGCGGTGCACCGAACGTTGGAAAACCTCCCGGCCATATTGAACAAACCCCAACCCATCCCCATGAAAAAGGCCGCTCCGCTGGTCGTGGAACGGGACCTTCTCCGGGTGGACCGGAAACGGATCAGTTCTTACACCACTTACTTTAAGGGGGCCAACCGGGAAAGGATCCACAATATCCGGAAGTCGGCGAACGCCCTGGATGGGCGGGTACTCAATCCCGGAGAAGTGTTTTCCTTTAACCGGGAAGTGGGGAAACGCTCCCGGGAAAGGGGTTATTTACCCGTGCCTTCCCGGGTGAAAGGGGAGTTCAGCGAAGGGGTGGGAGGGGGCGTTTCTCAGACCTCCTCCACCTTGTTTAACAGTGTGGATGAAGCCGGAATGGAAATCATTTACCGCTTTTCGTACGGAAATGGGGCAACCTATGTCCCTTCCGGCCGCGACGCGACGGTGGCGTGGGATGCGCCGGACTTTCAGTTCAAAAACAGCCTGAAAGAACCGGTCTTGATCCGGGTGAACACCGATGATCGTTCGATCACGGTGGAGCTTTATTCGACCCCGGAAGCCGAAGTGTCCCCGCGTTCGGTTCCACCGGCTCCAAAGGGGCTTCCGGTCGATGTTCCCACCGATCCCGAAAGCCCCTCCGACCGGTTGGATCCCGGACAGGAGGGATCCAACGACCAGGGTCCGACAGGAACCGGTACAGGCGGGCAAAGCGGCGGTGCCACCGGCAGCACCGGTGAAACCGATACGTCCTCCACCGGCGGAGCGGACACCTCCGGAGACGGAGCGGGCGGAAGCACAGGAGGTGAAGAAACGGAAACCGGCGGAGACACTTCCGACACAGGGGACTCCACCGGGAATGATGCAGATGGCGGAGACACCGGTGAGGACAACGGCAATGACACAGACGGAGATACCGGCAATGCTGAAGGAGGCGATTCGGACGAAGGGGATTCCTCCCCGGGCGATGATTCCTCCACCAGTGATCCCTCCGCCTCTTCCAGTACGGTGGAAGGCGGGGACGGCGGATCATCCGTGGCCGGCAGCTGACAGAATCCGATCCCTTCGCCACCGGAGAAAGGCTGGATGATGAACCTTCGGCCCGCCCCTGATCAGGGGCGGTTTTTTTGTTTCGGGAGACAAAATTTTCTGTTTATTGACAAAAGAAAAAAGAGCATTGTCAACACAGAAGAAACAGAGTAATCTTGATATTGGAAGCGTTTTATTTTTGGTCGGATTCCGAGCGAGCGCTCGTTAGGAAAATTCCCTGGAGGTGCTGGATTTGAAGGAAACGGTTGTACTTGGTGGGGCACGGACCCCTTTCGGGAAGTTCGGAGGCGTAATGAAAGACCTTTCCGCTGTGGATCTGGGCGGAATTGCGATCCGCGGAGCCCTTGACCGGTCCGGGATCCCGGATGAAGCGGTGGAAGAAGTGATCATGGGGATGGTCCTGCAGGGAGGAGCCGGCCAGATCCCCTCCCGTCAGGCCGCTCGGAAAGCGGGTCTCTCCTGGGAAGTGGGAACGGAGACGATCAACAAGGTTTGTGCGTCCGGGATGCGGAGTGCCACCTTGGGGGATCAGATCATCCGGGCGGGTGACGCCGACGTGATCGTGGCCGGGGGTATGGAGAGTATGTCCAATGCTCCGTACATCCTTCCCGGAGGCCGTTGGGGTCATCGGATGGGGGACGGCAAAGTGGTGGACCTGATGATTCATGACGGACTCTGGTGCGCCTTTGACGGAGTTCATATGGTGGTCCACGGAAGCAATGTGGCTGCCGAATACAAGGTTTCCAGGGAGGAACAGGACCGTTGGGCATTGAGGAGCCATGAACGGGCGGTCGCGGCCATTGAGTCCGGCAAGATGGCGGAAGAAATCATCCCGGTTCCCGTGAAGGGCCGAAAAGGGGAAACCGTGGTGGACACCGATGAAGCCCCCCGCCGGGACACCACCCTGGAGAAATTGGCGGGGTTGAAACCGGTATTCCTCAAGGATGGAACGGTAACTGCGGGCAACGCTCCCGGTGTGAACGACGGCGCTTGCGCCATGGTGCTTTCCTCGGCGGAAAAAGCGGAAGAACTGGGAGCGAAGCCGGTGGCGCGCATTCTGGGTCATGCGGCGGTGGCGATGGAAGCCCGGTATTTTCCCATTACTCCGGCCCATGCGATCCAAAAATTGTTGAAAAAGCACGACCTGACGCTGGATCAGATCGACCTTTTGGAAGTAAACGAAGCTTTTTCCGCCGTCGCTCTCTCCAACGGAAAGATCCTCGGTTGGGATGAAGAGAAAGTGAACGTGAACGGCGGGGCGGTGGCTCTCGGACACCCGATCGGTGCCAGCGGAGCGAGGATCATTCTTACCTTGATCTCGGAGCTGCGCCGCCGCGGAGGAGGACTCGGGGTGGCGGGGATCTGCAGCGGTTCCGCCCAGGGAGATGCCGTTCTGATCCGGGTTGATTGACGAAAACAAACCAAGGAGGGGAATCCCCTTGAGCATTCGGAACTTCACAGTAGTGGGGGCCGGACAGATGGGCAGCGGGATCGCCCAGGTGGCCGCCCAATCGGGATTTACGGTCCGCCTTTTGGATCTGGAGGAAGCCTTCGTGCGGAAAGGAATGAGAGGGATTGATAAGTACCTCTTCCGCCAGGTGGAGAAGGGACGGCTGACAGAAACGGAAAAGGGCGAAGTCTTAAGCCGGATCCGGCCCACCACCGACCTGGCCGAGGCTGTTCGTGAAACAGATATCGTGGTGGAAGCGGTCGTCGAAAACATGGAAGTAAAAACGGATCTTTTCAAAAAACTGGACGAAAAAGCCCCCGGGCACGCCATCCTGGCCACCAACACATCCTCCCTGCCCATCACCGGGATCGCTGCGGCCACCCAGCGGCCGGATCATGTCATCGGAATGCATTTCATGAATCCGGTGCCCGTCATGAAACTGGTGGAGGTGATCCGGGGACTGGCCACTTCCGACAATGTGTTCGAGGCGGTGGAGAAGCTGGCCCGAGACATGGGGAAGCACCCGGTGGAAGTGAACGATTCCCCCGGATTTGTGTCCAACCGCGTGCTGATGCCGATGATCAACGAAGCGGTTTACACCGTATACGAAGGAGTCGCCGAACCCGAAGCGGTGGACGAAGTGATGAAACTGGGCATGAATCATCCGATGGGTCCGTTGACTCTGGCGGATTTTATCGGCCTGGACACCTGTCTTTACATTATGGAGACTCTGTATGAAGGCTTCGGCGATCCCAAATACCGTCCCTGCCCCCTTCTGAGGAAATACGTGAAAGCGGGCTGGCTGGGCCGGAAAACGGGAAGGGGCTTTTACACTTACGAATGAGACAGCGGCCATCGGAGCCGGCAGGAGGTTGATGCCATGGATCTCCGCTTCACCGAAGAACAGGAAATGATGCGCAAAATGGTGCGGGATTTCGCTCGCACCGAAATTGCTTCCCGGGTCGAATCAATGGATGCCCATGACCGGTTTCCGAAGGAAACCGTCCGCAAGATGGGGGAACTGGGTCTGATGGGAATCCCGCTCTCCGAAAAATGGGGCGGGGCCGGGGCTGATTTCCTGAGCTACATCCTCGCCTTGGAGGAGATCTCCAAAGTCAGTGCCACCGTCGGGGTCATCCTGTCCGTTCACACTTCCGTTGGCACCTTTCCCATCCTCCGTTACGGAACGGAGGCACAGAGAAAGAAGTATGTTCCCCTCCTCGCCCGGGGGGAGTACCTTGGGGCCTTCGCCCTGACGGAGCCCCACGCCGGTTCGGACGCATCGTCCATCCGCACCCGGGCCAAACGGAGGGGGGACCGCTACATCCTGAACGGGAACAAGGTGTTCATCACCAATGCGGGGGAAGCCGACATCTACGTCACCTTTGCCGTAACGAACCCGGAACAGGGGTCGAAAGGGATTACCGCCTTTATTGTCGGGAAGGACACTCCCGGCTTCTCCGTCGGAAAAAAAGAGAAGAAGATGGGGCTGGGCGGTTCCAACACCAGTGAGATCCGCTTCGACAACGCCGAAGTTCCCGTTGAAAACCGTCTGGGGGAAGAGGGGCAGGGCTATGAGATCGCTCTGTCCAACCTGGCCGGGGGGCGGATCGGCATCGGGGCGCAGGCTCTGGGGATTGCCGCATCCGCTCTGGAGGCCGCTGCCGCTTACGCCAAGGAGCGAAAGCAGTTTGGAAAGCCGATCGGGAAACTGCAGGCCATCCAATGGAAACTGGCCGATATGGCCACCCGGGTGGAAGCGGCCCGGCTCCTCGTTTATCGGGCGGCCCTTGTTTACCAGGAGGGGCATGACTGCCGAAAGGAATCCTCCATGGCCAAGATGTTTGCCTCGGACACCGCGATGGAGGCAGCCACCCAGGCCGTCCAGATCTTCGGGGGTTACGGTTACACCCGGGAATATCCCGTGGAACGCCTCTTCCGGGATGCCAAGATTACGCAGATCTATGAAGGGACCAACGAAATTCAGCGACTCGTGATCGCGGGGGAGTTGTTGGGAGACTGGAAGCGTTGTGATTGAATGTTCGTTTCGAGAAAAGGGGAAGTGTTTACCCAAAACAGCGACTCGGGTAAATGCCCCCGCTCACTTTTTCACCATACTTCCGGGGCATTCCCCTGAACCTCAGCGGTGACAGCAAAGGAGGCTCACCATGCAGTTCAAACTGAGTGAAGAACATGAAATGATGCGGAAAATGGTCCGGGAATTCGCAGAAAAAGAGGTGGCTCCCACCGCCGCCGAACGGGATGAACAGGAGCGGTTCGACCGTTCCATTTTTGACATGATGGGTGAACTGGGAATGACCGGGATTCCTTGGCCGGAAGAAGAAGGAGGCGTGGGCTCCGACTTTTTGAGTTACGTGATTGCGGTGGAGGAGCTGTCCCGGGTGTGCGCCTCCACCGGAGTCACCCTTTCGGCCCATCTGTCCCTGGCCAGCTGGCCGATTCACAAATTTGGGACTCCGGATCAGAAAGAACGGTTTCTGAAGCCGCTCGCCCAAGGGAAAAAACTGGGCGCCTACGGTTTGACCGAACCGGGGTCCGGTTCCGATGCCGCAGGGATGCGGACCACCGCCGTCCGGGATGGGGATTCATACATTCTCAACGGGAACAAGATTTTTATTACCAATGGGGGGGAGGCGGAAATCTACATCGTTTTCGCCGTGACCGATCCGGAGAAAAAACACCACGGGGTCACTGCCTTTATCGTGGAGAAAGAGACCCCCGGTTTTTCCATCGGAAAGAAGGAACAGAAGTTGGGCATCCGTTCCTCCCCGACGACGGAAATCGTTTTCGAGGACTGTCGAATCCCGTTGGAGAACCGCCTCGGAGAAGAGGGGGAGGGCTTTAAGATCGCCATGATGACCCTGGACGGGGGGCGGAACGGGATTGCCGCCCAGGCTGTCGGGATCGCCCAGGGCGCTCTGGATGCGGCTGTCGCCTACGCCAAAGATCGAAAGCAATTCGGCAAGCCGATCGCTAAGCTGCAGGGCATCCAGTTCAAGCTCGCCGACATGGCCACCCAAATTGAAGCGGCGCGTCTTCTGACCTACCAGGCAGCCTGGCTGGAGAGCCAAGGCCTCCCCTACGGAAAGGCGTCGGCGATGGCGAAACTCTATGCCGGGGATACCGCGATGGAAGCCACCACGGAAGCCGTCCAGATCTTCGGGGGTTACGGTTATACCCGGGAGTATCCGGTGGAGCGCTTTATGCGGGATGCCAAAATCACCCAGATCTATGAAGGAACCAACGAAATTCAACGAGTGGTGATTGCCGGCCACCTGATGAAAGAATGACCGAACCTCGGGAAGGTGGGGGGAAAGACATCCGGCAATGGGCCGACGGAATTCTCGCCGGCAACCGGCGCGCGATCGCCCGGGCGATCTCCTGCTTTGAAAGCGGGGATCCCCGGGGGGTAAAGCTGTTGAAATCCCTTTATCCTCATACGGGAAGCGCTTTTCTCGTGGGAGTGACAGGGGCCCCCGGAGCGGGGAAGAGCACCCTGGTGAACCGGTTGGCCCTTCACTTGAGGAAGGCGGGTCTTACCGTCGGTGTGCTCGCCGTCGATCCGACGAGTCCCTTTACCGGGGGCGCCTTGTTGGGGGACCGGGTCCGGATGGGGCGCCATGCTCTGGACTCCGGTGTATTCATCCGCAGTATGGGGACGAGGGGACACCTCGGGGGTCTGGCCCGAGCCACACGGGAAGCGGCCCGGGTGTTGGATGCCGCCGGATTCGACACCATTTTCATCGAGACCGTGGGTGTGGGCCAGTCGGAAATCGAGATCATGCATATGGCGGATTCCGTGGTTTTGGTTCTCACCCCCGGAAGCGGGGATGCGGTCCAGGTGTTCAAAGCCGGAATCATGGAGACGGCGGACCTCTTCGTCGTCAATAAAGCCGACCGGGAAGGAGCCGACAAACTGGTTCGGGACATCGAGGAAATGCTTCATCTGGCCAAAGGGGAAGGAGGGTGGCTCCCCCCTGTCATTCGGACGGAAGGGAAGACGGGCCGGGGAACGGAAGATCTCTGGTCCGGACTGAAGAAACACCGGACGTTTATGCGGGAGCACGGACTGTGGGAAGATCGCCGCCGTTCCCACCTGCGCCGGGAAGTTCAAACGATCATCGAAGAACGGCTTCAGCGCTTGCTCCTTGATCGGATGGACACTTCCGCCTTCCGGTCGGACCTGGAGCTCGTCCATTCCCGCGGGTCGAGTCCCCACCGAATGGCCCGAAAGTGGCTGTCGGATCTGATCGGCGGGAAAGGAGAGTGAAAAGATGAGCCGGGACCCGAAGCGGATTCCCTCCATGGTGAAAAACCGTCGGCTTGTGGAAAAGCGCAGGCGTCAGATCATCCGGGGCGCATGCGATCTGTTTGTGCGGAAGGGATTTCACAAGACCACCACCCGGGAGATTGCCCGGGAATGCGGCCTTTCCATCGGAACCATGTACGAGTATATCCAAAGCAAAGAGGATGTGCTCTACCTGGTTTGCGAATACATCCATTCCGAGCTGGAGAAGCGTCTGAAAAAAGCTCTGGCGGAAGCGGGAACCGGCAGGGAAGGGCTCACCCGGGCCATTGCCCAGCATTTCAAGGTGATGGAGGAAATGAGTGATTATGTGCTCCTGATTTATCAGGAGACCAAATCCCTTCCCCGGGAGGCGATGTCTTACGTCCTCAGAAAAGAAGAGGAGATCACGTCGTTTTTTGAAGAGATCCTGAAAAGGGGCATTGCTGACGGCACGCTCATCCTGGACCCGTCCACGGTGAAATTGATGGCCCACAACATCATGGTCCTCGGTCAGATGTGGACGTTCCGGAGATGGGCGCTGAATGGGGATTACTCCTTGGAAGAGTACACCCGTTGTCAAACCGCCCTGTTGCTTGACCGAATGCAACCGTCCGAACACGGGAGGGAAATGACATGACCACAGAGGTGTACCGGGCGAAACATCCTGTCCGTTTTGTCACCGCTGCCAGTCTGTTCGACGGACATGATGCCTCCATCAATCTTTTCCGCAGGTTGTTGCAGGCGGGCGGTGCCGAAGTGATCCATCTGGGACACGACCGTTCGGTCGACCTGATCGTCGACGCGGCGGTCCAGGAAGATGTCCAGGGGATTGCGGTCTCCTCCTATCAGGGGGGACACATGGAGTTTTTCAAATATATGATCGACCGGCTGAAGGAGCGAGGAGCCGGCCACATCCGGGTTTTTGCCGGTGGCGGCGGGGTGATCGTTCCCCGGGAGATCCGGGAGTTGGAAGAGTACGGGGTTGCCAAAGTGTTTTCCCCGGAAGACGGTCGTCAGATGGGATTGCAGGGAATCATCAACCTCATGGTGAAGAGCTGTGATTTTCCCACGGTGGAACAAGTGAGTTGGGAGTCGGAGGCCGCCCGAAAAGGAGACGCGCGCGCCATCGCCCGGCTGATTACTCTGGCGGAGCGGGAAGCCCTTACGGGATCGTCGGGAGAAGCGTCGGCGACACGGGCCGTTCTGAACGAATCGGAGGAGGAAAGCGGAACCCAAGTTCCCGTCATCGGACTCACCGGAACGGGGGGAGCCGGAAAAAGTTCCTTGACTGATGAGTTGGTTCGCCGTTTCCTTGAGGATTTTCCGGAAAAAAGGGTGGCCGTCCTTTCCATCGATCCCTCGAAACAGAAGACCGGGGGAGCACTGCTGGGAGACCGGATCCGGATGAATGCCGTTCATCATCCCCGGGTGTATATGAGGAGCATGGGCACGAGGAAGACCCGTTCCGAACTTTCCGGTGCCACCCGGGATGCTCTGGCCATCCTGAAGCGGTCCGGGTTTGACCTGATCTTTCTGGAAACCAGCGGGATCGGTCAGGGGGATTCCGATGTGGTGGGAGTCAGCGACTTTTCCGTTTATGTGATGACGTCGGAATTCGGGGCCCCCTCCCAGTTGGAAAAGATTGAGATGTTGGATTTCGCCGATCTCGTCGCCATTAACAAATTTGATCGAAAAGGGTCCAAAGATGCCCTCCGGGACGTCAAAAAACAATACCGGAGAAACCACCACCTGTTTGATGTCCCCGATGATGAGATCCCTGTGTTCGGCACCATGGCCAGCCGTTACAACGATCCGGGAACCAACCGGTTTTACCGTGAGTTGATCCACCGTTTGTCCAAAAAGCTGGAACTGGACTGGGAATCCGGCTGGAACGAAGGAGCCGGGGAACCGGAAATCCTGCACATCATCCCGCCGGAACGGGCCCACTATCTTCGGGATGTGGCCGGTACGGTCCGGCGCTACCGGAAAGAGGTGGAAGAGCAGTCGCGCCTGGCCCGCAAAGCCTATCAATTGAAAGGAAGCCGGGAAACCCTCGAGGAACACGGGGGTGCGGAGTCCGATGAAGTGCTCCGCCGCCTCGACCAGGCACGGGAAGAGGTGGAATCCCGGCTGACACCGGAAGCCAAAGGCCACCTGGAAGAGTGGCCCGCTCTGAAGGAATCTTATCGGCAGGAGGAGTACACGGTGAAGATCCGGGACCGGGAGATTCGGACACCCCTCTTCACGGAAACCCTGTCCGGAACCCGAATTCCCAAAGTGGCCCTTCCACGGTTTGAAGACTGGGGAGAAATCCTTCGCTGGGTAATGATGGAAAACGTTCCCGGCCGCTTTCCCTATACGGCTGGTGTTTTTTCCTTCAAACGGGCGGATGAAGATCCCAAGCGGATGTTTGCCGGAGAGGGGACGCCGGAGCGGACCAATCGGCGCTTTCACTACCTTTCCGAAGGGGAACCGGCGAAGCGTCTCTCCACCGCCTTTGATTCGGTGACGCTGTACGGAAGGGATCCCGATGAAAGACCCGATATCTACGGAAAAGTCGGGGAAAGCGGAGTCAGTGTCTGTACCCTGGAAGATATGAAAAAACTGTACAGCGGTTTTGACCTGTGCGCACCCAATACCAGCGTTTCCATGACGATCAACGGCCCGGCACCGATGATCCTGGCGATGTTTCTCAACACGGCCATCGACCAACAACTCGATCAATTCCGGGAGCAGGAAGGCCGGGAGCCTTCGGAAGACGAAGCGCAAAAGCTCCGGGCCAAGGCTCTGTCCACGGTACGGGGGACGGTGCAGGCCGATATTCTGAAAGAAGACCAAGGGCAGAACACCTGTATCTTCTCCACGGATTTTGCACTCAAGTTGATGGGGGACATCCAGGAATACTTCATCGCCAACCATGTGCGAAACTATTACTCGGTCAGCATCAGCGGCTATCACATCGCCGAAGCGGGAGCCAATCCGATTTCTCAGCTGGCCTTCACCCTTGCCAATGCCTTTACCTATGTGGAATATTATCTGTCCCGGGGAATGGACATCGACAAATTCGCCCCCAACTTGTCCTTCTTCTTCAGCAACGGCCTGGACGCCGAGTACTCGGTGATCGGACGGGTGGCCCGTCGGATTTGGGCCGTGGTGATGAAAAAGCTGTACGGTGCCAATGAACGCAGTCAAAAATTGAAATATCACATTCAGACCTCCGGTCGGAGCCTCCATGCGCAGGAAGTGAATTTCAACGATATCCGCACCACCCTTCAGGCATTGATGGCGATTTATGACCAATGCAACTCTCTTCACACCAACGCGTATGACGAAGCCATCACCACTCCCACGGAGGAATCCGTGCGTCGGGCGATGGCCATTCAGCTGATCATCACAAAAGAGCTGGGTTTGGCCAAAAATGAAAACTCCCTTCAAGGCTCTTTCATCGTGGAAGAACTGACCGATTTGGTGGAAGAAGCGGTGTTGACGGAGTTTGAACGGATCAGTGACAGAGGCGGCGTTCTCGGGGCGATGGAAACCCAGTATCAGCGGGGGAAAATCCAGGAGGAATCCCTTTATTACGAAACCAAGAAACACTCCGGCGAATTGCCCGTTATTGGTGTGAACACCTTCCTGAAAGAAGGAGAGGAAGAAGAGGCGGATTATCAGCTGACCCGGGCCACCCCGGAAGAGAAGGATTCCCAGATTCGAAATCTCCGAAACTTCCAGGAACGAAACCAAGAACAGGCCAAAGAAGCCCTTCAACGCCTCAAACGAGTCGCCCGGGAAAATGGAAATCTGTTTGAAGAACTGATGCACACCGTCCGTTACGCCAGTCTGGGGCAGATTACCGATGCTTTGTTTGAAGTGGGGGGAGAGTACCGACGCAACATGTGATCGTGGAAACCGGCCTTTTTTGGGCCGGCTTCTTCATTTTCCGGTGGTTTGCCCCCTCTTGCGTGCGGTGCAACCCCTGGTTGACTTCCCATCGCTTTTGGTTAAAATAGACATACGGAAAATGAAGAAGCGGAAATCCGGACCCTGTAGAAGGAAGGATGTGCCACCATGCCTGAAAATTTGGCCGAAAAGCGCGAAGAAGAAAGAGTGCGGGAGATCCCCATGGTCGACCATGCTCATCATATATTGAAAGAGAAAGGCGAGCCGATGCTGTATCGGCAGCTGATGGAGGAAGTAGCCAAGCGAAAAGGGTTTTCGGAGGAGGAGACCCGCCGGCTGATCGCCCAGCTCTACACGGAAATCAACATTGACGGTCGTTTCATCTGCATCGGGAAAAGTTTGTGGGGACTGAAGCGTTGGTATCCCTTGGAGCAGGCCACGGACTCCGCTGTTGCCCAGAATGTGAAGGACGACGATTCCGATGAAGACCTGAAAGAAGAGGATCTCTTCGAAGAAGAGGATCTCGACTTCGACGGGGAAAGCGACGACTCCGAAGAGGACGACTTCGATGAGTCGGATTACGAAGAGGACGGACTGGACGAAGAAGAAGACTGAGCTTGACAAACCACAGGGCCGAAGGTAAACTAGCTCATGGGCTGAGTGATGATTGATATGGTTACGGGACGGCGACCCGGTTGCCGTCCAATAAAACCGTTTTAAAAAGTGCCCCCTGTAAAGGGAGGCGCTTTTTTCTAATGGGCAAGTGTAAACTGGGTAAGATAATCGGAGGAGGGCGGATTCATGACTAAATTTATCTTCGTGACGGGCGGTGTGGTATCATCCCTCGGAAAAGGGATTACGGCCGCATCGTTGGGTCGGCTGTTGAAAAACCGCGGATTGAACGTAAACATTCAAAAATTTGATCCATACATCAACGTGGACCCGGGAACGATGAGTCCCTATCAACACGGGGAGGTATTCGTTACCGATGACGGGGCGGAAACCGATCTGGACCTGGGCCACTATGAACGTTTCATCGACATAAACCTTTCCAAAAACAGCAACGTGACCACCGGGAAAGTATATTCGGCCGTCATCAATAAAGAGCGGCGGGGAGACTATCTCGGGGGAACGGTTCAGGTCATCCCCCACATCACCAACGAAATCAAGGATCGGGTCTTCCGGGCGGCGCGGGAAACCCATCCCGACGTGGTGATTACCGAAATCGGGGGTACGGTGGGGGACATTGAAAGCCTTCCGTTTCTCGAGGCGATCCGTCAGATCAAGAGCGAGGTCGGACGGGATCACGTCATGTACATTCACTGCACCCTGATTCCCGAGTTGTCGGCCACGGGTGAGTTGAAGACCAAACCGACCCAGCACAGCGTAAAGGAATTGCGCAGCATCGGGATCCAGCCCAACGTGATCGTCTGCCGGACGGGACGGGCGCTGTCCGAAGAGATGAAACAAAAGATCGCGCTCTTCTGCGACATCGACCGGGAGGCGGTCATCGAGGCCCGGGACGCCGAGACACTGTATGAGGTACCTCTGATGCTTCAGGCCGATAGCCTGGATTCGATCGTGGTGAAGCATCTGGGGCTGAAATGCGGGGAGGCGGATATGAAGGACTGGGTCGCTCTGGTCAACAAAGTGAGAAATCTGACCCACCGCACCAAAATCGCGATTGTCGGAAAATACGTGGCCTTGAGAGATGCTTATATGAGTGTGGTGGAAGCCCTGAACCACGCCGGTTTCTCCAATGATACGGAAGTGGAGATCATCTGGGTCAACGCCGAAGAAGTCAACGATCACAACGCCGCCGAAGTACTCAAAGAAGCCGACGGAATATTGGTGCCCGGCGGCTTCGGTGACCGGGGCATTGAAGGGAAAATTGCCGCCATCCGCTATGCCCGGGAGCAAAAGATCCCCATGTTCGGAATCTGCCTGGGGATGCAGGTCGCCTGTGTGGAAGGGGCACGAAACGTTTTGGGGCTTGAAGGGGCCAACAGTTCCGAGATTGATCCGGAAACCCCTTATCCGCTGATCGATCTCCTTCCCGAACAGAAAGAGATCGAAGATCTCGGCGGCACCATGCGCCTCGGTCTTTATCCCTGCAAATTGACCCCCGGTACCCGGGCCCAGGAGGCCTACGGCAACGGATTGGTCTATGAACGCCACCGACACCGTTATGAATTTAATAACGAATATCGTGAACCCTTGGAAGAAGCCGGTTATGTCTTTTCCGGGACGTCCCCCGACGGACGGTTGGTGGAAATCGTGGAACTGAAAGATCATCCGTGGTTTGTGGGCTGCCAGTTCCACCCCGAGTTCACCTCCCGCCCTGACCGTCCCCAACCCCTCTTCCGTGATTTCGTCGCGGCGGCGCTCAATGCCAAACTGAAAGCTGCCCATGTATGAGAGCCGTACCAAACCGCACCTTTCGGAAAGCGAAGGGTGCGGTTTTTTACGCGGATCGAAATGCTTTTCTTCGGAAAACGGCGAAAGGAGGCGGTATATTTTTCTTTTCATAAGAAGACATTTCTCTTCAAAAAAGCGGGACTCTCTTTCATAGATTAAATCTATTCGGTGAAATAAGGAATTTTTTTTCGATTTGCATGATCGGAGGATGTTTCATTACAGAAAATTGCAGGAAAAATGTGTTTCCCGTCCGAATTAATTAAAATGAAGGTCTCTTTATGGGGAGTGGAAAGTTGGGCAGACCTGTCATACATATTTTGAACCCGGTACGAGCGCAGCAGGAAGAAGGGAGGGGGGCGGAATATGAGTCAAACGGCGGGAGACCATTCCCCGGAAGGAGGGTACTGGAATGTCACGGTCTGATCAAAAGGTGTTGGTGGTGGACGACCAATACGGAATACGGGTTCTTTTGAAAGAAGTCTTTTCCCGGGAAGGATTCCAACTGTATCAGGCAGCCAACGGCAAGACGGCACTGGACATCATCCGTGCGGAAAAGCCGAATCTGATCCTGCTGGACATGAAAATGCCGGGCATGGACGGTCTGGAGTTATTGAGGAATCTAAAAAAAGAAGAAATCGATGCAAAAGTGATCATGATGACTGCATACGGAGAGTTGGATATGGTGGAAGAAGCCTCCAAGCTGGGTGCGCTGTCCCACTTTACCAAACCCTTCGATATTGTGGAACTGAAGGAGGAGGTGCTCCGACAGCTCACCTCTTCATCATAAAGCAAAAACACAGAGACAGGGGGAAACGGGATGTCGGAAGAAGTCAGCATCCGTCTGAGAATGAGTCAGGGAGACGCCCATTACGCCGGGGATTTGGTGGACGGAGCGCGGATCACGGCCCTGTTCGGTGACGTTGCGACGGAACTTCTGATCCGTCATGACGGGGACGAAGGTCTCTTTGTCGCTTATGATTCGGTGGAGTTCAAATATCCGGTATATGCGGGGGACTACATTGAAGCGAAGGGAAGGATTACCCGCACGGGAAACACCTCACGATCCATGAGCTTCACCGCTTATAAGGTGATCGAAGCCCGGATCGATCCTTCCGCACCCACTTCCGCCCGGGTTTTGGAGGAGCCGGTTTTGGTGGCGAAAGCCACTGGTACCTGTGTGGTCCCCAAGGAACGACAGCGTTTGAACCGGTAAAACCGCCTTCGCAAGGAGGACTGCCATGGATAAACTGATCATCACCGCCGCTTTGGTCGGGGCCGAGGTGACACGGGAGGATACCCCCCATTTACCGGTTACCCCGGAAGAAATCGGGAAAGACGCTTTCGAGGCTTTTCAGGCGGGGGCTTCCATCGCCCACATTCATGTGCGGGACGGGGAAGGAAAACCGACCCAGAGTCGGGAGCTCTATGAAGCGGCCATCCGGGAAATACGGAAACGCTGCCCGATCATCATCCAGGTTTCCACCGGCGGTGCCGTCGGCATGTCGGCGGAGGAACGGCTGCAGCCGGTCAGCCTTCGTCCGGAGATGGCCACTTTGACTACGGGGACCGTCAACTTCGGAGAAGATGTTTTTTACAACCCACCCGGGGAAATCCGCCGGTTTGCGGACACGATGGCCCATTACGGCGTGCGTCCCGAATTTGAGATTTTCGATTCCGGCATGGTGCACACGGCGCTTCAGCTCGTCCGGGAAAAACGGGTGACGGGCCATCTCCACTTCGACTTCGTCATGGGTCTGCCGGGAGGGATTCCGGCCACGGCACGGCATCTTCTTCTTTTAGTGGACCAACTTCCCGAAGGGGCCACCTGGACGGTGGCGGGGATCGGCCGGCACCAGCTGCCGATGGCGGCCCTTGCGATCACCCTGGGCGGTCACGTCCGGGTCGGACTGGAGGACAATCTCTATTACCGGAAAGGGGAATTGGCCACCAATGCCCGGTTGGTGGAAAGGATCCGCCGGATCGCCGGGGAGCTGGAGCGGGAGGTGGCCACCCCCGATGAAGCCCGGCAGATACTGAGGTTGAACCCGCAGGGGAGGGAAGGGTAAACAACGATTAAAACAGGTTTTCAAGTGGAATTTTATTTAAAAACAGGGACGAAACCGGGGGGTGAAGTACCGGGCTGCCTCTGGAAAAGTTTTCTTCCGGAAGCGTAGTGATGAATGGTCAGGCTCAGAAGAAGAAGGGAAGCGTTTACCCGAAGCCGCTCCGGTTGGCACTGGAAGATTCCATACGCCAAGCCGTGGGGTTTGTGTTAAACTACGGGTGAACGGACACAGAGGGGCCGTGTTCGGAGAAGGGTTCTGCCGGCGCTTTATCCCTTTCCCCCGAGTGGCCCTTTGCTCTTCAGGGGGCTCACTGAACATGTCGGATCGCCCTGTCCGTTCAACCCCGGACAGGATTCCGTACATATCGGGGCTCAGGATGGTTGATTATCCAGTGACCGGGCAGGAAGGGAGCGTATTTGTGCTCTGTGAGTGTTGAGCAAGCTTCCATCCTTCCCGGCGGGAAGTCTTTCGGAAGGGCGTTCAGGGGGCCATTTCCCGAAGGGCTTTTGCCCCCTGTCCTTTCCGGTAGTATTCGA
Source organism: Melghirimyces profundicolus (assembly GCF_003054245.1). GTDB lineage: Bacteria > Bacillota > Bacilli > Thermoactinomycetales > DSM-45169 > Melghirimyces > Melghirimyces profundicolus. The sequence continues at coordinate 88,695 of NZ_QBKR01000005.1, forward strand.
AGCAGACAGTCATCACTCCATTGCCGGATGGCTGACGGCCGCGTGGTAAGACACGATCCGCCGGCTCAATATATAGTTAATCAGCACACCTGAGCGGGGGTTCTTCCCTTCCCCGAACCAAACGACGAACCCAATTCAGACGAGGAGGATTTTTTATGTCTTTGGTACCCATGACCGAATTTCTCCCCCGTGCCAAAAAAGAAGGATTTGCGGTGGGGCAGTTCAACATGAACAATCTGGAATTCACCCAAGCCATCGCTGCTGCAGCCAAGGAAGAAAGGTCGCCGTTTATTTTCGGTGTGAGTGAAGGAGCCATGCGCTACATGGGACTCGATTACGTCGTGGCCATGGCGAAAATCGCCGCAAAGGAAGCGGGGGTTCCCGTGGCGCTCCATCTGGATCACGGAAGCAGTTTCGAAGTGGCCATGAAGTGCATCCAAGCCGGATTTTCCTCGGTGATGTTTGACGGTTCCCACTATCCCTTTGAAGAGAACATCCGTTTGACGAAGGAAGTGGTGAAGGCGGCCCATGCCGTCGGTGTCTCGGTGGAAGGTGAACTGGGCACCATCGGCGGAGTGGAAGACGACGTCCAGGTGGATGAAGCCGACGCTGCCCTGGCCAACCCCGAGGAGGCGATCCGCTTCTGGGAGGAGACGAAGGTTGACGCTATGGCGATTGCGGTGGGGACCGCCCACGGCATGTACAAAGGGGAACCGAAAATTCGGTTCGACATCATTGAAGCAGTCAGCAGCAAAATCGACGCTCCCATCGTCCTTCACGGAGGTTCGGGTGTTCCCGACGAATCGATCCGGAAATCGGTGGGCCTTGGGGTCGGCAAGATCAACGTGAACACGGAGAGCCAAGTGGCCTGCACCCGGGCGGTCCGGAAGCTGTTGGACGAAAACCCGGAAATGATCGACCCGCGCAAGTATCTCGGCCCCGGTCGCGAAGCCATCAAAGAGACTGTCAAAGAAAAGATGCGCCTGTTCGGCAGTTCCGGCAAGGCCTGAAGGTTGAGTGGGAGAGTTGCCCACGACTGCCCCACCATTTGGAGGTGAGCCGCGATGAAATTTTTTATTGACACGGCCCAAGTAGACGAAATTCGTACGGTAAACGAATGGGGGATCCTTTCCGGCGTCACCACCAACCCGAGCCTGGTGGCGAAATCGGGCCGGGATTTCAGGGAAGTGCTCCAAGAAATCGTCGAAATCGTCGATGGACCCGTCAGCGCCGAGGTGTTGAGCGACGATGCCGAGGGGATGTTGGCCGAAGCAGAACCACTGGTCGCCATATCGGATCAGATCACGATTAAAGTTCCCATGACCGCGGAAGGTCTGAAAGCCGTCCACCGGTTTTCCCAAAAAGGGATCCAAACCAATGTGACACTGGTTTTCAACGCCAATCAGGCCCTGATGGCCGCACGGGCGGGAGCCACCTTCGTGAGCCCGTTTCTCGGGCGTTTGGACGATATCGATCAGGACGGCGCTCAATTGATTGCCCAAATTGCCCATATCTTTGATGTCCATGGGATCGACACGGAGATCATCGCGGCAAGCATCCGCCATCCCCTCCATGTCACTCAGTCGGCGGAAAACGGAGCGCATATCGCCACCCTGCCTTTTGCAGTGATGGAGAAGTTGCTCCATCATCCCTTGACGGTGCAGGGAATCGATCGGTTTAAAAGGGATTGGGAAAAAGCGAACAAAGGTTGAGCGGGAGCTGTTGGTCAGGATCATCAGGTTTCCGGCGGTGCGGGGGTGGCCCGTCGCCGCCGGATTTCCCTTTTCATGGGAATTCGGGTTGTCCGTCGGCCCGACGCAGATTGAGGAGGAGGGTCGGGATGGAAAAAATCATGATCAAGGGAGGTCGTCCCCTGCATGGCCGGGTGACGGTCAGCGGGGCAAAAAACAGCGCGGTGGCTTTGATACCCGCCGCGATACTGGCGGATTCACCCACGGCCATTGAAAACCTGCCTCAAATAAAGGATGTGGAGATTTTCGCTGATATTCTCCGGGACATGGGAGCTTCCGTCACCAGGGAAGGGAGCGAACTTCAAATCGACCCCCGGGGAATTCGCGGAGTACCGATGCCCAACGGAAAAATAAAAAAACTGCGGGCTTCCTACTACCTGATGGGAGCGCTCCTGAGCCGCTTCGGGGAAGCCGTCGTCGGTCTTCCCGGAGGGTGCAATCTGGGCCCCCGCCCGATCGATCAGCACATCAAAGGATTTGAAGCTCTGGGAGCCCGAGTGGCTCACAAAGAGGGGTGCGTTCATGTGAGCGCTTCCCGGCTGAAAGGGGCCCGGATCTATTTGGACGTGGTCAGTGTGGGAGCCACCATCAATATCATGCTGGCCGCCTCCCGGGTGGAAGGCGTCACTGTGATTGAAAACGCGGCCAAGGAACCGGAGATCATCGATGTGGCCACCCTGCTTGCTTCGATGGGAGCCCGGATCAACGGAGCGGGAACCGACGTGATCCGGATCCGGGGTTCCCGTTCCTTGAAAGGCTGCCGTCACTCCATCATTCCGGACCGGATCGAAGCCGGCACTTACATGATTGCAGCGGCGGCCACCCGGGGCGACGTCATCGTGGAAAACGTCATCCCTTGGCACATGGAGCCTGTTTCGGCCAAGTTGCGGGAAATGGGGGTGGAGGTGCAACAGGGGGATGAATCCCTGAGAGTGAAGGGGAACGGAAATTACCGACCCATCGACATCAAGACCCTTCCCTATCCCGGGTTTCCCACCGATCTGCAGCAGCCTTTCACTTCCCTTCTCACCGGGGTGGAGGGTCTCAGCTTGGTAACCGACAACATTTACTCCTCCCGGTTCAAGCATGTAGACGAGCTCTGCCGGATGGGAGCCGACATCCGCGTGGACGGGAGAACCGCGGTCATTCGGGGTGGAAAATCCTTGCACGGGACGCCTGTCCGGGCGACGGATCTTCGTGCCGGGGCGGCGTTGGTGACAGCCGGTTTGATGGCGGAAGGTGTGACGGAAATCTTCGGGTTGGAACATATCGACCGGGGATATGAGGCTCTGGATGACAAGCTGCGTTCCCTCGGGGCGGAAGTCTGGCGGAAATGATGGTCCCCTTTCTGTGATTCCGGAGGGTTCACCCGCTGGGGGGGAATAGTGTAACATATAAAGATGAATGTGTTACGTTATTTCTGGCAAAACGGGTGAAATGCTTCCACCGCACCCGGCGGAACTTCCGGGCAGGATCTTATAACCAGTGGAGGGGATCGAATTGGAACGCAGCCTGACGATGGAGTTGGTCCGTGTGACAGAGGCGGCTGCCGTTGCCTCCGGACGTTGGATGGGGTTCGGAAAAAAGGATGAAGCCGATGATGCGGCCACGACCGCGATGAGAAAAGTGTTTGACACCATTCCCATGCGGGGCACCGTTGTGATAGGTGAAGGGGAGATGGACGAAGCGCCCATGCTGTACATCGGCGAGCGGTTGGGACTGGGCTACCTGCCGGAAGTGGACGTGGCCGTCGATCCCCTGGAAGGAACCAACATTGTGGCGAAGGGATTGTGGAATGCCCTGTCCGTCGTTGCTGTGGCCGACCGCGGAAACCTGCTCCACGCTCCGGACATGTACATGGATAAAATCGCGGTGGGACCGGAGGCGGTCGGTCATGTGGACATCAACGCTCCCGTGGAGCAGAACCTGAAGTCCGTGGCCCGGGCCCTGGGCAAGGATGTGAATGATCTGGTGGTCGTCCTTTTGGATCGGTCCCGCCATTCCAAAATCATCGAAGAGGTACGCCGGGCGGGGGCGAGGATCAAACTGATCCCCGACGGGGATGTGGCGGCCGCCATCAACACCGCTTTTCCCGATACCGGCGTGGATATGCTCCTCGGTTCGGGAGGGGCACCGGAAGGGGTGCTGGCAGCGGTGGCCCTGAAGTGTCTGGGGGGGGAAATTCAGGGGCGCCTTCTGCCGGAGGATGAAGCACAATTTCAACGTTGCCTCGACATGGGGGTGCAGGATCCCGGTCAGGTGCTGTACATGGATGATCTGGTCAAGGGAGACGATGCCATTTTTGCCGCCACCGGCGTGACGGATGGTGAGCTTCTCAAGGGAGTGCGTTATAAAGGGACCCTCGCCGCCACCCACTCCGTTGTGATGAGAGCCAAGACCGGCACCGTCCGCTTTATCGACGGGAAACACCGTTTGGAGAAAAAGCCGAACCTGGTGTTGGAGTAATCCCCCCGGAGACTGGGAGCGTTGTGATTGAATATTCGTTTCGGGAAAAGGGGAAGTGTTTACCCAAACCAGTGACTTTGCTGTCCTGCGCAGCGGATGATTCGGAGCGGACGTGCAACCATCTCTGCAGGGCATAGCGAGACCGGGGAGCGCAAGCGACCCAGGCGAGACTTGTCCTCTGTGAGTGCAGCTGCCGCTCACTTTTTCACAACGCTTCCAGACCCCCGTCGTTCCCCCTGTATCAGACTTCGACAAAAAACCATTCTTTCAATCGATGTGGAATCAGGACTGACGTATACGGTGAAGCTGAAGATATCGAATGTTAGTGTGGTGACGGTGATTTCATGGAGGAGCTCTCTCTCAGTGAGCTGGAACATCAGCGTTTAACGGATTTGTACAAACTGGCGAAAGAATACAACATCTCTTATTACAGCCAGATGAAAAAGAAAGAGTTGATCTTCGCGATTTTAAAAGCCAAAGCTGAAAAAGCGGGTCTTATGTTCATGGAAGGGGTGCTGGACATTCTGCCGGAGGGATATGGGTTCCTTCGGCCGATCAATTACCTTCCCTCTTCCGAAGACATCTATATCTCCGCCTCTCAGATTCGTCGTTTCGACCTTCGGACCGGGGATCTGGTTTCCGGTAAAGTGAGACCTCCCAAAGAAAACGAACGGTATTTCGGACTTCTCCATGTGGAAGCCGTCAATGGAGAAGATCCCAACCAAGCCGCGGAACGCCTCCATTTTCCCGCGCTGACCCCCCTTTATCCCCAACAACGGCTTGTCTTGGAGACGGAACCGGAAAAGCTGTCCACCCGAATTATGGATTTGTTCGCACCGGTTGGCCTCGGGCAACGGGGGTTGATCGTTGCCCAGCCCAAGGCCGGGAAAACGATGCTGTTAAAGGAGATCGCCAACAGCATTACGGCCAACGCACCCGGGATTGAACTGTTCGTGTTGCTGATCGATGAACGGCCGGAAGAAGTGACGGATATGCAACGTTCCGTGGACGGGGAAGTGGTCAGCTCCACTTTTGACGAAATGCCGGATAATCACATCAAAGTGGCGGAGCTGGTCCTGGAGAGAGCGCAACGGCTGGTGGAACACAAACGGGACGTCGTGATCCTGCTGGACAGCATCACCCGTCTTGCACGGGCTTACAACCTGGTCATCCCGCCCAGCGGCCGCACGCTTTCCGGAGGGATTGACCCTGCCGCGTTCCACCGTCCGAAACGCTTTTTCGGTGCCGCCCGGAACGTGGAAGAGGGAGGGAGCCTGACCATTTTGGCCACGGCCCTGGTCGAAACCGGATCCCGGATGGACGATGTGATCTACGAAGAGTTTAAAGGGACCGGGAACCTCGAGCTGCATCTGGACCGAAAGCTGTCGGAACGCCGGATTTTTCCGGCCATCGATATCCGTCGTTCCGGAACGCGCAAGGAGGAGCTTCTCCTTTCCAAGGAGGAGTTGGAGAAGGTGTGGTCTCTTCGAAAGTCCATGTCGGATGGATCCGAGTACACCGAAGCCTTGATCCGAAAGCTGGCCCAAACCCGTTCCAACCGTGAATTTTTGGACCAGCTGCAATCAAAGGCGCAATCTTCGTCCATGGCCTGACTTCCGCCTGTTTCGATATCCGGTTCTGTAAACCGGATCTTCCACATAGGATGATTCAGGGAGAGGATTTCCTTCTTCTTGAACATCCATGTGTGAGGTGGTGTGATGGCCAGAAAAAGCAGCTTGGTGGCTTCCTCCTTCACCCTGTGCACGGCTTCCATTTTTGCGGGGGGAGAAGAAGAGGCGGCTTATGCCGCGGGCAACGAAGGGTTGCAACCCCGAAACCCAAACTGGGAGAAAGAGCAGATCGCCCAAGAGGCTCTCTATCAATACCTGAATCCCATTTCTTCCGTAACCGAAGGTAACCTGGCGGTGGAGACCGGGACAAGGCCGCTGTCCTATGAGGTGAAGCGGGGAGACACCCTTTACGGAATCGGACTGCGCTACGGGGTGAACAGCAACGTGTTGTCGGAGTTTAACAACCTCGAAGATCCCCGTCTCATCCGGCCCGGCCAAAGCCTGAAAATCCCGGTGGAGCTGAAGCGAATCCGGGTGAAAGAAGGGGAAACTCTCACCTCCATTGCAAAGAGACACAAGGTGCCGGTCACTGCCCTGAAAGAAGCCAACCCTGACCTGGGTCTGACCGATGCCCTTTACGTGGGGCAAGTGCTGGTGGTGCCGAAAGAATTTGAGGGAAGGCAAACGTCCGCTCCCGGCCCATCCCCGAAAGGCGGGGTCACTTTGTCGGCTTCCAAGAAGGCTTCCCAAACGAACCGTTCTTTTCGATGGCCCGTCACCGGACAGATCACCAGTGGATACGGAATGCGCCACGGAAAAATGCACACGGGAATCGACATTTGGAACCGAAAGCAGGAAAACGCCACCATTCGTCCGTCCCTCGGCGGGACCGTGGTTCGCGCCGGTTGGGGAGGGAGTTACGGAAACATGGTCGTGGTGGACCACGGGGACGGTTGGTCCACCTATTATGCCCACCTCAGCCGGGTCACGGTCAGCACCGGACAGAAAGTCACGTTGGAAACACCTCTCGGTTATATGGGGTCCTCGGGCAATTCCACCGGCCCTCACCTTCATTTTGAGGTGAGAAGAAACGGGGAACCGATCAATCCCTTGAACGTCCTTCCCTGACCCCTCCTCCTCATCAACGGCCTCTTCCCATTGTCTAAGTTTGGATGCTTTGGAAATCGATTGCCTCCTTTCCGCTTGAAGCAATATTTTAATCGTGATATAATATCATAGTGTTTGCATCGGACGTGTTTAAGGTACCCGATCGGAAAAGAGGTGAATGTGATGAAAGCCGCGATTCATCCCGAGTACAAACGGACGACCGTGACCTGCGCTTGCGGAAACACTTTCGAAACGGGTTCGACGAAAGAAAACCTCCGCGTGGACATTTGCTCTGCTTGCCATCCCTTCTTTACCGGCAAACAGAAGCACGTCAGCGCCGGCGGTCGCGTGGATCGGTTCAAAAAGAAATACAACCTGTAAGGCGATCTCATATAGATGGCTCAACGAGAACAGGCAAGCGACCAAGCGCTTGCCTGTTTCTCCTTTCATACATATTGGGGAGGAATGCGGAGGATGAACCCTGTAACCAGGGAAGGGTGGATTGAAGTGATCTGCGGGGGGATGTTTTCGGGGAAAAGCGAGGAGTTAATCCGGCGGATTCGAAGGGCCCGGATCGCCCGGCAGAATGTGGCGGTTTTCAAACCGGCGGTGGATACCCGCTACCGACCCGAAGCGGTCACTTCTCACAACGGAATCCAAACGGATGCCATGATGCTGGAAAAAGCAACTCAAATTTGGGAGAAGATTTCCCCCGAGATTAACGTGGTGGCCATTGACGAGGTTCAGTTTTTCGAAGATGAAGTGGTAACCGTGGCTCAAACACTGGCTGACCGGGGAATCCGGGTGATTTGCGCCGGGCTGGACCAGGATTTCCGGGGGGTTCCTTTCGGTCCCACACCGACCCTGATGGCCGTGGCGGAATATGTCACCAAGCTTCAGGCCATCTGTGTCCGTTGCGGGGGTTCGGCCAGCCGGACCCAGAGGTTGCTGAACGGCCGCGCAGCGGGGACGGACGGGCCCGTCATCCAAGTGGGGGCCTCGGAACAATACGAAGCCCGCTGCCGGCATTGTCACGAGGTTGCGGTCCGGAAATCTTTACCGAAAAGTTTTTCGCCTTCCTGAGACAAACTGTTTTCAGGGAGGTGTTTTTTTGTGAAACGCCCTGATCGCATCCGGTATGCTGTTCTTTTGCTTTTATCCTGTTTTCTCGTTTCCGGGTGTGCCGGCGCGGGTCAGCAGGGGGCGGGGCCGGAAATGGATCCCGCCCGTTCCCAGGACCGGCCGGGATACCGTTTCCAACATGACAATTACCGATATATGAAGGATGAGGGCCGATTCGGAATCCGCAACTCCAACCCCAATCTATCGGATGTGGGCCAATACTCTCACTCCAAACCCGACCGGAAAACCGTGGAAAAACAGATGCGGGACACCGCCCGGCAGGTTGAGGGAGTCAAAGATGCCCGGGTGGAGATCGTGGGGGGGCACGCCGCGATCAAGGTGATCCCGGAGAATCATGTTCCCAAAGAGGATTATACCAAATTGGAAGAAACCGTTCTCCGGAACGTGACCTTCCGGATTCCCCGGTATGAGATCCGGGTCCGGGTGGGCAGAAGCAAATGGAATCCCCTTCGGTACCTTCCGGGGGCCGAATAAAACGAAAAAGCTTGAGCCCCGGAAGAACGGGGCTCAAGCTTTTTCAAAACGGCCGGTCAGGTGGAGAAAAAGGCCATCAACCCCAGAGTCATGTTGTAGGTGGCGTGAACGAACATGGTGGTGGTGGTGTCGTACCGCCGGCGCAAAAGGCCCAGTGCCAGGCCCACGAGAAAAACGATCACGGTGGAGATGCTGAGCCCGTAGTTGCTGTGGACCACGGCAAACAACAGGCTGGTGAGAAAAAGGCCGAATCGGGGGAGCAACGCACCGCGGAAAACCGCTTCTTCCCCAAGGGCGGCGGAAAGGCCCAGGGTCAGGATTCCCCAAACGGAACCGTACAGGGGACCGAGCAACTCTTCCGTGAGTTTCTGGGCATGGGGATCGTTGGGGAAACCGGCGGACCGGGCCAGGCTCTCCAGGGAAAGCGCTCCCAACACGAGAATCAGCCCTGAGCCGACTCCGATGAGAAGATGACGCCCTTTGGGCCGGTGAAGGCCCAAACGGCGGAAAACATCCCGCAGGCGGCGGCGGGTCAACCAGCCCGTCCCGATCAGGGCCAGTAAAAAGAACGTGATCTGCTGAGCCCACAGGGAAGGCATCGGGTTGGTGGCTTTTTGACCCGAAGTCAGTTCCGTGATTGCTTCCAGGCCGATGGATACAAAAAAGAAAAAGTAGATCCAGATAAACATGGTCGATGACAGGGAAACCGTGTGAACGCGGTTGAACGGATCAATGGGAATGATTTTTGACACTCCACGGCGGACAGCGGGAATCAACAACAGAAGCCCCAGAAGGGAGGGTACCCAGAAACTGGCCCCCACCATCGGGAGGGAATCGGTGATCTTTTGGGTCAGTTCCGGCGGCGCTCCGGGGAAGGTGAGAAACGGCCCGGTTTTTCCATTTTGGGCGATCCAGCCGAGAAAGCTGAATAAGAGTCCGCCGAGGAACAGAAACCCGAAGGAAAGACTCAGTAAAACATACGAAATGACGCCCAGAACAAGCGAGGGACCCTTTCGGCGCCCCTGTTCCCGCAAACGGGGATTTTCCGCTCCATTTGCCAGCAACAAGAGAAAGAAAAACGGCATAAACTGCAGAATAACCCCAACCACTTCCGTCATGGACCCATCTCCTTGTGGCCGGTGGCGTCCGGCTGATCAAGAGATAAAGACATAAACCATGCTTCATCATACCATAATTTACAGCCCGGTTGTGATGCGTGCATTCATTGCCCGGGAAATGGTTTTTTGACGGTGTACGCACCGTATCCTATAATAATAACGTTATACGGCATCCCTTCACAGGGGGGCTTGCCAAGGGATTGAATGAACTTTCGGGAGTGAAGCGGTGTGTTGGATCGGTTGGAATCCATCGTGAAGCGATACGAAGAATTGAACCGGCTTTTGAGTGATCCCGAAGTGATCCAGGATGCCCAATTGCTTCGAAAATATTCCAAGGAGCAGGCGGACCTGAACCCGAAATACCAAGCCTACACCGAATACAAAGAGGTAAGCAGCCAATATACCGACGCCCAAGCGATGCTGAAGGAAGAATCGGATCCGGAAATGATCGAGATGGTGAGAGCGGAGTTGGAGGAACTTTCCGATCGGAAAGCGGCGTTGGAACAAAGGATCAAACGCCTTCTTCTTCCCAAAGACCCCAATGATGAAAAAAATGTGATCGTGGAGGTGCGCGGGGCGGCCGGCGGAGAGGAAGCGGCTCTGTTTGCAGCCGACCTGTACCGCATGTATACCCGGTATGCGGAACGACAGGGTTGGAAAGCGGAAATCATGGAAGCGAACACCACTGGACTCGGGGGATTCAAGGAAGTGGTGTTCTCCGTGCAGGGGAAGGGGGCATACAGTCGCCTGAAATATGAAAGCGGTGCCCACCGGGTGCAACGGGTGCCCACCACCGAATCGGGCGGACGGATTCATACCTCCACTGCAACCGTTGCCGTCCTGCCGGAAGCCGAGGAGGTTGAAGTGGAAGTCCATGACAAGGACCTGCGCATCGATACCTTCTGCTCCAGCGGACCCGGCGGACAGAGCGTCAACACCACGAAATCGGCGGTGAGGATCACCCACCTTCCCACCGGCATCGTCGTTTCCTGCCAGGATGAAAAATCCCAGATCAAAAACAAAGAGAAAGCCATGCGGGTGCTCCGGGCCCGTCTTTTGGACCGGAAACAGCAGGAGGAACAAGCGAGAATGGCCGATGTCCGCAAGACCCAGGTCGGAACGGGAGACCGGAGTGAACGGATCCGCACCTATAACTTTCCCCAGAGCCGTGTGACCGATCACCGGATCGGGCTGACGGTACACAAGCTGGACTCGGTGATGGACGGGGATCTCGACGAAATCATCGATGCCTTGGTCGTGGAGGAACAGGCGGCACTGTTGAAGAAAGCCGAATGAATCAAAGGGTTTCACGGGCGGCACGGCCGCCCGTTTTTTGGAAAGGAGGAGGGTGAAGTGGATGGGGGGCATTGGAAGACCATTGAAGAGGCGTACCGCGGAGGGAGTCGATATCTCCAAAACCGGGGAGTGGACACTCCCCGGTTTGTTTCGGAGCTGTTGCTGCGGAACGCCCTGGGGTGCGACCGCACCCGGTTGTTCATGCGATTTGGCGAACCGATGCCGCCGGAGGCGGCCCGGAAGTTTTCCCATTGGCTGGAGCTGAGGTCGGCGGGTTTTCCCGTGCAGTACTTGCTCGGGGAACAGGAGTTTTACGGCCGGTCGTTTCACGTGAACCCGGCCGTGTTGATACCCCGGCCGGAGACGGAAACGCTGGTGGAGACCGTCCTTCGGGAATCCCGCCGTTTCGGGGAGAAGACCCCGTTAACCGCGGTGGATGTCGGAACGGGAAGCGGTGCGATCGCCGTGACGCTGGCGGCGGAAAAACCCCTGTGGCGGATTTGCGCCGTTGACCGGTCCGCCGATGCGTTGGGAGTCGCTCGGAAAAACGGTGTCCAACACGGGGTGGATGACCGGGTGCAATGGATGCAGGGAGATTGGCTGGAACCGATCTCCAAGTGCGGCCTCCGCGCAGACCTGGTGGTTTCCAACCCTCCTTACATCCCTTCCGGGGTGATTGACGGCCTGGATGCAGAGGTGCGGGAACACGAACCCCGGATGGCTCTGGACGGGGGAATTGACGGGCTGGACCCGTTCCGGCACTTGATCCGGCAACTGCCGGATGTGTTGAATCTTCCGGGACTGATCGCCTTGGAAGTGGGGGACGGACAGAGCGGGGAGGTTGCGGCGATGCTGAGGAAGCTTCCGGAGTCCGATGTTTTCATCGTTCCCGATTTGGCCGGCCGCCCCCGTGTGGTCGGAGCGCGCATCGGCTTCCCCCGTTAAGGGATCTCCGGAATGGGATCTGTTTCACCCTGGAGGATTAAACCCTCCCTTGCCTGTCCATAATGGAGGATAGAAGAGTCAAGGAGGGTTCATTCATGCGGTTACGCACTTATTCCGTTTTGATCCTGTTGTCCGTCGGTCTTTTCTCCTTCTTGCAATGGACAGGAGGGGGGGGCGCCCTCACGGGGGGGACGGTTCCCGTTCATGCCCGGTCTTCGGGGGAAAACGGGGAGATCCCCCAGCAGGCCATCCGCCTCCGGATTCTGGCCAACAGCGATTCCGAACCGGATCAGCGGCTGAAACAGCGGGTTCGGGACGAGATCATCAAAGAAATTGAAACCTGGGCCGACAAGCCCCAGTCCTTGGAGGAGGCGCGGCTGATGATTCGTTCCCGCCTGCCCCTCCTGAGGATCATTGCCCATAAAACGGTGAAAGAAAGCGGGTTCCGTTATCCCGTGAAAGTGGAATTCGGCAAAGTCCCCTTCCCGACCAAATTGTACGGGGATCAGGTTTATCCCGCCGGGAAGTATGAAGCGCTTCTGATCACGATCGGGGAAGGCAAGGGGGGGAATTGGTGGTGTGTGTTGTTCCCGCCTCTCTGTTTCGTGGACATGAGCAACGGGGATGCTGTCCGGGACTCCGACGCACGGATTACCGCCGGCCGGGCCATGGCCGCTCCGGCCGAACAGGAACCCGGGCGGGAAGAGGAAAAAGCCGAAGTCCGTTTTTTCATTCTCGATTCCCTGCAGGAATTCTTCTCGGGTCTGTTTGATTGATGGGAGAAAAACGGGAAGCAACCGGCCATTCCGCCGGTTTTTTCTTTTGTTCGGAACAAGTTCTATTTTTTTCCCCCTCTTCATAGATTGATAGAGAAGAAATGGGGAGGGGGTCACTTACATGTTTACGGTTCGACGTGCCAACCATAGCGACAGGGAAACGATCGTCCGGTTGCTGCGGCAGGCGGGTCTCAGCGCGGATGGTACGGATGCCCACCTGGAAAACTTTTTGATCGTGGAGGATCCGGTCTCCCGCCGGGAATTGGGGACGGTGGGGCTGGAAATATACGGTGACAGGGGATTGCTCCGCTCTTTTGTGATGGAAAGCGATGCCTGGAATGCCAAAACGGGGATGGAGCTGATTGCAGTGGTTCTCACCTACGCCCGGAAAACGGGGTTGAAAGAGGTGTACCTCATGGCCGGCATCACGGCTTCGATCTTCGAACATTTCGGTTTTGAGCCGGTGGATTGGGAAGAACTCCCCGAAGAGATACGCCATTCGGCGCACAAAAGGGAAGTGGAGCCGGGAGAGGGGGTTCCCATGGTTTGCCGGAACCCCGCTGTCCGGTCTCCGGCTGAAGGGTGAGCGGTGGGTCTCACCTTATGATATTATGAGGGTCAAAATGCGGAAAGGAAATCGGGAATGGAGACAAAATACTGGAAAGTCATCACGAACTCCGATCGTCCGGAATCCCTAGCCGGCCATAGCGCCATTCGGGAAGCGGCCGCCTTGTTGAAAGAGGGAGGTATCGTGGCGTTTCCAACGGAAACCGTCTACGGATTGGGGGCGGATGCCTCTTCGTCCGGGGCGGTCACTTCCGTTTTCCGGGCCAAAGGACGCCCCTCCGACAATCCTTTGATCGTTCATATCGCCGATCTGGACCGGTTGGAGCGGTGGACCCGGGAGGTGCCGGAGAAAGGGGTGGAACTGGCCCGGCGCTATTGGCCGGGTCCCCTCACCCTGATCCTTCCCCACCGGGGAAATCTGGCCCCCCAGGTGACGGCGGGACTTTCCACCGTCGGGATTCGGATTCCTTCCCATCCCGTGGCTCTGGCGCTGTTGCGGGAGAGCGGCCTTCCCGTCGCGGCCCCCAGTGCCAACCGATCCGGAAAACCGAGTCCCACGGATGCGGCGCATGTCCGGGACGATCTCCACGGACGCATCGACGGTATCCTGGATGGAGGAACGACGGGGATCGGGGTCGAATCCACCGTGGTGGATGTCACCTCCGACCCTCCGGTTCTCCTGCGGCCCGGCGGGATCACCCTGGACATGCTCCGGGACGCCGTCGGGGAAATCCGCCTGGATCGGGGGCTTGAAAGAGAAACAATGAACCCGCGATCTCCCGGGATGAAGTACCGTCATTACGCACCCCAGGGAAAGATGTGGGTGGTAACGGGGGAGGGGAAGTCCCTCGTTGAACGGGTGCAACGGATGGCTGACGGTTTAAAGAGGGAAGGGATGAAAGTCGGAATTCTGTCGACAGAAGAACATGCGGCAAATTACGAGGCGGATTGGGTGTTCGTTTGCGGACGAAGGTCCGATCCATTCAGCATTGCCCGGGGGTTGTATCAGGCTCTCCGCGCCTTTGACGAGGTGAAAGCTGAAGCGATTGTGGCCGAGGGATTCCCGCCGCAGGGGGTTCTTTTTACCGTCATGAACCGGTTGGTCAAAGCGGCGGAAGGACGGGTGATCTCCGCCGGCGAATCTTGATCCTGGAAGCGTTGTGATGGATGGTCAGGTTCAGAAGAAGGGAAGCGTTTACCGGGAGTGAAGGACCCCGGCGAGACTTGTGCTCTGTGAGTGCAGCCGGAGCGGCTTTGGGTAAATGCTGCCGCTCATTTTTTCGCAACGATTCTAGTTATGGAAAACAGACGGACAGGCGGTTCTTTTTGCCCGACCCTTCGCATACCTTGTCAGAGACAAGCGTTTGCGGGGGGGGGAATGGCAATGGAGCTTTCCTTGCCTCAGTGGGGGCAATTGTTTACCCTTTTGATGATTGCCGTCGCTCTCGGAACGGACGCTTTTTCCCTGGGAATCGGGATCGGGATGCGGGGGGTGCTTGTGAGGGAAGCTTTGAAGATCAGCGGCATGATCGGTTTTTTTCATGTCATGCTGCCGTTGTTGGGAATCACCGTCGGCCGCTATCTCGGGTCCCTGGTGGAGAACATCGCCGTCATCACCGGAGGGGGTCTGCTTTGCTTTTTGGGACTCAACATGATCTACCAGGCTTTTCGTTCGGGGAAAGAAGTACGCGTCTTTCACACCGCAACCCCGCTGGGAATCGTGGTGTTTTCCCTGGGAGTCAGTCTCGATTCTCTCTCCGCGGGGTTATCCCTCGGATTGTTCGAAGCGGATGCCATTCTGGCCGTGTTGTTGTTCGGGACCGTGGGGGGACTGATGGCTTGCACGGGGCTTCTCCTGGGGCGGAATGTGGGATCTTGGATCGGTGACTACGGGGAAGCGGTGGGAGGCATCATTCTGATTTCCCTGGGCCTCCGGTTTTTGCTGTGACGGACGCGGTATGGTCGAGCGGGATGACCGGAGCCGCCACCTTGGTCGGCACGGCCCTGGCTCTGCGGTTCGGCCGTCTTTCCCCCCGTTGGATGGCTGTCGCGCTCGGTTTGTCTGCGACGGTCATGCTGTTTGTCAGCCTCTTCGAACTCCTTCCCACCGCCTTGAAACTGCGCCCTTCGTGGTCTCATGTCTTCCTCGGTATGTTGTCCGGCTCGGCGGTGATGGCGGGAATCCGTACCATCAGCGGTGACGGGGAAGAAGCGGATTCTCCGGAGCACTACCGTCGGCTGGGATGGGTTCTTTCCGGGGCGGTGCTGGCCCATAATCTGCCGGAAGGGGCGGCAATCGGAATCGGATTTGGAGTGGAGCCGGATCTGGGGGTGACCTTGGCGCTTACCATGGGGCTTCACAACTTGCCCGAAGGAATCGGTATGGCAGCCCCCCTCTTGGCCGCAGGTCTGGGAAGAGGTTGGGTGATTTTGATCAGTCTGGGAGCGGCTGGCGCCCTTCCCGTCGGAGCTTGGCTGGGAGTCCGGTATTTGACGGGCTCACCGGACCTGGTCGCGGTGGGTCTCCTGTTTGCCTCCACCACCATGATCTGGGTGGTGACGCAGGAAATCTTTCCCCGGGCTTATAAAATCGCCCCCGCGGCTTGCCGTTGGGGGCTGGGCCTGGGCATCCTTCTCGCCCTGGCGATTCACGGACTCAACGGATCATGTTGTTAACCGGCCGTTCGGGACGATCTTTCGTTTTCGCTTTCGTTTTCGGAAAAAAGATGAAATACTGGTTAGGGAAACCCCCACGGTTGCATAACGGGTCGAAGGCTTGAGAAAATGTAAAATGTCAATCAAGTTGCACGTTCTCCCAAGGCGGCGGCAGCGGAGGTGGTTGGGTGAAAAAGATCTTATTTGTTTGTACGGGAAATACCTGCCGGAGTCCGATGGCAGAGGCTCTGATGCGGAAAAAAGCGGCGGAAAAGGGCATCGAGCTGGAAGTCCGCTCCGCGGGGGTGACCGCGTTGGACGGGGCCGAGGCCACCGAGGCGGCCGTCCGGGTGATGGAGGAAAAAGGGATTGACCACCGTTCCCACCGGTCCCGGGCCGTCTCCCGCGATCTGGTGGAGTGGGCGGATCTCATTCTGACAATGACGTCGGATCACAGGAAAATGATGGCTCAGTCTTATCCGGAAGCAGCGGACAAGTTGTACACCCTGAAAGAGTACGTCCTTCCGGATGCCGACCGGGAAAAATTGGAGGAGCTTCAGCGGTTGCAGGTGGAACTGGAAACTGTCCGGGCGATGCTGGAGAATGAGAGGGAGCAAGGGAACCGGTCCCGGGTGGAATCCCTGCAGAAGCAGATGGAAGAAATCGAAAAGAAATACCGTTCCCTCTGGCGGGAGGTCAGCGGAATCCTGGCACGCACCGACGTGCCCGACCCTTTCGGCGGAAGCGAAGAAAATTACCGCCAATGCAGGGATGTCCTCGACGCGGAATTGGAAAAGTTACTGAATCGGTTGCAGAATTCATCAACGGAGGAAAGGTGAAGGACGAGGGAGGGTTTGGACAGATGAAAGTGGTGCTGGGATCGGACCATGGGGGTCTGAAGCTGAAGGAGAGCATCAAAAAAGTGTTGGAAGAAATGAATGTCATGTATGAAGACGTGGGATGCGATTGTCCCGATTCCGTCGATTATCCGGACTACGCCCTTCCGGTGGCCGAGAAAGTGGCCAAAGGGGAATTTGACCGGGGCATTCTCATCTGCGGCACCGGGATCGGGATGTCCATCACCGCCAACAAAGTGCGCGGCATCCGCTGTGCGCTGGTGACCGACGAGTACTCGGCCCGGATGAGCCGGGAGCACAACAACGCCAACATCCTCGCACTGGGTGAAAGGGTCACCGGTCCGGGGCTGGCCGAAGGGATCGTCCGGACTTGGCTGAACACGGAGTTTGCCGGTGGGCGGCATGAACGGCGCGTGGAGAAAATCGGCGCCCTGGAAGGAGAGTGAAATCCGTGGAGAAAGCCATCCGCAACCAGGTGATGCAGGTGACCGAAGAGCTTTTGGAGGCAAAGCCCTTAAACCGGGGTCATCTGCTTGTGATGGGAGTCAGCACCAGTGAGGTCGCCGGAAAGCGGATCGGCACCGCGGGAAGTGACGAAGTGGCCGCCTCCATCCTGGAAGGCGCATTGGAAGTTCAACGGAACCATGGATACCATCTCGCTTTTCAATGCTGTGAACATCTCAACCGGGCCTTGGTGGTTGCCCGGGAGACCCTTGAAACGTTCGGGTTGACCGAAGTGACAGCGGTCCCGGTGCCGAAAGCGGGAGGCGCCATGGCTTCCCACGCCTTTCGGCATTTGGAGGATGCCGTTTTGGTGGAGGAAGTGGCTGCCGATGCGGGAATCGACATCGGAGACACCCTGATCGGCATGCACCTGAAGCCGGTGGCGGTGCCCGTCCGGCCCTCGATCCGGCAGATCGGTCAAGCTCATGTCACCATGGCCAAAACCCGCCCCCGGTTGATCGGGGGTGCGAGAGCGGTCTACATTCTGGAAGAGCGGGACGGATTCCAGTGAATCGGATCCGATGCTCTGGACGTTTTGGTAAGATAGAAGAGATGGAGGAATCAAAAGGAGGAGCTTACCTTGGACCACATCCGACAAACGGATCCGGAAATCGCCGCGGCCATCAGCAAAGAGCTGGGCAGGCAACAGGGAAACATTGAACTGATTGCATCTGAAAACTTTGTCAGCCGCGCCGTGCTGGAAGCGCTGGGAAATGTCATGACCAACAAGTACGCCGAAGGCTATCCCGGCAGACGCTACTACGGAGGTTGCCGATTCGTCGATCAGGCGGAGGAGCTGGCAAGGGAGCGGGCCAAGGAATTGTTCGGGGCGGAACATGTCAACGTGCAACCCCATTCCGGGGCTCAGGCCAACATGGGGGTTTACTTTTCCGTCCTGGAACCGGGAGACACGGTGTTGGGGATGGACCTGGCTCACGGGGGCCATCTGACCCACGGCAGCCCGGTCAACTTTTCCGGGAAACTGTATCATTTTGTCTCCTACGGTGTGGATGAGAAGACCCACCGGATCGACTATGAAGAAGTCCGGAAAGCGGCGCTGAAGCACCGGCCCAAATTGTTGGTGGCGGGGGCCAGTGCCTACCCCCGGACCATCGATTTCGCCAAACTGAAAGAAATCGCCGATGAAGCCGGTTGCCCCCTGATGGTGGATATGGCCCACATCGCCGGTCTGGTGGCCACCGGGCATCATCCGAATCCCGTCCCTTATGCCGATTATGTCACCACCACCACCCATAAAACGCTCCGCGGACCCCGGGGCGGAATGATCCTCTGCAAAGAGGAGCACGCTAAAAAAATTGACAAGTCCATCTTCCCGGGCATCCAAGGCGGCCCCCTGATGCACGTGATCGCCGCCAAAGCGGTCGCTTTGAAGGAAGCCCTGAGCGATTCCTTCAAGGAGTATTCGGCCCGGGTGGTGGACAATGCCCGCGGATTGGCCGAAGCCCTGGCCTCCCGCGGAATCGATTTGATCTCCGGGGGAACGGACAATCACCTGATCCTGATCGATGTCCGCAACCTGGGGCTGACCGGCAAGAAAGCGGAGCATCTGTTGGACGAAGCGGGAATCACCGTCAACAAAAACGCAATTCCCTTCGACCCGGAAAGCCCCTTTGTCACCAGCGGCATCCGGATCGGAACCGCCGCCGTCACTTCCCGTCACATGGGGCTGGACGCCATGGTGGAGATCGCCGATATCATGGCCGCCGTCCTGAAAAACCCCGACAATGCCGAAGAGCAGCAAAAAGCCCGGGAACGGGTGGCTTCCCTGACCGCCCGTTATCCCCTGTATCCGGACCTGGAAGTCTGAAAGCGAGAAAGGAACCCGCCAGCGAAGTGTGGTGGCCGGGTTCTTTTTGGGTGGGAATGGCCGGAGTTTTCAGCCCGCTTTTCGAGAGCGGGCTTTTTTTGAAGGTACATAAGCAACTTTCTGTCCTTTTTCCGGTGAATGGACATTCGAAAAAAAGACCAGTACAATGTTTGAGACTGAAGGAAAGATGACCCTGAGGAAGGAGTGTCGTGACCGATGGGAAACGTCTACGTATTCGACCATCCGCTCATCCAGCACAAACTGACCTATATCCGCGACAAGACCACAGGGACCAAGGAGTTCCGGGAGCTGGTGGATGAGGTGTCCGCCCTGATGGCCTACGAGATCACCCGGGACATGCCGCTCACGGAAGTGACGGTGGAGACCCCCGTCTCCAAAGCCCAGTGCAAGGTCTTGGCCGGAAAGAAGCTGGGACTCGTCCCGATCCTGCGGGCAGGGCTCGGCATGGTGGACGGAATCCTGCGGTTGATTCCCGCGGCCAAAGTGGGGCACATCGGGCTGTACCGGGATCCGGAAACCCTGGAACCGGTCCAGTACTACGCCAAGATGCCTCCGGACATCGGAGAGCGGGAACTGATCGTGATCGACCCGATGCTGGCGACCGGGGGTTCCGCATCCGAAGCCATCCACCGGATCAAGGACATGGGGGCCAAGAATATCAAACTGATGTGCCTGATCGCCGCTCCCGAAGGCGTGGAACGGGTGCAGAAGGACCACGACGATGTGGATATCTACGTGGCCGCAGTGGACGAGAAACTGAATGAGAAAAGCTATATCGTTCCGGGACTCGGCGACGCGGGAGACCGACTGTTCGGAACCCGTTGAGAACTGTCACATTCCGTTCATAAGGAATCCGAGGAACGGTGGATCCCGCGGCGTAATGACACAATAAAGGTAAGAACCGCAGGATCCGCCTGACGGAAGACCAAATATTCCCACCCCGAATGGGCAGTCTAAGGAACAACGGGCCAAACGGTTTCGACGGGGAGGGCCGATCCGGGGAGTCCGCCCTCCGTCCGGGCCGGGCTCCCTTCTGAAATTGTGAATAACTGTTCACATCTCCAGCTCCCGTAAGCGTTGACATTGAGTATGGGCCTTGGGTAGTATAAACGGGGAACATACAGAGTTTCTGCCGTGTTGCCCCTCTGGCACGACATTTTCGTTACCACATCACCCATTTCCACGGTTTTCCCCTTTGTTTCTTCTTTCAAATGCTCCGGCGCATGGGAGGGCTCCCCTTGAAGAAAAATTCCGGTAACCCCTTGCGGACCATGGGACTCGTCGGTACACTCGGCCTGGAAGTGGTGGTGTTCACGCTCATCGGAGTTTGGGTGGGGCGCAAGCTGGATGCCGTATGGGGCACTCAGCCTGTGATGATGGCGGTCTGTGTGTTGACGGGTCTGGTTTTGGGCTTCGTCAGCGCTGCTCTGACCCTCCGGTCTTTCATGGATTGACGCCGCCGGATCCGGACCCGCCCGGAAACGTTTTGGTGCGCCGGAAATTCTTCCGCGAGGGAGAGTGAAAAAGGGGGACTTCGATGAAACCGGTGGACTGGCCCCAAGGCCGGATGGTTAACAAGCTGATGTCGGCCTTTCTTGCCCTTCAGGCGGTCCTGTGGTTGTTGACACCGCAAAAACCCTTTTTCGCCGGGCTTTTTCTCGGCGGCTTGGTTGGGTTGTACAATATTCACTATCTGGCCCGAAGGTTGCGGCTGTTGGAAGCGTACGCCTCATCGGGCTCCGGGCGGCGTCCCGGATCCGGGATGGTCAACCGTTTCCTGATGGCGGTCGCGCCGCTTCTGATCGCGGTTCGGTTTCCCGGATGGATTGACTGGCGTGCGGTGCTGATCGGCTTGCCCGCCGGGCTGGTTGCCGTCCTGCTGGTTGAGTTTTGGGATGTGCGGAAGAACGCCGCATCCGACGGAAAGGGGTGAAAAACATTTGGAACTGTCGCCGAAAGTGGAGTTTTTGGGGCTGAGTTTTGATGTGCCGGTCATGATCGGCACCGTCTTTACCGCCATCGTGGTCCTTCTCCTGACCGTTTTGGCCACCCGCAACCCCAAAATGCGTCCCGGGGGGTTGCAAAACCTGGTGGAGATGCTCCTGGATTTCGTCCGGGGGATTTTGAACATCAGCTTTGATTCCAAGACGGCGGAGAAATATCTTGGGTTTGCCCTCACCTTGTTTCTCTTCATTTTCATCGCCAACCAACTCGGGGTCATGCTGATGGTGACGACGGAGGTCCACCATCCGATTCCCTCCCTGGGGATCACCGGGGATGATCTGGAGGAATCCCACGCGGCTGTCTGGTTCAAGTCTCCGACCGCCGACCTCAACGTTACCGTTGTGATGGCGGTGGCCATCTCTTTGTTTGCCCACTTCATGGGAATCTTCAGGGATGCGAAGGGGTATTTCTCCCACTACATGCAGCCCAATCCCCTGATGTTCCCCATCCACCTCGTGGACGAAATCGCCAAACCGACCACCCATGCGTTGCGGTTGTGGGCCAACATCTTTGCCGGGGAGGTCCTGATCACCATCATGATCACCTACGGCAATCCGCTCACGACGGGAGCACCGCTTTTGGTCTGGCTGGGATACTCGCTCTTTGTCGGCACGATCCAAGCCTACGTCTTCACCGTGTTGGCTTCGGTATACATTGCGCAGAAAACCGTGCAAGACCACTAATCTCTCTGATGGATTGAAGGAGGACGTTATATCATGACCACCATCGCTGCTGCTCTGATGATCGCCTTTGCCGCCATCGCCGGCGGGATCGGAAACAGTGTCGTCTTCAGCAAGTACCTGGAAGGAATCGCCCGTCAGCCGGAAGCCCGCGGCACCCTGTTCGGTCAAATGTTCATCGGGATCGGTCTGGTCGAGGCCGTGCCGATCATTTCCGTGGCCTTCGGGATCCTCGTCCTGCTGGGCGTTTTCGGCGGCTGAGACTCATCTCTCTGGCGGGGGAGGAATGCCTTTCCCCGCCTTGCTTACTGTAAAAGTACAAGTACCCGTGAAGCGATTGGCAACGGAAGGGAGTGACTCGCGTTGGAACTGAGTCTGGGCACCATGCTCTTTCAGCTGGTCACGTTTATCATCCTGATGCTCCTGGTTTCCAAATTCGCCCTCCGTCCGATGCTGGGCGTCTTGAAACAGCGTCAGGATTATATCGATAAACAGATTTCCACTGCGGAGGAAAACCGCAAAGAGGCCGAAAAAATGGCCGAAAAACAGAAAGAAGCCCTGAATGAAGCCCGCCGGGAAGCCAAGGAAATTTTGGAACGGGCCAAGGCACAGAAGGACCGCGAGGCGGAAGAGATCATCAAGGAAGCCCGCGAACGGGCCGAGCGGATGTTGCAGGACGCCAAGTCCGAAATCGCCTCGGAGAAGGAAAAAGCCCTGAAGGAACTCCGGGACGAGGTGGGACATCTCACGGTTCTCCTGGCTTCCAAAGTGATGGAAAAGGAACTGGATTCCAAAGACCAGTCGAAACTGGTGGACCGCTATCTTGAACGGGTAGGCGAATTGCAATGAGCCGTTCCATCATCGCCAAGCGGTACGCCAAAGCCCTGTTTGAGTCGGCGAAAGAGCGGGGGTTGCTGGACCAGGTGGAACAGGAATGGCAGTCCGTTGCCGATGCCTGGAAAGGGAGCGGCGATCTCAGGGGTTGGGTGTCCCACCCCAAGGTGACGGCTCCTCAGAAGAAAGAGGTGTGGGACCGCCTTCTTCCGGATCTCTCCGACCTGACCCGGAACCTTCTCCATCTTCTCATCGATCGCAACCGGGAGGACGCCATCGCGCCGATCGGAACCGAGTACAAGGCCCTCGCCCATGAAGCGAAAGGGATCGCCGAGGCGGAAGTGGTGACTGCCACGCCTCTTTCCAAGGAAGACGAGAAGGAACTGATCGCCGTTTTTCAACAAATGATCGGAAAGACACTGGTGATCACCAACCGCGTGGACTCCGACATCCTGGGCGGCGTCATCGTCCGGATCGGCGACCGGCTGTATGACGGCAGCCTCGTCAACAAACTGAAACGGTTTCGAAAACAACTGACCGCATCCCGCGTCGGATAATCGGATTGGAAGGATAGGGGTGAAATCATGAGCATCAAGCCTGAAGAGATCAGCTCTCTTATCAAGAAGCAGATCGAGCAATTCGAAGGGGACATCGAAGTCGTCGATGTCGGCAGCGTCATCCAGGTCGGTGACGGGATCGCCCGCGTCCACGGATTGAAGAACGTCATGGCCGGCGAGCTCGTGGAATTCGAGAACGGTGTGATGGGCATGGCCCAAAACCTGGAAGAAGACCATGTGGGCGTGGTCATCCTGGGTCCCTTCTCGGAAATCCGGGAAGGCGACCAAGTAAAGCGGACCGGTCGCATCATGGAAGTGCCGGTGGGGGATTCCCTCCTGGGCCGTGTGGTCAACCCCCTCGGTCAACCCCTGGATGGTAAGGGTCCCATCGAAACGACGGAATACCGTCCCGTGGAATCCCGTGCTCCCGGTGTCATGGACCGGAAATCGGTGCACGAACCCCTGCAGACGGGGATCAAAGCCATCGACTCCATGATTCCGATCGGCCGCGGCCAGCGGGAACTGATCATCGGTGACCGGCAAACGGGGAAAACCACCATTGCCGTGGACACCATTATCAACCAAAAAGACCAGGACATGATCTGTATTTACGTGGCCATCGGCCAGAAGCAATCCACCGTGGTCGGTGTGGTGGAAAAACTGCGGAAAGCCGGGGCCATGGATTACACGATCGTGGTGAGCGCCAGTGCCTCCGACCCGGCCCCGCTCCTGTTCCTGGCCCCTTATGCCGGATGTGCGATGGGCGAACAGTTTATGTACCAGGGCAAGCACGTGCTGGTGGTTTACGACGATCTGTCCAAACAGGCTGCCGCCTATCGTGAGCTCTCCCTGCTCCTCAGGCGCCCGCCGGGTCGTGAAGCGTTCCCCGGGGATGTGTTCTACCTTCACTCCCGTCTGCTGGAACGCGCGGCCAAACTCTCCGACGAAAAAGGCGGCGGGTCGCTGACGGCCCTGCCCTTCATCGAAACCCAGGCCGGGGACATTTCCGCCTACATTCCCACCAACGTGATCTCCATCACCGACGGTCAGATCTTCCTGGAGTCCGATCTCTTCTACTCCGGTGTTCGTCCCGCGGTGAACGTGGGTACGTCGGTCTCCCGGGTGGGCGGGGACGCCCAGATCAAGGCCATGAAGAAAGTTGCCGGGACCCTGAAGCTGGATTTGGCCCAATACCGCGATCTGCAAGCCTTTGCCCAGTTCGGTTCCGACCTGGACAAAGCGACCCAGGCCAAATTGGCCCGCGGGGAGCGTCTGGTGGAGATTTTGAAACAGGATGAAAACCAGCCGATGGCCGTGGAGAAGCAGATCGTCTCCATCTACGCCGCCACCCGCGGTTATCTCGACGATATTCCGGTGGGAGACGTTCAGCGCTTCGAAAGCGAACTCCTCTCCTTCATGGATGCGGAACGCGCCGATGTGCTGAAGAAAATCCGCGAGGAGAAGACGCTCTCCGACGAAGTGGAGGAAGGCATCAAGAACGCGATCCAGGATTTCAAAAAGGCATTTGCCCCCTCGACCCAGTGATCGAGTTTCAAGTCGCGGCAACACCGGCCCCGGCAGCCTCCCGGGATGACGGCGGCCGGCCGCCCGACGGAGGAAAGGCGGTGAGGATGGAATGGCTGAAAGCATGCGGGATATCAAACGGAAGATCCGCTCCGTTCAAAATATGAAGCAGATCACCAAGGCCTTTGAAATGGTGTCGGCAGCCAAGTTGCGCCGGGCCCAGGAACAGGCCGAGTCTGCCCGACCGTACGCGGACAAGATCCGGGAAGTGATCGCTTCGGTGGCCTCCGGAACCCAGGGTGTGAAGCACCCCATGTTGGTCTCCCGGCCCGTGAAAAAAACGGGCTACCTGGTGATCACCTCCGACCGGGGGCTCGCCGGCGGGTTCAATGCCAACCTGTTACGCACCCTGGTCAAAACCGTGGCCGAACGTCACCGGAGCAAAGAGGAATACGTCATTTTCGTCATCGGCCGGAAGGGAAGGGAATTCCTGAAACGCCGGGGTTATCCGGTGATCGGAGAAGTGACGGGGCTTGCCGACAGCCCGGAGTTCAGCGACATCAAACAGATCGCATCCAAGGCGGTCGGGATGTACGCGGACGAAGAGTACGACGAGCTTTACCTTCTCTACAACGAATTCATCAATCCGGTGACCCAGCGTCCCGTGGAAAAGCGTCTTCTGCCCCTTTCGGACATGAAAAATACTGAGGCGGCCAGCGGGCCGAAAGCCCTGTACGAATATGAGCCTTCCGCTGAGGAAGTGCTGGCGGAACTCTTGCCCCGCTATGCGGAGACCCTGATCTACAGCGCGCTCCTGGAGTCCAAGGCAAGCGAGCACGGAGCCCGGATGACGGCGATGGGCAACGCTTCCGACAATGCTTCGGATATGATCGGCACCTACACCCTGCAGTACAACCGGGCACGGCAGGCTGCCATCACCCAGGAGCTGGCCGAAATTGTGGGAGGAGCCAGCGCTCTCGAATGAAGGCGGACAACCCCGCATAAAACCTGATTTTCCAACGTTGACTCCCGTGGTGGAGCACGGGAGTCCACCTGCAGTTTAAGGAGGGAAACGGATGAGCACCGGACGCGTCACTCAGGTGATGGGACCTGTTGTCGACATCCAGTTTGACCAGGGGCACCTGCCTGAGATCCACAACGCGATTAAGATTGAATACAAAGCGAAATCTTCGAGTGAAAAGGATATCAACTTAACCGTCGAAGTCGCGCTGCAGCTGGGGGACAACACCGTCCGCTGCGTCGCGATGGGGTCCACCGACGGTCTGGTCCGCGGCATGGAAGCGGTGGACACCGGAAAGCCGATCACCATCCCGGTGGGCCGCCCCACCCTGGGCCGCGTGTTTAACGTGCTGGGGGAGCCGATTGACGAGAAAGAGCCTGTAAAGTCGGAAACCCATTATTCCATTCACCGTCCGGCTCCGGATTATGAGAACTTATCCACCCAGGAAGAGATTCTGGAAACCGGGATCAAAGTGGTGGACCTTCTGGCCCCTTACGCCAAGGGGGGGAAGATCGGTCTGTTCGGCGGTGCCGGCGTGGGTAAAACCGTTCTGATTCAGGAGCTGATCCACAACATCGCCCAGGAGCACGGCGGTTTGTCCGTGTTTGCCGGGGTGGGGGAACGGACCCGGGAAGGAAACGACCTTTATCACGAGATGAGCGAATCCGGCGTGATTGATAAAACGACCATGGTCTTCGGTCAGATGAACGAGCCGCCGGGAGCCCGGATGCGTGTGGGGTTGACGGGGCTGACCATGGCGGAATACTTCCGTGACGAGGAAGGGCAGGACGTGCTGTTCTTCGTCGACAATATCTTCCGGTTCACCCAGGCCGGGTCCGAGGTATCGGCTCTCTTGGGTCGGATGCCCTCCGCCGTGGGCTATCAGCCGACGTTGGCCACCGAGATGGGGCAGCTTCAGGAGCGGATCACCTCCACCAAGAAAGGGTCTGTCACCTCGATTCAGGCGATCTACGTGCCGGCCGACGACTACACTGATCCGGCGCCGGCCACCACATTCGCCCACTTGGACGCCACCACCAACCTGGAGCGTTCCCTGGCCGCCAAGGCGATCTTCCCCGCCGTGGATCCCTTGGCTTCCACGTCCCGGATTCTGAGCCCGGGGGTTGTGGGTGAAGAACACTACAACGTCGCCCGCGGCGTTCAGGAAGTGCTGCAGCGTTACAAAGAGCTGCAGGACATCATCGCCATCCTGGGGATGGACGAACTGACGGAAGAGGACAAAACGATCGTGGCCCGCGCCCGCCGGATCGAGAAGTTCCTCTCCCAGCCGATGCACGTGGCGGAGCAGTTCACCAACGTTCCCGGAAAATACGTTCCCGTCAAGGAAACCGTGCGCAGCTTCAAAGAGATCCTGGACGGCAAGCACGATGACCTGCCGGAAGATGCCTTTTACATGGTGGGCACCATCGAAGAAGCGGTTGAAAAGGCGAAAACCCTCGCCTGACGGGCCGGAAGGAGAGAACGTCCGTGAGTACCATGCAGTTGGACATCGTGACACCTGAGCGGAAAGTGTACTCGGAACAGGTGGAGATGGTCATCGCCCGTGCCGCCGAAGGCGACATCGGGATCCTTCCCAACCATTCTCCTTTTGTCAGCCCGCTCAAAATCACGGCGGTCAAAGTAAAAAAAGGCGGGGAGGAGTTTCTCGTCGCTGTCAGCGGAGGTTTCATCGAAGTTCGGGGCGGCACGGTCACCATTCTGGCCGAAGCTGCCGAACTGCCGGATGAAATCGACGTCGAGCGGGCCAAAAAGGCCAAAAAGCGCGCCGAGGAGCGCCTGGCCGACAAGCAGAGGGAAGACATCGACTTTAAACGGGCCGAGATCGCCCTTCAAAAGGCGACGGTACGGATCCAGGTCGGAAAAAGCGGATGAAAGTCCGGGCAGAGGAGCAACCCATCCACATGGGTTGCTTTTTTCTTTGCCTTTTTGAAAGGGGCGGTGGGAGAACAGGAGAAACTGTGCTAAAATACCATAGTACCAAGACAATATATCACGAAAATTGAAAGCGCATTCATAAAATAAAACAGCGAATGCCTGCCATCTTATGGAATCGTCATAACACTTTTGATATAATCAAAAACCGGAATGAAGTGATTCTTGTAATCATTCTGCTATCGGGAAGGTGGGGGGAAACCAACATGGATCTTGCCGCGGATTATGTCACGATCGTCGCTTTCATCCTGATCGGCCTGGCATTGCCCGCCGCCTCACTGACGGCGGGGCGCTGGCTCAGGCCTCACAAGCCGACCGCGTCCAAGGCGATCACCTACGAGAGCGGCGTGGACCCCACGGGAGACAGCCGGGTGCAATTCAACGTACGGTATTACTTGTTTGCTCTTCTCTTCGTGATCTTTGACGTAGAGACGGTGTTTCTGTATCCCTGGGCTGTGGCATACGATGACTTGAGGGCGGACGTCGGCCTGTTTATCCTGGTGGAAATGCTGATCTTCGTTCTCTTTTTGGTGATCGGTCTCATCTACGCCTGGAAAAAGAAGGTGTTGGAATGGACATAAATCGGGAAGGGATCCTTCCGGTGGAGGAAGAAGAGTTGAAGCGGAACGTCTTCACCACCACGCTGGAGAACGTCAAGGCATGGGCGCGCAGTAATTCGCTGTGGCCCATGACCTTCGGCCTTGCCTGCTGCGCGATCGAAATGATGGGAACCGGAGCGGCCCACTACGATCTGGACCGGTTCGGCTCATTCTTCCGCGCTTCGCCGCGACAATCGGACGTCATGATCGTGGCGGGAACGGTCACCAAAAAGATGGGGCCTCTCCTGCGGCGCCTGTACGATCAGATGCCGGAGCCCAAATGGGTGATTTCCATGGGCTCCTGTGCGACGGCGGGAGGCCCCTACGTCAAATCCTATTCGGTGATCAAAGGGGTGGACCAGATCGTCCCCGTGGATGTGTACATTCCGGGTTGTCCTCCCAATCCCGCGGCTCTGATTTACGGTATCAACAAATTGCAAGAAAAAATTCGTTATGAAGCGAGAACCGGGAGGAAGGTGACCGATCGTTGAGCGGGTGTGACGGAGAGAAAAAAGAAACCCCGGAGCCGGTGGAAACGAAAAAGGAGCAACGGGAGGGAGGGCGGAACGGAACCGAAGCGGATCCGGAACCAAAGGCCGGGAAGCCGGAGGCGGACTCCGTGGATCATTCCGGCAGGAAAAAGGAGGAGCCCCCGGAGAAAACCGAAGGGGCTGCCCGGGCCGCCAAAGCGGCAGCCGCAGCGAAGCCCCGGGCCGCCGCTGCGAAGAAAAGGCCGGCGGCAAAGAAGAAGCCGGAAAAACCGCCGGAACCGTCTCCCAAGCAACCGTTGCTGGATTCCTTTGTGACGCGGTTGAAAGAAAAGGTGGGAGACAAGGCGGTGAAGGATTCCTTCATCAACCGTCCCGACGGCCACCGACCCGTGATCGTGGCGTTACCGGATGCGTGGCCGGAGTCGGCCCGACTGTTGCGCCACGAGGAGGATCTGCAGTTTGACTACCTTCAGAACCTGTCTGGGGTGGATGATGAGGATCACATGGAAGTGGTGTATCATCTCGTTTCGTTGAAACACGGTCATTCGTTGTGCGTCAAAGTGAAGACGGAACGGGAAGATCCCCAAGTTCCGTCGGTGACGGGGGTTTGGGCCGCAGCCGATTGGCATGAGCGGGAAGTTTATGATCTGTTGGGAATCCGATTTCCGGGTCACCCCAACCTGAAACGGATTCTGATGCCGGATGACTGGGTGGGCCATCCGCTGCGGAAAGATTACGAGCCCTACGACCGGGAGATCTGAAGGATAAAAAAAACAAGCGACCGGTTGGGTTGAATCGGAGGAGGGGGCGGGCCCGCGGCCCGATCCGGTGATACCCGTTGACCTTGGACTTCAATCACCGACGTTTGGGGAGGTGGATGAACAC
Organism: Melghirimyces profundicolus; assembly: GCF_003054245.1. GTDB lineage: Bacteria > Bacillota > Bacilli > Thermoactinomycetales > DSM-45169 > Melghirimyces > Melghirimyces profundicolus. The sequence continues at coordinate 118,322 of NZ_QBKR01000005.1, forward strand.
GTGAGTGGATGGACCTTTCTTGGTCCGGCAGTCCTTCTGTTGGTGGTCCTCGGTTTTGTCACCTTTTCCATTTTGTTTGAGCGGAAAGTGATCGGTTGGATGCAGGCGCGGATCGGACCCAACCGGGTGGGACCCTGGGGCCTGTTGCAAACGGTGGCCGACATTTTCAAACTCCTGGTCAAAGAGGACACCGTACCGGCCAAGGCGGACCGGCCGCTTTTTAAAGCGGCACCGGTGATCGCGTTTGTGCCGTCCTTCGTCATCCTGGCGGTCATTCCGTTCAGCGAAGGGCTGGTGTTCGCCGATATCGGCGTGGGTCTCTTGTATTATATCGCCGTATCCAGCATCACGACGATCGGAATCCTCGCCGGGGGCTGGGCTTCCAACAATAAATATGCCCTCCTGGGCGCGATGCGGTCCGTCGCCCAGATGATCAGTTACGAAATTCCCCTGGTGATGTCGGTGGCGGGGGTGGTGATGGCAGCCGGATCCCTGAACCTGACGGCGATTGTGGAAGCCCAGGAGAAAGTTTGGTTCATCGTCCCCCAGATCATCGGTTTCGCCGTCTTTTTCACGGCTTCCCTCGCCGAACTGAACCGGACCCCCTTCGATCTCCCGGAGGCGGAATCGGAACTGGTGGCCGGTTATCATGTGGAGTACAGCGGGTTTCGGTTCGCTTTCTTCATGCTGACGGAGTACGTTTATGTCTTTGCCATGGCGGCACTGACGACTGTATTGTTTCTCGGGGGGTGGAACCCGCTTTTCGGCTTGGATTTCATTCCGCCGATTCTGTGGTTCGCACTCAAATTCGGCCTGATCGTCTTTTCGCTGATCTGGATCCGGGCCACCCTCCCCCGGATCCGGATGGACCAGCTGATGCAACTCGGTTGGAAGGTGCTCCTTCCTTTGGCTCTTTTCAATATTTTTTTATCGGCCATCCTGAAGGAAGTGCTCAGCGGGCTGTACTGATACTGACAAGGATGGAGGGATGGAGATGAAGGGTCTCCTCAAAGGGATGGGCGTCACCCTGAAAACGATGACCAAGAAAAAGGTGACCCACAAATACCCCGACGAACCCATACGGATGCCGGACCGGTTCCGGGGCATCCAGCATTTCGATCCGGAAAAGTGCATTGTCTGCAACCAGTGCGTCCGGGTATGTCCCACAGACTGCATCTCGCTGACCGGTCGGAAACACCCGGACCCCGGAAAGCGGGGAAAAATCATCGACACCTACGACATCAACTTCGAGATCTGCATCCTCTGCGATCTCTGTACGGAGGTTTGCCCCACCGAAGCGGTGGTGATGACCCGGAATTTCGAGTTGGCCACCTACACCCGGGACGATCTTTATAAAAACCTGGAGTGGCTTCATGAAAACGACTCCGGTATCCGGAGCGAGAACAACCTCAATGCCCGGGGTGTGAAAAAGTGATCCAGGTCAGCGGGGAGTTTATTGCTTTTTTTGTGGTGTCCTGCTTTGTCATCGGCGGAGCGGTGTTTATGATCCATTTGGTACGGGTCGTTCATATGGTGTTGGCCCTGGCCTTTTCCCTGCTTGGGATCGCGGGGATATACGTCCTTTTGAACGCGGAATTTCTGGCGGTGGTGCAGGTTCTGATCTATACGGGAGCCGTCTCCATCCTCATGCTTTTCGGGATCATGCTGACGCGACACCGGGACCGGGAGGAAGAAGGGACCCGCCTGTGGCACAGCGTGATCAGTTTTGTGGGAGTGGGCGCGTTATTCGGCATCCTGATCCATACGATCTACCATACCCCATTCGCCGGCCGGACGGCCGAGGTGGAACACTACTCGACCGCCAGGCTGGGGGAGACGGTTTTCAAGAAGTACGTGATTCCCTTTGAAGCCGTTTCGGTCCTCCTGCTGGTGGCCCTGGTGGGAGCCGTGATCCTGGCGGGAAAGGAGCGGAACACATGATGGCGGTCACTTCCTATCTCGCTCTGGGGGCCATTTTGTTCTGCGTCGGGCTGTTTGGGGTACTGACCAAAAGGAATGCTGTGATGGTCCTTTTCTGCATTGAACTGATGCTGAACGCCGCCAACATCAATTTGGTGGCTTTCTCCAAGTACGGGTTGCACGCCAACCAGACCGGGCAGGTCTTCACCCTGTTCACGATCACGGTGGCGGCGGCGGAAGCGGCGGTGGGGGTGGCGATCCTGTTTGCTCTTTACCGGAACCGAAACACCGTCAAAGCGGACCGTTACGATACGATGAAGGGCTGAGCCAGCCTGTCAAACCAAAGGAAGAAGGACGGGTGATCCCATGGTCGCAAATGCGTGGATAATCCCCCTCTTTCCCCTGATCGCGTTTCTGATCCTCCTGGCTGGCCGGAACGCCTTCAGCCAAAATACAGCAGCCTGGGTGGGAAGCGTCGCGGCATTGTTGTCCCTGGGCTCCTCGGCGGCCGTACTCATGGAACGGCTGGGCGGTTCGGACTCCCTTGCCGGTCTGGAATGGCTGTCCTTCGGGGAAACGACGATCCGTTTCGGGATCGAGGTCAATCAGCTGAATGCGTTGATGTTGTTGATCGTGAGTGGAGTCAGCTTCCTTGTGCAGGTGTATTCCGCTGGTTATATGAAAGGAGACGGACGGGTTTCCGTCTTTTACGCCTATCTGGGTCTGTTCACCTTTTCCATGCTGGGACTCGTGATTTCTCCCAATCTGCTTCAGCTCTATCTTTTCTGGGAATTGGTCGGTGTCTGTTCCTTCCTTTTGATCGGTTTCTGGTATTTCAAACCGGAAGCGAAGCGGGCGGCCAAAAAGGCGTTCATCGTCACCCGGATCGGAGATATCGGCCTTTTCATCGCGGTGATCCTCACCTTCATCCATGCGGGGAGCTTTGAACTGGCCCAAGTGTTTGATGCGGTGAAGGCCGGGGAGATTCCTCCGGGAACGGTTACCTTGATCGCTCTGCTGATTTTTGTGGGAGCCGTGGGGAAATCCGGTCAGTTTCCTTTACATACTTGGCTGCCCGATGCCATGGAAGGCCCCACGCCTGTCAGTGCTCTGATCCATGCGGCCACGATGGTGGCGGCGGGGGTTTATCTGGTGGCCCGCACGTTCCCCGTTTTTGAAGCCTCACCCGCCGCGATGAATGCAGTGGCTTGGACCGGGGCGTTCACGGCGATTTTCGCCGCCAGCATCGGACTGGTCCAGAACGACATCAAACGGGTGCTGGCCTATTCCACGGTCAGTCAACTGGGCTACATGATGTTGGCATTGGGCTCCGCGGGTTACGCAGCGGGGGTTTTCCACCTGATGACACACGCCTTTTTCAAGGCGCTCCTGTTTCTGGCTGCGGGTGCGGTGATCGTGGCCCTTCATCATGAGCAGGATATCCGCAGGATGGGGGGATTGTGGGAGACCCACCGTACTGTGGGTTGGTTCTTTCTGACCGGGTGCCTGGCCATTTCCGGTATCCCTCCCTTTGCCGGCTTCTTCTCCAAGGATGAGATTCTGCTCGCGGCGTTTCACGACGGTCGGACAGGGGTCTTTCTCGTGGGAGTCGTGACGGCGTTTCTCACCTCATTTTACATGTTCCGCCTTTTCTTCCTTGTCTTCCGGGGTGAACGAAGGATGGAAGCAAAGAAGGTGGGCCCCGTGCCCCGGGTGATGATTTGGCCCATGGGGATTCTGGCCCTGCTGTCGGTCCTCGGCGGATTCGTCGAATACCCCGGTCATGGATTGAGCCGTTGGCTGTCGGAGGGATCAGGGATTGTGCCGGCAGCAGAGGGAGAAGCCTCGTTCCTGGTGCCGCTGTTTTCCACGGTGGTCTCTCTGACGGGGATCGTTCTTGCCTGGGCCATGTACGACAATAAAAGCCTTCCCCGCGACTTCTTCTCCCGGCCGTTGCCCTGGACCTGGCGCTTGCTGCACCGGAAATATTACGTGGATGAAGCTTACGGGAAAGTGATTGTTACGCCTTACGGCTGGCTGGGGCATTTTCTGGCGGGCTTTGATCGGTACATCGTCGGGGGTGCGGTACGCGCGGTCGTCAAGGGGGTACTCCTGACAGGGGCACTGGTGACGGGGATTCAGAACGGCCAGGCTCAAACCTACGCCCTGGTGAGCGTGATCGGTCTGGTTCTGTTGATCGTTGGCCTGACGGCGGGGAGGTTGTTCGGATGATGGAGAGTTTTTTCAATGTTCTTCCCACCTGGTTGGTTTTTTCGCCCCTTTTGGGTGTGGTCGCCCTGTTGCTGATTCCGGGGAAAAAGGCCGGTTGGCTGAAGGCAGCGGGTCTGTTCGGTACGCTGCCTCCCCTGGTCCTTTCCCTGTTGTTGTACGGTCGCTTCGACCCGGCGGCAAAAGGGGTCCAATTTGAGCAATCCATTTTGTGGTTTCAGATCCCCCTTCCCCAATCCCCGCCCTGGGAGATCACCTTTCACCTCGGTGCAGACGGCCTGTCGCTTCCCTTAACGGTGATGGCGACGCTGGTATCCGCGCTCGCCGCCTGCGCTTCCCTTCCCATCCGGAAGCGCCAAAAGGAGTACTTCCTTCTTTTTCTATTTTTGGAGATGGGGATGTTGGGAGTGTTTCTGGCCCGGAATCTCTTTCTTTTCTTCCTGTTTTTCGAAATGACGCTGATCACCCTGTACTTTCTCATCGGGATCTGGGGTTACGTCGACAGGGAGAAGGCGGCCAACCGGTTTTTGCTTTATAACGGATTGGGTTCGGCTTTTTTGCTGCTGGGTGTGATCGGTCTGTTCGTCCTCTTCCAGTCGCTGGACTACAACCGGCTTCAGGAACTGGCCAACGACCCGCAGACGCGAAGGATGTTGTCCGGCGGTCCGGTCAGCCCCATCGTATGGGGGATCTTCCTGTGCTTCGTGCTCGCCTTCGGGATTAAACTTCCCGTCTTCCCCTTTCACACCTGGATGCTCAAGGTGCACACGGAGGCTTCTCCCGCCGTGGTGATGATTCATTCCGGTGTGCTTCTGAAAATGGGAGCCTACGGCTTGATCCGGTTCGGGGTGGAGCTTTTCCCGGATCAAGTCCGGGCTTCCGCCGTCCTGCTGGCTGTACTCGGTTTGATCAACATTCTTTACGGGGCGGTGCTGGCGTTTGTCCAGGAGGATCTGAAACGGGTGCTGGCATACTCCAGTGTCAGCCATATGGGGATCATTCTGTTCGGCATTGCTGCCCTGAATGCACCGGGCCTGACCGGAGCCGTGTTTCAGGCGGTTTCCCACGGTTTTATCTCCGCTCTCCTCTTCTTCTTCATCGGGAGTCTGTATGAACGGACGGGGACCACCCGGATCGGAGAGCTGGGCGGACTGGCTCGACAGGCTCCGGTCCTGACGGGGATTTTCCTGGCAGGAGGGATGGCGCTTTTGGGGTTGCCCGGCATGTCGGGGTTCATCTCGGAGTTCCTGGCCTTTCTCGGGCTGTTCCAGAAACAACCGGGGCTGGCCGCCGCGGGAACCCTCGGTTTGGTCCTGGCAGCGGTTTATACACTCCGCGCCGTGCTCAAAACCGGTTTCGGCCCGCTCGCGGAGCACCTGTCGAAAACGGTGGACACCCGGCCTTCGGAGGCCCTTCCCATGTTGACCCTGTTAGCCTGTATCATTTTGATCGGGGTTTGGCCCAATGTCCTGGGAGAGCCGATGCAAACCACATTGCAGACCATTGTGTCTAGGATCGGAGGGTAGGGGATGGAAAAATACTTCCTGGATTACAACTGGACCGTCATGGCCCCGGAATTGATCATTCTTTCCGCTGCCGCCCTGCTTTCCATCCTCGATCTCTTGCTGAAAGAAGAAGCGGACCGGCGAGTCCTCGGCTGGATCGGGATCCTGGCGGTGGCGGCAGCGGGTGTCTTCGCGGGCTCGGCCGTGGGGAACCCGCCCTATGAGATCCTTTCCGAAACCTACCGGGTGGATGATTTTGCGCTGGTTTTCAAGCTCATCCTGCTGGCGGGAACCGCTCTGGTGCTTCTCGCCTCCCTCAGGGAAATCCGATTGGAGGGAGAAAGGGCGCAGGGGGAATACGTTTACCTTCTCCTGACCGCCTTGCTCGGGGGGATGATCCTCACCTCTTCCGCCGACCTGATCACCCTGTTTGTGGGACTGGAGTTGCTGAGCCTTTCCTCCTACATCCTGGCGGGAATTCGTCGCAAACGGCCGGATTCCAATGAAGCGGCCTGGAAATACGTGGTGACCGGCGGGATGTCTTCCGCTTTTATCCTGTACGGCATGTCGTTTGTCTACGGACTGACGGGGACGACCAACCTCTACATGGCCCGGCAACGGCTTTTTGAAGCTTATCATGAGGGATACGAATCGTTTGTGCTCCTGTCTCTCTTCTTTATGCTTCTCGGGTTTGGTTTTAAAGTGTCCTCAGCCCCTTTTCACATGTGGGCACCGGACGTGTACCAGGGCTCCCCCACTCCGGTGACGGCTTTTTTGGCCGCGGTTTCCAAGACGGCGGCTTTCGCTTTCGTCCTGCGCGTTCTGTTGGCGACCTACCTGTTTCTGTTGCAGGCAGGGCCATGGATGGAACTGGTGGCACCGGCCCTTCTGACGGTGTCCGCCGCCTCCATGGTGGTGGGAAACACGGCGGCTCTCCGACAGATCCGTACCAAACGGATGATGGCGTATTCCAGCGTGGCCCATGCCGGATATCTCCTCGTTCCGGTGGCGACGGCGGCCGGCGGGATGCTGTTTGAAAGCACGGTTTACTATCTGATGGCGTACCTGATGATGACGCTGGGCGCTTTTACGGTCCTGATGATGGTGGAACGGGATGCGGGGGTCGAAGATCTTGCCGCCTTCAGCGGGCTTTCCCGCCGATCCCCGTTGGCTGCCGCGGCGATGACCGTCTTTTTGGTCTCTTTGGCCGGAATTCCCGTCACCGCCGGTTTCTTCGGCAAGTTTTACATCCTGACCCATGCAGTGACGGCGCGGGATTTTTGGATTGCAGCCGTCATGCTGGTCACCACGGTGATCTCCTATTACTACTATTTCGGAGTCATCCGCATGATGTATTTCCGGTCCCCTGCTTCTCCGAAAAAGGTTCCCATCTCTCCGGGAGCGACGGCGGTGATTGTGCTCACCCTTGTCGGAACCCTTCTTCTCGGCTTCTTCCCTCAGTTTGCCCTGGATTTCCTGGAGCGGCTGGATTGGACGTCCGTGCTGCATCCCGCAGGGGGGGCGGCCGGGAACTGACACACAAAAAACCTCTTCCGCAAGGAAGGGGTTTTTTGTGTGTTGGTAAGGGGGATGAAGTATTTGCATACCAAGTGATTGGCTTTTGGCCGGGAACCAATGCTCTTCTTTGATGATTCAGACGAAAGGAGAGCGGCTTGCGAAAAACGGGTAGATCCGGTGCAGCGCCGCTTCGGTTACGGCAAGGATCAACCCCACCGTCAAGGCGGTGCCGGAATCGACAAAAGCAGGCGGAAAGAGGTATTGAAGGGTGTACAGCAACAGGGAAAAAGCGAAGAGATCCACCAATGCCGCGGTGGTGGAGCTGTGATCGGGGAGCAGACGCCGGTCCAGCCAGACCCCGGCGACAGTCAGGATAAAGGAAACGGCCAGCAACCGGGACGGGGACTCCCAAGTCATACTGTCCGCGAAGAGATCGGCGGATAGAATCACGCAAAGAGCCGTGGCCCATTTCAGAGCGGTGTACAAAATCATGGGGTCCTCCCCTTCCAACAAGTATTGACGTTAGTTTACCAAGGAATGTCCATCTGACTCCCTCCCCCGTGCCGAACTCCTCCAAGGAATCAGTGGCCGATATGGGGTTCGAATCATTTTTGGAAAGTCGTTGCGTTCCAAGCGGTTTTGGGTTAGCATGGGAATATCGTGAACCCACTGTACGAGGAGTGCATAAAGTGATGGATGGAGCCACGGGCTTCGCAGTCTCCTCATTGATCAACATCCTGCTTTCCCTCGCCTGCATCGCCCTGAGTTGGTGGGTTCTCTTGAACCTGCGGCTGGATCTGTTCCTTCGGGATCCCAAAGGGGTGCAGGCCAAGGTGCTGTACATTCTGCTCTCCATTATATTCGGTCATAATCTGGCCAGTTTTCTCATCGATTATATGGGATGGTCCCGAATGATCGGCCAACTCTTCGGGTAGAAGTTTGCCTGACGGTATATCCTCTCTCCGCTTCGTGAACAATGGAAGAAAAAGAAGCACGGGAGAGGATGGGCCATGTTGCGAAGAGGGTTCGGGATTCCGGCATTATTGTTGATATCCGCTTTATTCATCGCTTTCTCAACCGCCCCCCGGGATGAAGAAAAACTGATCCGCACTTTCAGCCGGACAGGGGCGGAAGCCGAACGGTACATGTTGCACCATGGCGGACGGACCGACCGGAATTTCACACCGGACGACGTCCAGGGCCTGGCCCGGGGACTGGCGGGTGAATTGGGGCTGGATTCGGTCCGGGTGAGGAAAACGCCGGATGGAACCCGTTTTGAATCGGAAGGACGATGGAGTCGAAACATTCTGTTGGAATTGACCGTTATCAACGATAGGTCTTACGATCTTTTTGTACAACCTTATATTTCCATCCGGGCCGAGGGGAGCGGACTTCCCGATTCCCGGCTGTTCGACACCCGCAAACGTCTGAATCGCGCCCTTCAAAAATATCGAATTCAACCCCGCACTCATTTCTCCATCCAGGGAAGGCTTCATGCCGGGGGCCGTGCGGACGGACGTGAACGGGACCGGATGATCGATCGGATTATGAAGGAACTCGGAGCCGGAGAAGTCGAATCGATGCATGCGGAACGGACCGTCAGCGTGTCCGCGTATACCCCTCTTTTCAACGGGGGACTCCAAACGAGGGGCGGGACCATGAATGTCCAGGTCGCGGCCAAAGACGGTCACGGCGACGGAGAGGTCGTCCTCACCCTCGGAACCCCGATCATCACGATAGAATATTAGACATTCTCGGAGGGAAGAGTTTTGGACAAAATCATTGTACGGGGTGGCAATCGGTTGAAGGGGCGGGTCAAGGTTCACGGAGCCAAAAATGCCGTCCTTCCGATCATCGCCGCGTCCATCCTGCCGTCCCGGGGGGAGATTCTGATCCGGGACGTGCCGATGTTGGAAGACGTCAAAACGATCACCCAATTGCTTCACAGGATGGGCATTCAAACCGAACTCGATGAAAAGAGCGAAACCGTCCGGATTCAGGGTGAAAAGGTCGAACAAACGGAAGCACCCTACGATCTTGTCCGTAAGATGCGGGCGTCTTTCTTGGTGATGGGTCCCCTCTTGGCCCGGAAAAAACATGCCCGAATTCCGCTTCCCGGGGGTTGCGCCATCGGCAGCCGACCGATTGATCAGCACCTGAAAGGCTTGGAGGCGATGGGGGCGAAGTTCAACATCGGGCAGGGATTTATTGAAGGCACAGTGCCCGATCGGTTGCGTGGCGCCCGGATCTACCTGGATGTCGCCAGTGTGGGGGCCACAGAGAACATTATGATGGCAGCCGCCCTCGCCGAGGGGAGAACCTTCATCGAAAATGCCGCCTGCGAGCCGGAAATCGTCGATCTGGCCAACTTCATCAATGCCCTCGGCGGGCAGGTACGCGGCGCCGGCACCGACACCATCCGAATCGACGGAAAGGACTTCCTTCGCGGGACGGATTACACCGTGATCCCCGACCGGATCGAAGCCGGAACCTACATGGCGGCCGCAGCGATCACCCGCGGCGAAGTATTCGTTGAGGGAGCCATTTCCGATCACCTGAATCCCGTGATCGCCAAGTTGAGGGAAATGGGTGCGGAGGTGCTGGAAGGAGAAAACGGCATCCATGTCCGTGCGGATCGTCCGCTCAAACCGGTGGACGTCAAAACCCTTCCTTATCCCGGTTTCCCGACGGATATGCAGTCCCAGATGATGGCTTTGCAACTGGTGGCTGAAGGGAACAGCATGATGACGGAGACGGTGTTTGAAAATCGTTTCATGCATGTGGAAGAAATGAAACGGATGGGCGCCAAGATGAAAATCGACGGACGCTCCGTTCTAATCGAAGGCGGACATCCATTGTCCGGTGCCCAGGTGAAAGCGACGGACCTGAGGGCCGGAGCCGCCTTGGTGCTGGTGGGACTCGTGGCGCAGGGAGTGACGGAGGTCACGGAACTTCACCACATTGACCGCGGATATGTCGGTCTGGTGGAAAAGCTTCGCTCCTTGGGAGCCGATATCCAACGGGTCTCCGAAGAAGCGGGAAAACTGAAAGTCCAGCACTCATTCGCTTAATATGAAGAGAAACCCGCAGCTCCACGGCTGCGGGTTTCTCTGTGCCCGGAGGTTCTATTGAAAAATACCCCCTCATAGGCTGGAAGAGAGGTTGTCCTCGGACCATTTTTCAACCGGGAGGCGGGTCCAGTTGCACAAAGGGATGATCCTGTTGACAGCGTTGTTGATCGGGGTGATGGTGGCCGTGCCGGCCATCCTGGTCAGTTTTGACCGGGATGCTCCTTATGCAAAAAAAAGCGGTGGCGAAAGCGGATCTGCCATTTGGAAATCCGGGCCCATCGTAAAGGTTTACCTTACAAAGGAGAATAGAGTGGAAAAAGTTCCCCTTGAAGCCTACATTCGCGGAGTGGTGGCGGCGGAGATGCCGGCGGACTTTCATGTGGAAGCGCTCAAAGCCCAGTCTCTTGCGGCGCGTACCTATATCGGGGACCGTCTTTCCAAGGGCAAGTTTGAGGGCATGGCCAAGTGGGGGGGACAAGCGAAGGGTGCCCACGTATCCGATACGGTGGACCATCAGGTGTATCTTACCGACGAAAAACTGAAGGAACAATGGGGAGATCATTACCGCGCTTACTCCGCCCGAATCAACCAAGCGGTGAGAGAGACGCGGGGAAAGATGATTTTTTACGGAGGAAAGCCTATTTATGCCGCGTTTTTTTCCACCAGTAACGGCCAAACGGAAAATTCGGAGGATTACTTCTCCACCGCTTATCCCTATCTCAGAAGCGTCCCTTCACCCTGGGACAAAGAGTCTCCCAAATTCAGGGATCAAAAGAAATTTGAGTTGAAAGAATTCATCAGTCGTCTTTCCGACCATACCGCCAAAGAAGTGGCGGTTTCGGCTGCCGCCGGGGGAGACTGGCTGAAGGTGACCGAGCGGACGGACGGGGGAAGGGTCAGCAAAGTCCGGGTCGGCGACCAGGAGTTTACGGGACGGCAGGTCCGGGAGGCGCTTGAACTTCCTTCCGCTGATTTTAACTGGAAAATCAAAGGAGGACAAATCACTTTCACTACCGAAGGTTACGGGCACGGAGTTGGAATGAGCCAATGGGGGGCCCATTTGATGGCCCAGCGGGGAGAGAAAGCGGAGGAAATTATCCGTTACTACTACCGGGGCGTGGACATTGCCGCCATGGACGAACAGCTGGCTCAAAAAGAGTGACCGCGTCCACACCGGATCAGGTGCATCGGCGGAGGATCGCCGGTTCCATGGAGGAAGCGGGAAGTTGGCGACAAAAGCCCCCCTGCCCGAACTGGATCAATGGAAGATCGGAAACCATTGATGAAGCGGATCGCGAGCGTTTTTCCCGCCCGGGGTGACCCATCAGGTGAAATACAATATGTCAGCTTCGGGGAAATAACGTTGAATTCCCCCTTCCATGTGTTCCCGGAGAGCCTGAAGCTGGCTTTTGGGGTAAACGTACTTGTAACGGCCGTAACGGCCCCATTTTTTTTGCCGTTCTTCTTCATTCATGTTGAGCTTGGTCTTGGGGTAGTGTTCCTGGATGATGTTTTTGGCCGTTTTGGTAAAACGGTGGGAAATCAGTTCAAAAGTCAGGTCTTTGGTCGCCTCCGGGGGCAGAGCTTGGCTCAGGTTCAACAGGAGCCGGTCGTACTCTTCTTCCCATCCGTCGAAGATCATGAGCGGAGCGAGGATGAACCCGAGGGGATAGCCGGCACGGGCCACTTTGCCGGCGGCCTCAATCCGTTCTTGAAGAGGGGCGGTACCGGGTTCAAAATACTTGACCACATAATCGGCGTTCAGGCTGAAACGAAACCTTGTATGACCGTTGTGGCGGGCATCCAACAGGGGGTCGACGGTGCTGTACTTGGTGACGAACCGGAGACGTCCAAGCTCTTGTTTCCCCATGAACTCCACGGCCTTTTTCAAAGACCCGGTGATATGCTCAATCCCGACCGGATCCGAAGTGCAGGCCGCTTCAAAACGGGTGATGTCCGGGGCGCGTTCCCGGATGTATCCCTCAGCCGCTTCGAAGATGTCGTCCAGGTTGACGTAGACCCGGACATAGGGCCGACGTCCCATGGTGGTTTGAAGATAACAATAATGACAATGGCCCATGCAACCGGTGGCGAGGGGGATGGCGTATTCCGCCGAGGGTTTGGAGGTGTCGAATTTCAGTGTCTTCCTTACGCCCACCACCAGGGTATTTTTGGCCATCCGGTATTTTTGAAGTTCCGTCTTTCCGGGAATCCCGCGGACTTGGTTGTGGGAGGTGGTCTTACGGATCGGGATGTCCGTCTCCTTGAATCGATCGTAGAGCTCTTGCCCCAAAGGATATTGAAGTGCGTCAGGTTCGAAAAAAATCAGATCTGGCTGGAACGGTTTCACGTTAGATCACCTGTTTTTCAGCATCTCCCTCCCCGGCCGGAGCATACTGTCCACCTTTTTCCTTCGATTCTTTTGCACGGGACTCTTCCCGCAAGCGGTTGCTGGTAGAAGGGATCATCCCGGTGATTACGGGGCTTTTGGTTTCTAAATATATGAAAAAAAGGAGGAAAAAAGGTATAAAACCGGGATCCCGTGTCGAGAATGGATCCTGAGGTGATAACCAAAATGAAACCAGAAGACCGCAAACCGACTGGTTCGGTTGAAAAAATCTCGCGTCTGAAGTGGAAAAGATTGATGGCGAAAAAGTGGTTTTTCCCCGCCGTTTACCTGGCAGCCGCAGCACTCATCCTCAGCCTGGTATGGTGGTATCAAAACGCCCAGGACATGGGTGTGACCAAACCCAATACCGGCTTGGAAGAACTGCGGCAGGAAGAAACGGTGCCGACGGAAAAGGCCGGCGAAAAAATGAAATCGCCCGTGGCCGATTCCAAAGCAAACCGGATCATGGGTTATTATGAAGAAACGGGTTCTGAAAAGTCGAAAGAGGCGTCGTTGGTTAAATACGCCAACACATTCTGGCCCCATTCCGGTCTGGATTTCGCACGCAAAGACGGAAAGCCCTTCGGTGTCATCGCCGCCATGAGCGGGAAGGTTCTCCGGGTGGAAGAAAATCCGCTGACCGGTCATCAAGTGGAAATTCAGCATAAAGACGGTCTCGTCACGGTGTACCAGAGCTTGGCGGATGTGAAAGTGAAAGCCGGAGATACCGTCAAGCAGGGGGATAAGATCGGGCAATCCGGTCGCAATAAGTTTGAGAAAGAAGCGGGAAATCACCTGCACTTTGAAATCCGGAAAGACGGTGAGGCCATCAATCCGGAACCATATTTTAAAGACTGAAAGTTCGATTTTTCCGCTCCCCGGAGCGGATTTTTTTTGGCCCTTTCAAGGTTGATCCATCAGAAAATTGGCTAAAAAAGCGACAAAAGGGCTTGTCAGGGCTTGACAGATGAGAATAACCCCGAAATCACCTCATATAATGTACCAGACATCCGAAGAGGGAGGCGAGGGGAGTGCACGATTACATCAAAGAGCGGACGATCAAAATAGGGCGCTACTTCGTGGAAACCCGAAATACGGTCCGCACGATTGCGAAGGAGTTCGGGGTATCCAAAAGTACCGTGCATAAAGATCTGACGGAACGGTTGCCCGAAATCAATTCTGAACTGGCAAACCAGGTAAAGGAGATCCTGGAGTATCACAAATCGATCCGTCATCTTCGGGGAGGGGAAGCCACCAAGGTAAAGTATAAAAGGGAGCGCCCCCAAAAAGAAAAAAAGCTGGAAATCACAAAGGTCTGACCGCCCTTGTCCGCACACCCCGCCCACCATTGAAAATTGAAAAACCGGGATCCATCGGTTCCGCCGCTACATAGTCGGACGGCCATTCGGGTCGGTCCCGGCGTTTCCATGCATCCAGAAAGATCCAAGGTGGAAAACATTCGGGTTCCACCTGGTTTCTGTTGGTTTGCTGCCGCCGTTCGCTGTGGACTTCATTCAAGAGTTGCGATATATTCTATCTATAGAGGATCTGTTACTGGGTGATATGGTTAGCTTTGTACATAAATGGCGGAGATTGTTTTTTGTTGGGGCAGGCAAGATTGCGGATGACACCAAAACGTCTGCTCGGAGAGGATGGCCATGCAACAGAAAGAAGAAAAACGGAACCGGGTTAGTGAGCAGGAACAAAGCCGTGAATCAAACGAAAGGGTGGAGAACCAAAGCGGGGACCTTCCGGAGGATCGGACTCATTTCAAACCGTCATCGGAGGAAGCGGTGCCGAAAGAGGAGGTCCGTGATCCTGTGCCAAAGGGGGAGCCGGAGGAAGATCCGCTTCCTGAGACAAAAAAGAAACAGTTGGAAAACCGGAGGTCGTCGGATTCGGGCGAATTTTTGAGGGACAAGAGGGAAACCTCTGATCAAGGGAAGACAGAGCGGGATCAGGAAAGAAAAAGCGCACCCCCCAAGGAAACTTCCCATTCCGTGGAAAAAGAAACGGAACCCGCCACCCCCGGCAAGCGACCGCCGGAATCCGAAGGGAAGCAAAGCCGCCACAGGGAGAAAGATGCGTTGGGGGATACTCCGGAACCGGCCGATCCACCCCAATCCGGAGAAAGTTCGGAAGATGTGCCGCTTTCCATGACAGAAGAGCGGCGAGTCAACCCCCCCACCAGCGAAACCGATAAGGAAAAGGATCCGGATCCATCCCCCAAGGAAAAAAGATCCCCGTCCGCCGACAGGGACAAGCCCGCGGAGAAAGAAAAGCCGGTTTCACCCGGTGCAGAGAATCCGAATGAGTGGGAAGAACGTCTGAATCGGGATTGGGGAATCGGTTCTCCTCCGGGTGAAACCGAAGACGGGGACAACGCCGTTTTAGAAGATAATGACTCCGGATTTCCAAAAAAGGGCGGCGAAACCTACCGAAAACCGGCCGGTGTTTTGAAATGGAGAAAAAACGGTTCCCTTCCGGAGGAGGTCGTTCCTCCCGGTGAACCTGATTCCGGTGCGGGTGAGCGTGTGAAGGCGGATGGTGATCCTGCCCGGCAGACCGAAAAAAAAGGCAGGCTCAGCCCGACTGCCCGCAGGGTGTTGATGTTGCTCTTTGTTTGGATACCGCTGTTGAGCGTGGCGGCATTGGCCGGGGGGGTATTGATCGGATACAGCGTCATCGGCAACGATCCTGCCAAGGATGTGTTTACCCGGGAATTATGGCAGCACTTATATGATCTGATTTACGGGTAAAGGCCCGCCCCCGCCCTTGGGCGGTGGAGACGGGTTCTTTTCTCGTGAGGTGATTTTTTTCGAGCACCGGGTATCATACAGGTGGGAAGCCACGAGGGAGGGACCCCGATTGAATTTACCCAATGCAGTCACCCTGTTTCGTTTCATATTGATTCCGGTTTACCTGACGCTTTTTTTCTCCGACATCCCGTTCAAGATGCAATGGGCTTTCGGAGTGCTTTTACTTGCGGGTCTCACCGATGTGGTGGACGGCTGGCTCGCCAGGAAGAACAAACAGGTGACGCAACTGGGCATTATGCTGGATCCTCTGGCGGATAAACTGATGATGTTGGCTGTGTTCCTCTCCCTTCTCGTTTCGCACCGGATCAGCATTTTTGCGGCGATTGCGATTTTTGTCCGGGATCTGGGGATGATCATTGCCTCCGCTTTTTTTCATTTCCAGGGCAAACTGACGGTTCCGGCCAATCTGATGGGGAAGTTGACTACGGTTTTGTATTATGTCGCTCTGTCTCTGTTGATGTTTGACCATCCGTCCGCGGGTGAGTTTTTATGGGGTGTCATCATATTTTCATTTATTACTTCCCTCATTTACCTGTTTCAGTTTAAACTGATCAATCAGAGGTCCATGTAAGGAAAAGAGTCGGATCGTCATGTTCCCCGGTTCTTTTCCTTCCTTTTGTAAACGTTGTCGGAGGTGTCCGTAGTGATCGACAGAAACATCATCCGGGCTTTGGTGGTGGAA
Organism: Melghirimyces profundicolus; assembly: GCF_003054245.1. Lineage (GTDB taxonomy): Bacteria > Bacillota > Bacilli > Thermoactinomycetales > DSM-45169 > Melghirimyces > Melghirimyces profundicolus. The sequence continues at coordinate 134,455 of NZ_QBKR01000005.1, forward strand.
ACCCCCTCCGTTCCGGGAAATCTGGGGAAGGTGGCCACCGCGATCGGCATGGCGGGTGCGGATATCGGAGAAATTGAAACGGTGCAGGTGGGAACCACTTCCACCCTGCGCAACATCACAGTTCACTGTGAAAATGAAGAACAGCTGAAAGAGGTTCTGAAGGCGATTCGTGGCCTGAAGGGCGGAATCCGTCTCCATGCGGTGTCCGATGATGTACTTCGGGCGCATGAAGGCGGGAAAATCCAGATGAAGAGCCGTCTGGACGTCCGTTCACTCGCGGACCTCCGCAGGGTCTATACACCAGGGGTGGCCGACGTTTGCCGCGTGATCCAAAAAGACCCGGAAAAAGCCCGTCTCTATACAGGAATCGGAAATTCCGTAGCCATTGTGACGGACGGAACCGCCATTCTGGGGCTGGGAGATATCGGACCGGTGGCGGGTATGCCGGTGATGGAAGGAAAAGCGGTACTCTTTGACCGCTTCGCGGGAATCAGTGGCATTCCGATTCTTCTTTCCACACGGGATCCCGACGAAATGGTCCGGACCGTGAAAAACATCGCTTCCGGTTTCGGAGGGATCCTGCTGGAGGATATCGGATCTCCTCACTGTTTCGAAGTGGAAGAACGGTTAAAGCGGGAGTTGGATATTCCGGTCATGCATGATGATCAGCACGGCACCGCCGTGGTGACATTGGCTGCCGTGATCTCCGCCTGCAAGAGTGCCGGCGTCAACCTGAAAGAAGCAGTCGTGGGTCAAATCGGACTCGGCGCCGCCGGGATGGCCATCTGCCGCATGTTCATGGCTTACGGCGTCCGGCAGGTATTGGGGGCGGACAAGTCGGATGTGGCCAAAGAGCGCTTAGCCGAATACGGAGGGGAACCGGTCGGAACCCTGCAGGAAATCACGGAGCGTTCGGATATTCTGATTGCCACCACCGGTGTACCCGGTTTAATAAAGGAGGAGTGGATCCGGAAAGGTCAAGTGATTCTCGCACTGTCCAATCCCAAACCCGAAATCGAACCGGAGACGGCATTGAGGGCGGGAGCGGCGTACGCCGCGGATGGTCGCGCCGTCAATAACGTCCTCGGTTTTCCGGGGATTTTCAGAGGGGTTTTGAATGCGCGGGTCCCGAAGATCACCCATGAAATGCTGATGGCAGCAGCCGAGGCGATTGCGGAAAGCACCAAAGAAGGGGAGTTGGTTCCCCATCCCCTGAATCCCCGTGTTCACGAATTGGTGGCTCAGGCGGTGGAAACCGTTGCTCAGAAGAAAAAAAGCTAAAAAAGAGCACCGGGACAAAACCCCGGTGCCTTTATTTGAACCCCCGGCAGGATGGCGGGGGACATTTTTATTGTAGTAACGACGATTGCCTTTCATACATGAAAAAAAGCGTCTGTTAAAATATTCAGCAAAAGGGCCGAAGGCGTAAATTCCCTTTTTTCAAGGCCCCTGTCATTTATGATACAATCAAAGTGCCAATTTGTGGCGTCGAGGATCCCCTCCGGACCCCGCGAAACGGGAGTCAAGGAAAACAGAGAGCAGAAAGAGGGTTATGAATGGAAATGGACGTGAATCAGATCCAGGAAGTCATTCCACACCGGTATCCATTTCTGTTGGTGGACCGGATTCTGGAATGCGAGATGGGAAAAAAAGCGGTGGGAGTCAAAAACGTCACCGCGAATGAACCGTTTTTTCAAGGACATTTTCCCGGCTACCCCGTCATGCCCGGAGTGTTGATTGTGGAAGCATTGGCCCAGGTGGGTGCCGTGGCCGTTTTGGGTATGGAGGAAAACCGGGGTAAGCTGGCTTTCTTTGCGGGCATTGAGAAGTTTCGCTTCCGTGGCCAAGTGATACCGGGGGACGTTCTCACCCTCGAGGTGGAAATGCTCCGCCTGCGGTCGGCGCTGGGAAAAGGCAAAGGAGTGGCCCGGGTCGGTGATCGCATCGTGGCCGAGGGAGAGCTTCTCTTCGCCGTTCAGGACAAAGAATGAATTCCAGCCGGAATAAGCCCTTGAAGCCTTGTGATTGAATGTTCGTTTCGAGAAAAGGGGGAGCGTTTACCCAAAATAGCGGGACAGTGCCTGCACCTGTGCGGGACAGCATGGCGACCCAGGAGAGACTTGTGCTCTGTGAGTGCAGCCGGAGCGGCTTTGGGTAAATGCTGCCGCTCCCTTTTTCACAATACTTCTTGGTGCCAAGGGGTTTCAAGTGTAAAGCTGTTCAGATCCACCGGACCAAGAGATAAAGCATCACCCAAAGGAACAGACTGATTACGCTCCCGTTGATGAGACCCCTGGCGCAGTCCAACGGGGCGGAGTCTTTCGCTTGCCGGTTTTGGAGAGCCATGGTGATTCCTCCCTCCGTCACTTAGGATGGACAGCCGGAAGGGGTCTCATGCCCTTGTAAAGGGATGGTTAAAAAGGTGTAAAGCCCGTAACAGAGGGGAGCATCTGTCCGTTCCATCTGACTGGGGGGCCTTTTTGTCCGCCCCCGAAACACGGGAGGGATGAATATGAAAGTGGTAACCGTGGTGGGAGCCAGACCGCAGTTCATCAAAGCGGCTCCCGTTTCCAGGAGTCTCCGCCGGAGAGGAACGGAAATCCTGGTCCACACCGGGCAACACTATGATCCGTCCATGTCGGACATCTTCTTTGAGGAATTGAAAATCCCCAACCCGGATTACCACCTGGGGGTCGGTTCCCAATCCCAGGGTGCCCAGACGGGAGAAATGCTGACCAAGGTGGAGGAAGTTCTCCTTCGGGAGAAACCGGATTGGGTTTTGGTGTATGGAGATACCAACAGCACGTTGGCCGGCGCGTTGGCGGCATCCAAGCTGCATATCCCGGTTGCCCATGTGGAAGCGGGCCTCAGAAGCTTCAACCGGCGGATGCCCGAAGAAGTCAACCGGGTGTTGACGGACCATGTTTCTTCCTTGCTGTTTTGTCCAACGGAAACGGCGGTTCGTCATCTGGATTCGGAAGGAATTCGAAGCGGGGTTTACCAAGTGGGGGATGTCATGGCGGACGCGGTGCAATTCAACCGGAAATTGGCCACAGAGCGTTCGGATATTCTGGAACGTTTGGGACTGGAGCCTGGTTCCTATCTTCTGATCACCTTCCACCGGGCGGAAAACACCGACGATCCCGAACGGCTGAAAGAAATCGTTTCCGCCCTGAACGCCCTCTCGGCGCCGGCGGTTCTGCCCCTTCACCCCCGGACCCGAAACAAGATGAAAAGCGATGGCCTTTCTTTCAACAACCGTTTTCTGAAGGTGATCGAGCCCGTGGGCTATCTCGATATGCTCCGGTTGGAGTCCGGGGCGAAAAAGATTCTCACCGATTCGGGCGGGGTGCAAAAAGAAGCATTTCTTCTGGGAGTTCCCTGCATCACCATGCGGGATGAGACGGAATGGACAGAAACCGTCGAACAGAAAACCAATATCTTGGTGGGGGCGGACAAGAGGAAAATCATCGAAGGCGTGGAAACATTTGGAGTGGATTTCTCGGAAGTTCAACCGGTATTTGGAGATGGGAAAGCCTCCGGCCGCATTGTGGACCGGCTCTGGCAGGATGGATAATAAACAGCCTTGGCTCTCCGGTTCTTCAACCGGACGGACCGGGTCGTAAGAAAGGAAGAACGTCCAGCACCATGAGCCTCAAAGTATTAATCATCTCCCACATGTATCCCAACCCCTCAAACCCGACGTCTGGAATTTTCGTACACAATCAGGTGAAGACGCTGAAAAAGGCGGGAGTGGACTGCCAAGTCCTTTCACCCGTGCCCCGTTTTCCCTTTTATCCCAAGTGGAGGGCGTATCGTCATTTTCCGGGACAGCTGACGATGGACGGCATTCCGATCCGTTATGTTCCCACCTGGATGTTCCCGGGTGGAGCGTTTTTTCAGTCTTACGGGTACCTTTACTTCCGTTCGCTGGTTTGTGTCATGGAGGATTTGAAAAAGCGGTTTTCATTTGACCTCATTCATTGTCATACCATTTATCCGGACGGTTATGCCGGCACGTTGCTGAAGAAGATCTTCCGGGTGCCGGTGGTCACCACCATCCACGGTTCGGATATCCGGCTTTATCCCTTCCGGAACAAAGGAGTGTTGGAACGGACGGAGAGTGCTTTGCGGGCTTCCGATCACATTGTGACGGTGAGTGAGCAGTTGAAGCGGGATACGCAGAAAATCGTGGCGGGAGTGGAGGCCACCACCATCTACAACGGATTCGACCCCCAGCGGTTCTATCCGCGCTCGCGGAAAGAATCCCGGGAGAGACTGAATTTACCCCTGAACGGCAAGTCCATTTTGTTTGTGGGGAACCTCTATAAAGTGAAAGGATTGGAATATCTCCTGGAAGCTTTCAACCAATTGGCGGTCCAGCATCCGGATGTCCGGCTCCATCTGGTCGGTGATGGTCCCCTTCGTTCCAAGTTGGTGAAGAGGGTCCGGGAGTACGGGTGGGAGGATCAGGTTCTTTTTGCGGGAAGGAAACCCCCGGAGGACATCCCCTGGTGGATCAACAGCAGCGACGCAGTGGTCCTTTCCAGCCTGAGCGAAGGGTTACCCTCCATTCTGCTGGAAGCCATGGGGTGTGGAAAGCCGGTGGTGGCGACGGATGTCGGGGGGATCTCCGAGATCCTTCAGCACCGGAAGACGGGTTTTTTGGTGGAACCGAAAAATTCGGAGGAGCTGGCCCGTTATCTGTCGATTCTTTTGATGGATAACGAAGGCCTCGCCTTTGACATGGGCGAGCGGGCCTATTCCGAATCCGGCTCATACACGTGGCAGCGGAATGCCGAACGGATGATGGAGCTGTATGAAACCCTTTTGAACGGGCGGAAAAGAATTAACTAAGATTTTTTTAAGATTGACCGGAGACAATACCGGGAATGTTTCGTTTGTGTTACAGTGAACATGGAGTTTGTAATCTTGTTGTAACAAAAAGGCAGTCCGGGCCGTGCCCGTCTCACGAAGGCGGGCGCAGCCGGTTTAGGAAATGAGGGACGATGGTGATACGATACGGGATCATCGGTTGCGGACACATCGCGAGGAAACATGTGGAGGCCATCCGGGCCACAGATGGGGCGATCCTTTCGGCGGTGTGTGACAAGGACCCCGAAAGGATGGAGCCTTATCTGGGCGACGGAGTGGAAGGAACCGTGGATGTGGAGGAATTTCTGGGACGCACGGATTTGGATGTGGTCAATATCTGCACCCCCAGCGGTTTTCATGCCGACCTGACGGTCCGTGCCGCCGAAGCGGGGAAACATGTCCTCGTGGAAAAGCCGATGGCGCTCACACTGGAAGACGCTGACCGGATGATTCAGGCATGCCGGGAAAACGGAGTCCAGCTGAGTGTGGTCCACCCCAACCGGTTCCGTCCGGCCATCCGGGAGTTGAGAAAGCGTTTGGAAGCCGGAGCCTTCGGCAAGTTCAGCCATGCCAACGCGACGGTCCGCTGGAACCGGAACCAGGAATATTACGATCAGGCGTCCTGGCGGGGAACCCGCGCGATGGACGGCGGAGTGCTGATGAACCAGGCGATTCACAACCTGGATCTCCTTCTGTGGATGATGGGGGATGTGGAGGAGGTTTCGTCCTATCACGCCACCCGGCTGAGGAGGATGGAAGCGGAAGATACTTCCGTTTCCATATTGAAATTTAAAAACGGTGCCCTCGGGGTGATCGAGGCCGCCGTCACCCTGTATCCCCGAAACTTGGAGGAATCCCTCGCTCTCTTCGGGGAGAAGGGGACCGCCGTGGTCGGCGGACCGACGGCAAACTGGATTCAGGCCTGGCAGTTTGCCGATCTGAGCGAGGGTCAATCGGAAGAAGTGAGGCGCCGGGTGCATGAAGATCCCTACGGGATCCCCGGGCATCAGTGTCTCATCCGGGACATGACCGATGCGGTTCAATCCGGTCGCCGGCCCTTGGTGACCGGAGAGGACGGACGGCGTGCCCTTGCGTTGGTGATCGCCTGCCAGACGGCCGCGGAAACCGGTCGACCGGTCCGCATGGATGAACTTGTGAAAGCGGGGGGACTCCAATGACGAACCATACGCCGTTACTCGATTTAAAGGCGCAATACCGGGAGATCCGGGAAGAAATCCAAAAAGCCGTGATGGGTGTCCTGGAGGGAGGCCGATATATTCTGGGGCCGGAAGTGAAAAGCCTGGAAGAAGAAGTGGCGGCCTACAGCGGGACCCGGTACGGAATCGGTGTTGCCAACGGAACCGATGCCTTGCTGCTCACCCTGGACGCATGGGGCATCGGGCCGGGGGATGAAGTCATCACCACCCCATTCACCTTTTTCGCCACGGCGGAAGTGATCTCCAAACTGGGCGCCCGCCCGGTGTTCGTGGACATCGATCCGGAGACCTGCAACCTGGACGTCTCCCTTTTGGAAAATCATGTATCGGAGAAGACCAAAGCCGTGATCCCCGTTCATATTTTCGGTCAACCGGCCAATCTGGATGAGGTGACGGCATTTGCGGAAAAGCACGGCCTCCGGGTGTTGGAAGATGCCGCACAGGCCATCGGAGCGGAATACAAAGGACGGCGGATCGGATCTTTCGGTGATGCCGCCACTTACTCGTTTTTTCCCACCAAAAACCTGGGAGGCTACGGGGACGGGGGCATGGTGGTCACCGATGATGCGCAATTGGCCGAAACGCTGAAGAGTCTCCGGGTTCACGGTCGGAGCCCCCATTCGAAGTACCACAACGCCCTGATCGGATACAACAGTCGCCTGGATGAGTTGCAGGCCGCAGCCTTGAGGGTGAAGCTTCAGTATCTGGACCGGTGGAACGAAGCACGCCGGGAGCGTGCCCGTGTTTACAACCGGTTGTTGGAGGGGTTACCGGTGACAACCCCTGTCGAAGCGGAAGACCGTAAACACATTTACCATCTCTATATCATTCAGACGGAAGAACGGGACGGACTGATGGAGCATCTGAAAAGCCGGGGAATCGGCACGGCGGCATATTATCCCGTCCCTCTTCACCTTCAGGAGGTCTACCGCGATTTGGGGTACCGGGAAGGCGATCTGCCGGTGGCGGAGGAAATCTGTCGGCGATCGATGGCCTTGCCTCTCTACCCGGAATTGGATGAAGCGACCCAAATGCGGGTGGTGGAAGCGGTCAAGCAATTTTTCGATTCATGACGGTGTAAAGGATGAGGCGAATGGAAACGCAAAAAGTGTTGGAAAAGCTGAACCGGAAAGAAGCGGTCATCGGGGTGGTTGGCCTGGGGTATGTCGGGCTCCCGCTGGCGGTGGAAAAAGCGAAGGCCGGGTACCGGGTGATCGGGTTTGACGTCCAGCAAAAGCGCGTCGACATGGTCAACCAGGGGATTAATTACATTGGGGACGTAGTGGATGAAGAGCTCTCCGAAATCGTGAAAAAAGGGGGACTCCGGGCGACCACCCGGTATGATGAAATCGCGGATGTGGATGCCGTGGCCATCTGCGTCCCGACACCGCTGGACCGTTATCAACAACCGGATACCTCCTATGTGGAAGCTTCTACAAGAGAGATCGCCAAGCATTTGCATCCCGGCATGCTGGTGGTTCTGGAAAGCACCACATACCCGGGAACCACCGAGGAAGTGGTTCGCCCCATTCTGGAAGAAGGCGGTCTCAAAGCCGGCGATGACTTTTTCCTCGCTTTCTCTCCGGAACGGGTCGATCCTGGAAACAAAGTCTACAATACGAAAAACACCCCCAAAGTGGTCGGCGGGGTCACTGGAGCCTGCACCCGGGTGGCCGCGACCCTCTACCGGAACGTGCTGGAAGGGGAAGTATTCGAAGTCTCCAGCCCGGCGGTGGCTGAAATGGAGAAAATCCTGGAGAACACCTTTCGAAATATCAACATCGCGCTGGCCAATGAGATGGCCATCCTCTGCAACAAAATGGGGATCGATTACTGGGAAGTGGTCGAGGCGGCCAAAACAAAGCCCTACGGCTTCATGGCCTTTTATCCGGGGCCGGGTCTGGGAGGACACTGCATCCCCATCGACCCGTATTATCTGACTTGGAAAGCGCGGGAGTACAAATACCACACCCGGCTGATCGAGCTGGCAGGGGAAATCAACAATTATATGCCGGATTTCGTGGTGGAGCGGACCATGAAGATGCTGAACCGCCACGGGAAACCCCTGAAAGGGGCGAAAGTGCTGCTCCTCGGTGTGGCCTACAAACGGGACATCGACGACATCAGGGAATCTCCCGCTCTGGAAATCATTCGTCAGTTGGAAAGGCACGGGGCGGAGATCCTGGTGAACGATCCCCACGTTCCTTCTTTCCTGCTGGACGGAAAGATGTTCGAGAGCCGGAAGCTGACCGGAGAGCTGCTGGAGGAAGCCGACATCGTCTTGCTTACAACAGACCACAGCGCCTATGACTATTCCCTGATCGCGGAGAAAGCCAAGGCGATTTTTGATACCCGGAACGGACTGAAAGATGTTCAAAACATCAGAGGAGATTATGAAAAGGTATAAGCCTGATGGAGGGTGCGAGATGAGTCGATCGATCCATTCCTCTGCCCGGATTGGAGAAGGGGTTAAACTAGGCCATTTTACCGTTATTGAAGAAGGAGCCGTTTTGGGTGATAATGTCACCGTCGGCAACCACGTGACGGTTCATTCCGACACGGTGATCGGGGAGGGGAGCGTGATCGCCGACCACGCTGTCGTCGGCCGTTGGCCGAAACCGGCAAAAACCAGTACGGTGAAAGTGGATGCGGACCTGCCGGCGTTGGTGATCGGGAAAGGATGCACCATCGGATCCCACACCGTTCTCTACCGGGGCAGCCGGATCGGTGATGAGGTACTGGTGGCCGACCATGCCTTCATTCGTGAAAATTGCACCGTGAAGGAACGTGTTGTGATCGGACGTGGCGTCGCTGTCGAGAACCAGGTGGAGATCGGTTCCCAAACCAAGATTCAGACCAACGCGTACATCACTGCCTACTCCCGGTTGGAAGACGATGTCTTCATTGCCCCGGGGGTGACGACCACCAATGACAACTTTATGGGACGCACTGAGGAGCGATTCCGGCATGTGAAGGGTCCGACGGTGAAAAAAGGGGCCCGGGTCGGTGGAGCCGCCGTCTTGCTGCCCGGTGTGGTTGTCGCGGAGGAATCTTTCATCGCCGCGGGAGCAGTCGTCAACCGGGACACGGAACCGGCGACGGTTTACGCCGGGGTTCCGGCGCGTCCGTTGAGGCCGGTTCCGGAAGGGGAGTTGCGCGAAACTTAGAGAGAGGTAAAGGGGCGCGCTATGCTGACCAAGATCAAACAACTGTTCTCCGATTCAACTGCGTTCGCACTGGCCTTGATGGGAAACAAAATTGTCAGTTTCCTGCTGGTGCCGGTCTACACCCGCCAGTTGCAGGCTTCGCAATTCGGGGACTGGGACCTGACCAACACCATTGCAATGGTCCTCACTTATTTGTGTATACTGGGTACGGATACCGCGTTTGCTTATTACTACTTCGAGGCCCGGGACGAAAAAGACCGGAACCGGTATTTTACGGCGGCGGTGATGGGTCCGACCCTCATCAGCCTCGGTTTTCTCGCCCTCACCTATGTCATCAGTGAGCCTTCAGCCGAGTGGCTTTATGAACATGGGGAGAATTATCCCAACCTGCTCACACTGGCGGTACTGGTGATCGTTTTCAACGTGATCATCCAGCAAACCCTGGCCTATGCCCGATACAGCCGTCAGGTCTGGACCTTCAACATCGGGAGTATGTCCTTTGTCATCGGTTCCTCCCTCGCCAGTGTTTATTTCGTGGTGGTTGAGAAGCAGGGGGTTCTGGGGATTTTTTACGGACAGATCGTCGCCCAGTCGATTGTCGCGGCGGCTCTGTTGTGGCTCTATCGCAACAAATTCACCTTTTCGGTCCGTCGGCGGCATATCAGGGATCTGTTGAGTTACGGGGTTCCTCTTTTGCCGGCTCTGTTTGCTTTCTGGGTCATGAATTCGGTGAGCCGACCGATGATCTACCACATGGTCTCCTCGGAAGCGGCCGGTGTGTTCGGGCTCGCTCTCCGTTTCGCCAGTATCATCGCCCTCTTGACCACAGCGTTCCAACTGGCTTGGCGGCCTTTTTCCGTCTCCATCAAGGAACGGGAGGATGCTCCCAGGATTTACAGCCTGCTGGGCCGCGCTTTTCTGGTGGTGGCCACTTTTTTCATCCTGTTCCTCACGTTCTTTATTGAACCGGTGATTCAAATCGTTGCCGGGAAAAAGGAATACTTCGATGCTTATCCGTACGTATGGATGCTGGCCACTGGAACCGTCCTCAACACCATGCACCTGATTGTCGGGGTCGGCCTCCTGATCCAAAAGCGGACGAAGGAAATCTCCAAGACCTTTTTGGTGGCAGCAGTGTTTTATTTCGCGGGCAACGCCGTTCTCATTCCCCTTTTCGGTGCCTGGGGAACGGCGGCCATGAACGTGATCACCTATTTGTACGCCTTTTTGTCCATCTACCGGAAGGGGCAGAAAGTGTACCGGATCGATTTTCGCATCAAAGGGATGCTGGTCTACCTCGGCATCTATCTGACGACGCTCTCGGTCATCACCTGGGGACAGGTCGAGGACTGGGCCGGAATGTGGATCTATTACCTGATCGCCCTCCTTGTCATGGTGGCAGCGATCTTCCTGACGGGCCTCTTCACGAAGGAATCCGTCTCATTTATCAGGCACCGGTTGCCGAATATCGTTGGAAAAAGGTGAGTCTGGTGACTTCATTACTTCTGCCGAGACAACAACAATTGAACCGACTGTTCCATATCATGGTGGTTTTTGCCGTGTTGGGACCCACCTTGGGGGTTCCGGGCCCCGGCTTCAAGGTGACCTTTTTCCGCGTCACGTTCTTCCTGTTGGTGGCGGGGCTGATCGTGCGCTGGGTTAACAAGCATTCCATGCAATCTTTCCACATGTATCATATTCGATGGCATATCGCCTTCTTTGCGTTCTGGACGCTCTACGCGGCGGTGTCGCTCACATGGGCGGGACACCTGGGTTACGGGGTCCGTTACACCGTGTTTTTGGTGACCATGCTGTTGTTGACCCTTTCTTTTCCGTTCTTCGTGAAGCATGGGAGAAACATGGAACAGACGTCCCGGATTCTGTTCTGGGTGTTCTTTGTCTTGGTTGTCTTCGGCCTGATCGAGTCACTCACGTTTTGGCACCTTCCCTCATCCCGCTATTACATGAACCCGAATGCCCCCAACCCGACGTCTTTTTTCAAAAACCAGAATGACTTTGCGACATCGATCACGCTGGGGCTCCCCTTTGTGGTGACGGCCCTCTATATGCTCCCCATGCGGCGAAAGACGCGCTGGCTGATTTATTCAACGGGCATCATCGCCCTGTGTTGTCTGTTGATGACCGGATCCCGCAGCAACAGCGGGTTTGCGCTCCCGCTGGCCGGGATGGCTTGGATGGTGTTGATTCCCTTTACGGTGGAGCGGCGGAAGTTGACCCGGAAAAACCTGTTGAAAGGTGTCGGGCTGTTGGTGCTGGCCGTTTTGGTGGTCAACCTGCTCACGTCCACCCTCCTTTCCCAGCAGGCACGGGACAAACTGGGAACCACGCTCGGCGTGATCCAGGACCTGCAAGGAAGCTGGCAGCTCCCGGAACAGGATCCCGCTGCCGGGGAGGAGTCGCCCGCCTCGGGAGATCAAAGCATCAACATCCGGAAAGCGTTGATTATCAACGGTTTGTTGCACCTGCATCGAAGCCACTACCTGGGTGTCGGTGCGGGGAACATCGAGTATTACATGGCCGGCGATCCGGGGGTGGGCGGCAAGACCAACATGCACAACTGGTGGGTGGAGATCCTGGTCAATTTCGGCGTGCTCATCTTCACTCTGTATATGTTCCTTTATTTCTGGCTCTTGGTCCGGCTCTGGAAATTGGCCGACAGGAAAAATGCGGCCGTCCTTCCCCCGGTGATCCGATGGGGAGCGACCGCCTGTCTGATTTCATTGATCGGCTACTTTTTCGGCGGGATGTCACCCAGCACGGCCATTCATTTCACCCCCATGTGGGTCGTCTACGGGTTTGCGCTGACGGTGGTGGCGGTGGGAACCCGGCAGTTGAAAAAGGGGACGAACCATGATCCCGCGTGAAGAGAGGAAACAACATGAATGAAAGGGTCATGATTCTAAGCTCCGTTCACAGCTACAACGACAGCCGGGTGTTTCACAAGGAAGCCGTTTCACTGGCCAAGGCCGGTTATCGGGTGGAACTGCACGCTTTGGCCGACTTTGACCGGCGGGAGGAACAGGGAGTCCGCATCGTGGGTCTTCCCCGTCCCAAAAACAAGCTGCACCGGCTCTTGGGCGGGTGGCGACTCTTCCGCCGGGCGTTGAAAAGCGGGGCGGACCGGTTTCACTTTCACGATCCGGAACTGCTCCCTTGGGGAGTGCTTCTCAAGTGGCTGACCCGGTCGCCGGTCATCTACGATGCCCACGAAGACCTTCCAAAGCAGATTCATACCAAACCGTGGATACCAAGGCCCTTAAGGGGAATCCTTTCCCTTTTGGCCGACCGGCTTGAAAAAGGGATGGCGAAACAACTGTCGGCGGTGGTGACCGCGACGGAACCCATTGCCCGCCAGTTCGCTTCCTGCCGCCGGGTGGAAGTCCTCAAAAATTACCCCCTTCCATTTTCGGTCCCGCCTTCTCCCCGGGAGAAGGCGGGGACCAACCGGATCCTGTACGTGGGCGGGATCTCTTATCTCAGGGGGTACAAGGAAATGGTAAGAATGATGGAGTACCTTCCGGAGGAGCTGAATGCGGAACTCCACCTGATTGGTCCTCTCCAGCATATCCGGCCCGAAGACCGGGATGTGAACAAACTCCGCGGGAAAAGAATTTATCTTCACGGCCGGATTCCCTTTGAGGAAGTGCAAAAGTGGCTGGCGACCGGGAAAGTGGGGTTGGTTTGCCTCCATCCCGTGGAAAATTACCGGGAGTCCCTGCCGATCAAGATGTTTGAATACATGGCCGCCGGAGTTCCGGTGGTGGCGACGGACTTTCCCCTGTGGCGGGACATCCTGGTGAGAAGCGGGGCAGGCGTCACGGTGGATCCCCTCAACCCCGTTGAGATCGCGGTGCGCGTTACGGAAATCCTGAAAGATGAAGAGCGGATCCGGCAGATGGGCGAAAGAGGACGGGCCGCCCATCGGGAGATCTACAACTGGCATGTGGAAGAGAGAAAACTTTTAAACCTTTATCGGGAGTTATGAGGGATTCAAGGGAGTGAAGCGAATTGCGTATCTGGCTTGCCAATCACTATGCCGTACCTCCCAATCTCGGGGGAATTACCCGGCATTACGAACTGGCCCGGGAATGGGTGGATGAAGAAGGAGCCGAGGTCACGTTGTGGCTCTCCTCATTCAACCACTCGAGGCGCCGATTTATCGATCAGGAAACCAAACGGGAACTGGATCGGGTTCCGGGTCTTCACCTCCGTTGGCTTTGGTCTTTTCCCCATACACGGAACGACTTCCGCCGGGTGTTGAACATGTTGAGTTTTGCTTTCCTCTTTTTCCTGTCGGGGCTGTTCCGGAGTCGCCCGGATGTGCTGTTCGCTTCATCCCCTCACCTGCTCACCCCCTTTGCCGGGTGGTTGTTGTCCAGAATCAAGCGTTGTCCCTTCGTCCTCGAAGTCCGTGACCTGTGGCCGGATACGCTCGTGAAGATGGACGGACTGAAAAATCCCCGGGTCATTAAAGCCTTGACCTGGCTGGAGTCCTTCCTGTACAGGAAAGCGGACAAAATCGTTGTGCTGACCGAATACCAGCGGAAATTCATCGTCGCGAAGGGCATTGAACCGGAAAAGGTCTCCCTGATCCCGAACGGGATTGTAGTGGGGTCCTGGAAACCTGATCCCCGGAAAAAATCGGAGTACCGTCGCCGAATGGGGGTGGCGCCGTATCAGTTTGTCGCTCTCTACGCGGGGGCTCACGGTCCGGCCAACGCGTTGGAATATGTGGTGCGGGCGGGAGAGCATTTACCCGACGGATACGCGATCGTCCTCATCGGGGACGGCCCGGAAAAAGAGCGTCTCAGGGAGATCAAAGCAAGACGGAGCCTCCACAATGTACATCTTCTTGACCCCGTGCCCAAGGGAGAAGTGTACCATTTCATTCATGCGGCGGACTGCGGAGTGATCTCCCTGGCGGACAATGAAATTTTCCGGGGTGCCCGTCCCAACAAACTCTTCGATTACATGTTTGTGGGAAAACCCATTATCACGACAGTGGACGGTGAAGTGAGGGACATCGTCGAAGAGAACGGGGTCGGACTGTTCAGCGGAGCGGAAGATCCCCGCGGCCTGGCTGAAGCGATGAAAAAACTGCGACACATGACCGAAGAAGAACGGCGGCGAGTCACCGAAAGGGGCCGGGATTACATCGAGCGGTTCGGCGATCGGAGAAAACTGGCCCACCTCTTGTACGGGGAGTTGAAAAGTTTGGTGCGGACCGGTTGGAAAGCAATGAAGGAAGCCAAGCGGTCCGGGTGACCCCGGATTCCTCCTCTCTTTTCTCGGGATTCGCTAGAAGCGTTGTGATTGAATGTTCGTTTCGAGAAAAGGGGAAGCGTTTACCCAAAATAGCGACTTTGCTGTCCTGCCCGGTGGAGAATCAGCCTGCAAGGGCGTTCAGGGGCAAAAGCTTCTCTGTGTTGCATCCGAAGGCGTTTGCCCCTGCCCGCAGCAGGATGATTCGGAGCGGACAGTGCAACCATCTCTGCAGGACAGCATAGCGCGACCGGGAGTGAAGCGACCCAGGCGCGACTTGTGCTCTGTGAGTGCATAGCGCGACCGGGAGTGAAGCGACCCAGGCGCGACTTGTGCTCTGTGAGTGCCGCCGGAGCGGCTTTGGGTAAATGCTGCCGCTCACTTTTTCACAACGCTTCTAGGTTTGAGAGAAGGCGGGATCGGAAAACGAATAACAAGCAAAGGTGTATGGTGTGCGGATTCCTTCTCTTTACCCGCGGGGTTTCCCGCCCGACCTTCCGGTAGAGGAGTGGGAAACCGCCGAAGGGCAGGGGCGGGAGATTCGCCGAATCCCGAAAAGGAGTGATCGCATGGAACGATACGGTCTGTTTATCGATGGAGCGTGGAGACCTGCGGAAAACGGGGAAACTTACGAAGTACTCAATCCGGCGACGGGAAAGGTGGTCGGTCAATCGGCCGACGGTTCGGAAGCCGATGTGAAAAAAGCCGTGGAAGCGGCTCACCGGGCTTTTCCCGAATGGTCGGGAAAAACGGCGAGGGAACGCGCCGATATCCTCCGACGTGCCTATGATCAGATAGTGTCCCACAAGGAAGAACTGGCGAAAATCATGACTCTGGAACAAGGGAAGCCGCTGGCGGAATCCCGGGGAGAAGTTCAATATGCCGCGGATTTCGTTGAGTGGAGCGGGGAGGAAGCAAAAAGGATCTGCGGGGAAACGATTCCTGCTTCCACTCCGGACAAACGGATCTGGGTTCACAAACAACCGGTGGGAGTGGCGGCGGCCATCACCCCCTGGAACTTTCCGGCTTCGATGATCACCCGAAAAATTGCCCCGGCCCTTGCCGCCGGTTGCACCGTCGTGGTGAAACCGGCCCAACAGACCCCGCTCACTGCCTGTCGTTTGGTGGAGCTGTTTCATCAGGCCGGGGTGCCGGCCGGTGTCATCAATCTGGTGACCGGGACGAATGCTTCCGCCATCGGGAATACTCTCCTCGAAGATGAACGGGTGCGCAAAATCAGTTTTACCGGTTCCACCGAGGTGGGGAAAATCCTGATGAAACAAGCGGCGGACACTGTCAAGAAAATCAGTCTCGAATTGGGGGGACACGCTCCCTTCCTGATCTTCGGTGATGCCGATCTGGAGCAGGCGGCGGATGAAGTCGTGGCCAACAAATTCCGAAACGCCGGTCAGACTTGTGTCTGCGCCAACCGGATTTACGTGCAGGAGGAAATCGCCGATCGCTTCTCGGAGATTCTGGCCGAAAAGACGAAAACATTGAAAATGGGAAACGGGATGGAAGAGGGCGTGAAAATCGGCCCCCTGATCGATGGGGATGCCGCCGCCAAAGTGGAACAACACGTGAAAGACGCGGTCGATAAAGGAGCGAAGGTCGTTGTGGGTGGACGGCGGATTTCGGAAGGCAACGTCCACTTTTTTGAACCGACGGTGCTGACCGAAGTCAACGATGACATGCTCATTCTTGAGGAGGAAACCTTCGGCCCCGTGGCACCCGTTCAAACCTTCCGTACAGAAAAACAGGCGATTGAAATGGCAAACAACAGCCGGTACGGATTGGCCGCTTACTTCTACACGAAGGATCTTTCCCGGGCCATCCGGGTCGCCGAAAAGCTGGAATTCGGCATTGTCGGCGTGAACGATGGAGTCCCATCCACGGCACAGGCCCCCTTCGGCGGTTTTAAGGAGAGCGGTCTGGGACGTGAAGGGGGACGCTACGGAGTGGAAGAGTTTCTGGAAACCAAATACATTTCCATCGGGCTGAAATGACAAACGCCGTTTCGTCTGGAAAACCCCAGCGTTTTCCCTGGGTTGGATCTTTGGGTGTAATACCAAGTTTTGTCAGTTTATTTCCAATTAGCGGCAGAATGGAACATCAGGAAAGCAAATCCCGTTTTTGAGTTACGGGGCCCCGGGGGAACGGGGGGAACCCCGGTCCCGGGCGGAACCGGAGCGGGT
The DNA here is from genome assembly GCF_003054245.1 of Melghirimyces profundicolus. GTDB lineage: Bacteria > Bacillota > Bacilli > Thermoactinomycetales > DSM-45169 > Melghirimyces > Melghirimyces profundicolus. Next base: position 151,192 of record NZ_QBKR01000005.1, read on the forward strand.
GGAGAGAAGGAGTTTTAAGCCATGAAAGTATTGGTTACCGGGGGAGCGGGGTTTATCGGCTCCCATATCGTGGATCTCCTGTTGCAAAAGGGTCATCGGCCGGTGGTGGTCGATAACCTTTCAACGGGCGAGGAAGAATATCTTCAAGGAGACATTCCGTTTTACCGGATGAACGTGCAGGATGAGGAGATCATCCGTGTGTTTGAAAAAGAGCGTCCGGAGGCGGTGATCCATCAGGCCGCCCAATCCCAGGTACCCTGTTCCATCGAAGATCCGATTTGGGACGCGAAGACCAATATTCTGGGGACGATCCGGCTTCTGGAGGGGTGCCGGAAATACGGCGTCGGGAAGTTTATCTATGCCTCATCAGCAGCCGTTTACGGAAACCCGCAATATCTTCCCATCGATGAACAACATCCGGTTTCTCCCTTATCCCCTTACGGCATCTCCAAACTGACACCCGAGAGCTACATCCGCACCTACGGTGAGCTGTACGGTCTATCCTACACCATCTTCCGTTATGCCAATGTGTACGGCATCCGCCAGGTTCCCCATGGAGAGGGAGCCGTCATCTCCATTTTCATCGACCGTCTTTTGCGGGGGGAGTCATTGACCATCTTCGGTGATGGGGAGCAGACCCGGGATTACATTTACGTGGAAGACATCGCCCGGGCCAACCTGGCTGCCTTGGAAAAAGGGGAGGGGCAGACGATGAACATCGGGACCGGGGTCAGCACTTCCCTCAATGACCTGGTGAAGATCCTGGAGGGGATCCGGGGTGAAAAAATCGATGTGGAGTATGGACCCGAACGGGCAGGGGATATTAAGCACAGTTATTTCTGCATTGACCGGGCCAAGGAGATATTGAACTGGGCGCCGCGGACAGGACTTGAAGAAGGGTTGCGCCGGACATTGGAGCATTACGGCCGCAACCGATGAGCAAGTCCCCGGTGATGAAGGTGCAACGACGGGTGAATGCGTTTGTAACATGATTGTAAAGTTCATGTAAAAGACATGCTCCGATCTATTGTAAAAGCTGGGTATCTGCAGTATACTGTTTACCAGATCAAAACCCGTTCCGCTTCGGCGGAAACCGGGCGGACACGGAAAGAATGCAATGTTCTTGTAACATTTCATCCATAAAACCCTATCCATCGGAAATTATCACGGCAGGAGTGGTTTGCGGATGCGTTCCAAAGCGGCGGCTTACGAAAGAGAGTCTCAGGCGCGGACCGAGGGTTCGCAATATATGGCCGGTTTCTACCCCGTTTTCAAAAGGGGGTTTGAAGTGGTCTTTTCCATCGCCCTCCTCATTTTTATTCTTCCGGTCCTGGTGCTGACTGCGATTGCAATCAAATTGGAATCCAAGGGTCCCGTTTTCTACACTCAGGAGCGGGTGGGCTTAAACGGCCGGCGCTTTCATGTGATTAAACTCCGTTCCATGCGTATGGATGCCGAGAAGAACGGGCCGCAGTGGGCTTCCAGACATGACCCGCGGGTGACCCGTGTCGGGAAGTTCATCCGCAAAACCCGAATTGATGAAGTTCCCCAATTGATCAACGTGATTAAGGGAGACATGAGTCTGATCGGCCCGCGGCCCGAACGGTATGTATTCACCGAAAAATTCGCGAAGGAAATTCCCGGTTTTAAACAGCGGTTGATGGTGAAACCCGGCCTGACCGGTTGGGCGCAGGTGAACGGAGGTTACGATGCCACTCCTTATGAAAAATTCAGGATGGATATGTACTACATTCAACGTCAATCCCCCGCTCTGGACCTGAAGATCCTGATGAGAACGGTGTGGGTGGTTCTTTCAGGAGACGGGGCCCGATAAAAAATGAAATAAAAAAGGGTTGCCCCTCGGAGGCAATCCTTTTTTGCAAGTTCTATCTCAAAAAACACAGTGGTCGTTTCAGCGATTTTTTGAGGCACGATTGAACCCCGGGTTCTCCGATGGGGGCATCATCAGAACATCAAACGCAGGGAAAGATAAAAGAGAAGCCATAAAGGAACGCTTAAAAATGCTGCGTTGAAAATGCCCAACCAAAAAGCTTTACCTGCAACCGGGTAGTTCATTCGGGGCACCTCCAAGTACCTCTTCTTGATTATTAGTATAAGACATTCACGCCGGGAATAGTGGGTTTCCCGCCAATTGTAAAGGAAATGTAATGTCCGGATAAATCTTTGCCATCTATTTCGCCTTTTTTTTTTGGGATGACTCCCACGGTCACCCTTAGGAATAATATTCCGGTTGACCATGGGAGGGAACCGTGCTACCATCTGATTTGGACATTTGAATACTTTGCTTTTCTCTTATCAAGAGCGGCTGAGGGACTGGCCCGATGAAAGCCCGGCAACCGACCGTCTTCAGGTTAAGGTGCCAATTCCTGCAGGACTTTTGTCCTGACAGATGAGAGAAAGGATCGCCAACCTGGAAGAAGAACGGTCCTTTCTGCATTGGTGGAAAGGACTTTTTATTTTGTTTGTGGATGGTGAACCATTGTGATTCAGTTGAAGGATATAGGAAAAACATATCCTCCGAGGCAAGGTTTCGATGGAGTCACCGCCCTGGAAGGGGTGAACTTGACCATCGAAAAGGGAGATATATTCGGGATTATCGGACGAAGCGGAGCGGGGAAAAGCACGCTGCTTCGATTGGTCAACGGATTGGAATCACCCACATCCGGTCAGGTGTGGGTGGACGGGGAGGAGATCACCCGACTGGAAGAGAGGGATCTGCGCTTCGCCCGGCAGAAAATCGGAATGATCTTTCAACACTTCAATCTGCTCTGGTCGCGCACCGTTTGGGAGAACGTGGCCTTCCCTCTGGAAGTGGCCGGAAAATCCAAAACGGAAATCAAGCGGAAGGTGGATGGACTTTTGGAACGGGTCGGTTTGACGGACCGGGCCAACGCGTATCCCTCCCAGCTTTCCGGCGGCCAAAAACAGCGGGTGGGAATCGCCAGGGCCCTGGCCAATGACCCCAAGGTTCTGCTTTGCGATGAAGCAACCTCTGCACTTGACCCGGAGACCACCACTTCCATCCTGAAATTGCTGAAGGAAATCAACCGGGAGACCGGGATCACGCTCCTTCTGATCACTCATGAGATGAGCGTGGTTCGCTCGATATGCCATCGAGTGGCAGTGATGGAAGAAGGACGTGTCATCGAAAAGGGAACCGTGAAAGAGGTGTTCCGCAACCCGGTCCATCCTCTTACCCGACAACTCGTGCATCAGACGGAAGAGGAAGGAGAAGGGAAAGGGTTGCGCATCCGTTGTGAAGCGGGCAATTTCCCCGCGTTGTGGCATTCGCTTCGGCAGGCCGTTGCAGGAAGACAGGTGACGGTCCGGGTACTCGAAGGCGAACTCAACGAAGACGGAGGGATTGTTTTGGTGCTTGAAGGTGACTTGGAACAAGCGGAGAAGGCCCTCCGTGAAGCGGCCCCTGATTGGGTCGAAGAAGGGGGGATCTCCCTTGTTCCATGAGGTGGATTGGGCTGCGGTATGGAAGGCTGCGGGAGAGACGGCTTACATGGTGGGAATCTCCACGTTCTTCACGGCCCTTTTCGGGATTCCGTTGGGAATCCTGCTCGTGATCACGGACCGTGGCCACATCCGGGAGATGCCTTGGGTACAAAAACTCGTCGCCGCCGTGGTCAATTTTTTCCGGGCGGTGCCCTTCATTGTGTTGGTCCTGTTTTTGTTCCCGCTTGCCGAATGGCTGGTGGGAACCAGCTTGGGGCCGACAGCGGCCACCATTCCCCTGATTGCCGGGGCGGCTCCCTTCTATGCCCGGATCGTGGAAACCGCGCTGAGGGAAGTGGATAAAGGCGTTGTGGAAGCGGCCCGCTCCATGGGGAGTACGCGCTTTCAGGTGGTGACCAAGGTGTTGCTCCCGGAAGCCACCCCGGCACTGGTTTCCGGGCTGACAGTGACCTGCGTCACCCTGATCAGCTTTTCTGCCATGGCCGGTGTGGTGGGCGGGGGCGGTCTCGGAGACGCCGCCTTCCGGTTCGGGTTCCAGTCATTCAATGACGGGATGCTGGTTGTCTGCGGATTCCTCCTGGTCGTCATGGTCCAACTGGTTCAGTGGATCGGCGACTGGGTTTCAAGACAGTTGGATAAACGCTGAGTGACGATAAAGGAGAGGAAGTCCATATGTGGAAAAGAATCAGTCTGATCATCTTGGCCTTCTCACTGGCCGCGGCACTGGCCGGCTGCGGAGCGGGGGGAGACGAGCAAACACTGAAAGTGGGCGCGACCCAGGTTCCCCACGCTGAAATTCTGGAACAAGTGAAGCCTGATTTGGAGAAAAAAGGGATCCACCTGGAAGTGAAAGTGTTCCAGGATTATGTGACACCCAACAAAGCAGTGGAAGAAGGTCAGTTGGACGCCAACTTTTTTCAGCACGTTCCCTGGATGAAGACAACCAACAAAGAACGGGGCTGGCACCTGAAAAAAGTGACGGGGGTTCATATCGAACCCATGGGGGCTTATTCCGAAAAAATCGATAAGGTATCCGAACTGAAAAAAGGTGCCACCGTGGCGCTTCCCAATGCCACCAGTGAAATGACCCGCGTTTTGCTCCTGTTGGACAAAGAGGGATTGATCAAGCTGAATAACCGCAACGGGGAGAAGACGCTGAAGGATATCGAGAAAAACCCCAAAAACCTGAAATTCAAACCGCTGGAAGCAGCGGCGCTTCCCAGGTTTCTCGATCAGGTCGACCTGGCGGTGATCAACACCAACTATGCTCTCCAGGCGAAGTTGAATCCGAAAAAAGATGCTTTGTTCCTGGAAGGGAAGGATTCCCCCTACGTGAACGTGTTGGCCGTCAAAGAAGGGAATGAGAACAAGAAAGCTGTGAAAGAGTTGGCCAAGGCGCTTCACTCCCCGAAAGTGAAAAAATTCATCGAGAAAAAATACAAAGGTGCGGTCGTTCCGGCTTTCTGATGAGTGGAGAGGCCGGATTCACCCAAAAGCCCCTGCGCGTCTGAGACGCGCAGGGGCTTTTTTGAGTGATTAAAAGCGTGTTCGTGTCGAGAAAAGGGGAAGCGTTTGCCCAAAATGACAACTTTGCTGTCCTGCCCGGCGGAGAATCATCCTGCAGGGGCGTTCACATCTCTGCAGGACATAGCGAGACCGGGGAGCAAGCGACCCAGGCGAGACTTGTGCTCTGTGAGTGCATAGCGAGACCGGGGAGCAAGCGACCCAGGCGAGACTTGTGCTCTGTGAGTGCATAGCGAGACCGGGGAGCGAGCCAGGCGAGACTTGTGCTCTGTGAGTGCATAGCGAGACCGGGGAGCAAGCGACCCAGGCGAGACTTGTGCTCTGTGAGTACATAGCGAGACCGGGGAGCAAGCGACCCAGGCGAGACTTGTGCTCTGTGAGTGCATGGCGAGACCGGGGAGCAAGCGACCCAGGCGAGACTTGTGCTCTGTGAGTGCAGCCGGAGCGGCTTTGGGTAAATGCTGCCGCTCACTTTTTCACAACGCTGTTAAGGGGTGGACCGGAGCCGGGGGCGGTGTTCCGTTCTTCCCGGCTCAATCTCCCCCCGGCCGCCGGTGATCTCCGCCACCATTTGGCGGATGGCGGATTCATCCCCCACGGGAACCCAGACCGTCCATTGAACCCGGTCGGTAAAAACGGGAGGCTCCCAATCATAGTCCGTTAACCGGAGTTCATGTTCCACTTTTCCCATTGCGGGATAATCCACGGTGATTTTCAACGCCCGGTGAAGCGTCCAGTGGAGGATTCCGGCCTCATCCAGTCCCGCCGCGGCGGATTGGCTGTAGGCGCGGACCAAGCCGCCGGCTCCCAGCTTGATTCCCCCGAAGTAACGGGTCACCACCACCGCAGTATTGACCAGTTCCCGTTGGTTGATCACTTCGAGGATGGGGCGTCCCGCGGTGCCGGCGGGCTCCCCGTCGTCCGACGATTTCTGCACCATCGATCCGTCCAGAACCACATAAGCGTGACAGTTGTGGGTGGCGTCCCAGTTTTGCCGGGAGATTTTCCGGATGAAAGAGGTGGCTTCTTCTTCTGTTTCGACACGGTCGACATAAGTGATAAACCGCGATTTTTTGATCAAAATTTCCTTCTCCCCGTATCCTTTGACGGTGGAATAAGCGGATGGCCGCTTCACCCCGTCCCCCCCCTTTCCTTGTCGATTGGAAGCTTCCCCTGGACATGGGTCGGATCAAAGCGTCTTTTTTGAGAACCTTTGTCGAAAGGGTAGCCATGCCGGACAACCCTGTTTTATATTTTGATCACCAACGGACGGGACGTCCGGATGAGATGTCTGGTGAAAGGGTGGATTGCAATGTTTTCTGTCGGTATTTTGCCCGTTTATCAGGAGTGCTTTTCCGTGTTTGCTCATTCCCGCCGAAGGGTTTTTCAACCGGATGAATCGCCCCAAAAGGCCCCGACAGGAGCATGGGTTCAAGATTCGATCCGTTGTCGTTTCGAGGCTTGGAGGCCGCCGGAACAGAAAAAAAAGGAGGATCGGTCCTCAGATGGGATGAGAACGGCCCCCCTCCGTGACCCTCCGCAAAAAAAAGAGGGCCGACATCATTGGCCCCCGCTTCCGGTTGATCCTCCGGTTTCTGAACCCTGGGGTGCCCCTGTGTTCTGATCCGGAATGGTCTCCCATGGTTCCACAGGCTCCGGTTCCAACTCCAGCTGTTTGCGGATAATGTTGCTCATCCGTTGCCGTTCTTCGTTTGTCACCATGTAGTACCAGTACTGGAGCCGCTTGTTTTCACCCTTCAACTGCAGCGTTTCGATGTTTTCCTTGGGTATGTCCTGGTAGACGGACTGGAGTTTGGGAATTTCCGAAGGTTTGATTCCCAGCTTCATGTTGTTGCCGACCGCATCCAACAGTTCATCGATTTTGGTGACCGTATTCAGACTGACGGCCCGGTCCAGGAGGCTGGTCATCACTTCCCGCTGCCGTTCGTTACGGCCCGCGTCCCCCCGGGGGTCCTGTTTGCGCATGCGGACGTAGGCCAACGCTTCATTGCCGTTCAGGTGTTTGGGTCCCGGCTTGAAAGGAATGACTTCCCCGCCGAAGTGTGCTTGGCTGAAAGCGAATTTGACATTGACGTCCACCCCGCCCAGGGCGTCCACTACATCGATGAAGCCCTGAAAGTTGACTTTGACGTAATAGTCCACGGGGACATGCAGAAGGTCCTCGACTGTCTGGGCCGTGTTGTTGACGGGTCCCGGTCCCTCCGAATTGACCTTGGGGCGCCCGAAGTATGGAGCAGCGTTGATTTTGTCGTAGTGATTGTCCGTGTTGGCGATTTTCACGTAGGTGTCACGCGGAATGCTGACCATTTTAACGGATTTCTTTTGGGGGTTCACCGCGGCGAGCATGATGACATCCGCCCGCCAATTGCTTGTCTCACGCCGCGCGTCGGTGCCCAGAATCAGGATGGTGAAGGGCTTATCCAAAGTCGCTTCCCCGTCCCGTTTGTCCGACTGGTCCAGGGGGTCGTAAGTGCCCGCCAACGCCCCCCAGACCTGGGCAAAGAGGTATCCGGAGACGATAAAAGCCGCAAGAACGACCAACAGCAGTCCCCGGATCCACCATTTTTTCTTTCGTCTCCTTTTTCTGTACTTCTCCGATCGACTCCATTCGATCCGTTCCATAACCAACCCCACTTTGCCTTTACGCCCGTCTCCGTTTTTTCTCTATCTCTCTCATTCTACTATCAATATCAGAGGTCCTCAAGCCGAAAACAATGTCCCATAAAAACAGACCCTCAGGGGCCTGTTTTTTTATGGGATTCGATCTCCAGATGTTCTCTCAGCACCCGGCTGACCCGGGAGCGCTCCCCCTCGGGAACGACGAGATAATAATGGCTGCTCCATTCATCCTTGCCCCTGAGGCGGAGAACTTCCCTCTTCTCTTTCGGAATTTCCCGAACGGTGCCCAGGGTGCGCCAGGCTTGGGGGAAGGAGAGACTGGTTTCCGAATGTCGCCGGACAATCCGGAACAGTTCATCCAGTTTCATGATCGTGGACCAGCGTGTTCCTTTTTCCCACAAACTGTTCAACACCTGTTGTTGCCGCTCGTGACGGTCATAATCGCTGCCGCCGGTACGGTCCCGGATATAAGCCAGGGCCTGGGCACCGTTCAGTGTCATGGGGCCTTTTCGAAAATGATGACCCTTGTAGGAGAAGTTCCGACGAACCCGAACGTCCACCCCGCCAAAAAGATCGATGACGGAGCGAAATCCGGCGAAGTTCATTTTAATGTAGTCGTGAATGGGGATGTTGAGGAAATTTTCCACGGTCTTTACGGTGGACTTGGCCCCGTGACCGAGGGAATAGGAGTGGTTGATCTTGTCCCGCCGGAGCCTCTGTCCATTTCCCCGTATCAACCATGTCTTTGTGTCCCGGGGGATATTGAGCACCTTCACGGTTTTCGACGAAGGGTTGACCGTGAGAACCAACAGCGCGTCGGCTCTTCCCACATCCTCTTTGCGCTGGTCGACTCCGATCAGGAGAAGGCTGACGGGGCGGTCGAGGGGAGAGGGCGGTCGCAGCCGGGGGGCGGCTGGATCATCCGGTGTGTTCCGGTCCCTGATGGGGGCCGGAGAGGGGGTGGAGGGAGGAGTTTCGGGTGCGGACGGTGGATTTTCCGGATCCTGTAACCGGAAAAGGATCACCACACCCAAGGCCAGAACCACCGCCAGAAGCGTCTTGCGGTTGTATCTCCCCATTTTTTTACCTCCCCCCAAGGTTTTCTTTGGTTAGTATGGACGTCTTATCCCATTCCATGCGGTTTCGTGATAAGCTGGATGTAACTGATGAAACAGGGGCGGGGTTGTTGAGTGATGGGAAGAATGGGTTGGTGGATCCTTTTCGGAACGTTGGTGTGGCTGATGGTTTCGGGATGCACGCAGGACGGACGCGACACCCCTCCAACCGAAGATGGCGGGAAAACGGGGAAAAAAACGGTGGAAAAAGAGTGGGTGGTCAAATGGAAGCAAAGCGAAGCGGATCCGGAATTCCTCCGGGAGGTTCAAGTGATCCACCGCACCGAAGATCAGGGGGTCAAGATGCTCGTCCGTCTGAAAGAGGGAGTGAAGGAGGATGTGTGGCTGGAACGTTGGTCCTCCGATGAAGGGGTGGAGTTTATCCATCCCAACCAAAAATATCAAGTGGAAGAACGGAAGGGGACCGATACCGCGACAAACACCGAAAAGGGGAACGATTATCTGAAACGCATCAGGGCGGACCGCGCCTGGAGAGAGGTGCGTTTCCGGGGGCGGCACCAGCCGGTTGTCGTCGCGGTGGTCGATACAGGGGCCGATCTGGACCATCCGGCCTTAAAACCGTTTCTGACACAGGGGGTCAATCTGAAAGAACCCTCCCAATCGCCGGAAGACCGGATGGGTCACGGTACCCATGTGGCGGGTGTCATCGCGGAGGTCTGGCGCGGCTGGAGCCGTCAGGGGGGGGAGGAGTCGAATCCTGCGGATTTTGTCCAAATCATGCCCGTCAAAGTGATGGAAGACGGGTCCGACGGGGATGTCTACTTCACCTCCGAGGGAATCCGGGAAGCCGTGCGCCGAAAAGCGGATGTGATTGTGCTGTCCCAGGGCAGCTGGACCTATTCGGAAGCGATGGCGGAAGCGGTCCGCTATGCCGAGGAAAAGGGAGTGGTTGTGATCGGGGCCTCCGGGAACGCCAGCATCAGCGAAGACGGTGAGCTCCTGCACAACAGCCCCATCTATTATCCGGCAGCATTTCCGACCGTCATTGGGGTGGGGTCCACCGATCCCGACGGGAAAGTGGTCCTGACCTCCAACTTCGGGCCCGGAATCGATGTGGTGGCTCCGGGGGAATCGATTCGGGCTGCGGTGGTCGGCGGAAATTACGGGACCGATTCCGGAACCTCCTTCGCCGCTCCACAGGTGGGGGCTTTGGCCAGTCTGATTCTCCGGCGTTATCCGGATTTTTCTCCCGTCCAGGTTCGCGCGTTGATCCGTCAGTCCGCTCATCCCAACGGGGAAAACCGGTGGGATCCCTACAACGGTTTCGGCATGATCGATGTTTATGCGGCACTGACCGAAACTCCGCGGAAGGATATTTTTGAACCCAACGAAGGCAAGAAATCGGCGATGCCTTTTTCCCGGGACCAGGTTTACAACGCGGTCTTGGACGGAAAAAATGACACGGATTGTTATACCATCTCGGTTCCTTATTCCGGCACCCTGAACCTTTCGTTAAAGGGTGCCGACCGGAAACCGGAGGGGGTGCGTGTGGAGATTTCCGGGGAAAAAAACGTCCGTTATCAGGGCAAAGAAGCAGAACAAATAAGGTTGAGCGTCTCCCCCGGACCGATCACCGCCTGTCTGTCCACTTCCCAAAACAAAGCCTGGGAGTATGAACTGGAAAACAACTACCGCCAGGAGGCGGATGAATATGAGAACAATGATCACCAGTGGAATGCGTACAACGCCAAGGTGGCCCCCGGATATACCCATTTCAGGGGAACGCTTCACAGGAAGAGGGACAACGATTGGTACCGGTTGCAGGTGTCCAAGCCGGGGAAGCTGAGCCTGAGGCTGGATGTATTCAGCCCCCGCGGAGATCCCGTTCTCTACCTGCAGCGGGAAGGGTCCTGGAAAGGAAAGAAGGTGGACGGGGAAGCGGAGGGAAAGCCGGAAGAAATCGAATGGAAGGTGAAATCCGGCAGCCTCTATGTACGGATCACGGACTACGGGACCAACCCGAATCCTGACCCCTACCATTTTATGGTCCGTTTCCAACCGGGGGACCGGGACGTTTTTGAGCCGAACAACACGTCGGCTCAGGCCCGGTTGCTGGAGGAAGGCGAAGAAGGAACCGGAAAGTTCGGGGGTGGATCGGATCTGGATTGGTATGTGTACTTCTCCGGCCGGGAAGAGAAAACACCGATTCGGTTCAAAGTCCCTGAAGGAGCGGAGGACGCTGTTTTGTTGCTGTATGACGAAGATCTCCGTGTCCTGGAAAAGATCCGGTTGTCCGGAGGCCGCCGGAGTGAAACCCGGATCCGGACATTGGCCAAAGGAATGTACCACCTCCGTGTTCAGGGCGGCGAGAACGATGCCAAAAAAGGCTATCGGTTGCAGGTGGGCCGTTGACCTTTCTGTAAAAAAACGGTGGCCGCTTGTCTTCCAAATTCTTTTCATGTATTCTTTAAATGAATTTTTTTGATCCATCAACGGATGAAAAGGTCTGCCCGAGATGCCATCGGTGACCTGGGGAAAAAGGTTTCTCCGAATCGATCCGGGCTTTTTCTTTTCTGGGATAAAATCCGGCAGTCAAAGGAGGACCCACCTTGCCTGAAAACCTTCGACGCACGCTGTTTACGTCGGAATCGGTCACAGCCGGTCACCCCGATAAAATTTGTGATCAGATTTCCGATGCGGTTCTGGATGAAATCCTCTCCCGGGATCCCAATGCCCGTGTGGCTTGTGAAACTTCCGTCACCACGGGATTGGTCCTGGTTTCCGGCGAAATTTCCACCACCTGCTATGTGGACATCCCCCGGATCGTACGGGATACGATCCGGGAGATCGGCTATACCCGGGCAAAGTACGGTTTTGATGCGGAAACCTGTGCCGTGCTCACCTCCATCGACGAGCAATCTCCCGATATCGCCGCCGGTGTGGACGAAGCGCTGGAAAAACGGGAAGGTCAGATGACCGAAGCAGAGATTGATGCCATCGGGGCCGGTGACCAGGGGTTGATGTTCGGCTTCGCCAGCAACGAAACCCCCGAACTGATGCCTTTGCCCATTTCCCTGGCCCACCGTCTGGCCCGCCGCCTCCATGAGGTGAGGAGCAACGGAACCCTGAATTATCTGAGGCCCGACGGAAAAACCCAGGTGACCGTCGAATATGAAGGGGAGCGGCCCGTCCGGATCGACACCGTGGTCGTCTCCACGCAACATTCGGAAGAAGTCAGCCTGGATCGTATCAAGCAGGATATTCAGGATCATGTGATCAACCCGGTGGTTCCCGAAGAAATGTTGGATGAGCGGACCATTTATTATATCAATCCCACGGGGCGGTTTGTCATCGGCGGTCCCATGGGGGATGCCGGTCTGACCGGCCGCAAGATCATCGTGGACACCTACGGGGGATACGCCCGCCACGGCGGTGGCGCTTTTTCCGGTAAAGATCCGACCAAAGTGGACCGTTCCGGAGCTTACGCCGCCCGCTACGTAGCCAAAAACATTGTGGCGGCCGGCCTCGCCGACAAATGCGAAGTCCAGTTGGCCTATGCCATCGGGGTGGCCCGTCCCGTCTCCATTCGGGTCGACACCTTCGGGACCGGCCGCCTGAACGAGGAGGAACTGGTCCGTCTCGTCCGGAGGCATTTTGATCTCCGTCCCGCCGGGATCATTCGACAACTGGACCTCCGGCGTCCCATTTACAAACAAACGGCCGCATACGGTCATTTCGGTCGGACCGATCTCGATCTTCCCTGGGAAAAAACGGACGTCGCCGATCGCCTCAAGCAGGATGCCGCTCTTTGATCTGAACGTCAAGAGATACTTCCCAATGCAAACCCCCATCGGACACAGCGGGCAACCCGTTTTTGCCTGCGTCCGGTTGGGGGTTTGTCACATTCTTGCAGTCATCTTCGATCAAGGATCAGAGGGGACGACGGCAAGGTTTTGACCCTGATGTCCCGTGGGTGTCTCGACAGAATCAGTAAAATATTGTAAAGTGAAAAAGACGGCCTTTTTGGAGTTTTCTCCCCCCGAACCTCCTTTTTGCCCGAGCATATACTGGCAAAAAGGAGGACAGAAGTGATGGGAGAATGGCTGCTCGCAGGTGTTGCGCTGTTCGCGGTGATCGGGTTGATGGCGGGCTTATTTTCACGAATATTCAGCCAACCGCCGAAGAAAGGGGGCAAGGCCTCCCGGTTGATCCTCTTGACCCGGAACAGTCAGGGTTGTGTGGAAGGGGTGGTCCGTTCCTACTCCTTTCGAAGGAGAGTGAGGGGGGAACCCCTGGAGATTATTTGTTTTGATGAGGGGTCTTCCGATGATACCGGTCCCATACTCCAACGGTTGCAGAAAAGGTATCCTTCCCTGGATCTTCACCTCCGGGCCGAACCTCCTTACCAGATGGATGACGGCCGGGATGAGGCCTCCATTCTGGACCTCAGAAACCGGTGTTCGTAACTGTCGGACGACCGTCCCTCCTCCCGGGTGGAGGGGCTTTATCATGGGGAGGGAGAAGAGTCATGCGTTTTTCCACTTATCAAGTAAGAGGCCGTTCTTTTGTCACCCTTTATCCCGAAGCCGACCGTCTCTATTGGAAACTCAGAGGGGAAGAAATGCGGCCGGAGGGACAGTATTCTTCTTTCGGACAAGCTTTCCGGAAGACCGGAGATCAAGGCTTCCCAGGAGGACGGTTCCACACCGGCGCGGGAAGGGATACTCTCATGGAATCCGATGCTCTTCACCTGCAGCGTGAGCTCGGCGGCAGAGCCTTGACCTTGGACGAAGTCCTCCGTTGGGGGGAGGGGTTCGGATCGGCGGAACGAACGGCGTCGGCGTTGCAATGGCTTTGTCTCACCGGAAGGGCGTCGGTTTTTCCGGGGGTGGACGATGCGGGACCCGCCCTTCGCCGACGATGCCGAAGGTGCGGGGGGAAAGCGGGGCAGATTCGGACGGGGACATGTGCGCGATGCGGGGGGAAGTGTGCCTGGTGTGATCAGTGTGTCATTCTGGGAAAGAGCCGCGCATGCACCCCTTTTTTTCTGCTGGAGCCCGCTTGCGACCGAATTCCCCCGGGGAATGTGGAGATGGAACGGCCGATTTTGTCCCCGTCACAGCGGGATGCTGCGAGAGAATGCCTCCGGTGGCTCTCCGGTGAGGGAGAAGAGCTTCTGGTCTGGGGGGTGATCGATGCAGGAAGGAAGGAAATGGTATTTCCCGCTGTCTGCCGCACCATGGAAGAAGGGGGGCGGGTGCTTTGGCTCTCTCCCCGGAAGGAGGAAGTGATCGAGGTGGCGGAGCGGATGAGAAGCGTGTTTCCGGGAACCCGGGTGGCCGAAGTTCACGGAGATGCCGGGGCTCATTGGGCCGATGCCGAGCTCACTTGTGCCACCGCCCCGCAGGCGATCCGGTTTTACCATCGTTTTCAACTGGTGGTGGTGGATGAAGGGGAGGCCGATCTCCTGAACGGGGTTTCCGGTTGGTGGAACGGCATCCGGAGGGCGGCTGCGGTCACGGGGAAGCGGATCCAACTGACGGTCACCCCCTCCCGTTCCCGGAGACGTCGGGCCCGAAGGCGAAACTCCCTGATCACCGTGCCGGTGAGATATCACGGCTTTCCCCTGCCCGTTCCCGAAGTGAGCCGGGTATGGCGGTTTTGGAGGAAAGTGGAGCACAGAGCATCCATCCCCGCGCTGGAAACGTTTTTGACCGGTGCTTGCGGAGAGGGGGGGCAGGTGTTGTTGTTCGTACCCGGAGTCCCGGAGGCGGATTCTCTCCTTCAGTGGATCCGGAACCGGACGGTTTTGAGAAAAGTGCCATTCGATGCTGCCACGGGCGGCGATCCGGATCAAAGCGGCAAAATCCACTCCTTCTTGACGGGGGAACTGAAAGGATTGGTGACGACACCCTCCGTGGGGAAAGGGGTGGCCGTCCCCCGATGTCACATCGGGGTGGCGGGGGCCGATCATCCGGTGTTCCAAAAGGCGGTCTTGATTGAGATCGCGGGAAAGGCGGGAAGATCCGGAACGTATCCAAAGGGGAGGGTTTGCTTTTTCCCGTCCGTCCGTACCGAAGCCCAAATCGGAGCCATCCGGGACATCCGGGAGTGGAACCGTCTGGCTGCAAAAAGAGGCTATCTGCGCACGGAGGGGGAGGAGCCTTGACCGGATGGTGGGAGAGGTGGTTTGCCGGTCCCGGAAGGTGCTGTCTGTGCGGGGGTCCCCATCGTGTGACCCCATGGGCCGGTGTCTGGGACCGGATCTGTATGTCCTGCAGAGGCCGGCTGCATCGGATCCACTTACCGGTTTGTCCCCGTTGCGGAAGAGGGGGAACCCGGGGGACGACATGCGAGGATTGCATTCACCACCCTCCCGGAGTACTGGAGCGCAACGTGGCGGTCCTTCGGTATAACGCTTATGCAAAAGAGCTGATCCGGCTCTTTAAATACCGGGGCCGGGAATGTCTGGCCCTCCCCTTGGCCGAGATGATGGCGGAGCGGGTTTTCGAGTGCGGAATTCGGGCAAACGCGCTGGTATCCGTCCCACTTCACGAAGATAAGTTGCGACGAAGGGGGTTCAACCAGTCGGAGCTGTTGGCCCGGGAAATGGGCCGGTTGCTGCGGCTGCCCCTGATTCCGGTCCTGGTCAAGGTGAGTCCGACCCTGCCGCAAAGCCGGAAAAGCCGCCGGGAACGGTTGAAAGCCCTTCGGGGCGCTTTCCGGGTGAAACCGGAACGCATCCCGGGGGCGGATCAAGGAACGTGGCTGCTGACGGATGATGTTTATACCACGGGGACGACTCTGCTAGAGTGTGCCCGCGCGTTGAAAGCGGCCGGAGCCGACCGGGTTTGTTCCGTTACGTTGGCCCGGTGAACCGGAGGAAAATGTTAGATTCCTATGGAAGAAGGGGTATAGGACATCAAGAGTTGGGAAACAAAGGGGAATAGAGATCTCTCAACCATTCCGATGAATCCGACTTTCATTGAAGAGATTTGAAAGGAAGTGCCTTACTTGAACAAAACTCAATTGATTGAACAAGTGGCGGAAGCGACCGGGAAGACCAAGAAAGAATCCGGAGAACTGGTGGAAGCCGTTCTGACTTCCATTTCCGATGCTCTCCGCAGAGGGGAAAAGGTCTCTCTGATCGGTTTCGGCAACTTCGAGGTGCGGGAGCGGGCCGCCCGGACCGGCCGTAACCCCCAAACCGGCGAAACGATCCAGATTCAGGCCAGCAAAGTTCCCGCCTTCAAGCCCGGAAAACAGCTGAAAGAATCCGTCAACTGAAAAATCACCATTTTTCTTCACCTCCGGGAACGGACCGGGGGTTTTTTGTGTCCGCAGGGGGAGGAAATTCGATCCGGTTTCTCGAACCTAAAATCAAATGATCCGAAGTCATTCTTTTTTTAATAATGAATCAACAGGAGGTTGGTAACAATATCAAATTGAATAATTATGCAAATGAACTTAAAATAATTCATACGCGAATGACATCATCCATTCATTGCGCAACACCTTGAGGGAGGTTGGATGCATGCTTGACAGAAAGGGAATCGGTTTGTCCATTATTCTGGCAATCGCTTTGATCATGGCGGGCTGCAGCGGGAGTTCCGCCGGTTCCGGCGGCGGGGAACTTTTGAAAGTGGGGACCGACGCCGCTTATCCTCCCTTCGAAACGCAGGGAGGCGACGGGGAAATCACCGGATTCGACATCGACATCATCAAGGCGATTGCCAAAGCGGAGGGGATGAAAGTCTCCGTGAAACACACGGGTTGGGACCCTCTCTTTGAAGCGGTCAAGCGGGGAAAAGTGGATGCGGGGATCTCGGCAATGACCATCACCGAGAAGAGAAAGGAAACATTTGACTTTTCGGAACCTTACTTCGAGGCCAAGCAGTTGATCCTGTTGCCCGCCGATTCGGATGTGAAGTCGCTGAAGGATTTGAAAGGAAAAGAGATCGGCGTTCAGTCGGGAACCACCGGGGAGGTGGTGGTGCAGGAGGCTTTCGGCAAGACGTACAAGGGGATCCGGGGTTACGATGACACCCCGGCCGCCATCGACGATCTGGCCAGCGGCCGGGTGGATGCGGTGGTGGCCGACAACGGGGTGGTTCAGGATTACATGAAGCAAAAACTGCCGGAAGGAAAGTTCAAGACAGTCGAAGACGCTTCCTTTGAAAAGGAGTATTACGGAATCATCGTCAAAAAAGGGAATAAAGATCTTCTTGAAAAAATCAACTCGGGCCTGAAGAAAATCCAGGAAGACGGCACCTATGACAAGATCTACCAGAAGTATTTCGGGGAGAAGTAAGGTCCTTACGGGGGTGCGATGCACCCCTTTTTTGCGGTCGGATGAAGGATCATTAAGAAATTCGTTAATTGTATAAAATCTTGTGGATACTGTGGATAACTCTGTGAATAAGTCTTTGGTTTTATCCATCCAACACCCGAACTCTGATTCCTTCAAATGTTTGCAGAGGAGTGTTTTCATGGACTGGTCCGTTGTTTGGGAATATAAGAATCTTTTTATCACCGGTGTTTGGGTGACGTTTATATTAACCCTGGTGGGGATTTCCGTGGGACTGGTCATCGGGTTGACCACGGGGCTGATGCGACTGTCGGGCATCGGCTGGCTGCAGATCCCGGCCAAGGTGTATGTGGATATCTTTCGGGGCACGCCTCTTCTTTTACAGATTTTTTTCGTCCATTTCGCGGTGATTCCCACCATATGGGAAGATGTGATGAAGTTGGAGGTGCCGGACTTTATCTTCTCCGGCTTTGTTGCTCTCTCCCTTAATGCGGGAGCTTATATTGCGGAGATTTTCCGCGGAGGAATTAAATCGATTGACAAAGGACAGATGGAGGCGGCGCGCTCTCTGGGAATGTCTTATGCCCAAGCGATGCGTCATATCATCCTTCCCCAAGCCTTCAAACGGATGCTTCCCCCCTTGGGGAACGAGTTTATCGCTTTATTGAAGGATTCCTCCCTGGTGGCCCCGATTGCGGTTCACGATCTTACCTATGCGGCCAATATCACCGCGAAAAACACTTGGGAACGGTGGACTCCCTACATCACAGCGGGCGTGCTTTACTTCATGTTAACCTATCTTTTGTCCCGGGTCGTTTTCTGGTTGGAACGACGATACAGCACGGAAGGGGAGGATCGTTGATGACAGAGAGGATCCGGATCGAGGGTTTGGTTAAAAACTTCGGAAGCACAAAGGTGCTCAAAGGAATCGACCTGACCGTCCGGGAAAGAGAAGTGGTCTCCCTGATCGGTCCCAGCGGTTCCGGAAAAAGCACCCTGCTCCGTTGCATGAATCTCTTGGAATCGGTCACGGAAGGGAAAGTGGTGGTGGGCGGGAAGGATTTGACCGCACCGGACACCAATCTCGATCAGGTGCGGACCGAGATGGGGATGGTGTTTCAGCAGTTCAACCTGTTTCCCCACATGCGGGTGATCGAAAACATCACCCTCGCCCCGATACGGGTTCGGAAATGGGATCGAGAGAGAGCCGAACAGAAAGCGATGAATCTTCTGAGGAAAGTGGGACTGGAAGAGAAAGCCCGCGTATACCCGGAGAAGCTTTCCGGAGGTCAGATGCAACGGGTGGCGATCGCCCGGGCACTGGCCATGGACCCGAAAGTGATGCTGTTTGACGAGCCCACTTCCGCCTTGGATCCGGAGATGATTAAAGAAGTGCTCGGGGTGATGAAACATCTGGCCCGGGAGGGGATGACCATGGTGATCGTCACCCATGAGATGGGGTTTGCCCGTGAGGTTTGTGACCGGGTCCTTTTCATGGATGACGGGCGGATCATCGAAGAGGGCAAACCGTCGGAACTGTTCGATCAGCCGAGGGAGGATCGAACCCGGGCATTTTTAAGCAAAGTCCTGTGATGGATCCCCTCTTTCCGATACCCGGGAATTTCCTTGACTTTACCTGTTTTGAAGTGTTATAGTGATTCTACATGGAAGACCCTTCGGTATTTCATGTGGATCAATTTATGAAGGGATTGTTATTATGCAAGGCAAAGTCAAGTGGTTCAACGCGGAAAAAGGTTATGGTTTCATCGAGCGCGATGGCGGGGACGACGTTTTCGTTCATTACTCCGCAATTCAGGAAGAAGGCTTTAAATCGTTGGACGAAGGTCAATCCGTCGAGTTTGAAATCGTGGAAGGCCCGCGTGGACCGCAGGCTGCCAACGTAACGAAACTTGCCTGACCCAAACAACGAAATCGATCCCTCCTGAACGACTGTTTCGGGGGGGTTTTTAATTTCCGCCGTTTCTTTCCCCCAACTCAGTAAATCAGGGTGATTTTCTGCGATGAATTGTTCAGGCGCAGGAGGAATTATACCTCATAACGGGAATACATAACAGTAGAAGGCGAAAAGGGGGATTCGCTTGATGAAGTACAACATCCGAGGGAACAACATTGACGTGACCCAGGCGCTTCGAGATTACGTGGTCAAAAAGTTGGGCCGTCTGGAGAAGTACTTTGATTCCACCTCGGCAACCGAAGCCCATGTAGCCCTGAGTGTATACCGGGACGAACACAAGGTGGAGGTGACGGTCCCCTTTCCCGGGTTGTTGGTTCGCGCCGAAGAGGCCACGGAGAATATGTACGCCGCCATCGACAATGTGGTGGAAAAGCTGGAGCGCCAGATCCGAAAGTATAAAACGAAAGTGAATCGAAAGTTCCGCCAGGACGGCACCATCCGCAACCTGGAAAACGGAACGGCCCCTGAGATCGCAGAAAATCACCTGGAAAACGAAGAGGGAGAAAGCGAATTTGAAGTGGTCCGCACAAAACGGTTCAACCTCAAACCGATGGATACCGAGGAAGCCATTTTGCAGATGGATCTTTTGGGCCACAATTTTTACGTTTTCTCCAATGCCGACACCAATGAGGTGAATGTGGTCTACAAACGGAAAGACGGAAAGTACGGGTTGATTGAACCCGAATGAACACGATAAAACCCCATCCGGTCCTCACAGAGGATCATCCCCAAAAGGGCAGCCGTCCGTGCTGCCCTTTTGTTTGGATGGGTTCTGAAGCTTTTGTGAAAACGTGAAAAGAAGGGGTGTTTTTTGTTAAACTAATAGACAGTACCTGATCATGGAATCCTCAGACAAAATGGTCTGTCAGGCATATAGAGACCGAGGCGGGTTTGTGCGGGAGTTCC
Source organism: Melghirimyces profundicolus (assembly GCF_003054245.1). Taxonomy (GTDB): domain Bacteria; phylum Bacillota; class Bacilli; order Thermoactinomycetales; family DSM-45169; genus Melghirimyces; species Melghirimyces profundicolus. Next base: position 171,107 of record NZ_QBKR01000005.1, read on the forward strand.
AAGCAGTCTCACGAAAGGGATGAAGGCGGATGCTCAACCTGTTGAAAAAGATGCTTCCCGACGTCAATGAACGGGAGCTGAAGAAGTGTTACAAAATCGCCGATCAGATTGAAAACTTGGAGCCGGAAATCTCAACCCTTTCCGACGAGGAATTGACAGGAAAGACCGAGGAGTTCCGAAAACGGTTGGCCGAAGGGGAAACCCTGGACGACCTGCTTCCTGAAGCCTATGCGGTGGTCCGTGAAGCGGCCAAGCGGGTCTTGGGGATGCGCCATTTCTACGTCCAGTTGGTGGGCGGGATTGTTCTGCATCAAGGAAACATTGCCGAAATGAAAACCGGGGAAGGAAAAACCCTGGTATCCACCCTGCCGGCCTACCTGAACGCGCTGAGCGGGGATGGTGTCCATGTGGTTACCGTCAACGACTATCTGGCGCGTCGGGACCGTGAATGGATGGGGCAGGTATTTGAATTTCTCGGGATGAAAGTCGGGCTGAACCTTCCGGGGATGGAGCCGGAAGAAAAACGGGAGGCCTATCAGGCGGACATCACCTTCGGAACCAACAACGAGTTCGGGTTCGATTATCTCCGGGACAACATGGTACTCTATCCGGAACAGATCGTCCAGCGCAAACTGAACTATGCCCTGATCGACGAGGTGGACAGCATCCTCATCGACGAGGCCCGGACCCCTCTGATCATCAGCGGGCAAGCCAACAAGGCGACAGACCTTTACTACGCCGCCGACAAACTGGTGCGGAGGCTGAAACCCGAAGAGGACTATACGGTGGACATCAAAACCAAAAGCGTCTCCCTGACGGAACAAGGGGTGGACAAGGCGGAGTCCTTCCTCGGGATCGACAATCTGTTCGACGCCAAAAACATCACCGCCAACCATCACATCCAGCAAGCCCTGAAGGCTCACGTCATCATGAAACGGGATCAGGATTATGTCGTCAACGAGGACGGAGTGGTCATCGTTGACGATTTTACCGGCCGCCTGATGCACGGTCGCCGGTACAGTGACGGACTTCACCAGGCGATCGAAGCCAAAGAGGGAATCCAGGTGCAAAAAGAGAGCATGACCCTGGCGACCATCACCTTGCAGAATTACTTCCGCATGTACGACAAGTTGTGCGGAATGACCGGCACGGCCAAAACCGAAGAAGAGGAATTCCGCAAGATTTACGGCATGAACGTGGTCCAGATTCCCACCCACAAACCGATGGTCCGCAAGGACCACTCGGACCAGCTTTACAAGACCGAAGAGGCCAAATTCCGGGCCGTGGTGGAAGAGATCGTCAACCGTCACGCCACCGGACAGCCGATCCTGGTGGGGACCGTCTCCATCGAAAAGTCGGAAAAACTCTCCCGGATGCTGAAGAAACGGGGCATTCCCCACCAAGTGCTCAATGCCAAAAATCATGCCCGGGAAGCGGAGATCATCGCCCAGGCCGGGCAGCGGGGAGCCGTGACCATCGCCACCAACATGGCGGGGCGGGGTACGGACATTGTTCTCGGTGAAGGCGTCGACGAACTGGGCGGTCTGCACGTCATCGGCACCGAGCGGCACGAGAGCCGCCGGATCGACAACCAGCTCCGGGGGCGTGCCGGCCGCCAGGGAGACCCCGGCTCGTCCCAGTTCTACCTCTCCTTTGAGGATGAACTGATGCGCCGGTTCGGCTCTGAACGGATCCAGGGCATGATGGACAGTCTCGGGATGGACGAAGACACCCCCATCGAAGGGAAGATGTTCTCCCGGGCGGTGGCCAATGCCCAGAAACGGGTGGAAGGGAACAACTTCGACGCCCGTCGGTGGGTGCTGCAGTATGATGATGTCCTCAACCAACAGCGGGAAATCATCTACAAGCAGCGCCGGCAGGTTCTGACCGGCGAAGGGTTGAAAGAAATCGTCCTCGACATGGGCAAGATGCTGATCGAACGTGTGGTGGAAGCCCATACGCCGGAGGACGACATCCCCGAAGACTGGGACCTGGGGCCCGTGGTGGAACTGGCCAACTCCTCTTTCCTGAAAGAGGGAGAAGTGGATGAAGAGGATCTGGAAGGTCTGGAACGGGACGAGATGGTCGACTTCCTCTTTGAAAAACTGAAGGACCATTATGAGCGCCGGGAAAAAGAGATCGGGTCCGAGCGACTCGAGGAGTTTGCCAAAGTGGTCATTCTTCGGACGGTGGACCGGAAGTGGATGGATCACATTGACGCCATGGATCAGCTGCGGCAGGGCATCCATCTGCGTGCCTACGGCCAGACGGATCCCTTGCGTGAATACCAGTTTGAAGGATACGAGATGTTCCAGGAGATGATCCGGGAGATCCAGGAAGAAGTGGTCCGCTATGTGATGAAGTCGGAGCTGGATGAAGGCGAAGAGATCGAACGGGAAGAAGTGGCGACCAACCAGACTGCTTCTTCCGGCGGCTCTCCCCATTCCGGGGAAGAAAAACCGAAGCGGCAACCGATTCGGAGAACCGAAAAGGTGGGGCGCAACGAACCTTGCCCCTGCGGCAGCGGGAAGAAATACAAACACTGTTGCGGCCGGGCCGCCCAAACCGGCTGAACCGGTTTTCCACCCGGTTCTGTCTATGATATCCTTGTCCTTGTCGTGCCGACGCATCCCAATGGAGAAGGAGAAGTGAGAAAATGCAACTGAGCGATATTCGACAGGAACTGAACAATACAGCCAAGCGATTGGCGGACATCAGGGGGTCTCTTTGACCTCCCTCAAAAGGAGAAGCGCATCCAGGCCCTGGAACAGGAGATGACCGATCCTGACTTCTGGAATGATCAGGCCAAGGCGCAAAAAGTGATCGATGAGAACAACCGTCTCAAATGGCTCGTCCAGGAAATGAAAGAACTGGAGGAAAGCCAGGAGGAAATCCAGGTGATGACCGAACTGATCGCCGAAGAGGACGATGACTCCATGATGCCCGAGGCGGTGGAGGGTCTCAAAAAACTGAAGCAGAAACTGGACGATTTTGAGCTGGCATTGCTTCTGAACGAACCCTATGACAAAAACAACGCCATTTTGGAACTCCATCCGGGTGCGGGGGGAACGGAGTCCCAGGACTGGGCCCAAATCCTCCTCCGAATGTACACGCGATGGGCGGAACGACGAGGGTTCAAAGTGGAGACCCTGGACTATCTGCCCGGGGAGGAAGCCGGCGTCAAGAGTGTCACCCTTTTGATCAAAGGTCATAACGCGTACGGCTACCTCAAGGCTGAAAAAGGGGTCCACCGCCTGGTCCGGATCTCCCCCTTCGATGCTTCGGGACGCCGTCACACTTCTTTCGTTTCCGCCAACGTCCTGCCGGAGATTGAAGATGACGGGGACATTGAGATCCGGTCGGAAGACCTGAAGATCGATACCTACCGGTCCAGCGGCGCCGGGGGTCAGCACGTCAATACCACGGATTCGGCGGTGCGGATTACGCACCTCCCCACCAATATCGTGGTCACGTGCCAATCGGAACGGTCCCAGATCAAAAACCGGGAGCGTGCCATGAAGATCCTGAAAGCGCGTTTGGTGGAACGGCAAATGGAAGAGAAGCAAAAAGAACTGGCCGAGCTGCAGGGAGAACAGACGGAGATCGGCTGGGGCAACCAGATTCGATCTTATGTGTTCCATCCTTACAGCATGGTCAAAGACCACCGGACCCAGGTTGAAGTGGGCAATGTCCAAGCTGTGGTGGACGGTGAGATCGATGTTTTCATCGAGGCGTACCTGCGCAAAAAGATGAATGCGGGAGACTGACCCGCACGACAAAAAGGCTGCCGAAGGGCAGCCTTTTTTTGCAACAGAACATAGCGAGACCGGGGAGCGGAGCGCCCCAGGCGAGACTTGTACTCTGTGAGTGCATAGCGAGACCGGGGAGCGGAGCACCCCAGGCGAGACTTGTGCTCTGTGAGTGCATAGCGAGACCGGGGAGCGGAGCGCCCCAGGCGAGACTTGTACTCTGTGAGTGCATAGCGAGACCGGGGAGCGGAGCACCCCAGGCGAGACTTGTGCTCTGTGAGTGCATAGCGAGACCGGGGAGCGGAGCGCCCCAGGCGAGACTTGTACTCTGTGAGTGCATAGCGAGACCGGGGAGCGGAGCACCCCAGGCGAGACTTGTGCTCTGTGAGTGCATAGCGAGACCGGGGAGCGGAATGCCCCAGGCGGGGAAATCACGACGGATGGTTCGATTTCACGGATTTTGCAACACCAGGCAGGCTTCATCGAAGTTACCCTTCAGAAGATCGTTCCGGGTGATACAGAAGTAAATCATGCCCCGGTTTCCAAAGACCATGTCGAGCTCCTCATCCGAATCCACTTGGAGGAGAAGCACCCAGTCGGCCTCTTTTTTCCCCGTCTGTTCCCGGCAGGCCTCGAATACGTCCGATTCCAGCTCCAGAGGCGGTCCGAAGGCCTGATGGTAACCCCCTTCCCTGCCTTCCAGATCATACAGGCGATCCATCAGATCAAACCAGATCTCTTCCATATCTTCAGGGGCGTCCACGTTGGGGAATGACTTCTCCAAGCGAAAGTCGATTCCCCGTTCGGGATAACGCACTTCCCGGGGCAGATCTTCCGGAAGCGGGGCAGGGACCAGTTCCTCCCGCTCGGCATCGGCATAAATGACTTTTCCGCTCATCCGGTCCGAGGGGGCTCCCCAGAGGAGATCGTCCACCGTCGCAAAGAAATAGAGCATTCCCCGGTCGGGAAGCGGGCTCATCGGGTCGACCTCTCTCAGTTGCGCCAGGTTATACTGGGCGATGAAGGGGAGAGGCTTTCCCTCGCTGAAGGGGTAGGAAAGGTCGGAGGGAAGGTCGGGAACGCCGCCGAACTTGGAACTCCCGCGCGGTACCGTCTCTTCCTCCCGAAGCCGGATCATCACGCACGGGACGAGTGTTCCGATCACTTCTTCCTCCATTTCCGACAGCCCCTGTTCCGCCAGCACTTCTCTGACCTTTTCTTCCATCGTTTTACGCATCGAATCCCTCCGTTTCCCTCCTGTTCATTTTAACCCTTTATCAAGGGACGTGAAACGGGGGAGGAGGGGCCGGATGAAAGTCCGGGGGAGTTGTGGTAGAATCCGGTTTAGCCGATAACCCCCCGCCGGGCGGATAAAGGAAAGAACTGTATCCACCGGAAGTATGGTGAAAAAGTGAGCGGCGGTGACTGCGAATGAAACACAGAGAAGCATTTGCCCCTGAACCTTGCTGGCTGATACTCCGACGGGCAGGACAGCAAAGCCGCTGTTTCGGGAAACGCATCTCTTCCCTTCTTCTGAGCCTGACACTCCATCACAACGCTTCCGGTTGGGTCATAATCTGAAATGGAAAATCCAGTGAGACAGGAGGGGACGCCGTTGAAACTTCTTTCGATCGAACCCACCCCCAGCCCCAACACGATGAAGCTCAACGTGGATGAATCCGTTCCAAAGGCCCGTACCTACACGCCGGACAAGCTGGAGGAAGCCCCGGAAACGATCCGGCGGTTGTTGGAACTGGAAGGGGTGAAGAGTGTCTTTCGCGTGGCCGATTTTATTTCCGTCGAGCGACATTCCACCGGAAACTGGGAGCAGATCCTTTCCGGGGTTCGGGAAGTTTTTGGTGATGAAACCGAAAACAGGGGTCCGAAACCGGAGAGAGGGACCGGTGATCCGGCGGAAGGATTCGGGGAAGTCCGAGTGCATGTGCAAACCTTCCGCGGGCTTCCGATCCAAGTGAAACTGACGCGCGACGGTGAAGAAAAGCGGGTTGCACTCCCGCCCCGATTTGCGGAGGCAGTGATGGAAGCGCAGAAAGCATCGGAAAATATGGTGATGGAACGCCGGTGGGAAGAGCGGGATGTCCGTTACGGGGATCTGGACGAAATCGGCGAGGAAGTGGTGGAGGAACTCTCGGCGGCCTATGACCAAAATCGCCTCCGGGCATTGGTCCAACAGGCCATGAAAAAGAAGGGCTCCGTCACGGAACCCGCCGGTAGAAAAGCCATCAAGGTGACGCCGGAGATGCTGGATGACCCGGATTGGCGAAAGCGTTATGCCGCGCTGGAACGGATGGACCCGGGATTGGAGGATCTGGAGGTCCTGGGCAAAGCCCTGGGGGATCCGAAACCCTCGATCCGCCGGCTGGCGACCGCGTATCTCGGTTCCATCGAAGATCCGAAGGTTCTCCCCTTTCTGTACCGGGCGCTGAAGGATCCCTCCGTCACCGTTCGGCGGACCGCCGGGGACTGTCTCTCCGATCTGGGGGATCCCGACGCCATCGGCCCGATGATCGAAGCGCTGAAAGACAAGAGCAAACTGGTCCGTTGGCGGGCGGCGATGTTCCTTTACGAGACGGGGGACGAATCGGCTCTCCCCGCTCTCCGCGAAGCCCAGAACGATCCGGAATTCGAAGTCCGCATGCAGGTGAAGATGGCTTTGGAGCGGATCGAAAAAGGAGAAGAAGCCGGCGGGTCCGTGTGGCGACAGATGACCCAAAGAAATGAAAACCCGGGCGAAGATTGAACCGTTACTCCTGTTGGGGCCGTGGGAAGCCCGGCGACAAGAGGGGTCAACCGGTAAAGGAATTTTGGATTCTCTGTCGAATACTTGTGACGGTCGCGTTTTTCAAAGAATGTGACGGAGGTGGGAGGATGGAGTGGAACAACATCCGTCTGGAAGGTCATGAGGGGTGGGCGTTGCTTACGATTGATCGCCCCAAAGTGCTGAACGCCCTGAACCGGGAAACCCTGGACGAACTGGAGCAGGCGTTGGACCGGGTGGAAGAGTCCGGTGACATCCGTGCCTTGATCATCACCGGTTCCGGGGAAAAGGCCTTTGTCGCGGGAGCGGATATCAAGGAGCTCCGGGAAATCCCCTCCGCCCATGAAGCTGAACGCTTGGCGGAGAAGGGGCAGGCACTCTTTTCCCGGTTGGAGGAGTTGCCGGTCCCGGTGATCATGGCAGCAGGCGGATTCGCACTGGGCGGGGGATTTGAGCTGGCTCTGAGCGGGGACATCTTGTTGGCTTCGGAAAAAGCCCGTTTCGGTCTTCCCGAGGTGAATCTGGGCATCCTTCCCGGATACGGAGGCACCCAACGATTGGCCCGCCTGGTGGGAAAATCGACGGCCAAGTACTATGCCCTGACCGGGGAGATGATCCCCGCGGAGGAGGCGTATCGACTGGGAATCGTCCAAAAAGTGGTTCCTCACGAACAGCTCCTCCCGGAGGCGAAAAGCCTGGCCCGCACCTTGTCGAAACAGGCGCCGGTGGCCATGAATTTCATCAAAAAGTCGATCAATCAGGGGGCGGAAACCGACCTGAAGACGGGCCTGCGTCTGGAAGCCTCCCATTTCGGAACCGTTTTCAACACGGAAGACCGGATGGAGGGAATGGACGCGTTTCTTGAAAAGAGGAAAGCTTCTTTCCGCGGCAAGTGACAGTGTCCGAATGCGGTGTCATTTTCCGGGAAATCATCAACGAAACAACAGGGTGTCCCGTTGTTGTCAGTTCACGTCGCGACGTGTTGACCCAAGGGTTGGATTAAGGAGGAGATGATCCATGATTTCCGATTGGCTGCAAAAGATCCCGATGGGTGTTTGGGTGGCATTGGCACTGATTTTGGTTGCGATCATTGTTCTGAATTCGCGAATCTCCCGCAAGCGGAGCCAAGAGGTGGAGGAGCTGGAGAGAGCATTCAGGGAACCCTACCAGCCACGGGAAGAAGGGGAAAAGGGCTCCGAAGAAGGGGGGAGTGACAGCAAAGAAGAGGGCGAATCGAAGGAAGAACCGGAGCAGAAAAAGAAGGGCAGCTGACCCCCAAAATACGTGTAGTGGTGCTAATGCGCACCGGAAGCAGGGAGGTTTCCTCTTTTTCGAATCCGAAAAAATCGCCGGAGGAATATCCGGCGATTTTTCGTGGAACATAATCCTTGATAACCCAGCATCGGGAAACGGGAGGGAGCGGTTGGATGAAAAAGGGATGGGTTGCCGGGATGGCGATGACATTTTTACTCTTGTCCGCCTGCGCTCCGCCAGGGGGGACGAAACAGGGCCCTTCCGAGGAATCGTCTCCGAAGGCGCTCTACAGCAACAACTGTGCCAGCTGTCACGGTCAGAACTTGGAGGGTAACGCGGGACCGTCCCTGAAAAACGTGGGGGCGGAACATTCCAAGGAAGACATCGAGCAGATCATCAAGAACGGAAAAGGACAGATGCCGGCGCAGAACCAGCTGTCCGACGCCCAGCGGGACAAATTGGCGGAATGGCTGGCAAAAAAGAAATGAGTCAATGAACGCCCACCCTTCAAAGGTGGGCGTGAATCTTTCCATAAAGATCCTGGAAAGTGGGGAAGGCAGCAAGTGGATGGTCAAGGAGTTGCTTCGCCACCCGTACCCGGATTCGCGGGGATTCCGGGACAGCCTTCTTTCTGATCGATGCAGTCCCCTGGAAGCGTGATGATTTCATGTTCGTTTCGGGAATAGGGGAAGTGTTTACCCAAAATAGCGACTTTGCTGTCCTGCCCCGGCGAGACTTGTGCTCTGTGAGTGCATAGCGAGACCGGGGAGTGAGCGACCCCGGCGAGACTTGTGCTCTGTGAGTGCATAGCGAGACCGGGGAGTGAAGCGACCCCCGGCGAGACTTGTGCTCTGTGAGTGCATAGCGAGACC
>NZ_QBKR01000006.1 GCF_003054245.1 Melghirimyces profundicolus
TGGCGGCAATTACCGACAGAAGTTGAACTATCCGTTTATGAGTTATTAGACAGATACCGATGATTTTGGTTGATTTTCCCTAATCAACAGGCCTGGTTATGTATCCCATTCAAAAAACCGCCTTCTTCCCTTTTTATCAAGGGTTAAAGGCGGTTTTCTTCTTTGGTTATTTTTCATCCTCGGGAGACAGGACGACTTTAAACTCTCCTTTTTTCGTTACATAGCCATAAAACAGAGTCGGTGTGGAATAGGGGGCGGCAAAGTTTCCTTTCCCATCCAACGCGATGACTCCTCCCGTCCCTCCAAGCGGCGGAAGCTTCTCCTTCACCACTTTGCTTGCCGCTTCTTTAACCGACATCTTTTGATATTGAACAAGAGCAGAAATATCCACTGCCGCCGTTCCGCGGATAAACACTTCCCCTTTTCCTGTGGCAGAAACGGCAACACCGTCGTTATTGGCATAGGTTCCTGCTCCGATGATGGGAGAATCACCCACACGACCCACGGCTTTGTTGGTCAAACCTCCGGTGGAAGTGGCAGCTGCCAGGTTCCCCTTCGGATCCAGAGCAACGGCGCCGACCGTTCCGTGACCGGTTGCTCCAGCCTTCTTTTTCTTCGCTTCCATTAGCGATTTCCACCGCTTCTCCGTGAAGTAGTAGTCTTGAGTGACCATCTTGACGCCATGTTGCATTCCAAACTGATCCGCGGCATCGCCGGCAAGCATGACATGAGGAGATTCATCCATGATCATGCGAGCCAGGGTAATGGGATTTTTGGCGTGACGAGAACCGGCAACCGCTCCTGCTTGAAGATTTTCTCCGTTCATGATAGAGGCATCCAGTTCATGTTCGGCATCGGTGTTGAAGACGGCTCCCTTTCCGGCATTAAACAAAGGAGAATCCTCCAAGACCTTCACCGCCGCTTCGACAGCCTGAACACTGGATCCGCCGGAGTCGATCACTTTTTTTCCTTCTTTTAAAGCGGATTTCATCGTTTCTCGATATTCGTCTTCCAACTCCTCTGGAACCGTTCCGCCGCCCGCCCCACCATGAATGGCGAAAATAACATCGGACTTGCCTTTTCCGTTAGAGGCAGATACGTCAGAAATTCCTTGGTTCGCTCCGACGACCATCAGAGAAAGGGCCAACACTCCAACGAGCAAGAGCATATTCCAACGTTTTCTCATCGCACACCCTCCCTGGATTTTTAAGAAATATCGGTTATTTTTTATTTCGTTTTACCAAGAGAAAAGACCTTCTTTCCTTTGACATTGCTATCGCCGTTTTCGTTAATCCAAGGCTTCCAATCACCTATAGTGTGTGAATCGAATGGCCTGACCGGCATCCAGATCCGATTCACCGTACCCCATGGCACCAAGGAGATCCACCATCACTTGCTCAATTCCAAATAACCATTCAGATCATTTAAAACATTTAGTCCAATGGATTTTGTTTAAACACTATCATTCTTTTACTGTCTTACGTTTTCGTTTGGAAAAAACAGACACCGTACACTCATGATGGAACTGTATACTTTATACGGACTGAAAAGATTGTGAAAAACATATCACTGACGACTCCAAAAAAAAAAAAACGGCACCCGCCGTTCATCGGGGCACCGTGACCCCATGGGCTTTTCGGCTTTCAGGCACGCAACGTGGCTTCCGTGTCCACACGCTTGTCCTTCAACACGCCATGGGGATCCAGGACGAATTTTCTGGCGGCCCCCCGGTCGAAGTCCTTGTAACCTGCCGGAGCGTCCTCCAACCCGAGAACCGTGGCGTTGACCGCCCGGGCGATGTCCGCCTTTTCGTTCAGGATGGCCATCATCAACTCCCGGTGGTACTTCATGGCCGGACACTGTCCCGTAACCATGGATTGGGACTTGGACCACCCCAGCCCGAAACGGATCTTGAGGGTGCCTTCTTTGGCCTCCTCGTCCACCGCCCCGGGATCCCCGGTCACGTACAGACCGGGAATGCCCAGAGAGCCTCCGGCACGCGCCACATCCATGATCGAATTAAGAACGGTGGCGGGGGCCTCTTCCACGGATCCGGCCCCGTGGCCCCGGGCTTCAAAACCCACGCAATCAACGGCGCAATCCACTTCGGGGACTCCCAGAATCTCGTGGATCTGCTCCTTGATGTCCCCCTTGCTCACGTCCACGGTTTCGCATCCGAAACTGCGGGCTTGGACCAGCCGCTCTTCGTTCAGATCGCCGACAATCACCGCCGCCGCCCCCAGAAGTTGGGCTGAATGGGCCGCCGCCAGACCGACCGGCCCGGCCCCGGCGATATACACGGTGGAACCGACGGTCACCCCGGCACTCACCACTCCGTGGTACCCCGTCGGGAAGATGTCGGACAGCATGGTCAGATCGAGGAGTTTCTCCATGGCCTGATCCCGGTCGGGAAATCGGAGCAGATTGAAATCGGCGTAGGGAACCATGACATAGTCCGCCTGACCGCCCCGCCAACCGCCCATCCCCACATAACCGTAAGCACCGCCCGGTTTTTCCGGATTGACATGGAGGCAGACATCGGTATGGCGTTCCTTGCAGTTGCGGCATCTTCCGCAGGCGACGTTGAAGGGAACGGAGACGAGGTCCCCCACCTGGATGAATTCCACGTCCCGGCCTTTCTCCACCACTTCTCCCGTGATCTCATGGCCCAGCGTCAACCCTTCCGGCGCCTCCGTCCGGCCCCGGACCATATGCTGGTCGCTGCCGCAGATGTTGGTCGCCAGCACCTTCAGGATGACCCCGTGTTCACACTTGCGGCCCGCATTGTCCGGATGAACTCCCGGACCGTCCGGCAGGACCAACTCCGGATACTCCATGGATTGGACTTCCACTTCCCCCGGTCCCAGGTACACGACGGCTCGGTTTCCCGGCATGCTTCATTCCTCCTTTTTAGCTCGTCTACCCATCTCGTTACCCGGGTACCCAGATACTCAAACGGAATTTTTGGAATGTTTATTCACTCAAAGCCCTGTCACAGGAGCTCTTTGTCTATGTATCCGATGGCAGTGGCCCATCGACCGGTCCTCCGTCGGAAGGGGCCCCCGCCCGCCAACCTCACCACTCCCCGGAACAGACCGAGAAGGGTCACTTCCCAGCCTTGAACCAGATCTTCCTTCAACAGATTCCTCCAGCCTGCCACCGACGGGGTTAATATGACTGAACAAAAAAAACAATCGATCCGAAATTGAACAACCCTTGCTACCCTGAGCCTCCTGCCGGATCCTATCCGGCATCTTTGTCATTGAGCATTTTGCAACAATCGTTGCAAGTAACCCGGACTGATTCCCACACTCTCAGAGAGTTTCTGCAGGGTCCATGCTTGATCATATTCGCTTTCCAACAGGCCCTTCACTTCGCGGATGACTTCCTCATGAGGATGGTACGTGCGTTGATGAAGATCTGGACGGCACCTTTTGCATGGTCGGTAATTGGAACGAATGGCATCTTTTATCCGAAAAAAGAATGTTACATTTTCTTTCTTTGGGGTTTTGGATTTGCAAGAAGGGCAGCAAAAGATTCCTGTCGTCTTCACCGCATAATAAAAGGATCCGTCATACGTTTGATCACATTGAACCACTGCCTGCCATAACTTTTCCGGTTTTTTCATCCAGATCACTTCCTGGAAGTATTGTGAAAAAGTGAGCGGCAGCATTTACCCAAAGCCGCTCCGGTTGCACTCACAGAGCACAAGTCTCGCCTGGGGTCGCTTCTCTACCCGGTCTCGCTATGCACTCACAGAGCACAAGTCTCGCCTGGGGTCGCTTCTCTACCCGGTCTCGCTATGCACTCACAGAGCACAAGTCTCGCCTGGGGTCGCTTACGCTCCCCGGTCTCGCTATGCTGTCCCGCAGGGATGGATAGCACTTGTCCGCTCCGAATCTTCCTGCTGCGGGCAGGGGCCAACGCCTGCGGATGCAACACAGAGAAGCCCCTGAACGCCCTTGCTGGCTGATTCTCCGCCGGGCAGGACAGCAACATGTTTCGGGTAAACGCTTCCCTTCTTCTGAGCCTGACCATCCATCACAACGCTTCTGGATTACATATTACTTTGTTTGAGGGCCTTTCTGCTCCTGGTTGTTTTTTTATACAAGAAATACAGACCGCTGACCAAAATCGGAACGCTAAGGTACAGACCGAGGAAAGGGACAAACAAACTGAGGATGATCAGGGAAAATCAAACCACTCAGCCAAACGGGAGAGCTCTTTTCGTAAAGCTGAAGAGCTGCCATCATAGAAAGTATATAAACGACTATGCCCAAGGAGTTCGGAATAAACAGCAATTGGGTGAAATGGATCCCAAGCCCCGTGGTTATAATCACCCCGGAAAAAGCAAAGAGGATCACCAGCCAAACGACCCGAGTGGGGGTTTCTGTGTGCGGATTCAAGTAATGAAAGAAAGACGGAAAGGCTTGATCCCGGCTCAGTGCATAGCCCAGTTGCGTCAAACTGGCAACAAAGGCATTGACTGTTCCTGTACATATGATAAACGCCAATATGGCAGTGATTAACTGCGCCTCAAATCCTAATAACCGGTTCACCATCACCCCGATCGGTGAAGAATCCCTTTCCAAGTTGCCATACGTTCGGCTGCCGATGGTGATAAAACTGAGCAACAGAAAGACAACCCCAATAACTGAAGCACTGATGAGAGTGCTGTGGACCACGTTTTTTTCAGGATTCTTAAACCGGTGTGATAAGCTGCATATTGCTTCCCAGCCAAAAAACGACCAAAAAATCATGATCACTGCTGTTCCAATCGGATACCAACCCTTGGGTGCAAAAGGCTTGAAATTCCCCCATTGAACAAAGGGCAACGAAACCACCATCGCCACAAATAACACAGCCAGCAGCATTGTGCTCAGAACGAGAGAAAGTTTCCCACTCACTCTGATCCCGTAGTGATTGGATACCCCGCCAATCAATAAAATCACACACGCAATCCCCGCAATTTGAAAAGAAGACCATTTAAAAGCAATCCCGATATAGCCGGCCCCCGTTAATGATACGATGATCTGGCCAACCGCCGCTGTGATGAAATAAAACCAGCCGACAAGGTTTCCGGGATGTTCACCAAAAGCCATGCGAACAAAAGCGGCGGCTCCCCCTGCATCTGGATAAGAGCGGGACAACACTGCAAATGTATAGGCTAAAGGAAAGCTGAAGGCGATCATGATCGCCCAGGAAACAATGGATGCAGGTCCTGCCACAGAGGCCGTGCTTGATGACAAAAACAAAATACCGGAACCCAGGATGGCCGCGATGTATAAGGCAATCGCCTGAGGCAAATTCATCGATTGGCTCATTTATAAGTCCCCCTACAAGCGTTGTGATTTCATGTTCGTTTCGAGAAAAGGAAATGCTGCCGCTCACTTTTTCACAACGTTTCTACTGATTTCATTTTATTTTTTGTATACCATTGATCCTCATGAAAATCGTCTGCATTTTTTGCTATGTAATTTTAAGATAGGGCTTTTTTTTGAACCCCGGCCGGAAGCCAAAGGGGCAGGCCAGAGGGGAGGCCAGCGGGCGATGGATGCCACCATAAAAACACCGCTTGGTCCCAAGGATCAAGCGGTGTTCCGATGTTCACAGCAGTCAACCTGTCTTTAATCAGCTTTATTCGGCTCGGCCGACCGTGGCGGCTCCTTTCAGCAGGTTGGCACCGCCGACGATGGGGAGCGTGATCTGGCTCCGCCCTGGTGTGATCGTGATACCGGTGCTCTCCGACGGACGAAGGGTGTAGTCATGATCGGAGGAGATCAGGACGACCCCGATCCGATGGCCGGGTTTAAACACGTAGTCCTCCGGCTGAAGGTCCCAGCGGAAAGTGTATTCTTTTCCCGGAACCACCGGTTCCGAACGGGAAGCGTCATGACGATTCTGCGGGTCCAACCAGCCCCGGGTCACAATCTCGAAGGGTCGGGTATGAGTCTGATGCCGGTAAAGGTTCGTACACCCTTCGTCCTCTGGAATCCCCTCTCCGTAACAAACCCGCTCACCGGTCTTTTCAAGTCCCGCTTCATAATCGACCCGGGTGTCGGTGCCGTAGTCGACCAGCAGGGCGGTCAGATTGGCCGCCGGCTTATTGATGCTGGCCCGGATACGGATCTCCGGGGTTCCGCTGATCCGGACCCCCTCGTTCAATTCTTCCGTCAGGTAGACGAGCCGGTGCGGGGATTCCGACATCGGGTTTGCCGCCAGGTGCTCCGCCGTAATCGAGGCCTCATCCGTCCATTTCTCCGTTGCCAGGGGAGAGCCGGAAACGGGATGGAGGCGAAGAGAACCCGGTTCCCCACCGTCACCGGCTGCCAGATGGAGCCGAGTGGAACGGACGGCTGGATCGGGCCAGTTCCGGTGCTGCTCCCATTCACCGGGAGCCCGCTCGATATCAGCCATCGGTTCGTTCATGATCCCGTTGTCCACTCCGTACAGCCAGTGGTCAAACCAGCGGTTCAACGTGATCATCCATGCTTCATGCCGCATATAAAAGGGGTTTAGGTGCGCCCCCCGATGGAGCCAAATTTTACGGGAAACCCCGTATTTGGACAAGGCCTCCCACCACCGGGCCACATGTTTGGTTTTCACGTTCCAGTCATTCAGCCCGTGAACGGCAAAGACGCTGGCCCGGATATTCTTCGCATCCTTGACGTAATCCCGCTCTTCCCAGAAATCGTTGTAATCACCGGTGGCCCGATCCTGCTCCCGAGTCAGCTCATCGATCACGTCGGCGCAGGTTGCCGGTTTTTCCCGTGTCAGGACCACTTTGGCCAAGGCATCGGTATCCTCTCCTTGGTAACCCCCCGGTGCCACCACTGCCCCGTTGGCTCGGTAATAATCGTACCAGCTGCTGATGGCGGCGATGGGCACAATCGTCTTCAGCCCTTCGACACCGGTGGAAGCCACTGCATTGGGCAAGGTCCCGTTATAGGAAACCCCGATCATGCCGGTCTCCCCCGTCGACCAGTCCGCCGTCACTGATTCCCCGTCGACCGTGAACGCCCGGGCCCGACCGTTCAGCCAGTCGATCACCGCCCGGGTGGCCGTCACTTCGTTCTCGCCGCCGGAAGTTGGACAACCCGTGGACCGGCCGGTGCCCGGTCCCTCGGCCAGAACAACCGCATAGCCGCGCGGTACGAAGTAATTATCATAGTAGCCCGGAAAACGCTTGGGGCCCTCGTTGTCGGTGTTCCCCGTTTCAGTTGCCCCGACCTGGGGTCTCCCGCCCTTGCCTTCGACGGGGTTGAGTTCCACGTCGACATCGTGAAATTCGATCTGATTCAACCCCGCCCGGTAAGGACTCATCTCATAAATCACCGGTACCTTCAACCCGTTTTCCGTCTCCTTTGGACGGATGATATCGGCGGCGATTCGGTCTTTTTCCCCATCCCCGTCACTGTCCATCGGTGCCTCAACATATACGGTCTCACGGACTGCCTCTTTGTAGGAGAAAACGGGCTGGGTCATCCCGTCCTCCACCTCGATGTCCCTCCTCGTTTCTCCTTCGGCGGTGACGAACGTATTCGCTCCCATCAGCGGAGAAAGAGAAAGGACAAAAGCCAAAATCACTGTCCATCCCTTGTTCTTCAAACCGTTCCCCTCCTTCTTGATCGGGGGATTGGTCGGTTCCCCATCCTCCCTCCTTAAAAGATATCATATTATTTTGCCTATTTTTACTATAATGGCATCTCATTACTAATTAGGGGGACTGAAGCATAAGTGCCTAAAGCCAGTTATTGGGTATATATCCCTTATGCAGATCATTCAGTTACCCCTAACAGCTCCATCAGGGGTGGAGGTGGGGAAGGCATCCAAAAATACAAACCTAGCGAAATCAGCAAATGGACCGCTAGGTTTGTAAGCAAAGGTAAATATATTCTCTTTCGCTTTCGATTAACGAACGCTGCAATATTGTTCTTCTTTTCCAATAGTACGGTAGGGACAATCGGCTTGTTCAGCCAGATAAAGAACAGCTTCCCGATTTCGTTTGGTCTCCTCGGCGATCCTTTCATCCGGCGGATAGAAGCCGGGGTCAGAGGTTTTGGGGTACATTTCAAAGGTGAAAGAGAAGATATTGTGCTTACCGTAGCTCCAATCAAGGAAGTCCCCATCTGTGATATACAAGTCACTGGATTGCTGTGGCGTATAGTTGTTCGATTCCGCCATCGCTTTCCCCATGGCTTCAAATACTTTGTAGTCATCGGGATCCATATCCTTTGGTGTGTCCTCATAAGTATAACCGTATGGCCAGAGAATCAGCTCACTGTAGGTGTGGAAGGTTATCGCTGTTTTAATTTGCTGTTTACCATTGATGACACGGCTATTGATGAAATCGCGCAAACGTGCCGTCTCCGGAGCTGAAAAAGGCTCTGCTCCCCGATAGGTTCCGCTGGTTGGATCGTCGCTGGAACCGCCGCAACATCCCCACTTGTAGCCGTAGTTTCGGTTCAAATCCGTTCCGATACTCGAATCTACATTGGGTTGGCGGTTTTTTCGCCACCATAGATAGTTTCCAGTAGATATATCATATTCACTGCCATCCGGATTCAGGCTGAACACGATGTAAATTTCACGATTGTTAACAATGTCGGTCACACGAGTATTTTTTTCGTACTCGTCCGTAAAGAGATTGAGAGTATAAAGCGCCATCTCGGGGGTCAAATGTTCACGGGCGTGGTGCTGGGCCACATATAACACTTCCGGCTCATTCTCATCTTTTCTGACATTATCGCTGATTTTGGCCGCCCAAAGCTGACGCCCTTCGTATGACTTTCCGATGCTGAACTTTTTTACGATATGAGGATGCTTGGAGGCTACCCGGTTGATTTCTTGAACCATCTCTTTGTAATTATGATAAAGCGAATCTTCCGAGGGAAAATCCTGGGGACGTTTCGAGACGGTTTCCAATCGGAAACCATTCTCTTTTAACTTTTCCGACTCTTCAGGGGTCGCTGTAATGACCACATAATCATCAGCCACTTCATCAATTGAAGCTCCGGAGCGCACGATGGATGTCCGATCTTCCTTGGTTCGGACATTTTTAATTTTATACATTCCCACTGCTTTTGAAGGATTTTCATTTTGATCCACCGATTGATCCGATTTTCCAAAACCGACTGCTGGGATCAAAGTAACCACCATAACGGAGGTAAGCAGGATGGAAAACCATTTTCTGTTTTTCACAAATGAATGTCCCCTTTCATTTTTAAACTAGAACGCCCTTTAGTTCAATGAATCGATCAATACAAGTAAAATGTAGGGAGGGATCCGGCCGTAGCGATGGCAAAAATCTTTGTATACCGTGTATTTCGTAAGGCGTATTTATAATTTCTATAAACAGTCATAAAAATCCTTCTAAATCCTTTTTTGAGATATGGGGCAATCCTCTTACAGGTATTCCCGCGCGAGTTGCCTGGGTTTATTTTTCAATTAAATATCAATGTTTTTTATATAACAAAAAAAGAAAGGCCCAGCGAGAGTTCCTGCTGGGCTCTTTACATCAAGACAAACAAAACACCTCTTTGGTACTGTTCATTTGAACCGAATCAAAATCCCCGCCCTATCATCGAAAACGTTAAATCGGGGCACTTGAGTACACTTCTGATCCTCCCGATCCTTTTGACAAAGGAATTCCCTCATTTTTCCAAACCTTTCTCCCAATTGTTCGAACCCAGTCCCCCCGGCCTCCTGCCAAGGATACATTCCGTCTGTTACAAGCAGAAGGAAAGAGAGATCATCGATGGGCAATATTCCTGATTGATTACCGGATATCCCTCCGGTGTATTTCCCGGATTCTCCCGTGGTTCCTCGCGGATTGGCTCCGGGAGGCGGGTGTTAACACAGGTGGTGTTCCTGGGGGGCGCCCATGCATTTGATAGGCTCTTTGGCCTCTTTACCGGCATCGGATCTCATGAAAAACGGCGGGGAAGGGAGAAACCCTTCACTCTTCATAAATCATCTTCACGGTCATGCCCCCGTCGATGATGAGGTTGGCGCCGGTGATGAAATCCGATTCCTTCGATGCCAGAAACGCCGCCGCCCGGACGATGTCGTCGGGCCGGCCGACCCTTCCGGCGGGATGTTGGCGGTGGTCCACCTCCCTTAATTCTTCCGGTTCCCGTGCGTACGTTTTCTGCCACGGGGTAACATCAATCCATCCGGGGCTGACGGCGTTCACCCGGATGTCCGGACCCAGGGAGACCGCCAGCGCATGGGTAAACGCCAGTATCCCGCCTTTGGAGGCGGAATAGGATTCAGTGTCCGGTTCGGACATCAGACCCCGGGTGGACGCGATGTTCAGGATCGCCCCTTGGTCTGTCTTTCTTAAAAGGGGGACGGCATATTTGACACAGAGAAAAGCACCGGTCAGATTGACCCCCAGCACCCGGTTCCATTCTTCCAGCGACAGCTCTTCCACCGTTTTTCGAATCATAATGCCCGCATTGTTGCAGAGGAGGTCCAGCTTCCCCTCCCTTGCGTCCACTTCCTCCATCCACCGGCGAACCTCTTCTTCCTTCGAGACATCCGCCCGGGTGAACCACACCCGACCTCCTTCCGCACGGAGTTTCTCTTCCCATTCCCGACCGGCTTCCGGATCCGTATCGATAAAGTGGACTCCCGCTCCTTTCCGGGAAAAGTACTGAACCAATGCACGGCCGATCCCCTGACCGCCGCCGGTCACCGCTACCGCCTGATGTTGAAAACGCATCGAATCCCTCCCTGACGGGATGATTTCGGGAGAAAGCCGGGAGCGCATCCCGGCTTCCTTCTCCATTTTTTTGTTTTTTCCTCCCGGGGACGTCCGTAAAAATCGCATCGTTGCCCCCGATTCCAGATCTCTTCCCGGAAAGCGTTCCCTATTGCAGGCTTTCTTGGTCAATCTAGAAGCGTTGTGAAAAAGTGAGCGGCAGCATTTACCCAAAGCCGCTCCGGCTGCACTCACAGAGTACAAGTCTCGCCTGGGTCGCTTCTCTCCCCGGTCTCGCTATGCACTCACAGAGCACAAGTCTCGCCTGGGTCGCTTCTCTCCCCGGTCTCGCTATGCCGTCCTGCAGAGATGGTTGCACTGTCCGCTCCGCTGGCAGGACAGCAAAGTCGCTATTTTGGGTAAACGCTTCCCCTTTTCTCGTAACGAACATTCAATCACAACGCTTCCAGGGCATGTTTCGGAAGGTTGTTTTGCACCTGATCCTGCCAGTCAGCTTCTCGTAAGGCTCCGGATCTCCTTCGCATCAAACCATCGCAGCCGTTATTTTTCCAATATACCCCACACGGTTTTCGGAAAAACCGAACCTGCACGGACACCGGTGGTTCGTCATTTTCCCCCAAACAACAAAAGACCCGGCAAACGGGTCTTCACCATCCTTTCATTCCCACCACCGTCAGGATCGCACCGGCGATCACAAAGAGGACATGGAGACGGAAAAACGCCAGAATCGCGGCAACCAATCCTCCGATCAGTCCGACGGAAGGGGTATCCGGTTCCACCGACAGGATGCCCGGAAAGATGAGAGCCCCCAGAGCGGCAAACGGAATGCTGTTCAGCCAGCGCCGAATCCAGCGGGGCATCTTCCACCGTCCGACCAACCAGACGGGCAACCACCGGGGGACCATCGTCACCGCAGACATCCCGAGAAGGATCCACAGAAGGGTCATTCTTCCTCCTCCTTCATCCAAAACGCTCCCACTATTCCACCGAAGACGGTGGCCAATACAATGGCCCATCCGCTGTCCAACACCTGATTCCATCCCCAGCAAAGGAACATGCTGGCCAGCGCTGTCCCTCCGGCCCGCCATTCCTCCCGAACCGCCGGAACCAGGAGTCCGATGAACATGGCGTACAGGGCGATGGACATGCTTTCGCTGATGGCGGGGGGAATCACCCGGGAAAGGGAATGGCCCAACATCGTTCCGATCACCCAAGCCAACCAGGCACCCAGCATCAGACCGGCCACAAAAAAGCGGGAGGTCCTTTTTCCGTTCCGGATCCGAAGAGAAGCCACGGCAAAGGTTTCATCGGTGATCCCGGATGCCAGCCCGAGTTTCCAGCGGGCCGGAAGGGTGTGAAGTCGGTTCATCAGGGACAGGCTCATTACAAAATGGCGAAAATTGAGCACCAGAGTGGCCAACACCACCTCCATTCCTCCCGCTCCGGCCGCCAGCATGTTGGCGGCCATGAACTGACTCGCACCGGCAAACACCAACATGGACATCAAGGTGGTTTGTAATGCGGGGATCCCCGTCTGCTGGGCGATCACACCGAAGGTGACCGCGATCGGCAGATAACCGACCATAATCGGCACGGCGGCGGAAAGACCTCCGAGCCAACTCCGTCTTTGTTCCCCTTGCATGTTTCTTCCTCCCGTCGAGATGTATTTAAAAAAAAGCCCCCTTGTGGGGCAGGATCTCGGTACGTCATCCAGTTCCCGCCGAAAGGCCATCCGCCGGGAAAGGATGGGAATTTGATATCACACGTCAATTCCGAGTCCGTCCACTCAGGTCCAGGTCGAACCGAATCCGCCCCGATCGCTTGATGTACTCGTCTTTCAGACGGTCCCAGGCAACCTGGTGGGCAATCGCCTCCCGCTCGTCCCTTTCCCCGGTGACATGAATCCAGATCATCTGATAAGCCGAAGAATAAATGGATGCAGCCCGTTTGGACAGATGGGCTTTGATACGATCGTGCAGCTCCAATTCTTCCGGTTCCTGTGACATCCGCTCACTCCCATGTCGATTTCTGGTTGTTTCCGTAATGTTTCCGGGTTACGGCCGAAATCCCGACTGCAAAACCCGAAAATCCCTCTTCATTAAAACGGATATTGGCCGGGAAGACAAGGCTTAATCGGATAAATACCGCTTTATTTGCAGGAACGATACCCCATCGGTCAGAGAAGTTCTCCCTGTCGAAAAAATGGCCCGGACAGGGATCCAGGCGGTGAAACTGATGACCACTTCAAGTCTGGAGGCGTCGCACGAAGACACTCAGCGTTGTGAAAAAGTGAACGGCAGCATTTACCCAAAGCCGCTCCGGCTGCACTCACAGAGCACAAGTCGCGCCGGGGGTCGCTTCACTCCCCGGTCTCGCTATGCACTCACAGAGCACAAGTCTCGCCTGGGGTCGCTTGCGCTCCCCGGTCTCGCTATGCACTCACAGAGCACAAGTCGCGCCGGGGTCGCTTGCGCTCCTCGGTCTCGCTATGCTGTCCTGCAGAGATGGATACACGGTCCGCTCCGTATCTTCCTGCTGCGGGCAGGGGCAAATGCCTGCGGATGCATCACAGAGAAGCTTTTGCCCCTGAATGCCCTGGCCGGCTGATTCTCCGCTGGGCAGGACAACAAAGTCGCTATTTTGGGTAAACGCTTCCCCTTTTCTCGAAACGAACATGAAACCACAACGCTTCTCGGGCAACCGGTTTCAGTTTTCATTGGTTTTCATCCACCGGGGGAGAAAGCGACCCCGGTTTTCCATCTCTTCCCGGTAAGGGGTCACCTGGGTCAAGACCCGCTCCTCCGCCGGAATCCGTACCTTGAGAAGAATCCACAAATTGAGGACGGTGAAAACGGCCGCCGAGACAAAGGCACCGAAGACCAGCGGAAGGGTCAGAAGCTCGGTGACCACTACCACATAATTGGGGTGGCGCAGATAGCGGTAAGGGCCGCGGACCACCGGCCGGTGGCCGGGGGCCACCATCACCCGGGTGTTCCAGTAGGGGCCGAGAGAGCGAATGCACCAGACCCTGAGACCCTGGGCCGCGAGAAACAGAGCGAAGGGAGCCGGCCACCAAGAAGGAGGGACCGCTTTAAATACCGCTACTTCCAGGGCGAGACCGACCAGGAAGAAGAGATGGACCCCGACCAGAAGAGGATAATGCTTCCGGCCCACTTCATACCCGCCCTGGCGCCGGATCCAGCGGGCATGTCTCCGTGCGATGGCAAGCTCCGCCCCCCGCTGGAGGATCAGGATGGCAAAAGCTGCTGCAAACCAACCGTTCAATCCCACCAACTCTCTCACCACCCGATCAGGATCAATTCGGAACTGAACCCGGGTCCCAAGGCCGTCAACAAGCCGTATTCCCCCGGCTGATGCCGTTCCTTCAGTTCCCTTTCCAGGACAAACAACACCGTCGCCGAAGACATATTTCCGTACTCCCCGAGAACCCTTCGGGAATGAGTCAAGGCTTCCCCGGAAAGGTCCAGGGCTTTCTCGTAGGCCGCCAACACTTTGGCTCCGCCGGGATGCGCGATGAAACGACGGATCCGGTCCAGGGAGATCCCGGTCCGACTCAGGAATTCTTCCACCGCCGGCAGGATTCCCTTCCGGACGATGGCGGGGATATCCCGGGAAAAAATCACTTTTAACCCGTCGTCGGTCACGTCCCATCCCATCACGTCTTCCGAGTCGGGCCAGGTGGTGCTCATCGTGTCCAACACACGGGGCAGCGGACCGGACAGATGATCCACGGAAACTTCATCCCCTGTCAGCAAAACGGCGGCCGCCCCGTCGGCAAAGAGCGAAGAGGCCACCAAGTTGCTTTTGGAACGGTCGTTGGGACGGAAGGTCAAACTGCACAGTTCCACTGCCAAAAGGACCACCCGGCTTTCCGGAAACGCCCGGGTATACTCATATGCCCGCGCCAAACCAGAGGCTCCCCCCGCACATCCCAGTCCCCATACGGGAGTGCGTTTGACATGGCGGTTCAACCCGAGGCGGTTGACCAGCCGGGCATCGATACTCGGGGTGGCCAGTCCGGAGGTGGAAACAAAAAAAAGATGGTCCACCTCCGCCGGCGAAAGACTGACAGGTTCCAAACATCGACGCACCGCTTCTTCCCCCAGCCGGCATGCCGTTTCCGTATAAGCCCGGTTCCGTTCGGAGAACCCCCGGTCCTGTTCAAACCACTGCCGGGGCCGGCTCAACCGCCGGGTCTGAATTTCAGCATTGTCAAAAACAGGCAAATAGCGGTCGAAATTCCGGAATGAATCCTTAAACAGGCGTGTGGCAAACGCTCTCGCTTCCTGCTGTTCCAGGATGTGTTCCGGGACCGCCGTCCCTACGGACACGATCCGCGGCATGGGACAGTCCCTCCATCCTTGCGGTCGGCCTTCCCGCAATCTTTCCGTTAGTCTGCTCCTCTCTTTTGGAAATATACACCAATGAGGAGGGGTTACAAGAGCCTGCTCCAACACCCACTCACCGGATCATCAACCGTTCTGTTTTTTGTGGATCAAAAAACAGAGCGGCCCCGCCGGTGCTCAAACGGCGGAGCCTGAATTTGGGGTGAGGAGCATTCCCGTCTGTTCCCTGGAACCCAACCCATGAAACCTGACATCAGCTGAATGCTCCGATCTCCTTTTCCCCTTTTTTAACCGGATTGAAACAGCCAACCGACAAGGACCCTCTCTTCGCTCCCCTTCAGGGATTACATCCGTCGAAGACGCACCTCCCGGACCGAGTGGTCGGATCCTTTGGTCAGAATCAGACGGGCCCGCTCCCGGGTGGGAAGGATGTTTTCCTTCAGGTTGGGCCGGTTGATCTCCCGCCAGATTTCCTTCGCCGTCCGTTCCGCTTCCTCCCGGGTCAGACCGGCATAGCGGTGGAAATACGAGGCCGGATTGCGAAATGCGGTGCGGCGGAGGACCTGAAAGCGCTCCACATACCAGCGGGCAATGTCTTCTTCCCGAGCGTCCACAAAGATGGAGAAATCGATGAAATCAGAGACAAAGAGACAGGGGGAAGACAATCGGTCCATGCGGTTGCTCTGCAAAATGTTCAATCCTTCGACGATCAGGATATCGGGGCGACGGACCCTCTGCATTCGGTCGGGGAGAATATCGTAGGCGAGGTGGGAATAGACCGGCGCAGTCACTTCTTCCCGTCCGGATTTCAGTTCCGCCAGAAACCGGATCAACCGCCGGGTGTCATAGCTCTCGGGGAATCCTTTCCGCTTCATCAGCCCCCGTTCTTCCAACACACGATTGGGATAGAGGAAACCGTCCGTGGTCACCAGGTCCACCCTGGGATGGCCGGGCCACCTCCGCAACAAAGCCTGCAGAACGCGGGCGGTGGTGCTCTTCCCCACCGCAACGCTTCCGGCGATCCCAATGACGAAGGGGACACTGGGATTCAGGTCTCCCAGAAACAACCCGGTGGTTTCAGACATCTTCCGGTTGCCCGTCACCACCAGGTTCAACAGTCGGGAAAGGGGAAGATAAATCTCCGAAGCTTCTTCCACGGAGAGATTTTCGTTGATTCCTCTGAGTCTTTCCAGCTCCTCTCCGGACAAGGGCATCGGAACCGAGGCCCTCAGCTTCTTCCATTGCTGCCGGTCAAAGATGAGATAAGGTGAGATGTCTTCCTGCGTTGCCATGGGCTTCCCCCCTTTCATCCGGACACCTCCGCCGGAATTTGAGAGATGAAGAATGAATACTCCGTCTCTTACTATGACACAACCCCCGCCGCCCTTTCCACTCCGAAATCCCCGCCGGCTGCTCCCCTTCCCTTATGCCTCCAAAAGGAGTATAATATCACTCCCACCGAAGGTCTCTGCGCTCCACCGCCCCCCATCCCGCATGATGAGAAGAGATGTGAAGTCCTTTGCCGGCAAAGGACCATCCCGATTACCCCGCTGAAGTGAAACGGCTCACACCGGATTGCCTACTATCTCTATCACCGGGCCGGCCAATTCGACCCCGGACAAATGATGATCCTGGCCCCCAACCGAATCTTTCTCGGTTTTGTAGCCGGGGTGTTGCCGGAACTGGGAGTACTGGATGTCCACCAGACGACCTTCCCCGACTTTTTTATGGAAGAAGTCGGCAGAAAAATGAAACTGACCGATCCCTCGGAAAAGCTGCGGGCCTTCATCCAAGGAGATCCGTCTGACCCCACTCTCCGCTTACGGAAATGGGCATCCGGCTACAAAGGGTCGATGGCGTACAAGGAGAAGGTGGACGCGTACCTGGATGAGGTGATCGAGGAACTGATGCCCCGGGAGGATCTGGTTCTGGGAAAAAAAGACACCATCCGGACGCGGGAGGAGATGAAAGACTGGATCCGCCGGGAGTACGCCCACCTCCCCGTATACAAACGACTGGATAAAATCCGAAAAATTCTGGGGAGAGAACTGAAAGCGAAGACGGAAGAGGTGCTTCGGGAGGCCGAACAATATTACGACGGGAAGATCGACCGGGCCTTCCTCAAAATCCGGGACCCCGAAAAGCGCCGGGCCCGGGTGATCCACTGGATGGACCGAAAAGAAACGATGCTGGAGAAGATCCGGCAGTCGTCCCAAGCACTCCTGCCCCGTTTCATGAAACAATTCAAGAAGAAGGATGTCTTCAGCCATTACCGGGATTTCATGCGGGACGAAGCAAGATTCCGGGACCTGCCGAAGGAAAAAGACACCTTTCTGCGCCGATCCACCTTGGAACTTCTAATCCATAAGCGGATCGAAATTGAAGACACCGCCGCCCTCCTGTATCTGAAACACCGCTTGTACGGCATCCCCAACAAACGGAAGCTGAAACATGTGGTCATCGATGAAGCCCAGGACTTCAGCGTGTTCCAGATTTACGCCCTGAAAGAAGCGATCGGAACCCGAATCTTCACGATCCTCGGGGACTTGGCCCAAGGGATCCACGGATACCGGGGCATCCGGAACTGGCACGACATCTTGGAGCATGTCTTCCCGGAAGACGGCTGCCAGTTTCGAACCCTGGAGAAAAGCTACCGGACCACGGTGGAAATCATGACTCTGGCCAATCAGGTGCTCCGCCGGATGGAATCCCCGGACATCTTCACCGCCCGGCCGGTGGTCCGCCCGGGGATCCCCCCGTCGTCCGTCTGTTCAGAGAGTCCCGGGAGATGACGGGACCGATACTGCAAGAGCTGGATATCGCACGGGAGCACCACCGACGAACCGTCGCCGCCATCGGCCGCTCCCAGGCGGAATGCGAGAGACTCCATGACTTGCTGAGAAAGGAGACCGACCTCTCTCTCCAGCTCCTTACGGAAGAAGAGACTTTCCAAGAGTCCAATCTGGTGATCCTTCCCTCCCACGTGGCCAAAGGGCTGGAATTTGACCAGGTGATCCTGGTCAATCTGGAAGAACCCTACACCGAAGACGAACTGGATCTGAAACTCCTCTACGTGGCGATGACCCGTCCGCTCCACCGGTTGGCGCTCTTCGCCCGGGAGGGGATGTTCCCGCTCTTGGAAAAACTGGACGACCGCTGTTACCAACGCATCTGAAAAGGAGCCCCGAAACGGGCTCCTTTTAACGTGTGAATCACCCTTTTTCCCATTCGATCCACCTTTCGACCCGGTCCGGATAATAGGTGTACACGATTCGGACCGGAGAGGGGATGGTGTGCCAATGGCAACTGCAACAATAATAGCGCTCATCATATGCGTGCAGAAGCCTCCGGCTTCCACATTGTGGACAGCGCAACATTCGATCCCCTTCTTCAAGCGTTTTGGAAAAAAGGCCATCCTGCGAAATCGGAAGTGAAGAACGTAAATCGATCCCCAAGAGAGCTTTACCCCGGCATTCCGGAAAACAAACATGGCCCGGAAAAAAATCCATTCAAGGATTCACTTCGTGTTTTCATTGTGATCCTGATTCAATGATGGAGGAAAACGGAAAGAGAGAGGAAGAAAACAAACCGTTCCGTTCAGCTCGTTCACAAAAGTTCAAACAGACGGACGATTCCTGTGATAAAATGCAAAAGCCGGGTAGTCATGGGAGGGTCTGCCGTTGAAGATCAAATTCACAATCACACATTGGATGGTGGCCGGCTCCGCGGTTTCCCTCTTCATCCTGGACCTGTGGGTGGAAAACGGCTCCGGCGCCGTATATTCCCGGTATTACCTGGACCGGATACTGGAATACGACTTTCCGCTGATCGTCACCTTTCTCCTCGTGATTTTCTGCATCCTGATCGCCCGGCTGCGGGGGGAAGTTTACAAGGCGATCCTGGCGGACAAAGCGAGAACGTTCATGGAGCTGTACGACGACCTGAACGAGTTGCAATGGAGAAGCTCCATGGAAAAGGCGCTGGCCAAATTTACCCTGAACGAACCCCATGTGCTTGCGTCCCAATTGTACAAATACAACGTAAAGCACTACTATAAACGCGTGAAAGTCCAGGCAAACCATATCACGGCCCACGTTTCGGAAGGCTTCGAACTGAACGCGCTGGTCCAGATCATCTACGAGATCGAAAAGGATCTCTACCTCCGATTTGTGCGGGCCAAAAGGGAGATGGACCGGAATGTGCCGGAGCCGCTTCTCTCCCTGATCGGGGAAATCTATCACGAGATCAAAGAGCAGGGGGAGCGGGATGAAGTCAACGATCGCCTCGCCGTCCGGTACGCTTTTCTGGTGATGGGGGTCAACCTGCTGGAGAACAAACTGAACATCGACGTCTCCTTCCCTCTGGACGAAGCGCTGGAGAGGAAAGTGAACGAACAGAAACGGACCGGGATCCTGCGGGGAATCCTGCTGGATGAAGAAATCTACACCTTTGAGCACAAAGGAACCAGCCGCAAACGGGGACGCCTCTACCTCACCCGAACCACGAAGATTAAAGGAACCCCATACATCTTTCTTTTGACCCTCAACCCCGATCTTCTGAGTGAAGAGGATGAATTCGGCGAACTGGAGCGCATTCAACAAAAGTTTGCAAAACATATACAACGGGCCTTCGGAATGTCATATAATAGATCATGAACAGATCCAGATGAAAAGGAGTCCGATCTGCTTGAAAAAATCCTCTCACCCGGTGTCCGGCCTGAATGAGCAAAGGGTGATCGACAGCCTGAGGCAGTTGGGATTTACCGTTGAGAAAGACGGATCGAAAAAAGCGGATCAACACCGGTTTTTTTCCGCCGTGATCGGAAAAACCGAAGAACGTCTCACTCTGGAATAAGGGAACCCCGGGTGCCGCCGCCCGGGGTTCTCTTATTCCAGGCTGGCGGATCGTACTTTGCCACGCTTCGCTGGCCATCCGGCAAGGAAATAATGACTGTCCCCTCTGAGTCTTCCCGGTCGGGCGGGGGCAAAGCCGTTTGGAAGCTTTCACAAGGAAGCATATTGCCCCTGAACGCCCTCCCTCCAGCTTCTCCACTGGGGAGGGATGGCAATGGACGCTTATGCAAAAAACGATCCCTACCAGCAACAAACGATGGGATCATGAACAGTTTCTGACTCTTATTGCCTGCCCCACACGTACCCGTCGTTGATATCGGGGGGCTTCATGCGTCTCTTTAAGCCTCTTCCCTCCTTTCATTATTCCCATGAGAAAAGCCCCCGAGAGGGGGCTCTTTCACAATGATCCGAATCCCTCCGCCTCCAACCGTTCGGCGACTGCCGCCACGCCGGAAAGTCCCCGGATGTCCTCGGGCTGGAGGGGGATCCGGATCTTGGGGAGATCGGCAAACCGTTTCCCGATTTCCTCCAGGTAGACCTTCTCCCTCTCTTTCCGCCGGGCCAGAAAGGCTCCGTCCGCCTCATCGGGCAGAACGCGGTTGACGATCACCCCCCCGACCGGAACGCCGTATTTTTTCAGAAGGTCCATCGCCTTGGCCGATTCCAGGATGGAGAGGCGCTCCGGGTTGAGGACGAAGTGGAAGGAGGTGACATCGGGGTTGAGAAGCCGCTCCCGGGCAGAGGCGAACCGGTTTTTTCGCCGCTCCAGCAGTTCATGAACCCGGTCTTTGGGATCTTCCGACACCCCGGCCACGTTGTGGAGCATCCGATGGAGTTCCCGGGTCTTCTCCCGACGGGCGAGCATTCCCTCCACCCAGACCCCCATCAATTCGGGGAGGGACAAGAGACGGAGAGTGTGGCCCGTCGGTGCGGTGTCGAAGACGATCCGGTCATACTCCGACTCCGCCGACAGGATGATGGAGACCATGTCATCGAAGAGAGCCGCCTCGTCCGCTCCGGGGGAGTCAGCGGCGAAATCCATCTGCCGTTCCACTTCCTGCCACAGCCCCGGGGCAGCCAGCCCCTTCAGGTTGCCCTTCACTTCCTCCAAGTAACGCCGGGAGGCTTGCGCCGGGTCGATCTCCCGTACCCAGAGGTTCTCCGCTGCCCCGACGGGATCCGAACCGGCCTTCACTTCGAGCAAATCCCCCACCGAATGGGCCGGGTCGGTGGAAACCAACAGTGTTTTATGCCCCCGCCGGGCCAAAGCCACCGCGTAGGAAGCTGAACAGGTGGTTTTGCCCACCCCGCCTTTGCCGCCGAAAAAGGCGATCTTTTCCCCTTTGGATCCACCCCGTTTGATCTCTTTCTTCTTTCCAAACAGCGTCAGCAGCATTTGAACCCGTCCAGAGGCGATTTTTCCATCCCCATCCGTTGATGCCATTCATGAAAGTCTTCCAGCATGAAGGGCATCAGCTCCAGGGTATAGTAGGAGACCGGGTTGGGGATCCCCAGCATTTCCGAAAAAGCGAGGAGTTTGAAAACATCCTCCTCGTTCCGGATCTCCTTCAGCATGGTGCGGCGGTAAGGGGCAAAATACATTTCCTCATAGAAGTGTTTGATCTTTTCCCACAGTTCGCTGGCTTTCTCCCGGTCCAAAGCCAATGGCGACCCCTCCTTCCAAATGTGAATGAAAAGGAAACCGCGTGTGACGGTTTCCTCTGGGTTTTCACTTCACCCGGTCACGCCTGGGCACCGGGCCCACGGATCCCCTGGCTGCGCTGCCGGAAGTAGGCGGCGACCCCCTCGAAGATCAGCCAGACGTTGAGAGCGAGGATCAGGATCCCCACCACCACCAGCAGCAATTTGCCTTGATCCACATATCCCATGATACTCTCCAACATGCTCCAAGTGGTCATGGTCACGACGAAGAACAACGGGATCAGGGAGACGAGGTAGTTGCGTCCCCATTTCCACAGCATCAGGGTGACGACAATCAGAGAGAGGCCGGCGGTCAGCTGGTTGGTCGTTCCGAACAGCGGCCAAAGGACCATTCCGCCTGCGCCCGGGTTGGCGGGATCGGCGAGGAAGGCCAGGGCCACACAGGAGAGAAAGGCAATCACGGTGCTGGTGTTGATGTTCTTCAGTGCACCGACGTTATACTGCTCCCCGATTTCCGAAAGGATGAAGCGTTGCAGCCGCATGGAGGTGTCCAGCGTGGTGGCCGCGAAGGCGACGATCATGATGGAGATGAAGGTGGTCCCGACCACGGCGGGAATCCCGAGACTGGCGAGAAAATTTCCCGCCCCGGTAACGAAGGCCCCCACCCCGCCGGTGCTGGCGGACTCCCAGGAAGCGTAATGCTCGGACCATTTGTCGATGGAAGCAAACCCGGCGGCGGTGGCCATCACGGCCATCAAGGCCAGCAAACCTTCTCCCATGGCGCCAAAATAACCGACAAACCGGGCGTCCGTCTCCTTATCCAGCTGTTTGGAGGAAGTCCCGGAACTCACCAGCCCGTGGAAGCCGGAGATGGCCCCGCAGGCGATGGTGACGAAGAGCAGCGGCACCAGGTTGGGCGTTCCTGCCGGAACCTCGCTGTTGAAGAAGGGGGCGTTGAATTCCGGACCGGTGATGAACAGGCCGAGATAAAGGACCCCCAGCCCCAAAAACAGCATGTGGGAGTTGATGTAGTCCCGGGGCTGAAGCAAGAGCCACACCGGCAGCCGGGAGGCGATGGCTCCGTACAAGAGCATCACGATCACCCAGAAGCCGGTCAAAGGCATCCCGGCAACGGTCTCCGGCAGCTGAACGGGATTGCCGGCGCCGACAAAGATGAAAGCGAACAGGAGCAACAGGCCGATGATCGACGGCCAGAAAAGTCCCATCCCCCGTTTGTACACGAGGAACCCGATGATCATGGCGACCGGCAATTGCAGCCAGTACGGCAACACGCTTTCCGGGAACCCGGTGAAGAGGTTGGCGATCACAACCGCGAACACCGCGTTCACCAACAGCAACAGGAAGAAGATGATCAAGAGGAACAGACCTTTGGCCCGGGGACCGATCACGGAGTGGGTGATCACCCCGACGGATTTTCCTTTATTCCGGACGGAAGCCCACAAGGTCCCGAAATCGTGCATACCGGCGAAGAAGATGGTTCCCAGAACCACCCACAACAGCGCCGGACCCCAGCCCCAGATCACCGCAATGGCCGGCCCGACGATCGGGGCGGCTCCGGCCACGGAGCTGAAGTGGTGTCCCCAAAGAACGAACTTGTTGGTGGGCAGATGGTCCACCCCGTCCCGGAATTCATGGGCCGGTGTCCGATAGTTCGGGTCAAGCCGGAATACTCTTTCTGCTAAATATTTTGAATAAAGACGGTAACCAAAAAAGAACAAAATCAACGAACCGAGTGTCATCAGAACCGGTTGGCTCATGAGTATCTCCCCCTTTTTTTGAACGAAACCGATTACATTCCACCTATAAGGAATAGGCAAAATAATGAATCTGTTTTTGTTTAGTTTAAAGGAAAAATGCCTTTCCGTCCATCGGTCCCGGCCGGTTCCCATCAAAAGGAAACCCGCCCTGAGGGCGCGTTTCTTTTGCCGGCTATCTTTTCTTTGTTCCTATCGCGCGGGCCGGACTTCCACCTTGCCTCCGTTTTTCCGGTAGCACAGTTCTTGTCCGGGCCCCATCCACCAACGGACTTCTTCGTCGTGAAAGGGGTCGGCTCCGTCATCCGGGGACCCGGCGGCGTTCCCCTTCGTCATGTCGGCACCCGGATCTTCATTCATCGCCCGCATGGCAATCTCTGTCATCTGCCGGTAACAGTCCCGCACCCGACCCACCAGTTCGTCCATCAACGCCTGGTCGATACTGGTGAGCTGATATTGCCGGCGATTTTCCTGTTGTTGCATCTCCCTCACTCCTCACACCGTGATCATCCGTATGCTTTGCTCGAACGTTGGGTTTTATCCAGGAGGAAACGGGATCCGGGGAAGAATTGTCCCGTTTTCTCCATATATTCCCCGGAGACAACGGTGTAAAGTAAAGGTACCTTTCCCGGAAGAGGGATGCCTGATCCCGCTTCTGACCAGAATGGAGTAACGAGGTATTGGATAAGGACGGTGAGTTCCATGACACGCTGGAAATTCGGGGCGCTGGCCCTGGCAATCGGAACCTCCCTGCTGTTTTCCGGCTGCAACGCGGGAAGCGGGGACGGAAAAAAGGAAGGCAGCCTGTTGAATGCCCAACACATCCACGGACTGTCCCACTCCACCGACGGAAAAAAACTGATCGCCGCCACCCATGACGGCCTTCACCGATACCAAAACGGAAAATGGACCGGCCCCGTCGGGGAGCCCCATGACCTGATGGGATTTTCCTACACCAAAAAAGGGATCTTCGCCAGCGGCCATCCGGCGGAAGGCTCCGACCTGCCCGACCCCCTCGGCCTGATCCGGAGTGACGACGGCGGAAACACCTGGAAGCCGGTCAAGTTCCAGGGGGAATCGGATTTCCACTACATGAGCGCCGGTTTTGAAAGCGGAGCGATCTACGTCTGGAACGAGCATCCCAACAAAGAAATGAAAACCGGACTGTATGTCTCGCGGGATCAGGGCGGGAAATGGTTCCGGGTCTCCTCCAGGGGGTTGGAAGGAAAACTGATCACGCTGGCTGCCCACCCGACGGCGACCGAAGCTTTGGCCGTCGGCACGGACAACGGAGTTTACCGGAAGCCGGGCAAGAATCAAGCCTTCGAAAAAATTCTGGGCGGCCTTCAAGCCACCGCCCTGCTCCACGATCGGACAGACCCGTCGGTCCTTTGGGTGGGGGGCCACACCGGTCAACCGATTCTTTACAAGCTGGATTCCAAAACCAAAAAAAAAGAAGAAATCCCCCTTCCTTTTTCCGATACCGATGACGCGATCCAATTCATCGCCCAGAGTTCCACCGATCCAAACCGCCTCGCCATCGCCACCTTCAAGGGCCACATCTTCACCAGTTCCGACGGCGGCAAGAAATGGGAAGCCATCGGTAAGGGAAAAGCAGAGGAACATTCCCACTGAAAAAGCCGGGAGAATCACTCCCGGCTTTTTCGTGCCCGAATCACCCCATTCACTCTTATTTCGTATCCCGGACAATCACCTTGACTGGATTTTTTTCTGACTTGTTTAGGCTCGATTTTTCATTGTAGAAGCCATATTCCACGACAATATTACCCCAACGTGGTTCAGCTTCCAGTGATGATTCCCCCGTTGGGATGGAGAACCTGGCCGGTCATGTAGCACGAGTCATCGGAAGCGAGGTAGACGTAAGAGGGTGCGATCTCAAAGGGCTGACCCGCCCGCTTCATTGGTACATTCGTGCCGAAGACACTTACTTCTTCCGGTCTGAAGGTGGAGACGGTGAGTGGCGTCCAGATCGGACCGGGGGCGACGGCGTTAACCCGGATCCCCTTTTCCACCAAGGAAAGGGCGAGAGAGCGGGTGAGGGTGACGATCGCCCCTTTGGTCGAAGAGTAGTCGATCAAAACTCTACTTCCCTCGTAGGCGGTTACTGAAGTGGTGTTGATGATGGTGCTTCCGGGTTTCAGATGGGGAAGGGCAGCTTTGGTCAGGTAAACGAAAGAGTAGAGATTGGTACGGAAAGTGAGGTCCAGCTGATCTGCCGTGATGTCCAGGATGGACTTTTGGGCAATCTGAACTGCGTGATTATTGACGAGTATGTCAATCTTACCAAAGGTGTCCAGAGCCTGCTGGACGATTTTAGCGGAGTGCGACTCTTGTTTCAGGTCACCAGGGATCAACAGGCAACGCCTTCCCAACTGGAGGATACGTTCCTGAGTTTCCTTAGCATCCCGATGTTCATCGAGATAAGAAAGGACGAGATCCGCCCCCTCCTTGGCGAAGGCGTAAGCCACTGCCCGGCCAATACCACTGTCCCCACCGGTGATGACCGCCGTCCGGTCGTGAAGCTTACCGCTGCCCCTGTAGCTGGGGTTTTCGCTGATGGGCCGGGGATGCATCAGATATTCCAGGCCAGGCTGCCGGTCCTGGCTTTGGGGCGGAAAGGCCACCGGCCGTTCCATGCACTCCGTCTTGCGACCGTAATAGGGGTAAACTGGATAATAATCAGAGTTCATGATGAACCTCCATGAAAATGAACTGGGCATTATACCCTATTCTGAATAGGTGAAATGGGAATCGGCGTTACGAAGATAAAAAAGTCGCAAAACCCGTACCTGGATGCCGGACTTTGCGATATTGATCAGCAGAGTGTTCCAGGATGCTTTTAGCGCCATCATCTTCATCCATTCCGGCAGGGGGTATGCAAGGAGTCCCCCTGGAAATCCGTCCAGCCGGTCAAACAGGGGCGGCGGGCTCCCCGATGGTTGGACCGCAAAGAGCGGGCACTTCTCCGTCAGGTGCAGAAAGAACGGAATCCGCGGGACATCGCAATCGCTCTTTACTCCTGCATGTGGGGCTCCAGGTTATTGAAACAAGATTACACGTTCAAGAAAACGCCGTTCCCGTTGGGTCTCATTTGCTGTTGCGGATCCGTTTCGGATCGCAGTCGGGTTTCCCTTTTTCCGTGAGCAGGGGACTCACCCCCGTGTCGGTCACCAGATACTTGCAGCCGGTGCGGTGATCGGTATAGACATCCACGATCCACGGCAGATCCTTCTCCACTTCCGCCTCAAACCGCGCACCCTCTTTCCCGCATTCCTCCAGCCCGCAGCCGAAGATCTTTTCTTCATCCTTGAAAAAAGATTTGACAAATCCTTTCACCGGACGTAATATAATACCAACCATCCCGATATGAATTTATATGTTACCCGGTGAGACCCGTCCCCCGGTCGGGCCTCACCGGTTCTTTACGTTGATGTGTCGCCGATTCGACTGTTTTATCAAAGGAGGTTTTACTGTTGACTCTCAGTCTTCTCGTTTCCGCTGTTCTGATCAGCTTTCTCCTCTTCCTCAGGCGGAAAAAAGTCAGCTTCGGCATCCGGGTGATGACCGCCATGTTCCTGGGGGTGGCCGTCGGAGCGGCCCTGGGGAAAGAAGCCGAAGTGGTCGGCATCCTCGGAGACGCCTTCGTCAACCTGATCAAAATGCTGGTCATTCCACTGGTGGTGACGGCAATCCTCTCCAGCATCACCACCATCAAAGACCCGGCTCAACTCCGGAAGATCGGACTGAAAACGAT
This sequence comes from Melghirimyces profundicolus, assembly GCF_003054245.1. Classification (GTDB taxonomy): domain Bacteria; phylum Bacillota; class Bacilli; order Thermoactinomycetales; family DSM-45169; genus Melghirimyces; species Melghirimyces profundicolus. The sequence goes on from NZ_QBKR01000006.1 coordinate 27,159, forward strand.
CGGTCTGTTCCTCCTGACCGCCGTCATCGCCAGTTCCATCGGTATATTGGTGGGGAATGCCTTCCATGTGGGAGCCGGGATGGATTTCAACGTGAAAGACCCCGGGGAGGCACGGGAAATCCCCCCGGTCACCGAAGTCTTACTAAACATGGTCCCGGATAACCCCGTCGCCGAAGCCGCCGAAGGACAGATTCTGCCCGTGATCTTTTTCGCCATGCTGATCGGCATCGCCATCACCATCGAATCCCGGCGCAATCCGGAATCCGTCGAACCGGTGAAACGGTTGATCGAGTCCTTTTCCAAGGTGATGTTCCGGGTCACCAAGATGATCCTGAAGCTGACCCCTTACGGCGTTTACGGCTTGATGGTCCGGGTGGCCGCCGAGCACGGGCTCTCCACTCTGCTTCCGCTGATGGAAGTGGTCGTGGCCGTTTATCTCGCCTGCCTGATCCACCTGGTCATCACCTACGGCAGCCTGGTCAGCTTTGTCGCCAAAGTGAACCCGGTCCGGTTCCTGAAAAAAATCTGGCCGGTGATGGTGGTCGCCTTCTCCACCCGGAGCAGCTACGGCACCCTCCCCGTCACCCTGAAGACCCTGACCAACCGGGTGAAGGTGTCCGAAAAGATTTCCAGCTTCGTCGCCCCTCTGGGCGCCACCATGAACATGGACGCCTGCGGCGGGCTTTATCCCGCAGTCGTGGCGGTCTTCGTGGCAAACGTCTTTAACCTGGATTTAGGTGCGACCGATTACCTGCTCCTGGTCACCACCGCCGCTCTGGCTTCCATCGGTACCGCCGGCGTCCCCGGTACCGCCTCCATCATGACCACGGTGGTTCTGACCAGCATGGGGCTTCCCCTGGAAGGAATGGCGATGGTCCTCGGGATTGACGCCCTCCTCGACATGGGCCGCACGGCTGTCAACGTAACCGGTGACACCGTTGCCTCCCTCGTCATTGCTGACTCCGAAGGGGAATTCGACCGCGACTCCTTCAACAGCGACGAGGCGGCAGATGAATTGGAACTGAACGAGGCAGTATAAGGTTTCTGAACAAACCGACCTCCCCTTTCAGGAGGTCGGTTTTTCATTCCAATCCCATTAAATGATGCCAATATTTTGATAATAACAGGAGCGAAAAAGGATTCACCCGCGGAACCGTCCCGGGTTGTTTATGGACTTCACCGCCGGGAAAACATGCAACTTATGCGGGACAATAGGAGTTAATGAAGACAGAAGAGCGGCCCATCAACAATCATCGATACCATAAAAGGAGGGTAAATATGCTGACCCGGGAAGAGAAGTTGGATCGTTTTGCCCGGCTTCTTACCGTTTGGCACACAAAATACGACGACGGGACCAACATCGACATCATCGCCTACGACATCGTTTACATGACCGCCGCCCAGGGTTGGAGTGTGGAGGAGGGAATTCAATGGGGCCTGGAAAACTCTCAGGTGATTGAGAAAGACGGAAGGCCGCTCCGGATCTTGACCCGTCAAGCGGGGATCCAGGCCTGGCGGGCTTTCAACCAAGTGCAGCACGGCAATCCCGACCGAAAACTCATCTGCCAGGAATGCAGCCGGGAAATAAAAGACAAACCCCATGAAATGCTGAACGGCCACCGACCGGTCTGTTCAAAAAGTTGTGTGAAGGATTTTCCGTGGCTGAAGGCACCCTCCGGTTGAAGATTGAGATTGGCACCACCATACATAAACCGGGACCGTCTTCGGACGGTCCCGGTTTATGTTTCCCCGAATCCCTTTTGCATCTGCACAAAGCTGGGGAGCCTGTAGCCTTCCTTCCCCGCTTGGTTGGTCTCCCCCTTCTCCCGGTCCTGTTTCAACCGGTTCACAATGGAGCTCCGGATCTCATGTTCCCTCCGCTCCTCCTCACCCTGTTCCCAATAACGCTGCAACCGGTCCTGTGCCTGGTTGAAGAGGTGGTGGAGGTCATTCCGGCAGGAAGCAAAAGCCGGGTCCGCCTGTTCCATCTCCTCCATATATTCCTTGCACTGGGTCAACACCCGGTGGATCTCCCGCGCCATTTCCGTCACTTCCCGGGAAGGACGGGCCTCCCGTCCCTGCCCCCTCTCCGGACTGCCGCCGTTCGGGGGGCCGACTCTCCGGTACAGGGAATGCATATTCCGGTTCACTTCATTGGTCTTCATCTGGATGTTTCGGATCTCGTAGCTGTAAGCCGGCAACTCCATTTGTAACGCCTCAAGCTCCTGCAACAAACCCGTTACATACTGCTCCATCTTCCGAAACCGGTTTTCCACCGTATCCGCCATTTTATCAACTCCTGCGAATTCAGGCGGTAACTTGAAAGTCACCGCCTTGTTGCCGATCGGAATCAAACGATGATCCCATCGGAAGAAAAATCTACCTTATCTGCAGTATATACGTTTTGTCGGACCGGGAGCAATACAAAAGTCCCGGGAGGTACCACACCTTCATCTCAAAAACCGAAGTCTCCCAGTCTGATGGGCAATCGATTCATCGGTTCCATGGATCAGGGCAGAGGGCCGACACCCCGGTTCGCCTCAGTCTGAGACGATGGGCCGAGACAAAGGTCGGACCTCTTACCGAAGTCAAAAAAAGCGGTCTCCATTACAATAAAAAGAAAGAACGAAGGGGAGATATCATGCGATATAAACGACGCTGTATGATGGTAACGGCTTATGCTCCGACAGACCTGAAACTGAAGGAGGCCAATGCGCTCTTTAATCAATACATTGCCAACCGGGAGCGTGGTCATTGCGTTTTTCACGATCATTTCCTCCATCAACCGGGTGGGGTGGCGTTTTTCGAGGTGAGTCGTGAGGAACAGGAAAAAAAGGTGAAGAACGCTGCGGAATTGCCGGGGTGGAGGTTGGAGATTCAACCGCTGATCCATTCCCGGTCGGCGGCGGGTTTTGTTGCCCAACTCCATTACACCAGTGAAAACTATTTTGACATTCCTCTCTCTTCCCTGACGGAACGAATCGACAGGGCGAAAATGGAAAACCGCAGTCCGTTTCAGGCTTAATCCATTCTTCCATGAAGAGGGGACATCGGCTGGGCATGAGAAAACCGGGAAGGAACCTCGAAAGAAGAAACCCCTCCGGTTATCCGAAGGGGATCTTCATCACTCCGCCCACCGGGTCCACCGCACGTCGGGATAGCGGTTGATGCGAACCACCCCCCCTTTCAGCTCCGGTTGGATGAGGTTGTTCTGGGTGTAGTAGTAGACCGGAATGAAGGGGAGTTCTTCCATCAGGATGTCCTCGGCCCGGTGGAGGAGATTCATGCGCTTTTCTTCGTTTTGCTCCCCTTTGGCTTTCGCCATCAGGCGGTCGTACTCCTGGTTCACCCACCCGGTCTGGTTATTGGGGGAATCGCCCAGGTAATAGTCCAGGATCACCACCGGGTCGACGAAAATCCCGATCCAGCCCATCCGGGCCATCTGGTAATCCCGCTGGGAAACGGTGTCGAGATAGACCTTCCATTCCCGGTTGGACAGTTTCACGTCCACATTCAAATTCTTCTTCAACATGGCCTGGACGGCTTGGGCGATGGCCTTGTGGTTCTCATCGGTATTATAACTCAGGGTGACCTTGGGGAGCTCCTTCCACCCTTCCTCTTTCATCCCTTCTTTCAGCAGCTTCCGGGCTTCGGCCACATCCTGTTTCACATAGGAAGTGGTTTTTTCCTCCCGGAAATCTTCCCCGCCGGGGGTTTCATAGCCGTGGGGAACAAAGGCGCCCGCCGGTTTTTCCCCGCCGCGGGAAACATTTTTCACGATGGATTGCCGGTCGATGGCCAGGTTGAATGCCTTGCGGATCTTTTTATTGTTGAAGGGCTTTTTGTCCACATTCAGCATGAACATATAGGTGCCGAAGTAAGGGGTCGTCTTCAGATTCCCCTTCCCCTTCTCCTTTTCCAGGAGTTCCGCTGGCAGATCAGTGACGATGTCCAGTTCTTTTGCTTGAAACATTTGGTACGCGGTTTCGGAACTGTCCACCATCTTCCACCGGATCCGGTCCATGGTGATCTCGTTCTTCCCGTGGTAGCGAGGGTTTTTCACCGCCGTCAACTCTTCGTCGTGCTTCCACTCCGTCAACCGGTAAGCGCCGTTGCTGAGGAGGGTGTCCGGGTTGCCGGCCCATTTTTCGGGATGTTTCTTCACTTGGTCGACGGGAACAGGAAAATACACCCAGAAGGTAAGCAACTCTTTAAAATAAGCGACCGGCTTTTCCAGAGTGACGACCAGTGTGCGGTCGTCCTTGGCCTCCACCCCCACATCACCGGCGGAACCTTCTCCTTTGTTATACGCTTCCGCCCCCTTCAAATAGTAAAGGTAGAAGGCGAACTGGCTGCCGGTCTCCGGGCTGAGAACGCGTTTCCAGGCATACTCGAAGTCCTCTGCCGTAACCGGACTGCCGTCGGACCACTTGGCGTCTTTCCTCAAGGTGAAGGTATACGTCTTTTTGTCCCCGGAAACTTCCACCTCCGACGCCATCCCTTTTACCACGTTCCCCTTTTGGTCCTTCGTGTAGAGCCCTTCAAAGAGATGTTCCAGCACCCAGCCCGAGGTGGTGTCCGTGGCCAGGGCCGGATCCAGGGAGGGGGGTTCCGTCTGTGCGTTCAGGGTGATTTCCTGCTGTCCATCCGCCGACGATTCCCTTCCGCAGGCAGAAAGAATCGGCAGCAGGATCAGTAACGTTGCCACCATCATCAGGAGGTTTCGTCTCATATCCTTTCTCCTCTCAATGGTTTTTTCGTCCTGTCACCCTTTTGGGATCAGGCATTCACATCACCGAGCACGCCACGGGTGGCCGCCATCCCGATGATGAGGCAGGCCCACATTTCTTTGTAGGCGGTAACGCTATCCTCAGCGGTGAACCGGACCGTTTTGGGCCCGACCCGCTCCACTCCCGGGATCGTGGTGGTCATCAGGGCCTGGTTGGTCCCGTGAAAATCGATCTCGTAAGTGACCGCTCCTTCCAGGATATGGGGTCGGATCCGCCCCCGCCCCCTTACGGCCTCTTCCGCCTTCCGCCGGATCTGCTCCCGCGCTTTCACCGGCGGGAGAAGGCGGGCGGCCAACCGGTCCACGCCCCTTTTGACCTGAACGGTATGTATGTCGGGGGACCATTCCCGGACTTCCTCCACGAGGGCTTCATCCCCGGTGACGAGGAGGACGGGAACGTTGTAGAACCCGACCACTCCGGCGTTCAGCTCCGCCTCCCCCACGGCCCGTCCGTTCACACGGATCTCGGCCACGCATCCTCCGGCCAGGGTGTGATTGATCACTGCCCGCTCATTTCCCCCTTCCCGTCCGTGGTACCCCACGAGAAAAACCCCGTCAAAGGATCCGTCGATTCCTTCCATCTGGCACATGATCCGGTTGTTCCCGGAGATCAGCTCCGCCCGGGAATCCAGTTCCTCGATCAGGATATTGGACATGTTGCCGTGCCCGTCGCAAACCACGACCTCCGTCGCGCCGCCGGCAAAAGCCCCTTCCACCGCCGCATTGACATCGGCCGTCATCAGCCGCCGGAAACGCTGGTACTCGCTGTCCTTCTTCAGTTGCATGTTGGTCGCCACTCCGGAAATGCCTTCCATATCCGCGGAAATATAGATTTTCACAAATCACTCACTCCAGCCAGAAAACTCTTTTTGTCTGTTTATTATTTTGCGATCAACCCATAAAAACCTTCTAATATTAAATATTTTGTTGTATGATGAAACGGGGACTGAAAAGCAAAAAAGCACTGCCTTCCCCAAGACAGTGCTTCCAGTGCCAAAGAGGAACTATCATCCAGCCTTCCATTTCCACAACAAACAAGGGAGAATGACTCATGACGGAAGCCGCGGTTCATGGAATCCTTCTTGCCTTCGGACTCATCCTTCCTCTGGGGGCCCAGAATGTTTTTGTATTTAACCAGGGCGCTTCCCAACCCACACTCCTTCGTGCGGTCCCTGTCATCCTGACCGCCGCGCTGTGTGACACTCTGCTGATCGTCCTGGCGGTTTTGGGCGTGTCTCTGGTCCTCCTTACCTTCCCATGGCTGAAGTTGACCCTGTTCGGGGCAGGGTTCCTGTTTCTTTTGTACATGGGGTGGACGGTCTGGAAAAGTGCCGCCTCTCCCTCCCCGAGCCAGGATGGCGGACCCTTGACCGCCAAACGTCAGATCGCATTCGCCCTGTCGGTCTCCTTGCTGAACCCTCATGCGATTTTGGATACGGTCGGCGTGATCGGCACCAATTCCCTTCAATACGACTCCCCCGAAAAATGGGTGTTCACCGGCGCCTGTGCGGCCGTCTCCTGGCTGTGGTTTTTGGGTCTGGCGGTGACGGGAAGAGTGATCGGACGGACGGATACCAAGGGGAACGTGCTTCAGGCAGTGAACCGTCTGTCCGCGTTGATCATATGGGGCGTCGCGGTTTATATCGCTTTCGGCTTTGTTCAGGAAGCAATGTGAAGGGGCGGTGGCATCCAACCGTTAACCCTGCGACGCCTCTTCCCGTGGCGGTTCTTGCCACGGACCCGGTCCCGTCATCCCCATCGTCCCTTGTTTCGCCCTTCGCAAATGCGATTCGGCGTCATCCTGCCAACGGATGATGGTTTCAATAAAGGGTTTGTACGAAGCGGGAGCCGCCTCCCTCATCACAGACAAACCGGAACGAACACCGCGGTCCTGCTGTCCGGCCTTTTGGATGCAGGCGACCAACGTTTGCACGATGGAGGTTGCACGCTCCCCATGGAGCAATCTTTGCGCGGATCCGACTGCCGTCACGCGGTGGTAGGAAGCCGGAACAAGATGGGAATGCATCTCCGGGTTTCCTTTTAATTCTCTCGTTTCGGGAATGTGAAACAACTGCGTGCTCATGGAACAAACCATCTGTTCACCGTACAAACTCCGGTTGAGCTCCACCGTCACGAAATACCACCTATTGTTTTGACTTAACAAGGAAAACACCTTCCCGGGGATTTTGGGTAAATCGCCTGCCATATCCTATGTCCGGTCACACCGTTTGACACCCGACTGACCCGGCAGATGGGCCCTCTTCTTGTCGGACAGAACCGGGAGCTGACACTCGGATGCCGTTCCGGATGGAAATCCAAATTCCAGCAGGGATTCGGACTTGGAAAGGATAAACCTTACATATGTTCCTTTTCCGCGGGAATGAATCCATAAAATGGAAACGGAGGAAAAACACCCGACATGACCACCGATAGAAGACCGATCGACATCCGGCGGTATATGGAGATCCGCTCGGCTTACGGCCCGTCCTTTGCCCACGACGATCGGGGGATGTTCTTTCTGTCCACGATCACCGGCACGGCCCAGGTTTGGAGGTTGGATCCGGACACCTCCTGGCCAAGGCAGGTGACCTTTTTCCCCGACCGGGTGATGGGAAATTCCGCCTCCCCTGCGGGAGACCGTATTCTGGTCAGCACGGACCGGGGAGGAAACGAGCGGTCCCAGCTCCTCCTGATGGACGGAGAAGGCCTGGATATGAAGGATGTCTCCCGGGACCCGGAACACATCTATACCTTCGGCGCCTGGTCCCCGGATGGAACATGCTTTACATACGCTTCCAACCGAAGGAACGGGAAAGACTTCGACGTCTATCTTCACGATCTGGAGACGGGAAGTCACCGGCTCCTGCATCAGAGCGATCACACCCATTACGCCGGCCGGTTCAGCCCGGACGGAAGAATGATTCTCTTCTCCCGTGTCCACACCAACATGGACAATGACCTGTACCTCCTGGACCTCAACACCAAAAAAGCGAGGCTCCTCACCCCCCACATGGGAGAGGCCCGCTTCACCTCGGCCCGCTTTTCCCCCGATGGCGGCTCGTTGTACCTCCTCTCCAACAAAGAGAGTGAATTTACCCGGGTGGCGCGGGTGAATCTGCAAACCGGGAGCTGGAAGTGGCTGACGGAAGACCGGTGGGATGCGGAAACCCTGACCCTCTCCCCGGACGGGCGGTATCTCGCCTTCAGTCTGAATGAAGGGGGCATCTCCCGGCTGCGCATCCTTCACTGCGAACGGTCGGAGTTCCTGGACCTTCCCAACCTCCCGGAAGGAGTGATCCTGGATGCAACTTGGAACCGCCGGGGCACCGCATTGGCCTTCACCCTGACCAGCCCCCGTCACGGAACGGAAATCTGGCAACTTAGCGAAGGGGGGCGAAAACGAAAGCGACTCACCTACGCGTCCATCTCCGGCGTTCCACAGGAAACCTTTGTCTCACCGGAGCCGGTCACCTGTCCGTCTTTTGACGGCTTGAAGATTCCGGCTTTTTATTACCGTCCCTCCGGGAGGCAGGGTTCCCATCCCGTCCTCATATGGGTGCACGGAGGCCCGGAGTCCCAAAGCCGGAACGGCTTCAACCCGTTGATCCAGTATTTCCTTCACCGGGGGATGGCCGTCTTCGTCCCCAATGTCCGGGGAAGCTCCGGATACGGGCGGACGTATGTGCACCTGGATGACGTTCGCAAACGGATGGATTCCGTGGCGGATCTGGCTTGGTGCGTCGAATGGCTGAAGAAGCAGGGGGATGTACAGGAGGACGCCATCGCCGTGATGGGGGGAAGTTACGGCGGCTTCATGGTGCTGGCGGGCCTCACCCACTATCCCGACCTCTGGGCGGCGGGGGTGGACATCGTGGGGATTGCCAACCTGCGGACCTTCATCCGGAACACCGGTTCCTACCGCCGCCATCTCAGGGAATCGGAGTACGGGACGATCGGGGAAGACGGCGAGTTTTTCGATCAAATCTCCCCCATCCACCATGTGGACCGGATCCGGGCGCCCCTTTTCGTCGTCCACGGGGCTAACGATCCCCGCGTCCCCGTGACGGAGGCGGAACAGATCGTCGACGCCCTTCGCAAGCGAAACCGTCCGGTGGAATACCTTCGCTTCGAGGACGAAGGCCACGGACTGTCCAAACTGGAAAACCGGGTCCATGCTTACGGCGAAATCGCAACCTTTCTGGAGAAGTGGCTGCTGAAGAACGGCGATGAAACTTCGGCTTGATATAAATAAACAGGGCTGCTCAGCAGCCCTAAAAGCGTTGTGAAAAAGTGAGCGGCCGCTCCGGTTTATCAACGCTTCCCTTCTTCTGAGCCTGATCATCCATCACAACGCTTTCTAAAGAGAACGGTTAAATGTCCGAGGAGACATCCATTCCCTCTCCTTCAACAACTTCTCCACCACATGACGTCCGATTTCCAGTGAGGCGGTTGCGGCAGGGGACGGGGCATTCAGAACGTGAACGGAACGGATGCCCCGCTCGATTCGGAAGTCGTCCAGCAGTTTGCCGTTCTTCCACAGGGCTTGTGCCCGAACTCCGGCCGGAGCGGGTTCCAAATCCCCGGATTCGATCTCCGGAATGTACTTTTGCACGTGATGCAAGAAAAATCTTTTTGACCAGGAACGGGCCATTTCCTTCATCCCTTCACCCAAGTGAGCCCTGGCTATTTTCCAGAAAGCAGGATGGGTAAAGATATCCCAGGCATCTTTCAAAGAGACGTCCGATTTCCGGTAACCCTCCCGCTTCAGACTGAGAACCGCATTGGGACCCACATGAATGTCCCCATCCATCATCCGGGTGAAGTGAACACCGAGAAAAGGAAAGGCCGGATCAGGGACGGGATAGATGAGATGTTGGACCAAATGCTTTTTCTCCTGTTTCAAGTGATAGTACTCCCCCCGGAAGGGAACGATTTTGAGGTCTGTTTTCACCCCCGCCTTGGCCGCCACCCGATCGCTGAACAAGCCGGCACAGTTGACCAACCAACGGGCGGAAATTTTCCCTGTTGAGGTCTTCAAGTCCACCCGGTCCGGGTATTCGTGTAACTCCGTCACGCGGGTTCCGAGACGAACTTCCCCGCCCCTTTCCCGAATGCGGTCGGCCAAGGAGTCGGCCACCCGCCTGAAATCGACAATCCCCGTGTCCGGAACCCGGATCCCCGCCACTGCCCGAACATGGGGCTCCACCTCCCGGATTTGCTCCGGTTCCCACATTTCCGGCGCCAGCCCGTTTTCCAACCCTCTCCGATAAAGGGCCTCCAACCGGGGAAGTTCCTCTTCCTCCACCGCCACAATCAATTTCCCGCAGATCTCATATGGAATCCCGTGTTCCATACAGTAGCGAACCAACCGTTCTTTTCCCCGTCGGGCGAAGCGGGCCTTCAAACTTCCGGGCCGATAATAGATTCCGGAGTGAATGACCCCACTGTTCCTCCCGGTCTGATGCCGGGCCAATTCCGCCTCTTTTTCCAGCACGAGGATTTGAGCTGAAGGCCGTTTTTCCATCAGGTGCATCGCCACAGAGAGACCGACGATTCCTCCCCCGATGATGACACAATCGATCAATCGAATCACCTCCAAACCGATCATCGTGCATTGTCATCAGATCGTGTGAACGGTTTCAGAAATTTTGTTGATCAAAAGTGGACAAAAGAAGGTTGCTGATAACGAATAATATAGATAATCCTTCTTTTATTTCAGACCATTCGAACCGGAGGTGGCCATTATGGCCATCAGTGGTCTTTTCTTCCTGACCGCCCGTTCACTGGGTTCTCCCGTCCGGGTGATGATGTTTGACCGGACGGGGAATATCATCCGTGATCACCTCAGAGGGTCCCTTTTCCTTCATCACGTCTGAGTCATTTCAAGCCGCTGTTTTTCGTCTCCGCCTGCGTCGGATCAGCCCCACCGTGAGGATGATCAGGAGAAGGATCACCCCCAGACCGATGAGGGCCCAGGTGACGGGGTTGGGTACCTTCAGTTGGAAGAAAACCGGATTGTTCTGACCCGGTTTCAGGTGCCAGGTCATGGTTCTCCCATCCCCGGACACGGAGTCGGCATTGTGTTTCTCCGCCTTCAGGGGCAGGGTCAGTTTCAGATTCAGCTCGGCCGCATCGAGAAAGGCCTGCTCCAACTGGTTGGCGGTTTGGATGGATCGCAGATCCACATTTGTGCGGAAACGGATGAGGCAGGTAAACGTCCGGGCGTCCACTTTCACCGGACCCTGTTCTTGATCTCCGGGGAGAGGGCCGATGGACGCGGATGGATCCTTCGGCGTGAATTCCCTCTTCAGATCCTGGCCCGGAGGATCTTCGGCAATGTTCTCCACCTTTTTGACCGCCAACCAACCCCTTCGGCTGCCCTCCCGGATTTTCTTCACCCGATACCCGGCATTCTCAATGCGCTGTTGGAGCGGTCCCAGCTCCCTTCCCAACAACGGGTGCGTCAGCATCTTCAGCCGATACTCCCCGGAACCGTCCCAGTGGACAATGACATGCATATCGGCGTCGACACACCCCCCGATGAGAACAGACAAAGAAATCAAAATCAGAAGGAAGCCGGTTTTCTTTTTCCACCGGTTCAAGAAATCCCCTCCCAATGAAACAACCTTTATCATGGTTCTTACCCTCTACGGCACAGTGGGATAACCGGAGCAGTGGGAAAAAAAACGGACGGCAGCCGAAAGCCGGTAAGGGAGAGAGACATCATTCGAAAGAGAAACGGGAGGAATGATTCCTCCCGTTTCGGTTTGACCATGGAAACTTTAATTCCATCCCCTCTCATATTGCGGCGGGACGGGAAGAGCCGCCTCCTGGTGAACCTGACGGGATGCCCGAAGGGGCCAGTAGGGATCCCGCAACATCTCCCGGGCCAGCAGCACGAGATCCGCCCTCCCGTTTCGGATGATCTCGTCGGCCTGCATTCCCTGAGTGATCAGACCCACGGCAGCCGTGGCAATCCCGGCCGAGCAACGGATGGTTTCCGCAAAGGGAACCTGGTAGCCCGCTCCCACCGGAATGGGGGCCTTGAGGGTGTTTCCTCCGGAACTGCAGTCGATCAGATCAACCCCCTCTTCCTTCAGTCGTTTGGCCAGGTCAACGGAATCTTCGAGGGTCCACCCCCCTTTCACCCAGTCGGAACAGGAAAGTCGGACAGTGAAGGGCAGCTCTTCCGGCCATTCTTTCCGCATGAGCCGGGCCGTTTCGACCAAAAAGCGAATCCGGTTCTCAAAATTGCCTCCATAACGGTCGGTTCGTTGGTTGGACAGCGGTGAGTAGAAACTGTGAGCCAGGTAACCATGGGCTCCGTGAAGCTCCATCCATTCAAACCCCGCTTCCCGGGCCCTTGCCGTGGCCAACCGGAAGGCTTCCTGGATTTCCGCAATCTCCCCGGAACTCAGCTCCCTGGGGGTGCGGTGATCCTCAGAAAAGGGCGTGCTGCTTGGCCCGACTACTTCCCATCCCCCGTCCTCGTCGGAAACCGCAATCCCGGACACCTTTTGTTTCCAGGGGCTGTATGTAGAAGCTTTCCGTCCGGCATGGGCCAGCTGGATCCCGGGTACGGCCCCCTGTTTCCGAATAAAGTCGGTGATCCGGCGGAAGGGCGGGATATGTTCTTCCTTGTAGATCCCCAAATCTTCGGGAGATATCCGTCCCCGAGCCTCCACGGCCGTCGCTTCGGCGATCACCAGACCGGCCCCGCCGACGGCCCGGGAACCCAGGTGCACCAGGTGCCAATCATTGGGGGTTCCGTCCTCGGCACTGTACTGACACATCGGCGAAACCCCGATCCGGTTGCGCAGCGTAATTCCTTTCATCGAGAGGGTGGAAAACAAATGCGGGCTCATTTCTCATTCACTCCTTATTTCGACGATCGAAATATTGGTTTGATTATATCTCTTTCTTCTTAAATCGTCTACTTCGAAAGATCCTCCCACTGATCGATGTATATTTTGTCCATTAAGAGTGAAAACTTTTCCGGGTCAAGAAACCATACGCTGAAGTGAGTTCAGGTTGTTTTTTCAACTTCCTTATTTACAACCATCACTTCTTCATCCGCGTAAACATATTGAATATGTCGTTTCCCCCAATGACAAAGCGAATTTAAAACCGGTTCCAGGGTTCGTCCGTATTCAGTCAGGGAATACTCCACTTTTGGCGGTATTTGGCTGTGGACTTTCCTGAGGATCACGCTGTCTTTTTCAAGTTCCCTCAGTTGCTGGGTCAACATCTTTTGCGTAATGCCAGGCACCAGTCGCTTCAATTCGCTCGTTCGCTTGGGTCCCTTGGTCAGATGGTACAAAAGGATCGCCTTCCATTTTCCTCCAATGACTTCAAGGGCGGCTTCAATCTCACAATTATATTGTTTCATGTTGATGAACTCTCCCTCTCATTATTCCGGTTACTTTTTGGTTACTACAGTACTGAAAAGTACGTACTTTCATTCCAGGTATCTATGAATCATAATAGCACTTGTGAGGGCTTGCAGCCATTAGGCCCTGTCAACTGGTCGCAATTCTTTTTCATTATCGGAAGAAAGAAGATGAAAGTATGCCCAAAGAAACATCCGTAAATCCTAATGCTAAATCAATCAGTGACATTCCATATTCAGTTCTTGATCTTTCCCCGATTGTCAAAGGCGGCACTCCCGCTGATTCCTTGCGAAACACGCTGGATCTGGCCCGACATGCCGAAAACTGGGGTTATGCCCGCTATTGGCTGGCCGAACACCATAATATGCCGGGCATCGCCAGTTCAGCGACTTCGGTTGTGATCGGCCGTGTGGCGGCAGCGACTTCAAAAATCCGGGTGGGCTCCGGCGGAATCATGCTCCCCAATCATGCCCCCCTGGTAATAGCCGAACAGTTTGGGACATTGGAATCGCTGTTTCCCGGCCGGATCGATCTCGGTCTTGGCCGCGCCCCGGGAACGGATCAGCTCACCGCACGGGCCCTGCGACGGGAAAGCCGAAGCAGCGGACAGAATTTCCCCGAGCAATTGGCGGAGCTTCAGAGCTATTTTAATCCGTCTCCAACGGGGAAAAACCGTGTTCGGGCGATCCCCGGCGAGGGGCTGAGAATTCCCATCTGGTTATTGGGCTCAAGCGACTTCAGCGCCAGGTTGGCCGGCCAACTTGGACTGCCATTTGCCTTCGCCAGCCATTTCTCACCTGAATACACACTTCAGGCCCTGGAAGCATACCGCGGCCACTTCCGTCCTTCCGACGTTTTGGATCAGCCGTATGCAATGGTCGGAGTCAACGTCATTGCAGCGGATCAGGAGGAAGAAGCCCGCTGGCTGGCAACCTCGATGCAGCAGCTGTTTTTAGGCCTGGTCCGTAATCAGCCTGATCAGTTGCAACCACCGGTGGAAAACATGGATGAACTCTGGAATGAGTACGAAAAAGCAGCCGTTCAAAGGCAAACGGCCTCCTCCATTATCGGGGATCCCGAGACGGTCCGAGAAGGACTGCAACTATTCTTGACTGAAACCCGGGCGGATGAAATCATGATCAATGCCCAGATTTACGACCACCAGGCACGTCTCCGCTCTTTTGAACTCGTGTCTGAGATCATCAAAGAAAACCGCTGACCGAGGGATGGGTGGACTAGCGGCAGCATTCACCCAAAGCCGCTCCGCTGGGCAGGACAGCAAAGTCGCTGTGTTGGGTAAACGCTTCCCCTTTCTCGAAACCAACATTAATTCACAACGCTTCTAGTTTCCGGACCGCTTTGAGTGGTTAGGGTTGCACAATATGAAAAGGGGTGTGCGATGTGAAAGTTGTCGTGATCGGTGCAAACGGAAAAATCGGAAGACACCTTGTTCAGTTGTTGAGTCAACGCGATCACCAAGTGAGGGCCGTGATCCGCGATGACGCGCAGAAGCCGAAAATGGAAGAATTGGGTGCCGATGAGGTGGTGGTGGCCGATTTGGAGAAAAAAATCGACCATGCCGTAGCAGGATGCGATGCCATCGTCTTTACTGCCGGTTCCGGAAGCCATACCGGGGCGGATAAAACCATGCTGGTTGACTTGGACGGGGCTTTCAAAACGATTGATGCCGGAGTGGCCCACGGCGTTGAACGTTTCCTCATGGTCAGCTCGATGATGGCCGACCGACCGGAGCAAGGTACGGAGCGAATCCGGCACTATTTTGTGGCCAAGGGTCGGGCGGACGAACGGCTGAGGGACAGCGGACTGAATTACACCATCGTTCGTCCGGGGAGATTGACGGATGAACCGGCGAAGGGAACGGTTTCGATCCAAGAGAATCATGAAACCTTCGGAGAAATTCCCCGTGCAGACGTGGCCGCAACGATTGTGGAATCCCTTCAATCAGAAAATACATACCGGCGTTCCTTCGATCTGTTAACAGGGGACGTCCCCATCGAAGAGGCGCTGAAAACTCTCTGATTGCAGGCAATCAAGGCTGTCGAGACCCGATCGGCAGCCTTTTTACATAAAAAACCATGACAATATGTTCAAAGGGAAGTCGGAGGTTGCCGGCGAACTCTGTCAAGGGGTACAAACCATAATCAGATCATATCATTTAATAACCGGCGGGGAGGGAGTCAGATGAAAAACGGACCGACGACACATCGGGGGATCAGCCGTGTCTGGGATGTAGTAACGAGACCCGGAGAAGGGCCTCATATCCGTGTCGGACAGGTATTGAAACCGGGACATTGGAAAGAGTTCGATCCTTTCTTGATGATGGCAGAAGATTGGTTTCAACAGGGAACGTTCCCTTTTCATCCTCATCGCGGCATCGAGACCGTCACTTTTATCATTGAAGGCAGGCTGCGACATGAAGACAACCATGGCGGCGTCGGAATACTGGAGCCCGGGGATGTGCAGTGGATGACAGCAGGTAAGGGGATCATCCATTCGGAAGATCCTCTGCCCGGGGAAACCGTACATAGCTTACAGCTCTGGGTGAATCTTCCCCGGTCCAAAAAAATGACAGAACCCCGATATCAGGATCTTCGGTCTTCCAAAATGCCCGTACGACACGAACCGGGGGCTCTGATCCGGGTTTTTTCCGGGTCGTCAGACGGTATCTCAGCCAAAACTCTCAATCATGTGCCTGTCACTTATGTGGAAATGGTGCTGGAAGCAGGTGCAACGGTCACCCAAGACCTGCCCGGCAGCTATAACGGATTTATTTATGTACTTGAGGGAAACGGCCATTTCGGTATAAATGAAACGCGTGGTGGACAACGTCAGGTCCTGTGGTTGGAGTCCTCTCATGCAGATGCTGAAAGCAAAATCACCATCCGTGCGGATCAACCGTTGCGAGCCCTCCTTGTTGCCGGAGAACCGATCGGTGAACCGGTAGTCGCCGGTGGTCCTTTCGTGATGAATACAGAAGAAGAAATCAAGCAAGCCTTTGAAGATTACCGATCGGGTAAATTCGGCCCTGTGTAATGGATTTCAACTCCGCGTCCTTGAAACGGTAAAGTGTGAGTTTAATACAGAAGGAGACATTCCCCGATGGCAAATCAAGAAAAGGGGGGCACAACTGCGGGCATTCTCGTTTCGGGCGTGGTGTTCGTCGCCTTCAACCTGCGACCCGCCCTCACTTCCGTCGGTCCCTTGGCCGGATCCATCCGCGGGGAGTTGGGGTTGCCCAACCTTGCGATCGGGATGCTCACCACCCTTCCGTTGATCGTTTTCGGTCTCCTGTCCCCTTTGGCGCCGAAAATCGGTCGCCGTTTCGGAAACGAGCGGACCATCTTGATCGGTCTGATCGTGCTGATCGCCGGCATCGTGATCCGTTCCGTTTCCCAAACCTCCGGCTTGTTCCTGGGAACCCTTTGGGTGGGAGTGGGAATCGCGATTTGCAATGTGTTGTTGCCGGGGGTGATCAAGGAGCGCTTCCCCGGAAAGGTGGGACTGATGACCAGTGTGTACTCCACGGCCATGACCACCTTTGCCGCCTTGGGATCAGGGCTCAGCATCCCGGTTGCAGAAGGATTGGAGCTCGGGTGGCGGGGAGCCTTGGGGTTTTGGGTGATCCCCGCGGGAATCGCGGCCATTCTGTGGTGGCCCCAGCTTCACGTCCCCGGCCGGTCTGCGGCTTTGTCCCCCCGGGAAACCGGTTCGCCGGGCCGGCGGCTTTGGCACTCTTCCTTGGCCTGGCAAGTCACGGGCTTCATGGGACTGCAATCCTTCGCTTTTTACACCACGGTGGCGTGGCTGCCGATCATCCTGCAGAACCGGGGGATGAGCGTGACGGATGCGGGCTGGCTTCTCTCTCTGGCACTGTTTGTCGGTGTTCCGGCCACCTTCGTCGCGCCGGTTCTGGCTGAGCGCCTGCCGGATCAGCGGGGCCTCGCCGCGGGGGTCAGTCTGCTCTATTTCCTCGGGTTCGCGGGGCTTTTGGCCGGCGAACATGATGGGGGGTTCGTCATCAGTTCCGTATTGATCGGCTTGGCCCAGGGCGCCTGTGTCAGTCTTTCCTTCGCCTTCTTCGGTTTGAGGACGGCCACCGCCCGTCAAGCGGCGGAGTTATCCGGCATGGCCCAGTCCGCGGGGTACCTGTTGGCCGCGGCAGGCCCCTCCCTGATCGGTTGGCTGTTCGACGCGACGCATTCGTGGACCCCTCCCCTGACGGTGTTGTCGGCCGCTTGCCTCCTGATGCTGTTGACGGGGCTGGGCGCAGGCCGCAACAAACAGGTCGACCCACCGGAGACCGAAGCGGGGTAAAGCGCTTAGTCATCTTCTTGTTTACTTGACATCACCCCGGAAAAAATCCTCCCTTTTTAAGAAGGGAGGACTCAATGAAAGGAGCATTTTCTTTGCAGTGTCCATATCACAAATCATCTTCAATATATTGATAAACCGACTTTTAACATTTTGCAAGGGACTGTAAATAGAGGTTGTGCAAGTAGGGATATTCTATAGGTTGTGGTGCCGGTATTAAGAGAATGGGTATTGGCGGGGTTTGTTTTGAACCGATACCCATTTTACGGTTGTAAACTCATCCAGCGCCCATTCACCGCAATACCTGCCCAAGCCGGAGAATTTTTCTCCTCCAAACGGTACATTGGGCTCTACATTGATGGGTTGGTCGTTAACGTGAATCATGCCGGTTTGGATTTGTTTTGCCACTTTTATCCCTCTTTCAATGGAACCCGAATGAACGGCCCCGCTCAAACCAAAGGGTGTATCATTCGCCACTTGAATGGCTTCTTCTTCGCTGTCAACCGGGATAATCACAGCGACGGGTCCAAAAACCTCGTTTTGTGCGATGGCCATATCATTGGAAACATCCGTAAGAATATGGGGCTCCATTACTTTACCGTTTACTTTCCCCTTTTGAATCAGGTTGGCACCTTCACTTACACTCTGATCGATTAAGCTCAGGATTCGATCCACCTGCTTTTGATTGATAAGGGGGCCTATAACGGTATCACTTTCGGCCGGATTTCCCACCTTGATCTGGGATGCCTTTTCTTTAAACCTTTCAATAAAGGGTTCATAGATTGTTTTATCGACGATAATCCGGTTAATCGCAATACAGATCTGACCTTGGTGCATAAATTTACCGAAACAAGAAGCAGACACAGCCTGATCTACATTGGCGTCATCAAGTACAATAAACGCGTTATTCCCGCCCAGTTCAAGAGCAGGTTTTTTTTTATCAAGGGGAGACACCGTTCTCCATCATCACATCCGGGAACAACCATGACTCCGGTGGATTCCTGACAACGATCAACCCACCGCTTCCAGCGCATCCCCGCTTTCTTCCCCCCGACCCGATTTGGATGCGTTAAAATCGTTTTTTTCAAGAATATAGGAAACGATGACGCCGCCGACAAGTGCCCAGAACGGTGAACTTATTTTCAGAAAATTTACACCGGACATCGCAATGACCAATGCGAAAAAGGTACCCACCTGAAAGCGACGGTCCTGAAACGCTGCTTGGAAGGTATTCACCAACACCCCGATCATGGCCAAACCCGCAACCGTTCCGATGAGAGCCTCGGGCATCGCGGCGACAAAGGAGACCGCAATCCCCGCTGACAGTCCAAAGAGGCCGAAAAGGATTCCATTGACAAACACCGCTGCATACCGGCTTTCTTTTTTGTCTCCCGCTTCATCGGAGGCACAGATCGCCGTCATCGGTCCGGCGATATTTGCATTGTGCCCTCCGAACAAGGAGGCCACCATTCCCCCAACCCCGCTGATCACCGTCATTTCATTGACGGGAGGTCGGTATCCCTGAGCCATCAAAACGCCGGTCGCTTGTGCGTTTTCAGCACCGATGACCAAAAGGGCCAACGGGATGCTGATCGAAATGATGGCATCAAGGCTGAATGATGGACCGGCCAATTGGGGAACGACTCCCCCGATACTGAGCTCCTTGGTTTGAAATTGGCCCACCAGGGCGGCAATCAGACTCGAAGCGAGTAACGCTGACAGAATGGGAGGAATTTTAGCCGTCATTCTCGAGGACAACAAGTAGGCGGCAAGGGCTGATCCGGCGATGATTGGAGCAGACTCCAACGAGGTCACGATTCCGACCCCGAATTTGATCATCGCACCGGCAATCATCCCCATGACGATCGGAACGGGGATCCACTCCATCACCTTTCCGATCAGGCCTGATATCCCGAGAATAAAGACGATGATTCCCGCGACGAAAAACGCACCCACCGCTTCGCTGAAAGGGTAGTTCTTCAGGGCCGCCGCCACCAATACGGCTCCGGGAATCGACCAGGCCCCGGCGATGGGCTGTCGATACTTTACGGAAAGAAAGATTCCCAATACAGCCCCGAAAAAATAAACGGAAAACAACCAAGAGGCGGTTTGCACGTTTGTCAGGCTTCCATTTTGGGCACCGCCGATAATAATCAACGCGGGCCCCGTACAGCCGAAAACCGCGGCCAATGTACCGGCTGAAACCGTTTTGATAGTGAGGTGGCGCGGAATCTCCTTCAACCCTTCCATAAACGGCCTTTTATTCGGCTTCACTGCCATTCACCTCTCTGCCTTCCATGGAATTGGTGATTGCAGATCGGGGATGGACCGACTCCATCCCCGAATCTCAATTCACCGATTATTTCCCCTTGAAATGGGGTTTTCTTTTTTCAACAAAGGCATGAACCCCTTCATGAAAATCTTCCGTACTGCGAAGCATTCCGTAAGCGTACCCCTCAATTTCCAAACCGGCGCTGAGCGGTCCTTCCTGGGAAGAGTTCAACACTCTCTTCAACACGCGGAGAGCCAGAGGAGAAAAACGGTTCAATTCCTCAGCCAGACTTTGCACCTCGTTCTCCAGATCCGCTTGGGGAACAACCGTGGTCAGAAGGCCCCACTGGTGCGCCTCTTCGGCCGGGATTCGACGCGCACGCATGATCATGTCTTTTGCCCGGCCAAGACCCGCGATCCGGGCGATGCGTTGGGTGCCGCCGCTCCCCGGAATCATACCCAGATTTAGCTCCGGAAGTGCCAATTGGGTCGTTTCCGAAGCCACCCGGAAATCACAGGCCATCGCGATTTCCAAACCAACACCGAAGGTGAAGCCCTGAAGTTGGGCGATCACCGGTTTCGGGGAACGTTCCGGAGCAGCCACATTTTTATGCAGGACGGAGAGTTCCTCCGGGTGGCGCTCCAAAAATTCTGCGATGGTTCCCCCGGACGTGAATGCTTTTTCACCCGCCCCTTTGATCACAATCACCCGTACTTCATCATCCTGGTTTAATTGTTCGAAAATCCGGTGGAGGTGGGAACGTCCGATATAGCTGAGGGTATTCATTTTTTCGGGACGATCCAACGTAATGGTTGCGGTTTCTTTTTCAGGATTTTTTTCCACCCGGATATGGTCCCACTTTTCGGTTACGACACTGGATTGGTTCATTGCCATTTAAGATACACCCTCT
Source organism: Melghirimyces profundicolus (assembly GCF_003054245.1). GTDB lineage: Bacteria > Bacillota > Bacilli > Thermoactinomycetales > DSM-45169 > Melghirimyces > Melghirimyces profundicolus. The sequence continues at coordinate 47,852 of NZ_QBKR01000006.1, forward strand.
CGTTTGAGTTCTTTTTCTTCATACTCACCGTTGCGCAACTTGCGGCGCAGAATCTTACCGACCGGGCTTTTCGGAATCTCCGCCACCCATACATATTTCCGGGGGCGTTTAAAGTTTGCCAAGGCGGAATTCTCTTTGCAGTAACGATCCATTTCCTCCTCCGTAACCGTCTCATCCTTCGGTACGACATACGCCGTAACCACCTCTCCCCATTGGTCGTCCGGCAAACCGGCGACGGCCACTTCGGAGACTTTCGGATGTTTGGCGAGAACGTCCTCCACTTCGAGCGGGTGGATGTTTTCACCCCCGGAGATGATCATGTCATCCACGCGTCCTACGACATAAAGATCCCCTTCCTCGTCGATCACCCCCATATCACCGGTAAAGTACCACCCGTCCCGAATGGCTTTCTCTGTGGCATCGGGACGATTCCAATACCCCTGAAAAGCCTCGTCAGATCGAATATTGATGATGACCTCACCGGGCTCGCCGACCGGGACTTGATCCGCCGGCGTGGCCTTTCCTTCCGGGTCGGGGACAACCACCCGGATTTGCTGGTGAAAACCGGCTTTTCCGGCACAACCCGGTTTTTTATCGAGATAATCGCAGATGGAATACGTGTACACCTCTGTGCTTCCGAAGTGATTGATGAAGACCTCGGGCTTCAATTTTTCAAAGCATTCTTCAATCAACGCCGTCGTCATCGCGGCCCCGGCATATCCGAGTTTGCGGAGTGACGACAAATCGTGCCGTTCAAAATCGGGATGGTGGAGGATGCCGTGTACGATGGTGGGTACAAGGTAAACACAGGTAATTTGTTCTTTCTCAAGAATGTGAAGCAACGTTTTTGGATCATAGTCAGGGACCACGACCAGTTTCCCGTTCAGAAAAGCCATGGACAACAGGGAACGCATGCCCATGGTGTGATAGAGAGGCATGACGCCCAGCGTGCTTTCATGATAAACGTATCGGTTTTGGATGATGTGGGCGATGGCCGCACCGTACTCGTTTTTATGAGTGCGCGGTACGCCTTTGGGCCGACCGGTTGTTCCGGAGGTGTAGAGCATCAGACAATAATCGCTGTCGGAAATCTTTGGACGTGCAAAATCTTGATTTCCTTGGGTAAGGAGGTGTTCAAAGGTGATATCTGAGCCATCCACTCCTGCCAGCCCGATCCGGAGCGGTTGATGCTCCTTGGTCGCCTCCAATACCGCCTGCGCACTTGCCGGTTCATATACGACTGCTTTGGCCCCGGAATCCCGCAGGCAATATGCGACTTCTTCGGTGGAGAGACGGAAATTGATCGGCGTGAAAACAGCCCCGATCTTTTGCACGGCCCAATAGAGAATGACCGTTTCCAATCGGTTTTTGGTAACAAGGAGCACTCGATCTCCCTGCTGGATCCCGAAGGCACACAGCCCGGATGCGGCGCATCCGGCCAAACGGTCAAGCTCACTGTAAGTAAGCCTTCGGTCGCCTTCGACAAGGGCCGTTTTGTCCGGATGGCGGGTGACAGCAAACTCAAAAAGCGTGGCCAAATCCAACGGTTGTCCTCCCTCCTCCGCTCAACTTTCGTGGGTGAATTTTGGATTGCGGTTCGCAACCTTTTCGATCGCTTTCACGATCCCTTTGTACCCCGTACACCGACACAAGTGCCCGGAAAGCATCTCTTCAATTTCCTCCGTGGTCGGATGCGGATTGTACTCAAGCAGTTCGGATGCCGAAAGAAGGATGCCGGGAGTACAGAATCCACACTGCAAAGCATGGTGCTCGGAAAAAGCCTCTTGCAGTGGATTGAGATGACCCTCCGTGTCCAGGCCCTCGACGGTACGGATTTCCGCACCGTCCACCTGGACGGCAAACAGCAGGCAACTGCGAACGGCACTTCCGTTCAGAAGGATCGTGCAAGCACCGCAAACGCCATGCTCACAGCCAACGTGGGTTCCGGTCAGACCACAGTCTTCCCGTAGAAAATCGCTTAACAATTTTCTCGGTTCAACCGATTCCACGTATCGGCGACCATTGACTGTAAGACAGATGGTCGTCTGCTCCTTTTTTTTGAGCTTCATCCCGTCCCGCCCCCTTGAATCGCACGTTGATACGCCAGGCGGACGGCTCGCTTGGCAAAAACGCCTGCCAGGTGCCTGCGGTATTCCCGTGAGGCATGAAGATCTTCATCGGGATCCACTTCCGCCTGTACCGCCCGCCCCACTTCTTCGAGCAGCCGGGAGGAGAGTTTCTCCCCGACCAACAGCTCGGTGGCATCCTCACTGAGCACCGGAATGGCGTCCACCCCCCCGAGCGCCAAACGGACAGATGTGATCCGCCTCTGTTCATCGGTGTCGATGAGACAGGCCGCGTCGACCAGTGCAAAATCCCCGTGTCTCCGACTGAATTCTACAAAGGCGTATCCTTGCGGAATCCCTTCGGTCGGGATCTGAATTTCGGTCAACATTTCATTGGGCATAATGTCCGTCGTCAGATACGTGACAAAGAAATCGCTGACCGGGACGGTCCGCTCTTCGTCACAGCTCCGAATCACCGCTTGCGCGTCCAATACGAGTAAGGAAAGGGGGATTTCCGCGGAAGGGTCCGCGTGGACGAGGCTTCCCCCGATCGTTCCCCGATTCCGGGTCTGTGTATGACCGATAAACGGAGCCGCCTCAGCGATCAGCGGGACCTTTTCTTTGACCAGATTGTTCTGTTCCAGGCAACGTTGGCGGGACAATGCGCCGATCTTCATCAGGCCGCTTTCGTAACGAATGGTGTCCAATCCATTCAAGCCATTGACATCGATGATGCACTGAGGGGTGGCCAGCCGCATGTTCATAATGGGTACCAAGCTTTGTCCCCCGGCCAGGATTTTCCCCTCATCTTCGGCTTCGTCGAGAAGTTGGAGCGCCTCATCGACTGTGTCGGGACGATAGTAATCAAAAGATGCCGGTTTCACAGACATCCCCCCTTCCTTTCTTCATCCGGTGATCATGCGGATTTTTGCGATTTCTCCATTTCCTTTTTAATTTTCTTGAAAAAGTCTTTAATAATCAGTTTGGATACACCCCCGAGCATCCTTTGCCCGACGGCGGCGATCTTTCCGCCAACTTCCGCTTGGTATGTGTAAGCCAAGTCGGTGGTCTGTTCCCCATGGGGCGTCAGGTCAAGCACCCCTTCGGCATCGACGAAACCGGGGGCTCCCTTTCCGTGCAAAACCAGCTTGAAATGTCGGGGTGCTTCGATGTCTTCCAGGGATATGTCGGCCTTGTATTTTCCTTTGACGGAGGCGATCCCGATGGCGAGATCGGCGGTGTAGCGGTTCTCCCCCACACGCTCCATCTTTTGGCATCCCATGATGCACGCCTGCAAGACTTCCGGATCGCGCAGTTTTTCAAATACCACCTCGACCGGTCCGTTCAGGTGGATGTTTCCTTTTCCGTTCATTTCTCTCCCTCCAGTATCGGCTGTTTGTTCTCGGCTTTCCGAATCAAGGACCAGATACGGTCGGGTGTCAGCGGCAATGTATCGATGGAGAGGTCGAAGGGTTGAAGCGCATCGGCAACGGCGTTGGCGATCACCACCGGCGCGCTCATGGTGTTCCCTTCCCCGAGCCCCTTCGCCCCCAGCGGGGTGAGCGGGGACGGGGTCTCCAGGTGTTTCACTGTGACCGGTGGGATCTCCGTCGCCGTCGGGCAAAGGTAATCCATGAAACTTCCCGACAGGAACTGACCGTTCGCGTCATAAGCCAGCTCTTCATACAACGCCCCGCCCAGCCCGTGAACCAAGCCGCCCAAGATCTGTCCGTCCACGATCAACGGATTCAACAGCTTGCCGGCATCGTGAACCGTCACATAATCCAAAATATCGATTTGGCCAGTTTCGGGATCCACCTCGACCAGGACGGCATCGGCAACAAATCCGTAGGTGACGGACCCGTTGACGAGATCCTTCTCATCCGGGGGCATCGCCGTGGGAATCGTGAAGAACGCAGTTTCATGAATCCCCGGTTCCACACCCTCCGGCAATGCCTGCGGATTCCAGTGTGCCGATCCGATCAGGCGCCTCAAGGAAACACTCTTCGACGGATCGTCCTTGCCAATGGCCTTTCCATCTTTCAGCTCCAACGCCTCGGACGGCACTTGCAGTTGTTTCCCGGCAATCTCCAGGATTTTTTTCCTTACCTTTTGAGCGGCATGGTACACAGCACTCGAACCGACCGGGGCAAAACGGCTGGAATAACTCCCGGAGGCGACCGTCCAGGGACTCGTCGACGTATCCATCTCCGCGATCACCCGTACGGAGTGGGGATCGACCCCCAATACCTCCCCGACAATCTGGGAAGCGACCGTCTCATGTCCCTGACCGCTCGGGACCGTACTGATCCGAACACTGATCCCCCCCATCGGGTCAATGGAAACCGTAGCCCCCTCCGCGCAACCTGATTTCGGGAGGGATTTTGCCCTTTCCTCCGGGGTCAGCGCCATTGTGATATATCCCATGTTGGACCCCGAGGGCTCCACAATGCAGGCCAAACCAATTCCAAGGTACCGTCCCTCCGCCCGTGCTTCTTTCTGCCGCTTTTTCCATTCGTCATATTTTGCACACTCAAGCACCGTCTCAAAGCCCTTTTGGTAATCGCCGCTGTCGTACATCCCTCCCGAAGCCGTGCGATAGGGAAAGTCGTCTTTGGCGATCAAGTTCTTCCGTATGACGTCCGCCGGGTCCATCCCCAATTGTTTCGCGATCATCGGGATCAACCTCTCCAGGGGGAAGTAATGCTGCGGTCCTCCGTAGCCACGAATCAAGCCCGTGGGGCTCTTGTTGGTCATCACAGCCACGGTGTGCATACGCAAGTTTTTGACTTTATAAGCCCCTGTGGTGTTGGAATGCGTCCGGTACAGAGAAGCCGGTTCTGGAGCACGGATATACCCGCCGACATTGTCCACGATTTTCATCTTTAAACCGGTAATGGTACCGTCTCTCTTCACAGCAGCTTCAATCCAGGTGACACGGTCGGTCCCGCTGGAGCTGGCAAACAGATGTTCTTGCCGGTCTTCGATCCACTTCACCGGAAGGCCTACTTTTTTGGAGACCACGGCCATCAGGACCATATAGGGAAAAACGCCTGATTTAATGCCATAACTTCCACCGATGTCTTTCGGAATGATAATCCGCAGCCGGTTGCTGGGGACCTGCAAAGCGGCGGCCATGACCGATTGCAGAGTAAAGGGACCATGAAAGTTGGACCAAATGGTAAAGTGGTTTTCGCTGGGGTCATGGTGGGCGATCACACCGTACGTCTCAACCGGAGTGGCGCTGAACTTCGGAAAGTTGAATTTGTGACTGACCACCAGATCGGCCTCGGAAAACGCACCGTCCACGTCGCCGTAGTCAAACGTGCGGTCGTTTGCGATATTCGTCCCCACTTGATCGTGCAGAACAGGAGCGTCGGGCTCAAGGGCTTTTTCAATGTCGACCACGGCCGGAAGCGGTTCGTATTCGACCTCGATCGCATCCAGAGCGTCTTCAGCCAAATACCGGTTTTTTGCCACCACGACGGCAACCGGTTCCCCGGCAAAACGAACTTTCTCCACAGCCAACGAATAGTATTCGACCGGTGCTGTGACCCCAACGGGGAACGGTTGGGTCCACCGCGCGACGTCCCTCCCTGTCACCACACCTTTGACCCCGGGCATTTGTTCTGCCCGTTCCGTATGGATTCCCTTTATCCGTGCATGGGGATAAGGACTTCGGAGGATGGCTGCATGGTGGAGATTTGGGAGGGGTTGTAAATCTTCCATATAGGTCCCCCGTCCCGTCATCAAACGGGCATCCTCCGTCCTTCGGATCCGTCGACCAATCGTTTTCATTCGCTTTGTCCTCCTTTCACGATGACCCGTAAATAATCTTCCAGCGTATCCACATCCTCCAAAGGAGGAACTTCCGCAGGAACCCGTACGCACTGATCCGGATGTTGATGGATGATCGATTTCGCGCCCTGATCCCCGGTCAGCCGCAACAAATCGGGAAAACAGGATGGGTCGAACAGGACCGGGTGCCCCGGTTGCCCTTGATATACCGTTCGTACAATGATGTTATCGGTTCTGCCGGCGGATTCGATCACCCTCTCCACCACAAAAGGGTCAGGCAAGGTGGGTCAGCGAGAAGAATCGCTGCTCCGGAAGCGGTCTCGGGCAAATATTTCACTCCTGTCCGGATCGAGGAGCTCATTCCGAGATGGGCTTCTTCGTTCCAGCAGATGTGTACGGGGAGATCGCGCAATTCATTTTCCATCTCCGGAAACTGTGTGTTCAGGACAACACAGACACCGGCTGACCGTACGGCCACCGCCTTTTTCTCGACATGCCGGAGCATGCTTTGAAACGGCACGTCAGATCCCGGCCTCTACACCCACAGGATCCGGTACCCGTTCATGAATGGGACCTTTTCGCAGACGGAGCGGCCGACCGCTGCGTCCGCTCCTGGATGCAACCACTTCCGATAAAATACTGAGCGCGATCTCCTCCGGAGTTTCGGCCCCGATATCCAAGCCCACGGGAGCGTGGAGTTTTTCCAACATCCCCTTGGTAAGCGGCACTCCCTGTGACTCGATGTCGCGTAACAGCTTTTCGGTTCGTTTTCTGGGCCCCAATACCCCCAAATACGGAAACGGATAAGGAAGTAATTTACCAAGAAAAAGGCGGTCTTGCTGGTAATGGTGGGTCATGATGACAACGCTTGTGGCCTTATCCGGAGCGACTCCTTCCACGAATTCACCCCTGGGAAGCAACACCACGCGATCCGCCGGGGGAAAACGCTTTGAATTGGCATATTCCGGGCGATGATCGACAACCGTGACATGCCAGTCAAGCAGTTTCGCTTTTTTCACCAGTGGCAGAGCATCCGCTCCCCCTCCGAATATCAACAATCGGGGAACCGGTTTCATCGTTTCGATATAACATGCGACGTTGATCCGCTCTCCTTTATGCGTCTTCATCGTCACCTGAACCAGCTTCGAACGGTCCGCCTCCCGAAGACAGGAGGCAACTCGCGCCGCTTCCTCCCAACCTTCTGTGTGAACGCTTCCATTTTGTCTGTCTGATATCCGTTGGGTTCCAGGCGGGATCCGATCCCCTTCGGATTGGATCACGGTCATCACGGAAAAAGGAGCCGTTGCCGTCAGTTGCTTGCGGAAGACATTCAACAACCCTTTCGCCATGGAAGGGTTGCGAACCGGGTCAAAGGGTTGAAGCCAGATTGAAAGTGATCCATTGCATCCCAGACCGAGTCCCCAAAGCAGATCCCCTTCCCCCCGAAAATCATACTTGATGGTTCGTGGAGCTCCCTCTTGTAAGACGGATTGAGCGTGTTCATAAATATCCTCTTCGACACACCCTCCACTTAACGTTCCAATGATTCTCCCGGAGTTGAGGATCAAGCTTTTAGCCCCGACCTGTCGGTAGGTGGAGCCCCCGGTGTCAATAATCGTCGCCACAACGGCCGGGGTTTTGCTGTCCCAGTGCAGCTTCAACTCTTTATAAAGGTCCACCATCTTCCACCACCATTCCGTCGTACGATCTATACCAGGCTGCCTTGATTTTGCCCATGCTTTCCATTTGTCAGATAATCACCGCTTGCTTATAATCATAGAAAACATTTAAATATTCTTGTTTTAAAATCTTCGCATCACCCATTTCAACTTTTTGCTCCAGCCTGATGATGTTGAAAGCGGTTTCCTGTGTGGCGAAATAAGGATTTGCCAAAGCAGAAAACCATCAAAGCGTTAATTTGTATCGAAGGGGACGGTGTGATGAATCTGGGAAGACTTTTCGAATTCGCTGCTGAACGGCATCCGGAACGGGTGGCTCTCGTTCAGGACAAGCGGCGTTGGACCTATGCACAGTTAAACCAAGAAGTAAATCGCATGGCTGTTTCCCTGCAAAAATTAGGCCTCGGCAATGGCGACCGAATAGCCGTCTTGATGAACAATCGAATGGAAATGATGGTACTGTTTTGGGCCGCACAAAAAATCGGAGCTGTATTCGCTCCGATCAATATTCGGCTTTCGGCCGAAGATATAAAATATTGTGTGAATGATTTGGAAGCAAAGGCCTTGTTTTTTGAAAGGACCAGCTACCATGCAGCCATTAAAGACATCCGGGATCAATTAAACGAAAGACCCGTCTTTATTGGTTTGGATGACGAAGGAGCCGACTTATCTTACCCGGAGTTAATCCGACAGGGCCAGGATACATTTGAAGCGGTTCACCTCGGCGGTGACGATTTATCCGTGATCCTCTATACTTCGGGAACGGTGGACCGTCCAAAGGGAGTTCCCCACAGTCACAACAACGAATACGCATCCGTGACAGCTCACATCATCCAACAAGGTTATGAACCATTTGACAGTACATTGGGTGCCATTCCGCTGTATCACACGATGGGTCTGCATTGCTTTCTGTCCATTATGATGTTGAACGGGAAATTCGTCGTGGTTCCGGAGTTTGACAGCTATGAGGCCGCTCAAAAAATAACGGAAGAGGGAATCAGCTGCCTTTACCTGACACCGACCATGTACCACGATATGGTAAATGATACCCGGATGGAGGATTTTGATTTTACTTCACTCCGGACGATCGGCTACGCCGGATCACCGATGTCTAAAACGTTGATTTCCAAATGCGACCAACTCTTCCGCCCGGAAAAGTTTGTCAATCATTACGGAAGCACGGAAGTTTATACGTTTACAACCTGTACCGATGTCCGAAAAAAACCGGGTTGCGCCGGAAAACCGGGGATTCATCAGAATATTCGATTGGTCTCTCCGGACACCGAGGGGAATTCAGAACCGTCGGATATCGTCTCCCCGGGGGAGATGGGGGAAATTATTGTCGATACCCGCTCGGTCGAAGCCTTTAAAGGGTATTGGAACCGTCCGGACGCAACACGTAAAGCCATCCGGAAAGGATGGTATTTTACCGGAGACCTGGGAGTGTTTGACGATGAAGGGGAATTGTATGTCATCGGCCGGCTAGACGAGATGATCCTTTCCGGGGGCGAAAACATTCACCCCCATGAGATCGAGTCCGTACTCTCTGAACATCCCGCCGTGAAAGAGGCTGTCGTTATCGGAGAACAAGACGATCGATGGGGGCAGATTATTTCCGCTTTCATCGTTCCCAAAGACCGGTCGGTCACGGTACAGGATTTGGATCTCTTCTGCAAAGAACATCAAAAGTTGTCAAACTATAAACGACCGAGAAAATACGTATTTGTTTCCGAAATTCCCCGAATGCCCTCTGGGAAAATTCTTCGCCGAAAACTGCGAAACAGGGAGATGATCCATCTTCTCAACGAGGAGGGATCCACTTGGCCGAATTATTAGTCGTAGATAACGAGATCGAGAGCCGCCAGGCTGTTTGTTCCATTGTTGAAGGAAGCCAATACCATTACCTGACGATTTATGAAGCGGAGACGGTTTCTCAGGGAATATCCATTCTAAAGCGTGTTCGACCCAATGTGGTGATCATGGATCTGTCTTTGCCCGACCAAGATGGTTTCGTACTCGGAAAAATGGCGCTTGATCTGTATCCTCAAATACCCATTATCGTTTTAACACAGTTAAAGTTGTTTCATACGGTACAAACTTGCATCAATATTGGCTTTTCCGCGTATTTATTAAAACCCGTCTTAAAAAGCGAATTATTGTCCGTTTTTGATCGATGGATGATCCGCGAAATGAGCAAAGAAGTCGATGAATGGATACCAAAGAACCATATTTCAGATGAAGTGGAAACCGACTTTGCCAATCCCATTCAGACAGCTCTTCGATACATTCAGGCAAAGTATCAAAAACCGATCACGTTAAAGGAAGTGGCAAATCATGTCTATCTGAGTCCTTCCCATTTCAGCCGCCTGTTCAAATCGGAAACGGGTGTAACGTTTATTGAGTACCTTACACGTTACCGAGTAGAAAAATCGAAGGGGTTGCTCAAAATGACCTCCCTTCCAGTCGAGGTCATCTCGGATTACTTGGGCTTTACAAGCGCAGGATACTTTTCCACGACATTTAAACGTCTGGAAGGCAAAACACCGAGTGAATACCGAAAAATATTTTCCAAATTCAAGAAACCGATATGACTATTATGCGAGGCCGTTTAAGCCAAGGGAGATGGCTTTCTTCCCCCGCATGAGAAAAGAGTCTGCCTGATGATCACACTCCCCTGAAACTGAATCTGAATTCAGTTTTCCCATTGAGACACCAAAAATGAACCCCTTCCCAATGTTTCATTCCAGGTTCATGATAATTTCTCCGAAGGGAAGTGTAAAATAAGGAGAGGGGCGACCCATGGGCAACGAAGGAGGATTAACATGGCAATCCAACATAACATGCCGGTATCGGAGATTGTTCAGATCTGGCCGGAAACGGTACCGGTTCTGGAGGAAAGGGGCATTCCATCGGATGTCGATGATCCGCTTCACAAGATCGCCTATGGGAATGCGTTGGCGGAACTTGTGAAGGATCTGAATGCCGCGGTCCAAAGTTCCGGAAAGACATGCCCGAAAGCGGATGAAATGGATCCCCCGGCTCGCCGCCCCTGTAAGGAGGACAAACAAAGAAAATTCTGAGCAGAGTCCCGCCCAACGGGCCGCTTGCTTTAAAGTGCAGCGTGAACGCAGCCTTATTACTTCTTCCCATACCTGTATCAGCTGGATACAGCCCTGTTTCCCTTCAGAATCCGGTGTTTTTACTGTCCCGGCTGATTTTTCACCCCTGAAGATTATATCCTCATGGGTTTTATTGTGTTACCCGATACTCAGAAAGACTTATTCCAAAGTTGAAAACCTTGATAAAATACACAATAAACTGTATCATTTAAAATATATATTGGATTTTTGACCGACAATTACTATATATATTATTCAATGATTTACAATCTGAGCGCTCCTATCATCAGGATGGCAAATTTAAAAACTATACCGAGGTGTCGCTGAAATGAAAAAAATCTTAATAAAGATAATAAAGACAAAACCTGTTAAAATATTGTTGAGACCCTCCTTTCTTCAACAAACAACCTCACTGGGCCGATATATGCAGAGAGAACTTACGCCACGTCTGGCCCGTGTCCTGCAAAAATGCTTCAAAGTAAAGAAAGGGAAGGTTGTCTCTTTCGGCTCCGGTGGTGTCAGCCCGATCCAATATAAACTGGTGAAAAAACACCTCCGTGAATATGAGGGCATAAAAAACCGCAGATATCATAATTATTTCGGACGAAGTATCATTTCACGACTGATAACAATTCCGTATGATCTGGCCACCAGTGAGGTGATTATCGTCGAGGATGTCTACAGACCGATCAAATATTTAAAAAGGAACGGGAACCAACTGATCGTCCAGACCTGGCACGCCCTTGGCGCCTTTAAAAAATTTGGCCTTGCCAATGTAGACAACCTTCTGCGGCTTGAACATGAAGACAATGAGGAATTAAAAATCATCCATGTGTATGATTATACCCTCGACCCCGGTATCAGGTTTCGGGAGAAATACTTGGAATCCTTTGCACCTGGATGCAAAATATTGGAGGGCATTTTCAACCCAAGGGTGGATTTGCTTTTTGATGAGGATTACATTGAGGAGAAAAAAGAACAGCTTTTTGATAAATATCCGCAGTTGCGGAATAAAAAAATTCTGTTGTATACACCTACGTACAGAGGATTCTCGAACAGGGCCGATGCCCACCATTTTATGAACTTTGATGAGCTGTTGAGCCGCTTGGATGATCACTTTATGCTGATCCTGAAGAAACATCCCTCCATGAAAAAATCAAGCTACCGTCCGCCCAGCGAACAACATGCCGACAAATTCCTGGATTTGAGTAATGAGAATGTAAATAACCTGATGCTGATTTCCGATCTGCTCATTAATGACTATTCATCCACATTCTTTGAATTTGCCTTGCTTGGCAAGCCGGTTGTATTTCTGGCCAAAGACCTGGATGAGTATTTGGATGACCGTGGTTTCTACTTTGATTTTAAAACGTTTGTACCGGGTCCCATTTGCATGACCGAAGCGGCGCTATATGAAGAAATCAGGGCCAATATCGGTAATGGTGCAAGAGTGAGGAAATTTGCGGCAGAGTACTTCGGAGAGGTTCCGAAGGATAATGCCAAGAGGTTTGCCGATTTTATCGTACGTTTTATCAATCGTGACGGTATGGAGCATGCAAAACTGAAAAGAATTCCTTCCGATCCTGATTTGGAATATGAGGAACACAAACCCTCCGGATGAATAAAAAATCTCTGAATCAAACTGCCCCCTGAAAGTGATTTGCACACACCATTAAAAGTGTGTGCAAATCACTTTCAGGGGGTTTCTCATGACCAAAAAAAGATGGAAGTCCCTTTTTTCGTTCACTGAAGGCTTCTGTACCTTGGTTTGGGATTCAGATCAATTGAGGCTCTTTTTTGTCAACATGATCATGAATCACTTTTATTTCATTTGATTTCATAAAATCCCATTTCATAACCATTTTAAACTGATGCTCCCTGGCCTGGGTCATCGCCTCATGGACATCGTCAAGATCTTCCACCTTCTTAATAAACGACACACTCTTTTTAATATGGCGCTGAACCAGGTCCGAGTTCTCCATGATCTTGACCACATCCACAAAGTCTTTATAGGTGGAACGGTGACTTGTGAGAATGAGGATCCCCTTTTCCATCCATTTTCTTGTATTGATGTTGATGTTCTGCTCACTTACACCCAGCATGAGGATACACCCCACCGGCTTAACAATTTCGATCGCTTTCGTCATCACCGTTTCAGTGCCATGTCCTCCAACAGCTTCAACCACCAGGTCAAACTCATCTTTTGACTCCAGGTCCTGCTGGAGAATCGTTTCGTCCGCGAACGAAAACGCTTCCAGCTTTTTCGGGGATCTTCCGATCACGGTGATATGGGTATAGGGCATCTCTTCCTTCAGCAACAAAGCGGTCCAGTAACCCACGGAACCTGTTCCCCAAACGGCAACCTTCCCCACATTCCGGTTATAAAATTTTTTGAGCCTTTTCACTGCCTGCATCGCGACACTGGCGACCTCAATCACTGTACCATATCTTGGTTCGATTTTCGAAAACTTCACCACGTTTTCTCTGCCAAGCTGTAACAAGGTTTGCATACACCCATCCGTTGAGCTTGACATAAATTTGCTGCCTGGATAATCATAGTTATACTCTTCATCAAGGCCGGAGGCATCCTTGCTGATGGGAACAATGGCTACATGATCTCCTTCCTTGAAATCCTGATCATCACTGTACACGACTTCTCCCACTGCTTCATGAATGAGCACGAGGGGGAGCTTTTTCTTTAACACTTCACTGGGTCTTTCACCGAGATAATATCGAATATCCGCATTACATACGGATAAATAAGTCGGCTTTACAATAATGCCCTTTTTCTCGATGTCATATTGCTCCACTCTCAATTTTTCAGGTAAATAAAGCGCGATTTTACTGCTCTTCATGCTCCCCACTCCCCCAGATGATGTTTTATGATATTGACATCCTCTTTTACCGTGATCTTATGGATCGGGCTGTCCGTAACATAAAGGACAGTCTCATAACCCGCGCCCAGCATCAACGAACAGGCACAAGTAAATTCACTCAACCGATCTTTCACCCGACGAAAAGCCTCCATATAATTACAGGCGTAAAAGGACTGGGGAGTAAGTCCGGTAAACAGCCTGTCCCTGTCGATGAACTCCGTTTTCCCCCGATCGTTTGTATAAAGCATGGTGTCATACACCCGTTTGACCGTATCCACACTTTTTCCTTTTTCGAGCAGTTCCAGGTTCTTTTGAATCACCGGTTTCGGTAACAGAGGCCTTGCCGCACAATGACTGACAACCTTAAGATCCTTTTTTTCAAAGATGTCGATGGCATATTTCACACCGTTGAACAAGGATTCCTGTCTGGTGGTTCCACCTTCGCATAAATGAATTTCTTCGGAATAATGACTAAAATACCGGTTTAAGATCTCTTCCCCCAATTCCATATACGGTGTTGAGAGAACCACCAGAATCTTGTCGAGCAGTCCGGCATCCACAAACGATTTTAAGGTGTAATACACAACCGGTTTTCCATCGATGAGAGTAAACTGTTTGGGCTTATCGGCTCCAAACCTGCTGCCTGCTCCGGCAGCCAAAATGATGCCGACATTCATTAAAATCATCCCCCTTTGATCCAGCCTTGCACTTAACACTTCCCGGATCAGATTATTGATGCATTGCGCAATTTTTTATTTCCCGGGACACATATCGGCCCTCTGAAGGAAAATACTCAATGCATTTCAGGTATGAATGGACCTTCTTTCCCCAGCGGCCGGACGGAATCCGGCATTCGTTCAGCATATTTATGGAAGGAGCTTCATCTTTGTTATTCGTAACTTGAAACGGTTTTCTGTCCAAAATGAGAAAAACGGCGGTGTTCATCCGGTGAGCGCTTCCATTCTCAAAAAAATAGCTTGTCCTTCCCTTTGGCGACGGTGTGGTCGGCCGCTTGCCTCCTGATGCTGTTGACGGGGCTGAGCGCAGGCCGCAACAAACAGATCAACCCACCGGAGACCGAAACGGAGTAAGTCCTCCCGTTCAGCTTCCGTCACAAACCCGAAGTTATTATCGTTCCTGTGCGTTACTTGAATATATACACTTCGCTGAATCTTTCCGTTAAAATACCAAAATCCCCTGATTTCCAGTTAAAATCAGGGGATTTAAGATAATATCGGTGGATTTTTATTGTTACTGATCCTCTCCGCCCCCGCCCATACTGCACCAAGCCCGTTGATACAGCCCGGTCAAGGGACTTTCATGGGATCAAAAACGGTTCGCTCTTTTATCTTTGACTCACAGTATTTTATTCAGGAACAACCGGGTCCGCTCATGGGCCGGGTTGGTAAACAATTGAGCGGGTGTGTTTTCTTCCACGAATTTTCCCTGATCCATGAAGATGACCCGGTCCGCCACTTCCCTGGCAAACCCCATCTCGTGGGTCACCACCACCATGGTCATCCCCTCTTTGGCCAAATCTTTCATGACCGCAAGTACTTCCCCCACCAGTTCCGGATCCAGCGCGGAAGTGGGTTCGTCAAACAACATGACTTTCGGGTTCATGGCCAGGGCTCTGGCGATGGCCACCCGCTGTTTCTGGCCACCGGACAGTTTGTCCGGGTAGACATCGGCTTTCTCTTGCAACCCCACTTTTTCCAGCAGTTGCAACGCCTTTTCCCCGGCCTGTTCTTTGGATTCCTTTCGCACTTTCATCGGAGCCAGTGTCAGGTTTTCCATGACCGTGCGGTGGGGAAAGAGGTTGAATTGCTGAAAGACCATCCCCACCTCTGTACGTACATGATTGAGATCCGTTTGGGGGTCGGTCAGATCGTTTCCATTGACAATCACGTTTCCCCGGGTGATCTCTTCCAGAAGGTTGAGACACCGCAAAAAGGTGCTTTTTCCGGAGCCGGATGGGCCGATGACACAGGCCACTTCCCTTTCTTCGATGGTGCAGTTGATCTCCTTTAAGACTTCGAGGGACCCGAACGACTTATGCAGATTCCGCACTTGGATGATCACCGGACATTCAGCCTCCGTTCCATTCTCCTCAGAACAAAGGTGAGGGACAGGGTAATGGCGAGATAGATGACGCCAACGGCTGTCCAGATTTCAAAGGCGCGGAAATTGTTTGCAACCGCGATTTGTCCCTGACGGGTGAGTTCCCCCACCCCGATCACAGCTAACAGGGAAGTATCTTTCAGACTGATGATGAATTGGTTGCCCAGAGGGGGGATCATCCGTTTGAAGGCCTGGGGCCAGACGACATGATAAAAAGTCTGAATCCTGGAGAGCCCCAGAGAACGCCCCGCCTCCACCTGTCCCCGGTCGATCGATTGCACCGAACCACGCACCACTTCGGCGATATAGGCCCCGGAATTGATGGCGATGGCGGCAATGGAAGCGTTCAAAGACGGGATATCCACCCCCAGAAGCTGGGGGATGGCAAAGTAAATATACAGCGCCTGGACCATGATCGGTGTCCCCCGGATCACCTCCACATAGCCTGTGGCGATCCCTTTGATCAATTTGTTGTCCGACCCGCGGGCCAACCCGGTGAGCACACCGATCACAAACCCGATGATCAGCCCGAAAAACGTGATCACAACCGTCAGTTTTGCTCCCTCAAGCAGGAGAGGAATTGCATCGATCGCGTATGTCCAGTCAATATCGAGTCCTTGTGCCACTCCATCGCCTCCCCGTGCAAAAATCAATTTGAAGACGAGCGGGATTGAACGTTACTGTGGAGGTGCTTCCCCAAACCACTTTTTGTACAGCTTGTCATAGGTGCCGTCTTCCTTCAGTTTGGTCATGGCTTTATCCACTTTGTCCCGCAGTTCGCTCCCTTTCGGGAAGGCGATGCCGTATTGTTGACCCTGCAGCAGCTTGCCGACGGTCTTCACTTTTCCTTTGCCTTTATTCTGGCTGTAGTAAAGGACATTGGGGGAGTCGAAAATGACGGCGTCCGCGGCTCCTTTTTCCAGTTCCAGATAGGCCTGGTCGATGTTGGGGAAGGGGACGACTTCTTTCACTCCGTCAATATTTGTTGCAAAATCATAGCTGGTGGTTCCCTGTTTGGTGGCGATTTTTTTACCCTTGAGATCTTCGAGGCCCTTGATCTCTTTTTCATCTTTCTGAACCAGGATCAACAACCCGGCATCATAATAGGGCTGGGAAAAGTCAACCACTTTTTTCCGCTCTTCCTTAATGGTCATCCCCGCGATGGCCATGTCCAGCTTGTTGGTTTGGAGGGCGGGGATCAATCCGTTGAAGTCCATGGTTTTCAGTTCATATTCAAAGCCCACTTCCTTGGACAAGGCTTTTACCAAATCGATGTCGAATCCGTCATATTCATTGGTCTCCTCATTCAGAAACTCAAAGGGAACGAAGCTGGAGTCGGTGCCCACCGTGATTTTCTCTTTCGCCTGATCACCGGAGCTGGATGAACAGGCAACGGCTGAGAGACTGAGTACCAGAACCAGCGTGGCGATCCCAAGCTTTTGAACGATTTTATTCATGAGTACCCTCCTTGAGAAAGATACATTTGATTATATCAAAAGAGATAATATATTCAAAATTATCTATGGACAGGAGTGATCCCCATTGAAGGTGGCTGCCGTCCAAATGGCTTCGGTTGCGTCCGATGTGGGAGCGAATCGAAGAAAAGCAAAAGAGAAAGTTTGCGAAGCGGCTGAAA
Source organism: Melghirimyces profundicolus (assembly GCF_003054245.1). Lineage (GTDB taxonomy): Bacteria > Bacillota > Bacilli > Thermoactinomycetales > DSM-45169 > Melghirimyces > Melghirimyces profundicolus. The sequence continues at coordinate 65,147 of NZ_QBKR01000006.1, forward strand.
AGGGAGCGGAGATCATTTGCCTTCCTGAACTATGGAGCACCGGTTATGGACTTTCCAGAGAGGAGTACGTTTGGTTGGCTGAAACGGTGGACGGTCCCACCGTTGCCGAGTTCCGTTTTTTGGCGGAGAAATTGAAAGTGACCCTGATTTTGCCGTTTCCTGAGAAGGAGGGAAAGGAGCTTTATATCTCCGCCGCTGTCATCTCCAAGGGCGGAAAAGTGATGGGAGTGCATCGGAAAGCGCTTCTGTGGGGCAATGAACAAGCGGTGTTCACTCCCGGGGAACCTGTGTACAGGGTCTGGCAAACCAATGGGATCTCTTTCGGGGTATTGATCTGCTATGATGCGGAGTTTCCCGAGTCTGCCCGCAAGTTGGCTCTGCAGGGTGCCGAACTGATCTTTGTTCCTTCGGTCTGGAGTACAACAGCGGAACACCGGTGGAACATCCAATTGCCTGCACGGGCTTTGGACAATACCTGTTTTGTGATGGGTGTCAATACAATCGGCGAAAATATCTGCGGCAAAAGCACCTGGATCAATCCCCGGGGGATCATTCAGGAACAGGCTGCCCGGGACAGGGAGGAAATCATCATCGGAGAATTGGACAGAGAGGGATTGAAAAGTGCCCGGGAACAGATCCCCTATCTGAAAGATTGCCCCCGCTTCGGAATCCTTTGAGCCCCCCTCTCCACCGACCTTGCTTACCTTTCGGATGCGGGTTCATCCCGAAAAACGGCCGGGGACGTTGCTTTTAAGACATTGACAAAATGCCGTCCCGTTGTTTAAATGGTGTGTAACTTATATGATATCTGAATTGTCATATTGTGCTGACGCCCGGCGCCGGATGCTGGAGCATCCGGCCTTTGTCGACGAGGTGGTAAGAGACCGTCTGGACGGTCGAGGTAAATAAACGGCTCAATGAAAGCGCTTTTGCCCGGGGTTTGGGAAGTGGGGAGATGACTGCCCCCAATTTCACGAATGTTATGCTAAAAGGAGCATGGGGTCCGATCCTCCGGAAAACGGAGCCAACTTACGGTTTATCCGGAACGGAATCCGAAGTGGCAAAGATCCGGAGTGTGACCCGGGGAAAAGAAGCAGGTTCCCGTTGTTTAAAGGTTTGTGCCGAGTCGGGGATTCGATCCCCGATGAAATACGGGGTCGGGATCGAGAATATCACCGATGAAGAAAAGAAAGCGCAATTGCGGATTTCTCAGCCCCGACAAACTCTTTCCTCAACCCGGCCGGTGTGGCGAAGGGAAGAAAGAGATGAGCAACGGAAGCGGACAGAAATCTGAACCGACGACAATGGAGGGATTACATGTCCACAGAACCCAAAAAAGACTATATCCCAATCGGAACGCTCCAAGTGGCTCCGGAGCTCTACCAGTTTGTCCATTCGGAAGCCCTTCCCGAAAGCGGATTGAGCCGGGAACGGTTCTGGTCTGATTTGGAAACCTTAATCGACGACTTGGCACCGGAAAACCGGAAACTGTTGGCCCGACGGGAAGAGCTGCAAAAGAAAATCGATCAATGGCATCGTAAAAACAAAGGCACAGGGGATCCGGAAAGCTATCCATCCTTTTTGAAAGAGATCGGCTATCTCGAACCGGAAGTGGAAGATTTCCAAATCACCACCGAGGGTGTGGACGACGAAATGGCGGTTCAGGCCGGACCCCAGTTGGTCGTTCCCTTAAGCAATGCCCGTTATGCCCTCAATGCCGCCAATGCCCGCTGGCAAAGCCTTTACGACGCCCTGTACGGGACGGATGCCATTCCGGAAGAAGAAGGAGCCGAACGCGGGGAAACGTACAATCCCACCCGCGGGGAGAAAGTGATCGCCTATGCCAGGAAGTTTCTCGATCAGGCGGCACCCCTGAAAGAAGCCTCCCATCAAGAAGCGGTACGCTATGCGATCACCGACGGCCGCTTGTCGGTCACGCTGAACAACGGAGAAACCACCGGCCTCCAAGATGAGTCCAGGCTGGCGGGTTATCAGGGATCCCCGGACAAGCCTTCGGCGATCCTTTTGAAAAACAACGGGTTGCACGTGGAAATCCAGATCGACCCCGGCCACCCCATCGGAAAAACGGATGCCGCCGGGGTGAAAGACATCCACCTCGAAGCGGCGGTGACGACCATCATGGATTGCGAGGACTCCGTCGCTGCCGTCGATGCGGAAGACAAAGTGTTGGTGTACCGTAACTGGCTGGGCCTGATCAAAGGAAATCTGTCCGCCTCTTTCCAAAAAGGCGGTCAAACCGTCACCCGGACACTCAACCCGGACCGAACGTATACCTCCCCCGACGGAGCGGAAATAACGCTGCCCGGGCGGTCCCTGATGCTGATCCGCAACGTGGGTCACTTGATGACCTCGAACGCGGTTCTCGACCGGGACGGACGGGAGGTTCCGGAAGGAATTTTGGACGGAGTGATCACCAGCCTCATCGCCAAACACGACCTCCTGGGCAACGGCCGATATCAAAACTCTTCCAAAGGATCCGTCTACATCGTCAAACCGAAAATGCACGGTTCGGAGGAAGTGGCGTTTGCCGATAAACTGCTGGACCGTGTTGAAGACATGCTCGACCTCAAACGGAATACGTTGAAAATCGGAGTGATGGACGAGGAACGCCGGACCACCTTGAACCTGAAAGCCTGCATCCGTCAGGTGAAAGATCGCATCGTGTTCATCAATACCGGGTTTTTGGACCGGACCGGCGATGAGATCCACACGTCCATGGAAGCCGGACCGATGATCCGCAAGAATGGCATGAAAACCTCCCATTGGCTGCAGGGCTATGAAAAATCCAACGTGGATATCGGTCTGGCCAGCGGATTCCGGGGCCGCGCCCAGATCGGCAAAGGAATGTGGCCCATGCCGGACCGGATGGCGGATATGTTGGAACAAAAGACGGGGCAATTGAAAGCGGGCGCCAACACCGCATGGGTACCGTCCCCCACGGCAGCCGCCCTGCACGCGCTCCATTATCACCAAGTCGACGTGAACCGGGTTCAAGAATCATTGGCCAAAAATTCCAAAGAGATCCGGGATCAGCTCCTGGAGATCCCCGTGGCCGAATCCCCCCACTGGAGCCCGGAAGAGATCCAGCAAGAACTGGACAACAACGCTCAAGGGATCCTGGGTTATGTGGTTCGCTGGGTGGAGCAGGGAGTGGGTTGCTCCAAAGTGCCCGATATTAACAACGTGGGGCTGATGGAGGATCGGGCCACGCTGCGTATTTCCAGCCAACACATGGCGAACTGGCTGTACCATGGCATCTGCACGAAAGAACAGGTGCTGGAGACGTTGAAACGCATGGCCAAGGTGGTGGACGGGCAGAACGCCGGCGACCCCGATTACCGCCCCATGTCGGAGGACCCGGATCATTCTGTCGCCTTCCAGGCTGCCTGCGATCTCGTTTTCAAAGGTCGTGAACAGCCCAACGGCTACACCGAACCAATCCTTCACCGCCGACGCCTGGAAGCCAAAGCGAAGCGTGTCTCCGGCAAGGCATGATGATGTCGGCCACCCGGAAAATTCCCGGGCGGCCTTTTTTTATTCGTATCCGCTCATCGCTTGATTTTTCCCGGCATAAAGGTCATAATATTTTTATAATTCTCATATTTCAGACCTATATACAAGGAGTTGAACATTGTGGGACCTCCCCCTTCAAGGCCAATGATTGCAGATTTGAGTGTTTCTGAGGTTCAATCCTTGTTGCGTTCCAAGACTCCGCAACAGATCGTATTTGAAGATGAAGAAGGAGTGAAAACGTTGTCCGGAGTGACGTTCGTCCACCTCAACCCACAAATGGGGTATCTGCTGGTGGAAGATCCATCCGAACCTTGTTTCCGTTTATTACCCTTTTGTTGTATTCAAGAAATCCATCCCATCGAAAGGTAAGGTTAGGATGTCTGTTACAAGGTGAAGGCCCAGCAGACCGCCCCTGGACGGGACGCCAGCCTGAAGAGCCGAAAACCCCGGTCAGTGAGGCATCCGAATCACCGGTTTGATCGTGACTCCGCTTTCGGAGTCCCGGATCGCTTCATTGATGTCATCCAACCCGTAGAATCGAATCAACCGGTCAAAGGGGAATTTCCCCTGCTTATAGAGGGTAATCAATTGCGGGATAAAGATCTGCGGAACGCTGTCTCCTTCCACAACCCCCGTGATCGTTTTCTCTTGAACCAGGACATCGTTGATATCCAGTTCCACTGTCGTCCCGATCGGCGGGGCTCCGATCACGGCCGCCTTGCCCATGAAGGTCAAGGATTCGACGGCTTGTTTCAGGACAGACGCCACACCGGTGGTCTCTACGGAGTGATCCACTCCTTTGCCCGTAAGTTCCCGAATCACCTTCACCGCGTCTTGATCTTTTCCATTCACCGTATGGTTGGCTCCCAGTTCCTCAGCGAGTCGGAGACGGTTATCATGTATATCGATCGCAATGATCGGTGTACATCCAATCGCCCGGGCGGCCATCAGTGCACTTAAACCGACCGCGCCGCAGCCAAAACAGGCAAAGCTGGAGCCTGCCTGCGGTTTCAAGGTGTTCAGTACGGCACCGGCCCCGGTCTGGATGCCGCAACCCAAAGGACCGAGGAGACTCAGATCCACTTCCCGGTCCACTTTCACAACGTTGCGTTCACCAGCTAACGCATATGTGCCAAAGGAAGATTGTCCGAAAAACGTGGTCAGATATTCTCCGTTCCGGCGAATCCGGCGAGGAGGATTGGGACTGTCCCCGACAAAATTCAATTCAAAAAAATTTTCACAAGCATATGGATGACCCGTGAGGCAACTTTTGCAACCTCCGCAATAGGAGAAAGAAAGCACCACGTGATCCCCTTCCGCCACACTCCTTACTCCGTCACCCACTTTTTTCACCACGCCGGCCCCTTCATGCCCGAGCACCGCCGGCAGGGGCACCGGGTATTCCTGGTCCCGGGCAATCATATCGGTATGACAGGTCCCCGAGGCCACAATTTTCACCAATACTTCCCCTTCTTTAGGATCCTCCAATTGCACCTGCTCGACGGAAAAAGGCTTTCCTTTTTCCGCGGTCACTGCCGCTTTGATTTCCATGTCAAAAAATCCTCCCAACTCCTGGTTAATCCTCGAAAAACGGATAGGCGCGTTCTTTTTCCTGCACGGAGATCCATTTTACGGTTGTGAACTCATCCAACGCCCATTCTCCGCCGAACCGACCCAAGCCCGAATCTTTCTCTCCACCAAATGCGATTACCGGTTCGTCATTGACTGGCTGGTCATTGACATGGATCATGCCGGTTTCAATTAAATGGGCCACGCGGACCCCGCGTTCAATGGTCCCGGCGTGTACGGAACCGCTCAATCCGAAGGAAGTGTCATTGGCCACGCGAACGGCTTCCTCCTCTCCGTCGACGGGAAGCACCGCCGCCACCGGTCCAAACACTTCATTCTTGGCGATGGGCATCTCGTTACGCACATCCGCCAGAATCACGGGTTCCATCAGGGCCCCGCGGGTCTCACCTTCCAGAATGGTTCGGGCTCCTTGCCGTTTACTCTCCTGGATCATGTTCTGTATTCTCTCCACTTCCGATGGTCGGATCAACGGGCCGATATTCGTCCCCTCCTCCAAGGGATCACCGGCTTTTAATGTGGACACCCGTTCCTTCAGTTTCTCGAGAAACGGCTCGTATACGTTACGGTCGACGATCATTCGGTTAATCGACATGCAAATTTGTCCTTGATGCATAAACTTGCCGAAAGCCGCTGCCTTGACCGCCCGGTCGAGATCGGCATCGTCCAGAACGATAAAAACATTGTTTCCGCCCAGCTCCAGCGCCACCCGTTTCAATTTCTCCCCCGCCTTGGCACCGATGATTCTGCCAACCTTGGTCGATCCGGTAAAAGAAATGATGCCGGGAATCGGGTGGGTCACCATGGGATCCCCGACTTCTTCATCTTTCCCGATGATGACATTAAGCAGTCCGGCCGGCAATCCGGCCTCTTCAAAGATCTTTGCAATCAAAATGCCTCCGGTCACCGGCGTCGACCTGGGCGGCTTCACCACCACGCTGTTTCCGGAACCTAAAGCGGGGCCGATCGACCGCATCGATAAATAAAGCGGAAAATTCCATGGACTGATCACCCCTACGACTCCCACCGGCTTTCTGTATATCCTGTTTTCTTTACCCGGAACGATGGACGGCACAATGCTGCCGTTCATTCGAAAGGGAAAGGTGGCTGCTTCTTTCAGAATATTGATGGAAAAGTCGACTTCCACATTGGCTTTTAACCGGGAGCTTCCTGACTCCATGGCCAGCCACCTGACCAATTCCTCCCGTCGATGTTCCATAATCTGCGCGGCTTTTTCCAGAATGGCCCTTTTTTCCTGGGGAAGCGTTTTCGCCCACTCTTCCTGCAGGGCTTTGGTGGTTTGGTAGGCCTCATCCACATCCCCTTTGTCTGCCATCGTAATTTCGGCAATCGTCTCTTGATTGAAGGGATTGGTGACGTTGTATTTTTCCCCTGTGGATCCGTCTCTCCACTGTTTGCCGATGAACAGTCGGTTTAAATCCGAATATGCAGCCAACAGCCTGCCTCCTTCTTTTCATTGGTTGGGAACAATCGATGAGTTTTATTCTTTACGATCGGATGTTCAGCTATGCAATGGTCGCTCATCATCCAACATCGGTCCCAATCATTTAACAGGCTCCGCTTAGGGAGAGAAGACACCGGATGGAAGTCCGGCATTCAGTTATCTGGGGCGGAACCGTTACAAAAACGGTTCTCTTCTAAAAGACCTATAAACAGCCTTGACGGGCCCCACAATGTTACACCACACCTTCGTATGCGATTCATAACCGTCGAGTGTTTTTTCCGGGATCCCGCTTTCGTTCCGGCAGGCGGAAAAAATCCACCACATCTTCCATGAAAAAAGAATGATCGGAGGTTTGGATGGAAATAGTAAGCCAAAATCGTGTCAGGGGTGAAAGCACATGAAAATGGAAGCAGTTCAAGAACGATTGAAGCAATGGGGGGAATTGATTATCACGACGGCCTCCGGGGAATTGTATGAGATCCACCTGGGGGATACTTCCTTTGATTCGGAGCAACGAATCATCAGACTGAGCACGCCAAACGGTGATTATCTGATCGATGGGGACTCCGTGGAAAACATCAAGCAACACTACGGCCACAAGGTGGAGAATCCTGAAGGCCATTAAACACATCAAGTGAAAAGCCCCTCACGGCACATCGGAAGCACTGATGTGCCGGAGGGGAATTCAACTGACCGAAAATTTATATTTCTTTATTTCCTTCAAGGAGAATGGCCTTCGGTGACGAAGGATTTATACAGAACAACGACCGGAGGTGAAAATATGCCCCAAAAAGTGTGGATGGCTGCCGGGGTGATGGTATTGGTTTTTGCCATCGTGTTGGCAACAGGATCCCGCGCCGAAGAAAAGTCCTCCGTAACAACGGCGTCCACGACGGAATCCCCACCATTCGAAGAATCGCAAGATCCAGTTGATCAAGAGGGGAGTCAGACCTTCATCGAAAAATAACGGTCCATCGCCAAGAAAAACGCTCAATTGGAAATCGAAATCATCAGCTTAAAAAAGCAAATCGATCACATGAAGGATAACGGTGAAGATCCGGTCAAGATCCAGGCTATGGAACGTGAGATGAAAAAGCTGGAGAAAAAGATGATCCCCGGACAATGCGACCTGTGGGGAATCACGGAAGAGTATTAGAAGCGTTGTGAAAAAGTGCCCCAAAGCCACTCCGGCTGCACTCACAGAGCACAAGTCTCGCCTGGGTCGCTTGCGCTCCCCGGTCTCGCTATGCTGTTCTGCAGATCCATGAGGGGGAGTCCGGGATCAGTTTCAGTTTGATAACGTTTCTGGGGCCAAGCACAGGTTTCAGCGGATCTGCATCAAAAAAGCCCCCTCTGCGCAGAGGAGGCAACAGGCAAGCAGGCGATGATATCGGTTGCCCTGCAAGTCGGAAGCATCATTCACCATGAGAAATCCTATTTTTCTTCTTTTTTCTTCTTCACTTCTTTGATTGCGTCTTCCACGGAAGAAACGGCCACTGGATAGGCCCATTTTCCTTCTTTTTTCCAGATCCACACTTGATCGTCTTTTCGATTCCCGTAGAAGAGAACCTTCTTCCCTTTTTCGGAGGTGAATTCCATTTCCAGTTCAGGATCGCCGTTCTTAAAATCGTCGGCGGGGCGGGCCAGGTTTTCCGCCTTCAGCATGGTGAGGTCGGTGAAAAGACCGTCCAGTTTGTCCGGATCGTGGGCATCCTTCCCATTTTCCAATTTCCAGTCGTCCTTTTTCTTCTTCGCTTTCAGGGTGCTTTCTTCCCAACGGACCGAAAACACCTTGATCAGGTCCTCTTGAACCTGAACGACCTCTTTTTTCATCAGATGGAGGGGCTTTTTATCAAGAAACCCGATCTCCCCCGTCCCGATCCGCAAGATCGGCCCTTTTCCATCCTTCCGAATGTACCGCCCGTCCTCCACCGGAAGCGAATCCCCGACGGCCAACAGGATGTTCTTCCCGTTTTCCAGCGTGACCCGGTACCTTTTTTGGGGCTGATCCAAGCCGTACTTCCCGGGGGCATCGGGGTGTTTTTGCACCACTTCCACACCCTTCAGTTCAGTGAAAGACTGAACCCATGACTCGACCATCACGGGATCCACCGGCAGGGGTCGCGGTTCCTTGAACATCCACTTTCCTTCTTCCCGATCGAGTTTCCAACGGACTTTCCCTTTTTCCTCCATGGCGATGGAGGTGATTTCGCCCGGCTTCAGACCCTTGAACAAGGGGGTTCCCTCTTTTTTTTCGGGCTTTTCCTGAAAGTAATCCTCACTCGAAGCATATCCCCACAGAGCAAGAAAAACGGCCAGGACCATCAGGGTGGGAAGAATTCGTTTGATATTCATGCACGGCTCCTCCTCCACCAGATCGTCAAACCGCTGATCAAAAACAGAAGGGGCAACACGACGACCGTTCCGAAGAAAATGGTGCGCGCTTCACCGGCGGACACATAAACCTGCTTCACTTTTTTCTCCACGGGCCGGATCGTCACATGTTTCGCATCACCGTTCAGCCATCCGATGGAGTTCAGGATCAGATCGCGGTTTCCCTGTGCCTGGAAGGTATTCCCCGACAGCATGGCAGCGCTCCCGAAGACCACGGCCCGTCCGTGTTTTTTCTCCTCTTCCTGGATGGCCGCTCCCAACGTGAGCGGTCCTTTATGGTCTTTCTTGTCCGGTTCGGTTGTCAGATCACCGGATTCCCAATCCGTCTCCCCGAAAGATGGACCCGAGGTTTCCAGGAGTTTTTGAACCCCTTCCTCACTTTTCACCTTGAAGCTGGTGGCGCGGGGCATCACCGCGACCATGTTGCGTTCCTTCAGCTCCGAAGTGATCTTGTGCCCGTTGTATTCCGGGATGGGGGTCAAGGGATCCCCGTAGTAGGCCCGTTCCGGATCGATCACCACGTCGTTTCCGAGACGAACGCCCAAGTTTTTCAACACATTGGGGATTTGTTTCCAGTCCTCCATCCCCTCGGCGGGTTCAAAGGCGGCGAAAAATTTCCCGCCATCCTTGATGAACGATTGGATCATCTCCGCTTCCTTTTTGGGCAAATCCGATGTCGGCCCGGCCATCAAAAGGATGTCGGCATCATCGGGGATGCCGTTTTCCTCCGCCAGGTTCAGTTCCTTCACCTGGTTCCCTTCCCCTTCCAGGGAATCCCGTAAGCCGTTCAGCTTGTCCGAAGGGAGTTCCCCGTGTCCTTGCAGGATGTACACCACGGGCTTTTCATGGGCGGTCAGGTTGAGAATGGCCTGCGTGAATGCCTCTTCCCCTTTAAATCCGTATGACCCTCCCTGGGTTCCGGGGACAAACAGGTCCATCGGCTCCACTTTTTCCTCTTTGTTCCCTTTTACGAAAATGACGGTATTCATCCCGGTTACTCCGTATTTTTTGGCCACGGAAGGTTTTTTCACGGGATCGACCATCGTCACCTTCAACCGATCCGTCTCCTTCTGGTAGGCGCGAAGGAGACGTTCGACCTGTTTCCCCGCATCGGACTGATCGGTAAAGGCGTAAACCTGGACTTCTTCATCCAACCCGTTTAAGGCCTGTTCCGTTTGCTCAGACAGCGAGTGGATGGCGTCCTCGGTCCAATCCCACCGCCAGGGCAAGGTATCTGCCGCCAGCACCGTCAACACAAAAATTCCGATCAAGGCTGCAATCAATACACCCGAATTGAGACTTCGCCAACCGAACTTCATTTTTTGACCTCCTATCTCCAACGCCGTTTTTCAAGAGATTGGACACTCAGCCCCAAAAACAGGAGGACAAAGACCAAATAATAGAGAACGTGGGACACATCCACGATCCCCTGTTCAAAATCATTCAGATGGAAGATCGGGGAGAATTTTTGAAACAGCTCCCGGGATCCCCCATACAGGGCGTCACTCACACTTTCGATCAGCCAGAAGGCCAGGAGGATGGCAAAAGAGGTGATGCCGGCCACCATCTGGGAAGCACTCAGACTGGAGGCGAAAACGCCCACCGCCATCATGGCAGACGCCAGCAAAAACACACCCAGGTACGCGGCCGACAGTTTCCCCCAGTCCACCGACCCGTAAGAGAACAGAATGAAAGGGTAGATGAGGCTTACGGCCAGGAGGAACACCACCACCGTCACCGAAGCCAAATATTTCCCCGCCACCAATTGAAAGACATTGATCGGGGAAGTGAATAGTAATTCATCGGTCCCCTGTCGGAATTCTTCGGATAACAGGCGCATGGTCAACATGGGGGTGACAAACAGAAACAACAGGGACATGGGGTTGTACACCATGCTTTCCTCCACCCTCTGGGCCCCCAGAAAGGCGGTGGAAAAAAGGTATCCCAGGACGAGAAAGAAAAAGGCAAATGCCACATAAGACGTGGGGGAGAAGAGATAAAGCTGCAATTCCTTCCGGAACAGCGACCAAATCTTACGCATCGGCTTGAGATCCTCCTTCCGAGGTGGTCAACTTGAGGAAGACATCCTCCAAAGACAGATCACGCCGCTGCATTTCCAGGATCGGCATCTTTTCCTCGGCCAGCGTGTAAAAAATTCGTTCGCGAAGATCGGTCTCATTCTGCACCGTCACCAGAAGTTTGACCCGTTCTTTCGATGGGCTGTCCGTCACGTCCACTCTTTTCACCCCGGAAATGGACAGCAATTTCTCCTGTACCGCCTCCGGCTTCCCTTTCACTTCGAGGGAGAGGGTGGACCCTTGTTCCAGACGTCGGGCCAGCCGTTCCGGACGGTCATCCTCCACCAGGCGTCCGCGATCGATGATCAAGACCCTTTTGCAAATCATCTCCACCTCGGGAAGAATATGCGTACTGAGCAAAACCGTGTGCTTTTCTCCCAGCTCGCGGATCAGCTCACGAATCTCGGTAATCTGCTTGGGATCCAACCCTGTCGTCGGCTCATCGAGGATCAACAGATCGGGACGATGCAAAATCGCCTGGGCCAGCCCCAGCCGTTGTTTGTAACCCTTGGACAAACGGCGGATCAGTTGACGCTCTCTCCCGGTGATCCCGGTCCGTTCCAGCACATCGGCAATGCGATGCTTCTGCTCCCGAACCGGCACCTCCCGCAAATCGGCGACAAACCGAAGGTAATCTTCGACCGTCATTTCCGGATACAAGGGGGGACTCTCGGGCAAATACCCGATTTGGGTCTTGGTCTTGGATGAATGCTCCGTCATTAACTGCCCGTCTACCCGCACCTCCCCCTCCGTGGGTGAGAGATAACCGGTAATCATACGCATGGTTGTCGTTTTTCCGGCTCCGTTGGGACCGAGAAAGCCGACGATCTCTCCGCGATCCACGGAGAATCGGATATTCTCGATCCCCCCTCTTCCGGGATAACGTTTCGAGAGATTCCGGACTTCCAGCAAATTTTCTCCCTCCGTTTCGATGCGCCAACGCGAAATAATACCGGATCTCCAATGGGAATCAGAGAAAACGGTATCGGTTACTGTTTACCAAACATTTCAGTATCTATCAAGTGAATCAAAAACGAATGCTGAAAAAAAACAGCCTGTCAATGGCTGTTGACTGTACAAAAATATATGTCCAATAAATTGGAGGTATCTTGAATAAGCGGGCGGCGGCATTTGCCCGAAGCCGCTCCGGTTGCACTCACAGAGCACAAGTCTCGCCAGCAAAACGCTGCCATCTTTCTTCCACCTTATCAGATCAAAACCAGAAGATGGGGCCCCTGCCCATCTTCTGCTTTTCCCCTCTTGTTCTCTTTTACTCGGAACCATCAATATATTCGCCCCGTTCCGGGATGGCGTCAGCCCGGGACGGATCGACTTCCTTCAAGGTCTCCTCCGCGACTGACTCCAGCACGGAGAACATGGAGGCATAAGCGGTCCGAATGAGCATCCCACTGCTCTTTTGGCCGATGCCCCCTCTCAGTTCCACCAACACGCTGCCGCTTCCCAGAAGACCATAAGCATTTCGGGCAATTGCCTGGTAATTCCCTCCGGGATACTGACTCACATTGGCAAATCCGTAATGCTCCAAGGTATCGTAGATCAGGACGCTGGTCTGTTTGGACAGTTTGATTGCATCCCGGGAGACATCCGGATGACTGGGCCAGAAAACGGAGGTTTTGATCATCTTCCCGTCCTCATCCACATAAGTTCCCTGATGGTGATAGTCCACCACGAGATCCGGTTGGTACTTGTCATAGGCCCGACGGATGGCTGCCGATTCCGGTACGGGGTTCTCCCCGGGGGAAAGGGCAGGATCGTGATATCGGTTAATGTCATACCCCTTCCCGGCCGATCCGTATTCCGGGTTGGCGTCCGGGTCATAGTTATAACGCCAAAAACGCTCCGTTCCGTCAGGGTTGGCACGGACAATCACAGAGAGCGTGACTTCCTGCCGGATTTTCTCGATGTCGGGATGATTGCTGGAACTCAGTCGATCCAGCATTTGGAGGGCCGCTTCCGTGGTCAGAGGTTCGTTTCCATGCTGTTGAGTTATATACATCACCTTTTTACTGCCGGAACCCACCTTGGCCAGGTAGATGTCCCGTTGTTCGTTGCTTTTACCTATCGTTTCCAATTCGAGATTCCCGTGGGAATTCTGCTCGATCTGTTGCAATCTCTTCACCAATTCCTCATAGTTGTGAAGCCTCTCCAGCTTCATGTTCTGGGTGTCCTTCAGCCACGGGCCGTTGGGGACGGAAGAAGGGCCGGCATAAACCGGTGCCGCCATCAGCAGCAAGGCCAAAAGCAACAGAAGGGTTTTCTTCATTCCATACACCTCCGGAAAGGGGAGTTTTCTTTTTTGTACATTCGTAAAAATCGAATCAAAGTCCTTCCGATTTCGAAATATTTTTTGGTTCAATCATTTTTTGGGGTACGCTGTTCCCCTTGGTGCTCCCCCATCCAAACCATCCCTTTACGGCATGAAAAATTTCGAATGATAAAGGATTTTCAACGAATCAGAGAGAAAAAGAGAAGAGTCCAGCCCCATAAAAAAAAGAAAAGGAGGTATCGGTTCATTGCGTCCATCTCGATGGAAATGGGCACTGATCCTTTTGCTCACCTTGACCGCGCTTGCCCCGATGGGAGTTTGGTCTCATCATGCGGACGGGGAAGCGGACCGGAGTTTGTTCAACAGCGAACACTACGATTTCGTAAAATATTCCCGTTTTGATGAGATCCTGAAGGATCTCAAGCAGAACCCGCGGGTCACCGTCCGGCAGCAGGGAACCTCAGCCGGGGGGCACCCGATGTATGTGGTGACGGTGTCCGAACCGGGGGCTGAAAAAAATTTTGCCCGCTATCAAAGAATTCGGAAGCAAATGCTCAACAACCACCTGAAGGCCGACGCATGGAAGGAACAGAACACCGAATTCAAAGTCCCCATCATGATCAACGGTTCGATTCACGGAACGGAGTTCGTGGGAAGCGACGCCGTGCTCAAACTGTTGGACCGCTTTGCCAACGGGGAGGATGACACCACCCGCACCATCCTGAAGGAAAGCGTGCTGGTGTTCAACCTGATCGCCAACCCCGACGGCCGGATCTCCGCCACCCGGTTCAACGCCGAAGGCTTTGACCTGAACCGGGATTTCATCACCCAGTCCCAGCCGGAGACCCAACAGATGGTCGATTTGATCACCCGTTGGCACCCCCTTGTCCTCCTCGACCTGCACGGATACGTGAAATTCGGCGGAAAGACGAAACCGGGTCTGATGGAGCCCTGCACCCCGCCGCACAATCCGAACTACGAATACGACCTGTTTTCGAAGTGGGCACTCGACCAGGCCGAAGCGATGGAAGGGGAAGTGGTGAAAAACCGGTCCCTGTACGAATCCGATCTGTACCGGAACATGACCGGCACGTACATCCCGGCCCGGGACGACACGGCCGGATGGGACGACTATCCCCCCATCTTCACCCCGATGTACGCGATGTATCACGGGTCCTACGCCTATACCCTGGAAGCGCCGACCAACGATTGGGACGGGGTCCGTTGGCACGTGGATGCGGTGATGGGAGCGCTCAAATTCACCGTCCAAAACAAGAATGAGATGCTGGAAGACCAGTTGGAGATGTTCCGCCGGGGAATCCGTTTTAACCACCCCCATCACCCGGAAGAGTTCTTTCCCCAGGCCTACATCCTCCCGGTGGACCCGGAAAACCCCGGTGCCACCCGTCGGGCCGTCAACCATCTGATCGATAACGACATCCGGGTGGAAAAAGCCCGGACCGGTTTTTCCGCAGGCGGAGTCGACTATCCTTCCGGCACCTATATCGTGCCGATGGATCAGGCCAAAGCGGGGTTGGCCAACACCATGTTATGGGAAGGGGAAGACATCTCGGAAAAGACCCCCGCCATGTACGACATATCCGCATGGAGCTTGCCGCAACTTTGGGGATTCCAGGCCGACCCCATCAATGCGGAGCTGGATGTGACAACCACGCCGGTGAAACGGGCGGAAAACACCGGTTCCCTCCAGGGCAACGGACCGTATCGGATTCCCAACCAATCCGTGGAAGCCGTAACGATGGTGAACCGACTGTTGCAGGAAGGCGTGGCTGTTTACCGGGATCGACAGGGAGACTTCTATGTGAGAGATTCCGGTCCAAAAGTCCTCCGGGCGGTCCGGGAGTCCGGCCTGACTTTGAACACCGCGGAACTTCCGAAAGAAACCGAGCCGGTGGAAAGTATGAATGTGGCCATCCTGAAAGACGGCGGAACGGACAAGTCCCAGTCCCACGCCGGGACCCGTCATGCGTTGGAGCGGATGGGTTTTCGGGTGACGGAGTTACACCCCCGCACGGTGGCGGAAAAAGGCTTGGAGGGATATGACGTGTTCGTATACGCCGGCACCTCCAAGCTGATTCGCTGGGATCTCAGTAAAGCCAACCGGGAATTCGGACTGGAGAATGAAGAACAATACCGGCGGTTGAAAGAACAGCTTCATGCCTTTGTCCAAGCGGGCGGAACCTACGTAGCCGTCGGATCCGCCGCGTCGGAAGCGACGGTAACACTGGAACTGAGCCAAGTGAAAGTCCAAACGGGGGGCTCCAACAGCAACGGCATCGTCCAGGTCGACAATGCGGACCACCCCCTCACGGCCGGTTATGAAGAAGAGGATCTCGGTTTTGTCTATCGACCGGGCTGGTATACCGACACCGACAGCGTTACCGTGGCCGCCTCCTACGGAAACGGGAACGACTTCTTCCAATCCGGCCACTGGAGAGGGCGGAACGAGGCACAGGGGAAACCGGTCATCGTCCGGGAAAAGAATCACCCTGTGGTACTGATCGGATTGGAACCCGCTTTCCGCGGTCATACCGCTTATCTGTACCGTTATCTGTCCAACGCGATCTGGAGCGGTTGAGTTCGCTGGACACAGCCGGGGATTCTGTGATGAAAGCGGAGAAGCCCAACCTCGAAGGTTGGGCTTCTCCCGCTGTTGTTTTAATCAGGGTGAAGAATCGGAAGTGATGAATCAAAACGTACTGAACCTCGATAAAGAGGAGCCGTCGATCATTGGAGATTCCATCATCAGACTTATTTACACCATTCGTTAACCACTTCATCGATGACGTTCAGTCCTTCCTCCAGCTGTCCGTCGTATTCTTTCTCTACCGCTTGACAGCTCCTTGCATCCCGTAGATGAAATAGCGCTGCATCAAAAGATAGAACATAATCACGGGGTCACAGAAATCATGGCCCCGGCGGCGAGCGCTTTAACATCCGTACCGAAGATCCCGGCCAAGTATGCCAAACCAAGGGAAAGCGGATATAACTCCGGAGATTTGAGAACCACCAAAGGCCAGATGAAGGAGTTCCATACCGAAATAAATGAAAAGACTCCCAAAGCGGCCATCGTCGGTGCGGTCAGGGGAAGCATAATGTTCCACCACAGCCGGAAGGGGCCGCACCCGTCGATAATGGCCGCTTCTTCCATTTCTTTCGGAATGGTCAAGTAGGCCTGGCGCATTAAAAAGACGGAAAAGGCACCGATCAACCCGGGAACGATGATTCCCAAGTAGGAATCCGTCATACCGAGGGTTTTTACGATCAAAAACCGCGGAATCAGAATCACTTCGTCCGGAATAAACATGGTGGCTATAATCGCATAGAAAATGAAGTTTCGACCGAAAAACTTCATCCGCGCCAGAGGATAAGCGGTAATAGCAGCCAGGAACAGATGGGTTGGAACCATCACGGCAACCAGAAAAAACGAATTAAACAAATATCGGGGGAAGGGGATATCATTCCATGCCTGATCGAAATTGTCCCATACCGGTGGGTGCGGCACCAGTTCCGGCGGAAATCCAAAGGCGGCCTGAGCATCCGATTTAAATGCCGTGGACAATAGCAAGATAAAGGGTCCGATGAACAAGCAGGCCATTAACATTAATAACAGATACATGGCGATCGTTTTCAACCAGCGCCGATAGCGAACCGGCGGAGTTTTTCTGCGGTTCATTGGATGGCTTCCCCTCCTTTGGTCAAACGATAGTGGATCGCTGAAAGAACCACCATAATCAGCCAAAGCACCATACCCATCGCCGTCGCGTAGCCCATATCCAGACGGGTGAAAGCTTCTTCATAGACGTAGTATGTCAGGTTGATCGTGCTGTTCAGAGGACCGCCGTCCGTCATCATATAGATGCTGGCGAAGACCTGCATGGCCCCCATGCTGGACAGGATCAGACAGACGGCAATGAAGGGACGTAACAGAGGGACAATGACGTTCCAGACAATCCGGATGCGGCCGGCACCATCGATTCGCGCGGCTTCAATCAGCTCCTGGGGAACGGACTGCGGGATCCCGAGGTTGTCGAGAACCAGATCCTCCATGGATTCAATCATAATTTTGCGGGCTTGATCTCCCTTCGTTTTCACTTGAAAATCCGTAAAGAAAGGATCCTTCATCGTCTCGACAGTGGAAGGAAAGATCGGCACTTTTTTGCAGAATTCCAACTGATTTTCCGGATTGGTCACAAACAGGGCTAAATCGGCCGCTTCCTTCGGGTGCTCGCTTCCTTTGGGAACCACAAAGGTTTGAATCCCTTTGATGGGGTTGACGCCCCCCTCATACTGCACGGCCGGAATGACTTTCACCTCTTTGTAGACGTCGGGGGCATTTTTTTCATAGTCGGTCAGATGAAAAGCGCCCACCATCGTCGAAATGGCAATCTGTTCATTTTTCATGTTCTGGGGCAGCTCCCGCTCCTCTTTGCCGATCACACCGGTTGCAATGGCTCCGTTTTTGTAACCCTCCACATATTGCTGGACGAATTCCACATGTTTCGGTGAATTGAACACCGCTTTTGTTTTGTCTTTATTCAAAACGGGAAGATCTGCGGCTACAAACGCCATGATGTTGGGGAAAGCGTTCATTCCATAGACATTCGGCAGTTTGTCATGGATGGTTTTTCCATGTTGCAGTGCTTCTTCGAAGGTCTTGGGGGGGGTGATCGGGATTCAAACCGGCTTTTTTATACAGTTTCGAATTCACCATGCCAATATAGGGTCCCTGCAGCCAGGGCTGTCAGCAACTTTTGACCGATATCCTGACCGAGAAGGATAGGGAAATCAACCACCGACTCCCCTCTGATAAAACCCTGACGGTACTGACTTCAGGAACGTTTTCCGGTTGTAATCAAGTTTTATGTAAGAAAATTCTAAAATTTTATTCCCGAAAAGAGTACCCTATGACACGAAAGATCGAACATCTGAACACCTCTATTCAACAGCAGAGACGATCCTTTTAATTAGTCATACTTTAGGACTATTAAGAGATAATCCAAATATATCATCAAACTCCTTTTTTTGTCAATTTACGAAAATCTGTTCGTTTTCATACTCCAAAATGACTGCTTGTGCCGCACCGCTGAGAATGGCATGGGGGGTGTACACAAACCGGATCTCTACCTGATGAAAGGAATAACTCAATGTTTTCCGGCAGGTTTCGTCGATGATCGCTTGCTGGAAGTCTGAGCTTCGATCCAGGGGGCTGTCAATAATAATTTGTCGGGGATTGAACAAATGGATCACGGAGGGAAGCACCTGTCCCAGGTCATAACCGAGCCTGCACATCACCTCCTTCACCCGGTCCCGGTTCTCAGGCTCATCCAGAAACCGGCGAAGTTCCTTTGGTCCGCTGAACTTCCGTTTCGCCCTTTCCGCCATCACCTGAAGGATGGCCGGTACACCCACCAGGGTTTCCAGGCATCCCTTTTTTCCACATCGGCAGACAGGCCCGTTTTCCCGGACCGACAAATGGCCGATTTCACCCGCGGTCCAACTGGAACCATGGAACACCCCGGATTCATGAATGTAGGCGCCCCCCACCCCCTCCCCCAAACGGATGTAAAACAGATCGGATGAAGCGGGTTGAGCCGGTTGCAACCAAGCCAATGAAGCGGCTTTTACATTGTTGAGCACATAGACCGGCAGAGCCAAGCAAGATTCGATCGTCTTTTTCACTTCCGTTCGATCCCACCCCAAGTGAGCCGAGTAATGAACCACACCGGCGACGGGGTCGACCAAACCCGGGATTCCAATTCCGATTCCCAAGAGCGTCGGGTATTGGCGATGAAGGGAGCGGCACAAACGTTTGATTTCCTCCAGGCACGTGTCGGGGTTCTCACCGTGGAGCGCCATTTCTCCCGTTTCCAAAACGTTGGAGGCATAATCCATCACCCGATATTGCGCGGTCTTCTTTCCGATGAGAATCCCGGCTGCGGTCATGGATTGGGAATCGATGGTCAACCGAATTCGGGGACGACCCACATTCCCCGCCTCCACCGTCCCCGTTTCCCTGACTATTCCGGATTGAATATAACGGTCGATAATCAAAGAAACCGTGTTTTTACTGACACCCAGCGCCTTGGCAATTTGCTGACGGGAACTTCCCGGATGTTGTCTCAAATATTTCAACACTCGTTTTTCGTTTTGTGTCCGAAGTAGGGAGGTTCCTTTTTTCATGATGCGCGTCCCGTCCTTTTCCCCTGGTAGTATTGTGAAAAAGGGATCGGCGGCATTTACCCGAAGCCGATCCGTGTTCCACGACGAGAATATCGTAAATCGAAAGCTCCGGTAACTCCGTGATCACTTCCCCATTGGCTTCTTGAAAGGGAAGCGTCCGTTGTAGTGCGGAACTCCAAATTCGTGTGGCCTGAAACCCGGGAATTCTCAGCCGGATCGGCAACATTCTTAACGGAAGCACCGAACCGATCGGCCGGGTCATCGAGCCGGTATAGTTAATGAGATGCAACATCCACCGGTTCTTCTTTTTGCGCAATGAAAGGTGCAGAGATTCCGCTTCCGTCTCAACGATCACCCAATCTTCGCACAATTCCCGGACGGCGTTCGTCATTAAGGTTCGATACTCCGGCAATGCATAACATTCATAAAATTTCCCGACGTTTCCGGTAAGATAAATCGCCTCTCCCGCTCCGTGTCGATTGCGCAGGATAAAGGGAAAGTCCGTCGCATCCGGCAGTTCTTCATAGCGGGATTCCTGTTTTCTCCGATACCGCATCACGGTATGAACACCCGGGGAGGGTTTTCCCCTCACACTCAACGAAGGGGCGGGGATCAAAGATTGATCCATTCCCTTCAATAACGGATCTCCCCATTCCGTCTCCATATGATCAAAGCGGCTGGGCAGAATGCCCACCACTTCTTTCAACCCCAGCACGTCCGCCAATAAAGGCTGAGGCCGACGGGTCCCTTCTTCATCATAGAAGGCCGTGTCGAAAGAAGCAATCAGTTTACCTCCCCGGCGAACATACGCCTCCAAATGACCGGCTTCCTCTTCCGACATGCAACTGCTCTCCGGCAAGATGACCAGATCGTACCTTTGAAAGCTTCCATCCCCAATGGATGCCTCGTCAATGACATCGAACAGGATGCGGCTTCGGGAGAGGGCGTCATACCACCCCATGAAGGATCCCCGGGCATCTCCTTGCTGCCATTCTGTCAAACGGTCCTCACCCCGGGTGAAATCCGTCTCTTCCGAAGTGGATTGGTAATGGTTCGCCGTTGAATCCGACCAAAGCAATGCCACCCGTGCAGCGGACCGCGTTCCCGTCAGATCCTCCTCATTTTGTTCCAGAAACTGATTGACGGCTTTCACCGTGTTCATCCGTGCATCGGTATTGTTGTCCTGATAAATGCCGTACCAGGTATTGGCTCCGTGAGCGACGGCCATCGCATGTGCAATCCAGGTTTCCGCCCCCGTCAGAAGATAGCGGGACCAAGGAGCCAAACGCCCGGCAATGGCGACACAGTATGGTTTCCCCTAGGACTGGGTTTCCAGCAGCTGAGCCGTCGCTGCCGGCTTCCACGCTCCGTCTCAGATCTCCGCTTAAAAACCCGCCTTCCGCCAACAGCATATCCTGGTGTTTCACCGTCAGGCGGTTGTCCCGACTGCAGTATTGGGTCGGGGTCAATTGAGGGCTGTTCATGTAAATCATCGTACCGGGACGCTCCGCCTTCAACCACTGGTTGCAGTCTTTCATAAACCGCGCAATCGATTCTTTTTTAAACCGGAACCAATCCCTGTTCTGATCCGAGTCCCGTTCTCGGGACACCGGGTAGCCGTATTCCTGTCGAAACGCCGTTTTGCAGGCTTCACAAAAGCAACCGTCCGGCCGGAATAAGGGACCGTCCAGAAAAATGCCCTTGATGGGAAAGCGGGCGAGGGTCCGAATGGTTCCAAAGGCGTATTTCCGGAAAGAAGAGTTTACACAGGAATACCCGCCCGCTCCGTATGCACTCGGAAGCACTTCTCCCCCTTCCCCCCGTTGCAACCATTGCGGATACCGGCGGCTTAACCCGGGAGATAACCAATGGACGTTGAAATAAACGATCGGGTGGATTCCCGCGGCATTGTGAGCGCGGCAAATCGGGGTAAGAAGATCGGAACGCGCTTCCACCGCATACTCCGATTGATAGAAAGTAATCCCAGATTCACCCAGACTGATATCGTGTACCTCCACGTGTTCCGCATTAAACCAATAAAGTCCACGATTCTCAACAAACATTGCGCCCAAAACGGGGTTTTCATCCCCACACCTCCTTCTGTTTACGGAAACCCCAGAAGTATTGTGAAAAAGTGAGCGGCGGCATTTACCCGAAGCCGCTCCGGCTGCACTCACAGAGCACAAGTCTCGCCTGGGTCGCTTCTCTCCCCGGTCTCGCTATGCTGTCCTGCAGGGATGCAGGCACTGTCCGCTCCGAATCTTCCTGCTGCGGGCAGGGGCAAACGCCTGCGGATGCAACACAGAGAAGCAGCTTACAAATTCTTGATTCGACCCTTGAATCGCTGAATGAATCGGGCATTGGCTTCATCCCCTCCCGGGGCGTTGCCGCTCGTCCAAATGGGGGGATGGAGTCCTTCTTTCACCAGAATCTCCACGGTTGCGGCAACCATGGCATTTAAACAAAAGGCATTGGCAAAGGTGGACATGGCCGCCACACGCTGGTTCAATCCTTCAATCTCGACCGCGGCGTCCCCCACCTCCACTTTCGAGTCCACCACGATATCCACCAACTCATGTAAATTTTTCTTTGAAGGGTGACGGGCAGGATGGTGATCGGGAGTGGAGGAGGCATGTTGCACCGAGGTGACGCCGATCGTTTGGACTCCCAATCGTTTCGCTTCCATCGCGGCATCTATGGCTGCCGAGTTAATGCCATAAGCATTGATGAGGATCAACAAATCGCCCTTTTGCAATCCATGGTCTTGGATGACGATTTTTCCGTATCCCGGGGTTCGCTCAATGGCCATGGAGCGAAGGGCCCCGTTATTCAGGAGGGTTCCTTCGTCCAAAATGGCGCTGATGTGCATCAATCCCCCGGCTCGAAAAAAAATCTCCTGAGGCCCCAAGTTGGAGTGGCCCCCGGGTCCATAAGCATACACAATCCGATCCTGTTTGATCTGATCGGCGATGGCCCGAGCCGCTTTCCGGATCGATTCCTCCTCCTCATCATGCAGCCAGCGCAAATGAGCCACCACTTTGTTCCAATATTGAGTGATCACCGAAGTCCTCATGAACCGTCCCCCTTCACGTTTCTTGCATGATAGACACAATCCCCGTGTTTGTAGGTTTTCAGCAGATGAAGGGCCGACTTTTTCCGCTGAAAGAGGAGAAAGTCGGCCGGTGCGCCCTCCGCCAACCCCTCCCGACCCGGCAGATTGGCTGCCCGGGAGGGGCGAGTGGAGGCCATTTCCCATGCTTCGGACAACGGACACCATCCCGTATTCTTCAAGTGCTCCACTCCCCACTTCAGCGTCTGTGCGGATCCGGCGAGCAGATTCGGGTTTTCCGCCAGATGCAGCTTCCCCTCCGGGGTCAATACCACCTTCCCGCCGATATGCGTGGTATACTCCCCGGGCTCCATCCCGCAAAAGGAAACCGAATCGCTCACCAACAGGGCCTTTTCCCCTTTCACCCGCAGAATCACTTTCAGTACCGACTCCGGCAAGTGAAATCCATCCGCGATCATACAGGACCATAAATCCTCCTGGGCCAACTGTTCCCACAGGTAATTGGGATGACGGGGCAGCAACAGATGAGCACCGTTGCCCAAGTGGGTCGACATGGAGGCTCCGGCATTCACCGCTTCCCGAATCTGTTCAGGGGTCGCGGCCGTGTGGCCGATGGAGACGATCACCCCCTGTGCTGCACACCTTTGGATAAATTCACCGGCTCCCGGCCATTCCGGGGATAACGTCACCACCTTGATTCTTCCCCCGGCCGCCTCCTGCCATCGTTGAAACAGCGACCAGTCCGGTCCTTTCACATACTCCCGGTGATGCGCCCCCCTGGGACCCTCTTCCGGTGAAATAAAAGGCCCCTCCAAATGAATGCCGGCAATGCACCGATCCATCCCCTTCTCCTTGTCACACACGGCGGAAATGACGCCGACGGCACGCTCGATCGCTTCGTTGCTGTTCGTGATGATCGTCGGAAAATAAGACGTCACCCCTTCTTTCCAAAGACCCCGGGTCACATGGCGCACATGCTCTTCCTCCATCGGCCATGCGTTGAGATCATAACCGCCGTATCCGTTCACTTGTAAATCAACCAGGCCCGGTGCAAGATAAGGCAGGTCGTCTCCGATCCCGTCCGAAAGCTCCTGGATTTCCTCGATGTTTCCACGATGCCATTTGAGACGGATCGGTCTACCCGTCCGGTAATGGATGCCTATGCATTCTTTCATCGTTTGACAACTCCATACGCATCGGAATCGACATATAAAACGGCATGGGGATGGCGGCGCAGGGCCGAAGCGGGACAGGCCGTGGTGATCGGACCGAATAGGGCGGACCGAACCGCTTCCCTTTTGGATGGACCGGGGACCCCCCCATATACAAAGCGTCCCGACATCAAGGCGGGAATCGTAAGTGTGAGGGCATGAGAAGGAACCGCGTCGATTTCGGGAAAACAACCGTCGTTGACCTGTTGTTGACGACAGCGCTCATCCAACTCGACGGGTTTGATGATGTCCGGGTCATGAAAATCGGCAACCGGCGGATCATTAAATCCAAGATGCCCGTTCTCACCGATCCCCAGACAAACGAGATCGATCGGAGCTTGACGGATTAACGCCGCGTATCGCTCGCATTCTTTCGCAACGGAACGGGTGGGGGCCATGAAATGCACTCGTCCCGGGCGAACGGCCGAAAAAAGGTGCTCCTCCAGATATCGGCTGAACCGTTGTGGCGCCTCTTCCGGCAAACCGAGGTATTCATCCATGTGGAAGGCCGTGATCCGGGACCAGTCGATGTCGGGCTCCCGGCCCAGGTGATCCAAGAACTCGTTTTGGGACGGTGCGGAAGCAAAGATCATACGCACCCGATCCTGCTTTGACAACAACTCCTTTATTTTTTGGGCCACCTCCCGCCCGGCAGCCTCTCCCATCGCTTTTCGATCAGCATAGATACAGACCTCTAATTGATCCACCTTCCTGGTTTGCATCGGCTCCGGAATCAATGTCCTCCCCCCTGTCCCCCATCGATCCATTTCAAAAGAGCTTCCTCGATCCTCTCTTCCAACAATTGCGAAAAAGAGGCAGGCAACCCGAAGTAGAACGTGGATTCTTCCGCTTCATATCCCCCTTCTTCCGTTTGGGCTGCCGTTGGAATATATCCGATCATCCCGTTGCTGTATGGGACGGGGAGCACCCTCCCCTGAAACCGTTCTTTGATCATGAGGCCGTACTCCACTACCACTTCGCCATTCATCGCAAGCAATGAAAACCCCTCGGCCATTTCCATATGGGTCAACTCGAATGGAAGATGCGGGCGAATCCGCTCCGGGTGAGCCAAGAGATGCCGGCTCCACTCTCCTTCCATCCCTGGACGGCGGCTTTTCTCCTTTAATTCCTCCAGAGACGGCAACCTTCCGAACGGAAGGTTCAGTCGCAAGGTCCGACTCCGTAACGGCACCGGGGACAACTCCTTCATGGGTTGAGCGAACACCTTCATCACTTCCTCCGCCAGCGCTTGCCCCAGACTGTCGACGTCTTGCACCGTTCCTCGATGGAAGGTACCGTCTCGGAACAAGGCCGGACGGATATCCCCGCAGCATCCTTGTAAGAAGGCCGCCACCACTCCATCCCCGACCCGTTCTTCAATCTCATTCATCGCTGCCCCGGGAAATTCAGACGAAACCACATTCTCATCCGTCGTGGTGGGGTGGCATGTATAGTGAATTAACAGGGCTTTCGGTTTTCCACCTTCGGTACAGAAACGAATCACATTGACCTCCGGATCGGCCGGTCCTTCCGGATGAGGAACCATCCTTACTTTCCCATCGACGAGTTTCCGCCGATGAATCCCGATTCCACACTCTCCGAACCCCCGGTAAATGCAGACGGCTTCCATTTCCCCAAAAGCTTCTTCAATCCCGTCAAAGATCTTTTCTTCCAAGTGAGAAAGGGTAGCGGGGTGGAATTCTCCCAGCGACGGCGTAAACCCATCGCTGGTTTGGGGGCTGCAATGGGTGTGTGTCGCGTGGAGAATCTGGGAAGATTCAGGAATCTTCCATTGTTGCGACAAGCGCTTCCGCAATCGCTGCACATGCTTCGTATCCCACCAAATGAGATCAGCTGACAGGAGGAGTCCCCTTTCCGTCCGTCGATCCAGCGACCGGTATTCAAAAGCCAGGATCCGTGCCTGCAACGGGTGGGCCACCCCTTGAAAACTCCCTCTCCTCTCTTGAAAGCCCGCTAACGGAACAGGTTGTTCCGGGGTAATATCCACCTTGACGGCCCCCAAAGATAAATGCGGTTTCATTTGACCGACGCCCCCTTTCCCGGCCGACTCGCTCCATCGTGTGGATACAGAAAATCAAAGGCGAGACCACCCCAATCTGCCGTCTCCATTTCGCTCCTCATTAGTCATAGTTTAGGACTAATTTTGTTCCGTTTACTTTATCATACGTCGCAATAAATAGTTAAATTTAAATCTTCAAATAATAAATCCCCCAAATGGGGAAAAGGGCGGCTCCTTGAAAAAGGGCTTCTCAGTCGAAATCTTCCGGTGTGGCTTCCGCCATGGCGGAAGTTTCGCGGTCGTAAATGACCTGTGCGGGACGGAGGGACTGACCCACGGCATCCCTATTTTCCGGCAATCGGGGGACATAAACCGAACAAGAC
Organism: Melghirimyces profundicolus; assembly: GCF_003054245.1. GTDB lineage: Bacteria > Bacillota > Bacilli > Thermoactinomycetales > DSM-45169 > Melghirimyces > Melghirimyces profundicolus. The sequence goes on from NZ_QBKR01000006.1 coordinate 91,380, forward strand.
AGGGAGACGGCGACATTGGCTTCCACTCCACCGTAAACGAGGTCAAAGTTCTCCGCCTGGACGATTCTCTTTGCCCCTGGAGGAGACAACCGAAGCATGATCTCGCCCAATATCACGACGGCCCCCTCAGACATCTCCGACTTCCTCCCGATCCGTCTTCACTCTCGCCATTAATTCCCGCGCCCTTCGCTCCACTTCCTCGAAATCCCCATTTTCAGCCGGGCGGATCAGTTCTCCCCCGATCCCGACCGCCACCTCCACTCTGTAACCAATCGGTGACGTTATTGAGGTTTACGCCCCCGGTCGGTATAAATTCCGCTTGTGGTAACGGTCCCTTTAAGGATTTCAGGAATGCCGGACCGAAGGCGTTTCCGGGAAACAACTTCAGGATGGAGAACCCCATCCCAACGCCTCCACCATCTCTTTCACGGTCATGCATCCGGGGAGATAAGGCACTTGATAACGATGGCACATCCGGGCCAGGGTCTCCTCCGGATGAGGACTCACCACGAAGGAAGCCCCGCGCCGTTTCAGCATCCAACACCGTCCCGGCGCCGATCAGGGCTTCGGGAAACCGCCGACGAAGGTTGCCGATGACCCGTTCCGCTTCCGGCACGGTGAAAGTCACTTCCAAATTCCGGATTCCCCCGCGATAACAGGCAGCTGCCGCGGCTTCCGCCTGTTCCGGGGTCTCTCCCCGAATGACGGCCACCACCCGCTCCTTGACCAGTTGACTGAGTACCCTCCATTGCTTCATCGGTATCCCTCCTGATTCTAGACCCCGGAGTATGCGGAGAATCCGCCGTCGACCGGAACCACGATCCCGGTGACAAATCCGGAGGCTTTTTCATCCACCATCCACAACAAGGTGCCGATCAGTTCATCCGGCTGGCCGAACCGGTTCATCGGGGTTTGACCCAGGATTTTGTTGGCCCGTTCATTATAGGTGCCGTCATCCCGCAGTAACAGCGGCTGATTTTGTTCCGTTAAGAAAAAGCCGGGAGCGATGGCATTGACCCGAATGCCTGACCGGGAAAAATGGACGGCCAGCCACTGGGTGAAATTGCTTACCGCTGCCTTGGCCCCGCTGTATGCCGGGATCTTGGTCAAGGGGGTGTATGCGTTCATGGAAGAAATGTTGATGATCACGCCTTTCCCTGTCCGTACCATGGACTCCCCAAAAATTTGGGTGGGAAGCAACGTACCGAGGAAATTCAAGTTAAAAACCGAAGCGACGGCCTCGGGATCCAGATTGAAGAACGTCACCCGTTCCCGTTCTTCAGCTTCACCGGGTTGATGGTACTCGAGGGTGGTCGTGGCGTCGGGACGGTTTCCACCGGCTCCGTTAACGAGAATGCGGCACGGACCCCATTCCCTCTCAATGGTGTCCCGGGCCGCCCGCAACTCTCCCGATTTCAGGACATTCGCCGCCACGCCCATGGCGGTCCCGCCCAAGTCCTTGATCGACCGGACCACCTGATCCAACTTTTCCCGGTTACGTCCGATGACAGCCACGGACGCCCCGCATACGGCCAACGCCTGACAGAAGGCTCGCCCCAGCACGCGCTCCCACCGGTCACGATGGCCAAATGTTTCAGTGTCGTTTTATAGTTCTGAATATACCGATCCCGGCTGGGTTTCCCCAGCTTGATATCCTCATGTACCGGCACACTCTCGATGACTTCCAACGATAGACCGGCTCGCTCGACTGCTTCCTTCAGCGCCAGAATCTGATCCAACGGCCAGGCTTCCCCGACCGGGATCTCATAGATGCTGGTGACAATTCCGGTCATACCGGGGATTTGACGAATGAATTCCAGACGGACGGGGTCATCCGCTCCGAACCAACGAAAAGTTAATTTCATTGCGTTCCCTCCCCCACCAAGTGCAAAGTAACGTTTGGCCTTGATGTAACAAATTCCTTTGGACCATGGGTCCAAGGAGTTCCATATCCCAGGCCAACTGCTGATCCGTTCACAAAGAATGCGGTGAAAGGATGCATGACGAGGGTATGACATGAAACTGCGGGAATCCGTCCGTTCCCACAAACCGGCGCAATAATCCCATCGTTGCCAGGTCGGTCATCTGCCGCCGCTCCGGGTGCACTCACCGAGCACAAGTCTCGCCTGGGTCGCTTTGCTCCCGGTCGCGCTATGCTGTCCTGCAGAGATGGTTGCACCGCTCCGCTGGACAGGACAGCAAAGTCGCTATTTTGGGTAAACGCTTCCCCTTTTCTCGAAACGAACATGAAATCACAACGCTTTAGAGCCATCAACCGTTTCCAAAGCCTCTCCTGATTCCACCATCGCCCCAATCACCTGCTCCCCTTTTCAGAATCATGATGAGTTTGGGTCGGTTGTACAAATTATGCCCTCTTCTTACGGGAGGCTTTTCTCATGGATCCCGTGGTTTTTGGATCATCGCCCGGGCCATCCCGAACCGATGGAAGGAATCGCTCGTTTCCAACTATACTGAGCATCCGGGCAAGCTCCGGAACGGCGAAGGCCGTTACGCGTCTCCCCTGCTTCGATCCTCTATACAGCTTTCACAGATGTGAAGGATTTCCTCCTTGATTCGATCCTCGGCGGATAATTCGTGATCCGAAGGAGTTTCGGTCCGGCCGCAAACCTCACATATAAACGGAGCCATGGATTTCCACCTCCCCTGCCTTTTTTAGCTCCCTGATCCTCCTTACACCTTTTTTTCTTCCTCTGTCCCGTCCTCCGTAAAAATCTCAAACCCTTGATCGAGGAGGGCCTGTTGGAAATCGGCAAAGGAAGCCGCGTGTTCATCGTATGAAACGGTGGCCTCTCCCCGGTTCAGGCTGACGTCCACCTTTCTCACTCCCCAAACCTCGTGCAACGCATGGCTTACTTTATCGGTGTCGTTCGGATCGACCATCCCCTGAACGCGGATCGTTTTGGTGACCATCCCATTCCCTCCCAGCCGAAGTGATCATAAAGCGGTTATGGTTTTGGCCGAACCGCTTCGCCCATCCCTTGAACAAAACCGGTCAGCATGCTGAATGACGAACGGACATCGGGATCACGGATGGTTTTGACCAGATCCCAGAAACCGGTTCGTTCGTTTTCTTGCACGGCTTGGTTGGCTCGCCGAATGCCGTTCCCTGTGGCTTTTAACACGGTTTGAATCTCTTCGGGGTCAAGCCGGCTTAAAAATTCCACCCCCCCGATCGCGTTTTTAATCATCCGGTGAGTATCCGGCCGATTGAATTGGTTGATGGCGATTGCACCGACTTCATGCCGGTTTTCCAATAACCCCCGCAGTATATCCAATACCCCCGCCCGGTGGAGTTCGCTTAAGATATCCAATGCCGCCAACAGCGCCTCTTTATGCTCGGTCACAACATTCAACAGTTGATCCAGCGTCTGGGCCCGTTCCTGGCTGGCATCATGGCGATGTTTTTCAATGTGTGTGATGGCTTTTGCCATGTTAACCCCCTCCTTCACCTTCATCGATGGTTTCGATCACGGGTTCGTAGTCGGGACGCTGCCACTTCTCCTCCACTTTGACGCCGAGTTGCGGCACCCGGTTTCCAAAGCGGTGGTTGGCCCGCGGCAACGGTGATTCCCCTTCCGGTTCAAGCACCTCCATCTTTACATGCATCTCCTTAAAGTTGGGGGTGTGTGTCACCTTGTCGTGGTAACTGCTGGTTAATCGGTTAACCGCCTTCTCTTCCTCCGTGGAATTCATCGGGAGATACAATTCATTCCCTTTCACGTGGTCCGTCACCAGCACCCGAACCTTGACGGTCCCATAGGGAGAATTAAGCCGAACCAGTGCGCCGTCTTTGATTCCGCGTTCCTCGGCCAGTTGATGAGAAACCTCCAGCCAAGGGTTCGGAACTTTATGAGTGATCCCTCTCGATTTGTAGGTCATATTCCCTTCGTGGAAGTGTTCCAACAAGCGTCCGTTATTCAGGTGAAGATCGTATTCTTCCCCCGGATCATAAGGCGGGGTCCAATCGACAGGAACCAAACGGGCCCTTCCATCCTTGAACCTGAACCGGTCCGTGTACAAAACGGGGGTGTCCTGACCGTCGGCGTTCACCGGCCACAGCAGGCTGTTCCATCCTTCCAGGCGTTTGTAGCTGACGCCGGCAAAAACAGGGGCTAAGCCGGATGCTTCATCCATAATGTCACTCGGATGGTGATAGTTCCAGTTCGCACCCAGGCGGTTGGCTATCAATTGAATAATCTCCCAATCCGGTTTGGAATCGCCGAGGGGTTCAAATACCCGGTAGAAACGCTGGATCCTCCGCTCGGTATTGGTGAATGTTCCTTCTTTCTCCAGACTGGGCGCTGCCGGAAGAACCACATCTGCAAATTGGGCGGTCTTGGAGAAAAAAATATCCTGTACGACAAAGAAATCCAACTTCTCAAAGGCAGCATGGACATGGTTGATATTCGAATCGACCAGTCCCATCTCTTCGCCGAACAGATACATCCCTTTGATTTTTCCGTCATGGATCGCTTCGACAATTTGGTGGTTGTTTAAACCCGGTTGTTTCGGCAGGGAGACTCCCCAGGCCTTCTCATAGCGAGCGCGCACCTTGTCATCCTGAACCGGTTCGTACCCCGGGAACCAGGCCGGCATCGTCCCGAAATCGCTGGCCCCTTGAACGTTGTTATGTCCCCGGAGGGGATAAGCTCCGGTGTTGGGACGGCCGTAGTTACCGGTAACCAATAATAAGTTGGAAATACTGGTGCTGGTCTCTGTTCCCCCCATATGTTGTGTTACCCCCATCGCCCACAGGATGCAGACGTTTTCTGCTTCATGGATCAGGGTGGCCACACGGATGAGTTCCTCCCGGCTGATCCCGGTCACGTCTTCCGCATCCGCCAAGGTGAATTTTTCGAGGGACTCAATGTATTCGTCCACACCGTTCACTCGGTTGTTCAAAAATTCCTGATCCGCCCATCCCCGGTCCACAATGTACTTGGTGACCGCCGAGATCCAAACCAGGTCGGTCCCCGGATTGGGATGAAGGTGCAGGTCCGCCCGCTGGGCCAACTCGTTTTCCCGCAAGTCGGCGACGATCAGCTTCTGACCATGGAGTTTGTGGGCCCGTTTCACCCGGGTGGCCAAAACGGGATGGGATTCGGCGGGGTTGGCTCCGACTACGATGACCAAATCGGCACCGGCGATATCCCGGATGGTTCCCGCGTCCCCCCCGATGCCGACCGTCCGCATCAGACCGGCAGTCGCCGGAGACTGGCAATAGCGCGAACAGTTGTCGACATTGTTGGTACCCATAACGGCCCGCGCAAACTTTTGAAACACGTAATTTTCTTCGTTGCTGCATTTGGAAGAGGCGATGTAACCGAGGGCGTCCGGACCGTGGGTCCTTTTCATCCCCTTCAAATTTTCAGCGACGAGATCCAGGGCTTCGTCCCAAGTGGCTTCCACAAACCGGTCTCCCTTGCGGATTAACGGCTTGGTCAGACGCTCTTCACTGTTGACGAAATCCCATCCCCATTTGCCTTTCACGCAGGTGGAAACACCGTTGACCGGGGCTTCGACCTGTGGCTCCACTTTGAGAATCTCGCGTCCTTTGCTCCAGATCTCAAAGCTGCACCCGACACCGCAATAGGTGCAGACCGTTTTGGTCCGTTTGATCCGGGACTTTCGCATGCTCTCCTCCATTTCCGATATGGCGAAAATCTCTTTGTACCCCGGTTCCACTTCCTTCGTCAGGTCGATCATCGGTTCCAGGATGTTTGCCGGTATCCCGGTCAGATACCCCGCTTCCCCGAGCATCGACTTTTCCATCAGAGCGTTGCAGGGGCAAACGGATACGCAATGACCGCAGGAAACGCAGGACGACTGGTCGATGGGGACATCGTCGTCCCAGATCACGCGGGGTACTTCACGGTTCCAGTCGATGGTGAGGGTTTCATTGACCTGCAGATCTTGGCACGCCTCGACACACCGGCCGCAGAGGATGCACTGGTCCGGCTCGTAACGGTAAAAGGGATGCGAGTTATCCGGCGGATCCGGCTTGGGTTGAAAATCGTATTTTTGGTGGTCCAACTGCAAATAGGCTGCCGTATTGTGGACCTCGCAGTTCCCATTGTTATTGTCACAGACCGTGCAGTAAAGTTCGTGGTTTTTCAAAATACGGGACATCGCTTCATACTGCGCTTCCTTCACCCGGTCGGTCAAGGTTTCGACCCGCATATCGGGTTGGGCCTCCGTGGCACAGGCCCGTCGAAGCTCCCCGTTGACGTCCACCAAACACGTATCGCACGTTTGCAATCCACCCAATTGGGGATGATAGCAAATGCTCGGGATGTAGATATCCCCGGGTTCAGCGGCTTCCAGAATGGTTTGACCCTCTTTGAGCGGGTATGTCTGATTGTTGATTCGAATAAAACGATCGTTTCCCATCTTCTTCCCCCCGTTTAAAACAGCGGTTTATTCTTTATTTGGGGTCTCCTTATTCTGGTAAAGATATACCCTCCTTTGTGTACCGCCAAAGGAATCCGGGCACGATCCCGGGTGGAACATAAAAATGCGGAACTCAAACGAGTCTGAGAAATGATATGGAAAACCTAGAAATAATAAGGGTGGGACGGCAATGAAAATTCACCAGGTGGATACATACCCCTTGTTTTTTCGATTGAAAGAGCCATACGGTGACGCCAACGGGTACAAATTCTACCGGAGCGCCTTTTGGTTCCGGATCCGAACCCAATCCGGGATCGAGGGATGGGGGGAATGTGTCGATTGGCTGCCCGTACTGGAAAAAGGATTCCAGGAGCGGGTCATCCCCTTTTTACTGGGGCAACCGAGTACGAAGCGGTTGCAGTTGGTTTCCACCATTAAAAAGTGGCATCCCCGCATTGCGGCAGGTGTCAGCATGGCACTGACGGAGATCGCGGCCAAAAAAGCGGGTATGTCCGTCTGTGACCTGTGGGGAGGAAAACGATGGCCCAAAGTCCCGGTCTACGCCTCTTTCCAATCTTACACGGATCGGCCGGACTGGGCCGGCCATTCCTTGCGGATGGTGGAACAGGCGGTCGCTGACGGTTTTCGGCAACTCAAAGTGAAAGTCGGTGGAAAGTCCTTGCGGGAAGATCAGCAGCATATTTCATCCTTGAAGGCGATGCTGGGAGGACAGGCTCAGGCGGCAGTGGACGCCAACCAGAGCTATGATGTGGCAACTGCGCTGAGATGGAACCGGCTGTTCGAAAGCGGGGGTGATTGGCTCTGGTTTGAGGAACCCATTCCGCTGGACCGTGCCGACTCATACCGGCTTCTCCGGTCCCGTTGCCCGATCCCCGTTGCCGGGGGAGAAAATCTCCCGGGACCCAAGCAGTTCCTCCCCCTGCTGCAGGAGAATGCGGTCGATATCATGCAACCGGATGTCATGCATGTGAACGGCGTGGACGACTTCCGCGACACCCTGCAGTTGGCCCGCCACTTCGGGCTGCGGGTTTCCCCCCATGCCTTTGACGGGATTTTGTCCCGCTGCTATGCCCTGTTGGCCCAAAGCTGTCTCTCCTCCTGGAGCAAGATGGACGGGGAAGAGATTGAGCCGGTGGAATGGGATGCAATGGAGAATCCCTTCACCTCGCTCCTTCCGATTCGACCGTCGGGCGGTTCCGTCACAATCCCCGAGGGGGTCGGAATCGGGATGGAACCGGACCCGCAGCTTTTGGAAGCTTATCGTTGGGATGGTTCCAGCTATGGATAAAAAACTTCCGGCTCTTGAGGTTGCTTCCGTTTTCCACGGGGATTCAGGTTACGCCTGTGTACGATCAAAACGGCACGGATCCCTGAAGAATAAGAAAAGAGGTCCTCCGGAGGAAGGATCTCTCTTTTCACGTTCCTTATCGGACGACGGAATGACGACGAGACGAACCGCCTCTCGCCGATCCAGTCGGTCAAACCCCATGTTGATCTCTTCCGGAGCCAAGGTGTCCGTCAACAACCGATCCGCGGGAAGCCCCGTCCAGGAATACAGCGAGGAGGCCCCATCTCATACAATACCGCAAGCACGCGTTTTCTGATCAAGGCACCACTTCTTTTCGGAGTTGGTCAACGCCTCCTCCATTGACTGGAAGGAGACGAAGAATCCGACCGGGGCGCCGCGGGACAGGCCCGGGGAACCGGGACCGCCGTTTCGACCCCATCCCCTTAAGAAGAGACCGTCTCTCTTCCGGACACCGTCGTCCCGGGTTTCTCCTCCAGGACGTCTCCTTGGAAGGTTTCCGAGGCAAGGTAGACGGAAACGAACGTCAGGATCGCCATAGCAGCCATATACAAGGCGACGGCCCACGGATCCCCGCCCGTCCAAGCGAGCAGCGTGGTCGCGATCAGCGGTGAGAGACCGCCCGCAAAGACGGATGCCAGCTGATAACCGATCGAAACACCGCTGTAGCGGACACGCGTCCCGAAGAGTTCCGAGAAGAAAGCCGCCTGAGGCCCGTACATCGCGGCGTGTCCGATCGCCATCGACAAGACGATGCCCAGCCAAATCAGGATGGTATGCTTCGTATCGACCATCCAAAAGAAGGGAAAGGCGAACAGCGCCGAGAATGCCGCGCCGCCCATGTAGACAGGACGCCGGCCAATGCGGTCGGAGAGGGCGGCAAAAGCGGGAATGGTGAAAAACTCGACTGCGGTGGCGATCAACACCCCGTTGAGGATCATGCTTCGCGGGAGTCCCAGCTGCTCCGTCGCATATGAGAGCACGAACACACTGAAGATATAGAAGGAACCGTTTTCGGCAAAGCGTGCTCCCATCGCCAGCAGAACCTGTTTCGGATAGGTGCGGAGCACTTCCAAGATCGGAAGCCGAGATTCCGACTTCGACTCCTTCACCTTTTCAAACGCAGGGGTTTCCATTACGCGCAAGCGGATGAACATCCCCACTCCGATCAAGACAATGCTGAATAAGAAGGGGACGCGCCATCCCCAGGTCATAAACTGCTCCTTGGGCAGCGCCGAAAAGATGGCGAAAATGGCCGTGGACAGAAGCAGCCCTCCCGGCACACCCATCTGGGTCCAACTGCCGTAAAAGCCGCGTTTTCCTTTTGGAGCGTGTTCCACGGCGATCAGCGCAGCTCCGCCCCATTCGCCTCCAACGCCGACCCCTTGCAGTAGACGTAAGACGACCAGAAGGATGGGGGCCCAAATCCCAATTGATTCGTAAGTGGGCAACAAACCGATCAGGAACGTGGCGATACCCATGATCGACAGGGTGAGGATGAGCATAGACTTGCGCCCAATCTTGTCGCCGTAGTTCCCGAAGATGATCCCGCCGACCGGCCGGGCGACAAAACCGAGAGCAAAGGTTCCGAAGGACTGAAGCGTCCCGATCAAAGGCTCTGATTCCGGGAAAAACAACTGCGGGAAAATCAAAGCGGCGGCCGTTCCGTACAAGAAGAAATCATACCATTCGATCGCCGTCCCGATGAAACTGGAGAAAGCAGCTTTGAACACCTGATTTTTTTGGGCCATCACAAATCACCCCCCGTGGATTTTCAAATCGTCTGATAGAGATCCTCCATAAGTCTGAACCAGCAGGTCATCACCACCTTTCTCCGGGTGAAAATTCAAGCCCCTTTTCCCGTTGGCAGGAATCCGGTCTCCACCGACGCAGCTTGAGAAGGGTGATCGTTGTCTCAGCCCTGCTCAATATCAGTTGCAGTTTTATAAATATTTCGTTTTTAATGGGTACACTCCATATTGGAAAAAGAGTAATCGTAGCAGTAACGGTAAAGCTCGACGATCTCCCCGTGTGTCGGAATGCGGGGATTCATTTCAGGACTGCCGCTGTCGAGAGCATCGGCAGCCATTTTATCCAACGCATTCTCCAATTTCTCCCGCTTGATACCCCACGCCTTCATATTGGGGATGTCCAGAGCTGAACAGAGCCCTTTGATCTTGGAGATCGCTCCTTCCGCCGCCTCTTCGTCAGAACGCCCTTCCAGACACCTGTCGATAATACGGCCGATAACGGCCAGCCGCGGCACGCATGCCGGTCGGGTGAATTCCAGTACCGCCGGAAGCAGCATCGCGTTGGACACCCCGTGGGGGACATGGAAAAGAGCACCGATCGGTCGGGACATCCCGTGCACCAGACAGACGGAGGCGTTGGAGAAAGCCACCCCCGCCTGCATCGCGGCCAACGCCATGTTCTCCCGGGCGTCGAGATTCTCCCTGTTTTCATAAGCTTTGCGGATGTTTGGAACGATTCGTTCCACGGCAGAAAGAGCCAGCGTGTCCGTCAACGGATGAGAACGGCGGGAGATGTAAGCCTCGACGGCGTGACACAGCGCATCCAACCCCGTCGCGGCCGTCACTTTCGGTGGGCAGGAGACGGTGAGCACCGGATCGACGATGGCGACGGCCGGAACGAATGCGGGATGCTTGATCATCATTTTTACATCGTCTTTCGTGTTGGTGATCACCGTCACACTGGTGACTTCCGAACCCGTCCCCGCTGTGGTCGGGACGGCGATCAGCGGGATCGGATCCCGTTCGATCCGTTTTTTGCCCCCTGTGTAATCACCGATGTACCCGCCGTTGGCGGCCACGACCGCCACCGCTTTGGCGGTGTCGAGACAGCTGCCGCCGCCGAGGGCGACGATCACATCGCACTGTTCCTCCTGAAGGCGTTTCAGCGCTTCCCCGACGTATCGATCCGTCGGTTCCGAATGGATGTCGAGATACGAGACGTGGGAGACCCCGGCTCGATCCAGGTATTGCCGGCAACGGGCGACATGTCCGTTCCGTTCCATGACCCGGTCACTGATCAAAAGCGCTTTTTTGCCGAGGCAGACCGCCTGCTCCCCGACCTTCGCGAAGGAACCGCGTCCGTAAAACACGGCAGGCGGCATACGTAACTCGGCCGATCCCTTCATGCCTCATCCCCCCTGGTCGTCATTTTTCGCGCTGCCAGTATACAGAGCAAAAACCGTACCAAGGATTTGCACGGAACGGGTCCCAAAAATGCGAAGGATTTGTCTTTTATATTCGACATGCGTCGGATCTAAGTCGGGTATGTGTCTGGTTATCCAGACATACGCTTCAATCGAGCCCGTATTTTTTCAACTTTTCGTACAGTGTCGAGCGATGGATCCCCAGTTGCCGCGCCGCTGCCGCTTTGTTCCCTCCGACCTCGGCGAGGGTCCGCAAGATGGATGCCCGTTCCCGTTCCATGGCAACCCGCTTCACTTTGGTCAACAGGTCGGAGCCGTCGTCCACAAGGTCCATCGGGGAAGGCGGTGCCGCTTGATCGGGCCGGGAAGCGTTCCCCCCTCCCCAAAAGTTCGGAGGCAGGTCCTGCGGACGGATCTCTTCCCCTTCCGCCATGCAAACCAGCCTTTCTACGGTATTGGCCAGTTCCCTTACATTTCCCGGCCAGTCGTAATCCATCAGGACGGTCATCGTCTCCCGAGCCAGCTGCTTCGGCGGCAGGTTGTAGCGTTGGCAAAACCTCTGCAGGTGGCGAGACAACAAGAAGGGTATATCCTTTTTCCGTTCCCGCAACGGCGGAATGTAAAGATGAATGATGTTAAGCCGGTAATATAGATCCTTGCGGAACCGCCCCTGCTTGAACAGTTGTTCCAAATCCTGATTGGTCGCCGCGATGATCCGCACATCGACACGGTGTTTGGAGACGCCGCCCACCCGCTCCACTTCCCGATCCTGCAGGACCCGCAGGATTTTCGCCTGCATCGGCAGGGGCATGTCGCCGATCTCGTCCAAAAAGAGCGTGCCTTTGTGCGCCAGTTCGAACTTGCCCGGTTTTCCGCCTTTTCGTGCTCCGGTGAACGCTCCCCCTTCATAGCCGAACAATTCCGCTTCCAGAAGGTGTTCCGGTATGGCGGCGCAATTGATGCTGACAAAAGGCCCGTCGGCAAAGGGGCTGGCATGGTGGATGGCTTTGGCGAACATCTCTTTACCCGTCCCGCTCTCCCCGGTGATCAGCACAGTCGCGGGCACGGCCGCCGCCCGGCGAGCCATCCTTTTGACGGAAGCCATTTCTTCGCTCTGCCCGATAATCTGCTCGAAGGTGCCCTCCTCGCGCCGACCACCCGGCTGAGGCACGAATCCCGCTTTCTCATTCACCTGCCGCGACAACTCCTGCTTCCGCTCGAGAATCCTGTAAAGCTCGGTCACCCCCTCAAAGATGAGCATGCCCACCGCGCCGACGATTTCTCCTTCTTTCCAGATCGGGATGCGGTGAACGACCATGTCCTGGCCTTGGATGCGTTGAATGTACCCGATTTCCGGGATGCCGGTCTTGACAACAATGTGCAGCCGCGTGTTCTCGATCACCTTCGTCACATGCTTTCCAAGCACATCCCCCCGCTTTTTTCCTAAAAAACGGCTGTAGGCATCGTTGAATTCGCGGATAATCCCCTTCGCGTCGCAGACAACGACCCCTTCATAAGCGCTTTCGAGAACCGCGCTCAATGTTTCGGCGGTGTATTCCGTCTTCCGTAGCCGGACCAGGTTGTGGGAGTAAGCCTGAAGAATGTGGGCCCGGGTCAACATGCCGACGAGAACTCCCCGACTATCAACGACGGGCAGGGGGCTGACTTTCAACCGAAAAGCTTCGGTGATCGACCGGTCGGCACCGATCATGTCCACCGGGCGGCGCATCACTTGTCCGACAGCGGAATCAGGGGAAACTCCCCGAACATAGCACCTCGTCAAATCGGATTGGGTGATCAGACCGACGACATGCCGGTCCGCGTCCACGACGGGCAAGCCGTCGATCCCGCAAGCAACCAAAATTTCGGCCGCTTCCCGCAGGGACTCCTCCGGCGTGACCGCGTGCGGGGCGTCAGTCATCCAGGCACCGACCCGCTCTTCAGCACTCCCCTTCTCCTGAACCGTTTTCACTTGCTCCATAAAACCACGGGACATGCTTCTCACCCCCCTGACGTCCCTGCAGTTTGATAAACAGGCTTCGACAACAAATGTTCACAACCCTTTTCCAAAAAAGCGCTCCTGAAAAAGATCGACCGGAGACCTTGCCTTATAAATATAAATGCTGGTTCGGTCCGGCGGAAACGGAGCGGACAGTGATTCTTCATTGGGAGGGCAAAAGGCGCGAAGACGGAAACCACGTGACAAATCTGCTCCGGACTGTTCATAATCAGACACACCCACTACGAATTCGGTAAAGCCGATGCGCCCGTGAAAATCACGTCTTCTGTAAAAAAAGATCCCCCCTCCATCAGGAAGGGGATTGCCACCATTCCATTATGACAGGGGCTTCAACGACTCGGGGTCACCGAGTAATCCGATTACATGCTGCAGGAACCGGGCTGCCGGCGCACCGTCCACCACCCGGTGATCAAAGGTGAGGCTCAGGGGTAACCGCAGCCTTTCCACCACCTCGCCATCGTGGAGTTCCAGTTTGGGCTCGGCTTTTCCCACCCCCAGAATTCCGGATTCCGGAGGGTTGAGAATGGGGGTGAAAAACTGGATCCCGTAACCGCCCAGGTTGCTGACGGTGAAGGTTCCGCCCATCATCTCCTCCTGGGACAACCGTCCCTCCCGGGCATTGTGGGAAAGCCGGTCCACTTCTTCCTGCAGCTCTTTCGGAGAACGTGCATCGGCTTCCCTCACCACGGGCACCCATAACCCCTCACCGGTATCCACAGCCACGCCCAGGTGAACCTGCCCATGTTGCACGACGCCGTCCCCCGTCCAGGTGGCGTTCATGTCCGGATGATGTTTCAGGGCATCGGCCACCGCAAGCAGAACCCAGGTGTTAAGAGAGATCTCCGGCTCTGATTTACGGATTTGCTGGAGTGATGTGATGTCGGCCCAGGCGGTTTCGGTGAGTTGGGCGGATTCCCGCAGGCTTTTCATCATCCTGTTCGCAATGGTCCGCCGGATTCCGGTGAAGCGAACGGTCTCCGATCGATCAGCCTGCACCGCCTTTCGCACATCTTCCTCGGTCGGCCTTCCCCCCGGACCCGTTCCCTTGATGTCGGTCAGATCGACACCCAACTCCTTCGCCAACTTGCGAACCCGGGGGGAAGCCGCCACAAAAGGTTTGGGAGCCGGTGTCTCCACCGTGGCGCCAACTTCTTGTACCGCGTCGCCCGTGGACTCTGAGGCATCAGAAACGTCTTCTATCAGCGCCACCACTTCCCCCACCGACACCACGTCTCCCCGGTCCTTCAGGATCCGACTCACCCGTCCACTCGCCGGTGATTCCACCTCAAACTCCGTTTTTTCCGTCTGGATTTCCAACAACACTTCCCCGGCTTCAATGGGGTCCCCTTCCCTTTTGTGCCAAAAGACGACGACACTGTCCAACCCTTCATCTGTCGTTTTGGGAACTTTTACTTCCAATCTCCATCATCCCTTATGTCTGTTTAGACTTCCTTCATCATGGTTTGAACGGCTTTTTCAATCGACTCCACCCCGGGGATCACACGGTTTTCCAGCGGGCGACTGTAGGGAATGGGAACATCCGGGACCGCCAGCCGCCGGACGGGTGATTCCAGATCATAAAGGGCCTCTTCCGCCACCGTGGCCGCGATTTCCGACGTCATCCCACAGGACCGGTAATCCTCGTCCACCACCAACAGGCGATGGGTCTTTTTCACCGACCGGATGATGGTCTCCCGGTCCAGGGGGACGAGAGAGCGCAAGTCGATCACTTCGGCTTCGATCCCGTCTTTTGCCAACCGGTCGGCGGCCTCCAAGGCATGATGCGTCATCATCTGGATGCCTACGATCGTGAGGTCCCGTCCTTCGCGAACCACTTTCGCCTTACCGAGGGGGACGGTGTAGGGATCTTCAGGCACCACTCCCTGGGAGGCGTCAATCGGCGTCATCCAACCCAGCCCTTGCAGGGATTTGTGAAACATGAAGACCACCGGGTTGTCATCTTGGATCGCGGAAATCATCATCCCCTTGATATCGTACGGAGTGGACGGCGCCACCACCTTCATGCCCGGCAGGTGGGCAAAGGTGGCGTAGAGCGTCTGCGAATGCTGTGCGGCATCGTTATACCCGCCGCCCACGGCGGTCATCAGCACCATCGGAACCTTGACGGCACCGCCGGACATATAATGAATCTTTGCCATGTGGTTGTAAATCTGATCCATGCAGACCCCGAAGAAATCGACGAACATTAATTCCGCAATGGGGCGCATCCCTTCTGTTGCAGCACCGATGGCAGCCCCGATGAACCCGGTTTCTGAAATGGGGGTGTCCATGACCCGTTCCGCCCCGAAACGATCCAGCAATTTTTCTGCGGAACCGAAGATCCCGCCGTACTTGCCCACATCCTCCCCCAGCAAGAAAACACGGGAATCCCGCTCCATCTCCTGAGCAATGGCTTCGGAAAGCGCCTTGTTCCCGGTCAGTACGCGGTCTTTCGTGGTTACCATGTGCAAACCCTCCTGTTATTGAATCGACGGAGCAAAAACATCCTCCAAGGCGGCTTCCGCGTCGGGATACTCGCTGTCCCGTGCAAAATCGTAAGCCTGATCCACTGCTTGCCGGACCCGGGTCTCCATCGTATCGAGGACGTTGGATTGCACCCCCTGATTCAGAAGATGCTGTCTCAGCCGCATAATCGGATCCTTTTCCTTCAACCCGGCAACTTCATCCTTTTCCCGGTAGAGCTCCGGATCCCCTTGGAAATGACCCAACAGACGATAGGTCTCGATCTCAATCAGACAAGGGCCTTTCCCTTTCCGGGCCCGGTCAACCGCTTCCTCCGACACCCGGTACATTTCCAGCGGATCGTTCTCTTCCACGTGATATCCCGGGATATCGTAGGCGCTTCCGCGAACGGCGTTGCTTTTGACAGCAGTGGAGACCTCTTTTGGCACCGAAATACCATAGCGATTGTCCTCAATCACAAGGATCAGCGGTAATTTCCACAGTGCCGCCAGGTTCAACGCTTCATGAAACGCTCCCGAATTGGCTGCCCCTTCCCCGGCAAATGCCACCGCCACTTGATTTTGCTTTTTCATTTTACAGGCCAAGGCGGCACCGGCCGCCTGGGGGATCCCTGCTCCCACGATCCCGCTGCAGGAAAACTTGACACCGGGATCAAAGAGGTGCATGTGCCCTCCTTTTCCTTTACCCAATCCGGAGACTTTACCGAAGATTTCCGCCGTCATCCGATCCAGATGAACCCCTTTGGCAATCGCAATATGATGGGGACGATGAGGGGCGGTGACCGTGTCCTCCGGGGTCAGGTGGGCACATATTCCCACTGCCGCCGGTTCCTGTCCCGAAGCCAGATGCATCTCTCCGGGAACCGTTCCGGCACCGATATTGAACACCGGAGTTTTCCCTTCCGTGTACACCTGGACCATGGTCTCTTCGTAATGGCGGATCTTGACCATGGTTTCATACATCCACTTTTGCCTTTCCAAAGGTACCGAATGCTCTGACATCTGACGCCCTCCTTTGAAATGGGTCATTCCCCTCTCAAAGCAAAAAGAATGCCAATTGGATGGACGGGTGATTTCCACCTCTTCACTGTTTCACAGTGTCGCGGAAACTTGTCTCACTCTGTTTCATCCACCGGTACAATGTGCTCCGGGATACCCCCAACAACCGGGCGGCCTTCGAAATGTTACCCGAGGATTCCTTTAAAGCTCTTTTCACCGCCTGGGTCCGGCTCCGTTCGGTTTCCACCGTTTTTCTCAGCTCTCCCTTGGAAAGGATCCGCCGGACCTCCTCCTCTTGGATCGTTTCATGTTTGCTGAACAGGCTGCTGGACAGCAACACGTTTTTCAACTCCCGGATATTACCGGGCCAACCGTATCGTTGAAGCACTCGAAAAGCCGCCGTCGAAAGCGGACGGGGAAGGTCCAGCTCCTTCGACAGATGGTCCACCAGTGCCGGCAGATCTTCCAAACGCTCCCGCAAAGGCGGCAGCTCAATCGGAAGCACATACAGCCGATAGAACAGATCTTCGCGAAATTTCCCTTCCCGGATCCGTTCGGGCAAGCTCCGATGGGTCGCCGTGATCACACGGGCATCAATATGAATTTCCCGACTGCTCCCGAGAGGGCGGATCGTCTTTTCCTGAAGGAACCGGAGAAGAGCCACCTGCATTCTTTCGTTCATCTCGCCGACTTCATCCAAAAACACGGTGCCGCGGTGGGCCAGACGCAGTTTCCCCGGGTTTCCTTTGGGTTGCGCCCCGGTAAAAGCACCCGGGGCATATCCAAACAGTTCGCTCTCCAGCAACTGGGGGGATAGAGCCCCGCAATTCAGTGCCACGAAAGGCTCCCGGGCCCGGGTGCTCCGGTCATGGATATAGCGGGCCAAAAGCTCTTTCCCCGTCCCGCTCTCTCCTGTCAGACATACAGGATGATCGACGAGGGCAGCCTGTTCCGCCATTTCAATCGTCTGCTGGAAGGCGCGGCTGTTCCCGATCACTCCCTGAAAACCGGCCACCGTGCCGGGTTCGATTCTCTGGATGCGCTCCTCCAGCGACATAGCCATGGTGGATACGATCGTCAACAAATAGGGATGGGCCTGTTCCAGCGGGCCGGAGACATTGAGCACACACAGCACGTTGCCCGTTTTGGTTCTGACTGGTGCAGCGGCACAGCACCAGGGGTGGGTAGCAACCGTATAATGCTGATATCCCTCCACATAAACAGGCTGCCGGGTCTCCAGAGCCGTCCCGATCGCATTGGTTCCCACATCTCTCTCAGACCACCGCGCCCCCGGTACAAAACGGATCTTTTCGGCAGCTGCCTTTGTTGCGGGGTGACCATCCCCGGCCAAAAGGTGACCTTCTTCATCGGTCAACAAAACAATCATCCGATGTTGATGCAAAAGTTGTTGCAACTGTTTCACATATTTTTCGGCTTCCTCCCACATCCAGGACAAATGTTCCCTTCTCTCAAACAGCTCTCCTTTGGTCAGAAGCACATTCCCCCGGTCCCGGTGGGGATCGATGGCATATTCTTTACTGCGGATCCACGATTCCCGGATAACCTTCTCGATCCGGTTTTCGTCCAGGGTCCCTTCCCTGACAAAACGCTTCCATATGTTCATGGGCAAGGAAATCGTCACGAATGGACCTCCCCTCCATATTTTTTGGCAATTTCGATTTTTATTCCTGAAAAATCTTTGTTCCGTGATGATAAAAGGTTTGGTTTTTTTCATGGGGTTTTTCACCATCGAAAACCAGGTGCTTGCCTTTTTTCCATGCACTTTCACACAAACAAAAGACGATCCCTTATTTACCCAAGAATTATCCTGGAGCCAAGATTGGAGAGGTCAACAAGCAAAGACTCATTCCTTCTTAATGGTAAGAAAAAAATAAAAAAACCCTTAGTATTGTGAAAAAGTGAACGGCGGCATTTACCCGAAGCCGCTCCGGCTGCACTCACAGAGCACAAGTCTCGCCTGGGGTCGCTTCACTCCCCGGTCTCGCTATGCTGTCCTGCAGAGATGGTTGCACTGTCCGCTCCGAATCATCCTGCTGCGGGCAGGGGCAAAACGCCTTCGGATGCAACACAGGGAAGCTTTTGCCCCTGAACGCCCTTGCAAGCTGATTCTCCGCTGGGCAGGACAGCAAAGTCGCTATTTCGGGTAAACGCTTCCCTTCTTCTGAGCCTAACCATAAATACAACGCTTCTAATGTCTCTTCATTTAATTGGGTGATTTCCCGACCATTAAACTCGTGGCCACCCCGATTCATGCAAGTGATAGGACTATCCGGCCGAAACATGATCTCTGGACTTCTCTGGATGAATCCAATGTCGGGGTGTAAATGCGTCAGGCTGTAGACGGGCTTTTAGTCGCATTCCACAGTAGTAAGCCAACCCGGTAACCAGAAGGGACAACACGCTGGGGATGCCAAATGGCTTAACATATTGTGTGTAATAGCCCACTATCGTCCCCAATATCAAAGCGAGAGAGGCCACTCCGTTCCATCCCTTCAAGTCCACCCAGTCCTGTCGGCGAAGCCAGAAGAAATCGACGAACATGACACCTGCTATCGCCGGATACACCAACGCCGTCATATATAAGAAATCCATAAAGTAATTTAAAAAACCGGCCAACGCCACGAGGATGGCGGCAATGGTTCCCCCGAATGTGAGCCAGGCACGCCCCTTACCGGAGTTCACATTGAAAAGATTGGACAGAGCCAGTCCCATGCTGTAGTTATTGACCAGCTGACTGGTCCAGGTCGCCAGCCACAGGATCAAAAAGCCCCAGAAGGAAAAACCCAATTGCTGCATCACTTTCACGATATCCGCATCCCCCACACCCACGGACATCATGGCACCCACCCAGAACAGCGGAAGGCCCACCCCTACGATTCCAATGGGAATGAGTAACTGATCCTTGATTTTCGGGCGACTGTAACGGGTGTAATCCGATGCAATCACCCATTGTGAAACATTGACACCAATGATCAGACTGATGGCTGCCAACCACGTCATCTTCGGTTCCGGTGACCAGGTGACAATCTTTTCCCATCCTGTGTTCTGCAAAGCAAAAATGATCCCGCTGATAATCAAGACAAGCCCGGCGGGCACCGCCAGATAATCCGTCCACTTCATGGTGGAATAACCGATAATGGACGGCAGCGCAAAAAGCAACCCGGTGATGACTGTAATTACCGCCCATGCAACCCACTGCTTTTCATAATCAATGCCGATCATGACTGAGATCGCATTGGCTGCAACCGCCGTTTGAACCGCCCACCACCCCATGGAAATCAGAAAGATGGTCAACCCGATAATCCACCGTGCCTGTGTCGCACCAAATCCGGAACGTGCGATCACGGAGGAGGACCGACCGGACTTGGCCCCCATATAACCTTGAATGCTGTTTCCCACCCATTGCACCATCAAAGCCACGGCCAGCAATCCCAAAATTTGTATCATTCCGAAACTGCCCGCCAATGTGGCTCCCACCATCAGAACGGGAATGGTAAATTCCAATCCGCCAAAAATGATAGCCGGCGTCACCCAGGATTGCCGTTGGGACTCTGTTACTTCAGCCAGGGCCTCATCGTTCCGGACTGCCTGTCCCAGGTTTTGTTTTTCCATTCTTTTTCAACCCTTCCGGATATGGATAGCCCCATCATCAAGATGATGGGGATTTTTTACTCACTTCTGTCGTTTTTCGCGCTCCGGGGTAAACCCGATGATGTCATAATGAACGGGATCGACCCGAACACCATAGTCTGCCTCGGCCTGTTCCACTGTGATCCAACCATTGCGGACATCCTGGGCTACTTTTTCGGGATCGCGTTGGAACGGATCCCCATACCCCCCTCCGGTGGCGGTGATCAGCCGAACCACATCCCCCTTGTTTAATGGATGGCGGGCATATTTACCGAAGGGACCTTCCACCGTTCCATCCGTTTTCACGATTTCGAACCCGTTTTCCGAACCCTCTTTGCCGCCATGGGCTCCCCAGGGAAGGTATTTATGTCGGCCGAAGGTTCCGGTGAATGTCTGCCCGTCGGTCAGTGCTCGGTAGGAACGAATGACACCTGATCCGCCCCGATACTCCCCGGCTCCCGCTCCATCGGCACGGAAACTGTATTCGTCCACCATCACGCCGTAACGGGTTTCCGCCACTTCCACCGGGACATTATAGGTCTCTCCGTCCCCGATACAGAACTGCCCGTTTTCTCCGTCTTTTCCTTGTGCCGCTCCCCAGCCGCCCACCAGGGGCTCAACAATCAGGAAGGGTTCGTCAGTGTCCGGATGCTGACCCGCCAATACCACTCCGCAGACAGACAACAGATGCCCGGCGGTTAAACGGTGCGGAACTACCGGGGCCAGCGCTTTCCAGATGAGATCACAACCATACAGCATGGTTTCCCAATAGGTCGAGACGGCAGCGGGGCGTTCGGCGCTGAAGATCGAACGGGGGTCGGTGATCACCTTCAGAGGACGGAATACCCCGTCATTGACATCCTGCGAGGGGTTGGTCACTGCCAGGAAGATGGCACGGACAGCCGATAACAGCCCGGTATAGGAACAATTAACCGGCCCCAGGACTTGCGGATGGCTCCCCCTGAAATCGCAAATAAACTCCTCATCGGTGATGGTCACTTTGACCTGAACCTTGAAAGGACCGCTTCCCAATCCGTCGTCATCGATGTAGTCCACCGCGTCAAACGTACCCTTGGGCAGCTGCCGTAACTGTTGTCGGGAGATCTCTTCCCCATGATTTAACAAATGCTCAATGGAAGCTTTGACGACATCGATCCCATACTGCTCACACAACTCAGTAAACCGTCTTTCTCCCGTTTTCAGTGCGGCCACCTGCGCCCACATATCTCCCAATGAACTTTCCGGAAAACGAACGTTGACACGGATGAGATCCACCAAGGCCTGATTGAGAACACCGGCTTCATACAGCTTCACACAGGGAAATTGCAACCCTTCCTGGTAGATCTCGGTCGAATCCGTCGTCCAGGAACCCGGATCCTTCCCTCCCACTTCGGTCCAGTGGGCTTTATTCACCGAAAAGGCCACCAGTTCCCCTTGATAAAAGATCGGCATCAGGAGCCCGACATCGGAAAGGTGGGAACCCCCTCCCCCATAGGGATCATTCATGATCAGGATATCCCCCGGCTCCAATTGATCCGGCCCGAACTTGTCCAGCGCATCCTTCACCATCGATGACAGCATCCCGATAAACCCGGTAACGCCATTTCCCTGGGTCAACAGCTGACCTTTTGCGTCGGTGAGGCCGCTGGCATAGTCGAGCACCTCATAAATAATGGGGCTCATCGATGTACGGGCCAAGGCGTAAAACATTTCATCTCCAATGGCCAACAGCGAATCTTTCACAATTTCAAGCGTAAACGGGTTAACGGAGATACGGGTTTTATTCATGATTCTCACACTCCCGTTTCAATAATGAGGTTACCAAACGCATCCACAGTCAGCTTTTGTTCGGGATAAAGGACACAAGTTGCTGTCTTTTCTTCAATGATGGCTGGACCTACCACTTCCATCTCCGGCTCCATCTGAATCCGATCATAAACGGGGACCTCCAGCCAGCCTTCTTCTTCATACAACACCTGTCTTTTTTCCTTTAAGGCTTCTTCCACGTCCACGTCTTTTCCGGTCCTTTCCAAAGGAGGAAGAGCCGGTTTCCGGACCTTGCCAAAGGCTGTGAGGTGCATGTTGACGATTTCCGTTTCCGCTTCTTCCAAACGGAAGGTATAGTGTTGTTCATGGGCTTCGTGAAACCGACGGATGATCTCCTGAAGATGGTCAGCAGTCAGACGCCCTTCGGGAATCGGAACCTTAACCGTATGCTCCTGCCCCAGATACCGCATATCGAGGAAACGTTCAAAATGAACCCGATCCTCGGCAATCCCTTCGGTTTCAAATTGCTCGACCGCCTGCTGTTCCATTTGGTTCCAATCCTCGTTAAAAGAGGTCAAATCCAATTGATTAAGGCGGTGAATGTAGGTCTGAATATAGTCGTGACGAAGATCCGACATCAACATCCCCCATGCGGCAAACACTGATGAAGCAACCGGGACAATCACTTTTTTCACACCCAGGGCTTTCGCCAGTGCCGTCGCATGGAGAGGACCGCCGCCACCAAAAGCAACCAGCGCGAATTTCCGGGGATCGTACCCTTTCCGCACGGAGATCAGCTTCAACGCGTTCAGCATGTTGGAATTCGCGATTCGGAGAATACCCAAAGCCGCATCCTCTGCCGTCATCGAAAACGGACGTCCGATTTTTTCTTCCAAGATGGTTTTGACGGCTTCCATGTTAACGGGGTAATCAAAATTTTCCGGGGACAGGCGTCCCGTCACCAGGTTGGCATCCGTGGTTGTCGGCTCCGTCCCCCCTTGTCCATAAGCGATGGGACCCGGAACGGCACCGGCAGATTTCGGCCCCACCTTTAACGATCCGGCCTCATCCAGCCAGGCAATGGAACCGCCTCCATTTCCAATCTCCACAATATCGACAACGGGGGTTTTAATCGGATATCCGGCCGAGCGATCGGTCCGCTCAATGTGATAATCGGTGGTGATCCTTACTTCCCCCTCGTCGATCAGGGAGCATTTGGCCGTCGTTCCCCCAACATCAAACGCGATCAGGTTTTTCTCCCCGATGAGTTCTCCCAAAATCGCCGTCCCGTACACCCCCGCAACCGGACCGGACTCCACCATGTGGATCGGAGTTTTTTTGGATTGCGTAAACGTGGTAGTCCCCCCGTTGGATTGCATGATGTAGGTCTGAGCGTCAGCTCCCGCTTCCTCCAACCCCTTTTCCAGCTGGTTAATATAACGGGCAGCCACCGGCTTTACATACGCATTCAGTACAGCCGTGTTGGTCCGTTCATACTCTCGCCATTCCTTTGTGATTTCATGGGAGGCGGTGACTGCGACCTCCGGCCAATACTCCCGGATAAAATGAACAGCCGATTGTTCATGAGAGGGGTTGGTGTAAGCATGAAGGAAACAAATCGCGACCCCTTCCACCCCCTGCTCCTTGAAATCATCCAGATGTCTCTTCAATTGATCCAAATCCAGGGGCGTCAGGACTTCCCCCTTATAGTTCAGGCGTTCATCCACTTCACGCCGAAGGTAACGCGGAACAAACGGAGCCGGCTTTTGATATCGCACGTTAAACAGGTCCGGACGATTCCCCCGGGCAATCTCCAGAACATCCCGAAAGCCCCGGGTCGTAATCAGACCGGTCTTAACCCCGGTCCGCTCGGTTAAAGCATTGATGACCACGGTTGTTCCGTGAATAAATACGTCCATTTCTTCAACCGGACGTTCCAGACCGTTCAGAAGGTTTAAAACACCTTTTTCAAAATGGGGAGGGGTCGTATCTCCTTTGGCAATGGTGGTACGCCCCTTTTCATCCACCAGCACAAGATCCGTAAAGGTTCCACCGATATCTGTTGCTACACGCATTTCGATCTCCTCCCTTGATCAAACTTAAAAAATCACGGGTGTAAGAACACACAGGATTTGTGCACGCTGGTTCAATGGATTCATCCAGTAATGCTGCAGGCGGGATGGATAATGGATGGCTTCCCCCTTTTTCAGGAGATACTCCTCCCCCTCCACATAGACCTTCACTTCTCCCTCCAATACAAAAAAGAACTCTTCTCCGGGGTGGCTGAAAACTGTTTCCTGAACCTGCAACGGGTCTAAAGTAACCAACATCGGCTCCAACCGCCGTTCCGCAAACTCACCGGATAAGCGGACGTATTCCGCGATGGATCCCTCAATTCGAAACGGTTGGTAATCCTCTTTTTTCACGGTATAACGTTGGTTTCCGCTGTCCTGAAAAAAGTGGCTGATATGAACCCCTAAGCCGTCGGAAATCTTTTTCAGCGAAGTAATCGCCAGCGAGGAACTGCCCCGTTCGACTTGGGAGAGAAAACTGACGGATAAACCGGTACGTTCACTCAGATGTTTCAAGGTAATTTGTTTTTGTAGTCTGATCCGTTTGATTTCGCTGTAAATTCTGTCCATCAACATCCCATGTATCACCTGCTAATAAGAGATCAGATATATTTGTTAATTTCGATATAGGTGTACAAAATTCCTCCTTCACTGTAATAAGTAAAAAAAAAACGCACCTCTGACCATGTGGCAAAAGGTACGGTTTTCCAATTATTAGACACACCCTAATACTGCTTTGAGTCTTGAAGGATGAATCCTCGGATTTGTCGAAAGATGTCTCCGAGGTGGTAGATCATGGATTCCAAACGCATTCCAAAAGCGATTCGTCAACCCGTCCCGGAACTGATGGAATTCCTGAAGCCCTATCGTGAAGTTTTTAGCCGGGAGGAACCCCGACAAACCCTTGAACGTTATATCACCGGTCTTCTGAGTGATCTTCCGCGTAAAAACGGTCAGACGATCGGCGAATATTTGGAAGGAATCAGCTACCATCGGATCTATCAATTTTTGGTTACCAACCGTTGGGATGAGCAGAGGCTGGAAAGCATCCGAATCCGGCAACTTACTCATAGCCCAGTTCATACCGGAACTTCAAGTACATCAAGCGAAGGTAGGTCTCAACGGGAACCGTTGGACGACCCTTTTGAGTATGGAAACACTCGAGAAAAGGTTGTAAAAAACGCTCATCGTCCAGTAGATTGATCCACTTGCTCCAACTCCGGAGGCAAGGAACGAAGCGGCTCAGGTAAGATCGAATCCCAGAGGGTTCCTTGGGTTTGATGAAGTTTTAACATTTTCCGCTCACCCCAAAAAAGGATTTTGAGGGGCGGATGGTGAAAACATCAACCAAGGAATTCAACGCCCCTCGTTGTGTGAATCGTTGGTTTGGTCACTTACGATTTCCACAAGAGCGGTTGAATTCCTTTTCTATTGGCTACGTTTTTCAGGGGGAACTAACTAAGAACTGCAGATCCACCACTTGCAATGCTTCAATCGTGAACAGTAAAACAATTAAAATTTGGGTGATTCGTTTAACAATCTGAGAAAGTGTTACCGATTCCGCCGTTTGTAGTGCGGTTAACCCCAAATAGTTAAATACTGAATTAAAACCCAACCGTTCAACACGGCAAACGATGGCGAACTGGATGAGCTACGGTGCAGAGCGTTGGTTGATGCCGATGGCAGTGAACGGTCGATAAATCCATTTGTAGTCGGGAGAAAAAACTAACTGTTTGCGAATACACCACGGGGAGCTTCTGCCAGGCTAGGTGGGGCCTATTTGACGTTTATCAACCAGTGACATGCGTATTGGTAGTTCTTGCGATTATATCCAAGCGATGATAGAACTGGATCATTTATTCTAGCCACGGTTCATAACATACTGTTACTAACGTCTCTTAATGTCCGGAAATAGACGGTGTATGTTGTCCGGAAATTGCCAGCTAAGTTGACCAAATCGGGAAGTACAGCCCCGCCATACTTCCCGCTCATTCTAAACCGCAGAAATCATTCGGTATCCTGCAAGCATTCTCCAACCACCCTAAGAGATTTTCGCTTCCACGTCTCAATGGGTCCAAGCCCTTTCATTCCTCCTTCGTTACACCTATCTAAGGGGTGAAGGTCTGTCTTTCTAACGGAACAGGTTGCATCTTCAGATTTATGGAATTTAAGATAGTCATATGGTGATCATTCCGGAAAAGGGGGCAAGAGGAACCGAACGAAGCTAAGAACGATCACTCTCAACAAAGTCGCTCCGCGATGAAACACTTTCGGTACGCATTATTTGTACCCTATCCCGCGTAAATGTCGAGTTTTTTGAGAAATGCACTCCTTCTCCGTTCATGTGCGAGAACTTTTGGGAAATCGCGCTCAATTTGCAATTTATCCTTAGGGCTCTTTTCATCGTAATGCTCAACGAGTTTGCACATTCCTCTCGGAAAGCGAAGCAATATTTTTAGCAGCCTATAATCTGATCGGTTTAATTTGTAAACCTTCTGGTAACCATCCAAGATTGATTGGGCGATATCAAAATTCCAGTTATGGTCTTTGCAGGAATTGAAGATAAGCCTGTAAAGATCGTATATACGCAAATCCAGCCGCATCGTTTCAAAGTCGATCAAATACATGCCTTTTCTAGTGCGAATAATATTGGTCGGACCGCAGTCCCCATGACATAAGGTGGCCTTCGTTTTCCGGCAAATCGACTTATAATTGCTGTTTCTTAATGTACGGATAGAAGCTCTAGCCATTTGTAAAATTTCGCTGCCGTGTTTCTGCAGCAAGTGGTCGAGCGGACTGTGAAATCCGTTTCTTTTCGCTTTGTGAATGACTTTTCGCAGCGTATTTTGTTCTTCCCGAAGATAGGAAGGCCATTTCCCCATCATGTTTTGCCTACCTGATTTTGTAATCTTTATTTTTTTGCCGGCTTGATGAAATTTGGCCAGTAGGGTTCCGCAAGCTCTCATTTGCATGTTTGAATTAGGTGAAGGCCAAGCCCCTCTCAGCCAAGGAATAAGAACGAAGGGGGGGCTTTCGCGCTGCCATTTGACAAAAAGGCGTTTTCCCGATCTTTCGCGTGGATTCCGCCACCCGATCCGGATAGAACTTTTTCGCTGCATTTGCTGTAACGTTTTGTCGATCCAACGCAGCTGGACAGGGGGATAGGCCATTCGTTTTAAACAGTACTCGTGTCCTTTGGAAGTAACTATGCGATAGACCCCATTTTGAACGATCTCCATTCGTTTTACTTGAATTCCAAATTTACTGGAAAGCTGTCTGACTTCCTGATTAGGGATCATAAGAGTGTTCTTGCCTCCTTTAAGCACTCCTAGATTTGTTGAAATTGTTTTTTATATCGTTCGGCAGCATGGGGCCATTGAAATCGGGAAGCTAACTTTCGACCAGTAGCGACCCGTTGGTCGGTGACCTTTTTGTGGTTCCACATATTTTTGATGGACTTGGCAATTACGGAGCCGTTTACTTTCGGAATCGTTTGAGCTACCTTGCTGTTTACAAATTCGGCAAGCCCTCCGGCTCGAGTCGAAACCAACGGAATCCCATTGGCTAGCGCTTCAAGCGCAACTAAACCGAAAGACTCTTGGAGACTGGGCATGATTACTGCACCGTGGGAAGCATACATTTTTTGCACCTGCGCCTGATTGCAATACCCAATCCAGCGAATTTCAGGCGATATTCCAAGCTTTTTACTTTGTGCTTTCAAGTGTCTTGTATATCCTTTCGGACCGGTTCCAACCAGGTCCAGCTTGACTTTTTTGCCTTCGCGTTTCAACAACGAGATAGCTTTTAGAAGCTGCTCTATTCCTTTCAACGGGACAATCCGCCCAACGAATAGAAGATGGTGGCGGGGACCTCGGGCCTTGGACTTTCGTAAGACAATACCGTGCTTGATGACAACTGTTTTGTTAGAGCAAAAAGGGTACAGCTTCTTCAGCTTAGTAAACTGTGAGCGGCTTGGAACAACGATTTTATTCGCCGTTTTGAGCAGCTGTTCCTGATACATGAGCATCTTCCGTTTTTTATTAGTTATAGGCCCTGTTTCCATTTCTACTAGAGAATGACATGTATAAATAACCGGAATACGATGTCTCGCTTGAAAGTATTTCGCCAAATTCATAAATTGCAAGCTGTGAATGTGGATGCCATCCGGTTTGCGGTATCCTTGTTTATTTAGCCATCGTTCTACAGCGGCAGGTATATATTGCCTGGATTTCGATGAATAGTAGGCGGCTCTCGAGGGGAATCGTACGATTTGCAGTCTCTTTTTTTTCGTAAGCGTGATTAGGGAATGCTTGCTCTGGCTCAGCACAGTGGTATGCACACCGCCGCGTGCATATGCTTTGGTCAAATTCGTCGCCACTGTTCCTAATCCCCCGGTAATATGTGGCTCATACTCGCTAGTGAGTATCCAAAGCCGTCTTGGTTTGCTCAGGATTATTCCCTCCAGACCAGTTTCTTTTATTCGGCCATTCGACTTCAGTGGGAGTGCTGAACGTATAACGCTACTCCGGTAATCCCATTCCTTCGCCGACTATGATCTTTTCGGCTGAAGGCATCTATTACCTATCCCACTACCCTCATTTATCTTCCTCCTCCGAAAATTTCTTCAAAACATGATATGCGAATCATCTCCCGTGAGTATAAGCAAAAGCGGAAGCATTTTAATAAACTTATTCATGCCCGATTCACAACAGGACCATATCCCGATCGAAACCTAAAAGGAAGCGTTTGAAATTCGCTTCAGAATAGGTTCGCTTCGAATCTTCCAATCACAATGAATTACACACGAATATCGGGGGACCACTACATTTGACGATGGTCATGTTCACCATTTTTCTGGCGTTACTGGATCACCCAAAGAGCCGGGTGGGGACGCCATTGAACAAGCTGCCATTTCGCAAATCATTGCCGAGTTAGAGGACGTGTATTCCCAGTACATGTCGATCTAGTTCTTCGCCGCGACCTCGATTACATTCGTTGCTGCCGATTTTGCGAAACACTCATGGCTGAGAGCATCCAGGCATTGGGCACCGGCTCGTGCGTCCTGGTGACGGATTACGGGCAGGCGCATAATCTACCCCCGGTGCAGGCGTTGGGAGAGTTCATACAGCAGATGATAGACAACGGTATCCAGAAGAATGAAATCGAACGAATGGTCTCGATTAATCCGAGAGATGCTCGACATCTCTTGATGAAACGGAAGGTAGTACTAAAAGGATGGTGAAAAAGTGAGCGGCAGCATTTCCCCGAAGCCGCTCCGGATGCACTCACAGAGCACAAGTCTCGCCTTGGGGTCGCTTACTCCCCGGTCTCGCTATGCACTCACAGAGCACAAGTCTCGCCTGGGGGTCGCTTACTCCCCGGTCTCGCTATGCTGTCCTGCAGGGATGGTTGCACGGTCCGCTCCGAATCTTCCTGCGGCGGGGCTGATGGCCGTCTGACGATGATAGATGGTGCTTTTGCTCAGTCCTCGGGACTTTGGCTCCATCATAATTTCGGTGATTTCTTCCTGCCTTAGATGGAGACCGCAAAAAACTTCCCGAAGTGACGGAAGGCGTGTCGATAGGATCCAGGGTATTGCGGTGTTTTCCATGTTCGGTAAAGCGTTCAATTGGGTCCAATGGGTGATTTTCCTCCTGTTTCTTTCTGATGTAGACTATTATTAAAACAGTAAATGAGAAAAGTATGAAAGCAGCGGGGAACGCAAAGAGTCCTGTTTTTTGTCCTTCAACAAGACCGTCCTGAGGGGTGAGACCGTGAAGGAAGAGAAACGCCGGATAAAGACTGTCTTGGAATCGTTTCATCATGTAGGAATCTACTTTACCGAAAAGGAAAAGACCCTGTTGGAAGCTTATTTGAAAGGCGAAATTTCGGAAGATGAATTTGACCGTCAAGTAGAACGACACGAATGCGAGTTTTAGAGTAGATCAACTGAACCACCGAGAGGTCACGTTGGCCTTACATATTTTTCATGAGTGAAGGTGGAGAAGAACATGGAGGTATACACTGAGTACAGAAAGGCGAAAGGTTTCGATATCTTTGTAAAAAGGCTGGGTTCAGGAGAACCCATTGTTTTTCTGCATGGGGGACCAGGTGACGAACATCGCTATTTTTTGCCTCATGTAACCCCATTGGCCAATGATTTTACTCTTATCTTCTATGATCAGCGGGGTTGCGGTCAATCAGCAGCACCCCATTCCACTGCATTCAATATGAAGGATGAGATGGAAGCGCTGGAGGAACTTCGCGAATCCCTCGGCATGCAAAAGATGAACCTTTTGGGTCAATCCTGGGGAACCATACTGGGTTTATTTTATGCTGTTCATTACCCGGAGCATGTCAGTCGACTCATGCTGGTTTCTTACATCGGCCTCAAAGGTGCAGATTTAAAACGTTTCGGAGAATTGCTTGCCGATCGGATGACAGAGAAAGAGAACGAAGAATTGAATAATCTGGAAAATAACACCTATCACTTGACACCCGAAGAGCGACAAAAGAAATTGACCGATCTGGTCTTTCCCTATTACCTATATAACCGGGAGAATTTGAAACGGATCACTCCCACCCGGATTAACCACAAGGTGAATAAGCAAATATGCGATGATATCCTGGCAAACTATGATGTGGAGGATCTCTTGTACAAGTTGGATTCAATTCCCGTCATGATCATTCAGGGGGCTAAGGATCTGATTACTCCCGATATTTGCCAGGAAACGTTAAAAAAAGTACCTCACGCCAAAATGGAAATATTCCATCAATCAGGACATTGGCCATTTTTAGAGGAACCGGAGAAGTTCATTTCCGTCACGAAGCCGTTTTTTAATCATACCTAACTCCCCGGGTTCATTATTTTGTTACAGGAATGCTTAGTGTCCACTGTTTATTAATTGCTGGCGGGACCCCAATAGAGTAAACCAAGATCAGAGAAGGAGGATGGAGATGGCTGATTTGAGAGAGCGACTGCAACGCCCGGTCTTGTTTTCATGGAATGCGCAAGGAATCACCCGAATTGCCGACCTTGCCTACGCGGAACGGGAAGAAGGGCCTTTGTTAATGGATTAGGGCGATTGCATCAATCCGAAGGACGTGATCCCGGTTCATCGTATAGTTTTACGACGGTACAGGGAGCCGGTTAATTTGTGTCTAAGTTGTGTCTGGCGGATCTTTATTTGAACCCGTATATCTGTAACCATTCTCCCGCTGTTCCCGCGGGAAAAATCCCTTCGTTATCAAAAATGAAGCGTTCCACGGAGGAACGCTTCATTTTATTGCCGGGAATCGTTTGTCATTCTTCCCCGTAAGCCTGAATCATCAGGGCCATGTGTGCCCAGGCCCCGCCGGAGCGCAAATAGGCGGTGACGAGAATGGCTTCCGCCAGTTCGGCATCACTGGCACCAGCCTTGCGAGCGGCCTTGGAGTGTATATCGATGCAGTAGGGACACTCCGTCGTATGAGCAACGGCGACGGCGATCAGCTCCTTCAGTTTGACGGACAGCTTCCCTTCAGCGGTAGCGGTCTGAAAAAAGCGCATCATGGCGTCGAAGGGTTCGGGTGCGTGTTGCCTCAGCTTTTTCATGTGCTCCATGCTGGAACGGCGGTAGAGGGCGTCGTCGGCCGCCTCATCGAGAGCGTTGTGCATGTTGGCACTGTGGGCAAAGGCACCCCCCGCCTCGATGGAGGCGGTCACATAGACGGCTTCCGCCAACTCCTCCAGGCTGGCTCCTGCTTTTTTAGCCCCCTTGGTGTGAGAATCGATGCAAAAGGGACATTCCGTCGAGTGGGCAACGGCGACGGCGATCAGTTCCTTTTCCTTGACGGAGAGGACGCCGTCCTTCATGACCGCTTCAGCGAAACCCTGATGCGCCTTATGTACGTCGGGGACCAGGTCTCCCAGCTTCTTCAGGTGTCGAATATGGACTTTGTCATACAGGTTGGAACCCATTCTTGTACCTCCTTGTTTGTGCATCCATCCATCGTAGTCATACCCGTTGAGGAGGTGTTTGACACCCCTTTCTCGACAGGGCTTCCCGTGGGTGACGGGTGAAACGGCAATGGGCTTTGATGGGATTTCAAAAACCGGGCACCGCTTTCAAACTTTCGGTTGTGCCCCCAAGCTCCGGTAGATGTCCCGCAGGCGGTATTTCGTGATTTTCCCGGATGGAGTACGGGGAAGTTCACCGACAAATACCACATACCTCGGCTTTTTGTACCCCGCCAATCGCGATTTGCAGTAATCGAGAACCTCCTGTTCGTTCAGATCCGAGTCGGGCTGTGGAACAATGACGGCACACACCGCTTCAATGTATCGGGGGTCAGGCACTCCGATGATCGCTACGTCACGAACCTCAGGATGCTGGATCAACACGTTTTCCAACTCAGCCGGGTAGATATTCTCTCCGCCACTGCGGATCATGTCTTTTTTGCGACCGGCAATCATGAGATAACCGTCCTCATCGATGCGCCCCAAATCTCCGGTGCGACACCACCCATCGACGAAGGTCTCCTGGGTGGCTTCCGGTTTGCGCCAGTATTCCCGGGCGACAACGGGACTTTTGATCCAGATTTCGCCCACCTCTCCTTTCCCCGGGGATCGGCCGTCATCAATCTTGATTTCGGTGAGTGGCATGGGCTTGCCCACCGTGTGCCCCTTGTGGTAAACATCTTCGGAATCCAGACATGCGGCGATCGGAGTGCCTTCGGTCAATCCGTAAACCTGAATCAACCCCACGTGGGGAAACTGCTCATGCAACCGTTCAATCGCCCACGGCAAGACCGGGTCGCCTCCGGAAATGATGGCTTTCAGGTGTTCCAGTTTATAGGTGTCCAGGTCCGGAAGATTCAACAGGTCATATATCATAAAGGGGAACAAGAAGACGTGGGTCACCCGGTTTTGCTCTGCAACATTCAAAATGCGCCGAATATCGAAGCCGCCGCTTTGGGTGATCATCACCTTTGCCCCAACCAGCAGGCCCGGTAATGCCAAGTCTTCCAAAGCGCCGACGTGGTACAGGGGACCCGTCGTCATACAGACATCGGAAGGCTGCAGTTTCCACTTCATGGCCTGGATCGCAGCAAACCAAAGGGTGTTGTCGTGGGTCCACAGGGCACCTTTGGGTCTCCCGGTCGTGCCTGATGTGTACATCAGCATCACAGGGTCGCTCCCTGACAGCCGGGGTGGATCGGACAGAACAGGCTCATCGTGCTCCAAGGTATCCCAGGGAAGGCACCATGCTGGAATGTCATCTTCCCGCGCGAGGCAAACATAGTGTTTGACAGGAACAGAATCCCGGATGGAAGTCAACCGCTCCAAGAATGCCCTTTCGAAACAGAGGGTTTGGGTGTCCGAATCCTGCAAAGCATACTCAAGTTCTTCGCTTGACAGTCGGAAATTCAATCGGACGGCAATGGCACCGAGCTTCGCAGCTGCAAAATAAACGGCCCAGTACTCGAGGCAGTTGTACAACAGAATCCCGACCCGGTCCCCTTTGCCAACCCCCAGTTTCCGCAAGGCGTTTGCGTAAGAATCGGATAGCGTGTGAAGTTGCTCATAGGTCCACGAGGGGCCGTTTTCCAACTGAACGGCCGTTTTCCCTCCGTCGACACCTCGTGTATCCTGGACGGTTCTCCTAAGCAGAAATGCGACATCCATGGAGTTCCCCTCTTTCGTAAAGAGATACGCTTGAGCAGGACTTGTGGCGGGCCTCAGTCCGTTGCTTTGATTTTTCCGAAGATTCCGGACTGTAAGTCAGTTGATGTATCCATTCAAACAGATGCGTAATATACTCATTACAGGAAAAACCGCAATATTCCTTCTTCGGCCAGTCGTTATTTCGCGGGTAAACGCTTCCCTTCTCTCCTGAGCCTGACAATCAATCACAATACTCTAATGCCGGTGACCCCTTGATTATTTATAATGATGTAATTAACCTAATATTGAAAGCGTTTACGGGATTCTGAACCGACCAACTGGGGAAAACACCTTTCATGACAACAGAATGGGGGAGAAAGATGATTACTCCTTTGACGCCGCTGGACTGGTACCGACGTGCCCTTAAATATTATCCGGATAAGACAGCTGTGGTGGATGAAGAAAAGCGATTCACTTATCGGGAATTCGAGAAACGGGTCAATCGCCTTTCAAACGCCCTTTGTCAAGCCGGGATCAAAAACCGGGATCATGTAGCCGTGATGCTTCCCAATACCCATCCGATGTTGGAAAGCTTTTACGCCATTACCCAATTGGGAGCCGTCATTGTTCCTGTCAACTATCGGCTGACCGACCAAGATGTTGCCTATATTCTGAACCACAGTGACAGTAAATTCCTGATTGTAGATGAGGAGTTTGCTGATAAGGTCCCCCGCGAATGGCCCCCCGCGTTGGAAAAAGTGATTGTCGTCTCCAATCAAGAAAACCCATCCTCTTTCCTTTCGGGGGTCGATTACGAAGAATTTTTGGCCGGTGCCAGTGATCAACCGATACAGGCGGAAATCGACGAAAACCAGATACTCAGCCTGAATTACACCAGCGGCACGACGTCCCGCCCCAAGGGTGTGATGCTAACCCATCGAAACAACTATATCAATGCGGCGAATTTCTTGTACCACTTGCGTGTAAAGAATGAAGACCGTTACCTGCACACATTACCGATGTTTCATGTTAATGGATGGGGCGGTGTCTGGGCCATCACGGCGGCGGGGGGAACGCATGTCTGTCTTCGCAAGGTCGACCCCGAACGCATTTTACGCCTCTTTGACGAAGAGCAAATCACTCTCCTCTGTGGGGCCCCAACGGTGGTCAACATGATGGTCCATTCTGAAAAAGTTCATGGCGTATCCAAGTCGATTCCGCGCCGAATGGCGACAGCGGGTTCTCCGCCTCCTGCTGCCGTCATTCAAAAAGCACAAGATCTCTTAGGCTTGGAAATGATCCATGTGTACGGTGCAACAGAAGTTTCCCCGTTTATTCTCTATTGCGAGTGGAAGAAGGAATTCGATTCGCTTTCGACGGAAAGACAAGTCACCATAAAAGCCCGGCAGGGTGTGGAAATGGCTTTCAATGGAGAAACCAAAGTGGTCCGGCAAGATCACAATGGTCAGGAAGTCGAATGGAACGGACAGGAGATCGGTGAAATCGTCGCCCGGGGAAATGTGGTGATGGACGGATATTACAAGCAACCTGAAGAAACGAAAAAAGCCATTCGGAATGGATGGTATCACACTGGCGACCTCGCCGTCGTTCATCCCGACGGGTACATCGAGATACTGGACCGGCTCAAAGACATTATCATTTCCGGCGGCGAAAATATCTCCTCCACTGAGGTGGAAGGAGTCCTTTACAAGCATCCCGGGATCATGGAAGTCGCCGTAATCGCGGTACCTCACGAAAAATGGGGTGAGACTCCAAAGGCTATGGTGGTGCGGAAGGATGGTGCTGATGTGACGGAAGCGGAACTGATTGATTACTGTCGCGAACGGATGGCACACTTTAAAGCACCTAAGTCGGTGGAGTTCGTTGAATCGCTCCCGAAGACAGCCACCGGAAAAATACAAAAATTCAAACTGAGAGAGCAATATTGGAGCGGAAGGATCAAGGTCAACTAGTCGATCCTTTGATGGGATATAAATAAAAAGGCCTTGGGAGAAGGCCAAGCTTGGGAAGCAGCCGTGAAGAAAATGACCGGGCTTCCCGCGACGATGATTGGTATGGTGGACAGAGGCTGCAATGATGAAACACCCCGGCTTTTCAAAGTCCGGGGTGTTTTCAAGCCCGATCATTTCAGTGGATTACTGGCTCCTCTCCTCGATCCGGGTTCACTATTTTTTAGTCTGGCTTTTATACTGGGCCATTTTGGTGAAAAACGAAGATAATGTACAGCAACAAATTCAGAAGTCACCTTCATTTTCATCCGGTGGGAGCCCTTGACCAGTATGGTCATATTAGATTTGCAGATCTTTTTTAACTTTTTATGCAGTTTACTTCGCTCTGTAAATGAATGTACTTTTGCAGAGGGGAATCCGTGTTTGATAGCAGCTTTGCCAATTTTCTTGGCCTTTTTTCCGTATGTGTAAATAGTATCCACATTATTTTTAGCCAAATAACGTCCAACTTCTTCATGTCCTTTTGAAGAGTGCTTCCCTAACTCCAACATACTTCCCAAAACGATAATCTTCTTTTTTTTGCCCAGTTTAACGAGCACATCTACAGCTGCTTTTACGGATTGGGGATTGGCGTTAAAGCTATCATCGATAAGCAGAGATTGATTGGTTAACGGAATCACTTGTAGTCTACGACTGGGTAATTTACATTTTTTTAAGCCTGATCGAATGTCTTTGGGAGAAAAGTTTAGACGATGAGCAATGGCGATGGCAAACAATGCATTAATAACGTTATGATCTCCAAACGCGGGGATAAAAAAATTCTCTCTTTTTCTATTTAATTTCACTTCAAAACTCATTCCATTGTTTCTATACTTTATATTTGTTGCCCGGTAATCTGCGATGTTTTGGATTCCGACTGTGATCTTTTTACCTTTGAAGTTCCTGGTTTGTAACAGTTTAGAGTTCTTGTCATCCTTATTGATGAGTAATGTTCCCTTTGGTTGCATATATTTGATCAGTGCAGATTTAGATTTGGCAATGGATTGAATGCTATTTCCGAGCTTACCATAATGAGCAGTCCCTATATTTGTAATGACACTAATATTAGGTTTAATATAACGAAAATGCCTTTTTCCAGGCGCTCGTCCAAGACCCATTTCTAAGACAACTGCTTTATGGGAAGCGTTAATTTTTTTGGCGTAATTCTTCGTATGACTTGGCAGATTTCTGTTATGCTTTGTCGATAAAATTCTTTTCCATTTTCTTTTTAAAATTGAGTAAACAAACTCCCTCGTCGTTGACTTCCCGGCACTTCCTGTAATGGCAATGGTGGGGATCTTTGGGGATATAGGTTTCATTACTTTAACCTCCCCTGAGTGGATATTAACTATACTATTAATGGCGAGAAGACTTGTATAGTGAAGGGCCCAACCTTTTTTAAAAAAGGCTTTCTTACAAACCAAATACCTATGATTCATCCTGAATGTTAAATAGTAGCAATGATCAGTGGAGCGACCGGTGCGGTGTAGAAGATCTTCCCGAGTCCGCGGGGGTTTTGTGGGCAAGGAAAAAAACCGATCAAATTAAATAGAGGCCCGGAAGGCCTCAATTCCAAATAAATGGTATCTACTTTGCGGTAATCGGAAGCCATGCTCCTTCTACCCCTACTTCTTCCCGAATCGTTCAAAGAGCCGTATGACCTGAACAAACACGCCGGGGACAGATTTATGAATATTTTCGTGAACTTAATTCTACTCAAGAGGGGTGTGAATGGCTCTTTTCATTACCCGGCCAACTCAATTTTACACAGTACACTGGACTCTAATTCGAACGAAAGGCATCCAGTGTCGGAGAAGAAAAGGCCGTTGCGTCAAAAGATGGCTGAATTTGATGGCCTTCATACCCTTTTTTCCTCTAAAGGATGATGGGATTCTGCTTGTGAGATCCCGTTCAAAGCCTGCTCTTGATAGAACCTGAAAAAGGTGCGGCAGAAAAGGGCGATGACCCGGTTGGCCGGGATATCGGACCCTCCTTGCATCTCGGACATGAACTGGGCTCCGATACCGAAATCCCCATCCACCCCATCCTTACAATGCATTCGAATCCGTTCCAATTCCGGGAAATCATCATCGGGAAACCGTTCCAACAGTGCGATCAAGCCATCGGTTCATGCCAGTGGACAGGTGATCCCGAATTCGCCGAGTTCGTTGATCAACAAACGCTTCACAAAGCTTTCCCATGGGACCGTCTCTTCTGAAAATAAGGCTTCCGAAAAGATCTCTTTCTCCAACGTTTCGGTCTCGCCGGATCCGGTGGTTGAAGGCATCGTAATGAAGTAATGACGGGGCGGAATGACTTCCTCGGTCAACCAATTTCCTCCAACGGGAAGATACCTTGGGAGAAAAGGGCGGACAATCGTTCGTCCATTTTTTCGCCACAGTAATAAAGCACCAGTTTTCGTAAAAAGGGGTCATCCCGGTAAAAGTCCACCCGTTCTCGCTCTTCCACAAAGGGATCGAAGGAATAGGAGGGGGGCATCACGATCTTCACTCCTTTGAAC
This sequence comes from Melghirimyces profundicolus, assembly GCF_003054245.1. Taxonomy (GTDB): domain Bacteria; phylum Bacillota; class Bacilli; order Thermoactinomycetales; family DSM-45169; genus Melghirimyces; species Melghirimyces profundicolus. The sequence goes on from NZ_QBKR01000006.1 coordinate 129,461, forward strand.
GGAAACACATTGATTTGGATTTCCATCCCCATTGTTCTGTTACTAGACGGTAATCCAATCATTTTGCAAATCTTGTCTACGTACCAATTCGACCTCTTCTACCTCTTATTCAACAACACTTTGATCGTCCCGGTGATCACCGTTTCACCGGTCTGTTTTTTCACTTCTTGTTTCGCAGTCAGGACCCCCGTGCCGTTCCCTTTGTCTTGCATCTCTTCCACTGTCATCTCCACATGGATGGTATCCCCGATGAAGGTGGGATTGGTAAACCGGACTTGATCCATCCCATAAAAAGCAACCACAATACCTGGCTCAAAAATTTGCAATCCCGATGCTGCGGACAGTACCAGCATCCCATGGGCAATCCGTTGTTTAAAAGGTGTCGTTTTTGCATATTCAACATCCGTGTGAAGCGAGTACCAATCTCCACTGAACCCTGCAAAATTAACGATATCCGCTTCTGTAACCGTTCGCCCTTTCGAGTGCCACCTTTCACCTATTTCGTAATCATCAAAATACTTTTTAAACATGACTCGTGGCTCCTTTTTTGTGTTGTTTTCTTAACTCGGTCTTTAATACTTTGCCTGTGGTATTCCGGGGCAGCGACTCCATGATTTCGATTTGCTTCGGTATTTTAAAACGGGCAAGCTTCCCATCGCAGAATTTCTGAATGTCTTCCAGACTCATCGGTTCATCTGAATCTTTAAGGGCAATGTGAGCTTTTACGGATTCGCCCCATTTTTCATCAGGATATCCGACAACGGCCACTTCTTTGATATTGGGATGCCGGAATAAAACTTGCTCGACCTCCACCGGGTATACGTTCTCACCTCCGGTAATGATCATGTCTTTTTTGCGGTCCACAATATACATAAAACCCTCATCATCCTGTTTGGCAAGATCCCCCGTGTAAAACCAGCCGTCTTTGATTGCTTCCTTCGTGGCGATCGGCTGGTTCCAATAGCCGGCAAAAATGTTGGGCCCTTTCACGAGAAGCTCTCCAACCTCACCGACAGGGATCTCGTTGTCGTACGCATCGACAATTTTAACGTCCGTGTGGATCGGCGGTTTTCCGACCGAACCGTTCTTGCGAAGGCTGTTTTCAGCATCCAGCAAACATACGAAGGGTGCCGTTTCCGTCAATCCAAAACCTTCATAGAACGGAATGTTTCGTTTCTGGAAAAATTCAATCACGGTAATCGGACAAGGTGCACCGCCCGAAATATTAAACCTTAAGGTACTTAAATCGTAATCATCGAATTTCGGAAACTGAGTCATCGCAAGCCACATGGCCGGAACAAGAAACAGGGTGGTGACGCTTTCTTTTTGAATCGTTTCAAGCGTTGCTTGCGGGGCAAATTGATCCTCCAACACAACGGTACCGCCTTTATATAACGTCGGGGTGGTAAAAACATTCATGCCCCCAATATGGAAAAGCGGAGCGACCGTGAACGTGATGTCATCTTCATTCATCGGCAAAAAGTTGATGACATTGACGGCATTCCATAACGTGTTGCCGTGGGTCAGCATGGCTCCCTTCGGTTTCCCGGTTGTTCCCGACGTGTACATCATCATATGAAGGTCCTCAAGCCGAACTTCATATGCCGGCTCATCGTCATTTGCCCCGGCAAGCAATTGTTCATAATGGGCTTCATCCTGATTGGATGAATCACCCACTTGTATAAAATGATGAATATGTTTCATCCGCTCACGAAGTCCTTCTGCGATGGCACGGAGTCTTTCGTCATAGATGAAAATCGCACCACCGGAGTCGCGAACGATATATTCGACTTCATCGACGCTCAAACGGAAGTTGATCGGGACAAAGATCGCACCCATTTTTGCGCAGGCAAACATCGCTTCCAATAATTCATTGGTGTTGAATAGCAGGGCGTTGACTCGATCCCCCTTTCGAACCCCGAGTTCAACGAGAGCATTGGCTAAACGATTGACTCGATCATTAAATTCGCGGTAAGTGAAGCATTTGTCTTTATGGATGATGGCCGGCTTTTCTTGGTTTCGGTCACAATGTTTCACCAACCATGATCCGATGCCGTTCAACATTTGAACATCGCCTCCTGTTATTCATTACTCACAATACCCAATCGCTTCACCAGGATTTCGTTCATAATTTGCGTCGTCCCTCCGCCAATGGATTGAATCCGGGCATCCCGCCAATAACGTTGAACCGGATATTCCATCATATAACCGTTGCCACCGTGAATTTGAAGAGCTTGATCACAAACTCTGCTCACCATTTCACCTGCGTATGCTTTGGCCATTGTGGCTTCGGTCGTCACGTCTTTTCCCCGGTTGCACAAATAGACCGCACGATAGGTCATGTTTTTCGCTTTTTCAATATCAACGGCCATGTCGACCATCTTATGTCTGAGTACTTGGAACCGATGGAGGGATCGTCCGAATTGAGTGCGCTCTTTACTGTAACGAATGGCGTCATCCAGCGCTTTCTCAGCGAGAGCCACACTGGTCAAAGCCATCATAATCCGTTCCCACTGGAAATTCGTCATCATGTATTGAAAACCATGATTCTCTTCACCGATTCGATTTTCTTTTGGCACTTTCACATTTTCAAAGTACAATTCTCCTGTATCGGATGCGCGCCAACCCAGTTTATCCAGTTTCTTGCCGGCCGAGAACCCTTCCCAACTCCTCTCCACGATGAACAAACTGATGTTTCGATGTTTTGGACCGTCACTTGTCTTTGCTGCCACTACCACGTAGTCAGCCTGAACGCCATTGGTGATAAACGTTTTTGAACCGTTCAGAACATAATGGTCGCCTCTCTTTTCCGCCCGGGTTGAAATGGAAGCAACATCACTCCCGGCACCGGGTTCGGTAATTCCCAAAGCTGCGATCCTTTTGCCCTGAATCGCGGGTTCCAAATATTTTTTCTTTTGTTCATGATTCCCGAATCGCCAGACAGGAGTCATAGCAATGCCGATATGCGCACCGATGGCTGCGCCGATTCCACTGGAACCGCACTTGGTGAGCTCCTCCAGAAATACAGCCTCAGTGATGAAATCCATCCCGCCTCCACCATATTCCTCAGGAAACTTGATTCCCAAATACCCAAGTTCCCCTGACCGTTCAAATAAACTCCGCGGTACTTCCCCGGCTTCTTCCCATTCTTCCACATGAGGAACGACTTCTTTATCCACAAATTTTCTCACGGTTTTTCGGAACATTTCATGCTCTTCATTAAACATCCAATGGGACATCCTTCCACCTCCTTAATTTTCGAGTCCGAGTTGTTTTGAAATGATTTCTTTCATAATTTCATCCGTTCCGGCACCGATCCGGTACAACCGGGTATCACGCCAGATTCGTTGAACCGGATATTCCATCATGTATCCGTTTCCACCGAATATTTGCAAAGCACGGTCCGCCACCCAATGCGCCATTTGCGCTGTCGCCAATTTAACCATTGAAATTTCTTTGCCCGGGACTTCCCCTTTTGAAAATCGATAAGCCGTCGCATAGGTCATTTCCCTGCACAATTCGATTTCCGTTTTCATTTCCGCCAACAAATGAGCGATCACCTGGTAATGACCGATCGGCTGATTAAATTGCTTCCGTGTTTTTGCGTATTGGTACGCTTGCTCATAAGCAAACTCAGCCATTCCGATTGCACCTGCCGCTGCAATCATTCGTTCCCCTTGCAGTTCCCACATAATTTGAGAAAAACCGCTGCCTTCTTCCCCAAGCAAATGATCGTATGGAACCCGAACATCATCAAAAATTAACTCGGCGGTATCGGAGGAACGCATCCCCACTTTTTTTAACTTCCGGCTTACTGAAACACCCGGGCGGTCCAGTTCAACAAGGATCAGACTGATTCCTTTGTACGGATCTTCCGATGTTCTGGTGACCAGCGTGACAAAATCGGCTCTTGGGCCATTGGTAATGAACATCTTGGTTCCATTGATCACCCATTCATCGCCTTCTCTTTTCGCACGCGTTTCAATCGAAGCGACGTCGGAACCATGATTGGGTTCCGTGATTCCAATGGCTGCGAGTTTTTTGCCCTGAATGGCCGGCTTTAAAAAACGTTCTTTTTGCTCATCGTTCCCAAACTGCAAAATCGGCGGGGTCGACATCTCGGTTTGCACCGCAACCGCCATCGGAAATCCGCCGCAACCGCAGCGTGCCAATTCTTCCGCAAAAACCACACCTGCAAAATAATCCCATCCCTGCCCGCCCACTTCCTTCGGATATCGTAAACCGAGAAATCCCAGTTCACCCATTCTTTCTAAGATGTCCCGGGGAAATTCGCCGGCTTTTTCCCATTCCTCAACGTAAGGAGTCACTTCTTTGTCCACAAATTTTCGGATGGTTCTTCGCAGCTGTTCATGTTCCTCTGTCAGGTAAGGTTCATAGACCACTCGGGTTCACCTCATGATGGTTCCGTTTTTCCATGAGAGCATCCGGCACTTCGATTTCAAAACGAAGCAGATTGGAGCTGAAGCATTTACCCAAGTTGTCCACCCGAATGGAGGCGGAGCCACCTCCATCCAACGCATCCATACAGACGAAATTGAATGCATGGATATTCGGCAATTCATATCGGATGACTTCCCCATTCACGAGCCCCTCAAAATGACTTTTTACTTTTTCCGACGTCACTTTTTCTTTGAAAATTTCGTAATATTCCTCGTCAGGGGCAAAAAGCCCGATGTTCACTTTGTTTCCCTTATCCCCACACCGTGCTTGTGCCACTTCTCTTAATTGGATCCTTGGCATGAATTCCCCACCTCATTCACCGATACTTTGACATTTTTCTCGACGATGTCTCTTGGGATCAGCGACGCCCACATCCCCAACAATTGACGCGGAGGAATGTTGCCGAAATAACCGCCCATGGACGGCGGCCCATCGAGTGACAATGGGGGAAACAGTCGATTGAGTTTCAAAGCATCCCGCTTTGTTTTTGCCCGAACGGCCATTCGTAAATAAACCTCGTTTAATTCCTCTTTCGGTTCCTCCGCCAGTGGGCCGTGCAATGAATTGTACCCCATAAAATCGGTATGAATTTCGTCATATTGCAGGCCCCTGCTTGCCATCTGTTTTCGGATGATTTCATCGGTTTTTCTTGCTTTTTCAAGGGCATCCGGCCACGAAAAACCGACGATGACTTGACCCATGTATCCGTTTTCGTATCCCATCACAACCTTTAACGTATCAGGGCGGGGTTTCCCGGAAACACCGGTCACTTTCACTTCATTCGTTCCCACCGCTTCAAGTTGAACCTTGGTTAAATCAACGACAACGTCCGGAGTGACATAAGCCGATGGATCATGAATTTCATAAAGCATTTGTTCTTTTACCGTATCAACAGTCACCAAACCCCCGCGTTCCTTGACTTTTGTTACAATGAAATCGCCGCTTTCACTCACTTCTGCAATCGGATATCCGATTTCCTCCATCCTTTCGACTTGACGCCAATCCCCACTGAAGTTTCCTCCCGTTGACTGGGCCGAACACTCCAGTAAATGCCCCATGAAGATCCCGCTTGCCAGGCGATTCCAATCATCTTCCGTCCAGCCGAATTCATAGATCAATGGCGCAAGAAACTGTGCGGGATCCGTCGTTCGACCGGTGACAACCACATCGGCTCCTTGTCTCAGGGCTTCCACAATGGGCATGGAACCCAGATAGGCATTGGCAAACAAGAGCCGATCTTTGACTGGATCAATCGACTCGCCGGTTTCCATATGATCCAAAGCCAATCCTTGTGAAATCATCGAATCGATTTGGTCGATGATATTATCGCCGGTTACAACCGCCACCTTTAAGTCGCTCATGCCCAGTTCCTTTGCGAGACGGATGACTTCCTGCTGCGCACCAACCGGATTCAACCCTCCCGCATTGGTTAACAACTTGATTCCTTTTTCCTTCACATAAGGCAAAAGCGCTTTCATTGAGGTCGTGATATCCCGTGTGTGGCCAAGGTTCCCGTCTTTCTGTTTATCCTTAAGCAAAATGGCCATTGTCAATTCTGCCAAACAATCAAAGCCAAGATAATCGACCTCTCCGTACTTTGCCGTTGCGACCGCAGGTTCGATCGTATCCCCATAAAAACCTTGAGCCGCACCGATCCGAACCGTTTGTTTCACAGACTTCAACCTTTCCCTCGTTTAATTCAATCACTTTAACCGCGTCTCCCTCTTGAAGCGTTGTGAAAAAGTGAGCGGCAGCATTTACCCAAAGCCGCTCCGGATCCCCTTCAACCGCTTCCACTTTCCAAACATTCGCTTTCCTCCTATTTTCCTTTCCATACGGGTTTTCTCTTTTCCAAAAATGCGGACGCCCCTTCTTTCAGATCTTCGCTGCAAAAAGAAACGAGTCGCAAGGTGGACAGATAATCGAAAGATTTTAAAAAGTCCATTTGTTCCGTGGTAAAATACGCATCCATGCTCAGACGAACAGCCAGCGGACTGTGCGATGCGATTCCTTCAGCTATTTTCCATGTTTCCTCTTCCAACCGATCATGAGGTACGACTCGATGAATCAGTTCATATTCTTTGGCTCTTTCAGCATCGATGATTTCCGCGGTCAACATCATTTCCAGGACCCGTCGATTTCCAACGGCACGTCTCACCCAAGGTAAGATGACATAAGGGACGATTCCCAGTTTTAACTCCGTCAGACCCAGTTTTGCCTGATCCGAGGCGATCGCAATATGGGACATCGCAACCAGGCCGGTTCCCCCTCCCAATGCCGGACCGTTGACAGATGCCACAATGGGGGTTTGAACCGTTGCTCCCAGTTTAAAAAGCTCTGTACTCTCCCGACCTTCATCGTGAAGCTGTGGAACCGGTTTTTCGAAGTTCTCTTTAAATTCATTTAAGTTCCCACCCGCAGAAAAGCACTTTCCGGCTCCGGTCAAAATCATCACGCGAACCTCTTCATCTTGATCGGCGGTTCGAATGGCCTCTATTAACTCTTTCGTTAACTGATCGGTCAACGGATTTCTCATTTCCGGAAGGTTTAACGTGATTTTGGCTACATGATCATTCACTTCATACAAAATGGTTTCATTATTCATGATTCACACCTCCGCTTCATTAAACGGGATGAATGGCATTTCGCTTCTCATAGCCTTTGACTTGTTTCGACCGATACATTTTAAATCGACGGATCAACTCGCCGCGAAGCTCGTTATAGCCGACGATATCGTCAATAATCAACTCGGATGCCAATCGGTGTATATTGATGTTATCCGCATACTCCTTCCGTTTTTCACGGATAAAAGCCGCCCGTTCGTCCTCCGGAAGCTCTTGAATTTTGTTGTAATAAACGGCATTGACGGCTGCTTCCGGACCCATCACCGCAATTTGTCCGCTCGGCAACGATAAAACCGCATCGGATCCAAATGCGGGACCTGCCATGGCATAAAGGCCCGCACCATAACATTTACGCACGATCACGGATATAATCGGGACGGTGGCCTCGGACATGGCCGAAATCATTTTTGCACCGTGGCGGATAATTCCGCTTTGCTCCACTTTCGAACCGATCATATAGCCTGGAACATCAGACAAATACAGTAAAGGAATATGATATGCATTACAAATCATGACGAAACGCGCAGCTTTATCAGGAGAATCGACAAATAATGTTCCTCCTTTTACTTTCGGCTGGTTTGCAATCACTCCCGTGACCTTGCCATTGATCCGGGCAAACCCGGTGATCAGCTCTTGAGCAAACAATTTTTTGTACTCAAACCAACTTCCTTCATCGATCACTTGATGGATCAATTCATACATATCAAAAGGCGTATTTTGGTTTTCAGGGATGATTTCAGCAATGCTTCTCCCTTCCACCGGTTCTCGACCCTCTTTCTCAAGAGGCCGTTCTTGCCAGTTCTGCGGCATGTAATCCAGATAACGTTTACAAGCATCAATCGCTTCATCCTCGCTGTCTGCAAGAACATCACCCAAGCCACTCACAGACGCATGCATTTTTGCACCGCCCATTTGATCCATCGTTGTTTTTTCACCAATGGCCATTTCCACCATTCGGGGCGAGCCTAAGTAGGCACTCGCATTTTGATCCACCATGATGACCAGATCTGAAAATGCCGGTACGTACGCCGCCCCTGCCGGTGAAGGACCAAACAAAATACAAATTTGCGGAACGACTCCTGACAATTGAACTTGATTGTAGAAAACCCGCCCGCCGTGACGTTTCCCGGGAAATACATGTAATTGTTCTGTAATTCTCGCACCGGCAGAATCAATCAAGTATAAAATGGGGACTTTTAAGTCCGCTGCCTTTTCCTGAATCCGAATATTCTTTTCAACCGATTTGGGACCCCAAGAACCTGCCTTGACGGTTGAGTCGGCTGCCAAAAAGCAAACGGTGCGACCGTTTATTTCTCCCACCCCTGTCAAACATGCATCTGCGGGAAGTGACGGGTCTTCACTGTTTGCAAAAATACCGTCTTCCACAATGGAACCTGGATCAAAAAGTTTTTCCAAACGTTCCCGAACAAACATTTTTCCCCTGGCTTTGTTCTGTTCATGATATTTTTGTTTACCGCCTTTCAAAATACGTTCCTTTTCTTGATAGTACAGTTGATAGTCGCTTCGCATCGGATGCCCCTCCTGATCTGAATTCCTTCAGGATACAGTGCAAGTTTTATACCACCATTCCATTGATTTGAAAAACTTCGCCGATCCCGATTTTGTTTCCAATCCATCCAAAACAGGTGTATGGGTTTACGGACAATTGACCGAAGATGAATACAGTTAGCTTGGAAACAAACCAAAGCCTGTCTTATAATAAAAAACAAGTGAATTTGAAGGAGGGGACCGTGTGCAAGTCCGCCACCTAATGACAACCGATTACGTTCAAATTCAAAAAGATGGAACCGCACGTGAAGTGTTGGAGCAATTTCTTTCCAAGCGGCAAGACCTCGCCTGCATCATGGACAACGGAAACTTTATTGGAATCGTGACCAAGTACGCCCTCTACCGCCTCCTCTTGAAATCCCATTCAATTGATACGAACATACATGACGTGATGATCCGTGAAGTTGTCACTGTTAATGAAAATGAAAGCGTTTACTTCGCGAGGGAACTGTTATTAAAAGAACAAGTCGGTCATGCGGTGGTGGTCAATTCAAAGGGCCAGGTAACCGGTGTGATGGCAAAGTCGGACTTAATCAGAGGACTGACAATCGAGACGAACAATTTGGTGCACCGTTTAAAAACACTCATGAATCATCTGCAGGAGTCGGTCCTTTCGGTTGACCTGGATTTGAAAGTGACTTCGATTAACGCCTCCGCACTGGATTATCTCGAATTAAAAGAGGATGAAATCACGGACAAAAAAATAACAGGGTGTTTTCCGGACTTAGCCAATGATTTAAATCAATGTATCCACACGGAAAAAAGCCGTTTAAAACGAATCAAGCTTGCATCGAAAACGGCCATTGCGTCTTTTACACCGATCAAAGAATGGAACTCCATAACCGGAGCCATGGTCGTTTTAAAAGACGTGACGGCATATGAAACCGTCGCAAAGGAATTGGAAACAACGAAACGAATGGAAAAGATATTGGACAGCGCCCTGAAACTGGCCTATGACGGGGTCGTGATTACCGACCATTCCGGTAAAGTGACAAAAGTCAACCAAGGCTTTCTTGCACTATACGGCTTTCAATCCCAAGACGAGGTGATCGGTCGACCCATTGACTCCGTTGCACCTGAATTCCCGTCCAAGAAAACGGTTCACTCCAATGAACCATTCGAAGGTCAATTAATGGATATCAACGGCAACAAAGCGATCTTGACCCAAATGCCGATCATCCAAAACGGAAAACGGATCGGTGAAATATTCAAGGTCCTCTATCAACAATTAGAGGTCTGGAAAGATCTGTTCCGGCACATGGAAAAATTGGAAAACGAGATTTCGTATTATCGCAGCGAATTGAGTAAAGTGTCTTATCAGAACGATTCATTTGCACAGATTATTTCCAAGAGCAAGCGCATTGACACCTTAAAAAAGGAAGCCTATATTGCCGCCCAAACATTTTCGAATGTTCTGATTACAGGAGAGAGCGGAACAGGAAAAGAGCTGTTTGCGGATGCCATCCACCAAACCTCAGGACGACCCGGTGCTTTTGTCAAGGTGAATTGCGCTGCCATTCCTGAGAATCTGTTGGAGTCGGAGTTTTTCGGATATGCCGAAGGTGCGTTCACAGGAGCAAAAAAAGGAGGAAAACCGGGTAAGTTCGAGCTCGCGGATTGCGGCACCCTTTTTCTCGATGAGATCGGAGATATGCCCCTTTCCTTACAGGCAAAGCTCCTTCGCGTCCTCCAAGAACGGGAATTTGAACAAATCGGAGATATCAAAACCCGTAAAGTGGATGTTCGGATCGTTGCCGCAACCAACAAAGACCTGCAACAATTCATTCAGGAGGGTAAATTCAGGGAAGACCTTTACTATCGAATTCATGTCATTCATTTACGAATTCCGCCGCTCCGCGAAAGACCTGAAGATATTCCTCTTTTGTGCTCGTTTTTTCTTGAAAAATTCAAAAGTCGGATTCCAAAGACCATCAGCGGATTGACAAGAGAAGCGATCGAAAAATTGCAGGCCTACGAATGGCCCGGAAACGTACGTCAACTTGAAAATGTACTGGAACGTGCATTTCACTTCACAAGCGGAAAATGGATGGAAGCAGAGCACATCATTCTGGAACCGACCGCGACGGTGTTCGAATCGGGAAATGCTTCCGTTACAAACGCCATCAGCGCAAATCGTTCCCAGCCTCTGAATCGGAAACAGTTAATCAATGAAACGGAAAAATATGCGCTGATTCAAGCGTTGTCAAAAGCGGGCGGCAATCGGACAAAAGCAGCGAAAATACTTGGAATCAGCCGATCCACCCTTTATCAAAAGCTAAACAAGTACCAGATTAAAGAAGAGACCCAATTTAAGATAGAATAACTGGAAAGATTCCGCTTCATCTCTTACCGGTTGTTCCCTGTTCATGTGAAGCACACAAGGCAAAGGCTTTTTTCCGGGAAATCATGGACCACCCGGCGTTTGATCCTGTGCAGCCAGGAATAAATTCAGTCGCACGGGATGCTTTTGGTTGAGGCCCGTTGAAGCGTGTGATTTATTGATCGTTTCGAGAAAAGGGGAAGCGTTTACCCAAAATAGCGACTTTGCTGTCCTACCCAGCGGAGAATCAGCCTGCAAGGGCGTTCAGGGGCAAAAGCTTCTCTGTGGTCGCATCCGAAGGCGTTTGCCCCTGCCCGCAGCAGGATGATTCGGAGCGGACAGTGCCTACATCTCTGCAGGACAGCAGCCGGAGCGGCTTTGGGTTAAATGCTGCCGCTCACTTTTTCACAACGCTTGAAGGGTTTTGTTTTTTCGTATTCGCATTATTTTGACTCCATTTGGTCGGATGTGCTACAATAAACCCGATTTGTTAACCTTTTATCCATGTTTGGTTTACAATTGGAGGGGATGGTTTGATCCAGACAGAGACAATCACGGGCGCCACCCGATGGGAAGCGCTTGCCGACCGGGTGTTGAAGGGGAAACCTTTGTCGACGGAAGAGGCGCTGTCGGTCCTGCAATGTCCCGACGAAGCGTTATTGTCGTTATTGCAGGCGGCATACCGTGTCCGGCACCACTACTTCGGCAACAAAGTGAAGCTGAACATGATCATCAACGCCAAAAGCGGACTGTGTCCCGAAAATTGCGGGTACTGTTCCCAGTCCATCGTTTCCACTGCCCCGGTGGAGCGATACTCCATGCTGAAGAAGGAGGTGCTGATCGAGGGTGCCCGGGAAGCGATCGACCGCCAGGCCGGCACCTATTGTATCGTCGCCAGCGGTCGGGGCCCCACCCACCGGGAAGTGGAGGAAGTCGCCGAGGCGGTTCGGGAGATCAAATCCCAAACCCGGTTGAAAATCTGCGCCTGCCTCGGAATCCTCTCGGAGGAACAGGCCCGGAGGCTGAAAGAGGCCGGCGTCGACCGGTACAACCACAACCTCAACACCAGTGCCAGTCACCACGATCAAATCACAACCTCTCACACCTTCGACGACCGGGTCCGGACGGTGGAACATGCAAAACAGGCCGGGATCTCCCCGTGTTCCGGTTGCATCGTCGGCATGGGGGAAACCGACGAACAGATCGTGGAGGTGGCCAACAGCCTGAAGGAATTGGATGCCGATTCGATTCCCGTCAACTTCCTCCACGCCATTCCCGGGACGCCGCTGGAAGGAATGGACGAGTTGAATCCCCGGCGCTGTCTGAAGATCCTGGCTCTGTTCCGTCTGATGTGCCCCACGAAGGAAATCCGGGTATCCGGAGGAAGAGAAGTCAACCTGAGAAGCCTGCAACCCCTGGCTCTGTACCCTGCCAACTCCCTGTTTGTCGGGGATTACCTGACTACGGAAGGTCAGGTCGCGGAGCAGGATCATCAGATGATCCGGGACCTGGGATTTGAAATCGAAGAGTGCGCGTTATAGAAAAAAAGGACCGGTCCATGGCGGACCGGTCCTTTGTCACCCCCCGGATAAGGTCGGGCCGGACTTTATGCCAAAAAAACCGGACCTGCGGTAAAGCAGGCCCGGCAGGCAGTGTCCGATGCCGGAGAAACTCCGTTTACATTTCAAACACAAGACGGGCTTTGGCGTTCCCTTCTTCCACTTCCTTGAATGCTTCGTTCACATCATGGATGTGCCTGGTTTCGTGGATCACCCGGGTTCGCCCGTCGGCATGGAGTTCAAAAACTTCTTGGAGATCCACCCGGGTTCCGACGATGGACCCCACCACGGAAATTCCGTTCAGGACGGTTTCGAAAATCGGAAGTTTCACGTCGTTGTCCTTGGGCAGGGCCACAAACACAATCTTTCCTCCCCGTCTGAGAGAATGATAGGCCTGTTCAAAGGCTTGCGGGGCGACTGCCACGCAAATCGCCTGATCCGCTCCGCCCAGTTTTTTGATTTCCTCAACGGGATCCTGGGTTTTTGCATTCACGGTGTAATCGGCCCCCAGTTCTTCGGCCAACTGGAGCTTCTCATCGAACAAATCCACCGCGACCACGGACGCTCCGGCGATCTTGGCATATTGGACTGCAAGATGGCCCAGCCCCCCGATTCCAAAAACCGCAACCAAATCCGACGGACGGGCACCGGAAATCTTCACCGCCTTATACGTGGTGACTCCGGCGCAGGTCAGAGGGGCGGCGTCCAAAGGATCCACCCCCTTGGGAACTTTGGCCACATAATCGGCAAAGGCATTGGCGTACTCGGCAAAGGCACCGTCGATGGCATAACCGGTGTTCAGTTGGTTTTCGCACAAGGTTTCCCAACCGGAGGTGCAATACTCACAATACCCGCAGGCATATCCCAACCACGGAATGGCCACACGGTCGCCTTCCTTCACGCTTTTCACGCCATTGGAAACGCTTTCAACAATTCCGACGCCTTCGTGACCGGGTATAAAAGGCAGTTTGGGCTTAATGGGCCAGTCGCCATGGGCTGCGTGAATATCGGTATGACACAAACCGGACGTTTCAATCTTGACACGGGCTTGATGGGTTTCCGGATCCGGCAGATCCACCTCCTCCACACGCAGGGGTTTTGAAAAATCACGGACAACGGCGGCGAGCATTTTCTTCCCCATCATAAAACCTCCTTCAAGAGTACTCACCTCCTGTAAAGAGCAAACATCATGCCAAATCGTCATGCCCGGGGTTACCCGCCTGAAACGTATTTTCCACTGTCAATCAAACAGAATCATGTTGCAATTCGTTACACTTATGTAGAAGGTCCCTTCTTTAGAATGAGATGGATCGAAAGGAGGATGGGGTGTGCTTGCCCGTGACGATCGTTCGGAGTTGATTCACAGATCCCGGACCCGAAGTCTCCAATCCGGTGTCGATCAACATCGTGCCGTGAACGACATTTTAAAAGGGGGCGAGTTGGTCGACCGTCAAAAGGAGTTGAAAAAGTTTTTTAAAGTCACCGATGATATATTGAACCAGCTTTTCTTACAGCTGCGGAAATCCGATTTCATGATCCTCGTTTCGGATTTGGACGGGTACATCGTGAATACGTGGGGAGAACCGCCTTTTTCCGAACGGGCCAAAAACGTCTGGCTGGATACGGGAGCCAATTGGACCGAAGGAATTAAAGGAACCAACGCCATCGGAACCGCCCTGATTGAAAAACAGCCTGTCAGTGTGGTGGGGAATGAGCACTTTTGCAGGGAAAACCATTTTCTGACGTGCTACGCGGCCCCCCTGTATGCTCCGACCGGAGAGTTGCTCTGCATATTGGATGTCAGCGGAGACGTCGCCCACCATCATCCCCATACCATGGGAATGGTGATCGCCGCCTCACAGGCCTGTCAAGCAAGACTGTTGCTTCATCATGCAGAGAATGAATTGACGCTGACACTGAGTGAAAACCATACGCTCATCCGTGAGCATCAACAGCCTTTGTTGTCCGTGGATGAAAACGGGATCATCACGAAGTTGAACTCACACGCGGCCCATATCCTGGGAGCAACAATTCGCGACTGCGTGGGGCAGCCTTTGAACAAATGGTTCCGGGAAGAAACAAAGGAAATCCTGTCCCCCGAGGGAACGAGCACAAAAACCGTGACCATGAAATCAGAAAAAAACGAAAAGTATAGAGAATGGAAGGTCCAAACGATCAGCGATCGCCGGAAGAAAATGTACCGGGCACTTTTAAAACCCGTTCGAGCAAACGGACATTCCGCACCGGAGAACCGGATCGCCGATTGTCCCCGTGTAAAAAAGGTCCTGGATGCAGCCAACGCCATTGCCCAAACCGATGCGACCGTGCTCATTCTGGGAGAGACGGGATCGGGCAAGGATTGGATCGCTCAAACCATCCACCGGGCCAGCGGGCGGAAAGGACCGTTTTTGGCAGTGAATTGCGGGGCTTTACCGGATCACTTGATCGAGTCGGAGTTGTTCGGATATGAGAAGGGAGCGTTTACGGGAGCCAACCGGGAAGGGAAAACCGGGAAGTTTGAAGCGGCGGACGGGGGAACTCTTTTTCTGGATGAGATCGGGGAACTTCCCCTCTCTTCCCAAACCGTCCTCCTCCGGGTTTTGGAAGAAAAGCTCGTAACACGAATCGGCGGGCATCACCCCCGTTCAGTGGATGTACGCATCGTCGCAGCCACGAACCGGGACCTTTCCACCGAGATCCAAAAAGGGACGTTTCGGTCCGACCTGTATTACCGGTTGTGTGAATTTGAACTGAAAATCCCCCCGTTGCGGGAAAGAAAAGATCTGAAGAAGCTGATCGATCACTTCCTGGGCCAGTCGGCCGATGAATTGGGAAGCGAAATGACCCTTGACGAATGGGCATTGCAAAAGCTCCTGCACTATCACTGGCCCGGCAACATCCGGGAGTTGAAACAAGTCATCCGACAATCCTGTTACCAAACTTTTTTTGTCAACCACTCTCAAAGGATTACCATCGACGAGATCCGCCTGCCGCAAGGTGGGAAAAACGAATATTTATTGGAGAGCCAAGAAGAAAAGACCATTGAAAGGGTATTGGAAAAAACCAAGGGAAACATCTCGGAGGCTTCCCGCCTTCTGGGCATCAGTCGTACCACCCTCTATCGGAAAATCAATCAGTACGGAAATTTGAAAGAGTTGAGAAGCCGGTTGAAAGGTGTTCATCCATGTTCATAAAAAAAGACGCGATCCACAGGGATTGTCATCCAAGTGGATCGCTTTTTCCGTTTAAACGGGTTGGAGAAGTTTCGATTCTTCTCCGGTGAAGGGTCGGGACCGTATGAAAAACCGGATCCCCAAAGGGATTTCCAGGGAAAAGGAGGCCCCCCTTCCCTCAGTGATGTCCACGGTAAGCTGGGTGTGTTTCCAGTATTCAAACTGGGAACGGGACATGTAGAAGTCACATCCGTGGATTTCACCCAAGCGGACATCGCTCAGACCCGTCCGGAATTCCCCTTTCCGAAAACACAT